>NZ_NCEN01000060.1 GCF_002280675.1 Novosphingobium sp. 32-60-15 | reverse complement strand
ATGCGTTCCGCTGGGGCTGCCGAGCGTCAGCGATCCCCACAGCTTATCGGCGATGCGGATCGATATTTCACCGGAGACGCCTCGCCTCCTTCGCCAATCCGGCACGTTCGAGCCGATCCATCTGATGGATCTGGATCGTGCGGCCGCCTGAGACACCGGAGATCACAACATGCCTACCAACCTGAAATATGTGATGCCCGGTTCCGACGCCCAGCAGCGGTCTTGCGAGGCGCTGTTGAGAGACGGCTTCTGCGTCATGCCCGATCTCAAGCCACTGGCCGACGTAGAGTGGCTCGCTGACGATTTGGCTCCACAGTTCGAGGCGACGCCTTTTTAGACGATACTCGGCCCATGGTGTGATACGATTCAGCTCAACCTCGCTCAGGCTCTCGAGCTGCATCCCGGTGCCCTCCCCCAGTTTCCTCACCGCGATCAGGACATGTGGCGCGGACAGACCGGCGAAGTTGAGTATCTGATCAACGTGATGTGGCCGTTCACCGACTACCGGCGGGACAACGGCACGACGCTCATATGGCCCCGCAGCCACGGCGCAAGCGCATTATTATCCGATCCGCCGGAAGCGCCGCTTGCAGTGGAATGTAGTCCAGGATCTGCAATTGTGTTCCTCGGTTCCACCCTTCACGGGGCCGGTGGAAATCGGTCGGCTGACGTGCGCCAGGGAATGATCGTCAGCTACTGTCTTGGGTGGCTCAAGCCCTATGAAAATCAGTGGCTGGTATATCCCCCGAATGTGGCGCGGACATTCGCCCCAGATCTTGCGGCGTTGGTCGGATATCAGCAGCACAGGCCAAATCTTGGCAATTATGAAGGTCGCTGCCCCTCGATCCTGCTCAACGCAAACACGCCGGAGCATCTGGGCGCGGTGGACGCCCTGCGCCCTGACCAAGACGCAGCGCTTGCCGAATTCCTGAAGGAGCAGCGCCGGATTGGTGCCGCTCCGCGTGGCTAGTTGTAACGATGTCGCAACTCCAGCGTCAAAATCGGCGGGGGGGAGAACGCTCAACGGGGTCGAGGCATAACATGAAAATTTCGATACTAGTGGCGAATTTCGAAGGCGCTCGGAGCATCACGCTCCACGACACCGAGGCGGCGGCATCGAGAGCTTTGATGGCCTTTGTCGAACTTCATTGGGCGATACGCTTTGACAAAGAGTTCATTGAGATGCCGTCATGCGAGACGGAGCGTCTTCGGCAGTTTTTTGCCGATGATCGTCACTCGTACATCATTGCCGAAGCCGATCTGTCGCAACTCGAAGAACACATCGATACCGCTCGCTCACTAGCACCGCGCTTAGCAGACCGAAGTGGCAGTGATCCTTAGCCGAAACGCATAGGTTTCAATCGTTCGGAGTTCGACTGATGGGTAAGCGGCACCCGACGGTCGCCGTGTGCGGTGCTCATTCACCGGATGATTGCCGCCCTTTGAACGAGGTGGCGGGTATCGGACGAAAACGAGCATTCAGCAAGCGATGGAGCAAGCAGTCATTCGAGGAACCGTATGAGTAGTCGGATCGAGGTTTTTAGTTGGGTGTCATGCCGGCGTCGCTGGAAGGTGAAGCAGACGCTTGCGGCATTGCGCGATTCATTCGGGGCCAGAAGGCTGAACCAGCATGGCCTGTGAGCGCCATGACGTTGGCAGCGGCTCGATCCACACATAGCGGCGGTTGGCAGATCAGCAACCGGTCGCCGATGCGGCCTGATCCACGGCCATCAGGCCTTGCTTACACTGCTGGGGATGGTGATGTTCGAGTGCCTTATACTATGTGATAGTACTGGCGTCGGGACAGCGACGGCGCTCGTCGCGCGGCATGCGATCCACTGCGATGTGGTGGCCGTCGAACGCGCCACCGCAGGGCAGATCATGGCCTGGCGAAAGCCCGACGGGCGATATCCTATCTCCATTTTGACCATCGGTTCAAACGATTGTCACGGGACGAGGCTCGTCGAAGATCTCGTCAAGATCAGGTCATCGATCTCAACAAGGCGCGCAATCTGCGCTGCTGCCCTATTCACGCCAAACGGCGAAGCTGGTAAATTCAGTCGCGGTAGCCTTTGGCGACGAGTCCATCGACCTTAAGCGATCTGCAACGAGCGATCAGATACATCCTCAACGTTACGACGATGTCGCGCCAGCGCTGATAAATTAGAGTGACATCCACCGGCGCGAACCAGTATCCCGCTTGACCGTTTGGTCGCCGTGGCGAGAATGGCCTACGTAATGCGCGGCTCCCACCGAATTACCTTCGGAGCAATCGTATGGCGACACTGTCACCGATCGAAATTTCGAACTGGCTGGCGATCTATGCGGCAACCGGCCTCTGCTGTGCAATCGCCGTAATCCTATCTGTCACGATATCCCTCGCTGAGCTTTATCGCGAGCGTGCTTGGGCGGGATTGAACTTGGCCAGTGATGTTTTGCGCTTCGTGCCGAAGACGTGGTGGCGCTGGCAAAAGCGATATTTGCTGTCGACCCCGGTGACATTGATGATCGTAGGATCCTTCGCGGCCACTTTGTCCTGGGCCTGAGGCTGCTGTCATTTCCGTCAATCGCGCAACGCGTCTATCAACATCGACCGGGCCTGCCCGGTTTCAAGATCCTGCGGTGAGAGCGCGACTACCGGAGCGATATGGGCCAGACGCCGAAGGGCGGCCGAGTCTGACGGTCGAAACGCATGTCGAAGAGCGTGCGAAGGACGCTGCGTTCCAGCTCGGACTCGACCGGGACAAAGCGATTGCCGGAAAATATTGGCTGGGCGTAAGCGCGTAACGGTGCAAAGCCAGTAAGCGTGTTCTGCGGGCCGCCTTGTTTTTGATGTGATGGCGGCGATGCTGTGCCCCTTTTGTGTTGGGGTATGGCGGTGTCGGATGAGGTTGTTGAGGGTGCGAGTGGTCATACGACCGGTCGTATGAGTGGTCGGATCGAGGTCGTTGCGCGGGTCTCGGGGCGGCGGCACTGGACGGTCGAGCAGAAGCTGGCGATCCTGCGTGATGCCTTTGGGCCGAACGGTTCGGTGCGCGATACGGTCGAGCGGCACGAAGTCGGGAGCGGCCAGCTTTACACATGGCGGCAGCAGGCGATGTCGGGAACGCTCGCGGGTTCAGCCAGACCAACGGTGCCAGCATTCGCGCAGGTGCAGGTTATGGCGACCGAGCCGGTGGTGCCGCTGTTGCCCGCACCAACGCCGCCTGAGCCAACCGGCAAGATTGGGATCGAGCTGCCCTCGGGCATCCGGCTGAGCGTCGATGCCGGGGTTGATGCCGAAGCCCTGGCACGGGTGTTGTCGGTCGTCAGCCGATGACCGCGATGCAGCATCCCGCGCTGGGTGGGATGGGAACGACCACGATCTGGCTGGCGTGCGGCGCGACCGATATGCGCAAAGGGTTCGACGGTCTGGCCGTGCTGGTCCAGCAGGTGCTGGCGCAGTCGCCGCATTCGGGCGCGCTGTTCGCGTTCCGGGGCAAGCGCGGCGATCTGGTGAAGCTGCTCTGGTATGACGGCCAGGGGCTGTGCCTGTTTTCCAAGCGGATGGACCGGGGCCGGTTCGTGTGGCCGCAGACCAAGACGGGCAGTGTCAGTCTGACACCGGCGCAACTTTCGATGCTCCTGGAAGGGATCGACTGGCGACGCCCGGAACGGACCTGGTCACCATCATTGGCAGGGTAATAATCGACAGGATTCAGCCAGTTTTTATGGCATCATCCGACCCGATCTGCTATGCATTGACCATGTCGGCAGCGGTCATTTCGGACCCCGATCGGGACACGCAGATCGCGGCTCTGACGGCGGCGCTTGCGACCGCCAAAGCCGAGCTTGCCGCCCGCGATCTGCTGATCGAGACGCTCCGCGTCCAGATTGCGCGGATGCGCCGGATGGCGTTCGGGGCATCGTCCGAGAAGCTGAACGTGGAGATCGCGCAACTCGAACTGGCGCTCGAAGAACTCGAAGCCGCCGCCACGGTCACCGCGCTGGCGTCGCCGGTGCCCAAGGCCGATCGCCCCGTGCCGACGCGCGCGCTGCCCGAGCATCTGCCGCGCGACGAAGTCGTCGTTGAACCGGCCAGCGGCAGCTGCACCTGCCCTGATTGCGGTGGGGCGATGCGCCGGTTGAGCGCAGATGCCGCCGAGCAGCTTGATGTTGCCCCGGTCGCATGGCGCGTCGTGCGGACGATCCGGCCCAAGTATAGCTGCCGGGCCTGCGAGAGGGTGGTCCAGGCCTCAGCGCCCGTCAAAGCGATTGCACGTGGACGCGCGACCTTCGCCACATTGGCGCATGTCGTCGTGTCGAAGTTCGATCATCATCTCCCGCTCTACCGGCAGGCCGAGATGATGGCGGCACAGGGGATCGATATTGATCGTTCAACACTGGCAGGCTGGACCGGCCAGGCCTCGGCACTGCTCGATCCCATCGTCAGCCGTATCCGCGACGAGGGATTGAAGGCGTCGAAGATCCATGCCGACGACACGCCGGTGCCCGTGCTTGACCCCGGACGTGGTCGCACCGCCACCGGCAGGCTTTGGACCTACGCTGTCGATGATCGAGGTTCGGGTTCCACCGCGCCGCCGCTGGTCTGGTATCGCTTCACGCCCGATCGAACCGGCGCGCATCCCCAAGCCGAGCTCGCCAGCTTCACCGGCCATCTCCAGGCCGATGCCTATGCCGGATACGACAAGCTCTACCAGAGTGGGCGCGTCACCGAGATTGCCTGCTGGGCGCACTTCCGCCGCAAGGTCTTCGATATCCACCAGGCCAAGCCAACCGCGCTGACCACCGATATCCTCGAACGGATCGGCGCGCTCTATGCCGTCGAGACCGATGTGCGCGGGCAACCACCCGATGTGCGACGCAATGCCCGCCAAGCCCGAACCGCGCCATTGATCGCCGACCTTCGAACTGCGCTCAATGACGCACTCCGCCGCCTGTCGCCCAAGTCGGTCATGGCCAAGGCCATCGTCTATGGCACCAAGCGCTGGACCGCGCTGACCCGCTTCCTCGACGATGGTCGGCTCGAGATCGACAACAATATCGCCGAACGCTCGCTGCGCGGCATTGCCGTCGGCAGGCGCAACTGGCTGTTCGCAGGCTCTCGCATCGGCGGCGAACGCGCCGCCGCCATCTGCACCGTCATCGAGACCTGCAAGATGAACGGTGTCGAGCCCCAAGCCTATATCGCCGACGTCATCGCCAAGATCGCCAGCGATTGGCCCGCAGCGCGCTGGGACGAACTTATGCCTTGGAACTGGCGGACCGCCGCCGATGAATCGCTCGCGCAAGCCGCCTGAACTACGGCCGCCAGACCACGCTTACCAAAGCCATGCGCTTCTGGATATTCGCCGATGACCACGATGACTAGGAACGGTCCTTTGACAGGGTTACCCCGCACCGATGGGGATTGAACCCGGTTAGCGACGGTGATGGGCGCGGCGCCGGCAGGATAGATTGTCGACCCGCTGACCGCGTGGCCAGCCCCGCGCGAGGTCTCGGATGACAGCGTATGCGCGCCGGCTGTGAAGCGCGTCGGCATGCGTCCACAGGGCGCGGCCGAGTTCGACGCCAGGCGCTATTTCGAGCTTGGCGGCCGCTCTACTAAGCGCTCTGAATTCCTGGGCGATCGAACGTTCTGTCGGCTCGTCAACGATTGGCGGCGCAATGGCCAGACCCGAGACGTCCAACATGCGCCAGAGGAGGCGTGCGAGCCTCGGCACCGACGCGGCGCGAGTGCGATCGTCATTGCTTTCGCTGTCAGGCCGTTGTGCGAGCTTCTCGGGAGCGGGGCGCAGGACCTCGAAATAGCCGCCCGGCGGATCGGCGGGGGTGTCGGGGCTGCGGACCTGGCTGATCCGGTTGGTCACCTGGTCACGAAAGAAGGGACAATCGGACAAATGCTCCGGTCGAAGTGAACCTGTCAGGCGGCGCAGGTAGTAGGTCTCGGCCTCCGACAGGAAGGCTGGGGTAAGGATCGGCGGCTTGCGATTGCTCCCGAGACAATCGCAGGCGATCCATTTCTCGCCAATGCGGGCCTGTTGCACCAGCAGGATGCCGGCTTCCTCATCGCGCCTTGAGCCATCACCCGTGTACCAACGTACCAACGCCGACTGGAGAACAGCGGGGAGCGGAATCCGGGCTGCGCTGAACCCGTCACTATTGCGATCAATCAACCACATGAACGAGCCCGTTTCAGCCGATCCAAAGCAATGCTTTCGCCAGCGCGCAGGATTGACAAGTCCAATCTGCTTGATCTCAACTTTTCGAAATGAAGGGATCGGAGATCTAAAATGCGTTCGATTGTGCTCGGATGTGCGGCGCTCTCATTGGCGGTTACCAGCTTCGATCCAGCTGAGGCACGCCGGCCGCAGTCGGCCAGGACGGTCCAGCTCATCGTCATGGATTCTACCAGTCTGCCGACTCGTACGGCCGCAGAAGGCAGATCGGCGGCCGACGGCGACAGTCCGGAAACCTCGCACATCCCCACTGCGCCGGAGCCCGTTCCGGCGGCATTCCGGACCCACGACCTTAGCCGCCGCTGGGTCGAGTTCGAGATGGCGAACAGCTTCGCGTCTTCTACAACACCGCCACCGGGAGCCGCGGCCGGTCAGGACCCGTTTGCCCATGTCGGCACTGCCGATATCAGTCCTTCCCAACAGCCGAATTACATACTGCCGCCGCCGCGGATCGCCATCCCGCGCTGGATGCAGGGAGGACTCGCCCTCACTGCTGCGGCAACCAGTTTCGTCCCAGGCTGTGCGGCGGGCGGCTACCGGCCGTCCGGCATTCTCGGTCTCGAAGCCGAGGGTCGGCGGTTCGGTTATTACGGAATGATGAGCTCGATTGCCTGTGAGTATGGAATTCCGGTCGGCCTTTTCGACGCGCTCATCATTCGGGAAAGCCGATACAAATCGGACGTTTTCTCGGCGAAAAACGCCTTCGGGCTGACACAGTTGATGCCCGATACCGCCGTCGGGCTTGGGGTCGATCGCTACGATGTCGAGCAGAACCTGCGTGGCGGCGCTCGCTATCTGCGCCAGCAGTTGGACAAGTTCGGCCAAGTTCACTTGGCGCTGGCGGCATACAATGCCGGTCCCGGCCGCGTACGGAATGGCATGTTGCCGCGGATCGCCGAAACCCAATCCTACGTCGACAACGTGCTGCTGAACTGGCGCAGGCTGGCCGGACTATCGAGGGTCGCGACGATCCAAACGGCGTCTACCTCCGCATCCCCGACACGGCTACAGACCCTTGGTCGGACGGCAACCGTCTCGTCATACTGACGGGTGCGGCGACGCTCCCGGCCGAAGCCGAACCTCCCCTACAGACCGAGGTTGGAGATTTGCGTGAGGTGCTCGCGCCGCGCCATTACCGCAGTCACCTCCTTTACCAGCTTCTCGATGACGGCCTGTCGCAAGGGGCCGGCCCACTCCTTGCGAACCTCCGTTCCGTCCATGCCTTCGATCTCGTCGAGGGCGGACACGAGCATGCCGGGCAGGCCTTTGAACAACTCGGTAAGCATCGCGAGCGACGTGGAGAAACGCTCGTCATGGAATAGGGCTTGGTCTTGGAACGTCTCAACCGCGATGATCGCCTGGACGATGTTGATGCCGAGAGAGTCGAGGATCTGTTGGAACTCGATCAGCGACATGGTCGCCCGCTTGCCCCGATCGCTGTGCAGCAGCAGCCCGAGCCGCGTCTTGCTGAGGCCAGACTTGAGCGCCAGCTTACGCTGACCGACGTTTTGCTCGGCCATCGCCTCCAAGATCAGCGGGACGAAGTCCCGGTGCCGGCTGTTAGTCGAACTACAGCCGTCCTCCTGGACCTCGATTCGAGCAAGGGATGACAAGCCGTTGTCCCTCTTCTGTCGTCATTCTTTAAACGAACCACAGACATGTCGAGTTGGCAAGCGCCTCAAACTCTTATCCATGCGCTGCAAAGAGAGGCTGCAACTACCTGAGGGGGAAGACGTTATCGCCGGCCTCTTGATCGCTCGTTGCTGGTCTTGTGCTTTCCTCTACGGAGTCCAGCCCGAGCCGTTTAAGTATGCGCGTGGCTTTCTGCCCGACTACATAGTGAAACAGCAGAACGGAGAGCGCGTCGCCGATACTGACATTTGAACCGAGCTTTTCGGAAAGGCGCTGTTTGACCTCTCCGAAGCTGTCGGCGCTCGTTTTCGTGATGCGAAGGTCGATCCGGATATTGCCGTCCGTTGGAATTGCCGCCAAATGCTCAAGGATCGTTTCGGCGGAATGATCATCAACCGGAGTGTCGATGCTGATCGTGTCGTCGATCAGGTTTGCGAGGGTCTGATAACGCTTCACCTCGTTGGACCGCAGACGAAGGCTTTCCGTCGTCAGCAGGAACAGATGCTCGGAGATATCCAGCTCATAGCGGAGAGAGTCTCCCTTCATTGCGTCTCCACCAGACAATCCTTCATTCGCTTGGCTGACGTCGCTTCCGAAAGACCGGTCGCATCGCTTGGCGAACCACGACTCTGACGTGTGAAAATAGTCCGATTCGGCGGCAACTTCAATTATCACGCAAACATCGAATCCCGGGGCAGCCTGGCCCAATTTGCAGGGCGCGGTGGCCCGATGCAAGGGGCGGTTTGCCCCGCATTCAGGGGACGCCTGCCCCGAAATCCGGGGCAGGCGGTTTGAAGCGCCGAAAAAACCCACAGTCGAAACGCGTGGTCCGGAAACTTAGTTGCTGACAGTCGTTTGGCGCAGTCACCTTTCTCTTGGGCGCGGGATCAATCGCGTTCCGATTGAAGGGAAACTCTCATGCAGTCTGTCCTCAAGAACAGCGGTCGTGCGGA
>NZ_NCEN01000036.1 GCF_002280675.1 Novosphingobium sp. 32-60-15 | reverse complement strand
CTAGGTCACCGACTCATAAATCGCATCCAGATTTTGGCTGAGGCGAGTTTGACGAGGGCGAGGTAGTTTGCGTCGTGCTTCTCGTATCGAGTTGCGACGGCTCGGAAGTGCTTGAGCTTACTGAAGAAGCGCTCGACGAGATTTCGGTAGCGATAAAGGAAGGCGCTGAATGCCGGCACCTTCCTCCGGTTCGGCAAAGGTTTGATGTTGGCCCAGGCACCTTGTCCGGCGATCTTCTCACGCAGCGCGTCACTGTCATAGGCGCGGTCGGCAAGGAGGATCTGATCCTCGCCGATCGCGTCGAGCATGTCGGCGGCGCTGCGGCCATCATGGGCTTGGCCCTCGGTGAGCTTCAGCATGATCGGCAGGCCGTTCGCATCAACAAGCGCATGGATCTTGGTGGTCAGTCCGCCCCGCGAGCGCCCCATGCATCGGGCTGGAGCGTCGTCCCCAGCCTCGGCTTCCTTCGGACCCCTTTTTTTGCATTCGCGCCATGCTGATGGACGCGGATCGAGGAACTATCGATCATCTGAAGCTCGCCTTCATAGGCTCTCGACACCGCCTCGAAGATGCGGTCCCAAACTCCCGCTTTGCGCCATCGAACGAAGCGGTTGTAGCAGGTCGTCGGTGGGCCATAGCGCTCAGGTATGTCCGCCCAAGGCGAACCGAGCTCGTAGCGACGCACGCTCATCATAAGCTCCCTTCCAGGAGCTTGAATCACGACCACCCCAAAAAGGGAATCCCATTTATGAGTTTGTGACCTAGGACGATGAAATGACGATCAAACGCACTCTTGTTTCGACCCTTGCCCTTGCCGTGACCGTTTTGACGGGCACCGTCCAAGCGCAGGAACTACCCGTCCCGCCTCCAACGGTGCAGCACCTCAAGCCTGCACTGTGGAAAGTGGCGGATACCGACACGACCATCTATCTGTTCGGCACGGTCCACGTGCTGCCCAAGAACCTGGTCTGGTTTGATGGTCCGGTGGCCAGCGCATTGGACGCATCAGAGCAGCTGATCACCGAAATCCCCGATGTTCCCGATGCCGAACAGCAAAAAGCGGTAATGGCTGTGGGCCTGCTGCAAGGCGGAACTTTGCGGTCTTTGTTGGGCAAGGATGAACGTGCGGCTTATGAAGCGCTGCTGACGCGGCTGAAAATCCCGGCCGATGCCTTTGACGCGTTTGAGCCGTGGCTGGCGGGCGTGACGCTTGGCACGATGCCTTATGCGCTGGCAGGATATGGCGAGGATGACGGCGCGGAAAGCGTTTTGCGCAAGGCGGCGCTGGCCAAGGGCAAAAAGGAAGGCGCGCTTGAGACTGTGGGCTTTCAGCTCGGCCTGTTCGACAGCCTGCCGCGTCAGGCGCAACTGCGGTTCCTGAATGAGGCCGTGAGCGATTTTGACAAGGCCATGCCGCTGATTGGCGCCATGATGCAGCACTGGGGCGCGGGCGAACCCGATGCGCTGGCGGCTGTGCTGAATGACGAGATGGATGATCCCGCCATGTCAGAAGCGCTGCTGTATCAACGCAATCGTGATTGGGCCACATGGATCGCCATGCGGTTGAACCAACCGGGGCAAGTCTTTGTAGCAGTGGGTGCTGGCCATCTTGCGGGCGAAAAAAGCGTGCAGGATGTGCTGAAGCAAAAGGGCATTGCGGCAGAGCGTGTGCAGTGAAATTCCTGCTGCGCCTTGCCTTGTTTGCAGCTTTAGGCATGGCGGTGGCGTGGTTCCGCCGCGATCCCGCACCCCAGAGCGATGCAAAAGTGGCGTTGTGGCAAATTGCCGATAAAACCGGCGCGGTGCGCGGCTATATGTTTGGCACCGTCCACGCTTTGCCGCCGAAAACCAACTGGTTGCGCCCGGCGATTACAGAGGCATTGGGCAGTGCGGACCGGCTGGTCATGGAAATTGCCGAGCCGCTGGATCAAAACGTTGCGGGCGAGGCTTTGGCGCGGTTGGCAGGGACACCCGGCCTGCCCCCGCCTTCACAACGCTTGCCAGCGCCCTATCGGGACAAGCTGAACAGCGTTTACCGCAAACTTGATTTATCGGACGCCGACTTTGCCGATACGGAAAGCTGGGCGGTGGCATTGCAACTGGCCGCCATTGCCGGACAAGAGGCGGGCGCCGATCCGCAAAGCGGAGCGGAACCGCAATTGCGCAAACTGGCAGGGGCCAAGCCGATTGCGGGGTTTGAAACGATCGACAGCCAGTTTGGCATTTTCGATGCGCTGCCGCCGCGCCAACAGCAGGTGTTGTTGCAGGAAGTTACGGTTGAAGCCGCCAGCGATATGGACGAAAAGGCCGACATGGTGACACTGTGGCTGCGCGGTGATGATCTGGGCATCGCCAGCGAAACCAATCGCGGCTTCCTTGCCGATCCCGGTTTGCATCAGGCCTTGTTGACCAACCGCAACCGCGCATGGGCGGTGCAACTGGACGCCATGTTGAAGCAAGGTGCAAAGCCGTTCGTGGCGGTGGGGGCAGCGCATCTGGCGGGGTCTGACAGCTTGCAACGCTTGATGATGGCGCGCGGGTGGCAGATCAAGCGGATTCCTTGAGTGGACAGTGCCGGATTGCTTGCATTTCCCGGCAAAGTCGCTAAGGGCCGCCGCTTCCCTGTCATGGTCATCCCTGGAGGCGTGGCGGAGGAAGTATTGAAACATAGCATTTCTTGGAAGGTACTGACACATGAGCGAGACGCTTACGCTGTCGGCTGAGACGCGCGATCGGGCAGGCAAGGGAGCCTCCCGTGCACTGCGTCGCGAAGGCCGCACCCCCGCTGTCATTTATGGCGGCAACGAAGCACCGGTTGCAATTCACCTCGAAGAAAAGGCGCTGAACAAGGCGCTGGGCACCGGCCACTTCTTCAACTCTGTCGTCGAGCTTACTGTGGACGGACAGACCTTGCGCACCCTGCCCAAGGACGTCGCTTTCCACCCGGTTTCGGACCGTCCGCTGCATGCCGATTTCTTCCGCATTTCGAAGGATTCGGTTGTTCACGTTGACGTGCCGGTTGTCTTCATCAACGAAGAAAAATCGCCCGGCCTGAAGAAGGGCGGCATCCTGAACGTGGTTCGCCACGAGCTGGAAATGATCTGCTCGCCAGACGCGATCCCTGACGACATCATCGTTGATGTTTCGGGCTACGAAGTTGGTGATTCGATCCACATCAGCGCAGTGTCCCTGCCTGCTGGCGTGAAGCCTGCGATTGACCGCGACTTCACCATCGCCACGATCGTTGCTCCTTCGGCGCTGAAGAGCGGTGAAAGCGAAGCGGAAGCTTAAGGCTTTCCGATGCTCCCGCTTTGGCGGTGAGCTTCCAAAAGATACCCCTTCCGCCCGGTGCGGGAGGGGTTCTTTTTTGCGTGGCGGGTTTACGCTATGTCTTCACCTGCCAAGCACAAGGAACCCAACCCCAATGAAACTCTGGGTCGGCCTCGGAAATCCCGGACCGCAATATGCGTTCCACCGGCACAATGTGGGCTTTATGGTGCTGGATACCATCGCCGAGGTGCACCGCTTTGGCCCCGTGCAGAAGAAGTTTCAGGGCTGGTTGCAGGAAGGGCGCATCGGCACGGAAAAAGTGCTGTTGCTCAAGCCTGCCACCTTCATGAACGAAAGCGGCCGCGCCGTGGGCGAGGCGATGCGGTTCTATAAACTCGGCATCGAAGCGCTGACCGTGTTCCATGACGAACTGGATCTTGCACCCTTCAAGGTCAAGGTGAAGCAGGGCGGCGGGACCGCAGGACACAATGGACTGCGGTCGATTGACCAGCATCTGGGCGCGGATTTCCAGCGCGTGCGGCTGGGCATCGGCCATCCCGGCCACAAGGACCGCGTGACAGGCTATGTGCTGGGCAACTTCGCCAAGGCCGAACAGGATGATCTGGTCGATATGCTGGGCGCAATCGCGTCAGAGGCCGATTGGCTGGCGCGCGGCGACAGCGTGCGGTTCATGAACGATGTGGCTTTACGCCAGCAATAATCCAGACATCAAAAACTGTCGGTCTGGCTTACAACTCCGATAATCTTCCCGGGCGTTAACCATCTAAACACCTTATTTTAAACATCTGGCACCACAATTGCATTGAATTCGGCAGTTCCGAGTTAACCAATGGGGGTTAGTATGAAAATCCGCGCTTCAGTCATCGCCGCGACCGCTCTTCTGGGCATGTCCACGGCAACGCCGGCCCACGCCACGTGGTGGCTGCAAACCAAGCACAAGCATTATTGCCACTGCGGCCACACCGGCGGCGGATGCGGCGGCACGACCAGCAGCACGTCCAGCACCACCGGCGGCACCACGACCACGTCGAGCACGACTGGCGGCACAACGACGTCAGGTGGCACCACGACTTCGGGCGGAACCACCACAACGTCATCCACGTCGGGCGGCACCACCACAGGCGGCACCACGACCACGACCTCGGGCGGCACCACCACCACGGGCGGAACCACCACATCGGGCGGCACAACGTCTTCATCGGGCGGCACAGCGGTTCCTGAACCCGGCATGCTCGGCATGATGGCTTTGGGCTTGCTTGGCATCGGCTTTGCCCGTTCGCGCAAGGTCAAGCCACGCGCCTGATCAGGCAGGCAGGGTTCTTACCCGCCTTGGGCGGTTGAGAACCTTGCAAGGCTGCGCTTGAAAACAGCGTTGCCAGGATCAGTGTCACTGGCCTGCTTCAACAAGCTGAGCGCGGTGGCACGGTCCTTACCCCCCACAGCCCGGACATAGCCTGCCATATAGGTCATGTCCGGGTCCTCGGGGCGAAGTGTCCGCGCTTCATCGGCTGCGGCAATGGCTTCATCAACGCGGCCTGCATGGCTTAAGGCCAATGAAAGCCGTTTTAGCACTTCGGCATCTTTGCCCATTTGCGCCAACTGGCCATAGGCAGCGATTGCGCCATTCCAGTCTTCGCTTGCAATGGCGGCCCGCCCCTTTCGGTTAAGTTCAACCGACTGGCTGGTGCGGACGGCAGCAAGCCGTCCCTTCAAGGCATCGGCATCAGGGCTGCCCATCGCGCGCGCCGCCTTTTCCGCCACATCCAGTTCATCTTCCCCGGCAATAAGGCTGTCCGAAAGTGGACGCACTGTGGCATAGGCCGCCGCCGCATCGCCTGTGGCCATTTGCGCCTGCGCCAGCATCAACCGCGAATAGGGATTGTTGGGCGAACGGCTGAGCGCGCGTTGAAACAGCGCCCGCGCTTGTTCAGGATGGCCCGTGCGCAGCATCGCTTCGGCATATGTCAGGCCATTGGGCGAGATGGGGTCCAGCGTGCTTTCCTGCTTTGCAAGCACCGTGCGCACTTGTTCCCAATCTCCCTTCATCGATGCGAACTGCACCTGAAGATCGGTAACGCCGCGATCATCGGGAGCAAGCGCTGCGGCCCGCTCCGTCATGGCAATGGCATCGTCAAGCTTGCCTTCAATGTCATAGGCTTTTGCGCGCGCCATCCATGGATCAGCCAGCTTGGGATAACGCTTTGCCGCACGATCAAGCGTGGCATGAGCGTCGGCCAATTTGCCGCGCCGCGCCGCGATGTCTGCCGATAGCATCAGCGCGTCGAAACTATCAGCTTGAAGGCGGAACAGCGTTGCGACTTGCGCTTGCGCGCCGTCAAGGTCCTGTGCGTCGATCAGGAAGCGCGCGTAATCGCGCAACAACAGGGGATCATTGCCCACCGCAATCCCGCGCCGCAACGCGTCAATTCCGCCTTGCGTGTCTTTCAACGCGATCTTGGCCGCTGCCCGCACCCGCCATGCCGTGGTCGAATTGTCATCTGCCAGCATCGTGAGGGCCTGTTCAGGCTTTCCGCGCAGAAGCGCTGCTTCGGCCCTGATCTGGTTCAGTTCCGCACCCTTGAAGCCCAGTCGCGCCAACCGGTCGGCACTGGATTGTGCGCCTTCACCATCACCCAACCGCAATTGGACGCCTGCCAACAGCTTCAGCAGTTCGGCATCATCCCCTTTGGCTGCAAGCGCCGCGGCCAGATCAATCCGTGCAGCGCCAAGTTCCATACCGGCGATTTCATCGTGCGCGCGGGCAATCCGCGCAGCAGGATCATCACCACAAGAAGCGATCAGCAGGGCGAGCGGGAGAATCAGGGTCTTTTTCATGGAGCCATTATCGCACCCAGCCCTGAAATTTTGGTGAAAACCCAAGAAGAATAGGCTGAATCGTCGGCGAAGGTTTCCAAACCCGCCAACGACCGCTAAGGGCGCGGTCCAGACAAGGAGTGTGGAAATGGGTTTTCGTTGCGGTATCGTCGGGCTTCCCAATGTCGGCAAGTCGACGCTGTTCAATGCGCTGACCGAAACGCAGGCCGCGCAGGCGGCGAACTATCCGTTCTGCACCATCGAGCCCAACGTCGGCAATGTCGGCGTTCCAGACCCCCGGCTTGAGGAACTGGCACGCATCGCCGGAAGCCAGAAGATCATCCCTACGCAACTGGGCTTCGTTGATATTGCGGGCCTTGTGCGTGGTGCTTCGAAGGGCGAAGGCCTTGGCAACCAGTTCCTTGGCAACATCCGCGAAGTGGACGCCATTGTCCATGTGTTGAGATGCTTTGAGAACGATGACATCCAACACGTTGATAACAAGGTTGATCCTGTGTCTGACGCAGACACGGTGGAAACCGAATTGATGCTGTCCGACCTTGAAAGCCTGGAAAAGCGCGTTCCGGCAGCGGTGAAGAAGGCCGCGCAGGGCGACAAGGAAAACAAGCTGATCGCATCGGTCCTTGGCCAAGCGCTTGAATTGCTGCGCGAAGGCAAGCCTGCCCGCCTGACCAAGCCCAAGGACGAGGAAGAAGAGCGCGTTTTCAAGCAGGCGCAGTTGCTGACAGCCAAGCCCGTGCTTTATGTTTGCAATGTTGACGAAGAGAGCGCGGCTGAAGGTAACGCCTTTTCGGCCCGCGTGTTCGAAAAGGCCAAGGCCGAAGGCGCAAACGCGGTGATCGTGTCTGCGGCCATTGAATCCGAGCTGGTCGGCATGGACCCCGAAGAGCGCAGCGTGTTCCTTGAAGAAATGGGCCTGCACGAAACCGGCCTCGCCCGCGTGATCCGTTCAGGATATGAACTGCTCCACCTGATCACGTTCTTTACGGTTGGCCCCAAGGAAGCCCGCGCATGGACGACGCATCAAGGTGCAAAGGCGCCTGAAGCGGCTGGCGAAATCCATTCAGACATGCAGCGCGGCTTCATCCGCGCAGAAACCATTGCCTATGATGACTTCGTATCGCTGGGCGGTGAAAGCGCGGCGCGTGATGCGGGCAAGCTGCGACAAGAAGGCAAGGAATATGTGATCAAGGACGGTGACGTCCTGCATTTCAAATTCAACGTCTGATCACAAGCGGCTGATAGCCGGGCACTTTTACGGCCTTAATACGTTCACCGGGCTCAACCAATTTGGCGGAGCCCGGGAAGCGCAATGGTCGATAAGTCTGAAAAAGTCGTTTGGCTGGCACGCGTTGGATTTGCCACCCGTGGCGTTGTCTACATTCTGTTAGGCTATTTGGCCCTGACCACCGCAGGTTCCGAAACGGTCGATGATGGTGCAAGTGATGCATTTGCGGTCATCGCCGACATTCCTGCCGGTTGGGCAGTGCTGTACCTCGCTGCGGCAGGCTTGCTTGGTTATGCACTTTACCGTTTTTCCGCCGCTTTCTTCGATATTGAGCGCAAGGGATCGGATGCCAAGGGCATGGCCCTTCGTGCTGGGTATTTTGTCAGCGCTGTGTTGCACACGGGCATGGCGTGGACGGCAGCGAAATTTGCCAGCGGCGCAAAGAGTACTGGCGGAGATCAATCGGCCCAATGGGCGCAAAGCGCGTTAGGCTATTCGCTTGGATCGACGCTGCTTGGGCTTGTCGGTGTTGCCCTTGTCGTCGCCGGACTTTTTCAGGCAAAGACAGCCTACACCGCCAGCTTTATGCGCAACGTCTCTTCCAATGCACCCCAAACAACGTGTCCAATCGGTCGTGCAGGACATGCTGCGCGTGCTGTCGTGTTCATGCTCATTGGTTGGTCATTGCTGCGTTCGGCATGGTTTGAAAACAGCCGTGAGGTCTTGTCGCTTGGCGGCGTGATCAACGATCTGCGCGATACTGGCGATGCCTTCACGCTGGTTGCCGCAGGCTTGCTGCTGTTCGGCGTGTTCAGCGTCATAATGGCGCGCTACCGGATCATCCCGGACCCGTTGCCGTCATCACGATAACCATGGCGGGATCAAATCGTCCGGCATTGAACGTCGCCACTGGCAGTATAAACGGACCTTTCGTGCTCGTCGGTAATCACCAACTTGCCCTTGAACTGCTTTCCGGTGCCCAGTGGAGCAATCGGTCCGGTTGCCGATAAGGTCAGCGCGTTCTCTTTGCCGGTGTAGCGCGACCAACTGCCCATCGGCATTTGGGCGCTGCCGGTATCGGGGGCCAGAATGATCACCGTATTTTCAACCTTGATCACCCCGCGCTTGTCTTGCGCCAGCAATACCGCGCCAATCCCGCCGCCTTCAGCCACAAACGCACAACCGGTGCCGTGCAGCTTGTTCTTGGTGATATCGGGCGAAAGGATTGGCTGAAGCAGCAGTGCTTCGACCGGAGCCTTGATGTCCTGCGCCGCGTTGACCGCAGCAATAGCTTGCGCGTCAGTCGGCTCCTTTTCCTCGCATCCGGCAAGGCATAGAAGTCCGGCAAAGATCAGCGCGCTGCGTAGCAAGACCGGCATCATTTTCTCCCGAACAGCTTTTCAATGTCACCATGCGCCAGTTTAACCCACGTCGGACGGCCATGATTGCACTGCCCCGAACGCGGCGTCACTTCCATTTCGCGCAGCAAGGCGTTCATCTCTGCCACCGACAGCGTCCGCCCTGCCCGCACCGAACCGTGGCAAGCCATTGTCGCAAGGATCAGATCAAGCTTTTCGCCAAGCAGCAAGGCATCGCCATTTTGCGCCAAGTCATCGGCAACGTCGGCCACCAGCTTTGCCGGATCGCCTTTGGCCAACGCAGCAGGAATGGCCCGCACCAGCATCGCCCCCGGCCCGAACCTTTCGAGCACAAGCCCGAACTCGGCCAATTGGGCAGAGGCCTCCTCCAACCGGTCACAAGCTACTTCCTCAAGCTCTACCACCTCACCGATCAGCAATGCCTGACTTTGCGCCGCGCCCTGCCCTGCACCGCCCGCGCGCAACCGTTCCAGCACAAGACGTTCGTGCGCGGCGTGCTGGTCAACGATGACCAGACCATCCTCGGCCTCGGCCACGATATAAGTGTTGGCCACTTGGCCGCGTGCGACGCCCAGCGGGTGCTGCGCGGCTGCGACAACCGGCTCTGACGCTTGTTCTGCTCGTGCTGAAATGGGGGCGAGGACCGATTGTTCATAGCCGCGCCACGCCTGACCTGCATCAGAAACCCGCGCTTCGGGCCGCCAGGTTGGCGTAAAGATGGAACCTTGCTGCACTGGAGCCACCGGTTCGGCCTGCCACGCCGCCATCGCGCTGGCAGATGGGGCCTGCGCCGAACGCCGATCACCGCTCGACAAGGCATGGCGCAGACCGGACACGATCATGCCGCGCACCAGTTGCGGATCGCGAAAGCGTACTTCGGTTTTGGCGGGATGGACGTTGACGTCCACTTCACCGCCGGGAACCTGAAGGAACAGCGCCAAGACCGCATGGCGATCGCGCGCAAGCATATCGGCATAGGCCCCGCGCACAGCACCGATCAGCAGCCTGTCCTTGACGGGTCGGCCATTGACGAACAGGTACTGGTGATCAGCCATTCCCCGATTGAATGTGGGCAGGCCCGCAACGCCAACCAGGTGGTAATCACCGCGCGCCAGATCGACCGCAACCGAATTGCCCGCCAATTCGCGCGCTACCAGTTGCGCGACGCGTGCCTCCAGCGTCTCATCGGGCTGGACATGCAGGGCGCGGCGGCCATCATGCTCAAGCGTAAAGCCAAGATCAGGCCGCGCCATGGCAAGACGGCGCACCACGTCCTGCGCTGCGGCCCATTCTGACCGGGCACTGCGCAGGAATTTGCGGCGGGCGGGGATCTTTTCGAACAAGTGCTCCACCCGCACCCGCGTTCCGGGAGGCAGGGCAGCAGGGCCTTCGGACAGGAGCGTGCCATTGTCGACCACGCGCTTCCAGCCATCTGCGCTACCCTGCGGGCGACTTTCGATAGTCACCTGTGCAACCGAGGCTATCGACGGCAGGGCCTCGCCGCGAAAGCCGAGCGTCTCGACCTCTTCGATTGCTTCATCGGGCAGCTTTGATGTGGCATGGCGTTCCAGCGCCAGGGCAATCTCGTCAGGCCGCATGCCACAGCCGTCATCTGTCACTTCAATCATGGCAAGACCGCCTTCGGACAAGCGCACGTGGATGTGCACAGCGCCTGCATCAATGGCGTTTTCGACCAGTTCTTTCAGCGCGCTGGCAGGGCGTTCAACTACCTCGCCGGCGGCGATACGGTTGATCAAGGTTTCAGGAAGACGGCGGATGACTCGCATAGTCAGACAGAGCCTAGCGCCGAACCTGCGTTTTTTCGAGACAAGCGGAAAAGTTATCCCTTCAATCGCGCACAAGCCTATGGGTTTTGCCGGTAACCCCTGCTAGGGAGCCACCTTCCCGGGCGCAAATTCTAAGGGGTCTGGCGCATGCCCGTGCGCCAAACCGCAGTTTATTTACGGATTTTCTGATGGCTTCGATCTTTTCTCGATTCTTCAAATTCGGCTCGCAAAACATCGCGATCGATCTCGGCACGGCCAACACGCTGGTTTACGTGCAGGATCGCGGCATCGTTTTGAACGAACCTTCAGTCGTCGCCATCGAAACCATCAACGGTATCAAGCGCGTCAAGGCTGTGGGTGATGACGCAAAGATGATGATGGGCAAGACGCCTGACAACATCGAAGCGATCCGCCCGCTGCGTGATGGCGTGATTGCCGACATCGAAGTCGCCGAAGAAATGATCAAGCACTTCATCCGCAAGGTGAATGGCTCGAAAAGCCTGCTGCGTTTCCCTGAAATCGTGATCTGCGTGCCCTCGGGCGCCACCTCGGTTGAAAAGCGCGCGATCCGCGATGCTGCCAGCAATGCCGGTGCCAGCCAAGTCTATCTTATCCTTGAACCAATGGCCGCCGCTATTGGTGCCGACATGCCCGTCACCGAACCCATCGGTTCGATGGTCGTCGATATTGGCGGTGGCACGACCGAAGTTGCGGTGCTGTCGCTACGCGGCCTCGCTTACACCACATCGGTGCGCGTCGGTGGTGACAAGATGGACGAAGCCATCGTTTCCTACGTGCGCCGCCATCACAATCTGCTGATCGGTGAAGGCACCGCTGAACGCATCAAGAAGGAATATGGCATCGCCACCGTTCCCGCCGATGGCGTAGGCGAAACGATTGCGATCAAGGGCCGCGACCTGGTCAACGGTGTGCCCAAGGAAATAACGATTACGCAGGCCAATGTCGCCGAAGCGCTGTCTGAACCCATCGGCGCAATTGTCGAAGGCGTGCGCATCGCGCTGGAAAACACCGCGCCTGAACTGGCGGCAGATATTGTCGATCAGGGCATTGTTCTCACTGGCGGTGGCGCTTTGATCCGCGGCCTTGATGAACATCTGCGTGAAGAAACGGGTCTGCCTGTCAGCGTCGCCGAAGACCCGCTGTCATGCGTGGCGCTGGGCACCGGGCGTGCGATGGAAGATCCGATCTATCGCGGCGTGTTGACCACGGCTTGATCGTCATACGTTGATTGCAATACGGCTCCCGGATGGACGGGGGCTGGCTTGAAGGGGTGAACGCATGGCGCGGTCGAAGGACCGGCGCCCGGGCTATTCGCGCAGGGCGCAATACGGGATTTTCACCGGCTACGTGATTGCCTTGCTGGGCGTCGTGGCAGGGGTTATCGTGCTTGTCATGTCGCTGATCAATCCGGATGCTTTCTCGTTTGCCCGCAGTTCTGCCGCAGAAGTCGCAAGACCGATGGGTCAGGCAAGCGCAAAGGGCCGCGCCACCAGCCAGTCGGTTTTCGGCGCAATCGGCGCGTATTTCAACGCAGGCCAGCAAAACACCGATTTGCGGCGAGAAGTTGATGCGGCGCGCGCCAACGCAGTCTCGATGCAATCCTTGCAAGATGAAAACCGCCGATTGAAAGCGCTGCTCGGGATTGTCGATCCTGTGCGCAAACCGGTGGCTACCGTCCATCTTATCGGATCCACGGCATCAAGCACGAGGCGCTTTGCCGTGATCGATGCAGGTAGCAATCAAGGCGTGAAGCCGGGATTCCCAGTGCGCGCTGCTTCCGGCCTCATCGGGCGGGTGATTGAGGTAGGGCCGGATACCGCGCGCGTGTTGTTAGTCACCGATCCTGAAAACGTCGTGCCCGTCCGCCGCGCGAACGACGGACTTGCCGCTTTCGTCCAGGGGGCATCGAACGGGCGCATCGATATCCGTTTGATCAACATGGGCGTGAACCCAGTGAAGAAGGGTGACGTCTTCGTCACGTCCGGTTCGGGTGGGCTTTATCCGCCGGGCATTCCGGTGGCCGTGGCAACTGACCCGCACCGCGATGGTGCGATTGGCCATCTGGCGGCTGATCCGGCCAACAACGAATTCGTGATCGTCGAACCGAGCTATCAGGCACAAGCAGCCGCACAGCTTCAGCAGATCGCCAAGGACGGTGAAGGCACCGCGGCAGAAACGCCGTGAACTGGAGTGACATTGGCTCTGGCGCAGATGTCGTCCGCAAGCGGATCAACCGTGAACCGCTGCCCATGCTCGCCATCGGGCTGCCATGGCTGAGCATTATCCTTGCCTCTATGGCCAGCTTTTCACCGATCATTGCCTCGGCACCGATCATGCCGCCGCTGGCCTATCTCATGCTGCTTGGCTGGCGGATGATGCGTCCCGGTATGCTGCCCGTATGGGCCGGCCTGCCGTTGGGCTTCGTCGACGACCTTTATTCGGGGCAACCGTTCGGTTCGGGCATTTTGCTGTGGTCCATCTCGATGCTGGCGATGGAAATTATTGACGAGCGCTTTTTGTGGCGCAGCTTCGCGCAGGATTGGCTTGCCGCCAGCCTTCTGACGACCGGCTACCTCACGGCATGCGCGGTTCTGGCTGGCTTTGTCACAGGCTATCCCCTGCCCTTTGTGATTGTTCCGCAAGTGTTGATGTCCGTCATGTTCTTCCCTGTCGTGACAGGCGTTATCGCCCTTCTGGACCGTGTGCGGTTATTGCCGCTGAAGCGGTTATGAAACTCAATTCGCGCCTGCCGATGACATCGGCAATCCTGACTCACCGTTTTGAGCGGCGCACCTTTGTACTGGGCGCATTGCAAACCGGCGTCGGGGTGCTTCTTGCCACCCGCTTGGGCTACCTTGCCGTCGCGCAGAACGAGAAATACCGCGCAGATTCCGAAAGCAACCGTGTTAACCTTACCCTGATCCCGCCACGGCGCGGCTGGGTGCTGGACAGGTTCGGCAATGCGCTTGCCGCCAATCGTGCAGACTTCCGCGTCGATCTTATTCCCGACCGCGTCGATGATCCTGATCGCACCATGGCAACGCTTGCAGGCCTGCTTGATTTGCAGCCCGACCGTGTGCGCGATATCCGCGACAAGCTTGATAAAGCGCGCGGGTTCCAACCTGTCGAAGTTGCCTCAAGCCTTGATTGGGACAAATTCGCCGCCGTGTCAGTGCGTTTGCCCGAACTGCCCGGCGTCATCCCCCAGCGCGGCTATTCTCGGTTCTACCCGGCTGGCGCGGCAGTGGGCCACCTTGTCGGCTATGTCGGCGCGGCATCGGCTGAGGATTATGAAAAAGAACGCAATCCGCTGCTGATCACGCCGGGTTTCAAGATCGGCAAAGACGGGCTGGAAAAGAACTTCGAAACACGCTTGCGCGGTGTGCCGGGAGCGCGCCGGGTCGAGGCGACCGCTTCGGGGCGCATCGTGCGCGATCTTGGTACGCGTGAGGATGTTCCGGGCAAGCCCATCCAGTTGACCATCAACGCCGGCCTGCAAGACTATGCCGCGCGCCGCATCGGCCTTGAATCCGGCTCGGTCGTGGTGATGGATTGCGAAACCGGCGATGTCCTGGCCATGGCCTCGATGCCCAGCTTTGATCCCAACAGCTTTTCTGACGGCATTGGCCGCATCGAATGGAAGATGCTGTCCGAAGATGATCACGTGCCCTTGCGAAACAAGGTTCTGCGCGGGCTCTATCCCCCCGGCTCCACGGTCAAGCCGATGGTGGCCATGGCATTCCTCGAAGCAGGGCTTGACCCAAGCGCAAGTGTCGGTTGCGGCGGCGGATTGCGCGTCGGCAACCGTGTGTTCCACTGCTGGAACCGGCGCGGCCACGGCACGGTTGATATGGCCAAGGCCATTTATCAATCGTGTGATGTCTATTTCTACCACTTTGCGCAGAAGCTGGGCATGGATGTGATCGCCACAATGGCCAAGCGTCTGGGGCTGGGGCAGGAATTCCCGATGCCCTATGCCGGCCAATCTTATGGCACCGTGCCCGATCCTGCGTGGAAGTTGCGCAAGTATCAAAAGGAATGGGCGCTTTACGATACCGTGAACGCAACCATCGGTCAGGGCTACATGCTGGTCAACCCGCTGCAACAGGCGGTCATGGCCTCGCGCATTGCATCCGGCCGCGAAGTCATGCCGAGATTGGTGCTGGACCGCAAAGCCCCCCCTGTAAAATCCATGGGCTTCCGGCAGGATCACCTTGATTTCATCCATTCGGCGATGAGCGAAGTGGTCAACGGGCGCGGCACAGCAGGGCGCGCCAAGCTGCCGATTGATGACGTGTTGATGGCGGGTAAGACCGGCACAGCCCAAGTCGTCGGCCTGAACGTGGCCAACGGCAAAAGCGGCGCATGGAAGTACCGCGATCACGGCCACTTCATCGCTTTTACCCCATACGATAAGCCCAAATACGCTTGCGCGGTCGTTGTCGAACATGGCGGCGGATCAGGCGCCGCCTATCCCATCGCGCGCGACGTCATGACCTATATTTTCGCGCCGGACAAAGCGATGGCGGTGCTCGACGAATTCGAAAAGCAATGGGGCGGCAACGTGCAACAGCGTATGTCTGCGCGCTACGACAGCTTTGCCGCCAAATATGGCGGCAGCGCGCCAAAGCCGGTGCCAGATGATGAAGAACTGACCGAACAGGCCGAACAAGCGCGTAAGCGCGATACCGCGCCCGCCATTGTCCAGACCGACGCCGCCTCTCCGCGCCCGGAGCCTGTGGCTGCCCCGCAGCAAGGAGCCACCCCTGCCACGGCCCCATCCGGCAGCCCGGCGGCAGCAACGCCGCAGGTGCAGCCATGATGCCCCGCGCATACGTTCCGGCGGCCATCGCGCGTCAACCGTGGGGCGTGCTGATCCCGCTGATGGCACTGGTCGGCTTTGGCGCGGCAGTGCTCTATTCGGCGGCTGGTGGACGGTTTGAAACGTGGTCGATGTCGCACCTGATACGCTTCTCCATTTTTCTGGTGATGGCCATGGTGATCGCCCGGCTGCCACAGGAACTGTTCCGGAAAATGGCGATCCCGGTCTATGTCGTCCTGTGCCTGTTGTTGATTCTGGTTGAATTGATTGGCGGGATTGGTGGTGGCAGCCAGCGCTGGCTGAACCTTGGCTTCATGACGCTGCAACCATCCGAACTGATGAAACCGGGCATCGTGCTGGTGCTGGCGTGGTTCTATTCCGTACTGCCTGTTGGCGAGACGCAGAACTGGCGCGCGCTTGGCCCTGCTGCGGTTTTGCTGGGCGTTCCGGCAGGTCTGGTCATGCTTCAGCCCGATCTTGGCACCGGCCTGTCGATCACGTTCGGCGCGGTGGTGGTGATGTTCCTTGCCGGATTGCCATTGCGCTGGTTTCTGGGCGCAGGCGGCGCAATGCTGGTCATTGCACCGCTCGCGTTCTTCACGCTGCTGCACGGCTATCAGCGCAACCGCGTGCTGGTGTTCCTTGATCCTGAAAGCGATCCTTTGGGGACGGGCTATCACATCACCCAATCGAAAATCGCAATCGGTTCGGGGGGCTTTTTCGGCAAAGGCTTTGGCGATGGATCGCAAAGCCACCTGAATTACCTGCCTGAATCCCATACGGACTTCGTCTTTGCCACGATGGCCGAGGAATGGGGCATGATTGGCGGCCTGTTCGTGCTTGCCGTGTTCGGCCTGATCTTTCGTTGGGGCCTTAAAGTCGCCCTTGACGCACCAGACCGGTTCCCGCGCTTGCTGGCAGCGGGTATGGTGATGACCATTTTCTTCTACATGTGCATCAACCTGATGATGGTCATGGGCCTCGCTCCGGTCGTCGGCATTCCATTGCCGTGGATGAGCCATGGCGGATCATCCATGATGACCAACATGATCTGCATCGGCACAATCATGGCCGTGGAACGCTGGAACCGCGTCGCTCCCCGCAGCCTTTCCTGATCCGTGGCGTTCACAATCGGGAACCTGCCACAAAAAAGCAAAATTGGGGCTTGGCAGGGTCCAGAAAAACGCTAAGGGGGCTGCTCCCGAACGGGATTGCCGGATGGCAATGGACGCATAGCTCAGTTGGCAGAGCAGCTGACTCTTAATCAGCGGGTCCTTGGTTCGAGCCCAAGTGCGTCCACCACCATCCCCTTCCCCGCCCCACCGCACGGTGCAGGCTACCATCCGGGTACGGACGCATAGCTCAGTTGGTAGAGCAGCTGACTCTTAATCAGCGGGTCCTTGGTTCGAGCCCAAGTGCGTCCACCAAAATTCTGAATTATTTCAGGATTTTATACTCAGAGCCAGAGGCCACTGAAAGCAGTGACCTCTCGCTAGGTAGCTCCCTAGGTAGCTTTTATTTTCACTCGGATATTTTTATGGTCGATGGTGATTCGCCCATGATGGCTTTGAGCAAGAAAACTGCAGATTAAATTTCGCGGAAACAGCCATGTTTACGTGAACCCCAACCTTCATCCGGTTGCGATTAGAGTCTCGGCATCGTTGTGACGATCCCCCCGGTTTTGTGTCCGGGTTCAATGTTAGCCTCCGGCCTTCATCTGCCGGGGTTAACCTCGGCAGATGAAGCAAATTCGGCTGGTGTCATCCAGCCAAGCGAGGTGTGAGGACGGCACTCATTATAGTCTCGTCGCCACGCCTCGATCTTGTTCCTGGCATCGTCCAATGACAAGAACCAATGGGTATTGAGGCATTCGTCACGGAGCCGCCCATTGAATGGTTGGACGAAGGCGTTGTCGGTGGGGTTGCCTGGACGTGAGAAGTCCAGCTTCACACTGTTTTCATAGGCTCAGCGATCCAGGGCTTTCGCAATGAACTCGGGGCCATTGTCCACCCGAATGGCGCGGGGCGCTCCGCGTATGGTCGCGATCCGCGTCATTGCCTCGACTGTCAATCGGCGTCCAAACGGGACCCACTATCGGCGTGCAAAAGGGAACCACCTGGCGGCGTGGCGCTGGGTTGATGGCGGGCGCGGATTTCGCGC
>NZ_NCEN01000013.1 GCF_002280675.1 Novosphingobium sp. 32-60-15 | reverse complement strand
CAACAACCAGAGTTCCGACAAAAGCAGCGCCTCCTCAACGCCGCTATTGAATCAAGCCATCGCCGCCAGCGCAAGCGATTTAATGGGTCCTGAGCCTAGGTCACCCGCAACACCATCATCGCCCTCACCGGCATTTATAACGTCTGGACCATCGACATAGGTGAACGAGAAATCGCCATAGATAAAGTCATCCCCGCTACCACCAGTTAGCGTATCGGCACCGCTACCGCCAAAGATCAACGTTCCGATCGTTGCCGAACCTGTCAGGGAGTCATTGCCGCTACTACCGCGAAGCCGGACATTCTCGACGTTGACAAGCAAGTCGGTTCCGCCAAGCCCATCGTTATAGCTGGTTGGCACGGATGACGGTGTGAACAATGCAAAGTTTGCGGTGACAGGGCCTGTTGCCGCACTGTAATCATAAGTGACGCGGTCATTGCCGGCACCGCCATCAATAAAGTCGTTGCCTCCGCGATCGATAATGGAATCGTCGCCACCAAGAGCGCGAATGACATCGTCACCTGCGGTGCCATTTAAAAAGTTCGCGGAATCCGTTCCCACGATTTCGGGCACGATTTGCAACACAGCAGAGCCGAGGGCCGTTTCCCGTATGTCAAACGCCCCGTTGGCAATGGTCAGCGTAGCGTCGGCCACGCCATCCCCGTTCCCGTCCACTTGCAGCAGCGTGGTGCTGCCCGATTTTGCATAGCGCACCTGATTGACGATATTGGAAAACGTCGCCGTGCCGATAAAACGCACAGGGGCCGAAGGGTTGAACAAGCCAATCAGCGAAAGATCGATCCGGTCTTCTGTGGCGAAATCGGCAATCACGTCCTTGTCAAAATTCGTGCCGAAGCCGGTGTAGGAATAGGTATCGGCGCCTGCGCCACCAGTCATCGTCGTGGTGCCGATGGTTGTGGAGCCGCCGCCAAAGTGATTTTCAAACCGGTCATTGCCGTTGCCGCCGGTTACGCTGTGGTTGCTGGTTCCGTAACCTACGCTGAAGGTTAGCGCGGAGGTGACCCCTGTGGCGTTGATCGATGCGCCACCGCTGAATTGCAGGCTGACAGAAACCTGCTCGAAATTGCTGATATCGGTTATGTTGCTGCCTGTCGTCGCGCGGATCGTTGTACCGGTTTGGGTGAGCGTCGAATTTGTCGTGCCGCTCAGGATGACTTGAGCACTGTCCGAACCAGCTCCGCCATCAAGCACATGCGCGCCAGGGCCAACCGCAATGGAGTCTGCGGCAGAAGAGCCGGTAAACACCACATTGTTGCTGTAGGGTGCGTTGTTTACATTGACCCCCGAGGCCCCCGTAAAGGCGCTGGCGTTGAAGGTAGTCGTGCCTGTCGAAAAACCGGTAAAGACGGCCTGGCCGCTGGATGCCCCGAAGTTGAAAGCGTTGGTGTCGAATGACACGCGCTCGATATTCTGAAATCCGGTGTTGATCTGCCCGGCGCTGTCTGTCACGCCCGATGCCGTGATGGTGAAGGTGCGACTACCGGTGACACCGGAAAGACCCGTGCCGTTGGCCAAGAACTGGTATTCCAGCCTGTCGGAACCGGTACCTCCGTCGATGACGTCCGGCCCGGTGGATCCGATGATCCGGTCATCCCCACCTGATGCAAAAATCCTGTCGGCGATGGCTGTGCCGGTCAGTGTGTCTGCAACGTTTGATCCCGTAATTTCCGGGATAATCTGCAGAACCGCAGATCCAGCAGAGGTTTCCCGCAGATCGAACGCCCCGTTCGAAATGGTCAGCGTGGCATCGGCAACGCCATCACCGTTGCTGTCGGCTTGCAACAACGTGGTGCTGCCAGACTTCAAATAGCGTATCTGATTGGCGACGTTGGTGAAAGCGCCAGATCCAATGAAGCTTACAGGTCCGGTTTCGACGAAGAAGAAATCGATCCGGTCTTCAATGGAAAAATCCGTAATTATGTCTTTATCGAGATTGGTTCCGAGGTAAGCATAAGAATATGTATCTGCGCCTGCACCACCAGTCATTGTTGTTGTGCCAACTGTGGTCACAATATCTTCGTAGTGATTTTCAAATCGGTCGTTGCCACTGCCGCCGGTTACGCTGAAGCTGTTTGCAGAATATGCAACGCCAAATCCAAGCGAAGCGGTGACTGTCGATGCATTGATCGAGGCCCCGCTATTGAAACGGAGGCTGAACAAAACAGACTCGAAGTTGGTAACATCAGACACACTGCCGCCAACTGTTGACCTGATCACCGAACCTGCCTGGGTGATTGTCACGTCGGCAGTGCCGTCCAAAAACAACATCGCAGTGTCAAATCCAGCGCTGGCGCCACCATCAAGCACATGCGAACCTTGGCCTACAACAACGCGATCAGATGCTGCTGAACCGGTGAATGTAAGCCGGTTCGTGCTATTGCCATGATTGACAAAAACACCGTTGGCACCCGTGAAAGCGCTTGTGTTGATCGTCGTTTCACCCGTCGCAAAACCGGTAGGATTCGATGTGTCGGTATCGAAGGTTACACTTTCGATGTTCGAAAATGTGGTGCTGAACTGGCCTGCGCTGTCGGTCACCGATGATGCCGTTACGGTGAATGTCCGGTTTCCGGTCGCAGCCGTAAGACCGGTACCTGTTGTTCTGAATTGATACGACAGCTCATCTGATGTGCCACCATCACCGTTAACCCGGTCAGTTCCGGCCAATCCAATAAACACATCGCCAATCGTGGAGCCGAACAGGACATCACCACCATCAGACCCGGCCACAATGGTGCGGCTGCCGACAATGGGAACCGGGTTGGTGAAAAATACAAAATTGCCGGCCGTTAACTGGCTGGCTGTTACGCCCTGAAGCCGGATACTTTCAGAGGCACCGTTGAAGCCCAGCGTAATGACAGTGTCGGAACCCGCTTGCGTGATAAACGGCTGGAGTGCGGCAAAGCTGGAAACGCCGATCGCAGCGAGGTTGATCCAGTCGGTCCCGATCACGAAATCGGTGATGATATCCTGGCCAAAATTGCGCGCGGAAAACAGGAAGGCATCCGAACCGCCTGCACCGGTTAGCGTGTCATTGCCATTGCCGCCATCAATCGTATCAGCACCCAAATCACCCAGGATGGTATCAGCGCCATCGAGGCCGGAGATGGTATCGTCCTGAGGAGTACCGTTCAAAGTTTCACTTGAATTGGTACCGGTCACAACAGCCATAACGATCTCCACGATCAAATAGTGCCAGAATCAAATCTGGCTATTTGGAGCATGAATATCGGAAACAGGCGCGTCTCATCAAGCCGAATTGGAGAAATATCATTTCGTCAATTCAGTATTATTTCTTATTAAACTAAAGTTATTCAGACAAATCTACTTTTAGTCCAAAGTTGTTTGCATAAATGTAAAAAATGCCACGACGTTTAGATTGTTACGGGTGCTGGCTAGTACATTGTCCCTAAATCACCAACCCGTCAAAAGCGGTCGCAGCAAACACGCCGCTGAAGCCGAAGCCGACGACATCGGCCAATCCATCCCCGTTCAGGTCGGCCAGTTCGCGATGGAAGGTGTTGTCGCTGTTCCAGCCCTGATCGCGGCCGAAGTTGGCAAGGTCGAAGGCGGCGGTGCTGAACGTGCCGTCGGTCTGGCCATAGGCGACGAAGGTGCCTGCTATGCCAAAGCCTACCACGTCATCGCGGCCATCGCCGTTCACGTCGGCCAGATCGCGTGCGAACGCGTCCTGCGTGCTCCACCCCTGATTGGTGCCGAAGTTGTCCAGCGCGAAAGTAGCGTTTGCGAACGTGCCGTTGGCTTGCCCCAACGCGACCAGTGTCCCGGCAATTCCGAAGCCAACGATGTCGGCGCGGCCATCGCCGTTCACATCACCCACTTCGCGGTGGAACACGTTGTCCGATGACCAGCCCTGATTGCTGCCAAAGTTGTTCAGCGCAAAGCTGGCCGCACCAAACGATCCCGTACCCGTGCCCAGCGAAACGAACGTGCCGGCAATGCCGAACCCGACGATGTCAGAAAAGCCATCGCCGTTCACATCGGCCAAGGTGCGTGCAAAACTGTCTTGGGAGGCCCAGCCATTGGCCGGATTGAAGTTGCCTGATCCCAGCGTAACCGCCCCGAACGTACCGTTTACCCGGATTGGCAAACGTGCCATTGGCCTGACCCAGCGACACCAGCGCACCCGCCTGTCCGAACCCGACAATATCCGCCAGTCCATCGCCGTTGACGTCCGCCACCTGCCGCGGGAACCGGTCCTGCGACGACCAACCGCCCGCGCCGACAGTGAAGTTGGCCACGCGCGGGGTGCCGGGATCGGCAAAGCGCTTTATCGCGAACAATCCATCAGCGAATTGCAACTTTTCGACATTGGCAACGGTATCAGTTCCCTCGGCCCCAACGGAAATGGTGAGTGTGCCATTACTATTGCGTACAAGCGTTGCTTGCGCGCGCGCTGCAGCAAAGCTTGCAGCATCAATTCCTGCGCCGCCATCCAGAAAGTCGTTGCCGGCCCCGCCGCTCAGCACGTCATTGCCAAAACCGCCGACAAGCCGATTGACGCCAGTTCCGCCAATCAACGTGTCGTTGCCGCCGTTGCCGAAAATTGTCCCACCAACATGGCCCGATGATGCATCAACCACATCATCGCCTTGGGCCATAGCGATATCACCGGTTACGATACCATTCACAAGGATGGAGGATGAATTGCGAATATCACTTTGCGGCGTATCCAACTGGAAACCGGAAAGCGAGGCGTTGACGCTCTTAATGCTCGCAACCAGGCTGTCCGCGCCGATGACAACGCGCGTCCCGAAAACAGCATCCAGATTGGCAAGGGGCAGCATGCTGGAATTGAGTGTCAGCCCTATGAAGTGACCAACCCGTATGTCCGTCACAGCAGCGTCCACGTTGCTGGCTGTCCAATTGGCAACAAGGACATAGCTGGAATTGAAGTTCAGCTTTTCGAACCCGGTAAAATTGGCCAGATCAACGCTGCGCGATTGCCCTTCAGTGAAGATATTGAAATTGGCGGTATCTGTTCCGGCACCGCCATCGACTGTGCCGCCCACAGTGGCAACCGCACCCGTGGTGAAAACATCAAAAAGCAGAGCGTCGTCACCGGCTTCAAGCCGAACGTCACCGCTCACCGCTGTCCCGGTATTCAGGTAAAGGGTATCCTGTTGGCCGCCACCCGTGATGGACCGGAAGCTTGACCTGACCAATGACGTGTTGCTGCCGGAAATCGCGAGATCGACTTGCGGATTGAGCGAATCTATCAAATTGGCCAGAGCAAAACTTTGCGCCGGCGAAATTGTGATGGACTGATACCCTGAAAGACCTTCGATGTTCGAGGTCAGACCCGGACTCGTCTCGATCACGGCATGCTCAAAACCGCTGAGGCCACGTGCGATAAAATGCCCGGACGTTATCGCAATAATTGCGGTGTCAACACCTGTACCGCCTTCAGCACTCAACGAAAAGACCGATCCTCCGATGCGCAGCGTATCATCGCCACCGCCGAGTTCGAGAGGAAAGGCAATCGCACTGGTGGTGTCAAAGGTATCGTTGCCATCTCCCAGCAACGCAGAATTGATCGAGCCGCGATTGATAACCGTGTCATTGCCCTGTGCGCCCAGCACAGAACCAATCTGTCCGCCCTGTTCGTTGACCAGCGTTGAACCTTGAGCGCTCAGATTGATCGAGCGATAGAGGATTCGGCCACTGCCAGTATTCGTAAACGTGATGCCCGCGCTATTGAGACTGACGCCAGCATAGGTCGTGGCATTATTTGCAAAGACACCACTGTTGGTAATGGAAACAGGCGCATAATAGGTCAGAGTAATGCCGCCACTGACGAAAGGCGTTGAATAAAATACACCTGCAGCCAGGCCGGGCAGATCAATGGTTCCGGCACCAAAATTCAGGGTGCCGCCTGTGAAATCTATCCACCCGTTGAATGGTGGCGCATCGGTGATGACAATCTGGTCTGCTGCATTGAAATCAGTGATCGTGTCTCCGTTCAGGTTTGCAGTCGTGTCAATAAAACGGTCCGCCCCAAGCCCGCCGGTAAGCGTATCGACACCTGCACCGCCGCCAAGCGTATCGTTGCCGCCATTGCCAATCACCTCATCAGCATCGGCACCGCCAACCAAAACGTCCGCCGTCTCCAACCCTACGAATCTTGCCACGGCTTTCCCACTCCACCACTTGGCGATGTTTTAGCGCGCTAAAAGATGCTGTCTATTCTTCCCCCATCACCTGCAAATGATGGATTGCATCGAACGTCCTGTTAATCGGCTTACTGTCGATGCTCTCAAATGCGACCAGATTATCGCAATCTTGGTGCCATACGATGCAGTCAAAATACGCCTAATTTGACAATCGCCTGTAAATCTCAGCGAGTTCAGCCGATTGATCATCCAGCGTCCGCTTTGTTTGAAGGCTCCGTTTATGATCTCGGCGGTATTGTTCCGGCCTCATTTGCATATCAGCGAAAAGGCGATCTAGCGCGCCGCGATCGCGTGAAGGAAGCACAGTGCCATTCACGCCGTCTACTACGGCTTCGGCCAAGGCACCAACATCGCTCACCACAACCCAATTGCCACAATGCAGCGCCTCGCGCACGACTAGGCCATAGCTTTCCGGCCATATCGATGGGACAAGTATTACATCGAGCGAATTATAGAGTTCAGTGATGTCTTCCGCTTGGACTGGGGCAATCAGTTGCACCCGGGTGCTACCCCAGACAGTTTCTACAGGCCTGCCAGCCGGAACCGATCCGTCAATCATCACGAATTCTATGGTACCATATTGGCCAAGCCTCAGACTTGCCTCAACCAGATCGGCACCCTTGTGCACCATGCGCCCACCAATATGCGCCACGCGCAAAACGGCCTGCCCTTGGTGTGTATCTTGAGCTGGCTTGAGCGTCGGCATGCCATTCGCCAAAGTGGCAACGCCCTCAACGCCTGCAGATTTGTAAACTTGTGCAAAGGAATCGGAAACCGCGAGGCGATACGCTGCACCCTCTAGCAGAGGATAGAGACGCGCCCTGCGGGCAATCATTTTCCCCGCTTCATCGGCAGGCAAGCCACGGTCGGCCAATGGATCAATTTCGCCACTGCGTTCAAAGCCATACTGATCCACCAGGAATTGATGCGGTGATATCCACCAGCCGTCATGCAGCGTCACGATGTAGGGGATGCCAGCATTCAGAACCTCTGACACAATTGCATCCGAAAGACGCTGAATGCAGTGAAAATGCACCATGTGAGGTCGAAATACGCGGATAACCTGCCGAAAACCATCGACTATGCTTGCCCGCGTTGGCGCGTCATCTTCGTTTGCATCTTGCGGCAAGGAAAGCCTGAATACTGGTGTGCCTTCGTAGTCTGACGTCGAAAGGTGCGTATCGTCGCTTGGCCAAGCGTCACACGTAAACACCGCTTGGGCTACATCCGGACAGTTTCTGGCGATGTATTCAACATTGGCAGCGACCACCCGCGTTGCACCGCCAAGCAATTGTGGTGGAAAGAACACATTGCATATCAGCACACGATGTTGGCCCGCAGGCGTACCGTCAGGAGCAGACAAGCCGAATGCCGCACGAAAGTCGGCAATGGCTGTCTCGCGGCTGAATTTTGCAAGTGCAGTTGCGCGCGCGCATTGCCCGATCAGTTCCCGCTTTTCACGATCTGCAACGAGACGGGCAAGTGACTGATACCATTCATCTGTTGTAGCAGCCAGAAACACATCCTCGCCATCACGGAGGACCTCTTGGTAGGACGGGGTCGCGCTCACGACAGATGGAACGCCCTGAACCGCGGCTTCCAACCACTTGATCTCGCTTTTGGCGTCTTCAGCTCCGCCTCGGCGCAGAACGGCCAAGTTGATGTCGCACTGCGCCAAAACAGCCCAGTAGTCGTGCACGTTGGGGATTGCCGTCATGGCAATAATGCGACTGCGGAAAGCCTTCAAACAATCCGGTATTGGCACGTTACCGACCAGAACCAGTTCAACTCCGGCGAAGTTTTCCATGATCCGCGATAGGGCTGGCCCGGCAATTTCTGCAAAATCCTGGCCATGCGCTTTAGTGCCTGAGCCATAAAAAATCCTGATCGCACTGCGCTTTGCAGCCGCCTTCTCAAATCGTGCAGCCTGATTGCGACTGTCGATGCCGTTGCGCAACACGACCCCGGTGTGCTCGCGCACCAAGGGAAGCATCGACTTCAGCAGGGTGTCAGTGGATGCAATGGCGCGATCGCATGCTGAAAGCGCGGACCGAAACAATGGTACTGCAAAACGCAGCCCGCGATAGTCTTCCGCAGACAGAGTCCCGGCATAGCTTTGCAGCGGCGGAGGAAATGCATCAGCGTCAAAGATCAGATCGTCGATTTCATAGTAGGTTGGGATGCCGATCGCCCGGGCGTAAAAAATCGCTTTCAGGACGCCGGGGGTGGCTTGAACCCTGTAAAAGATGACGGCTCTTGCGCCGACAAGATCTTTGATAAAAGCCTCGGGCTGATCTTCAGAATGAACGCGAAGTTCAAGCCCCTCAGCAGCAAGCCATTCGGCCTTCTGTTCAACGCGGTAATGATTGCACTGGCGCAGTTCAAGGTTGGCCAACATCGGGATATGGCCATCCGCCACAGGGCCTAATCTGGCAGGAGCAAGCATCAACCGATCGAGCGCAAGCCAGCCCCGCTCCACACAATTGGTGAGAATGCCGTCGGCCTCGCCCGGTTCGCCTTCACTTCGCAAAACCGCATGCGCACGGGCGCTATCCTGTTCGAAAAGTCGCTCAAGTACGGACATGCAAAGCACGGAAAAACGGGGATCACCGTGCCAATGAACTGCTTGGCCTTCAAGGGCTTCGAGCGCTTCAATCGGCTTTGCACGTTGCCCAGCAATATCGACCACGCGTTCAAGCGCTGAAAAATCGGGTCCCACATCACCTATGGCAGCAAGTGCCGCGACCCACGCTTTTCCAAGGTCACCAAGATAACGTGAAACGTCTGATGCAAGGCCCCACAGCTCTGGTGGCCAACAATCTTTGTCGCTTTCACCCCATTCCCGGAACAGGGCAAAACAACCATAGTGGTCACCACGGTTGTACCGAAAGTGGCAGATATCGACAAAAAGCGTAATACCGCACGGGCGAGCGAACCGCACAATACGCTCTGCATCCTCGTCGACTTCGAACATCCAGACGAGGGCTGCAGAACGTCCGGCAGCGGGATCAAGTCCCGTTTCAGCGCAATAGGCCCTCCACTCAAGCTGCACCGGAAATGCACGACCACGCAGCATTGACTCAAGCAGTCGAAACTCATTGGGGCTGCGGCCTTCTGCCAAGCCCTTGTCGAGCCACTCCCGATACAATTCTGCGTCTGTCACTGCCGGCGCAAGGCCATAATGGCTTCGATAAAAAGCAGGATCAAACCAGTCATCAAAGTTCAACGGTGCCAGACGATCAAGTCCGTATTTGCAGAAGTGATTGAAAGCCTGATTGAAATCAATTGGGGCGGTTTCAAATGTATCCGGGCACCACGCCAGGTATTGCGAGGGGTTAAACAAGCGCCTCCACAACACCCCGGCGTCTTGATCCGGGAAGCTGCACGGCCTTTTCTCGGCTCGGCCATGATCAATGTAATGGGCGACAAATTCTGCATCGCCACGCAGCGTCCGGTTCAAGTCCGGGTTCAGCGTGCGATAAGCAACCAGGTCAAACGGGTCATTATCTCCGATGCCATCGCGAAGCAGCGTCTCCAATTCCATTTCCGCGTTCGGAAAACGGCCTTCGGCAATGCCGCAAGTACGATAATGCGCGATTAGAGATTTGTCTGAAACCAGCGTGCGGACATCAGGATAACGGCGCCGGTAAAAAGCCAGATCAAGCAACGGCTCTCCCTTTGAGGAGAGGTTTGGCTTGCCCCAGCTTTCCACCAGCTTCCGTATCAGAGCTTTCACAATATCTCGCCGCCGCTAAACCTGCTCCCTATCACGAGCGGAAAACGCTGTCGCGGATGCTATCTTACCGTCGGAAAAAAGGCTTTCGGCCTTCAGCATTTGTGACCTAATTCTTCGAGATAAAGTTGCACCAATTCACGCGATTGATCATCCACTGTCCGTAACGGTTGTCCAACACTGGGTGAGTTTTGGAAACGCGAGCAGTTGCTGTCGATTTCGGCTAAAACACGACTAAGAGCGCTGGCATCGACAACATCCACTACAAAGCCATTGATGCCTTCCTGCACAGGTGCGGCCATTGCACCACGGTTGCCAGCGACAACCCACAAACCTTGCTGAAGCGCCTCTCGCGTCACCAAGCCGAAGCTTTCCTCGCAAGTGGATGGCGCAAGCAGCACATGGCTCCGGGCATAAAGCTTCGCCAATGCAGCACCAGGTTGCCTCCCAAGCGTAGTGACTTCAGTCGCCCCCCAAAGTGCCTTGCTTGAATACGCAGCATCGCGTGCCAGATCGATAACCGTCAAATGCAGATTGGAAAATTGCGCTCGCTTCAATGCGGCCTCGACAAGATAAAGACCTTTGTGTCGTTCCAATCCACCTAAATGCAGAAGGTTGACCGTGCGGCCTGCCATCTCGCGCGGTTCCAATGCCAAGCGCGAAGCCCCATTCTCGATGACGTCGCAATCTATTCCACATGCGCGATAAACTTCGGCGAATCCTTCAGAAACAGCCAAACGACGCGTTGCCTTTGACAGAACCTTCCGAACCTTAGCAGCGCGATTTAACGAATCGAGTGTGTCGATCGCCGGATTTCTGCGCAAAGCCATGATGTCTTTAGTTGCTGGGAAATAGCGTCCATCAGGGTCGGTCATGAACGGGTTATCGGAAAGCCACCAGCCGTCGTGCAAAGTGACGAAGTGCGGAATGTTCTTTGCTTGACATACTTCCAATAAACCCGCGCCAAGTTTTTGAAGGCAATGGAAGTGCACCAGATCTGGCTGGAAGCTATCTACCAGACGACTGAAGCTGGCATTTGCGAGAGCCAGATTGGGGCGCCAGTAAATATGGTTTTCCTGCGGAGCGGCAAAGCGGAAAACAGGCACCCCGTCATGCTGACCGAGACTCATCTCGCCAAAGCGATCATTGTGCTCGTCGGTAGCAAAAACCTGCAAGTCAAACGTGTCTTGATGGTGATTGAGAATGTACTCGACATTGTCGGCCAAGACCTTTGTGGCTCCACCGATAGTCTGGGGTGGATACCAGACGTTGACGAACAACAACCGCGGCTTACGCTTGCCCTGCACAGCGAGAGGGTGTGTAAATTGCGCAGATTTCCCTTCGGAATCTGACTTTGCGGAGGGCGTGGCATTAAAATGCATCACACGTTCGACAAGTAGTTCGGCGTCAAAAGAATCGCTTCCGACCAGTTGCTTCACTGTGCCATCATTTCTTCTGCTAGTTGCCGAGTGTTCTGTCATTGGTAGGGTGAGCATCAATCCTACGGCGTCGTGCTGCATCGCCTCTTCCGTGGCGCAGTAAGGCTCCACTGTCTGATTTGACGCGATCTGAATGATGAAATCCCAAGACCCGACAGAATCTGCAAGCGACTGCAAGGCCGTGTCCGGTTCAAACACCATAAGCCTGCGATCGTCGACAGTCAGATCTGAATGTCCGGCAACCCGCTGGTCAACGGTGAAGACAAACCCGGCCCCCAGTTCTGCCAAGCGATTGATCGATTTGACGACTGGTTTTAGAGAGCGCGCGTCGAACTCTGGCGCGATGAGCACCATGATCGCACGGGCAGATTCATCGTCTCTCGTGCGCTGATAGCTCCGAGCGGAGATGGTCAGCGGTACTTTACCGGCACAATGGGAAATAGCGGGCACAAGCCCAGACATGGTTGATACGATCTGATCACAGTATCTTGCAACCAAGCACATTTCCCACACGTGGCTGCGCTTTAGCCAACCTGCCTCGCTGCCTTGTGGGTTGCACACTAGGTCGGTCAGCACCTTGCCTTCCCACACACCAAGATCACCCAGCCAGGAGACCACACGCCTCCCCATAGACCGAGCAATCGCAATAGCTTCAAGCACATCAGCGGTACACGGCACCTCGTGAAGGACCAGAGTCTCGTGGAGGATCAAGTCTGCAGTCACCTCGCGTGACTCTATGCACCACAATCCCTTGACCGTGATATCGGCAGGCGCAGTTGACCTTTCATGCAACGCCATGGTTCGTCCTGTAATTACCAGGACCGACCCAGACTTGGCTTTCGCAATTGTCTGTTCTGCAAATTCACCACGCAGTCGTGACATCACAATGTCAAGCTTTTCGAGCCTCTCGGTTCTTTGTGGGTTAGCCGAAAATTTCCTCATTATGGTAGAGACTTCGTGTCCGATTGCTCGCCGCCAGAGTTGGCGCCAGGGTGCCAAATCCTGCCAAAGCGCGCGCCCCTGCTCCAGTACCTCGCGAGCGGGACTGTACGCCTCTTGCTGCAGCAAAAGTTCGGCCGCGTGAAGAACCGACCAGCGGTTCGGAGTATCAGACGCAGCACCTTTGCAGAAATGGGTTATTGCGCGATCAGACTGCCCGGCGGCCAAGTGGAGCTCGCCTAGAAGATGCTCGAACCAACCGACGCTTCCGTTGCGCTTGATCGCCTCCTCAAAGTAGAAGCTGGCATTATCAACCGAGCCATCGCGCCATCTTGCTTGATGCCCTAGAAACTCGAGCAGACGGGGTGCGTCTTCGCCCGAGATGTAGCCGATACGATCCATCCCTTTTTGCGCAAGAAAGTGCTGCAAAACTTGTACGCGGCCCGCCTTCGCCAGAATTTTGGCATGCGTTGCCTGCCATGCGAGCCATCGGAATGATTCCGGATAAAATGGCGCCCGCCACACTTTCATCAAAGCTGCAGCTTCGGAGGTCGGCTGCATCCGCTGCAGACATGTGCAGTAAAGCTGATAATCGGTCAGTTTCGACAGCTCAGGATAGGTCGTTCTAACATAATTTGCGTCAAACGGGTCAGCCAGCGATAGCGATGGCATTCGAATAAGCCCGTGCTCGCAAAGTGCTACAAGCGCCTCCGCCCTTGTCGTGACGCTGCCAGCCCAATGACCGTTCAACGCAGCAAATTCGACAACATCAATCTTTTCAAGCCAAGCACTGGGCTTGAGTCCGAATCTGGCAAGATAAAGCGCAAGAACTGTCGTTTCACCGCCGAGTAGCTTACTCTCCTCATCGGATAGACTGATTTTTCCGTCCCGCAAGAGTCGGTTAAGCTCTCTGTCAATTTCCTGTACTGGCGCCCGATAATTGCGGCCCTCATGACGACCATGACGCATGAAATGGTCAAGAGCTTTTTCCGGCGTGGAATAGGCAACGGCCACGTCCGGGTTGAAGTGCAAATAGGCTTCTGCGTCAAAATCAGACGGAAGCTGCCCAAACTCCACCTCAAGCTGCCCCACAAATGCCGCGCGTGAGCCGAAACGGTTCTCTTTCCGGCCATGGCGCACGAAGTGTGCAACCAGTGCATCCTCGCCGCCCAATTCTGCTACGTCAGGGTAGAAAGAGCGATAGAAATCGGCTTCAAAGCCGTTTGGTGATTGAATAAACGACGTGAGCCTTGATCCGAGCAGCTTCTTCCACCACTTCGGCTTGCTCTGGCGTGTTGGAAAGCCATCATTTTTGCCGCTGTCGTCGTCCATCTCTCGTCCGTCAGCTTCAGCGAAGCGCGACGCTGCCAATGATCCCGCGATCCAATAATCTCGACTTCGCGCCAAGGCCTCGATCGTATCTGGTCGGGCACTGGGCATTTCCAAGTAAACCAGACGGGTCGTGCCTTCGATTGGGTCGAGTTCGTAAACCTCACCACGCATCTGGTCGAGTGTCTTGCGGTCTGGCTCTGCAAACCGCTGAATTATAGGACCGCAGAGTTCACCGTAACAATCGGTCGCCGCCATCCACATCAGGATCAAGTCACTGGGCTTGTCTATCGCGAAATCAAGCAGTTCGTTGTTTCCCGCGGTCGGAAGCGGCTTATCACGCATGCGCAAGTCAGGCACAACCTTGCCATCCTCATCCCGAAACTGGGTGATCGGCATCAATGTGGGATGTTTAAAGAAATACTCCAACCAGGCGTATGATCCCGTGAGCGTGCTCGGCATCGCATGCGCTGGAATGACCGCCTGCGCCGAATACAGACAATGTGGTTGGGCGTGTATCTTGTTATGACTGTAATTTTCGTTCGTGGCGATGAGATGGAGCATAGCCGTAGGAGGCAACAGTTCGCTCCCTTCAGCGCATCGCTGCACTAGGATCGTGTTGAGCGCCCTTGCAACAGTGCCGGAATATCCGACATCGGAAATCGCTACTGCGGCATGCTCGTAGAACCCCACGCCCTTCAGATAGGATTCAATCGCTTGGCGTTTGGCAATGATTTGTTTCTTGATCAGTTCTTCATAGCCCGCTTCGCGATAAGCATCGGCCAGTTTGAACTGGAAAACGGCAGCCTCAAGAACTTCGCTCCCAACCTCTTCCAGCACTGGTGGTACACCGAGCAACTGCGCAATCTCGTGCCGGGTAGCCTTGCCCTCTTTGAGCCAGAACGCCCATCCGATAGCAGTCGAAAGCCAGTCGGTCGAAAAATCGACATTGGCCCAACACGTCAACGCCCGATTGAGATAAAGCTCACTATGATCGGGAGTGGGCAGGAACGCATCGCGCAGAGGTGATCCCCAAGCGCCAAGAAAATTGCGTACAGCTATGCCGTCACGCGCCATGAAATATATTTGGGTAGCCCGGCGGTTCAAAACGTCAAAGAGCACTGTAAAGAGATGCGCCTTCACCAAATCAGCGACATCTTCGGCAACGAGTTCGCGCTTACCGTAGCCGCGAGGGTCAAGTTTCAGCAATTCATGCTGAACAACCAGCACTGCCTCAATGCCGACAAGGTTTGCCATCTCCACATCTGAAACCAGATTATCGCCGACGTGGATTTGTTCATGAGGCGCCAAGTTCAGGTCTTTGAGAACATGGCGGAACAAGTCACTGGTTTGCTTTGTCAGATTGACTTCGGCAGAGATATAGACGTGGTGAAAGAGATCGTAGATTTCTAGCCGCTCAAGAATTTTCTGCATGTAAGCATGGCTAAAATACATGTCTGAAATCGCGATCAGGGTCTTCCCGCTGGCACGCAGGTTCTCAAGCAGTTCGCGGGCTCCCTCGACCAACCTAAGGTTGGTCATTTCCAGTTCATGCTCGAACCGCACAATCTGTTCGACCAGTTCCTGGCGACGACCCGCGTCTTTCACCCCTTGATCGTGCGAGAGCAAACGGTCCCAAACCTGCTCGGCCGACGGCTCTTGGATAAGAAGTTCCGGCGCTGCCTTCAGTGCGCCGCCCATACGATAGCGTAGCGATGTCATGTCGCTAACTGGCATGGACCCATGTCGGCCTAAAAGAGCCAACGCATAGGCACTTACCAAATCATGGATCTGGTGAACTGTCAGAAATTGTCTGCGAATGAGTGTGTCGAAAAGATCGAACGAGACATAATTGTAATTGTTCGCATAAGCAGCGAACTCATCAATTCTCTTTATTTTATCCATTTTGGTTCAATCTTTTCAACTGCCTGATGCAGGCTACGTAGATGGCTGTGATTTACAATTTCAAACGAATTCGTCAACGCAGCAGCGCCGCGGTCATCATGTGATTTACAGGAACGAATGGACTAAACCTCGGGCGAAATCAGATCAGCTAACGTCTGCGTTGCAGACAGATCGTTTGATCGTTCCTCAAGCCCGGCCTGTGTTGCAAACACTTCGCAATCAAGCTAACGGCTGGCGTCGTACACCAACAGTGGAAACGGTATAATCCGATAGTGGAACCTGTCTCAAATAACTCTTTTTCTGGGGCCGAAAACGCAGGCTCGAGGATCCTCTCATTGCTTCGAAGGAACGTGTGGGTTTCACTCTTCGTAGTGTTTCCAATCTTGGTGGCTGTGGTTTATTACGGTTTTGTTGCGTCAGACCGCTACGTTTCGGAATCCCGTTTCGTTATCAAAAGCCCGGGCCAGCGCCCGACGGCGTCGGCCACGCTTGCCAACCTCATCCAGACTTCGGGGATGAGCCCGGGCCGCGATGAGGCTAACGAAATCATCGAATATCTGCGCTCGCGCAACGCTCTGGACGATCTTAACAAGCGCCTGCCGTTAAAGAAAATATATGGCACAACGGACGCCGATGTGCTGTCGCGTTTCCCCGGTGCGTTGGACAGCGACACTTTCGAGGATCTTTACGAATATTACGGCAATGCCGTAACGCCGAGCGTGGATCACAACTCCGGCATCGTGGCGCTTCAGGTGTGGGCTTTCTCGCCCAAGGAATCGCGCGATGTAAATGCGGAACTGCTGTTGCTGAGCGAAAGGATGGTCAACCTCCTGAACCAGCGCGCCGAAGCAAATGCCATCGAAGAGGCGGAAAGCCGGATTGTGGCAGCCGAAGGCCGTCTTAAAAAGGCTCGGCTTGCGTTACGAATATATCGCAATTCGCAGGATATCATTGACCCTGTGCGGCAGGCAGCCGTCGGTCTGGAATCCACCAACCGGCTGATCATCGAACAATCCGTCGTCAAAGCGCAATTGGAGCAAGTGGAAAGCGCAGCGCCCGACAACCCCGCCATTCCTGCACTGCGCATGAAAATTGCGGCCTTGGAGCGCCAGATCAACGTCCAAAGCGGCAAGATCGTAGGGACACCACAGGCAATCGCATCGAAGCTCGGTGAATATGAAAGTCTGGTGTCCGAACAAGAGTTTGCCGAGCAGATGCTGACAGCAGCAAACGCCGCGCTGGAACAAGCGCGCACCGATGCGCTGAAGCAAAAGTTCTATCTTGAGCGCGTGGTTGAACCCAACCTGCCTGACGAGCCGCTTTTGCCCAACCGGTTGATCAAGATCCTGACCATCGCGGGCCTTGCGCTTTGCCTCTATCTTATCGGATGGATGCTTGTCGTCGGGATCATCGAACATTCTCCGGACAAATGACAGTGGCATCGTTTCGTGAGGGTTGGCGCATCCAGCTTCGTGTAATCGGAGCATTGATGCAGCGTGAACTCACCACACGGTTCGGGCGCGAAAACATCGGCTTCTTGTGGGTCATGGCCGAACCTTTGCTGTTCGGCTCGCTCGTGGCGATCATGTGGACATTTTTGAAGGGGCCGGAAGATCACGGGGTCAGCGTGGTTGCCTTCGTGATCACCGGCTACCTTCCGCTAACCCTGTTTCGCCATTCCGTAAGCCGTTCGATCATGGTCTTCGAAGCCAACGGCAGCCTGCTTTACCATCGCCAGATCAAGATTTTCGATTTCGTTTTTGTGCGGTTTCTCATCGAATTCATTGGCGGCCTGATGGCCTATTTGTTCGTTGCACTGATCCTGATTTATTTCGGCTTCTTCCCCGTGCCGACAGACCTTGGCTTGTTCCTTGCCGGATGGTTCCTCTACGGTTTCTTTACGCTGGCCATGTCCTTCATCATCGCGCCCGCATCAGAAATGTCGAGCGTGCTGGAAAAGTTCATGCCCGTAACGACTTACCTCATGATCCCCGTTTCGGGCACGTTCAGCATGATGTCATGGCTAACCCCTGAAGCGCGCAACGTCCTGCAATGGTCCCCCCCGGTCAACGCGATGGAAATGATGCGCGCAGGCGTGTTCGGCACCGACGTCCAGCCCTATTACAATTACACGGTCCCGATCATCATCCCCATGATATTGCTCATGTTCGGGATGTTTCTGTGCCGCCATGTCCGCAAGATACTGACCGTCGAATGATCGTCGGTACAAACCTGCGGAAGGTCTACCGGGCTGGCCACGGCGAAAAGCTGGTGTTTGACGGGCTCGATTTCACAATCATGCCCGGCCAGAAAGTAGGCCTGCTGGGCCGCAACGGCGCGGGCAAGAGCACCTTGATCAAACTGATCGGCGGGGTTGAGATGCCGACCCGCGGCAAGATTGAGCGGCACATGTCGGTGTCATGGCCACTCGGCTTTGGCGGAGGCTTTCAAGGAAGCCTGTCCGGTTATGACAACGCGCGCTTCATCGCCAGAATCTATGGGAAAAGCTATCGTGATATCCGCGATTTCGTGGAGGATTTCACCGAATTAGGCAGGCAATTGCGCATGCCGGTAAAAACCTATTCCTCAGGGATGCGCGCACGCCTGGCTTTTGCGCTGTCTTTGGTCATCGAATTCGATTGCTACATGATTGACGAAATCATCCTTGTCGGTGACCAGAATTTCCAGCGGAAGTGCCACCACGAGTTGTTCGAAAAGCGCGCCGACCGGGCCTTGCTGGTGGCTTCGCATAGCGTAGAAACCATCCGCGAATATTGCGATAGCGCTCTTTTGTTGGATGCCTGTCGCGGGACGATGTACACCGATGTCGACGCTGCTCTCGAAAGGTACACCAATCTCTAGCCGTCAATGAAAGTGAAGCAGCTTTTTTGTTGAAGATTGGCCATGGGCGGGAATATCCCGCCACGGCTGCATGCAAGTCTGGTCCGCCGAAAAAGGGCAGTGAAAATGCAATCCCTTCCAGCCCGTCGGATTGTCGCGGCTTTACTGAATGTCTGGTTGAGGATCCGGATTCACTTTGATGCCTTTCGGCTGGCACCTGGCGACTATCTTGTCGCGACAAAGTGGTGGGTGCTACGCAAGCGCGTAAGGGCGAATGGCCAATTCGCAGTGTTGCTCAGCCGCTCCCCGCGCGCCTATATGCTTTGGGGCCTTCAAAAGGGCAGAGCCGAGCGCGTCCACAGCCCACCTTGCCCGCATCGCCCGATCATAGCGCTTGTGCAAACAGACACCGGCAAAGACGCTGATCCATCACAGCTGAATGCAACGATGGAAAACCTTGCACTTGAAGGTGTCGAGGCTTTCATCATCGGAGAACCCGGGACTGATCTGGTTGCAGCATCGCAAAACATTGATTGGGATGCGGGGCCATGGCTTCTGCCTGTCGAGGCGGGTGACCTGCTCGCGCCCGGCGCTGCAGCCGCCTATCGCGCAGTCGTCTCAACGGGCTCCTTTAACGTCGTCTACGCAGACGAAGATCAGATGGATCGTTGGGGACGCTATCTCCGGCCACACTTCAAACCTGACTGGAACCCGGAGTTATTCAAGCACTTCGATTTTCTAACGGGGTCATGCATTGTAGCAGCCAACAAGGCCGACCTGCTATCAATCGGGCATAGCGACGGCTGGGCGCAGAAACTTGTCGCGCAATCCGCCGGCCGGGGCCAAGTTCGCCATCTCGCAGAATTGCTCCACCATCGCCGTTCGCGCCCGCTGCCACATATCGCGGCACAGCCCCTTCGATTGCTGGAAGAACTTCCATCAATTTCAATCATCGTGCCAACACGCAACCGGGTAGACCTGCTCAGAACCTGCCTCGACGGTCTTGCAGCGACTGATTACCCGAAAATTGAGATCATTGTGGTCGACAACGATAGCGATGAACCAGAAACGCTGGCCTACCTTGACGAGATCCAAGCACACGGGATGACTGTCATGCGTCATCCCGGTCCGTTCAACTATTCAGCCATGAACAATCGCGCAGCCGCAGCAGCAAGCGGCGACCTTCTGTGCCTGCTGAACAACGACATCGAGATCAAAGAGCCAAACTGGCTTGCTACGCTTGCAACCCAAGCCGTCCGGGATGAAGTCGGCGCCGTTGGCGCACAACTTCTCTATCCTGATGGACGTATCCAGCATGCAGGGGTGGTCATCGGCGTTGGCAACGCCGCGGGGCATGCCCATCGCTATCTGCGGCCAGAAGATGCGGGATATTTCCGCCGCCATGCCCTTCCGCAGTTCATCTCAGCCGTAACCGCCGCTTGCCTCGTTGTGCAAAAAAGCCGCTTCCAAGCTGTCGGTGGTCTGGATGAAAAGAACTTCCCCGTCGCATTTAACGATGTGGATTTTTGCTTGCGGCTGAATCAACAGGGATGGCAATCGTTTTACGAGCCTCGTGCTGTCCTGATCCATCACGAATCCGTCTCGCGCGGGTTTGATCGCGATCCTGTTGGCGCAGCCCGGTTCGCCGGCGAGCTGGCTGCCCTGCAGCGCAAATGGGGGACTGACCGGATCGTCGACCCGTATCACCATCGCCACTTGAGCCGTGCGGCAGAACATTTTGCCGTCGCCATCTGACGCCATGCCCGCTTCACCTCCCTCTTCTCGCCTGTCCTTACCGCAAGTGACGCTGTGCGCGATCAGTTCGGTCAACATGGCCGCCACACTACAGGCTTTGGCCATAAGTATGGAAAAAGCAGACTTCGCCAAATGCTTGCTGCTGACCGATGTCGACATCGGCCCTGCACCTTTTGGCGTGGAGGTTGTCCGCATTGCGAAGATGACATCGTCTGCGGCATATTCCCAATTTCTGCTCGCGCATCTGGCTGACTACATCACAACATCCCATTGCCTGGTCGTGCAATGGGACGGCCACGTCATCAATGCAGACGGTTGGCAGCCGCACTATCTGGATTTTGATTACATCGGAGCAAGCTGGCCGCAATTCACCGATGGGCACAACGTTGGCAACGGAGGCTTTTCGTTGCGCAGCCAGCGCCTGCTGCGGTTATGCCAATCACCCAGGTTCGTACCCGCTCATCCCGAAGATTTAACAATCTGCCGCAAGAACCGTCCCTGGCTCGAAAGCCAGGGCATGCGATTTGCGCCTGATTTCATCGCGGATTGCTTCTCTGCCGAGAGAGCCGGCGACGTTCATTCCACGTTTGGTTATCACGGGGTCTGGCATATGCCCCGCGTCCTCGGCCATAACAAATTCTGGCAGATATACTGCGGGCTCGATGACCGCGGCACCGTCCGTCATGATTGGAGCCATATAGTCCGCCGGATGATGGAAGGCCCCAGTGGCTATAAGCGTGCCCTGCGCATCATGATTGACCAGCTGCGCGATGGCTTCAGAAAGGGAAAGCGATCTTGATCAACGAACTGCCCGGGATACCTCTAATCGAGTCGCCCCTTTTCCCCTCGATCAGCCCGTTTCTCGCTTTGACAGATGAAGAAGCCCGCATCGCCAACGACCTACGCGAGCGGGGCTTTGCCGTATTCGACTTTCCCGACGCCGATCTTGATAGCCGGATTGAACGGCTGCAGGCGAACCTGGGCCCGCGCTACGAAATAAATTTCGCCAATCCGGAAGCGGATAAAACGAAAAACCATCACCGCATCCAGGATGCCTGGCAGTTTGATCCCGACGTGAAAGCGATTGCTTCGAACCAGCACGTCATTGACCTGCTAAGCAAACTTTACGGGCGTCGCGCGTTCCCTTTCCAGACACTGAACTTTCCTGTCGGGACACAACAGGACGCGCATTCAGATTCGGTCCATTTCTCCAGCTTGCCAGAACGCTTCATGTGCGGCGTCTGGTTGGCGCAGGAAGATATCAGTCCCGATTCCGGGCCGCTGTTTTACTACCCCGGCTCGCACAAGTGGCCGATAATGACCAATGCCATGATTGGGCGGCGGGGCCGCGGCAGTAATTTGATATCCGCACAGGACCCCTACGCATCGGCATGGAAAGCGCTACGCGAAGCGCATGACGCAAAGCCCGAGACATTTCTGGCACGAAAGGGGCAGGCATTAATCTGGTGTGCCAATCTGCTACACGGTGGAAGCATACAAAATGACGTCCGCCTTACGCGCTGGTCACAAGTCACGCACTATTACTTTGACGATTGCATTTACTACACCCCGGCGTTTTCGGACGAGTCCATCGGAGATTTACACCTGCGCACCATTCATGCAATCAATGATGGCGCATTGCGACCGAACCAATATCTTGGGGAAGAGCTTGGTAAATCGGCAGAAAGTTCACCGGTCACGCCGCGCCCGTCCCGTGCAGATCAGCGCCGCCCCGGCCTTGCAGCCAAGCTGGCAAGACTGCTAGGGATACAGCGATAAGGCAAGAGGCCTGACCCGATCTTGAAGTGCAAACCTCACCCGCCCTCCTCCTTTAAAGTCGCTGCGGGTGAAGGTTAAGGATGTCATGATATGAATATCTCGCGAAGTTTTTCGGTTTCCGCAAAGGTCACTTTGCTTGCCGCAACCGTCATGGTTGCAGGCTGCACCGCCATCCCGTCAAGCGGCCCGACCGGAGCAGAAGTTCGCTCACAAATTTTGAAGGCCCCAAGCGATTTGGGAATCAAATTGGTGGAAGTGAAGTCTGCAGCAGATATCCCTCATATCGGACTACCCGCTGAACATTCATTCGGGACAACTTATGCGCCCCCACCTCCGACGGAACTTGTCGGAGCGGGCGACATGCTCGACATCACCATTTACGAATCCGGCATCACGCTGTTTGGGCGGGGCACCCCGTCTGTGGGCGGAACAGAAGTGGACACCTCGGCAAAGGGGGAACGGCTGCCCGAAACACGCGTCAGCGATGCTGGCACCATCAACATCCCGTTTGTCGGCGAATTGCCTGTTGCAGGGCGCACCACGAATGAAGTGGAACGGCTCATTCGCCAATCATTGCGCCGCAAATCGCAGAACCCGCAAGTCCTTGTCGCCATCCGCGAAGGCCTCACCAATTCGGTCATCATTGGCGGTGACGTGACGCGCCCGGGCCGTTTGGTGCTGCCCACAAACCGCGAAACGCTATCCGATGTCATTGCCTTGGCTGGTGGTAACCGTGGCGAGATCAAAGATATTGCAATCCGCGTCCGCAGAGGCGAGGCAAGCGGCGAGTTCCGCCTAAGCGACGTACTTGACGGCGGGGACCGGGATATTCGCATTTTCCCGGCTGACCGCATTTCGGTGGTGACCTTGCCCCGCAGCTTCTCCGTTCTGGGTGCAGCCGGTAAAGCAGAGCAGATTCCATTCCCCGCAGCCAAAGTTTCTCTCGCCGAAGCAATCGCCCTTGGCGGCGGTTCCAATCCCAACACCGGCGATCCGCGCGCTGTCTTTGTATTTCGGCAAAGCAAGGGACCGGACGGCCAGGACGTGCCAGTCGTATATCATATGAACATGATGCAGGCGCAGTCTTACCTATTGTCGCAACGCTTTGCGATGGCAGACAAAGACGTTCTGTATGTGGGCAATGCATCCGCCAACCAGCCGTCTAAGCTGGTCCAGATTGTCAGCCAGTTGTTCTTGCCGCTGCTAACCCTGCAAAATGTCGCGAATTTCTGATGCTACAAAGAGGCCAACTAACGCGGGCACATTGGCAATCAGGCTAATTTTTTGTCACGTACAACCAACGCAGTCGTGGCATCAGAAAACACAACCGCATCATTTGGCATAACCATGGCGCAGTCACCCACGTTCAGCATTGCGCCAGAAATATCGATCGACCCGGTGATTGGAATGACCAGAAATGGCTTATCACACCCGTCAGAGGCTGCTTCGTTCGGCAGTGCATTTACCTGCTCAACACTGAAGTAAGGCCCGGATGCAAGGCTTTCGAAAGCGTTCATTGCATTATGCTGCTGCCCTGCGGCACCGTACACCGCACCATTGGCGACCTTGATACCCTTATCCAGATGCAGCTCTCGCGGCCGCCCGTAATCGAACAGCCGGTACGTGATGTCACTCGTTTGTTGCACTTCGATCAGGCTGACGCCTGCGCCGATCGCGTGGACAGTCCCTGCCGGAATGTAGAAGAAGTCACCCCGTTGCACCGGGTGCCACATCATCAAATCTTCGATTGAGCCGTCCAGCGCCGCCTTGCGCATTGCCTCGGCATCAAGCGGGTGCTTGAAGCCAATGCCCAACGTTGCGCCGGGTTCGGCGGCAATTACCAGCCAACATTCTTCCTTGCCGCCGTCCGTTTCGCCAAGTGCGATTGCCTGTGCGTCACTGGGGTGCACTTGCACTGACAGCTTTTCGCTGGTGAAGATGTACTTGACGAGAATGTTCGGCATTTCAGGCGGTGGTTCAAACCAGACCTCGCCGATGCGTTGGCCTTTGGGCGCAACGAACGGCGCGGGCAGTTCATCAACGCCCCAAGGCTTTTCGACCAGCCGTTTGGTCAGCAAGGTCACTGGTTGGCCGCTCCGCTTAGCTTGCCTACAGATTGCGCACCTTCCGGCGTGCAGACCAGAACCTCGTCGCCATCCACCACGATGATCAAGTCCGACGCGCCCACGACTGACACACGCGGGCCATCGCTCATCACCAGAACGTTCGAACAATCGGCGAGTTCAGCGCGCCCGAACGTGGCGTTTCCGGCAATGTCCAATTCTTGCGCTTCGTACAAAGCTTGCCAATTGCCGATGTCTGACCACGCCATCGTTGCCGGTACCATGGCTGCGCGATTGGTGTTTTCCATGACCGCATAATCAACCGATTGGCTTGGCACTTGAGCAAAGGCATCTGCGTCGGGATAGAACCGCATCCCGTCGGTTACCCCTGTGTCAACCGAAGCGCGCACGGCCTCCAGAATATCGGGCCGATACCTGCCCAGCTCTTCCAGAAACGTGCCAACCCCGAACGCGAAGATCCCGCCGTTCCATGCATATTCCCCGCTGGAGAGAAACTCCATGGCGCGGGCAAGGTCCGGCTTTTCGACAAACCGCTCAACCTTGCGGCCAGCTGTGCCTGCGATCAGTTCACCTTGCTTCAGATAACCGAAACCCGTTTCCGGTGACGTCGGCGAAATGCCGAAAGACACCAGCCACCCGTCTTTTGCCAGCTTTGCCGCAGCCCGTGCCGCATTGCGGAAAGCAGCCGTATCGCCAATGTGATGGTCGCTCGGGCAAACCAGCATAATGGCGTCTTCCGGCAGGACCAGCGCCGCAAGAGCGATGGCTGCAGCCGTGTTGCGGCCCTGAGGCTCAACCAGGATGCGGGTCTTGTCGCGATGGGGCAGCTGCTCCTCAACGTGGTCAAGGTGCGCCGTGCCGGTAACGATAACCGGATCAGCAAAGCCTTGCTGCCCTTCGCAACGCAGAACCGTGGCAGTGAACAGGGTTGTATTACCGACCAGCGGCAAGAATGGCTTGGGCTTTGACTTCCTTGAACGCGGCCAAAGCCGGGTGCCACTTCCACCGCAAAGGATAACAGGAATAATATCGTTCATATTCCGCCTTGATCGAAATTGCACTCTTCACGTTTAACCCGGCTTCTAGGGCGTTTCCTGCATCATTGCCAGAAGATCGGCGACCGATGTTGACGCAAAACCCACGGCGCTATCGGAAATTCCATAGGGAATAAGCAGTTGCGCGCCGACCAAAAGCGCCCCGCATGTGTAAACCACGTTGGGAACATAGCCGAACCTGTCAGCATCAATTGCCGTCAGGATCGGCTTGGCAGAACGGGCAATGACTTTTGACGGATCATCGCGGTCCAACAGCGCGCAGCCCAACGCATATTTGCGCATCGCGCCAACGCCGTGGGTGAACAGCAACCAGCCATGCTCGGTCAGGATGGGGCTGCCACAATTGCCGATCTGGACGAATTCCCAGGGGAATTTCGGCTCCATCAACAGCACTCCGTCATCGTCCCAGCAGTCCATCCGGTCGGATCGCAACAGGAACAGGTTCTTGCCGTCTTGCCGGCCGACCATGCAATATTGCCCGTCAACCTTTTGCGGAAACAGGGCCATGCCTTTGTTTCTGCCCGCTTTGCCCTCAATCGGTTCAAGCACGAATTTGCGGAAATCACAGGTGCGCAGCAATTCCGAACGGATCGACGCGCCTGAATAGGCGGTATAAGTCCCCAACCATTCGTAATCACCGCCGCCGTGATCGAACCGCACCATCCGCAAATCCTCCAGGCCACCACGCTGCTGCTCGGTAATCGGGAAAATCACACTGTTGGAAAGGCTGCTTTCGGCGTGACGATGCACACCAACCGCACCATCGGAACGCAATGCGGCAAGACTGTCATCGGCTTGCATGGCGGTGGCAAAATGGCTTTGCGGCCACAATTCAAACGTCCCATCCGGCAGGGCAATGCCCTCGCGGAAGACGATTGAACTGATGTGTCCTTCCCCCACGGCGCGCAGGCTCATGATAAAACGTACCGCGCCATCGCCCATGCCCGACTGATCAGGATGGGGCACGATGCTCGGGTTCATCAAAGCCGCTGCAGCATACGTATATTCGTGGCAAAAATAGGCCCCGATCAGCCGCTTGCGCAAGTCCGAATAAGCCGTTGGATCAAGACCAAGCATAGTCTCGATCTCGGCGTACCGTTCGTGAAACAATTGCTCGGTTTGCCAATGACGCTCTTCAAAATCGTGCAGAACGCGCGTATATTCCGCCGCTGCAACGTCCTCGCTTAGCGATGCTACATCCGAGACAAGCTTTTCGGCACGCGCGCTTTTCCCGCCCGGCCCTTGCCAGCCAAGATGGAACGGTCTGAGCACAACCCGCGATGGATCGGCATGAAGTCTTTGTTCAAGTACCCGCAAGCTGTTGCGTACCTTTATAGTTGATCCGTTCTTGTCTGACATCGGCTGGCACATTGGTCGCCACGGTCTTGCCGGTGCCTGAACGATTGGCCAATCTGCACATAGCATAATGTGCAAGCTGGAACGCCAGTATTGATTCCGCACCACAATTCAGGTTCACACCCTGTGGCGTCACGCCGTCGCGGCAGCGCCCGGTCGCAATATCGGCCAGCACTTCGCCGCGATCGTTGCCGCCCAAAAACCAGCGATAGGCCGTCTCGGCATGGCGCAGCCAGCCAATATCGCCCGTGGCACAATAGGCCGCGGCCGCCGCATCAATCGCCGCCCATGCTTCTACCGGTTGCTGGTCAAACGGCAGGCTTTCATAAAACTGGCCAAATGTTTCAGACCCCACCGGACGGAAGTGCCCTTGGGCCGAAACTTGTTGCCGCGCGATGAAACGCAGGCTCAACAGCCCGCTTTCCAGCCAATCGTCACGGCCCAGCATGGACCCGGCCTCGATCAGTGCTTGCGGAAGGCGCGGGTTGTCATAGCCCAGAACAGCTTCAAACCACGCCCAATCCGGCCTGCGCGAAGCCGCCAACAGGCCTTCCAGCAACGCAGCGCCTTGGGCAAGTGCAACCCGCGCCGCTTCATGCCCGGGATTGACCCGCAAAGCCTCGACACAGCCAAGCATCATGAACGCGACAGTACGCGGTGATCCCATGGCCGCCACCGGGGCCAATGCAACGTCGAACCATTGCGCTGCCCACACCTGCAAGCCTTCATCAGGGGCGTGTCCCATCGCGTGGCCCAACGCCCACAGCGTGCGGCCATTGCTATCATCGGACCCCACGTCTTCACACCATGTCCGGTTAAAGCTCATGAAGTTTCTGAATGCGGCACAATCCGGGTTCCAGCCATGCTGGATGAATGAGGCGTAAACCGTTGCCCACCGCTGGCGCTCGACCAGCGGGACACCATCGGCAACGCCCATCAACATAAGCGCGCGCACGTTATCATCGATGCAGTACCCGTGGCGGCGGTCCGGCACCGTCAGGATCGAATGCTGGAAAATGCCGGTGCTATCGCTCATCGCCACAACCCCTGAAAACCCTGGCGTTGCCAGCAAAGGTATGGCCCGAACCGGCTGCACCACTACACTTTCCACCAGCGCACGTGCGGCGCCGGCAAAGCATGGCCAGATCGTCTCACGCCCTTTGTCCCAAGCACGGCGCTGCACCGCCTGAAGTTCGGCAGGATCGTCCAGCAACCGGTTGACCGCGTCGGCAATAACTTCTGGATGCCGGGGCTCCACCAGCACGCCCACCCCATCGGCAAGCAGTTCACGGGCGTGGACATAAGGCGTTGAAACAACAGCCTTGCCCAGCGCCACAGCATAGCTGAGCGTGCCCGAAGTGGACTGCTGCATATTGGGATAGGGCGTCAAATAGATATCGCAGGCTTCAAGCTGGTCGAGCAGCTCTTCGTTATCAAGAAAGCGATTGTCCCACTGCACATTGCTGCCAACGCCCAGCCTGTCTGCAAGTTCCATCAACCCTTCGCGATAGCCCTCACCTTCGTTCGAAACGTGGTTTGGATGCGTGGCCCCAACAATTCGATATATCACATTCGGGTGGTTTTCGACGATGGCAGGCAAAGCCTCGATAACTGTTTCAAGACCTTTGCCCGGTCCCAGCAAACCAAACGTCATCATTACACGCTTGCCGGTCAGACCAAGTTTGGCCTTGTGCTCCTCCTCGCGGCCGAACGGGCGGTCAGGCGCGCCATGGGGGATCACTGCAATCCGCCCTGCATCAACGTCATAGTGATCGCGCAACAACTGCATCGAATGCGCAGACATCACCATCACGCGCGATGCACGGCGCAACAAGTGCTCCAGAACCTTGCGCTGTTTCGCCGATGGATTGGCCAGAACCGTGTGCAGCGTCACAATCAATGGCGCGGCCAGCCGGTCCACCAGATCAAGCACCATATCGCCCGCCTCACCGCCGAATATGCCATATTCGTGTTGAAGCCAGACCGCATCAACCGCATCTTCATTGATGCGCCGCGCGGCGTTGCGGTAATCCTCAAGCTGGTTTGACCGGATCGTTCCACGCACGCCATCGTAGGCCAAAGGCGCGCGATGATCGTCGATCACATGCAGGTCGACCATCACATCGTCGTGATGCACACCAAGCTGTTCATAAATGTCGGTCGTGAACGTGGCGATACCGCACATCCGCGGTCGAAACCCGCCGATCAGGGCGATGCGGTGGCGCGACTGCGCATCTGCTGGGCGCAGGATTGACAACACCGCGCTGGCATTTGCAGCTGCGGCAGGTCTGTTTCGATTGGTGCTGACCGTCATGGCGAGGTGCTCTTCCAATACTGCGGGAGGCGCGCGGGGTTGCAGCGTCTCTACCGTCAGTGAGTGAACGCACCGCAGGCGATACGGTTGCACCGCAACGCAGCAATATGATAGCAATATTTCATCCACTCGTCGCAAAGTGTCGGCGCTTCATCGCCTTAGGCCACATTTTGCCTTTCACAGCAGTTGTGCGCCGCAACAATCAAGGGGCAAACCAGCGTTGCTCCCAGCCATATGTCGATGCCACCGGATTGCCGTCATTGTCTGTCGCGGCCCGGAACCGGAACCGCTCTGTCGCCAGCTTGCACGTCACCGCATCTGCCTCGGGTACGCCGCTCGCCCGCCAGATCTTGCAGCCCGTCACCCTCCCGTCGGCCCCAACGCTCAACAAGATAACCACCCGCTTGCCGATGCGTTGTTGCTGGCTGCTTTGGGGATAATCGCGAGTAGAGCGGATATCGCCCGCGATCTTCTCGGCCTTGCGCGCCAGTCCGCCGCCAGAACCGTTGCCACTGGCTCCGCTGCCGGTCCCCACGCCTTCGCCGCCGCCGGTCCCTTGGCCTTGCGCTGCGGCACCTGACAGGACATCGTTCCCGCTCGACGCTACCGGCGGCGCAGGCACTTTGCGGGCGGGTACTTTGGCCTTGGCAATCGTGGCCTTGGCAATTGCCTTGCGCCCCTCTTCTGCCGATGCGCCTGCCGGTTCGGGCGTTGTTGGCGTCGGCGTCGGTTTTGGCTGCTCCAGCGGCACATCGAATGTGCTGGTTGTAAAGGCGTCCTCAACCAGCGGAGTCAGCGCAGGAACGCCGCCAAAACCATGGATCACGCCCCACAACACGGCCACATGAAGAACAACCGCCAGCGCCGTTGCCCAACTGCGTTCGCCATTGCTGGCCGATGCCTGGTCAGAATAGCGTGTCGGCTCTGGTGTATCGCCCGTCGCCATGGCCTCATCATCCTCCCCGGCAATCATCGCGCCCTCGCCACAATTGCTGTATCTGCATAATCGTGGCAAGGCGAAAGCCCGCCTCAGGTTCAGCGCCCCAATTTTTGGCAATCTTGGATATTAAAGGATCATCGATGCGTGTCCTGATAGTCGAAGATGAGCCGCTTCTTGCCATGCTTCTGGAAGAAAGCATTGCTGATCTGGGGCACGAACCTGTCGGCGCTGCTGCAACTGTCGCCCAGGCGCTTGCCTTGCTCGACGAAGGCCCGGTCGATTGCGCCTTGCTCGATTATTCGCTCGGCGGAGAGAACACATCGATACCGGTGGCTGAACGGTTGGTTCGTGATCGTGTGCCTTTCACATATCTGAGCGGCCACGCCGCGCTGGATAAACGCTCCGGTGCCCCTGATGGCCCACTGCTAAACAAACCCGCGTCGATGGATGGAATCGCCCGCGCGCTGGACGCGATGGCAGTGCTCAGGCTTCCAGCAAACTGTCCCGCCGTGCCAAGCTCACCAGCCTGAGGCCATGCGCCCGAGCCTGATCGATTGCGAGGGTTGATGCGGCGGAGATCGTCACCAGCAGCGGCACTTGGGCAATTACCGCCTTTTGCACCAGTTCAAAACTGCACCGCGCGGTCAGCACGATGAAATGCCCGGCAACGCTCAAGCCCGCCCGCGCCGCTGCACCCAGCAACTTGTCCAGCGCATTGTGCCGTCCCACATCCTCGCGCACCAGCAGGATCGTGCCATCTGCCGCACATAATGCCGCCGCATGGGCCGCCCGCGTGGCCCTGCCCAGCACTTGCCCGTCACTCAGCGCTTCTGCTGCACGAAACATCGCTGCCGGTTCCACCTCAAGCCGCGATGTCACTGGTGCCAGCGGGCGCATCACCTGTTCAAGGCTTTCAATCCCGCACAGCCCGCAACTGCCCTCAGACAGACGCAACCGTGCGCGTTCCAGCAATGGCCCCGCACCTGATGCCGCCAATTGCACCCGCAGCATCCAACCGCCTGCATCAACCGCAAAGGCATCGGCGCTAACAAACTCGTCCGGCGATGCAATCAACTGTTCCGACAGGCAAAAACCCAGTGCATAATCTTCAAGTTCGGTCGGCGTTGCCATCATCACGGCATAGCCAACACCATTGATCTCGATCGCAACCGGCGCTTCTTCAATCAGCAGGCGGTCCACGTCACGCGAAGCCGCGCCGTCAGCAAAATGTTCACGCAGACAGAACGGCTGCGCGCCTTCAACCGGCATCGGAGCCGTGGACCTGCGGATCGGTTGCCCGGTTTTGCGGCGGCGGAATGCGCCCCTCAACTATTCGCCGGATGGCCCCGGCCGCAATGGGATCGAGCGCGCTTTGTCCCTCGGCGATCAGCATGTCGATCATCACCGGCGTCCAGAACGCCACGATATGATCGGCAACCGATGCCACTGGCGCTTCATCCAGCGCCATGTTCCGTGCGATCTGGTTGGCCATATAAGCCAGCTTTTCCGCCGTCTGCCCGCTCATTCAGCAGGCTCCATCGCCGAACCCTGAATACGGCGCGACAGTGCGGCCTGCGCCTCGTAATCTTCCTGCCAGTCACTCGGCCCGTTCGATGGCGTGATCTGCACCGCCGTAACCTTGTATTCCGGGCAGTTAGTGGCCCAGTCGGAATAATCGGTCGTCACCACATTGGCCTGCGTCGCTGGGTGATGGAACGTGGTGTAAACCACGCCCGGCGCCACGCGGTCGGTCACTTGCGCCCGCAGCGTCGTCTCGCCCGAGCGGCTGGCAAGGCGCACCCAATCGCCAGACTTCACCCCGCGATTTTCCGCATCAGTCGGGTGGATTTCCAGCAAATCTTCCTCATGCCAAACGCTGTTGGCCGTGCGCCGGGTCTGTGCGCCGACGTTATATTGGCTCAGGATGCGCCCTGTGGTCAGCAGCAGCGGGAAGCGCGGGCCGGTCCGCTCGTCGGTCGGCACGTAATCTGTCACCACAAACTTGCCACGCCCACGCACGAAGCCGTCCATGTGCATGATCGGCGAACCGTCCGGCGCGGCATCGTTGACCGGCCATTGCAGCGACCCTTCGGCATCCAGCCGCTTGTAATTCACGCCTGCAAACGTCGGCGTCAGCCTCGCGATTTCGTCCATGATTTCGGATGGATGCGTATAATTCCAGTCAAGACCGATGGCGCGGGCCAGTTCCTGCGTAACCTGCCAGTCCTCATAGCCGTTGAGCGGCTCCATCACCTTGCGCACCGGCTGAATGCGGCGTTCGGCATTGGTGAAGGTGCCATTCTTCTCAAGGAAGGTTGATCCCGGAAGAAACACATGCGCGTAATTCGCTGTTTCGTTCAAAAACAGATCATGCACGATCACGCATTCCATCGCGGCAAGGCCTGCTGCGACGTGCTTGGTATCTGGATCGGACTGGAGAATATCCTCGCCCTGAATGTAGATCGCCTTGAACGTGCCGTCGGTTGCGGCATCCAACATGTTGGGAATCCGCAAGCCGGGTTCGGGGTCGATTGCCACGCCCCATTCCGCTTCAAACAGCGCGCGGGTGGCGGCATCCGACACATGGCGATAGCCCGAAAGCTCGTGCGGGAAGCTGCCCATATCGCAGGCGCCCTGCACATTGTTCTGCCCGCGCAAAGGGTTAACGCCCACACCGCGCCTGCCGATGTTGCCGGTCGCCATCGCAAGGTTGGCAATTGCCATCACGGTCGAACTGCCTTGGCTATGCTCGGTCACGCCAAGGCCATAGTAGATCGCGCCATTGCCGCCCGTGGCATAAAGCCGCGCCGCGCCGCGAATGGTCTCGGCATCAACGCCGGTTACGGGGCTAAGGAATTCAGGGCTGTTGCGCTCTGCCGAAACAAATTCGGCCCAGTGCTGGTATTCATCCCAATCGCAGCGTTCGCGGATGAACGCCTCGTCGGCCAAGCTCTCGGTCACGATCACGTGGGCCAGTGCGGTCAAGACCGCGACATTCGTGCCCGGACGCAACGGCAGGTGGTAATCTGCCGCGATGTGGGGGCTGCGCACCAGATCGGTGCGGCGCGGATCGATCACGATCAGCTTTGCGCCTTGGCGAAGGCGGCGCTTCATCCGGCTGGCAAAAACAGGGTGGCCGTCGGTAGGGTTCGCGCCGATTACCAGAATAACGTCGGAATCTTCAACGCTATCAAAGTCCTGCGTTCCGGCAGACGTGCCGAACGTGGTCTTCAACCCATAGCCGGTGGGCGAATGGCACACCCGCGCACAGGTATCGACATTGTTTGTACCAAAGCCTGCACGGATCAGCTTTTGGACAAGAAATGTCTCTTCATTGGTGCAGCGGCTCGACGTAATCCCGCCCAGCGCATTGCGGCCGTATGTGTCGCGGATGCGGTTGATCTGGCTGGCGGTATACGTCAGCGCCTCTTCCCAGCTCACTTCGCGCCAGGGCTGGTCAATGCTCTCGCGGATCATCGGCGAAAGGATGCGCTCCTGATGCTGGGCATAGCCCCATGCGAAGCGGCCCTTGACGCAGGAATGCCCGCGATTGGCCTTGCCATCCTTCCACGGCACCATGCGCACCAGCTGTTCGCCGCGCATTTCCGCACGGAAAGTGCAGCCCACCCCGCAATAGGCGCAAGTGGTGACAACCGCGCGTTCGGGCTTGCCGATTTCCTTGACCGCCTTTTCCTGCAAAGTGGCGGTCGGGCAGGCCTGCACGCAGGCCCCGCACGATACGCATTCGGACGAGAAGAAGCTGTCCGTGGCAACGCCTGCCGAAACTTTCGATCCGAACCCGCGCCCTTCGATGGTCAGCGCAAAAGTGCCCTGCACTTCATCGCAAGCGCGCACGCAGCGCGAACAGACGATGCACTTGGAGGGATCAAAATCGAAATAGGGGTTGGACGTGTCGGTGGGCTGGGCGAGGTGGTTCTCCCCCTCATAACCAAAGCGCACATCGCGCAGGCCCACGGCAGCGGCCTGATCCTGCAATTCGCAATCGTTGTTGGCGCTGCACGTCAGGCAATCAAGCGGATGATCCGAGATGTAGAGTTCCATCACGCCCTTGCGCAGTTTTTGCAAACGCGGGCTCTGGGTGTGGACTTTCATGCCCTGTGCAACCGGCGTGGTGCACGATGCCGGCGTGCCGCGCATGCCATCGATTTCCACCAGACACAGGCGGCAAGACCCGAACTGCTTGAGGTTATCGGTCGCGCAGAGCTTGGGGATCGACCCGCCGGTAAGTGCGGCGGCGCGCATGACCGTGGTTCCGGCAGGCACGCTCACTTCGCGGCCATCGATAAAACAGGTTACCTCCTGATCCGACCGGACCTCAGGTGTGCCAAAATCTGCTTGACGTTCATAGCCCATGGGATCGCTCCTCGGCGGCCAACAAGTCCGCCGGTGTATTGATATTAGCAGGTTTATTGTCGAAACGCACCGCCCGCGCGCCGATGCTCTGCGCAAACGCGATCATCGAATGGCGGCCTTCGCTGGTCAGGATAGCATCGACCGCTGCCGAAGCACTGACCGGCCAGAGACCGATCACGGGCTGATCCGCGCAATAGGCGGGCGCGGCCCCAAGCTGGACCAGCATATCACCGCCCAGCCCCACGCTGTCCACCGCGCAAGTCAGCACTTCTGCATATCCGGCATCGCGCGCATGGTGCAGCGCCGCCGCAATACCGCCCAGCGGCCCCATTCCGGCGCGCGGCCAATCGGGCAGGGTTGCTACAGGCGCATCGTCGCGCCCCACCACCACAACCGCATCACAATGGCCCGCCAGCGCATCAACTGCGCGGTCCAGCAAAGTTCGACCGCCCAACTCCGCCAGCGCCTTGTCACTGCCAAAGCGGGTGGATAGGCCACCGGCAAGGACCGCGCCAAGGATCACTCCGCCGCTTCCCGATCAGCAGGTGCCGCAAAATCCTCGGGCCAATGGCGCAGCGCCGAAAGCACCGGATAGGGCGTGAACCCGCCCAGCGCGCAAAGCGAGCCGAACTTCATCGTCTCGCACAAGTCTTCCAGCAGCGTGATTTCATCGCCCAATGACCGTTCGGCTTTGCGCGCATTGTGCATCTGCGGCAGCGCCTCAACCTTGTCTGCTACCCTGCCAGAACGCGCGCGGATGCGATCAATCAATTCCACCCCGCGTGTCGATCCGATGCGGCAGGGCGTGCATTTGCCGCATGATTCCTCCGCGCAGAAATTCATCGCAAAGCGCGCTTGCGAACTCATGTCGGCGGTATCATCGAACACCGTGATGCCTGCGTGACCGATCAAGCCGTCATTGGCGGCAAAGGCTTCGTAATCGAACGGCAGGTGGAATTCGGCAGGCGGATGATAGGCCCCCAGCGGCCCGCCCACTTGCACCGCGCGCACCGGACGGCCTGAAGCCGTGCCCCCGCCCACGGTCATCACCAATTCGCCCAAGGTTACGCCAAAACCGACCTCGAAAAGCCCGCCGTGCTTCACATTGCCCGCAATCTGGATCGGCATCGTGCCCTTGGACCGGCCAAATCCGACCGCCGCATAGGCCGCCGCGCCATTGGCCATGATCCACGGCACCGCCGCCAGCGTCAGCACATTGTTGACCACGGTGGGTTTGCCGAAAAGGCCTTCCAACGCAGGCAGCGGCGGCTTGGCACGCACTTCGCCGCGCTTGCCCTCAAGGCTGTTCAGCAGCGATGTTTCCTCGCCACAAACATAAGCGCCCGCACCAACGCGCACTTCCAGCACGAACGGAGCCACCAGATGCGCCGATGCCCGCGCCGCCGCTTCCATCTTGGCAATCGCGTGCGGATATTCGCTGCGGATATAGACGTATCCCTTGCTTGCGCCCACGGCGAGCGCCGCAATCGCCATGCCCTCGATCAGCATGAAGGGGTCGCCCTCCATCACCATGCGGTCGGCAAACGTAGCGCTATCACCTTCATCGGCATTGCAGACCACGTACTTCTGATCGGCTGCGGCGCCCGCAACCGTGTTCCATTTGATTCCCGCCGGGAACCCTGCCCCGCCGCGCCCGCGCAGGCCGGATTCGGTCACTTGCGCGATGGTGGCCGCACCGCCAATTTCCCGCGCCTTGGCCAGACCTTGCCAGCCGCCATGCGCCGCGTAATCCTCAAGGCTCAAAGGCCGCGTCTTGCCCGCGCGCGCAAACGTGAAACGCTGCTGCCTGGCCATAAACGGATGGTCCTCAATCGCGCCAATCGCCTTGGCGCTTGTGCCTGAAAGCACCGCTACCACATCGCCCGCCTCAAGCGGCCCGAAGCCCTTTCCATCAATCTCGGCCAACGGTTCAAGCCAGTGCATGCCCCATGATGACACCCGTTCAACCGTGCAGCCTGCCGCCGCAAACGCAGCAGCCACATCATCCGCGCCGCAAGCCAGCGCCAGCGCATCGTCGCTGATCCGAACGACCTTCATGCCAGCGCCTCCACCAGCGCGCCCAGTTTGGCGGCATCAAGCCGGGCATGAACCTTGTCACCCACCATCGCGTTTGGCCCCACACTGCACAGACCAAGGCAGTAGATCGCCTCCACCTTCACACGCGGATTGTCCGCTAGACGCGCCGCCAGCGCCTCAACCCCGCGCGCCTGACACGCCTCGGCACGGCACAGCTTCAGCACCGCGCGCGCTTCGGGCGCTTCGTGGAAATCATGATAAAAGCTGACCACCCCATGCACATCGGCACGGCTAAGATTCAGCGCCGCCGCAATCGCGCGGATCGCCTCTTCCGAAACATGTCCGAATTCTGCCTGCACATCATGCAGAATGGGCAACAACGGCCCTTCCCGCCCAACGTGGGACGCAATGATCTGATTCAACCTCTCCATGCGCGGCAGAATACCTTTATGTTATTTTGTATGCAACACATACAATCGTGCAGCAACTTTGCACTGTGAAAAATGCATCGCCGCATCTTTTGGCTTAAACACCAGAATTAGACCACACCCGATCCTGCAACATTGCATTCCAGGCGATGCAATCCACGGCAAAGTTTCGTTACGCGTCATTAATGCAATTCCTGGAAGCACTGCGAAACGTTTTGGGATATGGGCCGCAAAACCGTATTCCAGAAAAAGGACGCCACCGTGCAAGAAACCACGCTTCTTGAGCGAGAATCGCCCGCCACAACAGGCAGCGTACGCAGCGATTGGACGCGCGAGGAAATCGCCGCGCTGTTCGATTTGCCGTTCACTGAACTGGTGTTCCGCGCCGCCGAAGTGCATCGCGCGCATCATCGCGCGGGCGAAATCCAGCTGTGCACGCTGCTTTCCATCAAGACCGGCGGCTGCCCCGAGGATTGCGGATACTGCTCGCAATCGGTCAAGGCCGATAGCGGGGTTGAGGCGACCAAGCTGATGGAAGTGCAGGCCGTCCTGCAATCGGCCGCGCAAGCCCGCGATGCCGGATCAAAGCGCTTCTGCATGGGTGCCGCATGGCGCAACCCCAAAGAGCGCGACATGCCCGCCGTGATCGCCATGATCAAAGGCGTGCGCGAAATGGGCCTCGAAACCTGCATGACACTGGGAATGCTGACGCCCGGCCAGGCCGAACAGCTCGCCGAGGCAGGCCTTGATTATTACAATCACAACATCGACACATCGCCCGAACGCTATGGCGAAGTTATCACCACGCGCACTTTTGCCGATCGCCTGCAAACGCTTGATAACGTGCGCAATGCCGGAATCAACGTCTGTTCGGGCGGCATCGTCGGCATGGGCGAAACCCGCGCCGATCGCGTCGGCTTCGTCCACGCACTCGCTTCGATGGAACAGCACCCTGAAAGCGTGCCGGTCAACGCGCTGGTGCCGGTCAAGGGCACCGTTCTGGGCAACATGCTGGCTGATACGCCGCTCGCCAAGATCGACGATATCGAATTTGTCCGCACCGTGGCCGTGGCGCGCATCACCATGCCCTTGTCGATGGTCCGCCTGTCCGCTGGCCGTGAATCGATGAGCGAGGCCACGCAATCGCTGTGCTTCATGGCGGGCGCGAATTCCATCTTTACCGGCGACAAACTGCTCACCGCCGCCAATGCGGGCGATGATGCCGATGCCGCGATGTTTGCGCGCCTTGGCCTGAAGCCGATGGAAGGCGAAGAACCCCTTCGTGAGATCAAGGGGCGGGCGATGAAGGCCGTAGGGGGCTGCTCGGGAGGTTGCGCGGCCTGATGGCGGACGCATCCACCCGCACCGGCAACATCTGGTCCACACACACGGCTGATCTGGCAGCGCTGGGCGAAAAGGCGCGGCTGCGCTCGCTCACCCCGCGCCGGGGCATTGATTTTGCCTCGAACGATTACCTTGCGATGTCGTCCTCACCCCGCCTTGCCAAGGCTGTGCAAGATGCCATCGGACGCGGCGTTCCTCTGGGTTCAGGCGGATCACGGCTGCTGCGCGGCAATGATCCCGAACATGAAGCGCTGGAAGAAGAAGCCGCGCGCTTTTTCGGCAGTGAATCCGCGCTGTTCTTTTCGGCAGGCTATGCCGCCAACGTCGCGCTGCTCTCCACCTTGCCCCAGCGCGGTGATCTTATCATCTATGACGAGCTCGTCCACGCATCGATGCATGAGGGCCTGCGCCTGTCGCGCGCCACGGCTTTAAGCGCGGCCCACAATGATGCGCAAAGTTTTGACGATGTGGCGCGGGAATGGCGCGCTGCGGGGAACACCGGGCGCATCTGGCTGGCCTTCGAAACACTCTATTCGATGGACGGCGATATGGCCCCCGTGGCGGATATGGCCGAAGTGGCGCTGCGCCATGATGCCGTAATGCTGATTGACGAAGCCCACGCAACCGGCGTGTTCGGACGTGACGGGCGCGGGCTTGCTGCCGATCTGGATGGCCGGCCCGATACGATCGTCCTGCGCACCTGCGGCAAGGCCCTGGGCTGCGAAGGCGCATTGGTCCTTGCCCCGCGCGTCGTGCGTGATTTCCTGGTCAACCGGGGCCGCCCGTTCATTTTCTCGACCGCGCCCTCGCCGCTCGTCGCCGCAGCTGTGCGCGAAGCGATCCGCATGCTGGCCGATGAACCTGACCGGCGCGATACCTTGCACGATCTGGTCGCCCAAGCCGAACGGGTGCTTGGCCGCCATGGCGCACAGGCCACCGGCTCGCAGATTTTGCCGCTGATCCTGCATGACGATGCCCGCACGATGGCGGTTGCGGCCAAGCTGCAAAAGGCAGGGTTCGACGTGCGCGGCATTCGCCCGCCCACCGTGCCCCAAGGCACCAGCCGCTTGCGCATATCGCTGACGCTGAACGCCAGCCCCGATGATGTTGACGCCCTTGGCGCAGCCTTGGCCGATGCGCTGAAATGAGCGCGTTCGTCGTCACCGGCACGGACACCGGCATCGGCAAAACGATCTTTTCAGCCGCGCTGACCGGAGCGCTACAGGCGCATTACTGGAAGCCCGTGCAGGCAGGCCTTGATGACGGCGCAGACCGTGATCAGGTAGCACAGCTTTCGGGCGTGCCCACATCGCATATTCTGCCCGAAGCCTATCGCCTGAACACGCCTTGTTCGCCACACCGCGCCGCTGAAATTGACGGCGTGACAATCGACCCAGCACGATTGGCCTTGCCCGACGTCCGCCCGCTGGTCATCGAAGGCGCGGGCGGCGCGCTGGTTCCCGTCACGCGCAGCACCACTTATGCCGATGTTTTCGCCATGTGGAACCTGCCGGTCATCATCGTCGCCCGCACCACGCTGGGCACAATCAACCACTCGCTGCTCACCATCGAGGCCCTTCGCGCGCGCAATGTGCCCATCCACGGCGTCGCCTTCGTCGGCGATGGCGTGGAAGACAGCGAAGCCACGATATGTGCAATGGGCGGTGTCAAACGCCTGGGGCGGTTACCCATGCTGGACCGGCTCAACCCGCAAAGCCTTGCCATCGCCTTTGCGCAAGGGTTCCGGATCGCGGATTTCACGTAAGATCAGATCATTGCCGCAATCAGGAATGATCCTTGATGGATTCCATCACCACGAATGTCGATGTGTTCGAAACATGCGGCAGGGTTGATATTTTCTCGCCCAGCACCAGCCGGAACCGGCGGATATCGACCGTGCGCACTTTCATCAGGTAATCGAAATTTCCTGCAATCATGTGGCATTCCTCAATTTCGGGGATTGCCATGACGCCCTGATTGAATTCGGCCAGCGCCTGTTCGCGCGTGTCGGAAAGCTTCACTTCGGTAAAGGCGATGTGATCAAGGCCAAGCTGCGCCATATCAAGCACAGCCCGGAATCCCTTGATCACGCCATCATCGATCAACCGCTTCAACCGCATCTGGCAAGGCGTTTTGGAAAGACCCACCTGCACCGCCAGATCGGTGACCGACATCCGCCCGTCCCGCGACAAAAGATCGATGATCTTGCGATCAAATTGGTCAAATTGCCTATCGGATCTGGTCATCATAGAATTATACGCCCAATCGATTGCATTTTTAAGACCGAAAGCCTCCGATACGCCCTGTGTTAAGACACATTGCCGCATTGGCCTATGGTAATATGCGCCATGGTTAAATCTGTTCCCTTCGCCCGTTTCGCACCCGCAATTGCCACACCCTCGGACTTGCGCCGCGCCATCACCGCGGCAACACGCCGTGCAGAAGCCGATTGCGTTCAGGCCTTGCTGCCCGAGGCGACCCTGCATCCGCAAACCACCAATTCAGCGCAAAAACTGGCGCGCCAACTGATCGAGGCATTGCGCAACAAGCCCCAGGGAAGCGGCGTAGAGCAGCTGGTGCAGGAATATGCCTTGTCTACACAGGAAGGCATCGCATTGATGTGCCTTGCCGAAGCGCTTTTGCGCATCCCGGATAATGCCACGCGCGATGCCCTGATCCGCGACAAGATTTCCGGCGGGGACTGGCTGGCGCACACCGGCAGTGACCGCTCGTTGTTTGTCAACGCCGCCACATGGGGGCTGGTCGTCACCGGCAAGCTGACCGCAAGCGTCGATGATCCCGGCCTTGGCAGCGCCCTTACCCGCCTGCTCGCCCGCGCCGGCGAACCCGTAATCCGGCGCGGCGTCGATCTGGCCATGCGCCTGATGGGTGAACAGTTCGTGCGCGGCGAAACCATTGCCGAAGCGCTCAAACGCGCCCGCCCGCTGGAGGCACGCGGCTTCAGCTACAGCTACGACATGCTGGGCGAAGCCGCGATGACGGCCAAAGACGCCGCCCGCTATTTCACCGACTATGAAACCGCCATCCATGCCATTGGCGCAGCATCGGCAGGCCGCGGCATTTACGCCGGACCCGGCATTTCGATCAAGTTGTCAGCCTTGCACCCGCGCTACGTCCGGTCCCAGCAAGCCCGTGTCATGGCAGAACTGCTGCCGCGCGTAAAAGCGCTGGCCTTGCTTGCCATGCGCTATGACATCGGCCTCAACATTGATGCCGAGGAATCCGACCGGCTGGAATTGTCGCTTGATCTGCTTGAAGCGCTGGCGAGCGACCCTGAACTTGCCGGATGGAACGGGCTTGGTTTTGTGGTGCAGGCCTATGGCAAGCGTTGCCCGATGGTGATCGACTGGATCATCGATCTTGCCCGCCGTTCGGGCCGCCGCATCATGGTGCGCTTGGTCAAAGGCGCCTATTGGGACGCCGAGATAAAACGGGCGCAAGTGGACGGACAGACCGATTTCCCCGTCTACACCCGCAAGGCCCACACCGATGTCGCCTATATCGCTTGCGCCCGTCGCCTGTTGTCCGCCCCGCAAGCCGTGTTCCCGCAGTTTGCCACGCACAACGCCCAGACTCTGGCAACGATCTATCGCATGGCAGGGCCGGACTTCACACTTGGCACTTACGAATTCCAGTGCCTCCACGGCATGGGTGAGGCGCTCTATGACGAGGTCGTAGGCCCGGACAAACTCGACCGACCATGCCGCATTTATGCGCCGGTCGGCACGCATGAAACGCTGCTTGCCTATCTTGTGCGCCGCTTGCTGGAAAATGGCGCAAATTCCTCCTTCGTTAACCGGATCGCCAATCCTGATGTTGCGGTGGAAGACATTATCGCCGATCCGGTCGCAGCCGTTGCCGCTTCTGCAAATCCCGGCGCCCCCCATCCGCTGATCGCTTTGCCGCGCGCGATATACCCGCACCGCCACAACAGCACAGGCCTTGATCTGGCCAACGAACACACGCTTGGCGAATTGGCGACACGCTTTCGCGCGGTGTCCAGCCTTATGCGACATGCCGTGCCGAGCGCCGAATTGCCCGCTGCTCCCCCGCGTGCCGTGCGCAATCCTGCCAATCACGCTGATGTTGTCGGCATGGTGTGCGAAGCCCTGCCCCACGCGGCGGCACAGGCGGCAAACATCACCGCTGCATCGCGCTGGAACCAGACCGCTGTTGCCGCACGCGCCATCATTCTTGAACGCGCTGCTGATGCCATGCAGGCAGCCATGCCGGAACTTATCGCGCTGATCGTGCGCGAAGCCGGAAAATCCACCGCCAACGCCATCGCCGAAGTGCGCGAGGCCATTGATTTTCTGCGCTATTACGCCACGCAGGCCCCGGTTCTCGCCGGATCGCAACCGCGCGGTGTCGCGCTGTGCATTAGCCCGTGGAACTTCCCGCTGGCTATTTTCACCGGACAAGTGGCCGCCGCGCTGATGGCAGGCAATCCGGTCCTTGCCAAACCAGCCGAAGAAACCCCGCTCATCGCATCCGAAGCCGTCCGCATCCTGCACGAAGCCGGTATCCCCGACGATGCACTGATCTTCCTGCCCGGCGATGGCGCAATCGGCGCAGCGCTGGTCGCCGCGCCCGAGGTGACGGCTGTCCTGTTCACCGGATCAACCGAAGTTGGCCGCCTGATCCAGCGCCAGCTTGCCACACGCCTTTCCGCTCAAGGCCGCCCGATCCCGCTGATTGCCGAAACCGGCGGCCAGAACGCGATGATCGTCGACAGTTCGGCCCTGGCCGAACAAGTAGTGGCCGATGTCATCGCCTCTGCATTCGACAGCGCCGGTCAGCGTTGTTCGGCATTGCGTGTGTTGTGCCTTCAAGAAGACGTGGCCGATCACATCCTCACCATGCTCAAAGGCGCGCTGGCAGAATTGCAGGTCGGCCCCACCGATCAGCTCAGCGCCGACATCGGCCCGGTCATCACGGCCGAAGCGCGCGATGCCATCGAATTCCACATCGCCGATCTTCGCGCCAAAGGTTGTCCGGTCCATCGCCTGCCACTGGGCGTGCAAACCGCGACAGGCACTTTCGTTGCCCCCACGATCATCGAACTGGCCGATCCCGCCATGCTCACCCGCGAGGTTTTCGGACCCGTGCTCCACGTCATACGCTTTGCCCGCACCGGTCTTGACGCCTTGGTCGATCAGATCAACGCGTGGGGTTATGGCCTGACATTCGGCCTGCACACCCGTTTGGATGAAACGATTACCCGGATCACAGCCAAGATTTCGGCCGGCAATATCTATGTAAACCGCAACGTGATCGGCGCGGTTGTCGGTGTGCAGCCGTTTGGCGGCCATGGCCTGTCCGGCACCGGTCCAAAAGCGGGCGGCCCGCTCTATCTGCGACGGCTGGTCAGCAGCGCACCTGCGGCCCCTGCCATCACATTAAGCGAAACCGAATTGGCCGGGCCGGTGGGCGAACGCAACATCCATGCAACCCGCCCGGTTGGATGTGTGCTGATCGCAGCGCAGAAACAGGACAAGCTCGAAGCACTGGCAAAGCGCGTCGCATCGCTTGGCGGCACGCCCGTCATTGCCAATCCGGGCTGGCAAACCACCGGCCCCTACGCACGCGCGCTTGTCGATGGTGATACGGCCTTCACGTTGGCCATTGCCCGGGCCGTAGCCGCGCTGGATGGCCCCATTGTCCCGGTGCTCTGCCCGAACGATGATGATGCCATGCTGGTCAGCGAAGTCTCGATCTCGATCAACACGACCGCAGCGGGCGGTAATGCCAGTCTGATGGCGATGGCCTGATGATGGAAAAACGGGGGCATTGGCCGCTGTAGCCAACACCCCCGCCAAGGACCATGCGTCTCATCCTGCCCTTACAACGACAGAAAGCGTTGGTAGTTTCCGAAGGCACAGAAAAAGTTGTGCGAAAACGACCAGCACCCAAACAAAACCGCATATCGCAAAAAAGAAGGCTACCCATTGCCCGGAACCTGAGGCTTCAAGCCGTTCAGGGTGGGGAGATGGTGCGGTCGAGAAGACTCGAACTTCCACGGGCTTTCGCCCACAACGACCTCAACGTTGCGCGTCTACCAATTCCGCCACGACCGCATAATCATACAGAGTGCCGGACCGAAGAAAGGCTCCCTGTGGGGGGTAGGAGCGCGCCACTAGCAAACAGGTTTGAAGGGCGCAACAACCATCGGAAGTTTTTTATACCCAGCCTGTCATTTAATCAGGCTTCCAGCCGATCTCGGCCACTTTGGCGCTTTTCGGCACGTCGGTTACAGCGGCATTGATCGTCACGCTTTCACCGGGCGCAAGCTCATCTTGCGGTGCAGGAACTTCCCAGGTTTTCACAACCTTGTCACGCGAATCGCGTAAAACGATCAGGATGGCGGGGATTGCGCGCACATCCTTGCCCACATTGCTGACCGTACCGCTTGCGCCGAAGTATTCGGTGCCGTTGGGCAGTTGGCGCCGATCCTGCTTTTCCGGCGGGAATGACAATTCCAGGTCGGGACGGTCCGCGCCAAACGTCTGGCCTGCACCCGGCAGCCACTGCGGCACGCCAAAGTGCCACAAGGCTGCACCCAAAGTCGCAATCGTCAGCGCGAAAGCCACCGCGGCGATTGTCCACAGCTTTGCAGGATTGCGCCGGGGGCGAAACGGCGGTTCATGATCAAACGGCGAGGGTCCATCGTCAATCTCCGCCTCGACGCTGCGACGGATCGAGCGTGGCAAGGGCGGCGGTGTTGGCGGCTCTTCCGCGTCATACCCATAAGCCACGTCCGGTACGGCCGCAGGCTGGGGCGCAGGCTGGGGCGCAGGCTGGGGCGCAGGCTGGCCCGCAGCAGCCCGCATCGGCGCAGGCCTCACCGCAGGCTGAGGCGTGTCCTCAGGTTGTGCCGCAGTTGATTCTTCGATGCCGGCGCTGACGGCCTCAACCGGGCGTTCGGCAAGGTCAGGCCCGTTCTGGAACCATGAATGGCGGCACTTGGCGCACCGCACCGTGCGCCCATCCACACCGATTGCGGTATCAGGGACGACATAGCGCGTCGAGCAGGCGGGGCACGCAATGATCATAACGATGGTAAAGCATGCCCTTGCCGCAAGAAACAATAGCAACAACCCCTAAGAAACGCTTTCATGGCCTTTTTTCCACATCGATTGCCGCGTATAGCTGTTTTGGGCGCAACCAAGTGCCCGCAACAACCGGATATAGTCTTCTGCACATGAACAAGCCCGATGATGCAGAGATTGTCCATTTCGACAATGTGGGCCTGCGCTATGGCACAGGCAAAGAGGTGCTGACCGATGTCAGCTTCACCTTGTTTTCAGGCCGTTTTTATTTCCTGACCGGCGCATCGGGCGCAGGCAAGACCAGCTTGCTCAAGCTGCTGTATCTGGCGCAGCGCCCCTCGCGCGGGCTTATCCGCATGTTCGGAACCGATGCGATCACCCTGCCGCGTGAACGCCTGCCCGGTTTCCGCCGTCGCCTTGGCGTGGTGTTTCAGGACTTCCGCCTGGTCCAGCACCTTTCAGCATACGACAACGTGGCACTCCCTTTGCGCGTGGCTGGCGTGCCTGAAAAGGACATCGTTCGCCCCGTCACCGACATGCTCGAATGGGTAGGGCTTGGTGATCGCAGTCACGCCCGTCCGGCAACGCTTTCAGGCGGAGAGCAACAACGTGTTGCCATCGCCCGCGCTGTCATTGGCCGCCCTGATATGCTGATCGCGGATGAGCCGACCGGAAACGTCGATCCTGATATGGCAGAAAAGCTGCTGCGCCTGTTCGAAGCGCTCAACCGCTTGGGCACCACCGTCGTGGTCGCCACGCATGACATTCACTTGATTCAAAAGATGCCTGATTCGCTGATCATGCGGCTTGATAAAGGGCGGCTGTCCGATCCTACCGGTGCGCTTCGCTATCCACCGCGCAACGGCGCAGCGATTTCACGCGCAGAATTGCCCCGCGTATGAGCATGCTCCCTGCTGCACTCGAAGCTTTTCAGGGCGAATGGCGCGAACGAGCGCGCGCAGAAAGCCGCTTGCTGCCGCAGGGCAAGCTTTCCGGCCCGATGCCGTGGGTCATCGCCATCATGATCGGCCTTACCGTTGTGGCCACCGCCAGCGGCCTTGCCTTGCGCAATACAGCCAGCATCGCCAGCGTCGATGTGGCAGGCGGCGTTACCGTGCAAATCGTCCACGGCGCCCCGCGTGAACGCGACCGGCAGGCGCAAGCCGCGCTAGCCAGCGTGCAAAGCGCGCCCGGAGTGCAGTCTGCACGTCTCGTCCCGCAAGCAGAGCTTGATGCCTTGGTTGAACCGTGGCTTGGCACCAATGCAGGCGACGATATCAACGCCCTGCCTGTGCCCGCCTTGATTGACGTGCGATTGTCTGATGCTGCCGATAAAGCACAGCTTGAAGCCTTGCGCGCCCGCCTCAAATCCCCTGCGCCCGCCGCACGGATCGATGCGCAGGCCACGTGGCTTGCCCCCGTGTTCGAGGCGATTGGCGGCTTGCAATGGCTGGCAGGCGGCCTGATCGCGCTTTTGGCTTTCGCCACCGTCGCCACGGTTTTGCTCGCATCGCGCAACGCACTTGGCAATCATCGCAGCACGATCGAGATCGTCCACATGCTCGGCGGCACTGACACGCAAATTGCGCGCATCTTTCAACGCTCGATGGCGGTTGATGCGGCGGCAGGCGGGATCGGCGGGCTGCTTTTGGGACTGGTCGCCATTTCGCTGCTCGGCCATCAATTTGCCGCGCTCGGCTCTGGCATGATGACATCGGTCGGCCTTGGCTTTTCAGACTGGCTGGTCATCTGCTGCATCCCGCTGGCCGGAGTCCTGCTTGCGGTCGTCACCGCGCGCCTTACTGTTTTAAGCGCGCTGAGGGGCATGTTGTGACCCAGCGGGGCATCTTCCGCCGGTTGTTTTCGCTGCTTTTGCTGGCATGGGCGCTGGGCTTCATCTGGTTCGCCATCTATCTGCCCCGCCCCGCCACAGAACCCGTCCGCACCGATGGTATCGTCGCGCTTACCGGTGGTGGAGGCCGCATCCCCCACGCCCTGCGCTTGCTTGAGCGCGGCACTGCCAAACGCCTGCTGGTTTCCGGCGTTGACCGTGAAGTGCGCCCGCGCGAATTCGCCGTTGAATATAAAGTCAAACCCGCGCTGATGGCTTGCTGCATCACGCTGGGGTATGACGCGGTCGATACCCGGTCTAACGCCTTGGAAACCGCGCGCTGGATCAAAGACAACAAGCTGAAATCCATCCGCGTTGTCACAACCGACTGGCACATGCGCCGCGCCATTTTTGACATCGCCGAAGAAGCGCCCAAGGGCACCGTCATCGTTCAGGACGCCGTCGCCTCGCGCCCCAGTTTCCGCATTCTGTTTCTTGAATACAACAAGCTGGTGGCCCGGCTGCTGGCGTGGGCAATAGGCTGGTAATGATCCGCAAATTGACGTCTGCCCTGCGCAGCCTTGTATTCTACGCCGTGTTCTACACAGGCTCTGTGCCATATGTGCTCGGCGCGCTGGCGCTGATGAACGTGTCGGTGCCCAAATTCCGTTGGGTCGTGCGCGAATGGAGCCATTGGCACCGCTTGTGCTGCCATTTCATCCTCGGGATCAAGGTCGAACTGGAAAGCCCCGTGTTCCGGTCAGGCGTGCTCTATGCGGTCAAGCACGAAGCCTTTTTCGAAGCCATCGACATGCCGTGGCTGTTCCTCAATCCCGTCGTCTTTGCCAAAGCAGAACTTTTGCGCATCCCCGGCTGGGGACCTGCCGGCGCGCGTTTCGGCCTGATCGGTGTGGACCGCGATGGCGGCGCAAAGGCTTTGCGGACAATGCTGACCGAGGCCCGCCAGCGTATTGCCGAAGGCCGCCCGCTGGTGATCTTCCCCGAAGGCACGCGCATACCCCACGGCCAGCGCCGCGAATTGCAATCGGGCTTTGCCGGGATTTACAAACTGCTCGGCCTGCCCGTCATACCCGTGGCAGTTGACACCGGCGCGCTCTATCATCGCCGCTGGAAGCAGTCCGGCACCGTCCGCTATCGCTTTGGCGAAGAGATCCCACCCGGCCTTCCCCGCACCGAGATTGAAGCCCGCGTCGAAGCCGCAATCAACGCGCTAAACGCGCCACACGCCTGATCATGGACCAAAAATTGCCACAAGAAACGGGTGAACCCCGTTCGCTGCTCGAAGTGCTTGGCCCCGGCCTTGTTACCGGTGCGGCTGATGATGATCCATCGGGCATCGGCACCTACAGCCAGGTCGGTGCACAGTTTGGCTATGGCATGGCGTGGACGATGCTGTTCGGCTTTCCGCTGCTCGCATCCATCCAGGCCATTTGCGCGCGCATCGGCGCCACTACCGGGCGCGGTATAGCGCACAATTTGCGTCGCCATTATCCGCCCGCCCTGTTGCGCACGATGGTCATGCTGCTGCTGATCGCCAATGTCATCAATCTGGGTGCAGACCTTGGCGCAATGGGCGCAGCGCTCGGCCTGCTGGTCCCCGGCCCCGTGCTTGGCTTCACCATGGCGTTCGGCGTGGTCAGCATCCTGGCCGAAGTGTTGATCAGCTACACCCGCTATGCCCGCATCCTCAAATGGACCACGCTGTCGTTGTTTTCCTACGTTGCCGTGGTTTTTGTCGCGGGCGTTGATTGGGGTGCGGCCCTGCGCGGCATCGTCATTCCCTCGTTCACGTTTGACCGTGAACATACGATGGCGCTGGTCGCCGTGTTCGGCACCACGATCAGCCCCTACTTGTTCTTCTGGCAGGCAGGACAGGAAGTGGAAGAACAGCACCGTCGCCACACCAAACCGCTGTGCATCGCGCCGCGCAGCGCCGGTCCTGAATTGAAGCGCATCCGCACAGACACGCTTGTCGGCATGGGCTTTTCGCACCTCACCGCCTTGTTCATCATTATCGCCACTGCCGCCACCCTCAACGCCCACGGCGTCACCGACGTCGCCTCTGCGGCCCAGGCAGCAGAAGCCTTGCGCCCCATCGCGGGCAATCTTGCCTTTGCGCTGTTTGCCGTCGGCATCATCGGCACGGGAATGCTGGCTGTGCCGGTACTGGCAGGATCGGCCGCCTATGCGGTAAGCGAAACCTTCAACTGGACCGAGGGGCTTGACCGCAAGCCGCGCGAGGCCAAAGCGTTCTACAGCGTGATCGCGCTGGCAACGCTTGGCGGCGTCGCGCTCAATTTTACAGGCGTTGATCCGATGCGGGCGCTTTATTGGGCCGCCGTGGTCAACGGGTTGCTCGCTCCGCCGCTGATGGTTGTGACAATGATGATCGCCCGCAACCCGCGCATCATGGGCCGCCTCACCATCCCGCCGCGCCTCGCGTTCGGCGGCTGGCTCTCAACCGCGGTCATGTGGGCCATTGCACTGCTGTTTCTGTTTGGCTGACGTTTCCTTCCCGATGCTCTAGCCCTTGGCGCACCCCAAGGCCGCCGCATCCATCGCCGAAGCCGCGCCTTGCAGGATATAGCGATCGCGAAAACTGCGCCCGTCGCTTGCTCGCGCGATGACCACCATCGATCTCGCACTGCGCATTTGCGCTATGATCCCGGCATTGGTCGTCTGGTCAGCAGGCCAGGCGTCTGCCTGCCCGGTTTGCAGGGTAAAATTGGCCTCGGGAAACGATACGGTGACTTTTGATCCCGCCGCCAGCCGCCGTGCCAGCCGCACATGCACCGCCCCGCGAATGCCACGCGAAGGCCATTGGCCGACTGTGAAATAGGGCTGGAACTCTTGTTTGCGGCCGCCATTTTTCTCTGCCATCGCAATGGCATAGCAGCGCGGCACGGCGGGATCGCGGAACGCTCCCCATGTGCCGAACACGCCAAGGCTATCGCGCGCAAAAGCCGTCCCAGCAAGGGCAAGCACCCCCAAAACCAGCAGCTTCCTCAAGGCACTTCCCGCAGTGCGCCATCAATTGCCCTCGCGGCGCGGTCAGCCTCGGCCTGATCGCGCAGCTTTTCTGCTTTGGTCCGCCCAAACTTCGCACGGTTGGTTTGTGCCTGGAGTGTGTGCTCCGCCTTGGCCTTTGCCTTGCGTGCAGATCGCAGGTTGATAATCTCGGCCATCAGGCGTGTTCAATCCCGCGCTCTGATCCAAACAATGTCCGCTCCTGCCCGCCTTCAACCAGCGCGATTGATCCTTGCACCAGCGATGGCGCAATCGGCGCGCCATGCAAGGGGTGCAACGGATAGCCCCCCATGATCCCGCGCAGCACGCGGCTGGAAATTCCATGCATCACCACGATATGGTCGCCCGCCGGATCGCCCAGTTCATCAAGCCAGCGGTTAAGCCGCGCCGCGATCATCAGGTAATCTTCGCCATCCGGCGCAGGGCGCAACAAGTGATCCTCGATCACAATCGGCCCGACCTCCTCCTCGACATCACCATAAGACCGCCCGCACCACGATCCCATGTCGATTTCCTGAAGGTCCATCGTGCGCCGCCCGCCAAACCAGTCGATCCCCAATTCCTCGGCAATCAAGGCTGCCGTTTGCAACGCGCGGCCCGTATCGGAAATATGCAGCGTCACGTGTGGCCGCTCGCCCAATTCGGCGCGCAGCGCACAGCCCATCGCCACGGCCTGCTCAAACCCCTGCCGCGTCAATGGCGTGTGCATCGCATTGGATTGCAGCCGGGCAGACGCGTTATAAACCGTCTCGCCGTGGCGCATGATGTAAAAGCGGCCCTGTTTCATGGCTGCCGTCATAGCGTCAGGCTTCGGGATAGGAAACGGCCATGATTTCCCATTCCTTCTCGCCCGCCGGCAAGCGAACTATGCGCAAATCACCTACCCGCGCCCCGCGCAAAGCCTTGGCAATCGGCGCGCTCCACCCGATCAGGTTGGCAGAAGCGTCCTGTTCGTCATCGCCGACAATCGTCAGCACCCGCCGGTTATCGTCCTCGTCGGCAATTTCCACCGTCGCGCCAAACAACACCCGGCTGCGATCCTCCATCTTCGCCGGATCAATCACCCGCGCCGCCTTCATCCGCCGCGCCAGAAACGCCAATTCCCGATCAATCTCGCGCATCCGCTTGCGCCCGTACAGATAATCGCCGTTCTCGGACCGGTCGCCATTCCCCGCCGCCCAACTCACAATCTCGACAATCGCAGGTCGCTCGGTACCCAGCAGCAGATCATACCGCGCGCGCATCGCCGCAAACCCGGCAGGGGTAATGGGATGACCGTCAGGCTTCATGGAGTGGCTTTGGCGTGAAAGGGGATTGGCCGAAAAGCCCGCTCACCCCGGCTCCCTCTTCCCGATGTAATAGCTCATCGGATTGCTCCCGCGATACCTTGCAAATTGCGGGTTCATCGCGTCGTAAACCACCGCGTTTTCCAGCACGCGCTGCACATAATTGCGCGTTTCCGACAGCGGGATGCGCTCCATCCAGTCGATCCAGTCGACGCCGCCATTGCGCGGGTCGCCGTTGGCGCGCAGGAACTTGTTCACGTTGCCGGGGCCAGCGTTATAGGCGGCCACGGCCAGCGGCCATGATCCGCCATAGTAATCCAGCATCCGCTGGAAATAGCCCGAGCCGAGCATGATGTTATAGCCCGCATCATCGATCAGCGCCTGTGTGCTGTAGGACATGCCAAGCTTGCCCGCCTGTTCATTGGCGGTAGCAGGCATCAATTGCATCAGCCCGCGCGCGCCGGCATGGCTCATCGCGTTTTGTGCAAACTGGCTTTCCTGACGGCTGATCGCGTGGATTGCGGTCCATTTGCTTTCATGCCCCGGCGGCACCGGGATCAGCGGGAAAGCGATGTGCTGGAAATCAAGGTAGCCGCGCGCGGCGGCCGCTTGGCCCACGATCACGCCCAGATCGCGCCGCCCCAGATCGCGCGCCAACCCTGCCACCATCATGTGCTGCGCTTCGGTTTGCTGTTGTTCGGCCACTTCCTTGAAGAAGCGGATCGTCGTCTTCCAATCGGCCCCGCGCGCCACTTCGCGCACGGCCAGCGTCAGCGGTTGCGAATAGAACCGGCTGCGTTCATCGGGCGATACTTGCGCGGAGGAATCCAGCGCAAAGTTCGGCACAGGTCGGCCCAGCCGCTCCAGCGCCAACAGGCCATAGAACTGATCGGCATATTGCGCGGCCATTTCAAAATAGCGCCGCGCCTCGGCCTGTTGGCCCGCACGCGCTGCGGCCTTGCCCGCCCAGTAAAAGCCCTTCGACCGCGTTCCCGGCGTCCGCGCTGCCGCGCCATAGCGCCAGAACATCGGTGCTGCGCTGGCGTAATCGCCGGTGTTGAACCAGCCTTGCGTCCCGCCCAGCCACATCAGCGATGTGTAATCATCGCGCAGGTCATACGCGGCCTGGCTGATATCTTCGCCCGGATTGAATGCATCATCGATCCCGGCGGCAATCCGCATCGCCGTTCGCGCATCGCCTGCCGTTGCGGCAGCGCGCGCATTGATCAAGAGCTCTTCAACCCACTTTTCCCGGTCAAGCGGCTGACGAGCCAATAGTGGCCGGTTGGCCAGCAAGGACCGCGCGGCGGCTCCTTGCCCTGATTTGCGCAACTGGCGCACACGCTGAAACACAAAGCCCGGATCGCTGTTAAGCTGCTGCCCCGGAATGCCCGCAACCGCGCCGTATGGGTCGGTGCCTTGCATCGCGGCAAGCCGCGCACCGTCCACCGCTTTGCGCGCAGGGCTCACCCACACAATCTGTCGCGCAGCCTGTGCCGCAGCGCCCGACCACAAGAGCGCATCCATCCGCGCATCATGATCGTCGAGCGTAAGACTTGTGCCCCAAGTTGCCAGAATCGCCCCTTCGGCAGCGTCACTCATCGCCCCGCCCCGCCAGGCAGCGCGCGCAGCTTCGCGCGCTTCGGGCCGACCCATCGCCATCAACGCCAGCGCATATTGCGCGCGGCCAGAATTGGTCAGCGGTGGCTTGCGATCAAAATACGCAACCTGACGGCTGACGTCTGCCGATTCGCGCTCAAGCGCCAGCTCGGCAAAGCGCCGCAGCTTTTCCTCATCGGGAAAGCCGGGATAGGTCAGCACAAAATTGGAATAGTCTGCAAAAGCAAAGCGATTGGATGATGAAAGCAACTTCCACCGCTCAACCGCGCCCATCATTGGCCCGCCCCCGCTGGCAACCAGATTGGCGCGCGCACGGTCCCAATCGGCACCGCCGGTGGCATCGGGCCCGCTGGCATGAACCAAACTTGATGCGGCAAGTGTCTGTAACAACACACCTGCAACGCCCCAGCGCAATATCAAGGCTTTCACGTCCATGCGGGACATACTATGGACCGGCTCCTTATCAGGCGCTGAACAGACCCCCCGTGGGTATGACACCGCATGTTCGAATTGCGACCATGCGATAATTTGAGGGATATTGTCCATGTTTTCCGGTTCCATTCCGGCCCTTGTGACTCCTTTTCGCGATGGAGCGTTTGACGAGAAAGCATTTCGTCGCCTCGTCGACTGGCAGATCGACAACGGTTCATTCGCGCTTGTCCCATGCGGCACCACGGGTGAGGCATCGACGCTGTCAAATGCCGAACATCACCGCGTGATCGAGGTTTGCGTCGAACAAGTCGCAGGCCGTGTGCCGGTCATCGCAGGTTGCGGCAGCAACGATACGATGAACGCGCTGCTGCACATGAACTTTGCCAAGAAGTGCGGCGCACAGGCCGCGCTGTGCGTCGCGCCCTATTACAACCGCCCCAGCCAGGCCGGCATCATCGCGCATTTCAGCTACCTGGCTGAACATAACGATCTGCCCATCGTGCTTTACAACGTGCCGGGCCGTACCGTCACCGATATCCTGCCTGAAACCGTGTGCGAACTGGCCAAGCGCCATCCCGCCAAGATCATCGGCATCAAGGACGCGAGCGGCGATCTGTCGCGCGTCACCGATCATCGCATGGGTATTGGCAAGCACTTCTGCCAATTGTCGGGCGATGATGAACTGGCGCTTCCCGCCAACGCTGCGGGCGCCGTCGGCTGCATTTCGGTCACCGCCAATGTCGCGCCAAAGCTTTGCGCCGAATTCCAGGCCGCTTGCGCTGCCAACGATCTCGAATTGGCGCGCGAGCTGAATGACAAGCTCTACCCGCTGCATTACGCGATGTTCGAAGACGCTTCGCCCGGGCCGGTAAAGTATGCGCTCAGCCGCATCTTCCCGGACATCAGCGATGAATTGCGCCTGCCCATGGTAGCCTGCAATGCCGAAGCCCGCGCAGCCGTTGACGCTGCACTGGAACACGCCGGACTAATCTGATGCTGTGGCCCCCGCTCCCGCAACGGAGCGGGGGCAAATTCAGCTGCGCCTTATTTCTGCCCGTTGTGATCTGAACGGCCAAAGTCTGGCCGCGCATCATCCTGACCCATCTCGATAATCCCGCGCCGGATCGCGCGGGTGCGGGTGAACTGCTCGAACAGCGTATCGCCATCGCCCTTGCGGATGGCCTTCTGCAATTCTGTCAGGTCCTCGGTAAAGCACTGGAGCATTTCCAGCACCGCATCGCGATTGGACAGGAACACGTCGCGCCACATCGTCGGGTCTGATGCTGCAATGCGCGTGAAATCGCGGAAACCACCGGCGGAGTATTTGATCACTTCGCTCTGCGTCACCGCCTCAAGATCAGACGCGGTGCCAACAATGGTATAGGCGATGAGGTGCGGCAAATGGCTGGTGACGGCCAGAACCTTATCGTGATGATCAGCGTCCATCGTCTCGACCCGCGCGCCCAGCGCCTCCCAGAACGCCACCACGCGCGCCACCAGCGCCGGGTCTGCATTCTCTGGCGGCGTGATGATGCACCAGCGGTTGGCAAACAACGTGGCAAAGCCCGCATCCGGCCCGCTGCGCTCGGTCCCCGCCACCGGATGGGCCGGAATGATATGATGCCCCGGCAAAGCCTCGGCCAAAGCCCGCGCGACTGACCCCTTGGACGAGCCGACGTCGCTGATCACCGCATCGGGCGATAACCCTTCGGCCAGCGCTGCCGCCGCGGCCTCCATCGCGCCCACCGGCACACACAGGATGACAAGATCGGCCCCTTGCGCTGCCGCAACCGGCGTTTCGGGAATGCTATGCGCAAGGCCCAATTCGCGCGCCTTTGCACGAACACCGGCATCAGCGTCATAACCGACCACCCGCACGTCCGGCATATGCGCCTGCACGGCAAGACCGACTGACCCGCCAAGCAATCCCAGCCCGACAATCGTTACTTGGGCGAAAGGGGCCTCACTCACTTTGCAGCCTCACACATCGCGCGGATCGCTGCTGCAATCTCGTCCATCTGTTCAGCCGTGCCGATGGTGATGCGCAAGCCCTGTGGCAGGCCCTGCCCCGGCAACCAGCGCGTGATGTAGCCGTGATCCATCAGGCCGGTGTAGACCGCCTCTGCGCTCAACTTGCCCTCAAACAGGATCAGCACGAAGTTCGCTTGGCTCGACAATGGCCGCACACCGTGGTTGCCCAGCGCGTCCAGCTTTTCGACAAAGCGCGCCCGCTCTTGCGCATTGTGGCCGCGCGATGCCTCGACAAAGGCCTGATCGCGCACCGCCGCAAGGCCGGTCGCCTGCCCGCTGATCGAAATGTTGAACGGCCCGCGAATGCGGTTGAGCATATCCACCACGTCGGCATGGCCTGTGCCCCAGCCGATGCGTTCTCCGGCAAGGCCATAGATCTTCGAAAACGTACGCGTGACCAGCACATTGGATGCGCTCGCCGCCAGTTCCAGCGCGCCGTCGTCATGTTCGGGATCAAGATATTCGGCATAAGCGCCATCCAGCACCAGCAGGATATCGGGGCGCAAACCGGCATGCAGCCGCGCAATTTCCGAGCGTGGCAACCAGCTACCCGTCGGATTGTTCGGGTTGGCAAGGAACACCACCCGCGTGCGATCCGTCACGCAGGCCAGCAGCGCATCAACATCCGTGCCGTAATCGGCATCAGGCGCGATGACCGGCACCGCACCACAGCGCCGCGCGGCAATATCGTAAACCGAAAAGCCATAGCGCACGTAAAGCACTTCATCGCCTTGTCCGGCATAGGCTTGCGCGGCAAGGTTCAGCAATTCGTCCGATCCTGTGCCCATCACGATACGGGCAGGATCAATGCCATACACCTCGCCAATCGCACGGCGCAATTCAACGCTGTCAGGATCGGGGTAACGCGCCGGATCACCCAGATGCAGCCGCGCATCCAACGCATGCGCGCTGCTGCCCAGCGGGTTTTCGTTGGCAGAAAGCTTGGTCAGCACTTTGCCATCGGCCCCGGTGGATTTGCCGGGAACATATGCGTGAATGCCAAGGATCCAATCCTTGGGTTGCGGTGCGTTTGCCATAATGTCCGCGCTTTAGTGTTTACGCAGCCCTGCGGCAAGCGGGCCACCGGGCCACGTCCAAAAAAGGGGTATCTTTCAGGCGTACCCGTACTTCGTCATTGCGAGGAGGTGAAGCCGACGAAGCAATCCAGAGCGGTTGCGCGTCGCGCTCGCAATGGCAAACTTGAACTTCGCAAGATCAACCAGCGCAAAACAAAAAAGGGCCGGAAGCGGGCTAGCGCTTCCGGCCTTAGTATGTTCGCAGGAGGAACAAGGTTTGGCGGAGTGGGGGTTGAGAGGGAGAGGATCTGTGCCCCCCGCTCCGCCAATTCGGTAAAATCAGTAGTTGTAAGCGCGTTCACCGTGCTCGGAGATGTCGAGGCCTTCACGCTCGGCTTCTTCCGAAGGACGCAGACCCAGGGTCTTGTCGACGATGAAGAAGATGATCGCTGAACCGACGCCCGAGAAGACAACCGTGAACAGGACTGCCTTGATCTGGGTCATCACCTGCGTGGCGATGCTGTAGCTGTCAGCGTCGAAACCGGCTGGGAACACCGTGTAATCAAACACGCCCTGGCCGCCGAGTGATGGAGCCGCGACAATGCCGGTGGCGATAGCGCCAACGATACCGCCCACGCCGTGCACGCCGAACACGTCGAGCGTGTCGTCGTACTTGAGCTTGCTCTTCAGCGTGCTGACGAACAGGTAGCAGATGGGCGATACGACGAGGCCGAGTACGATCGAGGTCATCGGAGCGCCAAGGCCCGAAGCTGGCGTGATGGCGACGAGGCCTGCGACGGCACCCGTTGCAGCGCCCAGCATTGAAGGCTTGCCGTGGTGAAGCTGTTCGACAATCGCCCAGGAGACGGCTGCGGCAGCGGTGGCGACGAAGGTGTTAATGAAGGCCACTGCGGTCACGCCATTGGCTTCAAGGTTGGAACCGGCGTTGAAGCCGAACCAGCCCACCCACAGCAGCGAAGCGCCGATCATGGTCATGGTCAACGAGTGCGGCGGAGTAGCTTCTTTGCCAAAGCCGATACGCTTGCCGATCATGATGCAGCCGACGAGGCCTGCGATACCGGCGTTGATGTGCACAACTGTACCACCAGCGAAGTCAAGCGCGCCCATGGCCCACAGGAAACCGGCGTCGGTCGGTGCGTCAGGCAGGAAGTCCGGGCCAGCCCAGTACCAAACCATGTGCGCCATCGGGAAGTAAATGCAGGTCAGCCACAGGACGGTGAACACCATCAACGAGCTGAACTTCACGCGTTCCGCAAAAGCCCCGACGATGAGCGCTGGAGTGATGCAGGCGAAGGTCATCTGGAAGATCACGAAAGCGTATTCAGGTATGTAAACGTTGTTCGAGAAAGTTGCTGCGTAAGTCGTGGCATCCACGCCCATCAGGAACATTTTCGAGAAACCGCCGATGAACGGCCCGCCGCTGGTGAAAGCCATCGAATAGCCCCAGCTTACCCAGACGAGCGCTGCGACCGAAACGATCATGAACACCTGCATCAGCACGCTGAGCATGTTCTTGGTGCGGACAAGGCCGCCGTAGAAAAGGGCGAGAGCAGGTACGCTCATCATCAGGACGAGCGCGGAGCTGATCAGCATCCAGGTCGTATCGCCCTTGTCGACCATGCCGGCCATTTGTTCAACGGTTGGTGCCTTGATCGGCCCATCCTGTGCAACGGCGGCAGTTGCGGCGAAGAGCGAAGCGCCCGTTCCCGCCAAGCCACCGATCATCTTACGGATCATGCTGGTTCCCCTAAGGTCGGAAATGGAAAGGCCGCTCACAGCGCGGTATCCCCGGTTTCGCCGGTGCGGATGCGGGTGGCCGACGCGAGGTCGAGCACGAACACCTTGCCGTCACCAATCGCTTCAGTGCTGGCGGCCTGCTGGATCGTTTCCACGATCTGCGGCGCAAGATCATCGCTGGCGGCGATTTCGATCTTCACCTTCGGAAGCATATTGGTGGAATATTCAGCGCCGCGGTAAATCTCGGTCTGGCCCTTTTGCCGACCAAAACCCTTGACCTCAGACACCGTCATTCCAGCAACGCCCAGCGCCGACAGTGCTTCACGCACTTCATCGAGCTTGAACGGCTTGATGATGGCTATGATGAACTTCATTCACGCCCCCTTTCGCGACCATTCTCGCCGGACGACCCGCCGGCAAGGAAAGACAAGCAAGGGGCGTGCCAAACACGCGTTTTTACGGAATCAGATGTTTACGGGAACCAAATTGCTCATCCGGCGGTCATGCGCGCTCGAATCTTGGGCAATATTTTCGACCTGCCTAATTTTTAGGCAAACGCCCTTGCCTCAAATCAGGGCAGCCGCAACGTGGCCCACACCGGCAGATGGTCTGACCCTACTGCCGCAAGCGCGCTGTGATGCACCCCGGTGTCTTCAACGTTAAGGCCTTCGCTGATCACGATCCGGTCCAGTTGCGCCAATGGCCGCCGCGAGGGGAAGCTGCGCCCCGGTGCCAAAACCCGCAGCGGTGCCCGAAACGCCGCCAGCGCGCCGCCTTTGACCGACCACTCGTTCAAGTCGCCCATCATCACCGCATGGCCTTGCTCATCATGACCGGCGATATGCGTGCACACAGCCTCCACTTGCGCGCGCCGTCGCAGGCCGGACAAGTCCAGATGCATGCCGATCACCCGCACCACATGGCCAGCGATATGCAGCGAAACGCACACCGCGCCGCGCGGCTCAATCGTCGGCAACGGCACCGCGCAAGCACCCAGCACCTCGATATCGCGCCGCACCAGCAAAGCATTGCCATGCCAGCCCATGCTGGAAGCTGTCCGCGCGCTATCGTAATGGCCCGGTTCGATCACGCGCCACGGGCTGTGATCGTCCAGAGCAGCGCGCGGCAGCACCGCTTCACGCAGGCCATAGCGCCGGTCCGCCTCCTGCAACGCGATCACGTCGGCATCCATCTCGCGCAGTACTGTCAAAATGCGCTCGGGATCGCGCTTGCGGTCCAGCCCCACACCTTTGTGGATGTTGTAGCTGGCAACTTTTAGCGTGACGCCGGTCAGAGGAAGTCCTTCAGCGTTGCGATAAATTTGGCAAACTGGTCATGATGCAACCAATGCCCTGCGTTTTCGAACTCGATCACTTTCGCATTTTTGAAATGATCGATCCGGCCGTCAGATTCGGGATTATCCACCCACGAGTCCGCGCCATTCAACAGTAATGTCGGACACGTGATCGCGCGCCACAACTGCTGCACATAAGCTGGAGAAATATCATAGGGAGCCGCATCCACGTTCAGATGCGGATCAAACTTCCAGCTGAACGTGCCGTCTTCGTTGCGATTGATGCCATGCAACGTCAAATGCCGGGCCTGCAAGTCCGTCAGATAAGGGTTCGCTGCCTTCATGCGGGCATAGGCATCTGCCAGAGAGGGATAGCGCCGGGGCACAAGGCCTGCCGCCTTGCGCTTTTCAATAATGAATTCCCGCACCCGCCGCGCAAAAGGCACGTTCTTGATCAGCGCCTCATGCCCCGTGGTGGGAAAGATGCCCTCGATCGCTACGAGTTTGCGCACGTTTTCGGGAAACAGTCCGGCATAGCGCAGGCTGACATTGGCCCCCCATGAATGCGATACGATGGTCACCGGTGCCAGATCCAACTGGTGGATCAATTGCGCCACATCGTAAACAAGGTCCATCGTCCGGTAATTGCCGTCCGAATTCCACTCGCTATCACCATGTCCGCGATGGTCCATCGCGATGATATGCCAATCCTCGCGCAACGCCTCTGCCGTCCAGTCCCATGACCGGCAGTGGTCGCGCCCGCCATGAACCAGCAGCAGCGGGGGCTTTTCAGCATTACCCCAGTCCACATAGTGAAGCCGCTGGCGTTGCGAGATGAACGTGTTCGATGTCGGGCCAAGTAATTGCATTGGCGCTAACTGCCCTTGATGGCACAGGGTTTCAACCCCTGCCCACAACAAAGCAGGACTACCTTTCCTTGGTGGCCGAGAAGATCAGATCAGGGTTGCGTTCCTGCTGATAGCTCACATCCCACGAAGAACGCGCCATAAATACCGGATCGCCGTCGCGGTCCTTGGCCAGGTTCGACATGTTGAAATCGGTAAAGTTTTTAAGCGCCGCTTCGCTGCCTTTAATCCAGCGCGCGGTGTCAAACGGCGATGCTTCCAGCCCCGCTTCGACCTTGTATTCCGCCTCAAGCCGCGAAACCAACACGTCAAGTTGCAGCTGCCCCACCACGCCGACGATCCATTGTGAACCAATCTCCGGGTAAAACACCTGGATCACGCCCTCTTCGGACAAGTCATCCAGCGCCTTGCGCAATTGCTTGGTCTTGGTCGGGTCCTTCAACTGGACGCGGCGCAAGATTTCCGGCGCAAAGTTGGGCAGCCCGGTAAAGCGCACATCGTTGCGTTCCGACAGCGTATCGCCCACGCGCAAGGTGCCGTGGTTGGGAATGCCGATGATATCGCCAGCTTCGGCCGTATCGGCAATTTCGCGGTCCTGCGCAAAGAACAGGATCGGCGAATGTACCGCAATCGGTTTACCCAGCCCCGAAGGCGTCAGCTTCATGCCGCGCCGGAATGTGCCCGAAACCATGCGCATGAAGGCAATCCGGTCACGGTGCTGCGGGTCCATATTGGCCTGCACCTTGAAGATGAAGCCGGTCACATCGGGCCGTTCGGGATCAATGATCCCCTGATCGGATGATTGCGGGCGCGGCGGCGGCGCAAATTTGGCAATCGCCTCGATCAGATCGATCACGCCGAAGTTCTTCAGCGCAGAACCAAAATAGACCGGCGTCAGATCACCATTGCGATAGGCTTCAAGATCAAATTCGGGATAGCCCGCGCGCGCCAGTTCGATTTCCTCGGCAATATCATCAGGGATATCGACTGCCGGTTCAACTTTGCCCAGAAACTCGCGGCTATCGCCTTCGGGGCGCGCAATGGTTTCGTCGGCAAAGCTCATCACGCCCTGAAACACGCCGCCCATGCCAATCGGCCAAGACATCGGGACCACATCCAGCGCCAGCGCATCGGCGACTTCGTCCAGCGTTTCGAACACAGACCGGCCTTCGCGGTCCACTTTGTTCACGAAAGTAATGATCGGCACTGACCGCAAGCGGCAAACCTCGAACAGCTTGCGCGTCTGCGGCTCGATACCCTTGGCGGCATCGATCACCATGATCGCCGAATCAACCGCCGTCAGCGTGCGATAGGTATCTTCGGAAAAGTCTTCGTGGCCCGGCGTATCCAGCAGGTTGAAGACGATGCCATCCTTCTGGAAGGTCATCACCGAGGACGTCACCGAAATCCCGCGCTGCTGCTCGATCTTCATCCAGTCAGACCGCGCCCGCCGCGCCTGCCCGCGCGCTTTCACTTCACCGGCCAAGTGAATCGCGCCGCCTTGAAGCAACAGCTTCTCGGTCAGCGTCGTCTTACCGGCGTCAGGGTGGGAAATGATGGCGAAGGTGCGGCGATTGGACATGGGGCAAGCCCCTAAACGGGACGAAGGCTTACGTCCATGCGGAAGCTGCTTGATTGACCGGGTTCCAGCAGGATCACCCCCGGCTTGTCGCGGAAATCGCCATCAAAGCCTTCGGGATCGGCATGGCCAGCCCAAGGTTCGATGCAGATATAGCGCGCGCCCGGCACTTGCCACAGGCCGAGCGCTGGCGTGTCCGGGAACGCGATGTCGAGCCACGCTCCGCCGTCAGCACCATAGGACACCGACCGGCTGGCAAGCTGATCCCAGATCACAGCATCGGTGCGGAACAAATCCTCGGATAGCGCCAGCTCGCGGCCCGCTACCGGCGTTCGTTCGGTTGCGGCAAGCAACACCCCGGAGCCGCTGGCAACACGGCGCACATCCTGCGGCTCTGCCTTTTCAAACACCAGCTTGTGCGCGGCTTTATCCGCCCCGCCGGGCAACGGCCATGCAAATGCCGGATGATAGCCGAAGCTGAAAGGCAAAGCCTCGCCATTGGGATTGGTGACCGAAGCCTCCATCGCCAGCGTCATCCCGTCCAACCGGAATGCCATCTCCAGCACAAATCCGAACGGATAGACTTGGCGCGTATCGGGCGAATCGGTCAGCCGGAACCGCGCCTCACCCGCATGAACATGCACCGGCGCAAACAGGCTGCGGCGGGCAAAGCCGTGGCGCGGCAGCGCATACTCGCGCCCGTCCAGCCGCAGAACATCGCCATTCAGTGATCCGACAATCGGGAACAGCAGCGGCGCATGCCCGCCCCAGAACGCAGGGTCGGCATCGGTCATGTATTCGCGAGCATTGCCATCCGTCAAAGACCACAATTCAGCGCCGAGCGGATTGATCCGCGCGGTCAACTCGCCATTCGTGATCTCGATCAGATCGCTCACACTACCAGTACCTTCGCCCCGAAAACTGCGCCCCCGACCTTCGTCTCGCGCCCTACCTTCGTCATTGCGAGCCCCGCGAAGCGGGGAGAAGCAATCCAGAGCGGCACACGCAAACTCTGGATTGCTTCGTCGGCTTCGCCTCCTCGCAATGACGAGGATATATTGTCAGCCGACGTTGCCCGCTTAAACTTCATCCGCGCAATACTGCCCCTTGCTTGGCAGCCGCTGCAATCACCTTGTCGGCAACCGCCTTCAACGCGGCTTCATCATAGGATTTCTCGACCGGTTGCAGCGTCACCTCGATGGCGAGTGACTTCTGCCCCTCAGGCACACCAACCCCGCGGAAATCATCAAACACCCGCGCGGCCACGATGTTGGCCTTGTCCGCGCCCTTGACCGAACGCAGCAGATCACCCGCCGCCACTTCGGCAGCAACAAGGAACGCAAAATCGCGCGTTACGGCCTGCAACGGCGGCGGTGCAAAGTGCGGACGGGCAAATGCGCCTGCGCCCTTCTTCGCCGGAATCCGGTCAAGGAACAGTTCGACCACCACAACCGGGCCATCAATGTCGAACGCCTTTGCAGTCGTCGGGTGCAACACGCCAAAGCGCGCCAGCACGGTCTTTGGCCCCAGCCGCAACGTTGCAGACTGGCCGGGATGGAACTGCGGCCCCGCTTCACCCATAACCTGCAAGCTATCAACCGGAGCACCGGCTTCGGCCAGCAACGCCATCGCTTCGGCCTTGGCATCGAACGCATCAAACACTTGCGCCTTGCCCGAAGCCCAACCGCGCGCAACTTTGTCGCCCGCCAGCACCACGCCAAGGCTCAGCTTCTCGTCGCTCGCGCCATTGGCCCCGCGCAGATAACGCCGTCCGACCTCGAACAGGCGCACCGATGACGCGCCACGATCAAGGTTGCGCTTCACCGCCGAAAGCAGCCCCGGCAGCAGCGAAGGCCGCATGGTCTTCAAGTCTTCGGAAATCGGGTTTGCCAGTGTCCATAACGCCTCACCATCGGCAAAGTGCGCCGCTTCAGCTTCGGGCAGGAATGACCACGTAATCGCCTCATGCAGCCCCCGCGCAGCCGCAGCACGGCGCACGCGGCGCTCCAGCATTTGCGCAGGCGTCGCCGTCGGTTTGGCCACGCCATCCGCGCGCGGCAGCGGTGTTGATGGCACCGCATCAAGCCCGTGAACGCGGATCACTTCCTCGACAATATCAGGCGCGCCATCCACATCGGGCCGCCATGTCGGCACAGTAACGGCCCAGTCGTCCGCAACCTCGAAGCCCAGCGCCGCCAGAATGCGCTTCTGTTCGGCATCGGCCACATCAATGCCGCCCAGCGATCCAGCCAAGGCAGGGTCATAGGCAACGCTCTTGCGCGCCACCGGCGGTTCGCCAGCACGGATCACTTCGGATGCTTCACCACCGCAAATCTCAAGGATCAGCGATGTCAGCAGGTCCATGCCGGTATCAAGGAACGCCGGATCAACCCCGCGCTCAAACCGTCCGCGCGCATCCGATGCCAGCGCCAGCGCCTGTCCCGTCCGCGCAATCGAAGGCGGATCGAAATAGGCCACTTCCAGCAGCACATCGGTCGTATCATCACCGCAGCCCGAATGCTCACCGCCCATGATCCCGGCAATGTCGTGCACGCCCGTATCATCGGCAATCACCGTCATCCACGGCTCAAGCGCATATTCCTTGCCATTGAGCGCGACGACTTTCTCGCCCGCCACAGCCTTGCGCGCCACAACCGCACCGGAAAGCTTCGCCAGATCATAAGCATGCGCCGGACGGCCATAGCCCAGCATCACAAAGTTGGTGACGTCCACCAGCGCCGAAATCGGGCGCTGGCCCGCAGACTTCAAAAAGTCCTGCAACCACTTCGGGCTGGGACCATTCTTCACCCCGCGAATGACGCGGCCATAGAATGCAGGGCACCCTTGCGCATCATCGGTGCGCACTTCCACCGGGCACGGGAAACTGCCCGCAACCGCCTCAGCCGCAATCGGCTTCAACACACCAAGGCCCGATGCCGCCAGATCACGCGCGATGCCGTAAACGCCCATGCAATCCGGCCGGTTGGGCGTAATCGCCACATCGAACACCGGATCGGACCCGATGTAATCGGCAAAGCTGGTGCCAACGGGCGCATCTTCGGGCAGTTCGATGATGCCGTCGTGATCTTCGCCAAGGCCCAGTTCACGCGTCGAACACATCATGCCGTTGGATTCGACGCCGCGAATGGCCGAATTGCGCAGGACCATGCCATTGGCCGGAACCACCGCGCCCGCCGTGCCCAACACGCCAACCAACCCTGCGCGCGCATTGGGCGCACCGCACACCACTTGCAGCGGCGTACCGTCACCCAAGTCCACCGAGAGCACTTGCAGCTTGTCGGCCTGCGGATGCTTCTCAGCGGTCAGCACCCGCGCCACACGGAACTGCGTCAACGCGGCAGAGGCATCTTCAACGCCTTCGATTTCCAACCCCAACGAGGTCAGCTTTTCCGCGATGGTGCGCGCATCGGCCTTGGTATCCAAGACCGACTTCAACCATGAGAGCGAGAACTTCACGAACGTACTCCCACACCGCCAGAAAGGGTCGGCACATCAAGCGCACCGAAGCCATAGTGGCCCAGCCACCGCGCATCGCCATCAAAGAAGGCGCGCAAATCGTCGAGGCCATATTTCAGCATGGCGAGCCGGTCGACGCCGGTGCCGAAGGCAAAGCCCTGCCATTCATCGGGATCAAGCCCGCCGAACTCGATCACCTTGCGGTTGACCATGCCCGAACCCAAAACTTCCATCCAGCCGCCGTCCGCAGCGTCGCCGCTGCCGCCAACCACCCGCTTACCCCCCACCAAGGTGTACCCCACATCCACCTCAACAGAAGGTTCGGTGAACGGGAAATAGCTGGGGCGCAGACGCAGGACGATGTCTTCGCGTTCAAAGAAGGCCTTGAGGAATGTCTCCAGCGTCCACTTGAGGTGGCCCAAGTGAATGCCCTTGTCGATCACCAGACCTTCGATCTGGTGAAACATCGGCGTGTGCGTAGCATCTGAATCCGAACGATAAACCCGCCCCGGCGCGATGATCCGCAAGGGCGCACCCTCTTTCAGCATCGTCCTGATCTGCACCGGCGAGGTATGCGTGCGCAGCAGCATCGAGCGGCCATCTGCATCCTTGTCCGGGAAATAGAACGTATCATGCATCGCGCGCGCCGGATGGGTTTCGGGCATATTGAGCGCGGTGAAATTGTGCCAATCGTCCTCGATCTCTGGCCCGCTGGCCACGGCAAAGCCCATATCTGCAAAGATTTCAGCCAGTTCGTCCATCACTTGGGCAACCGGATGGATCGATCCCTTGGGCATTTCGGGCGCAGGCAGTGACAGATCAACCGTCTCCGCCGCCAGTCGCGCTTCCAGCACTGCGCTTTCCAGTACAGCCTTGCGCGATGCCAACGCGGCCGTCACGGCCTCACGAACGCCTTGAATTTTCGGGCCTTCGCTGGTGCGCTGTTCGGGCGTCATGCCGCCCAGCGATTTGAGCAGCGCGCTCACCCACCCCTGTTTGCCAAGCGCGGCAACACGGATGGCCTCCACGGCATCAGGCGTCGCAGCATCGGCGATGGCGGCTAGGGTTTCGGTCTGCTGTTGATCAAGCTGTTCCATGCGGCAAGCCGCTAGCGGCAAATGCGACAGAATCAAAGTGGGGAGTTCATTCCGCTGCCGGTCGGTGCAGCGCTTGCACGGCGCTGCCCATGAACTCCTGCCGCGCCTTCATCACCGCTTCCAGCACAGGCTTGGGCCGCGCCGCATATTCGCTGGGGCTGGTTCCCATGAAGCGATGGAAGTCGCGCACGAACTGGGCCTGATCGTGATAGCTGCTGTCAATCGCCCCGATCCAGTGCAGCGAAGGGTCCAGCATATATTGCACCAGACTGCGCATAAACCTTTGGCGCCGCAGCAGAAGACTTGGCGGAAAACCGAAATGCTTGCGGCAGATCCGTTCAAGCGTATGCGAGGGCAAATGGGCCGCTTCGGCCATTTCGCTGACGTTGGAAATTTCAGGGTTCAACAGTGCGGCGTGGCAGGCCACGATGCGCGGATCATCCTCCCGGTCACCCCGTGCCAGTGCGCGCAGGAAAAATGCTGTAATCCGTTCAAGTTCAGCGGCTTCATCAGGCTCATCGCCAAACAGATTGGCAGCAAGACCCCTGAACTGTGTCAAGAACGGCTCTTTCGCCACAGTATAATGTCGGTCAGCATGGAGGTTAGCAGGCGCACCCACAAATCTGGCCCAACCCAGCGGCAAAATGCCGATCCCCCAAATACGCGTAGTGCCAACAGTAAAGCGCAAGGTCTTGCTGGTAGGGCCAGTTACATTGGCAGTGACCCCGGAAATTTCGGGCAGATCCGGCAATTGCGAATCAGGCAAGTCACCACTGTAGGCCCTGAAATTGGCCCATTCAGGATGCAGGTAGTCCGTCACGCGTTCACCGCCGGGCACATCCAGCTCGGTTAGGTAAAATGTTGTGAAGTAACGATTCAACGGCTCAACAGGCCGATGGAATCGGACATGGACAGTACAGTCCGCCGACAAGTTTTGCGCCCCTGTTATTTGTTCAGGCCACCAATAACTTTCTTGAGGCCTGTTGAAAGATCAGCCTGACAAACGATCTGCAATGGCGGAACGAAAAAAGGGGGCAGGTTCCAATGAACCCACCCCCTTTTTACATCGGAACGATGCGAAGATCAGGCGGCCGGAAGGGCTGCCTTGGCTTGCGCAATAACCGTGTTGAAAATGGCGCTCTCGTTCATGGCGAGATCGGCCATCGTCTTGCGGTCCAGTTCAAGGCCTGCCAGCTTGGTGCCGTGGATGAACTGCGAATAGGTCAGGCCTTCTTCGCGAACAGCAGCATTGATGCGCTGAATCCACAGGGCGCGGAAGCTGCGCTTCTTTACCTTGCGGTCACGATAGGCATATTGTCCGGCCTTTTCAACGGCCTGACGGGCGACGCGGATAGTGTTCTTGCGACGGCCACGATAGCCCTTCGCCTGATCCAAAATCCTTTTGTGCTTTGCACGGGTGGTCACACCACGTTTGATACGGCTCATAAGTCAGCGCTCCTCAGTTCAGCCCGTAGGGCGCCCACTTCTTGATCGTCCGTGCATCAGCATCGGAAATCACGTCAGTGCCGCGGTTCTGGCGGATGTACTTGGCGTTGTGACTCATCAGACGGTGGCGCTTGCCAGCAACACCATGCTTCACCTTGCCGGTGGCAGTGAGCTTGAAGCGCTTTTTCACGCCGCTCTTGGTTTTCATCTTGGGCATTTTGGTCTCCTGTATTCGACGCGTCCGATCCGCCTTGGCAGCCCTTGTGGCCAGGCCGATCATCGAATCCGTGTCGGTTGAAGCGGGGCCGTTAGGTCAAGCACGCGCCAAAGGCAAGAAGAGTCGTCATTTGCCGATATCTTCCAGATCAAAAGCCGTGGTCTGATAGGCCTCATTGATCCAGTTACCGAACAGCAGGTGGCCATGGCCGCGCCATGAATTCACCGGCTGCGCCTGAGGATCATCGCCGGGGAAATAGTGACGGGGCATATAACCTGCATCGTCCCGCGCATATTCACCCGCCAGCGTCAGCGTGTCGTATTCAAGATGATTGAACATATGCAGCGTGCGCTGCGCAGGGTCATCAATCAGGCAAAGCCCGGTTTCAGGGCTTTCAGCCAAAACACTCAGGCCACGGCCTTCCGGCAGGTCTTCACGGCGCACTTCGGCCCAGCGCGATACCGGAACGTCGAACACATCGGGCAACCCGCGCACCCACGGATTGGCGGGCGCGCGGTTCACGTGCCGGAACACGCCTGATGCCTTGGTCGCAAGATTATGCTTTTCCACGCCGTGGAAGTGGTAAAGCGCCGCCATCGCTCCCCAGCACACCGTCAAAGTGCGATGGATGTGACTTTGCGACCAATCGAGAATCCGGCGCAATTCGTCCCAATAGGTCACGTCCTCAAACGCCATCGTCTCAACCGGCGCACCGGTTATGATCAGCCCGTCAAACTTCTCGACTTTCACGTCTTCCCAAGGGCGATAGAACGACGCGATGTGGCCCGCAGACGTGGTCTTGCTGACGTGATCGGATATCCGCACCAGTTCCAGATCGACCTGCAAGGGCGTTGCGCCCAGCAACCGCGCGATCTGCGTTTCGGTGGTGATCTTGTCCGGCATCAGATTGAGCAGCGCGATGCGGATCGGGCGGATATCCTGCCGCGCTGCTTCGGTTTCGCTCATCACGATTACGCCCTCGGCTTCGAGCGTGCGGCGGGCGGGAAGATTATCGGCAATTCTGATCGGCACTTGGCGCGTCTTTCTATTCAACCTGTGGCTGGTAGACGCTTGTCCCTGTGTCCGTTTCGTTGCCCGATCGGCCACATCCTTTCACCGGTTACCCGGTTCAAGCGCCACCTTGCCCGGAATGGCAGGTTGGCGTTGGAGCGTCACCCCAACTCTTGATGTAGCCATAATGTAGGAGCGTTCCGGCAAGGATGCAACAGGACGCACCAAAGCATCATATTCGCACCGGCCAATTCCGCACTTGCTATTGCGAACGCATCGCATTATTACTGCGATTCATTGGCAACAAGCACTGGTTCGGGATAACGGCAATGTTCATATGCATCTGCAATGCCATTCGGGAAAAAGACATTCGCGCCACTGCACGCTGTAACGCTGGCGGGGCTGAGGACATTTATGGCCTGCTGGGTTTTCAACCCCAATGCCGCCAATGCCTTGAGGATGCCGAAGCCGTCATTGCTGACGAGCGATCCCCCTCATTTGCCTGATTATTTCTGGCTGGTGCGAGTCGTTCGCGCTTTGCCAGACAAGCCCTACGGCATAGAATCCTGAGATAGTCGCGAAGAAGGATCAGCGCCATGAAGGGCGATGCCACAGTTATTGAATTCCTCAACAAAGCCCTGCTGAACGAGCTTACGGCGATCAACCAGTACTGGCTGCATTACCGCATGCTCGACAACTGGGGCGTCAAGAAGCTGGCGGAATACGAACGTCACGAATCCATTGATGAAATGAAGCACGCCGATCTTCTGGCGGATCGCATCTTGTTTCTGGATGGACTGCCAAACTTCCAGGCTTTGGGCCGCCTGCGCGTTGGTGAATCGGTTGAAGAAATCCTGAAAGCCGATCTTGCGCTGGAAATGGACGCTTTGCCGCTGCTCCGCGATGCGATTGCCCATTGTGAAACCGTGCGCGACTTTGTCAGCCGCGACTTGTTCCAGAAGATCCTCGAAAGCGAGGAAGAGCATGTCGATGTCATCGAAAAGCAGTTCGACATGATCGAGCGCATGGGGCTGGAAAACTACATCCAGCTCAACAGCAAAGCAGCAGAAGCCTAAGCCCTGCCAGTTTGGGCTACGAGGTGCGAGGGGTCGATCCCCTCGCGCTTCCATGCTGTGGTCCAGCGCCGTCCGGTGGGCGTCTCGAACAACACTTCAGCCCGCCCCTTGGCGGCATACCAGCCGTGGTGCCGCATTTCGCCCTCAAGCTGGCCTGCACCCCAACCGGCATAGCCCAAGGCGACCAGATATTTCGAAGGGCCACGCCCTTCGGCAATCGCGCGCAGCACATCAAGCGATGCTGAAAGCTGGCACAGCGGGTCAACGGTTACACTGCCCTCGCCGCCCCAGTCATTGGTGTGCAGCACAAACCCGCGCGCCGTTTCAACCGGCCCGCCGTTGAGCACGGGAACATCAGGCGCAACGCCGGGATCAATCCCGATGTCCTCCAGCAGCCCGTGCAGCGTAATGCCGTCGCGCACTTGGCCCACGCCTATGCCCAGCGCGCCATGTTCATCATGCACGCACATTGCGATCACCGCGTGGTCAAACCGCGGGTCACCCATTCCGGGCATGGCCAGCAGAAACCTGCCGCCGAGATATTCTGCTTCGCTCATCACCGGTGAAGATAGGGTGTGCACCGCCCGGTTGCGAGTCTTGCCTGCCATTTGATGCGCATCAATCCATATCGGCCGCGGCCAAGGTAGGGATAGTTACCCCGCCGGTTCTCCGAAGGACGATTGAATGTGTTCCGCATGATGATGATCCTGCACTCTGTCATCGCCACGACGCTCATGGGCGTCGGGATTACCGGCGTTCTGGCAGCGGGGATGACCGGCAGCCGCCCCATCATAATCGCCGCAGCCATCGGCTTCGTGTTTTCAATTCCGACAAGTTGGCTGGTTGCCCGAAAAATAACGCATCTCACATCAGGAAAGCAGACGTCATGAACAAAGATTGGCCGCAGATGGCAAGCGACCTGACAGGTGCAATCAAGGAAGTGCGCCTTGGCACGCCCGAAGTGATGAAGGCTTTTTCCGCAATGGCGCAGGCAGCGACAAAGCCCGGTGCGCTTGATGCCAAGACCAAGGAACTGATTGCCCTTGCGATATCCGTCGCCATTCGTTGTGACGGTTGAATTGCTTTCCACACCAAGGCCGCGCTCAGCCATGGCGCATCACGCGACGAGATTATGGAAACGATGGGCATGGCACTTTACATGGGTGCTGGCCCAAGCCTGATGTACGCAGCCCAGGCGGTTGAAGCCTATGACCAGTTCGCCGCTGCGCAAAGTCCCGCCTGAACAATCAGGCGGCGGCTTTAAGCTTTCGCTCCTCCGCCGCCTCAAGCAGCTTCTTCTCGATCGTTTTCATGCGCGTATCGCTGTCGATCTTTTCGCCAAGCACGTCTGTCACATAGAATGTGTCCACCGCGCGTTCGCCATAAGTGGCGATATGCGCTGAATGGACGACCAGCCGCGCTTCGAACAGCGTCCGCGCCAAAGCGCTGAGCAGGGCAGGCCGATCACGCGCGCCGACTTCGATCACGGTGAAGCGATTGGACGCCTTGTTATCAAAAATCACGATCGGGCGAACGTCAAATGCATCGGCGCGCGGGCGGGCCAGCGGACGTGCCGCCAATTGCGGCTGAAGCTTGACCCGGTTGGCCAGTGCATCCGCGATGGCATTTTTCAGCCGCGCGATCTGGTTTGCCTCGTTCAACGGCCGGCCCAACGGGTCTTGCACAAGGAAATTGTCAACCGCGGTGCCATTGCGCGCGGTGTGAATACGCGCATCGATAATGTTGCCGCCAGCCAGATGAATGCCCCCGGCAATGCGATAGAACAGACCCGGATGGTCAGCCGCCAGCACGGTAACGAGCGTAGCCCCGCGTGCAGGATACCAATGCGCCTCAACCGACAGCGGTTCACCCAAAGCGGTGTCCATTTGCTGCAAATTCAGCGCCACGATGTCCTCGGGCTCGGCAATCCAGTAAGCATCGCCCAACTGCTTGCCAACCGTGCCGATCAGCGCATCACGCTCTTTAAGCAGCGCGCCAACGGCCTTTTTCTTGGCAATAATGCGTTCTGCTCGGCCATGGGTTTTGTGGCCCAGGCGCAGCATCTCTTCGGCTGAAACGAACAAGTCGCTTAACAATTGCCGCTTCCATGAATTCCAAACGCCTGGCCCCACTGCGCGGATATCAACAACGGTCAGGATCAGCAGCAGCCGCAGGCGTTCCTGGCTTTGCACGGTGTTCACAAAATCGGCGATGGTCTTGTAATCGGCCAGGTCGCGCTTGAAAGCGGTGGCGCTCATCAACAAGTGCCAGCGCACCAGCCAAGCAACCAGTTCTGTCTCTGCCGCCGACATGCCAAGGCGCGGACACAGCTTCATCGCCACATCTGCACCCAGAACAGAATGATCGCCGCGCCGCCCTTTGGCGATGTCATGCAGCAGCGTGGCGACATAAAGCACACGACGTGAAGCGACTTTGGACACGACTTCGCTGGCCAAGGGGTGATCCAGCTTGGCCTCGCCCTTTTCAATCTGGGCAAGCAAACCAATGGCCCGGATGGTATGTTCGTCCACCGTGTAATGGTGGTACATGTCGAATTGCATTTGCGCGATGACGCGCCCGAAATCGGGCACAAACCGTCCGAACACACCGGCTTCGTTCATCCAGCGCAATACGGTCTCGGGGTCGTTCCGGCTGGTCAACACGTCGAGGAAAAGCGCATTGGCGCGAGGGTCTTTGCGCACCGAGGCATCAATCAGCGATGCGTCGCGCCGCGCTATCCGCATGGATTCGGGATGAATCTCGACTTTTTCAGATGCTGCACAGGCAAAAAGCTCGACCAGCCGCACGGGGTCTTCCTGAAACGTCGCGTCCGAAGGCACCGCCAGTTTGCCGCCATCGATCAGGAACGGCCCGACCTTTTTGCGCCGCCGCTTGCGCAAGGCGGCAAAGAAGCCGCGCTTTTGTCCGGCGAACTGCTCGTCCAGTTGCGCCAGAAACACCCCGGTTAGCGACCCCACCTGTTTTGCTTGCAGGAAGAAATACTGCATGAATCGCTCAACCGCGCTCGCTCAACCGCGCTTTTGCCGGGACGATCGGCAAAGTTCATCCGCATCGCAACTTCACGCTGCAAATCGAACGTCAGCCGGTCTTCGGCACGATTGGTGATGGTGTGCAGATGGCAACGCACGGCCCAGAAAAAGTTCTCGGCCCGACGGAACGCGCGATATTCCTCAGCCGTCAGCAGGCCAACATCGACCAACTCGGACGCGTCACGCACCTTGTGAATGTATTTGCCCATCCAGTACAGCGCATGCAGATCGCGCAAGCCACCCTTGCCCTCTTTGACGTTGGGCTCCACCACATAGCGGCTGTCACCCAGCTTCTTGTGGCGCGCGTTGCGCTCTTCCAGCTTCTCGGCAACGAATTGCTTTTCAGTGCCGGTGACAACCTCGGCCCAAAATCGTGCCGATGCCTCCTCGTAAAGTTCGCGGTCACCCCAGACATAACGCCCTTCAAGCAGCGCTGTGCGAATGGTCAGATCACTTTTCGCCATCCGCACCACTTCATCCAGCGAACGGCTTGATTGCCCTACCTTCAGACCCAAGTCCCAAAAGTAATAGAGCATGGCCTCAATTACCTGTTCACACCACGATGTCGGCTTTGTGGGGGTGACAAATGCAATATCAACATCGGAATGTGGCGCCATTTCGCCGCGTCCGTACCCGCCCACTGCCAGCACCGCGATCCGCTCTCCCGTAGACCGGTTGCTGGCGCGATAGACGCGCCCGACGATGTGATCGTAAATCACCCGCACCAGCTGATCGACCAGAAATGCCTGCGCCTGGGCACATTCGCTGCCGCCCGAAGGCCGTGCCTCCAACCGGCGGGCAATTTCGGCGCGTCCTGATTCCAGCGCGTCACGCAGCAGTTCGACCACCACCGGGCGCGATTTCTCATCCTGCTCGGCAAAGGCCGCAGCTACGGCGTCGGCAAGTGCGCGACGGTCAATAATGGCGCGCTGGTGGGCAATCCGGGGAAGCATCATGCCTCCCCTTTACCCCTTCATGCTTTACCGTCCAATAACAACGGGCCTTACGCAGGCGTATTCGGCCATTCCCCAAGCCATTCTTTGGTGTAGGTTTCGCGCAAAGACCGCTTGTCCACTTTTTCCGTGCCCAACCGTGGCAGTGCCTCATGCACTTCCCAGAAACGCACCGGGATACTGAACGGGGCGATATGCTCTTTCAAAAAGGCGCGCAGTTCCTCCTCGGTGGCCGAACAATCATCCTTTGCAAGATAGACTGCCGCTGGAACCTCACCGAATCTCTCGTCCGGAAGGCCGAAAACGCTGACTTCAGCAATACACGGGTGCGCATAGATGGCGTTTTCCACCTCGATGCAGCTGATATTTTCGCCGCCGCGAATGATGATGTCTTTTTTGCGATCCACGATGAACAAATAGCCCTCGGCATCAAGGTACCCCAGATCGCCCGTGCGGAAGTATCCATCCGCCGTCACGGCTTCGCGCGTTGCCTTTTCATTGCCCCAATATCCGAGGAAATTGGCGATTGAGCGGATGGAAACTTCCCCCACCGCACCTTGGAGCAGTGTGTTGCCTGCATCATCAAGGATGGCCAGGTCCACCAGCGGACGCGACGCCGTTCCGGTGCTGCCCGGCTTTGCCAGATAGTTCTCGTTCAGATTGCCGCAGCCCACGCCATTGGTTTCAGTCAGGCCATAGCCCAGCAACGGAAACGCATGGGGCATTGCCTTTCGGATGCGCTCCACATGCTCGACCGGGCGCGGGGCGCCACCTGCCGCAAACGACACGCACGTTGAAAGATCGTACTTTTCCCGGTCAGGATGCGTCGCGATTTCAAAACTCATCAGCGGCACGCCAACAAAGTACGTCGCCTTTTCGCGTTCGATCAAGCGCATCGCCTCAACCACGTCCCACTTGGCCATAAGCACCAGTTTGCGGCCCAGCGCGAACGACTGCAGGAACACGGGCACTTCGCCGGTCACATGGAAAAGCGGCACGTTGACCAGCGTCGTTGGCTGCACATCGGGCGCAGGGCCTTGTCCCTTGGCGTTCAAGATGGCGAGTGCGGCAACAGATTGAACGGCGTAATTCATCGTGCCCTGCACCACGCCGCGATGGTCCGACAAGGCACCCTTGGCCACGCCGGTAGAGCCTGACGTAAACAACACCGTCGCCCAATCTTCGCCTGTCAACGTCGGCAGGATCGTGGCCATGCCACCGCCCTTGCCAAGCAGCGACGCCAGGCCTTGTTCATAGGCGCAATCATGCGCAATCGTCAGAAGCACCGCCCCGTGGCTATGGCCAACAAGGCGCTTGGCCCGCGAATCATCGGCAATGACATAGCGGCATTCGACCAGATCAACGCCGCCGGCCAATTCCTCACCCGACCACCAGCCGTTAAGCAGAGTGGCACAACCGCCAGCCATCAGCACTGCCATATAGGCAATTACCCAATTGGCTGAATTGCGCGCGGCAATGGCGATGCGATCCCCTTTTTGTACACCGTGCCCTTCAACCAAAGCGCCCGCCACGTGGCGTGCCGCCTTGTAAACATCGGCAAAGCTCAAGCGCATTTCACCATCGACGATGAATGTCTTTTCGCCATGCGTTGCGCAGAAATAGGCAAAGTACGCAGGCAGGTGCGGCGGCGCGGTGGCAATCATCGGCACATCATGGCCAAACCGCTGTACCATAACGGTTTGGAACATCCCGCCTTCAGCGGTTAGCGCAGTGAATGTGCGATCCATGGCAAGGTCAAGCTCGGTCTTCATGGCGTCCTGATATTCTCCCAACCCCCGGACACATCACGCGTGCGCCTTTTCGGGTTTGCTTGTGGCCTTCGCCCTGTGCCAATACGATACCGCAAAGGCCGTATTTTGCATCAGGGAAATCGGCTTATTTTTGAAGTTGTAGGGAGTTCGCCTCTTGCTGTCACTACTGTCAACAGCAACCGCGCTTGCCGTAGCGTCCACGTCCGCAGCGGCCTCGGCAGGGGCGGTTTCAGGGCCGATTCGCTGGGAAGATCTGGGTGTTTCGCCCATCGCGCTGGACCTGGGATTCTTCGCGCTGAAATGGTATTCATTGGCCTATCTGGCCGGGATCATTCTGGGCTATTGGCAATTGTCCAAGATGATCAGCCAGCCCGGCGCGCCCATTGCACAGCGCCACGCCGATGATCTGTTTTTCTACGCAACGCTTGGCATTATCCTTGGCGGGCGGCTTGGCTACGCCATGTTCTATGCCCCCGAACTGCTGACCGAACCGCAAAACCTGATCAAGCTGTGGGAAGGCGGGATGAGCTTCCATGGCGGGTTGCTCGGCGTAGTGCTCGCCATCGCATGGGTCTCGTGGCGGGCTGGTTTGAACTTCGTGCGGGTGTGCGATTACATCTCGGTCTGCGTGCCTTTCGGCCTGCTGTTCGGCCGCCTTGCAAACTTCATGAACGGTGAATTGTGGGGCCGCGAAGCCGGTTCCGGCGTGGCATGGGCCATGATCTTCCCCGGCGGCGGTCCCATCGCGCGCCATCCCAGCCAGCTTTATGAAGCCGCGCTGGAAGGCCTCGTACTGGCCATCGTCCTGCTCTTTCTGTTCTGGCGCACGAAAGCGCGCTGGCGCACCGGCCTGCTCGTCGGCACCTTCACCTTCGGCTATGCCCTCGCCCGGTTCATGGTCGAATTCTACCGTGAGCCTGACTCGCAGTTGCAGGATTTCGCGATGCGCACCGGGTTCTCGATGGGCCAGTGGCTGACCATTCCGATGATGGCGGTGGGATTGTTCTTCCTGATCCGCGGGCTGATCAACAAGCCCGTATCTGCCACAGGAGCCGCGCCTGCATGAGCGCGCCGTTGCTTGAAACATTCACGCGGCTGATCACCAATACCGGGCCGATCAGCATCTCGCACTATATGGCCGAATCAAACGCGCATTATTACAACAGCCGCGATCCCTTTGGTACAGCAGGGGATTTCATCACCGCGCCGGAAATCAGCCAGATGTTCGGCGAGCTGATCGGGCTGTGGCTGGCTGACATCTGGATACGCGCAGGCCGCCCAAGCCCTGTCCATTATGTCGAGCTCGGCCCCGGTCGCGGCACTTTGGCGCGTGACGCGCTGGGCGCGGCAAAGCGCTATGGCCTTGCCCCGACCCTGCACTTTGTTGAAACCAGCACCGCGCTCAAAGCGCTGCAGCTTGAACTCCACCCCCAGGCGCGTTGGCACGCCGACTTGTCGACTTTGCCCACCGACGGGCCCGTGTTGATTGTTGCCAACGAATTTCTTGATGCGCTGCCAATCCGGCAAATGGTCCGCACCGCCGAAGGCTGGCGCGAACGGATGGTAGGCCTTGATCAGGACCGCCTCGTGCCCATCGCGGGTTCGCAGCTCATGGACAATGCGGTGCCCGTCGCCTTGCGTGATGCCGCAGATGGCGCGATTCTGGAAACGTCTCCAGCATCGGCTGCCGTGCTATATGAAGTATCCGGACGGTTGACGGCCCAAGGCGGTGCGGCGCTGTTCATCGATTATGGCTATACGCAACCGGCCTATGGCTCATCGTTGCAAGCCGTGCGGGACCACCGCCATGTTGATCCCTTTGCCACCCCCGGAGAGGCTGACCTTACCGCACACGTTGATTTCTCGGTCCTTTCGGCAATCGCGCAATCACGCGATGTGCGCTGGCTTGGCACAGTTGACCAAGGCAAGTGGCTACGCTCACTGGGAATCGACGCGCGCGCAGATGCGCTTGCCGCCTTTGCTCCGGCCCATGCAGCAGAAGTATATGCCGCACGGGACCGCCTTGTTGATGAGCGACAAATGGGCGCGCTGTTCAAGGTCATGGGCCTTGCAGGTCCCAAATGGCCTGATGGCGCTGGATTTTAGCCAATTTGCCCGATCCGGCGTTTCCGCCCCAAAGGCTGTATAAAGACTCAGCAATCGCCCCCTTTTCCCATACCAAAATGCCTGTTGGCAAAGCCGTGGCTTTGCGTCTATCAGGCCTCCCAAGTGGGGGCTGGCACGGCGCATTCGCGCGCGCCATGCCTTCGTGTGGATCGGGGGCGCCTTTGCGGGTTCACCCGGTTTTTATCCAGTGGGCAAGTTGGACCGCGGGCGATGCGCGTGCGCGGCGGCAGCAGGCAGGGAATTTCAATGGCTGATGAGGCGAGCATCGACACTCTGGGCGTAACCGGAGAGGGCGTGCGCCGACGCGATTTTATCAATATCGCGGCGGTGAGTTTTGCGGGTGTTGGCGGCGCTGCCGTCATTCTCCCGTTGGTAAGTCAGATGGCGCCATCGGCGGACGTCTTGGCGCAAAGCTCGACAGAGATCGACATTTCGGCGATCCAGACGGGCCAGGCGATCAAGGCGGTCTTCCGCAAGCAGCCAGTGTTCATCCGCAATCTGAAGCCGGAAGAAATCGCTTCGGCCGATCAGGTTGACGCAACTTCCCTGCGCGATCCGCAGACGCTGGAAGAACGCACCAAAGTTGGCAAGACCAACTGGCTTATCACGATGGGCGTTTGTACGCACCTCGGCTGCGTGCCGCTGGGTGCTGGCGAAGGCGAAGTGAAGGGCGAATTTGGCGGGTATTTCTGCCCATGCCACGGTTCGCACTACGACACTGCCGGACGCATCCGCAAAGGCCCGGCACCCAAGAATCTTGAGGTGCCAGAGTATTCATTCATCTCCGACACTGTCGTGAAGATCGGCTGAGGACAGGACTTATGAGCTTTCCCTGGGCGAACGAATACAAGCCAGGCAATGGCCTGACGCAGTGGCTTGACGAAAAGCTGCCCCTGCCGCGCTTTGTATACAATGCCGTTGGTGCCGGATATCCGGTGCCCCGCAATCTCAACTATATGTGGAACTTCGGCGTACTCGCCGGGTTCTGTCTGGTGCTGCAAATCGTCACCGGCGTCGTCCTTGCGATGCATTACGCCGCCAACGCTGGCGTTGCATTCGATTCGGTCGAACACATCATGCGCGACGTCAATTGGGGCTGGATGATGCGCTATGCGCACGCCAACGGTGCCTCGGCGTTCTTCGTTGTGGTTTACCTGCACATCTTCCGTGGCTTCTTCTACTCATCGTACAAAGCCCCGCGTGAGATGATCTGGCTGCTCGGCGTCACCATCTTCTTGTTGATGATGGCCACCGCCTTCATGGGCTATGTGCTTCCCTGGGGCCAGATGAGCTTCTGGGGTGCCAAGGTGATCACCGGCCTGTTCGGCGCTATTCCTTTGGTGGGTGAACCGATCCAGATCTGGCTGCTCGGTGGCTTTGCCCCTGATAACGCCGCTCTGAACCGCTTCTTCTCGCTCCACTTCCTGCTGCCGTTCGTGATTGCCGGTGTTATCATCCTGCACATCTGGGCGCTGCACATCCCCGGTTCGTCAAACCCGACCGGTGTTGAAGTGAAGACGGAATCCGATACCGTACCGTTCCACCCGTACTACACGGCAAAGGACGGCTTCGGGCTTGGCATCTTCCTGCTGATCTACTGCGCAATCCTGTTCTTCGCGCCGAACGCGCTGGGCCATCCGGATAACTACATTCCGGCAAACCCGCTTTCGACGCCGGCACACATCGTTCCTGAATGGTACTTCTATCCATTCTACGCGATCCTGCGCGCCTTCACGTATGACTTCTTCTTTATCCCGGCCAAGCTGATGGGCGTGCTCGCCATGTTCGGCTCGATCCTCGTGTGGTTCTTCCTGCCCTGGCTGGATACCTCGCCGGTTCGTTCAGGCCACTACCGCCCGCTGTTCCGCAAGTTCTTCTGGTTCGGTCTGATCCCGACCATGGCGGTCTTGTTCTACTGCGGCGGCGCTCCGGCTGCTGAACCCTACGTGATGATCAGCCAGGTGGCATCGATCTATTACTTCGCGCACTTCCTCATCATCCTCCCGCTCGTCTCGTCGATCGAAAAGCCGGAACCGCTTCCGTTCTCGATCACCGAAGGCGTCCTGGGCAAGGATGAGAGCGCAGTGCTCAATGCCCATCCTGCAGCTGCCTGACAGCAACGAAGCGTAAGAGAAAGAGAACCCCATGGTCCGTCTTTTTGGCCCTCTGGTAGGCCTGTTCTTTGCCATCGCGCTGCTCTGGTCGTTCGGAAACGGCGCCTACACCGCGATCAAGGAACCCGCTGCCGAAACAGCAGAACACGCGTTCCATCTTCTGCCCAAGGACATCAAATTCGCCAGCGATGGCGCATTTGGCAAGTTCGACAAAGCACAGCTCCAGCGCGGCTTCCAGGTTTACAAGGAAGTCTGCTCGACCTGTCACTCACTCAAGCATGTCGCTTTCCGCGATCTGGCTGCACTCGGCTATTCAGAAGCCGAAGTGAAGGCAATCGCCAAGCAGTGGGGCACAAAGCAGCCCACGTTTGACGTTAAGACAGGTGAGCGCGCGGAGCGTGATAACATCCCGCAGGATTACTTCCCGACGGTGTATTATGCAGGACAAGGCGTACCGCCTGATCTTTCGCTGATCACCAAGGCACGTCATGACGGCGGCGCTTATGTTGCCTCGTTGTTGACCGGCTATCAGGAACAGCCTGCTGAGCTTCTCAAGAAGTTCCCCGACGCCAAGACCCCTGATGGCCTGTATTACAACCCGTACTTTGCCAACCTGAACCTCTCGATGCCGGCACCAATCGCTGGTGACGGACAAGTGACGTACTCGGACGGCACCACGGCCACCGTTCAGCAAATGTCGACTGATGTTGCGGCATTCCTGATCTGGACTGCAGAGCCGAAGCTGGACAAGCGCAAGCAGACCGGCTGGGCTGTGCTTGGCTTCCTGCTGGTTGCCACGGTTCTTGCCTACCTCGCCAAGAAGAACGTCTGGGCCAACAAGCACTGATCGTTCTGACATAAGCGAAACGACAAAAGGCCATCGGAAACGGTGGCCTTTTTCGTTAGCCCCCTTCCCGCCTGCGGGAGGGGATGGGGGTGGGCATATCAATCGCATCAAGCTAGGAACGAACTCGATGCAACCCGATGACCTCAAGGCGCTTGTGCGCACCGTGCCCCACTTCCCCTCGCCGGGCATTTTGTTCCGCGACATCACAACGTTGATCGCGCACGGCCCCGGCCTTTCGGCCACAGTGGATCACCTTGCAGACCTTGCCCATCAAGCCGGAGCCCAAGCCGTCGCCGGAATGGAAGCGCGCGGCTTCATCTTCGGTGCAGCGGTTGCGGCACGCATGGGGCTTGGCTTTGTCCCTATCCGCAAACCGGGCAAACTACCGATCCCAACCATCGGCGTCGACTATGCGCTGGAATACGGGACCGACCGTTTGGAATTAGACCCGACGGCTATTCCGGACGGCCAGCGCGTAGTCATGGTCGACGATCTGATCGCAACCGGCGGCACCGCACTCGCCGCTGCTGAACTCCTGCGCACGGCAGGCGCCCAGCTCACTCACGCCCTGTTCGTCATCGACCTTCCCGACCTTAACGGGGCGTCCCGCTTGCGTGAGGCAGGCCTGACCGTTGCGTCCGTCATGGACTTTCCCGGCCATTGAAAAAGGGCGGCCCAACCGGACCGCCCCTCTCGCATTTCAAAATTTCAAGCTTCAATCCACCAGCATCAGTGCATCCAGCGCTACAACACCCTCACCCACAGGGTGCAGGATGACAGGATTAAGGTCGATTTCGCGGATTGATGGTTCAGCACGCAGCACTTGCCCAACTTTGACGATCAGCTTGGCCAGCGCCGCTACGTCCAACGCCGGTGAACCGCGATAGCCGGTCAACAACGCCGCGCTCTTCAGCTTCATCAATTCGGCCACCACCGCATCTTCGGTAAGGTCTGCCGTCAACAGCCGCACGTCCTGCAAGATTTCTGCGGTCACCCCGCCAAAGCCTGCCAGCACCACCGGCCCCCATTCGGGATCGTTCTTGGCACCGACGATCATTTCCATGCCGCGCTTGCCCATCGCCTCGACCAGCACGCCGTCCAGCGTGATCGCCGATGAATAGGCCGCCACATTGCTGTGAATGCGGTCCCACGCCTCCCGCACGGCAGATTCATCGGCAAGGTTCAGGATTACCCCGCCAGCGTCGCTTTTGTGACCGAGCGCCGCCGCCTGTGCCTTCATCGCCACAGGATACCCCACCGCCTCTGCCGCCGTTACCGCCGCATCGGCACTGGCCGCAAACCCTCCTTCGGGGAACGACAGACCTATCGGCCCCAGTAATTCCTTCGACTTGTATTCCGGGATCACGCCCGAAACCACATCAAGTCCGGCCAGCGGCGTTGCCGGAAGATCGTTCACGGAAAGATCCTGCGCTGCCCAATGTGTCAGTCGCGTCACGGCCCGCAATGCCCGCTCGGTTGAAGAAAACCACGGAACGCCCGCCGCCCGTAGTGCTGCAATCCGCTCCGCCGGGACTTCAGCACCTTCATCAAGCCCTGCAAAGATCACCGGCTTGGTCAGCGTCTTGCCTTCGATCGCAGCCAACACCGCCGGGAATTTGATGGCGCAAGTGATAGCTTCTGCCTGAATGATCCCGACGAACACCGTGCCAACGCGATCATCTTCAAGCAGCGCTTCAATGCAGCGCGTGTAAATCGCTGGTTCTGAAAGCCCCTGTGCGGTTATGTCCAACGGGTTCGATACGGGCACAAACACCGGTAGTGCCGCCCGTAACATAGGCGAATCTTCGTCATGCAAATCTGCCAAGGGCAGCTCAAGCTCTTCGGCCAGATCGAGCGTAAGCGCTTTGAACGCGCCCGATTCGCCCAGCACGGCAGTTCCGCCTGATGGCAGCGCCGCACATTGCGTGGCAATTTCGGCAATGTCGCCAAGCTCTTGCAGCGTTTCAGCAAAGATCACACCGGCGCGCGCAACCATTGCCCGCATCAGCTTATAATCCCCAGTCATCGCCCCGGTGTGGGTGGCCGCAGATTCGCGCGCTGCGCTCGATTTGCCCGGATGCAGCAATACCACCGGCTTGCCCGCAGCCTTGGCCCGTCGCGCCGCAGCCAGAAACGCCTGCGGTTTGCGGAATTGCTCAACGATCATCGCAATCACATGCGTATCAGGCTGATCGACCAACCAATCGACATAGTCCTCAACCCCGCTGGCCGCTTCATTACCGGTCGAAACCGAATAGGACACGCCGCAATCGCGCGACAGGAGCATCGTGCCCAGGACCGCCGCCATCGCGCCCGATTGCGAAACGATCCCCACCGCGCGGTTGCCCGCAGGCGGCACAGCGTTGGTTTCAACAAATGTCAGCGGAATGCGGTCGACATAATTGACCAGGCCAAGGCAATTTGGCCCTTCGACCACCATGCCCGCTTCGTTGGCAATCCACGCGATCTCGTGCTGTTCGGCCAGACCTTCCTCGCCACCTTCGGCAAATCCGGCAGAGAAAATGACAACGCCGCCACATTTGCGCGCGGCAAGGCCCTTAACCGCTTCCAGAACGCCCACACGCGGAATGGCAAGAACGGCCACGTCCACGCCCTCGGGCAGCGCATCGACCGATGGGTAGCACTGCTTGCCCATAATCTCGTCGCGCTTCGGATTCACCGGATAAATCGCGCCGGCATATCCGTTGCGCTCAAGATTGGTCAGGATCGTCGCGCCCAGCGCCCCCGGTTTGTCGGATGCACCAACAATGGCAACCGATTTCGGGCGCAGGAAACGATCGAGCGCAGCGTGGGACAGACTTGCTTGAACAACCATTTGCATCCTCCGATTTCGCTATGATGTATAACAATTATCGGTAAGAGGACAAGTGGTCCAAAGGGTGATCAAACAACCTATTCCCTAAGCAACGGGCTGCCAATCAAACGTGAGCGCGCCTTCACGGTGGGCAAAGCGATTGACATGGTCCGCCACAACGTCCTGCATCCGGGCCAGATCACCATCTCCCTCAATGCGGCAAACAACTTCAAGCACATCATCTGACGCCGTCATTTCAACCGGACCGAATGGCAGCGCCACGCGCCCCACAGTTGGATCGAACGTCACTTCAAACTTGTGCCCCCAGTGTTTGCACAATTGCTGAAGGTAGCGACTGGCATTTGCGGTGGGGACAACGGCGCGGCTGGCAGGCATAAAGCAACTCTTTCAATCTGGCTTGATACATCAAAGATATATCTTAAATGCCAAAAGTCAACAGAGCACACCGCATCCAAGGTTGACGAACCGCAGCAACCCGTGGCAAGCGCCTTTCCGCAACGCCTGCAAAGGCTGATGCGGGTATAGCATAGTGGTAATGCACTAGCCTTCCAAGCTAGCTAGGCGGGTTCGATTCCCGCTACCCGCTCCAACTTCTCGTTTTCTGGAACTTCTCCTGCGGCACGCCGCCACTGGAATTTTGCCGTCACGGCGCTATGGGGCGGTGATGAACACGCCCAACCGCCAATCTCATGGCCCTGTTACTGTGGCCGCGCTGTATCGCTTTGCCCGCTTTGACGATTGTGCTGCGTTGCGCGCGCCGCTGGAGCAATTGTGCAAGGATCATGGCGTACGCGGGACGCTGCTGCTTGCGCCCGAAGGCATTAACGGCACCATTGCCGGGACCGCTGACGGTATAGACGTGGTGCTCGGCCATATCCGCGCTTTGCCCGATTGCGCCGATGTTGACGTAAAGCTTTCCACCGCCTCCACTATGCCATTCCACCGCACGAAAGTGCGGCTGAAGCGCGAAATCGTGACGATGGGCCAGCCCGATATCGATCCGCGTGCCAGCGTTGGCACTTATGTCAGTCCGCAGGATTGGAACGCGCTGATCGCCGATCCCGATACGATCGTTATCGACACGCGCAATGATTACGAAGTGGCCGCGGGCACATTTGAACGCGCGATTGATCCCAAGACCGCCAGCTTCCGCGAATTTCCTGACTGGTTCCGCCAAGAGCGCGCGCGTCTGCTGGGTGAAGGCAAGGCCCCCAAAGTGGCAATGTTCTGCACCGGCGGCATCCGCTGCGAAAAATCGACCGCGTTCCTGAAGCAAGAAGGGATCGACGAAGTCTATCACCTCAAGGGCGGCATCCTGAAGTATCTGGAGACGGTGCCTGAGGAAGAAAGCCTGTGGCGCGGCGAATGCTTCGTGTTCGATCAGCGCGTGACAGTTGGCCACGGACTGGTCGAAGGCTCGCACAGCCTGTGCTTTTCCTGTCGCCGCCCGGTAAGCGAAGACGGGCAACAATCCCCGCTTTACGAAGTGGGCGTCAGTTGCACTGCCTGTTATGGCGAACGCAGCGACGAACAGCGCGCCTCCGCCCGCGAACGCCACAGGCAGGAAACGCTAGCCACCCTGCGCGGGGTTGCCCACGTGGGCGCAGTGCTGGCTGGAACTGAAGATTAGGGCTCAAGGCGCTTGGCGTCGAAGACGAATGTCACGTCCACTTTGCCGGCAATCTGGTCAGTGCCGGCCCATTCGCCCTTACCCACCGCAAATGCGGTACGATCAAGCGTGGCTGTGCCAGTGGCCTTCGCCTTGTCACCGGTGATCTTGAGGCCAAAGGCCAAGTTGACCGGACGCCGGACGCTGTTCATCGATAGCGTACCCGCAGCCGTATAACGGTCCGTGCCGCTGCGCTTGATCGCGGTGGAGCGGAACACCGCCGCTGCCGGACCGCTCCCAAAGAAATCTTCGCCTTTCAGCATCGTATCGCGGGTTTCGTCGCCGCTTGAAACCGATAGGAGCGGGATGCGCACCGTGATCAAACCAGTTTCCGGCTTTTCAGGATCAAACACGATATCAGCGCTCCACCCGCTGAATGTGCCATCCACCGCTTCGCCATTGACCATAGCGCGGAAGCCCAGTTTGCCGCCGGGCTGCACTTTCCAGCGCGAAGGCGCTTCCTCATCAGCCACCGCAGATGCGCTAGCTTCAGGTATCGGAGCGTCGGTTGCAACAGCGCTGGCATCGACCTCCGTGCTTTCGTCAACCATCACATTAATGCTGGCTTGTGCCACAGGTTGTACAGGCACCACCTTGCCATACACCAGCCATGGCAGACCGAACACGACGCCCAGCATCGCCGCTGCCGCCACACCCCAGCCCAAACCTGATCGTGCAACGCCCGCTGCCGGGATCATCCGGCCCAGCACATTGGGTTCAGCCTGCGCCCCAAGATGATGCCGTAGCGCGCCTGCCACATGCAGCACGATCAGCGCCGCGCCGACCCAGCCGAGCAAACCGTGCAACACCTCTGCCGGTTCATGCGCAACAGGGCCCAGCGGCAAATGCGGCCATGGAATGGTGCCAAACAACAGTGTCGGCAGTTTGAGCTTTGCGGTTGATACCAGCGCCCAACCCGTCAACGGCCCGCCGATCATGAATGCATAAAGCCCGGAGTGAACGACCGCAGCCAGCAGGCCCGTTACGCCGCCCACCGCAGCCGCAGGCCGTGGCCGCGCAAGCCGGACGATAAGGCGTGTGACGCTAAGTGCGAGCACCAGAATACCAATGCTCTTGTGCAGTTGGAACGGCGCGTACATCGCCGCTGCACTGCCCAGATCCACCATTCGCCAGCCCAGTCCAAGCTGAAACGCCAACAGCGCCGCGATGGCCCAGTGCAACACAATTGCGAAGTGTGAATAGCGATGCGGCGTCATCATGCTTCTTCCGGTTTGTTCGGCGATGGCAAAGCGTACCAGCCGCAACAAAGGCTGGCCATTACCCTTCTGTCAGCTTGCGCGGAATGCAAACTGCCGTCACAATATATACTACAGGCGCACAGTCGCTTGCCCCAAGGAGAGTTTCGAAGATGAAGACCGTTCTCAAGGTCAACGGGCAATCCCGCGAGGTTGATGTGCCTGCGGACAAGCCGTTGTTGTGGGTGCTGCGCGAGGATCTGGGCTACGTCGGCCCGAAATTCGGTTGCGGCCAAGGCCTGTGCGGAGCCTGCACGGTATTGATGGACGGTCAGGCAATTCGCGCTTGCCTTACCACTTTGGACACGGTCGGAACGGCTGCGATCACCACGATTGAAGGCGTTGCTGCAACGCCTGTCGGGGAGAAGGTCAGCGCTGCATGGATCGATCTGGACGTACCGCAGTGCGGGTACTGCCAGGCTGGCCAGATCATGAGTGCAGTTGCTTTGCTTGAAACCAACCCCACGCCCAAGGATGACGAAATCGACGCCGCGATGGCGGGAAACCTTTGCCGCTGCGGCACCTATCACCGCATCCGCGATGCAATCGTCAAGGCTTCTGGCCGCAAAGCCGCAGGAGGCGCGAATGTCTGATCAGGCACTTCTGGCGGGCAACCGCCGCTTTGCGCTCAAAGCCATGCTCGCTGCTGGCGGAGCGGCGGCTTTCGACATCGAATTTGCCGCAGCCCAAGGCAAGCGCGCAGCAACGGCCGCTTCAAAGCTTACGGCATACGTACAAATCAACGCTGATAACAGCGTAACGATCACGTCGAAAAATCCCGAGATCGGCCAAGGCGTCAAGGCCATGTTGCCGATGTTGATCGCTGAGGAACTTGACGTTGCGTGGTCTGCCGTACGTGTGGAACAGGCCGTGGCCGATCAGGCAAAGTTTGGTGAACAATTTGCCGGTGGCAGCATGTCCACCCCGATGAACTGGATGCCCATGCTGCAAGCCGGCGCCACTGCCAGAGCCATGATCGTGACCGCTGCGGCCAAGCAATGGGCCGCCCCGGTCGCCGAACTTTCAACCGCCAATGGCGAAGTGATCCACGCAGCAAGCGGTCGCCGCGCGCCTTATGCGGCACTCGCGCAAGCGGCTGCAAAAGAACCCGTTCCCGCTGTCGAAACACTCAAGCTGAAAGACCCGGCCAAGTTTTCCATCATCGGCCGTCCTGTTCCCGGACCGGATACGCCCGCCATCGTTGCTGGCAAACCGCTGTTCGGGATCGACACGCAATTGCCCGGCATGGTCCACGCTGCACTGCTTACCGCGCCCGTTCGCGGTGCCGTGTTGCGCAGCCATGATGCCAGCAAGGCGCTGGCCCTGCCCGGTGTGCGCAAAGTTGTGGTGCTGCGCCAATTGGGTGAGGAAGACGGGCCGGTTGATGGCCTTGCCATCATTGCCGATAGTTGGTGGACCGCCAACGAAGCGCGCAAGTCGCTCAGCGTGCAATGGGACAATCAAGGGCGTGAAAAGCACTCGGACGCCAGCTTTGCCGCCGCTGCCAAAGCCGCGTTTGCCGGCAAACCCGCTGCAGCCGTTCACGCAGCGGGCGATACCAGCGCCGCGCTGACGGGTGCAGCCAAAGTTGTGAAGGCGCAATACGGCTATCCCTTCATCGCCCATGCCACGCTTGAGCCGCAAAATTGCACAGCACTCTTCAAGGATGGCAAGCTTGAAATCTGGGCACCAAGCCAGATGCCTGATGAAGGGTTGAAACTCGTCGCCAAGACGCTCGGCCTTGCAACGTCAGCAATCACAATCAACCTCACCCGCATTGGTGGCGGTTTCGGGAGGCGCTTGCAAAACGATTATATGGTGTTTGCCGCCGCAATCGCCCGCGATATGCCCGGCACCCCGGTAAAGCTGATTTACGACCGCGAAGAAGACTTCAAGCTCGATTTCTTCCGCGCAGGCGGCTTCCACCAGTTTGAAGCAGGCCTTGATGCGGCAGGCAAAATGGTGGCCTTCCGCGATCACCTTGTCACGTTTGGCGCAGGCGGAAAGCCCGGTCGCGGTGCTGAATTGCCTGCCGACTTGTTCCCGGCAAATGTGCTAGCCAACGCCGATCTTGGCATGACCGTACTGGAGAGCAACATCCCGCTGGGATGGCTGCGCGCGCCTGCTTCGAATACACTGGCCTTTTCCACGCAGGGGTTCCTTGATGAAGTCGCCAGTGCAACGGGCAAGACGCTACCGGTGCTGCTGCTCGAATTGCTCGGCGATGCACGCGTCATCATGGCGCCCAAAATCCCAGGCGTGCCCGACTATTTCCAGCCGCCGCCATTTAACACCGGCCGCGCTGCTGGCGTCGTCCGCGAGGCAATGAAGATTGCGCAATGGGGCGACAATCCGGCCAAGGGCCGTGGCTTTGGTTTTTACTTCAGCCACTTGGGCTATTTCGCTGTCGTGGCCGATTGCACCACCGGTGCAGATGGCATGATCCGGGTCAGCAAGATCTGGGTCGCGGGCGATATTGGCAGCACGGTCATCAACCCGCTTAACGCTGAACAACAGATTCGCGGTTCCATGATCGACGGCATGGGCCATGTCATTTCGGGGTTGAAGGTACCCATCACCGGCGGGCAAGTGCAAGTTGCAACCCGCCGACCGGCCTTGGCGAACCGGCGATGCCTCCTGCGATTGCAGCGATTGCAAACGCCATCAGCAGCCTGACCGGCAAGCGCGTCCGCAGCCTTCCGTACGAAGCCTGATACTTGGGGCCAGCCGCGTTGTGCACAGTGATGCGCAGCGCGGTGGTCCTAGCGCCAGATGACGTTAGATTGCACCGCCGGAATTACGTCAGGAAGCTCCTCGGCAAGGAGCGTTGCGCAGGCCGGGGGGCTTCCTGACGCAACCGCAAAGCGGCGGGCCGCTTTTGGCCCATCACAGCGTCTCTCGTCGGTCACTATGCGACGGCATGGCTCCCTCCTCGTTCCTCGTGGCGGGCCAAAATCGGCTCCGTCACGGTGGTGCAATCTAACGTCATCTGGCTCTAACGTTCCTGAATATCGCGCTCCATTGGTGCCAGCTTTGCCAGCAATCGGTTTTGCGCAGCAAACGGCACGCGTTGTTCACGCATCGCCCGTTGCAGGTTTTCGACCAGCGCGTTCATATCGGCGCGCGTAATGCCAAGGCCCTTGTGCGCGGCCTTCATATCGCGCCCGGTATAGCTGCACCCGGCATTGGCGATGAAGCAAATTTGTTCAAACAGCGTCCTTCGCAAACGCACCATGTCCTGATTCTGGAAAATCGCCTCGATCCGTGGGTCAGCCTTGCTCAATTCGACAAGCCGCTCCACGATGGCCTTGATTCCCGCCTGTCCGCCAAGGGCTCGCGCCAGCGCATCGCCCTGAAACGGCTTTGCACCAACGTTGTCTTCGGATTGCACGTAAGCATCTACCGGCAATTCCCCGGTCACCGTATCGGCGACGCGTTTTTCTGCGCCGAACTCCTTGTCCCAATCAATCGCCTCCGCGCTTTGCGGCAAGGCGTCTTGCGGCGTTGGGGTGGCGGACTGACCCGTGATCAGCGCAAGCGCCAAAAAAATGCTCATCACTGCACCTCAGAATGCAAGTTGCAGGGAAACAAGGGCACCGCGCTGGCCATCAAACGTGGCCACAGAACCAACGTCGGCATATGCTGCGGTAACCGTCGCATTGCGTGTGAACGCCCACGCAACAAACACATCATGGGCATTGTCTTCGTGCGCAATCATCAGATTATTGGGCCGGGTGCGGTATTCGCCGCCCACCACCAGCCTTGGCGAAAGCATGTAAGCCAGGGACCCTTCAAACTGCACTGACCGACTTGCGCCCTGTCCCCCGCCAAAGCCCAGAAGCCCGAACTGGTTGGCGTTGGTCAATCGCGCTGTTGCGTTAACCAGCACGCTGTTTGCAAGAAAAAGCTTGGTTGCGCTGATGGTAAAATCGGTGCCGTGAGCTGACCCCGCCCCCACCGCGCGAACAATCGCTGCATCGAGGCTGCGTTTGTGTTGAATGCCCAGAGTGACCTGCGGCACGATCGGGCTGCCATACACGATATCGCCCGCCAGCCGCACTTTCGCGCCGAAAATGTCCTGATTGAACCGGAACCCTTCGCCCAATCCCAGCGCCAAGCCCACTTTGCGCGTATCAAAGTTCTGGCGTGCATAAGATATCTCGACACGGTCAAGAATGCCGATGGCGATACCGTGGCTTTGCCAGCCATAATCCGGCAATGCGATGCCGGTAACATGTCCGGAAACGCCGATTGCGCGGTCAGTACCCATGCCTGCAATCGTTGCCCATGTGGCAAGCCCGCCGCCGCTTGCACCCTCAACCGAACTGACACCATTGGTCAGGACCAGTTTGCCCCCGTCAAGCAATGGCTCTGCCAGAATTGGCTTGGCGCAAATGGCAGCGGGAACTGTGAGGGCTGACAAGAATGCCATGAATGACAAATACTTGAATGCGCGCTTTTGGCAGTGTCTGCGCCGCGGTTGATGCGGAAATGTTTCCACGAAAAATGCCTCAGTACTCTTACGGAAATACGGGAGTTTCCGTCATATTAACCATTACCCGTTATGAAAACTTAAACGCCTGATCGCGGTTTTGACTGAATGTTAAAGGATTTTTGCTTATGGAGGCAGAATGTCCTGCATTGAATGGCCGCTGTCTTTAACAAGCACCGCAAGAACCTTCTTCGCGGCCGTGCTGGCTATGCCCGTGCTGCTATCTGCTGCACCGCCTGCAACTTTGCCACTTCAGATTGTTGATCAGGCGGGTATGCCGCTCAATGATGCAGTAATCGAGATTGCACGCCCGGCAGGCGATGCGCGCGCGCCTGTGTTTCGTTGGCGAAACGCGATGGCGCAAAAGAACCTTGCGTTTGTTCCTGGCACACTGATCATCGCGCGCGGGACATCGGTGGCGTTTCCCAACCTCGATACTGTGCGTCATTCCATCTACAGCTTCTCAAAGCCGGCCCCATTCAAGATTGATCTTTACGGCCGCGACCAGACCCGGACGCAGCGGTTTGATATTAGCGGAACTGTGGCGCTTGGCTGCAACATCCATGACCAGATGCGCGGCTACATACGCATCGTCGATACACCTTATGCGGCCCGGACCGATGGCAACGGTCTCGGCGATATTGATGGCCTGCCGCAAGGCACGTACACCGTCACCGTATGGCACCCGCGCATGAAGGGTGCCAGTGGAGAGTGGCGCGGCAAGATCATCGCCACACCGGGCAAACGTACCCGCATCGCCGTTCCCGTCCGCCCTGCCGGCGCGCGATGATCCGGCAAGCGCGCCTGCAACTGCGGCACCTTGCACGCAACACCCGAACGCTCGGCGCACGCGTGGCCCGTGTCTATATCGGCTTGCTTATCGCGGTCATGGCGGTGACCATCATTGTGGCTAGCTCCGGCATCAGCCTGTTTGCACATCGCGCGGCTGAGCGTGATCTGGCTGCGAATGCCCGCGTGTTCGAACAGATTATCGCTAGCCGGCAGCAACAAATGGCCGATGCGGGTGCCGTTGTTGCACGGGATTTCGGCTTCCGCGAAGCTTTTGCAACCGGCGACCGTGCCACACTTTCAAGCGCACTTGCCAGTTTGCGCGAACGCACCGGTGTGCGTGAAGCGGCTGTAATCAGCCTTGATGGTGAGGTAATCCCATCTGCCGGCGCTCGGCAAATCAACGGTACTGCCATCCTGTCGGCGCTTGATAAGGACGAAAATCGCGGCGTTGCCATGCTAGATGGGGACTTGGCGCTGGCCGCCGCTGTGCCAATCGAATTGCCCGATCTGGCCGGGTGGTTGCTGTTGTTCAACACGCTTGGCCCCGCTGATCTGGCCGAACTTGCGCGTTTGTCTGCTGTCGAAGTCGACGGCAAAGTCCTTGATCGCGCCAGGATGACACCGACATTGGCAGCGCTGCCCTTGGCCAAAGTTGAGACTGTATCGGGGGCGTCGGGCAAGGAACTGGCGCAAGTGTCCGCCTTAAAAAGCCTTGAAGCCGGGTTGGAGCCTCGCCTCATTCTCACGCACTCGCTTGCGACCGCTATGGAGGGTTTCCACCAATTGCAATGGGTGCTCGCGCTCATCGCTTTGGCAGGCGCAGCTATCGGCGCATGGCTGAGCATCCGCATGGCACGCGGGATTGCGCGCCCCTTGCACTTGCTGGCAAAAGCCGCACGAAAATACGGCGCGGGTGATGTCGAGAAAGTGCAAGTAGAGGGCGATAGCGAGGTGCGCTCGCTGGCGCGCAGCTTCAACGCCATGGTCGATGCGGTCGAGGAGCGTGAACGCCAGATCACGTACGCGTCGCTTCACGATAGCCTGACCAGCCTGCCCAACCGCCGCTATTTTCTGGAAAAGCTGGATCGCGCCATGGTGCGCCAATCAGCCAATTCCCGCACCTTGGTGGCATTTTTCGACATTGATGACTTTAAAGCAATAAACGACACGATGGGCCATCCCGTCGGCGATAGTCTGCTCTGCAATGTCGCCAGCACTTTGCAGGAACGTTTCCCTGATGCAATGGTCGCACGCTTTGGAGGGGACGAATTTGGCCTGCTGATCTCAGGGCTTGATAGCACCGTGGATTGCGCCAATCTTGCCCGGTCAATCGACGCCGTGCTCAATCGCGAAGTGGTGATTGGCAGGCAGACAATCTTGCAATCGGTCAGCTTCGGCATCGCGATTGGCCCACAGGATGCAAATGACGCAGATGCGCTGCTCAAATGCGCAGATCTTGCGCTTTTCCGCGCCAAAAGTGACGGAAAAGCCACCTGCCACTTCTTTGAATCGACACTGGACGAAGAAGCGAGCCGCCGCCGCCGCATGGAAATCGATCTGCGTCGCGCTATCCGCGAAGGTGAATTCGAACTCTATTTCCAGCCGCTTTACAGTCTTTCCGAAGAGCGTGTGAAGGGCTTCGAAGCATTGATGCGTTGGCCTCACCCCGAACACGGGATGATCAGCCCTGTAGATTTCATTCCGATTGCCGAAGAATCGGGCATGATCGTCCAATTGGGAGAATGGGCTATCCGCGAAGCCTGCGCGCAAGCCGCAAGTTGGCCTGGTGAATTGTCCGTCGCGGTCAATATCTCACCCCGCCAATTGCTGCCCGACAGTCTTGGCACTTGCGTGGTTCAGGCACTGGCGGCCTCTGGCTTGCCCGCCGCCCGGCTCGAGCTGGAAATTACCGAAAGCGTATTCATCGGCGATGTCGAGCGCACGTTGAGATTGCTGCATTCCATGCAGTCGCTTGGCGTACGCATCGCACTGGACGATTTTGGCACCGGCTATTCCTCGCTCAGCTACTTGCGCTCGTTCCCGTTCGATAAACTCAAGATAGATCAAAGCTTTGTCCGCGCTTTGGCTGAAGGTGGCAGTGCGCAAGCCATCGTTCGCGCCATCACCACCTTGGCGGATGCCTTGGGCATAGAAGCATTGGCCGAGGGGGTTGAGACTGTGGACGATCTGGAAATCCTGCGCCGCATCGGCTGCAATATGATCCAAGGCTACCTGATCAGCCGCCCCGTCTGCAGCCGCGACGTAAACGCGTTACTACAGGCGCTGGCCAATTCGGCAGATCTTCGTGCCAATGCGGCATGATGGCGCGCTGATATTCAGCGAGGCACCTGGAAGTCTGCCGATGCGATGTCAGTAGCCCTGCAGCCACTCATGACGCTTTGCCCAAATCACTTTCCAGCGCGCTTTGTCATCCTGTTTTCCCGAGAACAGGGCCTTCAAAGCGGAGCCCAGCCTGCGGTTGGCAATCCATAACCAGAGCAGTGCAATACCGGCCTGAACCCGCCAGCCAGACCAGTGATCGCGGATCAGTGTAACTTTTGCGCGCATCAAGCTGACAACTTTGTCCTCACGCTTGGCGGTGGCCGCGCCGACCAGATGCATGATTTGTGCATCGGGAGTGATCATGGGACGGTAGCCCAAATGTGCGGCGCGCAAGCACAGATCATGCTCTTCACCGTACATGAAGTACCGCGGGCTGAAGCCGCCAAGTTCGCGCCACAACGCCGTGGGAACGAGCATGAAGCATCCCACGACGACATCTACATGGCGCGCCGTATCACGCTTCCAACCGCCGATCCCTTCGTGATTGAAGAAGGGGGAATTCACAAACACCTTGGCAAGGCCGGTGGCCGAGCAAAACAGGCTCCACACCGTCATAGTGTTCCAGCAAGAGGCAATGTTGAGCGAGCCGTCGGGGAACACGGTGCGGCCGCCGGTAATCCCGGCTTCGGGGTGCGCCTTGCCGAAGGCCAGTATGTTTTCAACCGCCTTGGGATATGTTTCGGTATCAGGGTTAAGCAACAAGAGCCACGGCGTTGTCGCAGCATCAGCTACAGCATTGTTTGCGCGGGAAAAGCCGATGTTGTCATCGCTGCGGATTAATTCGACGTCGGGGAAACGCGCCGCAATGGCATCGGCCGAACCATCGTGCGAAGCATTGTCCCACACGACAAGACGGAACGAAACATTGCCCGCATTTTGGAACAGCGTCTCAATGGCCATCAAGGTCAGGTCTCGCGTATTGTAGCTGACCATGATGACGGTCACTTCAGGTGATTGCATGGGGTCAAAACTCGTCATGGCGTTAGCTTGGAATATTGGGGCGATAGAGGACCCGTCTCAGGATTGCCGGAGCGTCTTAATCCTTCAGATTGTCTGTGTTGATGGCCGGGCAGGCATTGAAAGCGAAATGCCAACAATCATGAAAAACCACGTCTGAATTCCGCCAAAAAATGATGTGGTAAAAGCCGCTATGATCAAGCCGGTCAGAGAAAAGATGATCGCCTTTGCCAAAACGCCGTCCGTTTTACCAAGGCATACGCTAGTCTTCGCAAGGCTGAGAATGCCGACAAGGGACGACATGAAAATGCATATCGCTGCGATGTAGCCATGGCGCACTCCGAGTAGCAGCCAGTGGTTATCAATGCTGGTGATCATCCATGGCAGGCGCTCGTAATCGGTAAAGCCGATGCCGAACCATGGATGGTTCGCGATCGAGCGCATGTCGTATTCCCAGATCAATTGCCGGTAGTATCCGGTTTGCGGATCAAGCGTGTAGCGGATGAGGATTGGCAAGACACCGTTCTGCGATGCGATTTCGACTGCCAGCAGGAACGTGAAAAGAGTGAAGACAAAGAACCGCCAACCCACGCCGCCGATGTGAGCTTGCAGACGATCATAGCCAAGCAAAATGCCGCTGATGATGATCGACAAAAATGCAGCCGAGCTGACCGAGAAAATGGCAAACAGGCTGGCCGTCATGCCGAACACATAGGGCCACTTTTTGATCGATGAATTGAGATAGATCGGCAGAAAACTTGCCAGAAACAGTCCGGCCAGAATCGGATGTGAAAATGGCCCGTGAGCGCGCAAAAGGCCAAGGCGTACGACATTGAATTCTTTAGCCGTCGCAACAGCCTGTCCGTTTTCATAATAAAAAAGAGGGCCGAAGATGGCTGCGGCGAAGGGGCGGACCAGTTGGCGATGGGACACGCTTTCAACCATCATCGACACACCGGCGAGCAGGAGGCCCGGCGCGGCGAAAATCAAGAGGCGGCGGACATCCTGAAGGTTCCGCACGCTGATTCGGGCGATCAGATAAGGCGCAATGACGTCAAAGGCGAGTGCGCCGCCTCTTCTGATACCGTCAGTCAGCCCATAGAATGCGCAGAACGAGACAACCATCCACGTCACACCTGCAAACATCCACAAATCAGCAGGCCTGAACGGCAGACGGCCGGTGGCGATCCGGTTAAGCAACCATGGCAGCATGATGAAAGCGACGGCACGGTAGGGGTAAATGACCTGTCCGGCGAGTGTTATGCGGACTTCTTGCGGAAGCAGCGTTGAATACAGAAGCAGGACCGCAGGAAGCAGCAACGCAATGTTGCTCGCGCTTTTTGGGCGAATTGCAGCATGAGATGGTGACAGGGCGATTTGCCGTTCTGCCAGAGGTATACCGGACGAAGCCATGCCTTGCCGAACTCTCCTTCGGGGAGCCCCCTTATCGGCAAATGCCGAATAGTCGCAAGCCAAAATGGATGAATCTTCATCCGGGAAAAAACAGTTTTCCTACACGATACCGGTCGTGATAGCACATTTGTTCCTTATTTGTTCTTGAGAGAGCGGAGTGTCATTATGGATCCATTTACGTTGACTATCGATAGCCTTATCGCGCCCGCCCAGAATTGTTTTGCAGTTACGCCACACGATACCGCCGCGCTGCCGCTTGTAACCAAGTCCATTTACGTCGGCTTGGGTGGCGATCTGGCGGTGCTGCCGCTGCAGGGGGAGATCTCCGTGATTTTTCGCAATTTGCCCGACGGGATGATACTGGACGTGCGTGCTCGTGCGATTTTGGCCACGGGGACCACTGCCTCCGACATCGTCGGTCTTGCCTGATGCCAGGTTTTGGTTTCGGCTTCGGCTTTCGCACTGGCAGGCGCAAAGCGCTGCCGCCTGCCAACCCACGTTCTGTAGACAAAATCCGGCCCGGTCCCTTGTGGACCGGTGTTGCCGGGAGCGGCTTTGTTCAAGCGCCGGTCGATCCGGTGCGCGTTACGGCCAAACCTGCGATGCGGTTGATTACTCCGCCCAACCAGTATTTCACGCGCAATCTGCTGGTTGGTGTGATTGCGGGGGCAAATGACGGTGGCACGCTGCTGGACAATCTTGGCCTGCAAAAAGTCATTGCGCACTATGAAGGCCAGAGTGTCGAAATTCTGGCACCTTCCTATCAGGAGATCGCCGATGCTAACGGGATAATGCGGCGGTACTTTGGGTGGTGGATCATGCTGACGCGTTCAGCATCGGGCCACGCCAATCTGTATTTTGAAGCCGTGCCCAAAGATGCGTCGATGCAAACGCGCATAATCGGGCCCTGGCAATTTAGTCCGCAAACCGCTTTGCACGACCGGCAGGTGGAAGTTGCCCCCAGTCAGCCGGTAATTGATGGCGCGCGTTATCAATCCATCGGTGCTGCGCTGAGCTTTTTGGCGCAGACCAACGCGCAAAATCCTGCAATTACAGTGATTGAAGGCGGTGTTTATGACATTGCCCCATTAAGCGCGACCTATCAGGGACGCGGTTACTGCAAGATTTCGGCCCAAGTGCCGATCACAATCGGCAAGGCTGGCTACACGACCGATTCAGCCGCGCTACTGCGTCCGAGGTGGGACGGTGTGCGCTTTTCCGGAGCCAATATCACGATTGATGCCCGCTTCGTTTCAGCGCTGTATCAAGAAGTGCCAACCGGCAGGCAACACTGGCTGGACGGCATAACCGTGACGAACAGCGCAGGACGGTATGCGCTGTGGCGTGGCGGTACACGACCGCTTGGGCATTTCGTGCGCAACAACGCCTGGTTTACCGAATGCACCATCAACGCTGTCTCAAACCCCTGCAACAACGCCAGTCTGGTACGCGGCTGCGTGTTGGATGGCGGTTATGCAGACGTTGTGACGGACGCCGCGTGCGTTGTGCATTCAAGCACCAATGACTGGGATAGCAGTGACGGCTGGACGCAGGATGTGCCCAGCCTGACGATTGCCTATACCGGCGCGGAAGGCACGGCCACTTTGGCCATTTCCGGCGGGAATGACAGTTCCAGCAGAACCATCACGGCAACCTGGGGCGCAAACAGCGCTTCGTTTACGGTCGGCAATACAGAAGCCTTGATGAGCGCGAACCGCTATTTGGTGAGCGATGTGGCGGCCTGGCTTAACGGTTTGGGCGTAGGCTTTGCCGCGACGGTTATTGAAAACACACGGCGCGCATCGGCATTGTCACTTGTTGGACTGAAAGGCGCAAGCTTTGCAGCGCGTGATGTGAAGACGGCACCTTTGACGTTGGTCACGATGTTCGATCAGCACACGGATTGGTTCCAGCAGAACATCGCCGGCATGCTGGAAAATTGCATTCTGGCCAACAACGTGGCGACGAACCTTGTTGCCCAGAATATTTTCATCACGGCCACAGGCGGGACCAAAGACTTCCTGATCTTTAACAATGCCTTCGACAACAAAGTGATATCAACCACATATGGCAACAATGCGCACCTTTCCAGCTAGTTGGCGCGGGCGCACAGCCATGTTGTTGTCGCGCACAACTCCTGGGCATCGCAAAATGTCTGGCTGCGTGGCGATCAGGGGTACGCACCGGACGCCTATTCCCTGCTGGCCAACAACGCGGCCAGAGACCTGCAATGGCTGGGTAGCGGAGCTGCGCCTGCCGGAATTATCGGCAATCACTTGCAGCAGGGGGCTGCCGGTAGCGCGATTGGCATCAATACCACTGTGGGTGGCCTGCAAGCAGAAAGCTTTGCCAATAGCGGCGCAGGTAATTTCGGCGCACGCGGGCCACTGCAAACCAACCGCAAGCAACCGCTGATCGCGCTGGACAGGTCCGGCCTCAGGCGCGGAGCAGCGGACGCAGTTGGATCTGAAGCATTTTTCACATCCGAGGTTGTCGAACCTTCCGAGCCGACAGTGGGTTCTGTGCAGTTCCCGCCGTTCAACCGCCAATATGCCGGAATTGCAGGGACAATTTCGTATCCCAATACGGGCATCGTACAGACGCCATTACTGGCTTCAGGGGCGCCCGGTGCATTCTTTATCATGCTGCAAGTTGCGCATGAGCGGACGAACCTGAACCGCGAATACCGGGTTATCGGCAACGGGGCGACAGGATCCTCGCAAATCTTCAGCCTAAGCCACTATGGCGACAATCATTTTGACGGCACCCGCCATGATGAATTCCGCTGGCGTTCAAGGGGATCATTCGGCGATCTGGTGGACGTGTCAGTTGATGTGCAACTGCGCGCAAGCCAATGGCAAATGATTGTGGTCAGGTGCGATGGTGCGGGTGGATATTCCATCGCCAGTTACGCGCCGGGCCTCAATAAAATCGCGGGTACTGGCCAAAGCAGTACGACCCACAGCCTGAATGTACTTGCCGGAACGCACGTTTCGCTTGGTGATAGCGTCAGTGGCGCTCCCGGCCTTGCGCCCTATGCCGCGCCGGCAGGTGGGTTTGATGGTGCAGTGGCCTTTCATGGCTTTGTCGTTGGCGATGCCGGAGACGATGCCAAGTGGCAGGCGATTTGCGAAGGCGCGGACATTGCCCAAACACTTGGTTCGGCAAGCGCCTTCCGGCTTTACCGGGACTTCCGCAATGGTGGTGCCACGACCCAATCCCTGGCGGCGATCCTGCCGGGCGACGGCACCACGGCAGGATCAATCCACGGGACCGTGCATGCAGGTGGCACCGTGCCATATGCCCAAGCGGACCGCTTCCTTGATGTTGGCCGCCTGCCTGACGGCTATGTGCTGTGCACGGCAGATGGAGAGGATGTTGGCACGGTTCAATTGACGGGCCGCAGTTCTGGCCTGATCGGCGCGCTATTTGGCCGCATCATTGGCGAAAACGGGCAAGTCCTCGTTCCCGGATTTGTGATTGACGAGGTTGCGCCAGATATGGCGCTGACGCTCAGGCTTCCGCCATTTGCCGGGTGGGGATATCTTGAGCTTTGGGCAGAAAGCCATCCAACGCTTGTCCATCGCATGAACAGCCGGATCGGTTGCGGTGACAAGTTGAGCGTTATCGGCCAAAGTCAGGCGTTCCTTATGCTTTATTCTGGCAACGTGACACTTGCCCCCACCGGGCTTGCCAGCTTTTGCGGGTACGTTGGCAATGTTGCGGATCCGGCTGATACGACCACAAGCCCCGTGCCCCGGTTCAGCACGAGCGCAAGGCCGCAACTGTTCATCATCCCGCCCCAAATGACCAACGCTTACAACGGCGTCACCGCGATTGCCGAGCGTGTGGGAGAACACAACAACGGGCGCGCAGTTTCAGTTGTTGGATGCGCGATCCCCGGAACCTCGGCGCGGCACTGGATTGATGATACAGCCACCCAACGCCAATGGGCGATTGATGTTGAAGTGGCAGAGTTGGCAGGGCGTGATCGCGTGCCGGTTTGGACGTGGTATTCGGCAGATGCTGGCTACGACTATCGCCAGATTCTTGATGCTGTCGTGTTCGGGACAGGGCCATATGCGGGCAACAGGACGCTGTTTGATGGCTCGATACAGCTTGGCGGATACAAGTTCGGCATATGTCTTCCATCGCGGGCAACATCGACAAATGACGGTCCGTTTGATTTCGACGAATTCGGTTTTCGGCGCACCTATTCTCAACAGGGGCAAATTGCTTGGTGCAATGATAACCCTGATCTGGGCGTTATCGGGCCAGCGGTTACCGATATGGCCATTGACAACCTTGCGAGCGGTACGACCACAGCACCCGACATCAACCTTGGCGGGCCGCATCAAAGCCAGGTCTTGCGCGAGGGGTCTTATCGGCTGGGCTACCGGATTGGTGAAACATATCTGCGCGCCCGCGGGCTTAGCCCCCATGCCACCAACCCCTATGTTGATCCTGCACAAATCACCATCAATGCTGCACGAACCGAGATGCTGGTCAAATGCGTGCTTCCCAATCAGGGGTCTGGCCTGCGCACAGCAGATGGGCGGCCGGTCACCGGCTTCGAGCTTTCCACCGATGGCGGGACGACGTGGACGAGGAGTGGATTTACCGCCAGCATTGTGGCATCCGATACTGTCAGGATCACTAGGTCATCCGGCGCATGGCCGACAGGATTAAGACTGACGTACTTGCGCGGAGGCCCGTTCAGTTACGGTACTGCCGAGGAGTTGAACGCCCATTACAAAGGCAGCCTCTACGACGGTTGCGCGATGGAAGACGGGCTAGGGCTACCCCTGCTGGGGATCGATAGCGCTAACGGTGTTGCGATCTGATAGGTCCGAACTGATTTGTATATCCAAGACAAGCGCGGAGAGGCTGGACGTCCAAATTCAGCCGATCTGCGCTTGGTTTTCGCCCTGAAATTTATCAATGGTATTGATGGGCCTTTGCAATATTATCTGCTAGCGACGCGCTGTAACATCCATTTCGGAATTATTACGTGACCTATCCGTTCGTATCGGCAGACTGACAATCATGAAGGCCTACCTTCCGCCTATCAAGCGCGGCCTTGCCATGATTGGCGCCAATCTTGCCAACTTTGCGCTCACCTTGGGTCGTAATAAATTGCTGGCCCTTGCGTTTGGACCTGCCGGAATTGGCTGGATCGCTTTGGTCAACAATTTGATCGAGACGGCGGCTGTCGTCGGCGGAATGGGTGTTTGCGATGCGTACAATCGTGAATTGCCGCGCAAACGTCCCGAGTTCAGCCAAAGCGACATTGTATCCAGCGGGATTGGCCTGTTCATCCTGACACTGCTTATTGCGGTGCCGATCTCGACCGCCATTTTCGTCATCACCGTGGATATCCCGTCAAACGTGGTCATGGCGGCGATTGCCTTTGCATTGGCGGCAACCCTTGCATCGGCTTGGCGCGCCGTTGGCGGCTTGTATCTGGGACTTGGTCTGTCACGGCGCATGTTCAAGGCGATTGTGGTAGGTGGCGCAACCAACCTGGCGCTTGCAGCACTTTTACTTTTTGCAGGGGTCCGGGACCTGATGGTCTATGTCTGGATGACCCCGGCTTTGCTCGCGATGGCTGGAATAAGCGGAGCCTGGCCTCACATCTGCGAGCTGCTAAACTGGCAGGCAATAAAGGCCATGCCGGCGAGAAAGCCAATTCTGACCATTGCCTTGCCCATTGTGGCGGGACTGTTGCTGGAACCGGTAACGATCTTGTTGCTTCGCAGCGAAACCGTTGCACGTTTTGGAGAAGAAGGTGTCGGCCTTATCCAGCCCGGCATGCTGTTTGTGATTCTTGCAGCCTCTTTAGCGAATGCATTTCTAGGCATGACGCTGGCGCGGTGGGATCAATCTGACGAGCGCGCCTTTTCACGCAAGTTCATAGCGCTGCTGGTTATCGCGATAATCTTGCCTGCCTGCGGAATCGCGATTGTGTTTCTGATGCAGCCGCTTTGGCCAGTGCTGATAAGACTGTTTTTCACACCAGCTTTTGTCGCCGGTGCATACACTGTTCCGTGGTTCATCGCGGGCGAATTGCTGCGCATGGGCGGAGTGATGCTTAATCACACGCTGCTGTCCCGCAAGCTCGGTTATCTTACGATATTGCCGCGCATGGCCTGCTTAGCCACGGTAATCACTGCAATTCATTGGGGCAATATCGGCTCTATTCTCGCCATAGCACAAGCATACGCCGTCTCTTATGGAGCCTACCTTGGGCTTTCCATAGCGCTGTGGCTTCTTGCGCAATTCCACTTTCATCGCGCAGCGAAGGCCTAACCTTCCACAAACAGGGTATCGAGCCATCGGGCGAGAATAGCCTGCCCGGCATCACTAACGTGCAGACCGTCGTGTAGAAGAAAGGCGGCACTTTCATGTTTCAGGCCATCAAGCGAAGCTGCAGGATCATGGAAGTGTACGCCCGTTTGCGCTGCCACATCGCGGGCAGCATGGCGGTATGGCGCGATCCGGGCGTTCATCGCCACCGAACCTGCGGGCGGCGCGGCCAAGATCAGCACCTTTACACCTTCGCCCATGGCGTTTCGCACAACAGTGGTCAGGCGAATGCGAAAGTCATCCAACGCGACAGGGTGGCGCTTTCCAAGGTAACGGCGTGGCGCCGCATCGTTTGTGCCCAGCATGACCACCACAACTTGAGCGCGTGAGAATGGGGATAGGCCTTGCGCGACGAGTGGCACGGTCGCTCCACCAAACGCTCTGTTATCGATTATTGCAGCTGCACGTGCAGGCACGGCGAGAAGCGCAGGATATGCACGATGCGGCCCTCCCGTGCGTGTACCCGCCGTATTGCTATCTCCAAGAAACACGATGGGCCTGCCCGCTGCTAGCGCAATTGGGTACGCCCCCAGCGCAGGCAAAGGCGCGCTTCGAACCGGGTCAGTGCCCCCTGCCCGCCAAAGCGGCACTTCATCTCGCAACGCCAAAATTGTCCCCCCAGCAATGAGGAACAGGATCGCGGCACAGGCTGCGAACCTTGTGAATTTTGGCCGATCAATCCTGATAATATATTGCCTGATTTTGTGCGGCATAAGTAAAACGGCCAAATCGTCCAACCTCGATACCGCTGCGCAGGACACGTGCCGGGTTGCCTGCCACAATGCAGCGTGAAGGCACATCTTCATGCACGACAGCACCGCTTCCAACGACCGTTTCATCACCGATTGTCACACCGGGCAAGATCAACGAACCGCCTCCGATGAAGCAGTTTTTCCCGATACGGATTGGCTTCACAATGCCTTCAGGAGTTTGGGCAATAAGTAAGCACTTGAAAGCAATCAATGTTCCGTCATCGACAATGATTGCGCGAGGCGCGCCTCCAACCAAAGTTGCAGAAAGAGAAATACTCGCACCGGGGTGTATATCCACCCCCTTTGTTTTGACTAACCACCAACGCCGCAAGTCGAGAACAACACGCCGAATCTTCAAAAGCTTGTTAAGGCTTCGCAAAATGCTTTCTCCAAAACGGCCAAAGTTGTATTGCTACTGCGATTACGATATCATATTGCATGAAGCATGACGATTGCGCCACCACTTCCAACTCTCGATAATACCCTGCAACAAAAGTGGCAGCGTTTTATCCAAACGCATTTGTGGAAAATGGACATTCACCCAACAACCTGGATTGCGCCAACGGCATTAATCGACAGAACGTGGCCCAAAGGTATTCATATTGCTGCGAATTGTGTGATTGATCATCATGCCGTCGTGCTCACCCATGACATGACCCGTGGCATCTATCTTGATACGCACATAGGCGAAAATACCAGAATTGGTGCGCGCGCCATAATTATGCCGGGCGTGACTGTCGGCAAATATTGCGTTGTTGAACCCGGATCAGTGGTCACTCGCGATATTCCCGATGGCATCCGCGTGATCGGTAATCCCGCCAAAGATATATCTACACTTTGATTGTGATTTTTCGCTGTTGTTTTTTGGCGATATTATTCACACAGCTAAGCTTACCAGAAACAAAGTTCCTGTTAGGCTGAAAAAGCAATGCCTCTGCTAAGGGGCAGATGATGCAAAAAGCCCCCGCTCTTCCAAAACACTTGCCCCCCGGCGTTTAGCAAAACAGTATGTCGCAGCGCTTGCTTACGCTGATTTTGACAGCAGCGGCTGCCACCACGCCTCGTTGTTGAGGTACCAGCGGAGAGTGTTGCGCAGGCCGTTTTCGAAGTCGTGCTGCGGAACATAGCCGATTTCTGCGCGGGCTTTGGTTTCATCGATGGCGTAACGGCGGTCATGGCCCTTGCGGTCTTCGACGAAGGTTTTGAGTTCGCTGGTCGCGCGGCCCTTGGCGGCGGGCGCATCGGGATAGCGGGCGGCAAGGTCAGGGATTTCAGCAAAGGCGCGGTCGACTTCGGCGCAGATGCGGTCAATTACCGCCATGTTGGGCAATTCCTCGCCGCCGCCGATGTTGTATGTTTCGCCCGGTTTGCCGTTGCGAAGCGCGGCTTCGATGCCGCGGCAATGGTCTTCCACATAAAGCCAGTCGCGCACGTTCATGCCGTCGCCGTAAATCGGCAGCGGCTTGCCCGACAGCGCGTTGAGCATGAACAGCGGGATCAGCTTTTCAGGGTAATGATACGGCCCGTAATTGTTTGAACAATTGGTGGTCGTCACTTCAAGCCCGTACGTGTGATGATACGCACGGACAAGGTGATCGGACGCGGCCTTTGAAGCCGAATAAGGCGAGTTCGGCTGGTACTGCGTGGTTTCGCTGAACGCTGGGTCATTGGGCCCCAACGAGCCGTAAACCTCATCGGTCGAAATGTGGTGGAAGCGGTGCGCGCGCCCCGAACCGCTGTCCAGCCAAACGCTACGCGCAGCCTTCAGCAGGCTATTGGTGCCAAGGATATTGGTATCGATAAACGCATCTGGCCCGGTAATCGAACGGTCCACATGGCTTTCAGCCGCAAAGTGCACAATCGTGGCGATGTCTCGCGTCCGCAGCAGCTTTTCAACCAGATCAGTATCGCGGATATCGCCCACGACCAGTTCCGCCTGTTCAACATTGGCAATGGTTGAGCGGTTGCCGGCATACGTCAGACAATCGAGCACAACCACCGTGTCATCAGGATGCGCCTTGGACCAGTAATGGACAAAGTTGCCACCGATGAAACCGGCACCACCGGTGACGAGCAGATTAGCCAAGCGCTTTTTCCTCTGTGAGCATTGTCTTCAAATTCGACCGCCAGTGCACATGGCCGTCACACAAAATGGCGCGGGTTGCGCTGACGTCCAGCACCGAAAATGATGGCCGTGCCGCAGGTGTAGGATAATCGGCAGTGGCAATCGGCTGGATCGTTGGAATGCGAGCCAGCAGGCCGAGTGCGTGTGCTTCTTCGGCAATGGCCATGGCAAAATCATACCAACTGGCAACGCCTGCATCGCGGTGATGCCAGATACCCGTCGCATCCTTGGCGGCAAGGCCCCACAGCACTTGTGCAAGGCCCGTGGCCCAAGTGGGCGAACCGATTTGATCGGCAACAACGCTCAAATTCTCACGCTCGCGCATGAGACGCAGCATCGTGCGCACGAAATTCGCACCGCCCGCCGCATGGACCCAACTGGTCCGCACGATGATTGCAGCGTCGCCTGCCGCGTCTTCGCCCGCTGCTTTGCTAGCGCCATAGACCGACTGCGGATTGCGCAAGTCATCGGGGCGATAGCCGCGCCCACTGGTGCCATCGAACACGAAATCGGTCGAAACTTGCACCAGCCGCCCGGATGAACCGAGCGCTTTGGCAAATGCGGCAGGTGCCCCCGCATTGATGGCGTGGGCAAGTTCAGGCTCGCTCTCGGCCCGGTCCACCGCTGTATAAGCCGCCGCATTGAGCACGAGGTCCGGCTTTTCAGCATCCACCAACCGTGCAATGGCATCGGCATCAGACAGATCGAGTGCGGCGCGATCCAGCGCCACACAGGTCCAGCCTGCGGGCCGGGTTGCCAACAGTGCCTTGCCCAACTGGCCATTAACGCCGGTAACCAGCGCCTTCATGCGAAAGCCTGAACTTGCGCCAAAGGTACGCCAACCGCATCCTTGGCCGACAATTTGGGCTCAATCCCGTCAAGCGGCCAGACAATGCCCACATCGGGATCGTCCCACGCCAGACTGCATTCGTTCTGCGGCAGGTAAGCGGATGTGCATTTATAGAGAAAGTCGGTGTTATCTTCTAGCGTCAGGAAGCCATGCGCAAAGCCTTCTGGTACCCAGAACATCCGCTTGTTTTCAGACGATAAAACGACGCCGGTCCACTTGCCGAATGTCGGTGAAGATCGCCGCAAATCGACAACCGCATCAAACACTGCCCCCGAAACCACGCGCACCAATTTGCCTTGGGGTGCCGGATTTTGGAAATGCATGCCGCGTAACACGCCTTTTTGCGACCGGCTGTGATTGTCCTGAACGAATGTCAGATCAAGCCCGGCTTGGGCAAAAGCCGCCGCGTTCCAGCTTTCCATAAAGAAGCCGCGTTCATCACCGAATACTTTAGGCTCGATGATCAGCGGCCCGGCAATATCGCATTCGATGATATTCACGAAGCATCCTGTTGGGTCAAAAGTTGCAAGAGATATTCACCGTAACCGGATTTGCGCAAAGGCTGCGCAATCGCTTCAAGCTCACTGTCCGAAATGAAGCCTTGGCGCCACGCGATCTCTTCAGGGCAGCAAATTTTCAGACCCTGCCGCTCCTCGGTGATGCGGACATACGTGGCCGCATCAAGCAACGAACCATGTGTTCCTGTGTCCAGCCAGGCAAAACCGCGCCCCATGATTTCAACTGAAAGCGCGCCTTCATCCATATAAAGGCGGTTCAGATCGGTGATCTCCAATTCGCCGCGCGGCGATGGCTTCAAATCGCGCGCGCGATCAACCACGGTGTTGTCGTAGAAGTACAGGCCGGTCACCGCGTAGTTCGATTTGGGGTGCAGCGGCTTTTCCTCAATCGTCTCGGCACGGCCATCGCCATCAAACGAAACCACGCCATAAGCTTCAGGATTATTCACGCGATAGGCGAATACGCTGGCGCCTCTGGTTCGATCGCTCGCGCTCTGCAGCAATTGCGGCAGGCCATGACCATAAAAGATATTGTCACCCAAGACGAGCGCGCTGGTATCGCCACCAATGAAGTCTGCACCGATGTGGAAAGCTTGCGCAAGGCCATCCGGCGTTGGTTGCACAGCATAGGACAGCGCCACCCCGAATGCCGATCCATCGCCCAGAACGCGCTGGAACTGCACTGCATCTTCCGGCGTTGTGATAATAAGGATGTCGCGGATCCCGGCTAGCATCAAGGTGCTCAACGGGTAGTATATCATCGGCTTATCGAAAACCGGCATCAACTGCTTCGAGACACCTCGGGTGAGCGGATACAGGCGCGTGCCCGATCCGCCTGCCAAAATGATGCCCTTTCTGGCGGATCTGCTTCCAACATTTCGCACTGAGTTACGGTCTCCGAATTGTGCAGAATTCAATTTTAAGTAACTTTGTTCGCGAATGTCGTATCTATTTTTTAGAACCAATCGAAATTGCCGTAATTTCATTAGCGCATGCAGTAACAAAACACGCAAATTAGCTTAGAACACCACCTAAATTGATCCTTTGCATCGCAGCAATGGCCTTATGGGTCAAGTCCACCCGGGGCTGTGACATGGCACCAAACTTGTCGCCACAGACGCCAACACCCCTTCAAAGCCCGACCATATCCGACAGTCCCATTGCCAAATTATGCTGCATCGCAGCACGGCGCCTTGACGCAAAGGAACTTAGCTCCCAGTGCCTTGGGAAACTATATCCAATTCCGATATAGTGGCGTAATGCGCCAATGATTACAAGCATAAGCACTCGTTTTTTTCGGATAGTTTTGATATAAAAGGTCGATAATCGAACGACTTAGGCATATGCCAACAAAGTCCCAAGTCAAAAAACGGAACGCAAATCGTTAAATATACGGGTTAATACCTAGTTTTTGTTGCGAATCATTTTGCGCTGCAGTATGGCCTGCGACTGAGAGGGCGGTAGACGAAAGCGGTACTGCTTTAGGAGATTTTGAATGAGATTCTCGAAGATTGCATCGGCGCTTGTAGCGTCTGCCTTGTTGGCAACGCCAATTGCTGCGCAAGCTGGTACACGTGCCAGCGGATCAATGATTTATCCCGCCGCCACCTACTCAGCCAACCGCGCGTCAGCCAAAGTTGCGAATGAAAATTCACTTGCACCGTTACTGCTGCTTGCAGTGGTCGTCGCTGCTGGTGTTTCGACCTACGTCGTGGTTGAAGAAATCGCGAAGACACCAGGCGAATAAGCCTTTGTGAAAAATTCTGAACCCGGCCACTTTTGCAAGTGGTCGGGTTTTCTGTGTCGACATTATATCAGATAGATACCATAAACCAAAAATCCGAAGCAGCGTAAGTAATGTTGTTAGCACACCGCGAACAAATTTTACGATGTCGCCAAACAACTGTCATTTGATTTTATGGCCAAAGCAAAAGTTGGGCAAATAACTATACTTTTGATACTAGCCGCTCTGTTTGGCGGCGGCGGATCTGGCTTTGGCTTATCCAATCTCGCTGTGCAGCTTGCCGCGTTGACGATCCTCGCCTTGAACTATGATGCTGTGCACAATTTCCTCGCCGCGGCACCGCGCGCATTCATCGCACTTGTCATCGCAACTTTGGCATTACCCCTGTTGCAACTTGTCCCGCTTCCCCCGGCTATTTGGTCTGCATTGCCCGGTAGACAACTGGTAGCCGAGGCCTACAGTTTTGCTGACGGGCCGGGGTGGTCACCATTTACGGTCAATCCAGCCCGCACGTTGGTTGCTTTCATCAGCTTGATCGCACCCTTCACAATATTGGCCATCTGCTGCTCGCTGAATGAACAGGATCGAACCCGCGTTCTGGGTCTGATCGTTGGCCTCGGGCTGCTCAATCTCGTGCCTGGCATCGTCGAAGTGCTTGGCGGTGATGGGCAAAGTCTGCTTTATCCGGCAAACAAAATGCCCGGAGTGATGTTCGGCCTGTTCGCGAACCGCAATTCCACCGGACTTTTTCTCGTTTGCTGCCTGATTTTGCTGGCGGCACTGCCAACCATCAAACGCTCCGCTCTCGGCACCTTAAGCAGACTTCTCCTGGCCACTCTACTGACTTTGGGCGTGGTGCTTACGCAGTCCAGAAGCAGCATTGCCTTGCTCATTCTGCCAGCTGGCGTCGCCATTATCAGAGCGATATCGGCGCATAAAAGCTCAGTTCCGCAGAAATTGCCGATGACATTACGGGCAATCTTTGCGGCCGGACTTGCCGGGGTGATCTTGCTGAGCATCGCGCCTTTACTGGGTGAAACACGGCTAGGCACAATCGCTGACCGGTTTGAGCAGGGCGACGGGCAGCGCTCCTTGATTTGGGAGGATGGCCGTTTCGCTGCCGAGCGATACTGGCCTCTGGGCGCAGGAATGGGCACATTTGACGAAGTATTCCAAGTTGATGAGTCTTTGGAGTACATATCCCCGCGTCGGGCCGGACGCGCGCATAACGATTACCTTGAACTGGCAATCGAAGCCGGTGCCCTTGGCATGGCATTGGCTTTTGGCTGGGCATTGTGGATCATTTTTGCAGCATGGCGCGCTCTGGCTACGCCGCAGCAGTGGCCCGCAATCGCCGGCACCGGCATCCTCGTCGCGATCGCTCTGCAGTCGCTTCTGGATTTCCCCTTGCGCAATCAGACCATGCTTTGCATCGCAGCATTCGCGCTCTTGCTGATCATCCCCCAGCGCAAGGATACATCAGCAGATGCCGCCGCCAACGGGACACTTTCAGCGTGATGCGCATGGTCTGGATCAGCCTCATGGGCATCCTCGCCCTGGTTGCCAGCGGTGCGCAGCTTGACAGGCAATCGCGACGAACGCCCATGTTGGCACCGATTGTGCCCACAATGTTCCGCAGCTTTGCCCAGGCGCGACACGTTATTGCAACTGTTCGCTCGGCAGAGCCCGCAGAGGCTTTGAAAGCGGCGGAACTCTTGGTGCAACGTCGCCCGATTCCGGCAGAACACTTGTCCCTGCTCGCCATTGCCAAAGCGCGCAACGGCGACAATGATGCTGCGCTTCTGCTGCTGCAAACTGCGGCAAGGCGCGGCTGGCGCGATTCCATCGCACAGCAATCTATGTTCGGCATCGCGTTCAATGCTGGCGACATGGCAGAATCTTCGCGCCGTTTGGCTGCTTTGTGGGGCATCGGCGAAAACCAGATGATGCTATCGGCCTCTACGACCAAAGTGCTGGCGACACCCGAAGGCCGCAAAGCCATGGCCGCGACGATGAGCACCAATGGCCGGTGGACGAATGCGTTTCTAAATGACAGCGACGCGGTGCCACCACGCGATTTGGCCGAGACCATTGCCATGGCTGCGGCACAAGGCGCTCATCTCAATTGCAGGATATTACAACGCATTGAGACTGCATACGCGCAGCGCAAGTTGAACGCCGAGGCGGCCATGATCACACAAGCGCGCAAGACCTGCGCGCGGTAAAGAGGCCCTAGTCGCGTTCGCGCACTTTGAAGGTGCCTGAAACACGGCCCCCGGCGCTGCCAGCACCCGCGCCCGACCGGCCATCAACGCTCGACAGGCCTGAATCGAGATCAATCACCAGACGTCCGCCGTTAAGCGTATCCCCACCCCGGCGCAGCGCCACATTACCTGTCATCGTGATGATCTTGCGGTCAAAATCATAGACCGCCACATCACCGCGCGCGTTTTCATTGCCTCGGGTGACTTGCACTCCGCCGGTCGCATCGATCCGGTCAATCTGGATGCCACCTGCATCGCTATAGGCCACCGTCGTTCGCGCAGCGCGCAAACGCAGATCGGTTTGCGAGATGTCGACGTTGCCTGACAGGACCACGCGCTTGGCTTTGTCCTGTACTTCGATCCGGTCAGCCATGTAATTGACAGGCGCATTGCTGTTATGATTGGCTATGCCTTGTGCGGACAAATGCTGCGCCCCTGCAACCAATGCCGCTGATCCGGCAAAGCCCAAAGCCGCCATACGCCAAGGGCGGGCGGCGCGGATGATTTCGAACTTGGTCATGGCATTTTCATCCTGTCCGGCACCATACGAAGGCGGGCGTTCCCTTGCAGCGTAACCGACCGCTCCGACAGGTCTGCGCTTATCGTGTCGGCCGAGAATGTGCCAGCCGGAATGCGTCCTTCAACCGGGCCCCGGCTTTTGAGCAGCTTGCGGCCGAGGTCAATGTCAACGTTGGTTGCGGTCATCCGGTAACCATCGGCGGTTTGAAAATTGATCGGCCCGACAATATCGACGATTTCCTTGCCGAAATCATAGGCGCCCTTGCCCGCGGTCAGCAGCGCCGGACCATCGTCAAGCAATATCCGGGCCGTCAATTGATCAAGTTCGATAGTGGGTACGGTTTGCGTACGCTGCACGGCTGATCCGGCGGTTATCGAAAAGCTGCGCCCTTCATCATCCTGCCCGCGATACATCGCGCTGGAAACTTTCATGCGATCTTCGAGGACGGCCACTTTGCGGCGATCCAGCAGGAAGCTGATCTCTCCGCGCGGCGATAGAGGCGAGATGATCATGACTGCCAGCATTGCCCCGACAGCCGCAGGCAGTGCTCGCGCCAGAAAATGCACCAACCGATCATGAAAGCCACCGGGCGCAGCAAAGCCCCGGCGTTTGGAACGGATAATGTCGGCCTGCACGGTCATCGTTACAGCTTTATACCATGCACATTACGCGTGGCTGAAGATGTCGTTCTCGGCCCAGCCTGCCAGATCGAGGCGGGCGCGAACGGGCAGGAAATCGAAACAGGCCTGCGCCATCGCCGTCCGGCCTTCCCGCTCAAGGCGTTCAACCAGAATGGTGTGCATCGCATGGAGGTGCCGCACGTCGGACGCTGCGTATTCCTGCTGCGCATCGCTTAGGACCGGAGCGCCCCAATCGCTTGATTGCTGCTGCTTGGAGATTTCCTTGCCCAGCAATTCGCGGACCAGATCCTTCAACCCGTGGCGGTCGGTATAGGTCCGCACCAGCTTTGACGCGATCTTCGTGCAGAAGACCGGCGCTGCGACAACGCCGAGGTAATGTTCCACCGCCGCAAGATCGAATCGCGCGAAGTGATAAAGCTTCAGCCGCGCAGGATCGGCCAGCACGGCCTTCAGATTCGGCGCGGCAAAATCGTTGCCCGGCGCAAAGCGGACGAGATGTTCGTCTCCCAAACCGTCCGAAATCTGGACAAGGCACAAACGATCACGCGGGGTGATGAGCCCCATGGTCTCGGTGTCGACGGCGACCGGTCCCGGCGCCAAAACGCCAGCGGGAAGGTCATTTTCATGCAGATATACGGCCATTCCTTGCGCTTAGGCGTTCGCCGGTTGGGCCGCAAGCGTTGAGTATGTTGATGAAGCACATGCATGCGTTAACCTTCATAATGTGTGCCAAAGTCAACTGGCCCCCAAATGGGAGCATAAGCGCCAGCGCCGTTGCGCGAATGACCGTTCGCGCAATAGCGGAGCGGAAGCCAGCCCATGACCAATGCCACTCTTACCCATCTGCAACGCCTTGAATCAGAGGCAATACACATCATGCGCGAGGTTGTGGCCGAGGCTGAAAATCCGGTCATGCTCTATTCTGTCGGCAAGGACAGCGCGGTGATGCTGCACCTTGCGCGCAAGGCTTTCTACCCCTCACCGCCGCCCTTCCCGCTGCTCCATGTCGACACGACGTGGAAGTTTCAGGAAATGTACAAGCTGCGCGATCAGATGGCTGCCGATAGCGGCATGGAATTGCTGGTCTATCAAAACCCCGAAGCTGCCGAACGCGGCATCAACCCGTTCGATCACGGCGCGCTGCACACCGATATGTGGAAGACCGAAGGGCTGAAGCAGGCGCTCGACAAATATGGCTTTGACGCGGCCTTTGGCGGCGCGCGGCGCGACGAGGAAAAGAGCCGCGCCAAAGAGCGCATCTTTTCATTCCGCACCGCCAGCCACGGCTGGGACCCCAAGAACCAGCGCCCCGAATTGTGGAACCTTTACAACGCCCGCAAGAACAAGGGCGAATCGATCCGCGTGTTCCCGATCAGCAACTGGACCGAGTTGGATATCTGGCAGTACATCCACCTGAATGACGTGCCGATTGTCCCGCTGTATCTTGCGGATGAACGCCCGACGGTTGAGCGCGATGGCATGTTGCTGATGGTTGATGATGACCGCTTCCCGCTGTTGCCGGGGGAAGAGCCGGTCATGCGTTCAATCCGCTTCCGCACACTGGGATGTTACCCGCTGACCGGCGCGGTCGAAAGCACCGCCAAGACATTGCCCGAGGTGATTCAGGAAACGCTGCTGACGACCACCAGCGAACGCCAGGGCCGCGCGATTGACAAGGATGCTGGCGGTGCGGGCATGGAAGTAAAGAAGCAGCAAGGGTACTTCTAGGAAGCCCACCGAGCGCTTTAATGCATCGTCACCCTGAACTTGTTTCAGGGTCCATTTTTCCTCCTGCACCACCATCGCCGTTTCGCGTGATGGATGCTGAAACAAGTTCAGCATGACGGAGTGTCATATGTCTCATTCTACTACCGATCCCATCTACGTCACCGAGTCCCTCATCGCCGAGGACATCGACGCCTATCTTGACCAGCACCAGCACAAGACGATGCTGCGATTTATCACGTGCGGATCGGTGGACGATGGCAAATCGACGCTGATCGGGCGCTTGTTGTATGATTCGAAGATGATCTTCGAAGATCAGCTGGCCGCGCTGGAGAGCGATTCGAAAAAGGTTGGCACGCAAGGCCAAGACATCGATTTTGCCCTGCTGGTCGATGGTCTGGCCGCTGAACGCGAACAGGGCATCACGATTGACGTGGCCTACCGGTTCTTCAACACCGAAAAGCGCAAGTTCATCGTGGCTGATTGCCCCGGCCACGAACAATATACGCGCAACATGGTAACCGGCGCATCGACTGCCGATCTTGCGGTCATCCTGATCGACGCGCGCAAGGGCGTGTTGGTGCAGACCCGCCGCCATTCGTATTTGTGCCATCTGATCGGCATCAAGAACATCGTGCTGGCGGTGAACAAGATGGACCTGGTTGGCTATGACCAGTCGGTGTTTGACGCAATCGTCAAGGATTACACCGAGTTCGCCCGCTCCATCGGGATCGACAGCTTCACCGCGATGCCGATTTCGGGCTTCAAGGGTGACAACATCACCACCAAGTCCGACAACACGGCGTGGTATACAGGGCCGACATTGGTCGAGCATCTGGAAACGGTTGAAGTGCTGTCATCGGAAGATGCCGAAAAGCCGTTCCGTATGCCGGTACAATGGGTCAACCGCCCGAACCTTGATTTTCGGGGTTTTTCCGGCCTGATCGCGACAGGGTCTGTCAAGCCGGGCGATGCCATCCGCGTGCTGCCTTCGGGCAAGACCAGCACTGTCACCCGCGTGGTAACGCTGGGGCAGGATCTGGAAGAGGCGGTTGCGGGTCAATCGGTGACGGTATGCTTTGCCGACGAGGTTGATTGTTCGCGCGGCGACGTAATTGCGCTGGCCGACAATCCGCCGCAGGCCGCCGACCAGTTTGAAGCCACCATCGTGTGGCTGAATGACGAGGCGATGATACCGGGCCGCGCCTATTGGCTGAAGCTGGCCACGCAAACCGTATCGGCCACGGTGCAAGCGCCGAAGTATGTCGTGAACGTCAACACGATGGAGCAACTGGCCGCCAAGACTTTGGAATTGAACGCGATTGGTGTGGCCGAACTGGCCACGGACAAACCGGTTGTGTTCGAACCATACGCACAAAGCCGCACATTGGGCGGGTTCGTTCTGGTCGACAAGATCACGAATGCCACGGTGGCTGCGGGCATGCTGAACTTCAGCCTGCGCCGCGCGCAAAACGTACACTGGCAAGCGCTGGACATCAGCCGCGAAGCCCATGCCGCATCGAAGAACCAGAAGCCTGCGGTGCTGTGGTTCACCGGCCTGTCGGGTTCGGGCAAATCAACCATCGCCAATCTGGTCGAGAAAAAGCTGCATGCGCTGGGCAAGCACACCTTCCTGCTGGATGGCGACAATGTGCGGCATGGCCTGAACAAGGATCTGGGCTTTACCGAGACTGACCGCATCGAGAACATCCGCCGCGTGGGCGAAGTGGCGCGCCTGATGACCGATGCCGGTCTGATCGTGCTGACAGCCTTCATCAGCCCGTTCCGCGCCGAACGTGAAATGGTGCGCAACCTTCTGGTTGAAGGGGAATTCCATGAAGTGTTCATCGACACGCCGCTGGAAGAAGCCGAACGCCGCGACGTGAAGGGCCTTTATAAAAAGGCGCGCGCTGGACAGCTCAAGAACTTCACCGGGATCGACAGCCCCTATGAAGCGCCACAGTCCCCTGAAATTCGGGTAGACACCACTCGCGAAACGCCCGAAGCAGCGGCAGAGCGCATCGTCAATCTGCTGTTGGGCTAGAGCCAGATGACGTTAGATTGCACCGCCGTGACGGAGCCGATTTTGGCCCAGCAGGAGGAACGAGGAGGGAGCCATGTTGTTGCATAGTGACCGACGAGAGACGCTGTGATGGGCCAAAAGCGGCCCGCCGCTTTGCGGTTGCGTCAGGAAGCCCCTCGGACAGCGTCGCGTTGCTTGTCCGGGCAACCAGCCCGACCTGCGCAACGCTCCTTGCCAAGGAGCTTCCTGACGCAATCCCGGCGGTACAGTCTAACGTCATCTGGCTCTAAGCGCTTGGGGCAACCGGGCTTTGGGGGGAATGTCTGAATGATCCTGTTTCGCGGGCACGAAGCGCACAGCCGGTCAATCGTCAAAGCGATCAGCTGGCGTACGCTTGGCAGCATCGATACGTTCCTGCTTGGCTGGCTGTTTACCGGCAGCCCGGCCAAAGCAGGCGCGATTGCAGGGACCGAGGTGATCACCAAAATCGGCCTGTATTATTTTCACGAACGTGTGTGGAGTTCGGTTCACTGGGGGACAAAACGTCCGCCGGAGGGCGGTGAAGCCGACCAGCAGGCGGTGGAAGCAAGCCCGGCCTGAGGGATCGGGTGGGGCATTATTGATTTCGCGCAGAGGACGCGGAGGACGCCGGGAGCGTAACTGCACCGTGCAGTCCAATTCTCGTCATGCTGAGCTGGTCAGGCGGTTGTCCCGTTTGCATGCGTTGCCCGTCTTTCATCACTCTGAACTTGTTTCAGGGTCCATCCATCCAAACACACGGCGGTTCGTGAGGAGGAATGGATGCTGAAACAAGTTCAGCATGACGAAAGTATGCAAGCAGTCCGTGAGCGGGATTATTGTCACGGGAAATGGGGCGTGATGGGGCAGAAATGCCGCATCTGCGCGCGCGTAGTCTCTGCGTTCTCTGCGGCCTCTGCGCGAAACTGATTTTCAGCGCCTGCGACAAGAAAAAGCCTCAGCCCGGATCAGGTCCGGGCCGACGTTTAGGGATTTTGTCGTGGAACTGAAGTTCATTACATTGTCGTCGCCCCGGACCTGATCCGGGGTGAGGCTTCTTCGCCTCAGGGCCGCCCGACGCTGGTGTATGCAAACCCTGCCGCGCGCAGTTCGGCGGGATCGTAGACGTTGCGCAAGTCGACGATGACCGGGGCTTTGACCAGACGTTTGACGCGGTTGAAATCGAGCGCGCGGAAGGCGTCCCATTCAGTGACGAGGACGACCGCATCAGCCCCTTCGATTGCGTCATAGGTGTTTTCGACCATCGTCACGCCCGGCAGGATCGCGGCGGCCGCTTCCATACCTTCGGGGTCATAGGCGACGACTTGAGCGCCTGCATCGAGCAGGGTC
>NZ_NCEN01000035.1 GCF_002280675.1 Novosphingobium sp. 32-60-15 | reverse complement strand
TCCACACACGCTACGACCGCTGCGCCCACACATTCATGTCCGCTATCTGCATCGCCGCAATCGTCATCTTCTGGCTGCCGCAATGAGTCCTGAGCCTAAGTGATTTTTATCACTTGAGTCGATATTCGACCTTGATATGTCCAAAACGGTTGGTATTCCACCGCGGTGCAGCAAAAACGGGTCAGCGCACCGAATCCGGATTCTCCGGACACAAGCACGCCGAATGGCGCGCTTTAGCGGCATTTGACAGCGAGATACGTGATGACCAAGCACGTCCCCTTGAGCGAGATGCGCCAGTCGCAAGACCGGCGCAGAATAACGCTTCCGCTTGCGCCCCAGCTCGAACAGCGCAGGCTGCAGCTATACATCGCCAAGATGCTGCTAGATTGCGCCGCCATTTTCGGCGGTTTGTGCTTGGCAAGCTGGTTATATCTTGGCCGCTTTCTGGATGAATCGTCATTGGTTCACGGGCAGGTTCTGCTGCCGATTTACTGGACCATCGCGCTAAGTTTGCAGGCCTATTCGCTGCAGGCCTTGCGCCGGACCAACTTTGCAAGAGCGCGCGCCGTTTTGTCATTGATGGGCGCAGAGAGCGTTCTGCTGTTTGTCGGCTTTGCCACCAAAAGCACGGACAATTTCTCGCGCGTCTCTGCGATCCTTGGCCTTGTTATCGCGATGCTGCTGTTGGTCTGGTATCGCGGGATGATCCGTCCGCTGATCAAGGCCCGCTGCGGCGAGGCCGGCATCAACATCCTGCTGATCGATGATGGCGGCGCACCTCTGCAGGTGCCCCATGCGCATCATATCGACGCGCGCGAGCATCATCTGGCACCCGATCTGTCCGATCCGCACATGATGGACCGGCTCGGCCTGTATATGATGAACATGGACCGCGTGATGGTTTCCTGCCCCCGCGAAAGTCGCGCGGCCTGGGCACTCGTGTTCAAAAGCGCTAACGTTTCGGGCGAAATCGTGGAGCCCGAGGTCAACAATCTGGGCGTCATCGGCGCTCGACGTGAACGCGGTTATGGCGCGCTGATCGTAGCCAGCGGCCCGCTCGGCTTTCGCGCGCGGGCGATCAAACGCGGGCTTGATCTGGCGCTGGCAGGCGGCGCATTGCTGGCACTGTCGCCATTGCTGGTACTGGTTGCCGTTCTTGTCAAACTGGAAGACGGCGGCCCTGTATTCTTCGTCCAGAAGCGCACGGGACGCGGCAACAGGTTCTTTCCGATCTTCAAATTCCGCTCGATGCGGGTTGAAAAACTGGACGCCGCCGGTGCGCGTTCCGCCAGCAAGGATGATGACCGGATCACCCAGATAGGCCGCTTGATCCGCCGCACCAGCATTGATGAACTTCCGCAGATTTTCAATGTCTTGCGCGGTGAAATGTCGATTGTTGGCCCGCGCCCCCATGCCATCGGATCACTTGCGGGCGATAAGCTGTTCTGGGAAGTTGATCACCGCTATTGGCTCAGGCACTCTTTGAAGCCGGGCCTGACCGGCCTTGCCCAGGTGCGCGGCCTGCGCGGCGCAACCGATACCGAAACCGATCTTGCCAACCGCCTGCAAGCCGATCTTGAATATCTGGATGGCTGGACGATCTGGCGCGATATCCGGATCATCATGAACACGCTCGTCGTGCTGGTGCATGACCGCGCATTTTAGAGCCGCATCAACGCATCATGCGCTCATTTGCCGGCAACAGGGCAGACCGTACGCAGTGGATTGCTAGGTTCGAGTTATCGGTGGAATTAGGGAAAATGTGAAATTTCGGACTGATGTCGCACTGATTTGCTTGCAAATCGCAAGTTGCCTGTAGTCAGCCCGTTGGACCGCTCATCAGGCCGATTTCTCCCCGTTCCGCAACTCGTCCAGGTAGTCACTCCACAACTGAGCCATGGCTAGTCTGGTGAGCGAGCATCGTTCGCGCTGACCGCCGCTTCGTAGGAGCGGCAAGATTGCGATCGTATACCTTAGAAAGCGTTGGGCTAGGCGATTTTTCAGATCGTCTCTCAATCGTCTTAGCCATTGTCGCGGGCACTGAACCCGAGGAACGATTGACGTCAACGCGCCCCATGGCATGGCGAAGGTCAGCGGGAACCCTGACACGAAATTGATATACCGATCCTCTCAGCCAAACACCTCACGAAGACAGTTGGTGTGACGATCTGGTGTGATAGTTTCCACGACGATTTTCTGAACTTGCTGCGGGCTGGAGCGGGTGAAGGGAATCGAACCCTCGTATTCAGCTTGGGAAGCTGCTGCTCTACCATTGAGCTACACCCGCTAAGGTGCTGGAACCGGATAAGGTTGTCCGGCCTCTCGCATGATCGCGGCGGTTTCGTCAACCTTTGCCTCGGGCTTACCAGCTTCCAGTATTGTCCATGCTCGCCCACGGCTCGGCCGGTGGCAGATGGCCGTCCTGCAGCAGTTCGATGGAGATGCCGTCCGGCGTTTTGACAAAGGCCATGTGCCCATCACGCGGCGGGCGGTGGACAATGTGGCCCGCATCCAGAATACGCTGGCACGTGTCGTAAATGTTGTCGACGCGATAGGCCAGGTGGCCGAAATTGCGCCCGCCGGTGTACGCCTCTGCCGGAGTGCCATCTTCCGGCGGCCAGTTATAGGTGAGCTCTACCTCGGCGATGCCCTCACCGCCGGGGGCAGCAAGAAAGATGAGCGTAAAGCGCCCCTGCTCGCTGGAAAACCGGCGGACTTCTTCAAGCCCTATGAGGTTGAAGAACGCAATGGTGGCGTCCGGGTCGGTCACACGGATCATGGTATGGAGAAATTTGGTCACGAGCGGGCGCTTTCCGTTCAAAATCAGTTCATCGATATAATCACACAACTCATCGCAGCACCAAAGCCGCTGGGAGAAGACGATGCGCCACGAAGATAGCGATGATACCGCCGGGACCCAAGCGCCAAGCGCAAGCTTTTTGCCGCGACGGGCGTTCGGGCTGTTGCCGGTCGGCATTTTGGCAGGTGCTTTGGTATTGGGCGGGTGGTTCATCGGCGATGGCTTTCGCCGTGCCAAAGTGGCTGACCGGGCGGTTACCGTGCGCGGCCTTTCCGAACGCGAAGTGACGGCAGACCTAGCCACGTGGACGCTGGCTTATTCAGCCACGGCGGGCGACATGGCGAGCGCGCAGGCCAGCGTTGACCGCGACAGCCAATCGATCCGCGCCTTCTTTGCCGAACTGGGTTTTCCCGCAGATGCCTTGCAGCCCACCGGCGTGAACGTGCAAACGTTCAACAACAACGGCGTGGCCACCTTTACCGTGCGCCAGCGCATGACATTGCGGACAACCGACATTGACCGTGCGCAAAAAGCGGTAAAGCGCCAGTTCGATCTGGTGCGGCGCGGTGTGATGCTCGAAGAGGGATCGGGCATGGCCTAAACCTTCACAAAGCTTAACACGATCAAGCCCGCGATGGTCGCCGCAGCAACCAAAGATGCCCGCGCCGCTGCTGAACAATTTGCTCGCGATAGCGGCGTTTCAGTCGAGGGAATCAAAACCGCAACGCAAGGATATTTCGAGATTACGGCACGCGATGGCGATGGCGGAGGGGGTTGGGGCGTTTCAGACACGCCTTACAAAAAGGTCCGCGTGGTGACGACCATCGACTTCTATTTGCGTTAACACTTTTGACTTAGGAAACCATAGCATTGGTGGGGTGTTGTATTGATCACAGCGGCGCGCCCTACTCTGCGCTAAACGAGGTTCCATGTTCGCCAAGATTCGCTCTCTCCTAACTTCAGCACAAGACCAACCCGAGGTGCTGCAAGCCAGCATACCAGACGGGCAGCGGGTCTATGCTATTGGAGATATTCACGGGCGGCTTGATTTGTTTGAGCAATTGTTAACCTTGATTGAAGCGGACGATGCAGCGCGCGGGCAGGCCGACACACAACTGGTGCTATTGGGCGATCTGATTGACCGGGGCCCGGACAGCTGCGGTGTGGTTGAACGTGCCATCGCATTGCTGCAACGGGGCAACGTGCGCGTGCTGGCGGGCAATCATGAAGAGATGATGCTCAAAAGCCTCGATGATGACGAAACCCTGCGCCACTTCCTGCGCCACGGCGGCAAAGAGACATTGTTCAGCTATGGCCTGTCACCCCGGGAATATGCCCAGGCCAAATTGCCCTTGCTGCGTGAACGCATGAACGAATTGGTGCCAGCAGCGCACATCGAATTCATCAAAGCGATGGAAGACCAGATCATCTGCGGCGACTATCTGTTTGTTCACGCAGGCATTCGTCCCGGCGTGCCGCTTGATCAGCAAGCCGTGTCAGACTTGCGGTGGATTCGTGGCGAATTCCTCGAATATGCCAATCCGCACAGCCATCTTGTTGTTCATGGTCACACCATCGCTGATGATCCTGTGGTGTCGCACAACCGCATCGGCATTGATACCGGCGCGTTTGCATCGGGCCGGCTGACAGCACTGGGGCTGGAGGGTGGACAACACTGGTTCCTGTCCGCTGCAATTGATCGGGCAAAACAGGCCGCTGCCTGACGCCAATTCTTGCATTGCAGCAATTTTTCTTCGCTGTTGCGGAAAAGCCACTAATTTCCATTCATTGCGAATTAGCCGCGCCCTGCGCACTTTTATGCTTACATTTGCAACCAGACCCGCAANTTTTTCTTCGCTGTTGCGGAAAAGCCACTAATTTCCATTCATTGCGAATTAGCCGCGCCCTGCGCACTTTTATGCTTACATTTGCAACCAGACCCGCAAGTCTGTAACGCGCCTGCAAAGCGTAGTGTCACGTTGTCGAAACATCGTCATTCCAGTGTCATTTGCAACCGGTTTTGAGGACCCACACGGGCGGCTAAGGCAGCCTGCGATGGGGCGGCGCACGGGATGATTCCCGCGCGACGTCCCCGCCACAACCGCGTCCTCATGGACGCACAAACGGGGTCAAAACATGCAAATCAGGTTCCTACTGGCTGCCAGCGCTGCCAGTCTGACACTCGCCACAGCAATCGCAACACCAGCCTACGCACAGGAAACGTCTTCTTCTGTGCGCGGCGTTGTTTCAAACAGCGGCACACCTGTTGCCGGGGCAACAGTTACGATCACGCACACCCCATCGGGCACGACTTCAACCACCACCACCGATGCCGATGGCAACTTTTCTGCCAACGGCTTGCGCGTAGGCGGCCCCTTTGTTGTCACTGTTGAAGCCGAGGGCTTTGAAGCTGGCACCGTAAACGAACTGTATCTTACGGCTGGCCAGCCTGCCCGTCTGCCAATCGATCTTCAGGCGTCGCAGCAGATCGTTGTGACAGCCGGATCGCTCGGCAGCGTTGTCAGCACTTCAGATGGCCCCACCACAGTTTTGAACGCCGAAAAAATCGCAGCGACCGCCTCGATCAACCGCGACATTCGCGATCTGGCGCGCCGTGATCCTCTGGTCACGATCGACTTGACCAATGGTCGTACGATCGAAATCGCAGGCAACAATGGCCGCCTGAACCGCTTTTCGGTTGACGGCATGCAGATGTCCGATGACTTCGGCCTCAACAACGGCGGCCTTCCCACCAATCGCGGCCCTGTACCATTTGACGCAATCGAACAATTCACCGTCAAGACGGCACCTTTCGATATCGCCGAAGGTGACATGCAGGGCGGCGCAATCAACGTCGTGCTGAAATCAGGCGGCAACAAGTTCCACGGCGGCGGCTTTTACAGCTACACCGGTGACGGCCTGACCGGTAGCGAAACGAAGACCAAAACGGTCGCGCTTGATTTCAGCTCGAAGCAGTTTGGTGGCTGGCTTTCAGGTCCGATATTCAAGGACAAGCTGTTCTTCATGGTCGCCTATGAGCGCACCAAAGAAGGCCAACCGCTGGAATCCGGCTTTGGCGCCGGCTTTGCCAACCAGGTCCCCGGCCTGACCCAGACTGTGATCGATCAGGTCACTTCTGTTGCCAAGAGCCGCTATGGCTACGATACGCTCGGCTTGATTTCGACCACGCAGGAAGAAGACGAAAAGATCGTTGCCAAGCTGGATTGGAACATTTCCGATAAGCACCGCGCGGCTCTGACGTACATCCGCAACGTTGGCACCAACCAGTTTCAGCAGAACACCTTCCTCACCTCACCATTTGCACTGGGCTACCAGTCGAACGGCTATGAACTGAACGAAGAAATCAACTCGGGCACGTTTGAGCTCAACTCGGCATGGTCGGACAGCTTCTCGACAACCTTGCGCACGTCCTATCGTGATTACAACCGCGCCCAAACACCATTTGGCGGCAACGCGTTTGCACAAATGGAAGTATGCACCGAGGCGACTTCGGCAGGCAACGCCTCGTCATGCGACGGTACGCGCCTGTTCTTCGGCCCGGACGTTTCGCGCCATTCCAATGCGCTGAACACCGAAAACTTGTCGATCGACCTTTCGGCGCGCTACGATGCTGGCGATTTCACGATGCGGATCAACGGTGGTTACACCAAGACCGACGTGTTTAACCTGTTCCTGCAGCGTTCGCTGGGTGACATCTACTTTGACTCGCTGGCAGATTTCTCCGCTGGCCGCGCAAATCGTTTCCGTTATGGCAACGCCGTCCCATCAAACGACCCCACAGATGCAGCAGCACAATTCGGTACGACCAACTGGACCGCAGGCCTGCAGCTTGATTGGCAAGCAACCGACACCCTTAACCTGACACTGGGTGGCCGCTATGACTTGTTCGATAACGATGTCCTCCCTACGCTGAACCCGAATTTTGTAACGCGCTACGGTTACTCCAACCGTTCGACGTTCAAGGGCCGGGGCGTATTCCAGCCGCGCTTTGCAGCAAGCTGGGAAGCAACAGACCGTTTGGTCATCCGCACAGGTGCAGGCATCTTTGCAGGTGGTTCACCTGACGTGTTCCTTGCAAACGTCTATTCGAATACCGGCCAGCTTACCAACGCGGTGGACATCACCCGCGCCAACTGCGCCGCTTCGGGCACTTGCGATGCAATCAACAACATCACCGGTGGCGGTGTTCCAAGCAGCGTTGTCAGCTTCCTGACCCGCAACGTTGCCAGCCTTGCTGCTGGCCCCACGGACAACATCGATCCAAACCTGAAACTTGCCAGCAAGTTCAAGGCATCGTTCCAGGCCGATTATGAAGCTGACCTTGGGCCGCTGGGTGACAACTGGCTGTTTGGCGCGCAGTTGCTCTATGACAAGACGATCAACGCCTATCAGTGGACGGACTTGCGTTCGGTTGCCATCGGCACGCTTCCCGATGGCCGCACCCGCTATGGTCCATTGGGCGGTACAGCCACGACCAACCGCGATTTGCAGTTGACCAACACCTCTGACGGTCGCGGCATCTTCGCAACGGCCCGCTTCGAAAAGAACTGGGACTTCGGTCTTGGCATTTCCGGTAGCTATACCCGCTCGGACGTAAAGGATCGCTCGGCCCTTACGTCTTCGACCTCGTCGTCGAACTACGGCAACAACGCCTTCCTTGACCCGAACTTGCCGGCATATGGCCGTTCGATCTATGAATACCGCAACCAGTGGAAGTTTGGCGTTGACTTCAAGCGCGCATTCTTTGGCGATGCAAAGACCACCTTTGCACTGTTTGGCGAACTGCGTTCGGGCCGTCCCTACAGCCTGACGATGCTGGATAACACCAATGGCCGCGGCGCTGTGTTTGGCACTGTTGGCAACCTTGGCAACGTGTTGCTATATGTGCCAACCGGTGCAAACGACCCGCTTGTCCAGTTTGACAACGCGGCCAGCGAAACGGCGTTCAACGGCGTGGTAGACGCACTTGGCCTTGGCAAATACCGCGGCAAGATCGTGCCGAAGAACTCGCAGACTTCACCGCAGTTCTTCAAGGTCGATCTCCACTTCGGCCAGGAAATCCCGGTACCATTAGTCTCGGGCGGCAAGATCGAACTGTTTGCCGACATTGAAAACGTGCTGAACATGATCGACAAGGATTGGGGCGCACTAAGCCAGGTCCAGTTCCCATATAACTCGACGGTGGTTCGCGTCACGTGCGCCACAACCGTTGGGCCAAACTGCACCAAGTACCAGTACGGCACCGTTTTGGCGCCAAACGAAGTGCTGCAAACTCGCCAGTCATTGTACGGCATCCGCGTTGGCGCACGGATCAAGTTCTGATCTAGCCTGATACGCAAACGAAAGGGCGCGGGAGGGGAAACTCTCCTGCGCTTTTTTGTGTCTGGTGGTTTGGTGGCGAAATCGGCTGCCGCATGGCACCCGGATCGCGGGCAAAAAAATGGCCCGGCAGTTGCCTGCCAGGCCGGAAAGTTTTGGGAGAGGATGCCTGAAAGGCACTTTTTGTATGACTCACGTACAAAAATTGTGCAAATGCGAAATCAGCAAAAGCAATTGCACTTTTTGCAATTTATCACATAAGACACGATAATCCTTGGATTATAAGGTTGTTACAAACGAAACGAAACGACACTGATTTATTGGCAATCGATTGTGATCACGGGCCGCAAAGCGCGATGTTGCGAGTGCGAACAAAGCGGATGCGGCCGGAGTAGTCCCTACCCCGGCCGCCAATGATTCGCGTTAATGAGCCAGCAGCAACGGTATTTTCGACCGATCAAGCATTTCGCGCGATACTCCACCCATAAGCATTTCGCGCAGGCGGCTATGGCCGAACAGGCCCATCACAATCAGGCCAGCCCCCACATCACGCGCGCACTCTTCAAGGGTGGAGGCAATCGAGCCGTTGTGATCACGCTCATGCGTTTGGGCATGAATGCCGTGGCGCGACAAATAGCATGCCGCATCAGAAGCGGGGAAACTGCCATCCTTTTCACGCACCGTGAGCAGGTGCACCGCACTGGCCTGTGCCAGCAAGGGCAATGCGGCGCGCAGGGCGTTGGCAGATTCATGACCGCCATCCCAAGCAACCAGCACCGGGCCATCAAACACCAACATGGGTACGCCGCTTGGCACGGCGAGGACCGGTGCCCGCACCGACAGCACGATTTCTTCCAAGGTGGGATCGTCCAGCGTTGCCACAAGCACATCGGCAAACCGCGCAGCGCTGGCCGCAGCCTCTATCCGGCCCTTGTCATCAATCGATACATCGAAAGCAACATCTTGCTTGGCTAGGCGCGCATCGAGTTCGCGCGCCAGCTTGTCGTCCAGTTCGCGGGCTTCGTTGATGGCTACTGCAGATATGGCTGCGCCGCCAAATGGCTCCCACACCGCCATTTGCGAAAATGGCGTGGCGATCTGGAAGGTAACGTGTCCGCCCGTCGCTCGGGCCAGCGCAAGCGCGGTTTCAACGCGGTCGTTCAAGGTATCTGATCTGTCGACTGGGCAAAGAATGGAGCGCATGGGGATCCTCCTGTCGTTCAAGCTGCCCCCACCGTCGCGGATGATCATGCGCCCTGCTATGACTTGCGTCAAATTTCTGGTCTTTTCACGCAGTTGCGGGACAATCGCTTTGCGTTAAAGCAATCAGCGAAGTTTCAGGAGGGCAGATTGCACTATTCCGCAGTGATTTTTGATTTTGGCGGCGTCATTACATCATCGCCATTCGAGGCTTTCAACCGGCTGGAAGAATCGCGCGGATTGCCCCAGAACTTTATCCGCCAAGTCAACGCCAGCAATGGCGATAGCAACGCATGGGCATTGTTCGAACGGGCAGAGATTGGCGCAGAAGAGTTTGACCGACGGTTTGCTCAGGAAGCCCGCGATCAAGGCCAGACGTTGGAAGGCAGCGCGGTTTTGGCCGTTCTGGCAGGCGCGGTACGGCCTGTGATGGTAACGGCGCTCGACCAGCTAAAAGCGCGCGGGTTCAGGTTGGGGTGCATAACCAACAATGTGCCCACCGGCCATGGTGCAGGAATGGCGCGCAGCGCCGACGCGCATGATGAAATGGAACAGATTTTCGCGCGGTTTGAACACGTCATCGAAAGCAGCAAGGCCGGCGTGCGCAAACCCGATCCGCGCATTTACACAATGATGTGTGACGCGCTCGGTCTGCCGCCCCAAGCCTGCATTTATCTTGATGACCTTGGCATCAATTGCAAACCGGCAGCGGCGCTGGGGATGCATGCCATCAAAGTGACCAGCGCCGAACAAGCCCTTGCCGATTTGGGCGCGGCACTTGGCATTGAGTTCTAAAGCCGGAAGACGTTAGCGCGCTCCATCACCGACCAGTGTGAAGGGCGCCCATGCATTCGGGTTTGCCCATGTATCGCCGGGTCTATCAGCTGCGGTGCTATTGCGGATTTCCTTCATCGCTTGCGCAAGGGCTGCGGCGCGCGTGAGAGCCGGGTTATCGCGGGCAATCTCGATCGTGCGTACGGTCAGGCGGGCGGCAACGTCATCCCGCACCGGCCAGTGTGATACCAGCAAATTGCGCGCACCGGCATAGAAGAACGCCCGCGCAAGACCGGACAGGCCTTGCGCGCCGGTCGTACCATCCCCTGCAGCGGTATTGCATGCCGACAGGATCACCCAGTCTGCGGCCAAGTTCAACCGGGCCACCTCGCTGGCGGTAAGCAACCCGTCATCCATCGCCCCCGATACGTCTGGCGGGGTGAGCACCAGACCAGGCTCAACCACGCCGCTAATCTCGCCCGCCGTCAAGCCGTGAGTGGCAAAGGCGAGAATGCCCGCATCGGCAAGATTTGCAGCCTTGATGGCCGTTTCTGTGGCTTTGCCTTCAAGGTGCACGCTGCCTGCAGGTGCGGCAAAAGCGCGGGCCATGGCCGTCAATTCCTCCGCAGTGCCGGGCAGGCGCGACAGTTTGCGCAGTTGTGAAATGTCGGCCAGCCCGGCCCCTTGCGCACTGCGGGTTGTGCCAAAAACGCGGGCCATGGTTACACCGCCTGATTTTCCGCGCCCGCCACGCGTTGCCGCCGTGCCATCCAGTTCGGGATCACCCCAGCCCGAAAATGCGGTGCCTGCCGCGCGCTTTTTGGCTGAGCGCAATAATGCCAGCGATTGCAACGACGGCACTTGCGACAACGCAAAGTCATCGGCCATCCATCGGGTCGCGCGCAAGGCTGCCGGATCATTGTCATCGCCCTGCGGCTTCTGGCTAACCAGCATGCCAAACGGCAGGGTGGCCAGCGCGCCATCGGCTGCGATCACCAATTGCTTCTTCCCGGCCAGTGCCGGCAGGGCAGGTTCGACAAGCTTCTGCCAAAGCACCCACGCGGCGGTCCGGTCAAAGGCACTATCGCCCGGAACCTCGTCCTGCCATGTGGCAACTTCGGCTTGCGATACTTCACCGCCGCCTCCTGCAAACCACAGCAAACGGCGCACAGCATCGTTCACACCGCTTTCCACAAGCTCTGAATGAAACCAGTTCACCCCCTTGTCAGTCACGGCCATGATATGTGTGCCATCCTCACTGGGGACAATCAGCAAGGCTGCCTCATCGGGACCGAATAGCGCGCTGGCTTCGCTCTCGGTCAGCGGTGCGGGGCGGATGTAGGAGAAGAATTCGGGCGCGCTGGTACGCAATACATCGTCCAGTGTCTGCATCTCGGCCTCAACCGCGGCGATCTGGCCAGCCAGCGCCGGAGCAGCCGGAGCAGCCCCGATGGCAAGCACCCGCGCGCGATCAAGCACACTCCAACGGGCGACCAGTTCCTCACGCCGCCGCGCTGCAGAGCCGAGCACAGGCGAAATCGCCTCGGACAGCGAACGCGCGGCCAGTTGGGCTATCGCCTGGCTGGCGGTGCTGGTTTGCGACCGCTGGAGCGCGGCAAAAGCATCGGCCTTGTTGCGCTGTGCTTCTGCAGGTTTGACCACCGCGCGCGACAGCCACGCGTAATCGGCAAACAGAAGATTGCGCAGCCGCGCCGCACTGGCAGACCGGCGCGAGGCCAGTTCATCGCGCGGCAAAAAGCCCAGTCGGTCAACCTGCGCATTGGCGGCCGCCATCAAGGCGCGGGCGCGGGCCATGTCTTTGCCGGGCTCTTCCTTGTAGTAGACGGCAAAGCGCAGCAGCAGTTCATCGTAAAGCGCCACATCTTCACCATTGGCACCGCGATTGAATTCGCCCGAAAAATAGCTCAGCCGCTTGGTCCAGCTTTCCTTGCCAGACGTGAACTTGCTGAAATTTTCATCTTTGCGGTCCTCGGAATACAGCAGGATGGCATTGCCCAGCATATATTGCTGCGCCTTGAGCCAGCGATCTTCGGCAATCAGGCTGCGCGCCATATACAGCGAAGGCCGCATGCGCGCCGAGAAGCTGCCCGTGCTTTCAGCAGCAACAACGATGGCATATTCGAAGCGTTCGATTGCTCCGGCGGTGTCACCAGCGGCAAGCCGCGCCTGGCCCGATACCGTATAGGCCTGAATCGGCGCCATAACGCCACGCGCCAAATCGTTTGTGATGACAGTATCGGCCAGCGCGCCTGCTTCTTCGGTTTTCCCGCTATCGGCCAGAATCCGGGCAAGCCGCAAGGTGATCTGGTTGCTGATAGAAGCTGGCACCGATGGCGTGCCTGACATAGTCGCAAAAGCACGGCGGGCAAGCGTTTCGGCTTCCCCGGTCTTACCTTCAAGCGACAGTGCAGCGGCAAGGTTGGCCAGGATCGCTTGCGTCCGGGGCGCGTCTTCGCCGTCTGCCGCGCTGGAAAGCTCAAAGGCTTTGCGCAATCGCGTTTCGGCTGTGACACCAAGGCCCAATTGCAGGTCAGTCGTCCCTGCCCGATCCCATATCTGCGCCATCAGCCGACTGTTCGAGAGGATTTGCGGTGCAGCGTCAGCGACGCGATCGGCAACAAGTTTGGTCAAATCGGGGCGTTGTGCGCGCTGACCGATTAACGAAGCGCGGTGCAGGATGAAGAACGACAGGTAATTTTCGCGCGTCAGCGGCATCCGCGCGATCAACGCAGCGGCACCGGCTTTGTCTGCTGCCAGTTTGGCCGGTGGTGCGATTGGCGCAAGATCAGCCGCGACGGCGGCTGCGTGAATGGCCCAGCCAAACGCGGGTTCATAGCGTTTGGCCTCAAGCAATGTCTCGGACAGGAACTCTTCTGCCCGCGAACGCTCGGCCACCGTGGCGGTGGAGCTGCGGGCCATGCCATCAACCAGCTTTTGCGCAGTGGCTATGGCCGCATCTGGCTGCTTGGCTTCAAGCTGGCGATCGCGCTCTGCCACCAATTCCGCCACTCCGGGCAAATGCGGCGCAAGTTCTGTAATCATCTTGGGATCGGCTTTGACGGCGGCAAGCGCAGGGCTGGCACCTAACAACAGCCCCAGGCCGACGAGCAATAGAGCGCGTTTCAGGGGCGATCGGGATTGTGAACCAGTGTGCAACATGGCCTGTGTTTCTGCGGCGATGTTGCATCTTGGTCCAGCGATTTTGGCAGGTGGCCCCACCGCAAAAGCGTTAGCGCACGTCTTTCACTTGGGCAGCAGTGACGCGATCCTTGTATTTGTTGCCAAAATTGGTGCGGACATAGTTCACCACATCGGCAACTTGCTGGTCGGTCATCATCCGGCCCACGCCGGGCATGCCATGAAGGCCTTTGAGCACAACATAGACCGTGTAATCACCCGATGCGAGATTGGGATCGCCTGCCAGCGCGGGATACATGCCCGCACCCTTTGCGCCCTTGGCGTCGGGCATGTGGCATCCGGCACAGACGCGCTTGTACATCTTCTCGCCGGTGGGTTCGCTAAACTTGCCCGGAGTGATGAACGCGCCATCGCCATCGCCTGTGCCCATGATCCCCGCACCGCCCGATCCTGAAGGCTCGGCTGCCGATTGCGCCAGCGCCGATGCCGTGATCGAAGCGAATGTGAGAGTGGCAGCGACGCCAAGCAAAGCTGTGGTTCTTTTCATATGAGGTTACCCCGCCATCACGCGTTGATGCAGCCGTCCGATGGCGTCGAGCGCGGACGTAATGCCGCCCTCCTGCCATGCCGGAATGTAGGATGCGTGCTCCCCTGCCAGCATGATCCGGCCATCAATCTGGCACAAGTTCTTGTAATGCTCGGCCCGCGCCTCTTCGCTCCACATGCCAAAGCAGCCCTGCGTCCACGGCACCCGATGCCAGCCCACGGATATGCCGTTGAGGAATTCGGCCTTGTATTGCGGGTGGATTTGCGACCCCCAAGCCACTGTTCGCGCCACGCGTTCAGCCGGGGAAAGCGAGGTGAATTCATAGGCGAACGCACCAAAGCCATAGGCACCCAGCAAAGCCGAGCGGCTTTGGGTGCCATAGCCGGTGCTGGGATAGCTGATCTGGCTGATCGGCAGATCGGTCGTGGTGATCCCGCCATAGATCTGTTCGTCCTGCTCCCAGAACCGTCGCTTGAACTCCAGCCCGACTTTGACCGAGGCTTCATAGGGCACAGCGCCAATCGCCGCCGTCATCTCTGCGCTGACGTTCATCTCGATCTGGCTGAGGATCGACAGGGGGATAGTGCAGATGCACCATTCCGCTTTGGCGGTCAGCTTCTCGCCGGTTTTGGTATCGACATAGGACGCTGTCACGCCGCGCTCGTCCTGCGTGATCGCGGTGACTTTGCTGTTCAGCCGGATCGCATCGCCCACATGCTTTTCGAATGCGCGGGGGATCATGTCCATGCCGCCCACCGGCTGGAAGATGGCGGTGTGATGCGTGGATGAAAGGCTGGCCGAAATGTTGCGCCACAGGCCCGATTGCAGAACCGTTTCCAGCGTCAGCGGTTCGGACGCGATCGGTTCGGCAGACAAGCCCCCGCCCGGTCCCTTGGCCCAGCCGCGCCGTTCGCTTGAGGCAGGGCCTGCGACATAGCGATAGTCCTTGTCCAGCGCGCCAAGGTTCTTGAGCGCGGCCAGCAGGATTTCGCCGTCTTCCTTGGTCACCGCATCCGACAGGGCATTCTTGTTCACCGCCTTGACCATCAGTTCGCTGACGTGGCCCAGAAAGTCTGCCTGAATGTGGCGATAGCGCTGCGGGACACCGCCGAACGCTTTGGTTGAGTGGACATAGGCATTGTAATTCAATTGCATGAACGGTTCGAGCGCGACGCCGAGTTCGTGGCAATAATGCATGATCGCATAGTGGTTGTGCGGGATGCGCCATGGGCCGGGATTGATGTAATTGCCGGACGCAAAATCGCAATTCTGGGTGGCCCCGCCCAGTTCGGTGTATGTGTCACCGCCGCGCAAGGTCCACGAACGCCCGCCGACGCGATCATTGTATTCAAGCACTTGCACTTTGTAACCGGCACGGCGCAGTTCCAGCGCGGCAACAAGGCCCGCAAGCCCCGCGCCAAGGATCAGGACCGATGCGCCCTTGGTATCGCCATCCAGTTTGGGCACGCCTGCAAACGGAGATGCTTGCGCCTGGCCAAGGCTGGACATGGCAAGATACATCGCCGAGGCACCGGCACTTCGCCCGATCAGGGCCAGCAGATCGCGCTTGCTCATCGGCAGCACGGAATTGAACGACATCAAATGGCCCTCATGTGCGGTGCGCCGCCCGTGGCCGCCAATTCACCGCTGGGCACATCTTTGCGCAGTTGCAGCATTGTCCGCATACGCCGAACGGCGCATAGCCTTGCGAAGGGCGGCGGACTTGCGATTACGGTCGCATCGGCGCGGGATTGTTGCTAGCTTTTGGCCACCCCGAAGCAGGAATCCGCGCAATGCCCCGCCGTTTGCCCAAGTTGATGAAACACATGCGCGAGCGCGCCGGATTCAAGGCAGCGACGGGCGCGGGGCTGGCGTTTTTCGGACTGGCGGGCGTGGCTTGGGCTTGTGCTGATTCGTCGTGCTATCCCGAATGGCGGCTGGGTGCGGCGGATTATGATTGCGCCGGACAAGCGATGATCAACCCCGGCAATGACACGCGGATAAACATGCTTTTGCTAATGCAAAGCATAAGCGCCCCGGCTGTCGCGCCCTCGGCCACTGCACGCAAGACAGCCGATGCAGCCGATGAAGCGCAGTTTGGCCAGACTTTCATGAGCTGGCAGGGCCTGCGCGCCACGCTGTGGCCCCAAGCTGCTGCGCAGGACGCAAATGCTGATTACAGCGAACCTGTCTGCCTGCCGCCCTCCGATTTCACCGCCGCACTGAGCGCAGAAAGCGGCATTCCGGTGGCCGAGCGCGATGCCATTCTGGCCATTCGCGCCAAAGTCGGGTGCGAGACTGTAACCTGGGACGGGGTCGGCACGATTTCCAGCGCCAAGGGCCGCGAATATCTGGCCTATCTCAAAGCTGCCGATGCGTTTTATGCAGGCGATTGGGCCACGGCACGCAGCGGTTTTGCCGCGCTGACTTCTGCCAAAAGCAGCTGGGTTGCCGAAACCGCGCGCTATATGCCGATCCGGATCGGCCTGCGCGCGGCGGTGGCCGATGCCACTGGCGAATATGGCGATTTTGAGCCAGGCAAAGTGAATAGCGCCGCTATTGCCGAGGCAAGGAACGGAATTGCCGCGTACCTCAAGGCTTGGCCGAACGGACGCTATGCGGATTCCGCCAAAGGGCTGACGCGGCGCGTCTTATGGCTTGAGGGCAACGGGATAGAGCTTGCGCGCATTTACGAGCGCATGGTCACCACGACATCGGGCCATGACGAGGCCGCTGCAAATCTGGCCGAAGAAATCGACATTCGGGTGTTCGGCGCGAATGCTTATGACAGCCCGAAAGCCCTGCCCGCCCTGTCCCGCACCGGCGATACACCGCTGCTGCTGGCGGTTGCCGATCTGATGCAGATGCGCGGGGGAGATGATGCATCGGCCAAGCTTTCGGCCAGTGATCTGGCGGCACAAGCAGCGCAATTTGCCCGTCATCCCGAACTGTACAGCTTTTTGCAGGCAAGCCGTGCGTGGTATGCAGGCGAAGACGCCAAGGCCATCATGGCGATGATTCCCGATGACGCCCGGCAGGCCAGCTACAAGCCACTGGCGTTCAGCCGTCAAACCCTTCGCGGAATGGCGCTGGCCCGCGCGCGTGATCCCAATGAAGCAGGCTTCTGGCGGGATTTGCTGAAAGGGGCGAGCCCGCTTTACCAGCGACCTTTGGCAGAACTGGGGCTTGCCACGCGCTGGGAGCGTGACGGGCGGATAGACCGGATTTTTGCCGCCGATACCCCCATCAAAGACGCCACGACGCGCGAAGTGCTGCTGCAAACCGTCGCACCGCCCGCCATCCTCAGGTCTGTTGCCGACGATGCCGTACGCCCCGCGCATGAACGCGAAATTGCCCGCTTCACCCTGCTTTACAAAGGGCTGAGCCGTGGCGCCTATCGTGACTTTACGCGCGATATTGCGATGATCCCGGCAGGGGCCAATACCGATGGCGGGCTATATAACCTGATCCAGCAAACCGATGTTCCCGCGGGGCTGTTTGCCAAAGGGCGCTGGTCGGACGGATTTGCCTGCCCTTCCATCACGCAAACCGCTGCAACGCTGGCCCGCACCCCGGCGGATCGTACAGCGCTGTTATGTTTGGGGGATTTCTGGCGGCTCAACGGCTTTGATAACTTCAGCCTGTTTTCAAGCCAAGAGTATGGCGACGCGCCCCGACACGATACCTTGGGCAGCGGCCCCGATGCCTTTCCCGGCAAGCCATTGTATCGTGACGCCATTTACCGTGCGATCATTGCCGACCGGCAGGCACCCGCAGATGCACGCGCCTATGCACTGTTCCGCGCCGTACGGTGTTATGCGCCATCGGGATATAACGGCTGTTCCGGCCCGTTCCGGTCAACTGCCGAAATGGAAAAGGCGCAAGCATCGCCTGAACAGCGCAAGGCGTGGTTCAACGAATTGAAGACAACCTATCCCAACAGCCGCTGGGCCAAATCGCTGCGCTTTTATTGGTGAAGTTTGCCAGAATCTGGGCGGCGCTGCTGGCGCTGGGCTGGCTGACGGCGTGCGATCAACGCGCGCAGCCTGATGCGGCTGTCCAGCAAACCGTTGATCCACGCGATTTTGATGCGTTCTATCTTTGGCCCGGTATACGCCCGCCCGATGGCACCAACCCGCGCGTGCTGTATCTGCTGGATGGTGAAATCCGGAGTGGTGGCCCCAATGGCGGGCCTGTAAGCTTCACCCGGTTGCGGCCCGGTGCGCCAAAGTTGCGCGGCAAAGATGTTTGGCTGGTCGTGCGGATTGACCGGCTGGACTGGAGCGAGGCGGCCTATGGCGCGATCTTTGCCGATCTGGCGCGCTGGCAGGCAGCGGGCAACACCGTGATCGGCCTGCAAATCGATTTCGATGCGGCGACCAAAGGCATTGCCGGTTACGCCCGGTTCCTTGGCAAGTTGCGCCAGAAATTGCCAAGCCAATACAAGCTTTCGATCACCGGCCTGATGGACTGGAGCGCCAATGGCGATCCACGCGCCCTGGGCCAATTGCGCAGCGTGATTGATGAAGTGGTGGTGCAGACATATCAGGGCCGCAGCACCATTCCCGGCTACGAAGCGTACTTCGCCAAGATGGCCGCCTTCCCCATCCCGTTCCGCGTGGCGCTTGCCCAAGGCGGCGCATGGTCACCGCCACCAATGCTGGCGCGCCACCCCATGTTCAGGGGTTACATCGTGTTTGTTATGCGGTGATTGGGGAAGTTGGAGGCCCGAGCCGGAATCGAACCGGCGTAAACGGATTTGCAAAGCGCGGGGACCACGCACTGTAACTTGGGAAATGGCGGAATTCTGGGGTTTTTTAAGGACGACCGGTCCAGCGTTGGGAGCAAGTCCCCCCACAAACACCACCGGTTTAGGACCCGTTTTGCCCTCATGGAAGGCCAATGCGGACAGTGCGGCGTCTGCCAAAGTCTTATCGTCTACGTGCGCATAACGTAGCGTAGTCTGGATGGTCTTATGCCCCATAAGTTTCTGCAAGACACGAATGTTTACCCCTGCCTGCACCGCCCGTGTAGCGAAGGTGTGGCGACATGCATGGAACACAAATGTCTTATCGTGCCTCAAGCCCATTGCGTCCTTTGCCTTCTCCCATGACCAGCGCAGTTGCGGGTAAGTAGGCATAACGCGGACCAGAGGCGCAAGGACCTCGTATATGTCATCCGAAATTGGGACAGAGCGAGGAGAGCCGTTCTTTGTCTTCCACAGGTGGACCCATCGCGGCTGCACTTGATCCGGTTTGAGGTTCAATAGCTCTGAAGCCCGCATTCCGGTCCTGATAGCCACATAGACCACGGTAGACACAGGGGATGGCAGAAGCTCCATGAGGCGGGCTTCCTCTTCGTATGATAGCCAGCGTATCCGCCCTTCGTCCTCATCTCTCCATTCCAATTCCGGTAGAGGGACAGTGCGAAACTTGCGCTTGTAGCAGAAGCGAAGGAAGGCAGAGACGCAAGACAGATAGCGATTGATCGTGCCGGGGGTAATCCCTGTCGCGGTTAGCGCGGCAACAAGATCGTCTGCCGCGTTTGCGTCGAAGTCGTCCAGTGGGAGCGAAGGCCCGATAAGCTCTGTAAGCCTGCGCAGCTTCAAGAGACTTTCGGCCTCTGTGGCCTGTCCTACCCAAAGAATTCCTTTCGCCCGTTTTGCAGCTACCCCGAACGTAAGGCAGGCGGACTTAGGGGGAGTGATGGGCATAAGGGCAAGCGGCATTGGCGAGGGGGATGATATGACCTCCCGTCCTGCCAGCCGGTCAAGGAGCGTGACCTCAAGGCGTTTAGCCTCCATCATGTTGTCCGCACGGCCCCGTAGTCTTTGTCCGTTTAGTTGGACTTCAACACGATAGCGGCCGGTAGGCCTTCCGTCTCTTTGGTCTGGGTAGATTGGCATAAGCAACAGCTCATATCGCAGTAGGACGGGTGTGCGTCAAATCCGGGGACATTCGTCTGAGCGCCGTTGGACTACAGGCAATGCGCTTTGTATAAGTCTTTGTATGTGGCTTGACCTTTAAGCCCGCACATGAGGCGCTAATGAAGACTTTTACCAATAGCGTATTGGGCGCAATAGTAGCGGGCATCGTCATTTTCCTCGCTCAAGGCTGGTGGTCTGAGCACCAAAATAGCTCCAAGCAGGTTGTTCGCTTTGAAAAGATATCGACAATTCAACTATCACAGAAAGAGATACAGAGCCTGTCAGATAAGTCTGATGTATATTTTGGCGTCTATATTGATATCTTCAAATCAAAAAATGAAGGGACCGAGGATGTGGCAGACCACTCCTTTAGCGCCCCTTTGACCGACATAATTGGATCTGGAAATATCAGAAGCCCTAAGGAAAATCCAAACAATATTATCTTTCACGAAGACGGAAAAGTCATAACTGTGAAATACAATCTCTTTCCGTCAGAAGAAGAACACATTTTTTGGGTGGCCCGCAATAGAATAGGTATCGACGGGGAGTTTTCCAATGACAAAAAAGGCGTGAAGGCTTTAGGTAAAGACAATAATTACGAAGTTGATTTGTTTTGGCCAGCAGCAGCAGTTGTTGGTTTGTTACTTGTCATATTTATAGTGGGTGCGGTAAGCGGTGAAGCTTTGATGAAGTCAGAGCTGAAAAAACGCGGTATCGACGTGACTGAGGTCTTGAAACAGCCTGTTGTTAATGCGGAACCCTAACACACTCCACTAATCGTTATAACAACAACAGCCGACCGCGTTTAGCGGTTATTTTGAAATTACCTGTGACGATAGATCGGGGGAACCCGTCCCAGCCAGAGAAGGGACCCGTAACGGGACCCGTAGATTGCCTCATGGGACCCTATGCCTGCCTATGCCCCTGCCCTCAGATGCAGGCTGTCAGACTAACCGCCCCCTGCCTGTCGCCATTTGGTTCGGGCCTTGGGTCTCATATTTTCTAACGGAGCATTCGGCGCTTAGGGACATTGCCCCCTCCTCTTCGCCCGTATGTCTCTGAAGTTCTAACCTTTGAGACAGGGTAGAATGCCACTCAAATTTGTCTCACAACATACCTTGACAGGATAAGAGACATACTCATATGTAGCGCCATAACTTATGAGACACTGAGGGCCTTCCTATGAGCCGCATTGCCTACTTCCGTTGCAGCACTTCAGACCAGAGCGTCGAAGCGCAGCGTCACGCCCTTGGCGGGACCTTCGACAAGGAATTTACGGACGAAGGCGTAAGTGGCGCTACGCTGGCTAAGGACCGTCCCGGCTTCGCTGCACTTCTAACCTATGTACGGGAAGGTGATACGGTCTGCCTCTATGCTCTGGACCGCTTAGGGCGTGATGCTCTGGACGTTCAATCTACTGTGCGCTTCCTGTTAGACAGGGGTGTCATGCTGGACGTTAAGGGTCTGGGCGTGATTGGCCGTGGTGCTGGGGAGATTGTTGTCGCTGTCCTTGCACAGATAGCAGACATGGAGCGCCAAAGGATCAAGGAACGCTGTGACGCTGGCCGCGAGGCAGCGAGAGACGCCTTAAAGGCTACAGGACGGACGCATAGGGGTAAGGTGAGCTTGGGGCGTCCTACGGCTGCTGACGCTAAGGAAGTGTCTGCATGGCGTAAGGCCAACGGCAAAAGCATTCGGGAGACCTGTCAGCAATTCGGTCTATCGAAGGCGACTGTGGCACGGTATTGTGCGCAAGTATGACGGTAGAACCTGCCCAAGAGGAAGCCAAACTCTATAACGCAGTTACTGCACTGGCGCAGACGCTGGCTAAATTGTCGGATGGTATAGAGGGCCTAAGCACAGACCCTCGCATGTTCTCTGCCATGCTATTTCAGAGACTATGGAGCAATCATCGCGGATTTACCGTCCTCTGGAACGAGCATCGATTTCTTGAAGCGGACATAATTCTACGCTCGGGCATAGAGACCGCTATCTGCATTGCAGCCAACTTCCGCCTACGAGACGATTTCGTGATGCTCATGCGGCAAGATGCAGCACATACAATCGCAGGGCAAATCAAGATTAGGAGGCGTGAAGGCGATACGGAAGGCGTTCGAGAGGCTGAAGCAATGCTTCACATGTTCCGCGACCAGCTCCCGGAGGGTAAGAAACCTGCAAAGCTGCAATGGGACAGCCTTGCCGATGCAGGGCAATGGCCTCATCGAAACGCCTTATGTTTGCCTTCGTCTTCCAACAGGTGGTGGCAAGACCATCCTTGCTGCGCACAGTATCACCGTCGCAAAAGAAAGCTGGCTGGAAAAGGACTTCCCTCTGGTTCTCTGGCTGGTGCCAACCACAACAATTCGTCGCCAGACAGTGGAAGCGTGTGGATCGGCGTGCAAAAGGAACCCGGCTAGCGGGGTGATCGGCGTCCAAAAGGGAACCACCATTCCGATGGTTTAGACAGCGGCCTGGATTTTCAG
>NZ_NCEN01000059.1 GCF_002280675.1 Novosphingobium sp. 32-60-15 | reverse complement strand
GGTTGGTGTTGGTGCTGGCGCCACGCGCCAGCCTGACGGGCTGGCTCGTCGGAGGCAGCCTCGTCGGGCTGGCAGCGCTGGGCATCCTGGCCGCCTACATCGGCCGGGCGCCCAAGATGCGGTCCGCCTTGCGGATTCTGTTGTGTGGCGCTGGAGCCATGTCGCTGATCGCCGCCGCAGGAGCGCTCTTCCCCGCGTAGCTGGCACGGACAAAGCTGACCTTTTCGTAATGTTCTCGTCAGCACATTGGTGGTCAGCGTGAGTAAGCTGTGGAATTGGTACCGCTCCAATCGTCGTTTCAACTTAACAAGGAACTTCCAATGAACTCCAGATCCATCCGTCCGTTGCTGTTCGTTACGGCGCTGCTCGCCGCATCCGCCACGTTGGCCGCCCCCGGCCACGGCAGCAACCCTGTTGGCGAACCCGGCAAGGCCTCGCAGGTTACCCGTACCGTCGAGGTCGACATGACGGACAACATGCGCTTCACGCCTGCACAGATTTCGGTGCGGCAAGGCGAGACCGTGCGCTTCGTCGTGAAGAACTCCGGCGCGGTCAAGCACGAGCTGGTGTTCGGCACGCCCGAAGAGTTGAAGGAGCACTACGCGATGATGGTGAAGATGCCCGGCATGGAACACGCCGACGACAACATGGTCACCGTGGCGCCCGGCAAGACCGGCGAGGTTGTGTGGCGCTTTACCAAAGCCGGCAAGGTGGACTTCGCCTGCCTGCAGCCCGGCCACTATGATGCCGGCATGAAGGGTCTCGTCACTGTGGCACAGAAGGGGCAAGGTGGACTTCGCCTGCCTGCAGCCCGGCCACTATGATGCCGGCATGAAGGGTCTCGTCACTGTGGCACAGAAGGCCGGCGCTCCCAATGCCGGAGGGCACGGCGGTCACAAACACTGATGGTCCGTTGGCATACCGTGAAGTGACGATCAGCACGGTATGGCAGTACCGCGCGGCGCCGGACGATGTCGGACGCCTGCGCCAAGGTTCTTTTTTTACATGTACGGAGTTGTCGCTATGAAAAATTTCAAACCTTTCCTCGCTGTTCTGGCATTTGTGGCTTCTGCGCCATTTGCCATGAGCGTTCAAGCCCAGGCGATGGACCACAGCAAAATGTCTGGCATGAACATGCCCAGCATGAAGATGGACGGCATGCCCGCCTCGATGACCGAAGGCGAAGTGCGCAAAATTGACAAGGAAACCAAGAAGATCACGCTCAAGCACGGCGAGATCAAGAACCTGGACATGCCCGGCATGACGATGGTCTTCCAGGTCAAGGACACCGCGCTACTGGACAAGGTCAAGGCCGGCGACAAGGTGAACTTCACCGCCGAAAAAGCCGATGGTGGCATCGTCGTCACCGCGATCGAAGCCGTCAAATAAATACGGTAGAGGAGGCTCGACCCCATGGACACACCCAAACGCCGAACCTTGCAAACCCTGGCTGGCTTGGGCGCGCTGGCCGCCTTGCCAAGCGCCTGGGCTCAGGTGCGGGCCGTCGAACTGCGCAACACCCCAGTGTCGCGCGAGTACGACCTGAGCGTGGCAGAGACCCCGCTCAACATCACCGGCAAACCAGCTCAAGGTATCACCATCAACGGCACGATGCCGGGACCGGTTCTGCGCTTCCGCGAAGGCGACGAAGTGGTGATCCGCGTCACGAACAATTTGCGCGAGGTCACCGGTATCCACTGGCACGGCTTACTCGTTCCCAACGATCAGGACGGCGTGCCCGGCGTCACTTACCCCGGCATTCGCCCCGGCGAGACCTTCACTTACCGCTTCAAGCTGCGCCAGTCTGGCACCTATTGGTATCACAGCCATGCCGCGCTGCAAGAGGCTGCAGGCTACTTCGCGCCGCTCATTGTCGAACCAGCGCGTCCCGACCCGTTTCAGTATGACCGTGACTACATCGTCGTGATTTCCGACTGGATCGATACGCCGCCGCAGCAGGTGCTGGCCAATCTGAAGAAGCAGGACGGCTATTACAACTACCGCCGCGTGACAACCCCGCAGTTCTTTGCCCAACTGCGCAGCGCTCCCGACGCCAAGGCGCGCGACACGCTGTGGGCCGAGCGCATGGAATGGGCCAAGATGCGCATGGACCCCACCGATTACAGCGACGGTGGCGACGAGTGGTCGTTCCTTCTGCAGGGCAAGCGCCCCGACGAGAACTGGACCGGCCTGTTCAAGCCCGGGGAGCGGGTGCGACTGCGCTTCATCAACGCCTCGCCGATGAACCTGTACGACGTGCGCATCCCGGGCCTGCCGATGACGGTGGTGCAAGCCGATGGCCAGAACGTCAACCCGGTGGAGGTGGACGAGTTCCGCATCGGCAACGGCGAGACCTACGACGTGATCGTGCAGCCGAAGGAAGCCAAGGCTTACACGATCTTCGTGCCCACCATCGCCCGTATCGGCTATGCGCGCGGCACGTTGGCGCCGGAGGTCGGCATGAGTGCGCCGGTGCCCGAGCTGGGACCCAAGCCCGTCCGCACGATGGCCGACATGGGAATGGCCGGCATGGACATGAGTGGCGGCGATGGTATGGCCGGAATGGATATGGGCCAAGCGCCGGCAAGTGATGCGGCGGCCGCAGGCCATGCCGGTATGGCGATGCCAGCGCCGGCCAAAGCTGTCGCCCCGGACTCTGGCATGTCGGGTATGACCGTGAAGCCGACCGATCCACATGCCGGCATGGCGATGCCAGCATCGACCAAGCCCGCCGATCCACACGCGGGTATGCCCGGCATGGCGGGTATGGCCGAGATGCCGGGCATGAGTGCCGCGGCCCCGAAGATCGAGCCCAGCTCGGACGGCCTGCGCCGGCTGACGTACGCGCATCTGCGTGCCGCAACCCGCAATGCCGACGACCGCGCGCCGGAAAAAGAATTGCTGGTCCGGCTGACCGGCGACATGGCGCGTTACTTCTGGACCATGAACGGCCAGAAAATGTCGCAGGCGGCGCCCTTCGAGATGGGCTTGGGCCAGCGCGTGCGCATCAAGTTCGTCAACGAAACAATGATGGAACACCCGATGCACTTGCACGGCGTGTTCATGGAACTCGTCAACGGCAACGGTGTGTTCGGCCCGCGCAAGCACACGATCATCGTGCCGCCGGCGCAGACCGTCGAGCTTGATGCCACCTTTGAGGATGAAGGCATGTGGGCATTCCACTGTCACCTTTTCTACCACGCTGCTACCGGGATGATGCGCCTGGTCAAAGTGGCCTAAGGATCACACCGATGGAGAAAAAAATGAGGATGGCGCTGCGGCACGCGGGCACTGCGCTGCTGGTTACCGTTGCTTTGGGTGCGCAGGCGATGGAGGACGAGTCGATTTACTCTTACGCGTTGGTCGAAGCTGGTGCAGCCAAAGTGCGCGGGGCTGCTGGCTCGGTACAGTCACTGGCCGTCGATGGCTGGATTGGTGGTGACTTCAACCGTCTGTGGTATTCGCTCGACGCGGAGCAGCGCAGCGGGCGCACCGAAGCGGCTGAGCTGCAAGTTCTCTATGGCCGGTACATTCGGCCGTTCTGGGACGCACAGATCGGCCTGCGTCGCGACGAGCGGCCCCAGCAACGTGACTACCTCGCGCTCGGTGTGCGCGGGCTCGCGCCCTACGCCTTCGACGTCGATCTGAAGCTGTTCATTCGTGACGACGGAAAGGTCTTCGCTCGAACGCGCTTTGAAAACAGTTTTCTGATCACGAATCGCTTCATCGTTTCGCCTTCGGTTGACTTGGAGTGGTCGGCATCCGACATCGATACGACAGTGCGCCGCGGCGCATATCAGGTCGATGTGGGGGTACAGGCCCGCTACGAGTTCAACCGGCGCGTCGCGCCTTACCTGGGCTTGAAACGAACGTTTTATCCAAGGTCGCAGTCCGGCGGGGAGACAGCTGCTACCAAGTGGCAAGCTGGGCTTCGCTTGCTGTTCTAGGCGGCGTCTCCAATCCGATCCTCAACCTCGGCTCTTCACCGCTAGCTAGCTGGGAAAATGGCCCGTCTTGCAAAGTATCTCGAGGCAGCCGAGAGCGACAGCACGCGCAGGAGCTACGCATCGGCAATTCGGCATTTTGAAGTTGAGTGCAAAGGTTTGCTGCCCTCCACGGCAGACGCCATCGCCCGCTATCTGGCCGATCATGCGGCTACCCAGGCGATCAACACCCTGCGCCAACGTCTTGCGGCGTTGTCGCGTTGGCACACCGACCAAGGCTTTTCCGAGGCCGTTCTTCAGCAAGTCGATCAATGGCTCAATACCGCGATCACCAATGCGCAGCGGTCCGGCAACCAGTCAGCCGCGCTGCGCCACACGCGCGACCGCAGCCTGATACTGCTCGGATTTTGGCGCGGCTTTCACTCCGACGAAGTGACGAGTCTGCGCGTTGAGAACGTCGAGGTCACCCCCGGCCAAGGCACGACCTGCTACCTGGGCCGCAGTAAAGGCGACAGGCAGCGTGAGGGCCGCTTTTTCAGATGCCCGGCGCTGTCCCGCCTATGTCCCGTGACTGCTTTCAATGCTTGGGTCAGCCTCGCTGGATTGACCGAGGGTCCGGTGTTCCGCAAGATTGACCGCTGGGGCCATGTTGCCGAGGAGAGCCTGCACGTCAACAGCCTGATCCCCTTGCTGCGCAGTCTGTTCGCCGAATCGGGCGTCGAGTGCCCAGCTTGCTTTGTGCGTAAGCTTCGACATTGTGTCTGCAGGAACTTGCGAGAAGAAAATCGACTCATCGAATCCGCATAGAGTGAGAACATGGTCGAGTCTGCGCTTCCTTTCTTGACGATCAATCGGTATTAATGAGGCCCCTTCACCGTCTTGGTGAAATAATGCGCTCGTTTCACGAAGATGGTCTAAATATTTCGCCTCCAGTGCAGGGACTGCACGGTAATACCTAGATCGCAATCGTAAGTTTGCTCCTTCTCTTGTTACGACAAATCCCCAAGCCCGAATGCCTGCAGCAATGCTTACAAATAGAGCCTCTGGGCTTCCCCCAGTTTCCCGGACGGTTTGCTTAGCCCATTAAGCCTTGCTCAAAGTCGACTGGGCTGAGGAAGTCTAGCTTTGAGTGTTTGCGCACCGGGTTGTAGAAGCGCTCGATGTAATCGAACACATCGGACCTGGCTTCCTCCCTTGTCCGGTAGACCTTGCGGCTGAGCCTCTCGGTCTTCATGGATGAGAAGAAGCTCTCCATCGCGGCGTTGTCCCAGCATTCACCGCGACGGCTCATGCTGCAGGTGATGCCTTGTGCCTTGAGTAGTTGCTGGAAGTCGTCGCTCGTGTATTGACTGCCCTGGTCCGAGTGGTGCATCAGCGAGCTGGGTTTGCCGCGTCGCCAAAGGGCCATCAGCAATGCGTCGCTCACCATCTTGGCCTGCATGGTGTCGCTCATCGACCACCCCACGATGCGGCGTGAGTACAGGTCCATCACCGCTGCCGCATACAGCCAGCCCTCAGCCGTCCAGATATAGGTGAAGTCGGCTACCCACTTCTGGTTCGGGCCACTGGCCTGGAAGTCGCGCTGCAGATGGTTGGGCGCGATGTGGTTCTCAAGCCTGCTGCCTGTATCGCCAGGTAGCCTGCGTCGCTTGTGGCGAGCTTGCAGCTTGGCCAGATGCATCAGCCGGATGACCCGGTTCATCCCGCAACTCTCGCCCAGCGCTCGAAGGTCGTGCCAGACGCGTGGACTGCCGTAGGTGCGGTCGCTGAGCTCGAAGCTCTCTCGGATGAGGCGGGTGAGCCTGGCGTCGTCCTGGCTGCGTTGGCTCGGCGCTCTGCCCATCCATTCATAGAAGCCGCTGTGGGAGACCGCCAGAACCCGGCACATGGTGCGGGTCGGCCAGACACTACGATGCCGCGCGATGAAGCCGTACTTCACTGCGGGTCCTTTGCAAAGTAGCCGAGCGCTTTTTTTAGGATGTCGCGCTCCGTGGTCACACGGCGCAGTTCGCGTTGCAACCGCTCAACCTCCGTTGCTGCCTCACTGCGAAGCGGTCGGTTTGGTCTGAGGTCCAGCACCCCGCCACGCTCCTGCGTGACCCAGCGTCTGAGCACGCTGGTCTGAATACCCAGGTCCCGTGCAATGTGCGTGGCGGTTGCTCCTGGCTGCTTGCACAGCTTCACTGCCTCACGTTTGAATTCGTCCGTGAAGCTCCTTCGGGTTCTTGTCATGCCTATCTCCTGAACACATCATGTCATTGGATGTGTCCGGGAAACTGGGGGAAGCCCAGTCTGCATGAGTGCAATGGAGCGCATGGTCATGAAGTCGCGCGTGGTGCTGAAGCGCTCTGGCCCGTCCCCCGGCAGGTTGTCCAGCGACAGGCGCAGCACCGGGTCGGGCCGCTGCGCGGCGGCGCTCGAGGCGTCGAGACTGCGCGAGCGCGCCACGGCTGCGTGCACCGCAGCGCTCATGCTCAGGGGTTCATAAGCAGCGGTGGGTGTGATCACCGCGAGCAGGCCAGCGAAGGCCAGCATGATGCGTGTGAGAAAAAGTGAAGAGTGTTCCATGTCTGA
>NZ_NCEN01000058.1 GCF_002280675.1 Novosphingobium sp. 32-60-15 | reverse complement strand
TCGCACGGACACTGCGCTCGACGCGGCAGAGAAGCAGCTCCTGAACATCGCGACCGTACCAATTTACAAGATCCTCGCGGTCCAGGCCTATGCCCACTATGCGCTGACCGACGGCGAGATCGAGACGCTGTCAGAGATCGTGGCGGTCGATCTGCTGGCCGCGATGCTCGACAACATGCTCGACCGCGTCGAGCAGGCCCAGACGCATTATCAGACATTCGATCAGGCGACAGCGACCCAGTGGAAGCAACAGATCGCCGCGACCCGTCAGAAGTTCGCCCAGCGTGACGTGAAGCTCTCAAACAAGCTGCAGGTCACCATGCAGATCATCGATCGCAGCATCATGCTCGAGTCCACCCTCCAGAACTCGATGACGCCGGGGATGTCGTCCGCGCTCAATTTCTCGCGCGGGCTCAATGCACAAGGCCTGAATTAGGGCAGGGGAGCTGCGGCAATGGTGGAGGTCTTCACGGTTGGAGGTGGCGAGTATCTCGTCAACACCTTCAACGCCGTCGCTGCCTGGTCGGGGGGCGGGGGATATCGATCCCTGCTCCGCGTCGTGATGGTGATGGGTTTGATCTACTCACTGCTTGTCGTTGCGTTCACGCTCAACTTTCGAGTCTGGATGAACTGGTTCCTTCAATCGACGCTGATCTACCTTTGCCTGATGGTACCGACGATCGATGTGAAGGTGACCGACCGGATCAATCCGTCGCTGGCACCGGCGACGGTCGCGAACGTGCCGCTGGGGCTCGGGGTGCTCGCAAGTTTCACGACCCAGATCGGCGATTGGCTGACACGGACCGCCGAGACCGTCTTCGTTATGCCGGGCGAGCTCAATTACTCGAGCAATGGCATGGTCTACGGTGCTCGTCTGTACGATGCGACCCGCAACTTCGTCATCCGCGACGCTGAGTTTTCCACGAACCTAGAAGAGCATTTCAAAAAGTGTCTGTTCGGCGACGTGATGCTTTACCGCAAATCGCTCACCATCCTTGCGCGGTCGAAAGACCTATGGACGGATATCGGCCCCGGATCGGAGGCCCGTTCGCAGGAGTGGCTAGAGCGCCAGGGCGACGGCACTGTGAACAGCGCGATCGTCACCTGCCGCCAGGCATACGATATGCTCAACGCGCAATGGGCGCCGATGATAGAGGCAAACACGCCGCTTTGGGGCAAGGAACTCTATCCCAAGCTGAGCAACGCGCTCGCGGCGGACAAGCTCAAACACGATCTGCCGATCGCGAACGCCGCCTTCACTGGATCGGCGAGCAACTACTCTGACTCCATGCGGCAGAACACGGCCATCAATGCGTTCATGCAAGCACGAAACAGCATGGCGGGCGGCTCGGGCGCGACGACGATCGACACCTTCGCGCAGACTCGCGCCGATATACAGGCGCGCAACACCTACAATTCGATCGCTCAGCAGGCGATGGCCTGGGTGCCGATCTTGAACATCGTCTTGACGGTTGTCTTCTTCGCGATGTTCCCGGTGATCTTCCCTTTGTTCCTCATGCCCCAAACGGGGCTGACGACGTTGAAGGGTTACGCGATGGGATTCTTCTACCTTGCCGCATGGGGACCGCTGTACGTCATTCTCCATATGATCTGCATGACGAGGGCGGAGGCGGCCGCGGCAGGTGTTGCCAGCGGCGGCGTGACGCTTGGCACTTATGCCGGCATAGGTGCAGTGAATGGCGAAACGGCAACGATCGCCGGCTTCATGCTGATGAGTATCCCGTTCCTCGCCGCCGGCCTGGCGCGGGGAGCCATGTCGATAGCAGGGCAGGCGACGTCAATGCTCGCTCCCGCGCAGAACGCTGCCGAGGCGGCTGCGCTTGAGCAGACGACGGGCAATTATTCCTATGGAAATGTGAGCTGGGCGAATTCCACATCGAACATGCGCCAGAGCGACCAGTGGACGACGGCGCCAAGCTATATGGGCGGTGCGACCAGCGTTGGCTGGCGTCAGGACAACGGTGCGATCGTGTCCGGCTTCGGGAACGGACAGGAAGTGTTCGACACCAGCGGCGCAATCTCGCGGCTAGGGTTCACGCCGACGATGAACTCCGGAACGGTGGCGGAATGGAGAGAGATGGCGAGCGAAGCGCATCGTCAGGCGCAGGCGTTCGAGAACGCCGCGCAAGAGATCCTCACCAGCACGCACACTAACCGCAGCGCCTTTGGAACCTCGTCCGAGCGCTCTTCGGGCTTCGAATCCGGCGCAGGTAGTTCTGCAAATACCAACGTCGAAAAGTTTGATCGGACGACGGGTTCGAGCTCGCAAGGTATGGAGGAACGCTCGTCGACCGGCCAAAGTCAGCGGATCACGGAAGGTCACGATCGACAGGCAGGGACGACAGATCAAGTCGCCGGTTCGCTTGGTGGAGCGCTTGGTGGGGCTGGGCGGGGCGCTACTGGCGGGAAAGGCCGATTGGGCAACCTGCTGCCAAACGTCAGCGGCACCGTCAGCGTCAACAAGACCGGAACTCAGTCGGACAATCTGCGCTACGGGACGGATTCCAGCAGATCGACCGACAACTCCAGTTCATCGTCCAGCGGCATACGCGACGAACACTCTAACGGTTCAGGAGCGTCGACCTCCGATGGCACCTATGAGCGCTCAGGAGTATTCAGCCGTGCCTCGTCGACATCATCTTCCTCCCAAAGCACTGAAGATGCCCTTGCTCGGGCGCGCTCCTATACGGAGGCAGCACGCAAGATGGAGGAGCTGTCCGAGTCGCTCTCACGCGACGCCAGCTTCGCCGAAACACACGGAATGCAGCTCAGCGAGAACCTGAGTCAGGATCTCGCACAGTGGTATCGGCAGCAACAATTGCTCCATCCCAACCTGGATGCACCTGAGCTGTGGGCGACGAGCCTCACCGATCAGCAGCGGGCCGTCAGGTCGCAAATGATTCAACAGTGGTCACAGGAAAAGCGGGACGCGCTCTGGGGGGAGATCCAAGGCAGTATCGTCGAGCCGAATTTGGTCGATGTGCGCCGCGTTGATGTAGGAGGACCAGGGGATGTCCGAGCGTCTTATCGTCCGCACGGGGTTGATCGACTTGGCAGCGGCAGCCCGGGCGGCGATCCAAATGCCGCTGCAACAATCATCGATGAGGGTCGGGCCAGGCTGAGCGATGACAGAGTTGCCGCAGAGGCCGCCCGAACCAATCGAGCTGGCGCAACCGTTGATTTGCAGTCGGAAGTAAACCGGGATCAGAATCGCGGATTTTTCAACGATCCTGATCTTAGGAAATGAATGTGCTAATCACCAGGCCACGAACAGATAGACGCCAGTTCCTACAAGCAACACCAACGAGATGAAGCCTCCGATTGCTCTGCCGGGTGTGAGCGGTCTATCATCACTTGTATCAGCGACGTGAGGGTTCATCAGCTTTGTTCGCAATGACCTCATGTCGGATATCGAATTTATCGAAGCACGGTAGATCGTGCTTATGTCCCTATGAATGCTCGAATGGGGCCCCTTGGGCTCAGCTTTTTTGCCTCCCTACTTGCAGCTTGAGAGTGCCTCGAAGAGGTGCGGCCAGCGGTTCTTGAAGCGGCCCATCCGCGCCGCCGAGGCTGGCAAGCAAAGCTTGCCGGTTGAAAGCGTGTTAGTTTAAGCATATATGGAACTGACTCAACAGGAATGATCGAATGGTTCGTCCGGCAAATATGGGCTTCGTTGATGCGGATCGTGTCCTCCACGACCGCATAGTGGCAAGCACCGATCGCATCATCAAAATGATGCCGGCGGCGGCAAAGGCGGCCGCTATCAGCAGCATCGACGTACCCAGCCTGGTCTTTCATCTCGCTCTTGGTATCCCGGCGGTCGAAACAGATAACCCGGAGGCCGCAGAGCGGATCACGAACGCCATCGCTTTCAAGCGACGGATGATCGACGCGGCGGGCGGCGCGCTGACTGCCGAGAAGGTGCGCGCACTGCTTGGACACAAGACGATTCAGGCCGTCTATAAGGCGGTGAAGGACCGGCGATTGCTGATGGTCGAGGACAATGGAACAAAGCTTTTCCCGGTGTTTCAGTTCGACGGCAACGCGATCCTCCCAGGAATTTTGAAGGTTCTCGCTGCTGCTCCGCACACGACTGGCTGGGCCATTCTGCAGTTTCTCGTTAGCGGCGATGAGGGTCTTGATGGAATGAGCCCCATCGAACTCCTCAAGGGAAGCGACGCAGAGATCGAACGTGTCGTGCGGTTCGCCCGTACTCTCGAAGACTGACGCATATGGCAGCGAAAGGGGGAATGCCCGTGGCGACGATCGCCACGGGAAAGGTGCTTCATCGGGTTCACGGCGCGACGGTTGCTGCGAGATGGTACGGTCGCAAGGACGCCACCTGGCGGTGGGACGATCCAGCAGGCAAGTTCGGTGTTCTCTATCTTGGAAAGACGCTCATTGGCCCCTTTGCCGAGACTCTGCTGCGAACGCCAAAGGACCGCGATGTCCTTTGGGATCAGGTGGCCAGGAGGCGCGCGGCAAGCTTCACCGCTAGCCGGCCTATCCGTCTAGCCAAGGTGCATGGACCGGGCCTCGGCTGGTTCAGGACCACTGCCGCTGGTGTCTCGGCCGACTTCGATCCGGTGGACAATCCAGGCGCCTATGTGGTGCCACAGCAGATTTCCGCGGACATTTATAAGAGCACGAACCTCGACGGTATTCAGTACCGATCGCGGTTCGATACTGATGAACTCTGCATCGCACTTTTCGATCGGGCTGATGCTGCGATTTCGTTGAGTGCCGAGGGCGTGCCCATTGGCAAGGATTGGACCCGGAAATTGCTCGCCGCTCGTGGCTATACGCTTATCGAGCTCTGAATCCGGCCCGGCCGCTTATGGGGCAATTCCGCTCGCGGGCAGATCGAAAGGACCGGCCAACCACGAACTGAGATATTCGGCTACCATCGCGAGGAAATGCTCGCGTTGGTCGGACGCGGCGCGCGTGAACATTTCCAGCGGCCAGGCGAGTAGTCGATCAAACGGACGCGGGTGGATGGCGAAGCGGGCGGCGAGTGGGATCTTCAGTTCGGTGGCCGCGGCGGCGAAAAGGGCGCGCTGGATATGACCGTTTCCGTCGAGGAACGGATGGATTTTGCCGAACCAGCAAAAAAGGTGCGTCAAGGTCAGGAGTTGCACAAAAGGCGTAGCGGACCGCGCGGGAACCAGCTCGCGACGAACCTCGGACAGCATAAAATCAAGCTGGGAGGCGACTTTCTCAGGCTCCTCGAACGAAAAACTCTTTTGGGGGCTGAAGGCTTGGGGCGCCCCCGAACGCCGTCCCTCGAGCGAGGTCCCTGCCGCACCTCGGTAGGTGCCCGCATATTCGGGATAGCCTGGCGGCGTGATTCCAGTGAACAAGGTGCGGTGAACGTCGCGAGGATCGGTCAATATGGCAGAACGATAGGCGGCGTCGACAAGGATCTTTTGCTGCAGATTTGTGCATGCCTGCGTCATCACCGCATCGTAATTAGGCATGGCATAAGCTTGCCATTCTGGCGCTGTCGTCATTGTCGGCTCTTCCGAGATCTCGAATTTCGTTGAGCCGGCAGAATTGCCGGGCAGCCCTGCATCACAGAAACTCCTCACCTGCATGGTCGTCAAACAGTGCGGCATCGCGGACATAGCCGGCGACTGTGTCGAGCGACTTGTGGCGCGAGTGGTCCTTCATCTTGAACAGGTTCGCTCGCTTCGCGGCCGCCTCGGTAAGGAAACCCGCGCGTAGGGAATGCCCGGAGAACAGGGCTGGGTCGAGCCCGGCCGCCAGGGCCGTCGTCTTCACCAGACGGGCCACGGTCTTGTCCGTGATCGGATCGGCAGTCAGCGCGTCCCCCCGCGTCAACCGGCGAAACACCGGGCCCGTCCGGGGCTTGCCGGTAACGGGATCAGGGCCGATCAGATCGGCCGCCTCAAGCCAGTCGCTGAGGAGGCTGACAGGCCGGATATAACGGCCTTCGGGGATTGCAATCTCCTGGCCCTCGGCATCCTGATCGCCTTTCGAACGGGGGATTGATATCCGCACGCCCGAGGTCTCGAAATCGAGATCGGACAACTGCATACCGGCTATTTCGGACCGGCGAAATGCGCCCGCCATGCCGATCCCGAGGATCGCGCGATCGCGCTTGGCGCGCAGGCCTGCGGCCGTGATCCTCGCGAGCATCGCGGTGAGAACGTCCGCCGCTGCCGGCGCTTTTTGATCCTTCTTGCGCGCATATTTGCGGCGCACGCCCGCCATCATCTGCGCGATGACGCCGGCGGCATCACGCGCGGTGGGCGAGGCGAGACCCGCCTCCTTGTGATGATGGTTGATCGCCGCGACGCGCCGGCCGATCGTGACCGGCGCGATCCCCGCCTCGGCCTCGACATGGGCGAACAGCGCGACGATGTCCGGGTGGGCGGGCAGCGCTTCGACGTTGCGCGCGTCACAGAAGTCGCAGAAGCGGTTCCAGTCCGACGCATAGGCTTTCTGGGTAGCGTTGGCCTTCGACGCCGCCAGCGTATCACGGGCGCCGGCGATCTCCGCGAGAAGATCGGCAGGGAGGTTGGTCGATAACGGAAGTAGGTCGCGGGCCATCGCAGCCATCGTAGCGGATGGCCCCTTCGACGCCAATTCTTATGTCCGAGAATCGCGTTTATCGGACACAAGTCTGCGCTGCCGCCCCGTTTTAGCCTGCATCAGTTCCGCGTCCCACGACACGTCGGATAGCGAGTGCATCCCCAGAATTGTTTGCCAGCGCGATAGCCCTTCCGAGCGGTCCGGCGCTGCATCGAAGATCCGCACTGCGGGCAGCTCGGCGCGGATGCGCTTCCTGTCGAAGGCGAGCGAGGCGGAGTACTAGGCGATGGCGTCGGTGAAGGAGCCTGCCGGGTCTGTATCGTGAACGGCGCAGTAGTCGGTACTGGCATTCCAAGCGACTTGAGATCGTGCGCTGCCTGAGCGCGCTTCGCGAGCGCTTCCATGAGCGCGGGATCGCCGTTCCGCGCACGGATCGCGACCTGCTGCGGGCCTGTCTGCAGCGCGGCTAGGGCCGAGCGTATCTTAGTCTGGAG
>NZ_NCEN01000034.1 GCF_002280675.1 Novosphingobium sp. 32-60-15 | reverse complement strand
GATAATCTCTTCCGGCTTGTGCTTCTTGCTCGGCATTCATCGTCCCTTTCGTGGTCCAGACTATCATAGTCTCTGGGCCACTCAGCGGGGGGCAGATCACTTTTAGGCCTGTGAATCTGAATCCTTAGAATCATGAATCCTTCCGCTGCAAGCAGCGGCGTGTGTAAATTGATTTTTAGAAGATCAAATGCCGATTCGTGTGACCCAACATGGACCCTCCATCTGGCGAGAATGGGGCACAAGAGTCACAATGAGGGAGGGGAGCAGGGACGAGTTGGGCGATTATGCCCCTTGTCAGCAACAACCCTACGTCAGAGTTACGCGCTCTCATTACCCGCCTCGGTGGCACGTGGTCTGGCAATACAGCAATGTGTCGGTGCCCTTGCCATGCCGACCGAACCCCGTCGCTTTCCATCCGCCAGGGTGATCGAGCAATCCTCGTAACATGCCACGCTGGTTGCGACAGCCGAGACGTACTCACATCTCTTCGGCGTATCGCCGAACTGCCGATCGTCAATGCCTCTGGTGTGATCCCCAGCGTCGGGCACAGCACCGGAATTCACCTCGGCATCTGGCAATCCGCGCGTTCAATCGAAAGAACGCTAGCCGAGCGATATGTGCGCGAGGTGCGCCAGATCTGGGCACCGCTGGAAGACCTGCGCTTTCACCCCCGTTGTCCACGCGGGAAGGGGATGCTTGCGAGCTTCGAGCCGGCACTCCTGATCGCTTTGCGAAAGGCAGGCGCGATCGCCGCAATCCAGCGTATTTTCCTCGATCCATCGACAGCTGCTTACACCGAGAAGCGCGTCCTCGGTCAGGCTATCGGGGCGGCGTGGACCAACGGCCCGCCAGGCAAGACCATCGGCATTTGCGAGGGTTTCGAGACTGCGGCTGCCTATACGTCGCTCACAGGTATCCAGACCTGGGCCACCATGGGTGCCAAACGCTTCCACCAGGTCGACATCCCGGCGTCAGTCGAAACCGTGATCCTGCTGGCCGACAACGACGCCGAAGGCAGGCGGGCGCGCGATCGCGCAGCCGAATCCTACCGACGCCCCGGACTTGCAATCGAGACCGATTGGCCGCCGGGCCGCATGAACGACTGGGCGCAGCTTCTGAAGCGGTGAGGGGAGGGGGGCTGGAGCGGGCGTGCCGCTGATCGGCACGAGCTCAGGAGTTCTCCGCATGACCACAACGATTCCGCGCGCCAGCGCCATTCTCGGCGCTGCGCGCACACTTGCCGCCAAGCTGCTCCTCGCTGTTCCGATCGACCGCGCCGCTCTGGGTGAAGCCATGACGGAGAGTGCAGGCGGCAATGACGCCGCAGGTGGCTGGAAGCAGCGCGACAGTTTCGAAGCGCTGGAAGTAGCACTCTCCCTAGTCATTCCCGAGCTTGTCGGCCGCATGGACGTCGGCGCGGCGATCCACACGCTGGAGGCGCTGGCGCGCGAACTGCCGACCCACACGGTACGCAGCGAGGACCAGATCCAGTTCCAGCAGTTCTCGACACCGCCGGCGCTGGCCCGTCTTGCAGTTCATCTGGCGCGGCTCTCCAGCGATGACATGTTACTTGAACCGAGCGCAGGCACCGGGATCATCGCTTCGCTTGCCAAGGGCTCGGTCAGGGATCTGATCCTCAATGAACTTGAGCCAACCCGCGCCGACCTGCTCGAGGCCGTATTTCCGGGCAAGAAGGTCTACCGCCACGATGGCGCTAAACTCAGCGCACTGCTCTCCGGAACTGAACGGCCGAGCGTTGTTCTGATGAACCCGCCGTTTTCGGTGTCGCAATCGCGCGGGGAAGATCAGAACACCGCCGCCAGGCACCTGCGGGCCGCGCTCGACCATTTGCTGCCGGGTGGCCGGATCGTTGCGATCATGCCCGACTGGTTCTCGCCCTCGGCCAGGTACGAAGAAACCTTCCGGCGCACCCTCGAAGGCGCGCGGGTCGTCCTCTCGCTCCGTCTGGACAAGGGCGGTTATGCCAAGCACGGCACCGGTATCGCCGTTCGCGTGCTGGTGATCGACAAGGTGCCGGGAGAGATCGGCCTATCGACAATCAACCGCAGCTCGGTCGGCGAACTCTTCGCCGCGCTGCCAACCGTGCCACTCCGGGCGCCATTGCGCGACCCGACGCCGTCGGCAGCGCCCCGACCCAAGCTCAGCCTGTTCCGCTCGGTGAAGACCGGTCCAGCCCGGCCCGTGATCGTGCGAGCTCCCCAGACCAACGACGTCCGCCCCGTCGCCTACGAAGTGCTGGACGAACCTGCCGCGATGGGCGAGCAGCGCGGGGTCTATGCCGATTACCGGCCTTCACGCGTGGTGATCGCGGAAGCTGGCGAACATCCAACCCACCTCGTCGAATCCGCCGCCATGGCGTCGATCGCCGCGCCAAAACCCAGCTACGTGCCCTCATTGCCCGAACGCACCGTCACGGCGCGGCTGCTATCCGCCGCCCAGCTCGAAACCGTGATTTATGCGGGCGAGGCCTGGAGCCGCGATCTCCACGGCCGCTTCAGCCATCCTGCTGGCGAGGTCTCGCTCAAGGAGGACCCGGACGGCAAACTTTACCGCACCGGGTTTTTCCTCGGCGACGGTACCGGGGCAGGGAAGGGGAGGCAGGCTGCGGCCTGCATTCTTGACCAGTGGCTGAAGGGCAATCGCCGACACATCTGGATCTCGAAGAATGCGCCGCTGCTCGAAGACGCGCAGCGCGACTGGACAGCGATCGGCGGCTTGCCGTCTGATATTCTCGATCTTGCTCGCTGGAAGATCGGCGAGGAGATTACCGCGCCCGAAGGCATCCTGTTTGTTCCCTATGGCACGCTGCGCAGCTCACGCGTCGAAGATACCCGGCTCGACCAGATTGTCCGCTGGGTCGGCGAGGACTTCGAAGGCGTGATCGTCTTCGACGAGGCCCACGAAATGGGCGGCGTCGCCGGCGGGGAAGGGGCATTGGGGCAAAAACAGGGCTCGCTTCAGGGCATCGCCGGCGTGCTGCTCCAGAACACTTTGCCCCGCGCCCGCGTGCTCTATGCCTCGGCAACCGGCGCATCGGACGTCAACAACCTCGCCTATGCGGTCCGGCTCGGCCTGTGGGGGCCGGGCACGGCGTTCGCAACCCGCGAGCAGTTCATCAGCGAAATCCGCGACGGCGGGATTGCCGCGATGGAATTGGTGGCCCGCGACCTCAAGGCCTCCGGGCTCTACCTAGCCCGGGCGCTCAGCTTCGCAGGGGTAGAGTACGACATCCTACGCCATGACCTGACGTCTGAGCAGATCGCGGTCTACGATACCTATTGCGAGGCCTGGACGATCATTCACCAGAACCTCGAGGCCGCGCTCGAACTCACCGGCATCGTCGATGGGCTCGAGAACAAGACCCTCAACAGCGGCGCCAAGGCGGCCGCCCGCAGCCGGTTCGAGGGAACCAAGCAGCGCTTCTTCGGACAGGTGCTGCTCTCGCTGAAGCTGCCCTCGATCTATCCTGCGATCGACGAGCACCTGGGCGAGGGGGACAGCGTGGTGGTCCAACTGGTGAGCACGGCGGAATCCATCCTCAACCGGCGGCTCGATCAACTGGAACCGGCTGAGCGTGAGGCGCTCGACATAGCCTATGACTGCAAGGAATATGTCGTCGATTACCTCACCCGGGCCTTCCCGACCCGGCAGATGGAGGAATACAAGGACGAACTCGGCGACGTGCGCTCGCGTCCGATGTGGGACGAGGCCGGCAACCCGGTCCACAACCCGCAGGCCGAGGCCGCACGCGCCGACCTGATCGAGCATATCTGCGCCATGCCGCCGATCCCGACCGCGCTTGATGCCCTGCTCGAGCACTACGGCGTGACGGCGGTGGCCGAAGTCACCGGGCGCAGTAAACGCCTCGTCCGTGACGGATCGGGCCAACAGCGCCTCGAAAGCCGCTCACCCCGGACCAACCTTGCCGAGACGACTGCGTTTATGACCGGCGCCAAGCGCATCCTCGTGTTCTCGGATGCGGGCGGCACGGGGCGCAGCTATCACGCCAGTCTCGATGCCAAGAACCAGCAGCGCCGGGTCCACTTCCTGCTCGAGCCCGGATGGCGCGCGGACCGTGCGATCCAGGGGTTGGGCCGCACCCACCGCACCCACCAGGCCTGCCCGCCACTGTTTCGTCCGGTTACCACCGACTGCAAGGGCGAAGCCCGGTTCACCAGCACCATCGCGCGGCGCCTCGATGCATTGGGCGCGCTGACCCGCGGCCAGCGCCAGACCGGCGGGCAGGGGATGTTCGATGCGTCCGACAACCTCGAGAGCATCTACGCCAAGCACGCGCTCCACGACTGGTACGGCCTGCTCGCGACGGCCAAGCTCAAGAGCACGACCTTGTCCGAGTTCCAGCGGATGAGCGGGCTCGAACTCACCGATCAGGACGGGGTCCTGCGCGAGGATCTGCCGCCGATCCAGCGCTGGCTCAACCGCATCCTCGCCATGAAGATCGCCGTCCAGAACGCCATCTTCGACGAGTTCCTGACCCTTGTCGAAACCCGCGTCTCGGCAGCCAAGGAAGCCGGCACCTTCGATATCGGCGTCGAGACGGTGCCGGTCGAGGCCTGCGAGGTGCTGTCCGACACGGTGATCCGGACCGATCCTGTGACGGGCGCGACCTCGCACCTGCTTGAGCTGTCGCTGACCCAGCGGCGCAAGGTCCTCTCGCTCGAGCGCGTGCTCAAAATGGCATCCTATGAGGAACAGCCGCTGTTCCTGCGCAATGACAAGTCCGGCAAGGTCGCGCTTGCGGTTCCGGCGCCCTCGCACATGGACGAGGAAGGTCACATGATCCGCCGCTACGAACTCGTGCGGCCGCTGCGCAGCGAGTACCTCCGCGCCGACCGGCTCGACGAGTCCGCCTGGGAGCCCGTCACCAAGTCCCGGTTTAGCGCGCTGTGGGAAGAGGAATACGCCGCCGACGAGAGCCAACTGGTCACGGAGACCGTCTATCTCGCGACGGGCCTGCTCCTGCCGATCTGGGGCGCGCTTCCCAAGGAAGACCTTACGGTCAATCGCATCGTCGACAAGTCCGGCGCCTCCTGGCTCGGCCGTCATGTCCACGACCTCTACGTCGATGCGACCCTCGAGAAGCTTGGGGTTGCCCGCAAGGCGCAGACCGATCCGACCAAGATTGCTGCCGCCATTCTCGGCGGCGGGACTTGGAAGGCGCCGCATCCCCTCAATTTTACGATCCGCACAGCCCGCGTGAACGGTTCCCGAAGGATCGAGATCGTCGATGCCGAAGCCGCGCGCATTCCCGAGCTCAAGGCCAAGGGCTGCTTCACCGAGATTATCGCCTACAAGACGCGGGTGTTCGTGCCGCTGGACGGCGCCGAGGCGATCATCGTCGGCATTGCCGTCCCGGGCTGAGCCACCAGGCAAGCCAACGCTCTGCAGCTATCGGTAACCTGCCCGACCGCCTGGGATCATGTTGAGCCGTCTTGTATCTTCCCAATGGCCGCGCACCAGCGCTGCCTCCGCTTCGTAAAGCGCCTCAACGTTGGTCGTGACGGCCATTACCTTGTGGTGGATGTATGTCACCCGTTCGGCCTCCAGTTCCTCCCGCAGCTTGCGGTGGAATAGCAAGTTGCTGCCCTTGCGCATCGCGCGTCGATGCTCGGCCCAGCGGGTCTTCCAGCTCCGCGTCGTTATGCCGACGTAGAAGTAACCATCTACGGGGTAGGAACTGCCCTCGCCGAAGATATGCTGGTAGAGGACGAACGACTTCTTTGGCCAGCCATTTGGCCTGATAAGGATGTGTGCAGGCGCCGAAAACAGGATGCTCGGTTCGGTTACGTGCGCCGATGGCATGCTTATGTCGAACCTGCGCGCCGCAGCCATGAGCGCCGGGTCGCTGACGAGGTCGAGGCGGATCACCGGTGATAGTATCAACTCGCCGGCTTGTTGAGGCTTACCGGACCTATAGTCGTCCGTGCCGATGGACACGTTCCGGTGTCCCTCGCGCATGCGCTTTTGCGGCGCGACGAACTTCAAGCCACTGCGCATCGCGACCATGTGGAAATCCGGGATAGCGTCGCCAGCGTTGATCCTAATGACACCACCTGGCTCTCGCGCGCTGCTAAGCCAGAACTTGCCATAGTCGGTCTCGCACCAGGCGCGCAGCTGCCGTTCGACCGCTGCGCGCAGCTTGTGCATCGGGGTTGGGGTGAGATGCTCCCACCACCCCCTATCGATCGAGACCGGGCTGGCCATAGCCTATCCAGCTGCTGGCTGCTCGGGAGCTTGCGCCGGCGGGGCAAGTGGAACAGGACGGGCCGCGACTGCGCCCACATGTGCGGCAGCCACTTCGCCTTCTTCCGGATCGTCCTCGCTGATGCGCATCATCATCCGGTAATGCGCTCCATGCCCTGTGCGCTCGAATACCTCTCTGAACACACGCAGGTAACCTTGCACGGCATTGTCATCGACGGCGACGTAGATATCGTCATGCGAGCTGTGCGAACCGTCGTTAATCCACGAGAATAGCGAGGCGCAAATTTGGGCGTCGCGCCCCTCAAAAAGTGCGACGATCTCGTCCTGCTTCAGCCCGCCCAGGACGGTCAGATAGTTCTCGACGATCCGGCGCATCGTGTTCTGGATTGTGAGGTTCGGTCGTTCCGGATTCCGCACCTCATCCCACAGCAGCTCGTAAGAGGTCTTGATCGGGTTGTAATCGTAGTGGGTGAGCGAGGACACGTTCTCGCGCTTCCGAACGATCCAGAAGGTCTCGAACGACCGCGCTCTGCCGCGGCGCTCTCGGTCGAAACTGACCTCCTTGTGAAAGTAGATGTTGTGCGTGAGCACGAATACCTGGCGGACGTTGCCTACATTCTCCCGCACGTCGGATACGACCTTCCGGATCAGCGCACTGACCACGAACAGTACGTCGGCGTCTAGGCTCGAGACGGGATCGTCGAATACCACAATCTTCTCGACTGCGGTGCCTGTGGTCGACGTGCTGCCAGCTAGTTGATGATAGAAGTAGAGGAAGGTGATGAAAGAACGCTCACCTTCGCTCAATGAGTGCGCAGCCTCGCTCCCGTCCAGTCGCACGATGCGATACATGTCGCTGCGCTCACCAGCTACCTCAAGGCGGAAGTTCGAGAAGCCATATTGGCTGAGGATCCGATTGATGGAATCGACTGTCGGGCGGACACTGGTGATCGTCTGCTCAATCGCGGAGAGCTGACGTTTCAGGTCCGCTCGGCGCGTGGTTTTGTCGGCGATACTGCCACGCATTCCGTCGATCGCGCGCTGAAGATTGCGGGCCGTGGTCTCGTAGGTGTCGAGATCCGTGCGTCGTTCCTCGACGACGAACCTCCAGATCTGCGCGGTTAGCGCCGACTTTGCGCTCGCGAGGTTGCGGATAGTGGCGTTGTACTGCTCGGTCGCCTCATTGGCGGCCGTGACCAGAGCGGTGATCGCAGCCGTCAGCTCCGTCGTAGCGTCGAGCTCGATCACACCACTCGGCTCCTTCCGTTTCGCCGTGATGCGTTCGATGTTGAGTTCGAAAGCAGTCTTTAGCGCCGCGGAGCGTTCGCCGAGGACCGCCGCATCCACAAACCGATGTGGCGCCGCAACGAGGGCGTCGATGCGGGCGACGACGGCATTAACGGCCTGCTCGTATGACTCCGCGAGAAGGTCGATCGAGGCGAGATCAGCCTCATACTGCTTATCGAAGAACGCGTTTAGATCATCAAGCAATCCGGCAGGCGTCGGCTGCTGGCAAAATGGGCATGGGCCATCGGCCTCGGTTAGATATCCGACGCCCTGCTTGACCCAATCGCTGTTGCCAAGGCGGCCGATGAGAGCGGCCACGACCACGTCGTCACGGCCCACAATGCTGCGGGTGAGGATCGGGGAAGCCTCCAGACCCGCGAAGCGATCAAAGGAAATCGGGGCGATAGCAATCTCCGCCGTCGCGGCATCCTGGAAGACGGTCGCCGCCTCTGCCACCAGGGCGTCCAGCGTCTTCAACTCAGAAGTGTTGCCGTCTGCCTCGACCAGCAGCTTTGTGCAGAAGTCGCCCTTCTTGCCACGGAAGCCGGTGAAGGCGTCCATGAACGCGTCCTTGTGTTCGACCTGCGACTTCCAGCACGCCTCGATCAGTGCCGTGCGCGCCGCCGCGAGTTCGCTTTCACGGCCGCCTGTGCCGTCCTCTCCGACCAGATTCCGGCGCAGGTTGACCATGTCGTTATCAAGGTCAGCGATCTCGCTCGTAAGGCGCTCGATCTCGGCGGCCGCCCGGGTCGAATCCTCGCCGAGCGTAAAGATTCCCTGCATCTGGTCACCGAAGCTGGCATCAGCGAAATCTCGGTTGAAGACCAGCGTCGCAAGCTCGCGTCCGTCGCGCCAACTAACGGTGTAGCCCGCGCAGATCGACGAGTCGTGGATCGCGCGCGAGATCGTCGTCTTGCCGCAGCCGTTGTGGCCGAACAGATAGTTGACCCTCTTCAGGTCTGTCAGCCTCTCGCCGCCAGCTGGATAGGTCGCCTCGCCGGCGATCTCGATTTCGATGATCAAGCGATTCCCCCTAATACTACTCCGTCCGCGAGATTATCTCGAGACCAGCACAAAATTGACGTAGAACCGTCACCAGTTCCATTTCGTGGCCGAATATCAGCACGAACAACCTAATCTAGCGAACATCAGCGGCTTAGTCTTCACGTGGGGAAGTGGACACTATGGAGTTTATTCCGAGGCCCTTAGCTCGCACTAATGCGGCTGCAAAACCTCAGATCACAGCCGGTAGGCTGCACGCAGCCTTGCGGCGACGCCCTCTCGCGTCATGTTCACCTTGAATTGTCTGGGGTCGAAGTCGTCTTCGATCGCCGCATTCTCGACAAAGGCGAGCATATCTTCCGCGACGGCTGGGGGCAGGGCATATCGAGCCTCCTGGCTCAACAACTGCAGAAGCCGCGCGACGTCGTTGCGGTGCTTGCGGATGTTCCTTTCATCGACTTGGCCCCCTTCCGCGCGTTGGCGGGTAAGGTCGAGCCATGCCCGGGCCTTGAACGGAATGATCGCTGCCTCATCAAGAACCGGGATGCCGCCGGCTTCGCGCACCATCGACTTGAGAAACTCATAGTAGCTCTCGTCGAGGAGGATGGCGGATAGGCTGGCCGCGGCCTCATCGATGGCGAGCGGCGTCAGGTGGGCGTCGTCGCCCAGTTTCAGGCCTTCGGGCGCGCGCGAGAAGAGCTCGAGCATGGCGGGATATCCCTCAGCCTTCGGCTTCTGGAAGCGATAAAGGACCTTCGCGCCTTCGCTGCTCTGCCTGATTTCGTAGTCGCCCTCCTCGACAAAAGCCCAGAAGCGTGCCGCAAAAGCACTGTCCAGTGCTTCGACCACCAGGACGATATCGAGATCCTTGGTAGCGCGAAAGTCGAGCCCAACTTCGTCCATGATCAATTCGCAGGCGGCCCCGCCGATCAGCACATATTGGTGCTCGTGGCCCGCAAAATGCGCCCGAAAGCGGTCGACCCCGATCACCATGCAAATGTCTCCAACAGTTCTTCTGCCGCTTGCGCAACGCGTTCGTCCGGGCTGCCTCGGACGCTGAGGTACAGCGAGAGGCGATCGACAACGCCATTGCTGGCGAGAACTCGGGGATCGTAGGTCCATGTCTGGACCTCGACGCGCACGTCATCGAAGGCGGTGGCAGGCCGCAAGGACTGTGCCGCCTGCAGATTCTTCCAACTGGCAGCCAGAATGGCCCTTGTCTCGAGGCGCGGCGGAGCCAGCATGGTGTAGCGAGCAAGCGCGGTTGTCCCAGCAAGGGGGCCGATCACTTCACCATCCAGGGCGCAGACCTCCCGAACCTTGCGCACCGGCGACTGGAGCTGTGCCTGCACAGTGTCCCAAAGCTCCCGGCCGCGCCTAGCCATGTGCAGACGGCGCTGCCGACCGACATGGTGTGCCTTCGCCAATTGGAGCGCCTCGAGCTCATCCAGAGTGCGGCTGATGCTCATGATCGAGACATGCAGCTCGTCCGCAAGTTCGGTGAGGTTTAGGCCATCCAAGGTGCGGCCCTGCATGACCGCCAGCAGGAGGAATTGCGTCGTTGGGCTGATCTGCTCGGCGTGAACGAGCGCGAAAGCAGGCGCGCGCTCGCGCAGGTCGAGGAACACTTCGGGGACATAGAGCTGCGCGCCAGGTGCGATGAAGCCGATCTTGCGCTCCATCATCTGGCGGCGGATCGCGCCCGGTACGCGGCCCAGCAGCAGGAGCACCAGGTCGGCCCCGAGTTGGTGGCGAACCATCTCTCGGTGCTTCAGGTACTGCGCCGTTGCGCCAGATCCGGGCGGCAGGTTTTCTCTGATGGCCATGAGCAGCAACGCGCGGCCGTCCAGCGAGCCTTGCCAAATCGCGTAACGATCGAGGATGAAGTGCGGCAGATTGGTGGGTGCTGCGGGCACGAGGGCAAGCCGCTGTCCGAACGCGTCCTCGACGTACGCTTCGGCAGCTTCCGCGAGCGCTTCCAACCGCGCCTCAGGAACCCTTTCTAACACCACTCGTCTTATTTAACATCACTAATGTTAAATGTCCATTACGATGTTAGATGGGTTGCAGATGGTGCCCATGCTGCCTCTCCGTGAGGCATAAATTCAGCATTTATGCCTCACGAAACCGAGCAAGTCGTTTTGGCATGCGCGGCATGTGCCCGGGAATTCGGGCAATCCTGAAACCGTGAGGGGAGGGGGGCTGGAAGGTGTGAGCCGAAGGGCTCGGCCAAGTCCGGCTTTCAGGAGCACCCCTATGAACCACATCGAGTTGATCCCGCTCGGCAAGCTGCGCTTGTCCGAAGCCAACGTCCGCAAGAATGACAGCAACCTCTTCATCGAGGAACTGGCCGCCAATATCGAGGCCAAGGGCCTCCTCCAGAACCTGATCGTGGTGCCCGCCAATAAGCGGGGCATGTTCGATGTGACCGCAGGTGGCCGCCGCCTCCGCGCACTCAACTTTCTGCTCGGCGCAGGCAAGCTCCCCAAGGACCACCCTGTCGCCTGCCGTGTCCTCGACATCGATGCTGCCGAGCAGTCCGAACTCTCGCTGATCGAGAACGTCATCCGGCTCGACATGACCCCGACCGACGAGATCCGTGCTTACAAGCACTTCGTCAACGAGGGCAGCGACCTCGACGCGATCGCCAAGCGGTTTGGCCGCACCCGCCGGTTCATCGAAGGCCGCCTGCGGCTTGCTGACCTCGCCGACCCGATCTTCGCCGCGCTCGAGGAAGGCAAGATCACGCTCGATGTCGCCAAGGCCTATGCGACGACGCCCAACCATGATCGCCAGATGATGGTCTGGAATGAACTGTCGAATAGCTGGCAGGGCAACAATCCCGATTCCATCCGCCGCATGGTCACGCACAGCGCCATCCGCTCGTCTTCGCCGATGGCAAAGCTCGCCAGCGAAGCGGAATACCTCGCCGCCGGCGGCAAGATCGAACGCGACCTCTTCACCGAGGACGGCGGCGAGACCTGGATCGATGCCGAGATCGCCCAGCGCATTGCCGGCGAAAAGCTCCAGGCCTATGCGGCCGAGGTCGCCCAAACCTCCGGCTATGCCTGGGTGCGCCCGATCCTCGAGACGCGTGTCACCTACAACGCGACCGAAGACCTCCACCAGGTCCATCTCGAACCGGCACCGCTCAACGACGACGAACAGATCGAGGCTGACAAGCTGCTTGAGACGATCTCGGCGCTGGAAGCCGAAAGCGAGACGCTCGACGAGGACGACGAGGCCGCCGCCGCCGAGTTCCAGGCACGCTGGGATGCCGCAAGCAGCGCCTACGATGCGCTCCACGACAAGCCCCCGATGATCCCAGAAGAGATGAAGGCGAATGTCGGCTGCTTCGTGATCATCGGCGCTGACGGCCAGCCCACCGTCGCGAGCGGCCTCTACAGCGACAAGCCGCTCGAACGGCGCAAGGCCCGCGGGTCCGACGCGGGCGAGGGTGCAGGCGGAGCAGGGGAAGGCGGTAGCGCCGCTCCGGCCCCCAAACCGTTGTCGCAGAAGCTGGTCGAGGAGCTCGCTGTGCAGCGCCGCGACATCCTCGCCATCAACCTCGCCTCGAACCCGGCAATCGCGCTCGATTATCTGATCTTTGCCATTGCCGACTCCCGCGCGCTTTACAGTGCGCAGGCGCTCGGCACTACGCTCCGCGCGCCGTCGCCCTCCCTCTACCTCGCCAACCACCCTGAAAGCCCGGCGCACACGCTGATGGCCGACATGCGCGAGACGCTCGACCTGTCGTGGACCGAGCATCGCCGCACGGTCGACCGGTTCTCGGCGTTCAGCGCGCTCGACGACGATGCCAAGGCAAGCTGGCTCGCCTGGTGCATGGCAAAGACACTGGAAGCCAGCATGGGCATCGACAAGAAGACCGGTCAGTCCGGCCCCGAGCCGATCGACCTGCACGATCACCTCGCCGCGTTGATGGGGATCAACGTCGCCAGCCACTGGCGGCCAACTTCGGCCAATTACTTCGATCGCGTGAGCAAGCAGGCGCTGCTCGCCCACGTCAGCGAAGTTGGCGGACCGACCATGGCGGCCAGCTTCATGGGCTCGAAGAAGGGCGACCTCTCGGCTTCCTGCGAAAAGCTGTTCGCGGGCGAGACCATCGTCGCTCCCGAGGTAAAGGAAGCTGCGCTCGCCTGGGTGCCCGAGGCCATGCGATTCCGGGTGCTCGCGGCGAGCGAGCCAGATCAGGAAGCGCCGGTTGCGCACGAACCGGACAGCGATGCGGGCGACCTCGAACCTGCCGATGAGCAGGCCGTCGAAGCCAGCGAGACCGTCGACGCCTGACCAGCCTTGCCGGCACGCTGCCCGCGCATCCGTTGCGATCTGCGGCAGCGTGCCGGTCCATCCAGGAACTACCCTCATGACCATGATCACCAAGCTGCGCGCCCGGGTTTCCCCCAAGGCGATCTCGAAGGTTACCCGGATCTTCAACGGGACCCTCGACGACATCTTCAACGAGCTCTTCCAGAATGCCCGCCGCGCGGGAGCAACGCGCATCACGGTCACCGCCGAGCACATGGGCGATGCCTGCCTCATCACGGTGAGCGATGACGGCGCCGGGATTGCCGACCCTGTTGACCTCCTCTCACTCGGCCAGTCCGACTGGTCCGAGGAGTGCCGTACGCGCGAGGACCCGGCGGGCATGGGGTTCTTCAGCCTCGCGGGCCTCGACACAGTGGTCAGTTCGCGGAGCGCGGACGGCGCGTTCTCGCTCGCGATCACGGGCGATGCCTGGACCGGCGAGGCCGACATAGATGTGCTGCCCTTCGACGGGTCGCGCGGCACGACAATCGCCTTCCGGTTCGATCCGCAGCCTGACGGCAAGCTCGAACGCTGCGTCGAGGCAGCCGCCCGGTTCCTGCCGCTTGCCGTCAGCTACAATGGCAAAGACCTCGCCCGCGCCGATTTCCTCGCAGACGCGCACAAGGTCATCGAGCGGGAGGGGTTCAGGATTGGCGTCTTCCGCGATCGGCACTCGCCGCACGTGGCGACGCTCAACTTCCACGGCGTGACCCTCAAACACGCCTTCCCGGTCGTGAAGGAAGTCCACCATGCCCAATGGTCCGTCCTGGTCGATGTGATCGACGCGCCCGATCTCGTCCTGGTGCTGCCCGCCCGCAAGGAAATCTACCGCAACGCCGCGCTCGACCGGCTCGTGGCACTCTGCCGCGAGGCGATCTTTTCGGTCATCCGCGAGGAACCGTTCCACCGCCTGAGCTTCGAGAACTGGCTCGAGGCGAGCCTGTATCACGACAATTTCCCGCAGGCGGCGCGGCAGTTGCCGCTGTGGTACCCGACGCTCGCCCGCGACAGCTACCGCGAGGTGCCGCGGTTTGCCGACCTCGAGCCGGGCGCGGCGATCTACGATGATACCGACTCCTTCGATGCCGTCACCTTCGGCCGCGCCTTGCGGCGCTCGAGCGGCGGCGAGATGCACCGTCTGGGCGGCCCTGAGCCGCGTGCCTTCTACGAGCCGATCACCAATTTCATCGGCTATCCCTGGTACGATGCCCTTCCGGCCTTCGTGCGCACCGGTGAGCGCTACACCTTTGATGGCGGCATCCCCGCCGACGAAGCCGATGCTGTCACTCTGCGCCCCGACGCAATCACGATCGAACTCACCGACCAGCACGACCGGCGGCTCGATCTTGAGACCGATTTCGCGATTCTAGACGACCCTGACTCCTGGGGCGATCCCGACTGCGCGCGCATTGCGCTGACGCGGACCGCCGCGCTTGGCCCGGACGATCTCACCGACCTCATCATCGATGCCGTGTTCTCGCCCTCGGATGATTCCGATGCGGACAGCTACGACACCCAGGAGACCCGCTTCCGTCACGATGCCGCAGTGCGCGCGCACGCGATCCTCGAAGGCGAGGACGCTGCGATCCTTGCCGGCATCCGCATGGCCTTCGCCGACCGGGTCGCCTGGCGCATCCCGCATGGGCGCACGCTCCGCCTCACCTGGTCGAGCGCGGCTTCCGACCTCTCACTTGATCCTGCCCAGGAGGGCCCGGCCCAATGACCCGTCATCCCAAACCCGACGTCGCGCAGGTCATCACCGACCTGATCCTCGAAAAGATCGCGGCCGGCACGGCCCCGTGGCTCAAACCCTGGACCTCGACCAGCACGCGGCCGCTGCGCCACAACGGTGTCCCCTATTCTGGGATCAATACCTTCTTCCTCTGGGCGGTCGCCGAGAGCAGCGGTTACGCCAGCCCCTACTGGATGACCTTCCGTCAGGCGCTCGAACTCGGCGCCCATGTGCGCAAGGGCGAGAGCGGCTCGTTCAGCGTGTTCTACAGTTCGGCGCGCAAGACCGACACCGATCGCCAAACCGGTGAGACGACCGAGAAGACGATCCGCTTCATGAAGTGGAACCACGTGTTCAACGCCTCGCAGATCGAGGGGCTGCCAGCGCATTACTATCCCGAGCCGCCTGACCCCAAGGCGATTGGCGCACTTTCGGCCGGGGTGCAGGCCTTCCTCGACGCGATCCCGATCCGCGTCGTCCACGGCGGCGACAGCGCGCATTACACGCCGAGCACTGACACGGTCACTTTGCCGTGGCCAAACGCGTTCCACTCGGTCGAGGCTTACTTCTCGACCCGGTGCCACGAACTCGGGCACGCTACGGGAAGCCCCAAGCGATTGGGCCGCCAGTTCGGCAAGCGGTTCGGTGACGACGCCTATGCCTTCGAGGAAATCGTCGCGTCGCTATGCCAAGCCACACTCTGCGCTGAGTACGGTCTCCCCAATGAGATTCACGACAGCCACGCTTCCTACATCCACCACTGGATGAAGATCCTGCGCGGGGACAAGACCGCGATCCTCCACGCGGCAGCCAAGGCCGAGCAGGCGGTCAAGTGGCTGCGCCAGTTCGATCCAGCGCTCGCGGGCGATCTCAAGGAGGCGGCCTGACGGCGCCCGCAGTGCGATGGCCCGGGCCCGCTCGCATGACGAACGGGAAGGGGAGGGGGTGGGAGCCCGATGCGCCAGGGGGCGCAAAGGGAGACTCCACCGATGAACTACGATCTCGACTTCCGCTATCGCCGGGCCCTGCAGCCCGATGGCCTCGCGACCATTGCCACGGCAACCCAGGCCGTCGTCGATGCGATGCAGGACGCACGCAACGCCGGTATCGATCCGGCACGCGATCCCGGGACCATCCTGCTCGCGCGTCACGTCGGCCGCATCGCTCTCGGCCACGCGCCCGATGAGACCTTCGCGGAAGACCTGCCGCTGCGCCGGCAGTGCCTCGCCAAGATCGACGAACTGAAATCGAAGCCCGCTCTCGTGGCGCTGGCACGGCGGGGCATCGGTTACGATCCCGAAGCCAAGCGCGCCTTCCACCGCGAGGCCCGCTCTGCGCTGCGGGTGGCAGCGCGCCACCTTGGGCTCGAACCCGACCAGTTCGACCTGCGCAGCAACTTCGCCGGCCCTGCGGTCTCTGGCGAGATTACGCTCCACGGCGACGAGATCTACGTCCAGGTCTCGATCCCCTGCGTCCGCCCGGGCCGCGAGGTCATGTTCCGCCGCTGCAAGGGCCGTCAGGACTACCTGGGCAACCGAAACCACTTCTGCGACATCGCCGTCCTTGCCGCACCGCAGAGCTTCCGCGCTCTCGTCGTTCGCGAGACCGGCCTTTCCATCAATCCGCGCCAGCAGGCGTTCGTCTAGGAGACAAGCCCATGGGTTGGCTGTTCATGTCCCGCGGCGGCATGGCCCCGTTTGCCACGCCGAAAGCCTATCTCGACAACCAGTGCACCTATCCGCCGGACCCCGAGAAGGGCCGGGAAACCGGCCTGCGCGTCGTGAAGTCGACCGTTCGTTCGGGCGCCTACTACGCCGCTTGCCAGAGCTATGACCTCGAAGCCCCGCGCGAGACATTCGCGATCATCTGTCTCGTCAAATGGAACCCCGGCGCGCGCAGCGGCGAGGAGTTTGGCTACAAGGACATGAGCGAGACGATGGGGCCTTACAGCTACGACTGCCCGGCCTCGATCCTCGACTTGCTCGGGCCACCCGGCAATGAATACGCCGCCCAGTGGCGTGAGCAGTGTCGACAGCGCTTGGCGCTAACTACGCGCCGCAAGCCGGCGCCGGGCGACATGCTGGTGCTGGCTGAGCCGCTGACCTTCACCGACGGGCAGAGCGAGCGCTGCTTTCGCGTGGTCCAGTCGGGCCGCAAGACCATCCTGCGCCGGGTCAGCGACGGGGTAGGGGTGAAGATCAGCAAGCTGATGAGCCGGGCGTGGACGATCGTGCCGCCGCCCGCAGCCCCGTCAGCGTCGTGACCAGCATCGAGTGAGCACCGCCATGACCGACTCCGCCCGTCCTCAGCGCTCGTCCAAGCGGGCGCGCCTGTGCAGCATCGAGAACGCAAACCGGATCGCCACCAGGGTTGCCGAGCATGTTCAGGGCGACACCGCTGTGGTCAAGACTGGCAACCCGCTGCAGCCCTTCCGCGTGGTCCTGGCGAGCAAGGCGGCACCGGGGCGCACCGTCTCGCGGGTCGTCACCTGCAATGATGACGACCCGGATGATCAGTAGGGGCCTGGCCCGCGCTCGACGAACCACGATTGCCCGAGCTCGAAATCCGGGCTGGCCGATACGACCGGGCCGTCGGGCGCTTCGCTGACATACGGCGAAACGAGGTCTTTGCGGCGAACCAGCGACCGGCTGAGCCAGGCGGCAGTGCGACCGCGGGCCTTGAGGATCGTCAACAGCCAATCCATCGCCTCGGCCATCTCGACCACCCCGCGCCCGGCAAGGCAATAATAGATCGCCCGCTGGAAATCGTCGCACTGCGTGCTGAGGATTCCAGCGAGCTTCGCTCGTCCGCCGGGCGCATTTTCATGCACGAGCGACACCGCCTCGCGCAGTTCCCGGACCGACAGGTAGGCGTCGTCCACGCCGACCCCGATGCACAGCGCCGCGACCGCCCGGCGCACCGGCGGCAGGTTCTCGTCGCACGACGCATCGCGCAGGCTGATGTCGAGATCGAAATGGTCGAGGTGGCTGGGAGCGGGCATGGCGAAATCCTTTCCAAAAGAACGTAGCGTGAACAATCAGGCCCCGTCAACCGGACAGCGGAGGGGAGGGGGCACTCGGCGGGGGATCAATCTTGAAAGGAAGAACCCATGACCCAACTAGCCCAATCCGTCCCGATCGCTGCTGACCACACTGCCGAGATCGCCCGGCTCAACGACGCCGCCCGCGCAGGATCGCTACCAACCTCGCGCACTGTGTTCACCCGGGCGCTGGCAGACATCCTTGCTGGTGACGCCGAGGACGTAGGCACCCGGCAAGCCAGTCTGATGTTGGGCCAGGCTGCGCTGCGCAGGCTGATCAATGAAACCCCGATCGAGCCGGGTAACGATCCTCACGGCGAGCGTGACTTCGGTGTGGTCGAGTTCGAGGGGCACAAAATCTTTTGGAAGATCGACGTCTATGCCAACGACGGGACGTTCTCCTGGGGCTCGGAGATGCCGTGGGACGCGCAGCAGAGCTTCCGCGTGGTCACGATCATGCTGGCAAGCGACTGGTGAGGTGATGAGCCGGTATTCATTGAAACCACTGGCCGAACGTGCGGATGTGTTGTAAGCGTCCGGTGAGCCCGAATTGTCAGGCTGGGCGGTAGTTCCATGGCAGCAATTCGTCGATCCGGCGTTGAGAATGATCGGCGATGCGAGCGATGG
>NZ_NCEN01000057.1 GCF_002280675.1 Novosphingobium sp. 32-60-15 | reverse complement strand
GACCGGATTGATGCCGAAGCGATGATCGGTATTTTGAAAGCTTATCTCGGCGGAGATCACAGTGTGTGTCGACTGGTTACGGTACCGACACCGCAGGAGGAGGATGCCAGGAGGTTGATGCGTGAACGCGGAGACCTGATCCGTGAGCGAACCAAGATCATTTCTCGGATCCGCGCTCTGTTCGCGCTTCATGGGATCAAGCATTTGCGAGCCCTGAAAGGCGGGGACTGGGCTTCGCAGTTGAATGGGATGCAAACAGGGGATGGCCGGAATCTCGATCCGAACCTCCGTCAACAGGTCTCCCGATGCTTCGAGCGCCTTAGCCTGCTGAATTCGCAGCTGAAGCAGATCGAGGTCGCCCGGAAGGAAACCCTTGCAGACGAAACAACCGGCTTTCCATGCCCTGACAAGGCCGAGCGCCTTCAACAATTGCGAGGTATCGGCGCAAATGGCGCCACGATGCTGGTCGCGGAAGTCTTTTGTCGGAATTACTCCAGTCGGCGCCATCTCGCGTCGTTCCTGGGGCTGGCGCCCAGTCCATATTCGAGCGGTGGAGTTGAAAGAGACCAAGGCATCAGCAAGGCAGGAAACCGGGGGGCTCGATGCTTGATGGTTGAACTGGCCTGGGGTTGGCTCCGCTATCAACCGAATAGCGAACTGGCCCAGTGGTACCGCGAACGCTTCAAAGGCAAAGGGAAACGCTCTGCCAAAGTGGGAATTGTGGCGCTGGCACGAAAATTGTTGATCGCCCTTTGGCGCTTTGTGGAAACCGGCTTGGTTCCTCAAGGCGCTGAGCTCCGCCAGGCTTGATGCCTTTGTTGCAACAGGCTCGTTAGGCCTCGCGGATTGGTTGGATGCGTGACCGTGAAGATTGATGGCGCCTAAGAAACGCCCAGTAGTAGTTTGGTCCGCATCCTCCGTTGCTCGGTCCAAGGATGTGAATACGGATTGTGGTGGAATAGACCTTGACCGAATAAGCATCATACAAGTCGATCTTGAAGAGGATGCGCTCGCCCCGAAGATCGAAGGCGCCGAAGTCTCGCTCGGGGCCGTCGTCTGGGGCGAAATCATACCGGCGGACGGCGGCGAGGAGTTCGGCCTGGGCAACGATTTCACGAACCGCGTCTCCTTCGCCTGCGAGACGTGAGAGGCATGTGCGGGTTACGATGAGGCGCGCGGCTGGATCGAAGCCCTGGCGGCAACGATCGTTCAAGCGGGCGATCTGTTCTGTAACAGGGATGGTCATGCTGCCTCCTTCAGGCAGGCGTTGAACTGCTCGAGCCACTCGGCCATCGCCGGGCGGTCGGGGAGTGGGACATGGGCCGCCACATCCTGGAACCGGATGAGATCGGCAGGCGCGTCACGGATGATCGCGTCGATATCGGCAGCGGGCAGGAGCTCCTCGGCGCGAATGAAATCGGTCATGCGCCCCGGCCGCGTGCGCGTGGATCGGCGCCAGAGACCTTGGACGGTCCTGAGGCGGGGGGCGGCGCGCGCCTCGACCAGCACAATCAGGCGCAGGCACCAGGCCGGCAGCGCGCGAACCTCGTCCGGCTTCATCGCACCGCAGATGAAGCAGCTCGATTTTGGCGGCACCGGCAGGCCGGCGGCCTCGATCCGGGCGATGCAGGCCGCGCGGTCCCAGCCCCATTCACGCAGGGGATAGCGGCATTCAAAGAGGTCGTTGGCAATGGTCGAAGCGTGGGTATAGCGCCGCGTATCGGCGGGCGAAGCATCGTAGCCGATGAGCCGCACGACCTTCTGGCCGCGCGCCCAGGCGGCCTTGGCAGGTTCCCATTGCTTGAGAAAGGCATCCTGCGGCGCGACCTTCCATTTCAGCGAACATTAGGTCTGGATCGACCTGTCTTATTGGCCTCGCAAAGCTCGCATTTCCGTCGTTCCTTCACCCTCTCCCCTTGCATGACGCCCGATTAGGGCGTGACCGCCTTCAGGCAACAGAGGGATCGGGCGCTCCGGCGTTGGTGCGGATCGGAACGGGCCGGCGCATCCGATCGAATTCCTGCACGAGTTGCGCGTTGCGGCGTTCGAGCCGTTCCGCCCGCTGCTCGGCTTCGACAGCGCGCTTCAGCAGGCTGGCATTATGTGTTGCAAGGGCGATGTTCCTAGCTTCAGCATCGCGAAGAGCAGAGCGTGTGCGATCAGCCTCGCCTGCGGCCGTTTCAGCGGCCCCCTCACGCTGCGACTGAAGCTCACGCAGGGCGTCGAGAACGCCGGCATGGTGGGTATAGATGATGTTGCGGCCGACCCCGGCTGCTCGTGCGAGCCCGGCGACCGTTGGCGCGGTGGACGCGTTATTAGCGAGGACGCTAAGGGCTTCGCGCAGGCGTGCATCGGTGTTCGCCCGCCGACGGGCTTGTGGGGTGGACAGATCAGTCTCGGACGCCATCGGCATTTCCTTTGTCGAGCTGGGCCAAGATGCGGAGAGATTCCTGGATGCGTGCTTCGGCAAGCGCGCGGCTCTCGGCATCGAGGTCATCGCGCTGGGTCAGCGCGGTGTTACGTTCAAGGCGCGCCTCCCAGACCGGCCTATGCCGGTCAGTCACGGCGAAGTTGGCGCAACTTGAGCAGGTGCTTTGCGTGCGAAGCACTGGGTTCGGCTCGCGCTCGCCGCCGAGGCAAGCGGATGTCTCCCGGCGGTAAAGGCAATAGCCCCAGTCGCAGACGCCGAGGCGCATATCCGTTTCGGCGAGGATTTCGGTAATATAGGCATCGACATCGCCCGATCCCGTGCGCCCGCGGAACGGCGATCGCTCGGAGAGCATGACGCCCGCCTTCCCCGCAACGTGCGGAGCCAGGAGCAGGTCTTCCAGCGCCTTGCGGGTTTCTTCGGCGGCCTGCTCGTCGATCAACTCGGCAAGCTCGAAGTCGGTGCCGACATAGGCCCGGTCGGTCATCGCGCGATGGACATGGCCGAGATGGCGTTGCAGCGCCGTCAGGCCGGTGCGGTCGCGCCGCCCGATGAACCGCGAGAACGTCTTGCGCCCCTGATAGGTGGTCAGGCGCCAGGTGCCGCCTTGGTGGTCCGGCAAGGCGAGGAACGGCGCAAGCCGCTCGTTCAAGCGGACATTGACCATGGGTGACCGCAGTCGGGCGACCGGCATCATCGTCGGGAGCGGTGATCGTCCCCGACCGAGCTGGTGGAGCCAGAGATTCTTCTCGCCGCTGAGTTCGCGGAGCGGAGCGGAGAGACGCTCGAGTATGTGGATTGCGCGCTGGACCGGCTCGGGCGCGAGCCAACGGTGGAGGTCGCCATGTTTCGTCAGCGACGTCTTCGTGATCGTGCCGACCAGATAGACGTGTTCCTCGCCGTCTTCGTCGGTCGCGCGCCGTTCGAGGCAGCCCTCTTCAAGCCTGAGTATCTCGGAGGCGCGCGCGCCAACAAGATAGGCGATGACGGTGAAGCAGGCATCGCCAAGCCGGTCGAGCATGAACGCCAGGCGGCGCAGTGGCCATTCCGGATTCGGATACCGATCGGCGCAGGGACATGGCTCGGCCAGCATCGCGCGTCTGATATGCCAGTGGAGCATTCGTCCCTGGTGCCGTGGTCGGAGCCGTTCATACAGGTCTGCGAGATGGTCGCGCAGGGCGATTATCTGGTCCGCCGGATCGCCGAGCAACTCGATTGCCCCGCTGATCAGCGGCACGGCGATCTCGTCAGGGGTATAGGGATGACCGCCATAAGGCTTCCAGTGCCGCTTCCCGACCGAGGCGGCGCGAGGCGGTGCCGTCGGCGGCGCGTCGTCCAGCTTGTCGCGCTGCATATGGAAGGTGCGGATCGTGCCGAGATGGCCTTCGGCGGTGCTGAGCGAGAGCAACGCGCCGTTCCTGCCCGGGCGCGCGCGCAGCATCGCCACGAAGCGACCCACGGTGTCCTGATCGAGATCCCTGAAGCGTCGGACGTTTTCCGCCGCCATCCACCGGGCAAGGAAGCGGATATGACTGAAGTGGCCGCGGATCGTTTCCTTTCGGAGCGGCATCCGGCCTTCGGGTGGATCGTGCCGCAGCGAGAGCAGGAACAGTTCGGCCGCGTGCCGGAGCAGCGTCCACTGATCGTCGCTGAACCGGCTTCCGTCCGGCATTTCGAACCCCCAGTTGAACGTCATCGCGGCGGGCACGCCTTCGTTCCCGAGCAATGGAGCCGGAACCTGGGTGAACGTGGATGTCGGGACGGAGGCCATGAGGCTATTCCAGGTCTGGCAGCGAAGGCAGGGCGCACATGAGCCGTTCGGCGTCTGGCATCATCTCGGGCGGGAATGCCGGTAGCAGGTCTTGCGTCAGCACCTGAAGGCTGGGCGCGTAAAAGAGGCCGAACCGGATCGGGTCGATCCGCTCCCGCGCAGCTTCAAGATGCCAGGTGGCCTGGACGATCCGCGCGAGATGATCCGGGTCGATCGGGACGATCAGGCCCGGACAGGCAAGGCAGCCTCCCAGTTTCGGGCACACGCGACCAGGATGGGCATGTCCGCTGTCAGTCGGGCGAAGGCAGTCGTGGCCGAACAGCGCCGTCACCGGCGCGCCGGTATCCGCGCCTCTATGTTGCGAGCGATCCGAGATTGTCTCGCCGCGGACCCATGTGATCATCAGCGCCTGAAGTCGGGCGATCAAAATGGCCGCAAACGCAGTGGTTTGCCGCCATGTTTCTTGAGCGCGGTCCATGTCCGTACCCGACGATGTTTCTATTTTTCTGGGCGCTTGCCATGCTGCTGCGGAACAGCTTGGGCGAGAAGTCGGGAAGCAGCGCACGAGGCTTTTCGGGATGCGCTTCGTTCCACGAGGCGATTGCAGCGTTCTGGCGCTCGTAGAAGCGCAACATTGCCGATCGCAACGTGGCCTGCACGATATGGCCGGCGTGATGATCACGCTCAAGGCGGCCAGTCGTCATGAGGAAGCGATGCAGGAACAGCCGATCGCGCCTGGACGGTTCCACATGCGGCAACAACGGCGCCGTCATCGCAAGGAGCTTTTCTATCAGGCGAGGCGCCGCATAGGGCCGGCGATTGTCGAATGACCGCCGTTGCATGCGTTTCACCTTACCGCCGGCGCGGGGTTTCACCCACTCTACCATGACGCGATGCCGCTCGAGCGGATGGGGCACCAGGCAGTCGCGCTTGATCTGGCGTAGCGGACCGGCATTTGCCGCCGTCTGGATCAGCAGCACAATATAGAACGCAACCAGCGTGTCGGTCGTGAGGTGGAGATAGCTTTCCAGCTCACGGAACCCGCCTGCGTCGGCGATCCGCTGCCGATCGGGCTTGTTAAGGTCCGAGCCTCGGGCGGGCGGCATGACGCCGTGGCCGAGGCGGTGGAGCTTCCATATCCAGCGATCCCGTTCGGCGGTCCGGCCACCATGGAGCGGCAAGTTCGGAAGAGCGACGATGGTTTGCCCGTGCTGGAACTTGTCCCAGGCAGTGTCGATCTCGGCATAGCAGACTGCCAGCAGGGCACGCATTGCGGAGGTCGTCAGCCTGTCTTGCGGTAGCCGCTGGACGCCGGCGAGCGGGATCGCATTGTTGGGAACGGCGAAGCCCGGTGCGAACAAGCCGGGATTGTCCGCGATCGCGCGCTTAAGGACCGGCCGGATCATACCGAGCTGACCGGATTGCGACTGGACGCCGCGCCTGCGCCCGTTGGTGGGCTTCGCCAGCCATGTAATGAACCGGCGGATCGTCGCCGTATCGAGATCGACCGCGCGCCTGACACGCCCATCTTCGCACAGGAACCTGCCGAACACGCGGAGCGCGAACCAGCGTGAGGTGCGGGTGGCGGCGCTGGACGCCACATCATGATCGCGGAAGGCGCGCGAGATAGCTGCGCTGATGTCGTCCGGCATTCCGAGCAGCGCCGGGTCGAACCGTTGAACGATCCTGCCCCATTCGTCGCGGAACTGGATTTCGGCGATCTCCGACGGATGGTCCGCCGGCGTCGGTTCGAGCCGAAGCGTCCGATCGAGGCGGTTCCTAACCATCGGCCGGGATCAGCTCGCCATAGAGATAGGCGAGGCTTTCGCTCAGGTCGCGCTCGTGCAGTTCGACACAGCGCAGATAGATCGCCGTCGTCGTGATCGAAGCGTGGCCGAGCAGCACCTGCACGACCTTGAGCGGGTTGAGGTCGGGATTGGTGCGGGCCTGGACCTGGAGACGGGCCAGCATCGCCATCGCAAAGGTGTGCCGGAGCCAGTGCAGTGTGCCCTGCAGCCCGGAAGCGGCAAACGCTTCGGCAAGCTGCGCCGTCAGGAGCTTGCGCGTCATCGCCCGTCCATGCTCGTTCAGCAGGAGATTGGACGGCGCGCGATAGCGCCGGTCGGAACGGCGGATACGGCGGATACGGCGGACGATCCGGGCGCGTTCCTCGCCGATATACCAGTGCGTATGATCGAGCAGCCGAAGCGGCGGATAGACCGTCCTTGGCCGGTCGCCCTTGGTGATGTGCAGCGGCACGCCAACCAGCGGGTCGATGCCGAGGTCGAGTGGCCAGCTATCGGGGATCTGGTCGACGGCAAGCGCGCAAAGTTCCTTGCGGCGCAGACCCGCCCCGAGCGCCCATTGCGCGGCAAGTCGGGCGGTAGGCCTGAGATGCGCGAACAGCCGCGCCAGTTCGTCGGCGCGCAGCGGCCGTGGTAGCTTTTCGGGGCGCGAGACGATCAGCTCGTTGACCTGGCGCCGCTGCAAGCCTGGGCGATAGGAACCGTCAAGCATCAGCGTCATCTTCTCGGTCAACCGGAACGGGCAATGGTCGATCAGCCCCCGGTCGAGCGCCCAACCGTAAAAGCGGCAGACGGTCGAGACGCGCGCATTGATCGTGGTCCGGGCATAGGGCCGCCCGGTATGCGTGCTAGGATTCTCCAGCATCCGGTTGCGATAAGCAGCGATGACACGCTCGTCGGCCTCGCGCCATTCGATCCCCGATTGTTCGAGCGAGTCGAACCAGTCGTGGAGATGTTCGCCATAGGTCCGGACGGTTTCAGACGCCTGCGCGCGGCCGCTCAGTTCGGCGTGCTCCATGAGCCAGACGAAGGCAGGCTCGATGATCGCCATGTCGGCGTCGAACAGGATCGGGAAGCCAAGTGGGACATTGGGCATGCCAGAGAATGCCCGAATCATTGATACCACGGGCTATCTCCCTCGCCCGCACAGATGCGATTTCGAAAGTAGCGCAATATGGCCGGTTTGACCGACCCATTTCGATGGAATGGGCGGTTTCCTCGTCATGTCGAAGGGTGTCGTTGCGACTCGACACCAACCACTCACCGTGGCTGCTGACACTTGGCTCCCGCCTTGATATGAGAGCCTGATTCGAAAGTTTAGCCGGCGTAACAATACCTTGCGGTTCTGCGTGTGAGCATGCGGATGGAGGCGATGTGGGTCCATGCCGTTGAGCT
>NZ_NCEN01000033.1 GCF_002280675.1 Novosphingobium sp. 32-60-15 | reverse complement strand
AAGCGCGAAATCCGCGCCCGCCATCAACCCAGCGCCACGCCGCCAGGTGGTTCCCTTTTGCACGCCGATAGTGGGTCCCGTTTGGACGCCGATTGACAATCTTGCCGTTAATCAGCGAAGGGGTGAACGTGCGCGGTGCACCGAGCCCATTCGATGTTCCGATCACCCGATTGACAACGGTCAACGGGGTGGTCGTGTCCGTCACATTCGTCATTGTGTTGCGCGAAACGAAGTCGACTACGCCTGTCGCACCGATAGAAAAGGTATTCCAGTCAATAACCCGGTTCGCACCGTCTGCGTTGACTGTCATGGTTGGTGACGTGAGGCTGGTGCCGATCATGGCACCGTTGGCATTGGCGACATTGGGCAGTTCAACCGCCTGGCCAAAAGCGGTTTGCGCAAAGACCATGCAGGAAACGCATGTCGCAAGGCCGGTGCCAAGGCGAAGAGCGCGACGCGTGCCGTTTAGAGCTGCATTCATCGGAGTGTCTCCCGCTAAAATCAAAGGCCGAACGGCACAAACTGGATGGTCATCGAGGCAAGCACACGGTCTTTTGGCCGGCGTGAAAGCGCGCCTGTGAGCAGCGGGCGGTCGAGCGCGTGGGTATATGTCAGATCAAGCCGCACGGCCTGCGACAGGGTAAAGCGCGTGCCACCGCCCAATGAGGCGATGTAACGGTTCCGTTCGGTCGCATTGGGGCCGATGTTCCAGAGCTTTACGCCTTCGTAGAAAGCAAAAAGCTGTCCGTTGAGCTTCTGGTCGATCTTGAAGTTGGCGCGCGGCTCAAGCACGAAGCCGATGGCGCGGTCACCGGTATTGGCGCCCGGATCATAGCCGCGGCCAATCGTGAAGTTGCCAATCGCAAAAGTATCATAGTTGAGCAGGGCAGTATTGGCCCATTGCCCGTTCAGTTTGCCCGACATTTCAAATACGGGGCCAATTTTGTAAAAGCCTTCAAGGCTGCCACGCACGACCGTTGCCAGCGACGTGCCGTCCGAACGCGACGTGCCAAACGTGCCCAGTTGCGGCGAGCCTGCACGGAGCGGAATATTGTCGTTCGCCTCCGACGCCTTGAAGACATCAAGACCGCGCCGCATTTCAAACGAGCCGGACAGGCCGGCCACCTGCAAGCCCGTAACATCCAACGCCGCAGTCGAACCGTCGACCCGCAAGTACAATGTCGATATGCGGTCACGCGAAAGCGGGCTTGAAGCACCCGATGCCTGGAAGAATTTTGCCGTCTGCTGCGAATATTCAAATCCGCCGCTGATCTTCAAGCGATCCGTGACAGTGCGCACCAACGGATGCGACAGGCCAATTCCGGCCACGATGGACACTGTGCGCTGGTCCAGCCGCGGAATATCCGGACGCGCCTCGGCCCAAGTTGCGCGCAAATCCAACGCCGTGCCGCTGCTATCCAGTGTCATCGCGTGGCGCAGCGATGCGATGCGCTGTTCCTTGAAGTCGAACGTGCTTTGGCCGGTGATGCTGGTGACATCACCCTGCCCTGTCAGACCGTAAAACTCTGCGTGAAGCAGGCCGGTTTCACGACCAAGAAATGTCGCGTTGTAATTTTGCAGGTTCGCCAAAAGCGAGAATGAGCGATAGGAAACCGCAAGTTCGCCGATCAAATCACCGGGACGGCCGCTGGCCGGGCTCAACGCCAGCTCAATCGTCAGACCGGGAATGTCGTTTGCAAGGAGCAAGATGCGCTCGGCCTCAGCCTCGTTCAACGGGTCAAGCGCCTGGAGTTGTTCAATCCGCCGTTGCAGCAGCGATTCGTACGGGCCGACATCGCCGCGAACGCGCATTTCCACGATGCGCCCGGACACCACTTCAAGCTTCAGGACGCCCGAATCGATTCGTTGCTGGGGCACCTGAACGCTGGCGACATAGCGCGATGTCCGCAAACGGGACTGCACTTCGTCGCGGATATCGCAAACTTGGCGAATCGGCTGGCTGCCAGCTGCCGGGGTTATGCCGCCCAGCAATTGCAAAATTTCGCCCGGCAGAGCGCCGCCGCCTGGTGCCGTAATCTCAACCGATGTAATAGCGACGCTAATGTCGCTCGAGGCCAAAGGGCAAGGGCCCGCGTCAACACCGCTGGAGCTTACGCGCGCGGTGGCATCGCCGGTTTGGGGGCTGGCGACGGGCAGATCAAGCTGCCCCCTTGTCTGCACCGATGATGGATCAATAGCCGTACCTGCCTGCTGGGCTTGTGCTGACGCTGCCGAGACACCCATTGCGGCGACGCCGGCAAGAGTCGCAAAAAATGGCTTTTTCAATTCCGTGCCCCCTGGAAAGCATGCTCAGGAAGGCAGACAAACGCCCTCCCTTTGAACCCCGCTGACGAAACGGCATTCAAATCTCACTTCTGCTCAAAAACCTGACTTACATCCGAAACGGAGTCAACCAGCGTTAACCCTTTCGGCCAAGGCAGCAAGAGCATGGCCAAGCCGCTGCTCTCTGGGGCAACCCCTAACACCAGCATTTGTTGAAGAATGTGACGCAAAGCACCAAGCCGCGACCGTCGTCAGTCTGCGGCGAATGGTTAACGCAAAACGGCCCAGCTTTCGCCGGGCCGTTTATCTTATTCCAATTCGGATATTTGTGCGTTGGCGGTTATGCCGGGATCAGATGCTTTTCCGTCGCAATCCGCTGGATGGCTTTTTGCAGTTTTTCGAACGCGCGCACTTCGATCTGGCGTACCCGTTCGCGGCTGACGTTGTAGACCTGGCTCAACTCTTCCAGCGTCTTGGGTTCGTCCACCAACCGGCGATCCGTCAGAATGTGCCGCTCACGCTCGTTCAGGCTGTCCATCGCCTCAACCAGCATTTCGTGGCGGTAATGCGCTTCTTCGGCATCGGCCACCGTCTCATCCTGCAAGGGCCGGTCATCGGTCAGCCAGTCCTGCCAGCTGCCTTCGCCGTCTTCACGCATGGAGACGTTGAGCGAGGCATCGCCACCCATCATCATGCGGCGGTTCATGTTGATCACTTCCTGCTCGGGCACGCCCAAGTCGGTTGCGATCTTGCGAACATCGTCGGGATGAAGATCGGTGTCTTCAAACGCCTCAAGGTTCTTTTTCATGCGGCGCAAGTTGAAGAACAGCTTCTTTTGCGCGGCGGTCGTGCCCATTTTGACAAGGCTCCAGCTGCGCAGAATGAATTCCTGCATCGAAGCCTTGATCCACCACATCGCATAAGTCGCCAAGCGGAACCCGCGATCGGGCTCAAACTTCTTGACGCCTTGCATCAGGCCGATGTTGCCTTCGGAAATCAGCTCGCTGACGGGCAGGCCATAGCCGCGATAGCCCATGGCGATTTTCGCCACGAGCCGCAGATGGCTTGTCACCAATTGGGCAGCAGCTTCGGAATCACCATGTTCCTGAAAGCGCTTGGCGAGCATGTATTCCTGCTCGGGCTTTAGTACCGGAAACTTGCGGATTTCCGAAAGATAGCGGTTAAGGCTGGCTTCGCCGCCCAATGAAGGGACGGTCAGCGCGTTTCGTTCCTTGCTCACGTGATCGTTTCCTTTCCTCGCGTCAGTTCCCAAAAGCTGGCCCCCTGATGGGCGACCGGCGGCGGGACCACGCATTGCGGAGAGTTCTTGCGAACGACTCCAAAACACCTGTTCACTCTATGGCACTTACACCATCGCCAGTACTCTTGTATCCTGCCCTTCAGCGCAGAGTTCGACGATAAGTTCCCGTATATCGACGGGCGTCGGGCTGGTGAAGTGCAAGTTTGCGCCGCTGACAGGGTGCACGAAGCCCAGTTCCGCGGCGTGAAGCGCCTGGCGGTGAAAATTGAGCCTCGAAAGTAGCGGCCTGAGCCGTGGTGGTGCGCGCCCATAGACAGGATCACCCAATAAGGAATGACCTATTGACGCAAGGTGAACGCGGACCTGATGAGTCCTACCGGTTTCAAGGCGGCATTCGACCAGCGCAGCATGATCCAATACAGCCAGTGTTTTGTAATGGGTGACGGCGTGTTTTCCGCGGCCCTCTTCGACCAGCGCCATCTTTTTGCGATCATGGCTGGATCGCGCAATCGCGCCGCGCACCGTGCCAGCAGGCGGCATGGGCGCACCAGCGGTGAGGCATTTATAAGCGCGGACGATGGAATGATCGGCGAATTGCCTGGCCAGCCCTTCATGCGCCACATCGGTTTTGGCAACGACCAGCAAGCCCGAGGTGTCCTTGTCGATCCGGTGGACGATGCCCGGACGGGCGACCCCGCCAATGCCGGAAAGCTGGCCCCGGCAATGGTGCAACAGCGCATTGACGAGCGTGCCGTCCAGATTGCCCGCCGCCGGATGCACCACCAGCCCGGCAGGCTTATCGATCACGATCAGCGCATCGTCTTCGTAAATCACCGACAGCGGAATATCCTGCGCCACGGCGTGGGCAGGCGTCGCTTCGGGAACTGTGATCGTGAAGGGCACACCTTCGGGTGGCTTGGCCGAGGCATTGGCTGCGCGCACTCCGCCGATGGCCACGCGCCCCTCACCCAGCAGGGCCTTGACCCGCTCACGCGAAAGGCCACTCGCCTCGGCCAAGGCCTTGTCGAGCCGCAAGCCGCCGGGTGGGATCGTACCCGAAATGATGCTGTCAGATGCCCCCATCGGTGAGGATATGGGGTCCGATCACGCAAGCCGCAAGGCTGGTGAATGCCCGCACTCAGGCGAAAGCAAGAATGGTTGGACTGCCCGCAAGCAAACCGCCCAATTGCGGATAGAGCAAGGTGGCCTACAGGCGCGGCGGGTACGTAAACAGGTTTGCGGACTCGCAAATGCAAATGACCATGCATCTGCAAAGTCACATGGGCGCAAAACTCTTAGTGCTTACCCCTAGCCACGCCTTTCTGAAAAATAATCCATACAATATAATTATTTATGTCTGAGCATTGGCAACACCATTCGCAACATATGCCACAAGACATAGAAAGATTTCATAATGGGAAAAGCTGCACTCCTGCTGTTTACCGCACAATTAGCACTTTCTGGTTCGGCTTTTGCGCATAGCGTCCCTGCTCCAGATGCGGCTGCTCGCGTACCAGAAGCAGACCCTGAAGAAAAACAACAGCCGCCCAAAGAAGTATTTTCAACAGGTGTCGCCAAAGGCCGTGACCGGTTGGATAGCGCGACGTCCACCAGCGCGCTGCGTGGCGATGAAATACAGAAGTTCGGCAGCCGGTCATTGGGCGATGTGCTGCGTACGATGGCAGGTTTGCGGGTTGAATCCGGCATTGGTGAAGGCAATAACAATTACACCGTTCGCGGGCTGCCGCTGGCCGCTGGTGGATCAAAGTACATGCAATTCCAGGAAGATGGCTTGCCGCTTCTGGAATTTGGCGACCTTTTCAATGTCGGCACGGACGTTTACGTCCGGAACGATTTCAACATCGCCCAGATCGAAACGATCCGTGGCGGTTCTGCATCGACATTTGCGTCAAATTCTCCGGGCGGCCTGATCAACTTTATCTCGCGCACCGGTGATACCGAAGGCGGATCAGTCCAGCTTTCAACGGGCATCAATTACGACGAAAAGCGCGTCGATTTTGATTACGGCGCAAAGCTGGGCGAAAACACCCGCTTCCACATCGGCGGATTTTACCGGTCAGGTGAAGGCCCGCGCCGCATCGGCTTTGACGGCTGGCGCGGCGGCCAGGTAAAATTCAACATCACGCGTGAATTTTCAGGCGGTTATGTCCGGCTCTATCTCAAATATCTTGACGACCGCTCTCCCACGTTTGCGCCGTATTTCGTGAACATTACCGGCACCAACGCCGATCCTGAATACCGCAACTTTCCCGGGTTTGATTTGCGCCGGGATTCCGTGCTGTCACCGTTCCTCGGACCGGTCGTGACGCTGGATCAGAATAACCAGTTGGCCGCCCTGCCAATCGATACGGGCCAGCACGCGGTGTCGAAATCAATCGGTGTTGAAGCGCAGTTCGACGTGGCCGGTTGGACGGTGACAGAACGCATGCGCTATGCCGCCAATGGCGGCGATTTCAGCCGCGCCTTCCCCAATTCGGCCAATACTGTCTCGGCCTTTGCCGCAGGTCAGGGCGGAGCAGGTTCAACCGCCAGCTATGCGAGCGGCCCCCTGGCAGGCCAGTCAATATCGCCAACCGGTCTGATTAATGGCAATGGCCTGTTGTCCTTGTATTTCGTGTCTTATGTGCGGGCACGTTCACTGGACAACTTCACCAACGATCTGCGCGCATCGCGCGTGTGGGAATTGCCCGGCGGCAAACTAACGACAACGCTGGGCACTTATCTTGCCACGCAACAGTTGCAGACGACGTGGCTGCACACCGCCATGGATATCGATGTGAACGGCAGCGCCGGAACAGCCATGGTTGACATAACCAGCGCGGCAGGCGTTCCGCAGACGCTTGACGGATATTTCGCTTTCGGGCGCAGCAGCAGCCTTTTCCGCCGCGCATTCAATGTCGCATACAAGGTGTTCGCGCCTTACGGTTCGATCAATTACCACTTCGGCAAAATCGCAATCGGCGGAAGTCTGCGCTATGATGTTGGCCGGGTGCGCGGCTCGTTAATCGGCGCCGATCTGAACAACGGCAGCAACGGCCTGATCTCGCAGGACATCAATGGCGATGGCGTTATTTCGCGCGCGGAAACCCGCGTGGCGTTCCTCCCGCTCACCCAGCCTGCACCAGTCAATTACAACTACGGTTACCTAAGCTTTTCGGGCGGCATCAATTACCGTGTCGCCGAACCGTTCTCGGTCTTTGCACGCTATAGCCAGGGCGCGCGGGCCAATGCGGACAAGATCTTGTTCACACCGGTGGTGAACAACGCCGATGGCAGTGTAACCAGCAGCAGGGACAAAGCCGATACCGTACGCCAACTGGAAGGCGGGCTTAAATTCCGCAGCGATGGCATCACCGTCAACGCCACCGCATTCCGCGTGACCGCTGCCGATCACAATGTCCTGAACGGTTCGGCAAACCGCACTGATCGTACTTATCGTGCAACCGGGGTCGAACTCGAAGGCGGGGTGATGCGCGGGCCGTTCAGCCTCACGCTGGGCGCGACTTACACCAAAGCGAAGATCACCGCCGACTTGCTCGATCCCACCCTGACCGGGAAGGAGCCACGTCACCAGCCTGACTGGACCTTTACCGCAACGCCGCAAGTTGATCTGGGCATGGCCGTACTCGGTGCCAGCGTCGTCAGCATTACCAAGAGCTATGCGCAAGACTCCAACTTGCTGGTCATGCCGGGCTTCACCACGGTCGACGCATTCCTGCAATTGCGCCCCATCAAGGGCGTAAGGATGACGCTGAATGCCAACAACCTGTTCAACACGATTGGCATCTTTGAAGTCAATCAGGGCGCAGTCCCGGCCAACGGCATCGGCTTTGCCCGATCCATCAACGGCCGCACCATAGCCGGATCACTACGCTTCGACTTCTGACGTAACACAAGGGGGCGGCGCAAACACCGCTCCCCGCCTGCGCGCCAAGAGTTCTGGCGTGTTAAGGGGATGGGGGAACGGTCTTGCCAGCCGTGATTCAACCCGCCACATCGGGGACGTGGCTTTACAGATCAGCCAGAGTGCCCTTGCGGCAATGATTGCGGCGGCGCAGGCAGCGGCTCCGTGTGAGGCTTGCGGGCTGTTGCTCGGCACGGGATTGCGTATCGAGCGCGCTTTGCCCACCGCCAATGTTGCGGGCGATCCTGCAACGCATTTCGAGATTGATCCCGCCGCGCTGATTGCCGCGCATCGCGCCGCGCGTGATGGCACGGGGCCAGAGGTCGTGGGCTATTTCCATTCACATCCCAATGGCCTTGCCCGGCCCTCTGCCACTGATCGGCAAAGCGCCGCACGCGACGGGCGGGTGTGGGCAATTGTCGCAAATGGGGCAATTACGTGTTGGTCCGATGGGCCTGACGGCTTCGAACCGCTTTCCTACGCGGTCACACAAGGCTAAGGCTGGTCTTCGAACGATGCGACAGACACCTTTCCTCTCCATTGTAATGTGCGCTGCTTTTGGCAATGGCATTGTTGGTGGGGAAGGCCGGATGGCGTTTCCCACTACACTGTAACCCGTGTAAATTTATTCAGGCAAAGGGATAGATTCCTGAACATGACCGTTTCCCCCATCGATCTTGCCAGCCTGCTGTGTTCACGCTTGTGCCACGATCTGCTCAGCCCCGTGGGCGCTTTGTCCAACGGGCTTGAACTGCTTGCCGACGAAAAAGACCCGGAAATGCGCAAGCGCTGCTTCGAATTGCTCGAACAAAGCGCCAAAGCATCTGCCGACAAACTCAAATTCTTCCGCCTTGCCTTTGGTGCGGCAGGCGGGTTTGGGGATCAGGTTTCGGTCAACGAAGCACGCGCGCTGGTTGATGCTTTGGTCGGCGCGAATGCCCGCGTTTCGGTCAACTGGATGTTCGGCGTTGATTCGCTGGCCAAGCCTGCTGTCAAAACGATGCTCAACCTTGCGCTGATCGGCCTTGATGCGCTGGTACGCGGCGGCACGCTGGATATTGGCGCCGAGGTCCGTGACGGCAACACCGAAATCGTCGTGCGCGCTGCCGGGCAACGCATCGCCTTTGATGCGACCATCGGCCAGGCTTTGGAAGGCACTCTACCAGCCCATGAACTCGCCAGCCGCACCGCACCTGCAGCCATGATCCAGCAGTTGGCGGCGTCCATCGGCGGGAGCATCCAGGTCCATGTCACGGCGGAAAGTCTGGTCATGGGCGCGGTTCTCCCCTCGGCCTGAGCGGGCAAGCCCCGCCCCATGCGCCGCTGGCTCGTCCACCGCGAAGTGCCCTCGCCCAACTGGAACGAGCGCAAGCTTCCGGTGACGATGGTGGTGCTGCATTACACGGGTATGGAAAGCGCGCAGGCCGCGCTGCAGCGGCTGTGCGATCCTGTCGCAGAAGTGTCGGCGCATTACATGATCGACGAGGACGGGACGGTCACCGGCCTGGTCGATGAGAGCAAGCGGGCGTGGCATGCGGGGCGCGGGTCGTGGCGCGGGATTACCGACGTCAACTCTGCCTCGATCGGCATCGAACTGGTCAATCCGGGGCACGAGTTTGGCTATCGCCCGTTCACTGACGAACAGATCGAGGCGCTGCTGCCGTTGCTGGCAGACATCGTAAAACGCCACAATATCCCGCGCGCCAATGTGGTTGGCCATTCGGACATTGCACCTGCCCGCAAGGAAGATCCCGGCGAATTGTTTCCGTGGGAAACGCTTGCCCGCCATCGCCTCTGCCTGCCGACGCCCAAGCTCAAAATCCGTCTTGTGTTCGATAACGAGGGTGCCTTTTTCCTCGCGCTGGACCGCTTCGGCTATGACATTACCGACCAGAAGGCCGCCGTGCGCGCATTCCAGCGGCGCTGGCGGCCACACCGGATCGATGGTGAAGTGGACGGACAGATCGGGGCATTGCTCTTCGAACTGCTGTTGGAACGTGATCTCGGCCATGCTAGGTGACCGCCGGTGTCAGGGGGCCGGGCAGCCGCGTCCTTCGTCAAGCTCAGGATGAGCGGGGGGAAGGCCGAGGAAAGTCCGGGCTCCACGAAACAAGGGTGGCGGGTAACGCCCGCCGGGCTTGGGATTAACGTCCCCGGTCAAGGGAAAGTGCCACAGAGAGCAGACCGCCACGGATTTATCCGGGGTAAGGGTGAAAGGGTGCGGTAAGAGCGCACCGCGCGACCGGCAACGGAAGCGGCAAGGCAAACCCCACCCGGAGCAAGATCGAATAGGGACTGCGCGTTCTGCAAAGAACAGGCTTGTTTCGGGCCAGCAGTCCGGGTTGATTGCTTGAGCGTTCCGGCAACGGTCCGCCTAGAGGAATGGCTGCCAGTGCCGATACGGTCCACTTGTGGGATACCGTCGGCGCTACAGAACCCGGCTTATAGGCCCCCTGACACTTCAAAGGCGTTTCAACCTTGCCCGCAAAGCGTTAGGGGTTGGTCCATGTCCGCAGGCCACCATCACCACGACCATTCACATGACCACGGCCATGGCCACGGCCATTCCCACGCGCCGGCCAGCTTCGGACGCGCATTTGCGGTCGGCATCACGCTCAACCTTGCCTTCGTGATTGTCGAGGCGGTTTATGGCGTGATTTCAGGCTCGATGGCGCTGGTGGCCGATGCCGGGCACAATCTGTCGGACGTGCTGGGGCTTGTCATTGCATGGGTCGCCAGCGTGCTTGCAGCGCGCCCACCGTCGGCGCGCTATACGTATGGCTACAAGTCCAGTTCGATCCTTGCCGCGCTGGGCAATGCGGCATTCCTGTTGATGGCGCTGGGCGCGATCCTGGTTGAAACCATCCGCCGCTTGATCGATCCTGCGCCCGTAGCGGGCGGCCCGGTGATGATTGTCGCCGCCGTCGGCATTGTGATCAACACCGTGACCGCCTTGATGTTCATGCGCGGCCGCCATCACGACATCAACATTCGCGGCGCATATCTGCACATGGTTGCAGATGCCGCCGTTTCCGCAGGCGTCGTTATTGCAGGCCTGCTCATCACGCTCACCGGCGCGCAGTGGATTGATCCGCTCACCAGCCTGATCATCGTCGGGATTATCGCGGTGGGCACCTGGGGCTTGCTTAAAGATTCGCTGAAGATGAGCCTTCATGCCGTGCCTTCGCGGATTGACGAGCAAAAGGTCCGCCATTTCCTCACCACCCTGAGCGGCGTCGAAGCGGTCCACGATCTCCACATCTGGCCCATCAGCACCACCGAAACCGCACTCACCGCCCACCTTGTCATGCCCGGTGGCCATCCCGGCGATGACTTCCTGCACCATCTCGCCCACGAATTGGAACACGACTTCGGCATCGGCCACGCCACCGTGCAGGTTGAAACACTGGTCGGCCACGATTGTGCCCTGCTCAGCGATGCCACCGTTTGATCTGACCTGACCTTGCGGGCATTGGCCCAAAGGACATGCTGCGACATGCGTCGTGACGGTCCATCTATCGCTGCGAGGAAAGATTACCGGGAGGATTTACCCCATCGGCCCGGCTCCTCCACATGACCGTATGGCTAATTCGTTCCCTTCGGCCGCGGTCACTCTATTCGGCGCGCTGCCCCATGCAGCGCGCCGTCTTTTTGAATTTTCCATTTTTGATCAACACCCTGACCTAACGGTCATGTCGTATCTGCCGATGCAAACACCACCTAGCAATTCGGACGGGGCAGTCCGGCAGCCCCCGTTGTGAACCGCCGGACCAAACAATCTTCGACCGAGGAGTTCTTCATGACCCGCAAGTTCCTGATCGCCGCCCTGATTGCTACCACCGCCACCGCGTTGCCGGTTTTGACCACGTCGGCAATGGCAAACCACCACAACGAAAAGGTCATGGTTGGCGGCGCTGAAATGCTGCCAAGCCGCACCATCGTTGAAAACGCGGTGAACTCAGCCGATCACACCACGCTTGTTGCTGCCGTCAAGGCCGCAGGCCTGGTCGATACGCTCAACAGCGCCGGTCCATTCACCGTGTTCGCGCCAACCAACGCCGCCTTTGCCAAGCTTCCCGCTGGCACCGTCGACACGTTGTTGAAGCCGGAAAACAAAGCAACGCTTGCCAAAGTCCTGACGTATCATGTGGTTGCAGGCAAAGTGTTGGCCGCCGACGTGCTGGGACTCATCAAAGCCGGTAATGGTTCTGCCAAGATCACGACCGTCGCTGGCGGCACGCTGACCGCATCGTTGATGGGCGACAAAGTTATGCTGACCGACGAAAAGGGCGGCATGGCCCATGTGACCCAGGCTGATGTCATGCAAAAGAACGGCGTTATCCACGTGACCGACGCAGTATCGCTGCCGAACTGAGGCTAACGGCGCTTCGGGTCGCACCGTAGGCGCAAAGCAAAAGGGCGGGTGCATCGCTGCACCCGCCCTTTTTGTATGCGGTGTGGGAAGGAGCAGCCAGACTTAGGCTGCTTCTTCCTCTTTGCCCTTCAGCACGCGGATCGGGTCCTTGCGGCCTTCGACGACATCCTTGTCGACAACGATCTCGGCAATGTCGGTTTCGGTCGGCACGTCGAACATCGTGTCGAGCAGCAAGCCTTCGACGATGGAACGAAGCCCGCGTGCGCCGGTCTTGCGCGCAATGGCCTTCTTGGCGATGGCTTCAAGCGCATCGTCAGTGAAGGTGAGCGCCACATCTTCGAGTTCGAACAGCTTGGCGTATTGTTTGATCAGCGCGTTCTTGGGTTCACGCAAGATCTTGACCAGAGCCTCAATGTCGAGGTCTTCCAGCGTTGCGATAACCGGCAGACGGCCCACAAATTCAGGGATCAGACCGAACTTGAGCAGATCTTCAGGTTCAGCCTTTTGCAGCAATTCGCCAATCTTGCGCTTTTCAGGATCAGCAACATGCGCGCCAAACCCGATGGACCGCTTTTGCAGGCGGTCCGAGATGATCTTGTCGAGACCTGCAAACGCGCCGCCACAAATGAACAGGATGTTCGTCGTGTCGACTTGCAGGAACTCCTGCTGCGGATGCTTGCGGCCACCCTGCGGCGGAACCGAGGCGGTGGTGCCTTCCATCAGCTTGAGCAGGGCCTGCTGCACGCCTTCGCCCGATACGTCGCGGGTGATCGAAGGGTTTTCGGCCTTGCGGCTGATCTTGTCGATTTCGTCGATATAGACGATCCCGGCCTGTGCCTTTTCGACGTTGTAATCCGATGCCTGAAGCAGCTTCAAGATGATGTTTTCAACGTCTTCACCCACGTAACCGGCTTCGGTCAGCGTGGTGGCATCAGCCATGGTGAAGGGAACATCGAAGGTTTTGGCAAGCGTTTGCGCCAGCAGGGTCTTGCCCGAACCGGTTGGGCCGACCAGCAGGATGTTCGACTTCGACAGTTCGACCTCGCCACCCTTGCCGCTGTGCTTCAACCGCTTGTAATGGTTGTGCACGGCGACCGAGAGCACACGCTTGGCGCGATCCTGACCGATCACATAATCGTTCAGAGTCTCGAAGATGTCGCGCGGCGTTGGTACGCCACCATCTTTCTTGCCCGCAATGCCGGCTTTGGTCTCTTCGCGGATGATGTCGTTGCACAGTTCAACGCATTCATCACAGATGAACACAGTTGGCCCGGCAATGAGCTTGCGCACCTCATGCTGCGACTTCCCGCAGAAGCTGCAGTAAAGGGTGCTCTTGGTATCCGATCCAGAAAGCTTGGTCATTCGTCCATCCCAGACGCCTCTCCACGAGAGGCGGGTCCGGTTATCCTACTACCACAGGGGCATTAATCAACCGGACTCAAAAACAAGTGAAAGCTCTTACCCCGCCATGCCTTTCGCTATGCTTAAGGCACGGTGGGGAAAGAACAGATAATTCACGCAGGCGCGCCGCCCGAACCTTCAACTTCGCCCGCTGCATCCGTTGCCGGGCGGGTTTCAAAAACCTTGTCGACGATGCCGAACTTCAACGCTTCTTCGGCTTCGAGGAACGTATCACGATCCATTGCCTTCTCGATTTCGTCAAGGCTACGGCCGGTGAACTTAACGTAAAGATCATTCATCCTGGCGCGAATGCGCAAGATCTCACGCGCCTGGATTTCGATATCCGAAGCCATGCCGCGTGCGCCGCCCGAAGGCTGGTGGACCATGATGCGGGCGTTGGGAAGGGCGATCCGCATGCCGGGTTCACCAGCCGCCAACAGGAACGAGCCCATTGATGCGGCCTGACCGATACACACCGTTGAGACGCGCGGACGGATGTATTGCATCGTATCATAGATCGCGAGGCCCGCCGTGACGACGCCACCCGGCGAATTGATGTACATCGAAATGTCCTTCGACGGATTTTCCGATTCGAGGAACAGAAGCTGCGCGATGATCACCGAGGCCATGTGGTCCTCGACTTCGCCGGTGACAAAGATGATCCGTTCACGCAGCAGGCGCGAGTAGATATCGAAGCTGCGTTCGCCACGGCTCGATTGTTCGACCACGACAGGAATCAGGGCGCCTGTGACGGGATCTTGGGTGAACTTGCCCTGGCCGCCGTAAACACTGGCGCTCGAAGCGCCGAACAAGTCGAGCATGGGAATCCTCATTTGGTTAGAACTGCTATGTCGCGTGCCACGGCGCGATGTTCAAGTGCGTTAACTGCAAATCCGCGCAAACCCGTGGATGGATGAAATTTGTTCCTGCACAAAGGTGTTGTCGCAGGCCCCCTCGGCTTGCACTCCACACCACAGCAGCGCACCATTGCACGGTTCGGCACCAAGGGGGTGGGATATGAAGATTTCTGCATCAGTTCTGAAGGTTACTGCTGGCTTGGCCGCGATGTTGACGGCTTTCCCCGCAAAAAGCCAGACGGTTTCTGACTATCTGGCGCGCATTGCAGCAGTTGATGATTCAGGGCCGATGCTCAACGCGGTCCTGGCAATTAATCCTGATGCGGCAAAAGATGAAGCCGCCGCGCGCAAGATTTCTGGCCCCTTGGCGGGCAAACCGGTGCTGATCAAAGACAACATCGAAATGGCAGGGCCGCTTCCCACCACTGCCGGAAGCCTTGCGCTGAAGGACAACGTAACCGGCCGCGATGCACCGCTGGTAGCGCGGTTGCGCAAGGCAGGCGTTGTCATTCTGGGCAAGACCAACTTGTCCGAATGGGCAAACATCCGCTCATCTGCATCCTCCAGCGGATGGAGCGCGGTTGGCGGGCAGACCAAAAACGCCCACGCGATTGACCGCACACCGTGTGGATCATCATCGGGCAGCGGTTCTGCCATAGCCGCCGGACTGGCGTGGGCTGCTATCGGCACGGAAACCGACGGTTCCATCACTTGTCCCGCATCGGTCAACGGCATCGTCGGCTTCAAACCGACCGTGGGCATGGTCAGCCGCACTCACGTTGTGCCGATCAGCCACAGCCAGGACACCGCAGGCCCGATGACGCGCAGCGTCGCCGATGCCGCGTTGCTGATGAACGCACTGGCTGGGAGCGACCCTGCTGATCCGGCGACAACCGAGGCTGACAAGTACAAGACTGATTTCACTGCCGGATTGGCCACAGCAAGCCTCAAAGGCGTCCGCCTTGGCGTGATGCGCAAGGCGGCAGGTTCACACCCCGGATTGCTTGCGCTGTTTGATAAAGCGCTGGTGGATTTGCGGGCGGCGGGCGCCGATCTGGTCGAGATCGATTTCTCCGCCCCGCCCGAGATGGGCCGCGATGAATTCACTGTCCTGCTTTATGAACTGCGCGTGGACATGGGTGCCTATTTGCGGTCACTTCCGGGGCCGGGCCTGCCCAAGTCGCTGGGTGATCTGATTGCATTCAACAAGGCAACGCCTGCGGAATTGCGGTGGTTCGGGCAGGACATTTTTGAACAGGCTGAGACGGCGACGGACCGCGCCGCTTATGAAAAGGCGCGCGCCAATTCGCTGCGCTTGGCAGGGCCAGAGGGCATTGACCGGCTGCTGCAGGAAAATCGCGTCGCTTTCCTTATCGCGCCGACCGAAGGCCCGGCATGGCCGATCGATCTGGTGCTGGGCGATCACTTTGTTGGGGTGGGCGCAGGAAACCTTGCCGCAATCGCCGGTTACCCGCACCTTACCGTGCCGATGGGCGCGGTCGAAGGCTTGCCGATCGGGCTTTCATTCATGGGGGCCAAGTGGAACGATGCAGCCGTTCTGGCCGCAGGCGCCGCTTATGAACGGGTGCGGACGACGGCGATCCCCGCAGCGGGCCTGAAACGCTGGGGCGAATAGGCGACTCTCGTACTAATCGGCCCCTGTACTAATCAGCCTTTGCCACTTCGCGCAGGGCTTCCAGCGCGTCGAACTGGGATTGCAGCGCATGTTGGCGCGCTTTTGCACGGGCGGCTTGCGTGCGATCTTCTGCCTTGCGTCTGCTCTTGGTCAAGCGGTCCAGCCAGCTTGCGGCATCACGCAGCCAATAGCCGATGATGTCGAACAGGCCGTGCCCGCGGGTGGTGGCCAGCGCTTGCGAACGCGGGATAGGGCTGGTTGCCTCAGCGGACGTGCTGCCATGCGGCGGGCTGGCAGGGACTCGCGGAACGGCCATGTCGGCAGGCTGTGGGCGCATGGCAAGCGCACGGTCGAGCAAGTCTTCGGTCATCATCGGGGCGGGTGCATCCTGTGTGAGAACTTGCGCGGCAATAGCCGGTGCTTTGGGGGATCGTGATTTGGGCGAGACGCGCGGCTTGCGCGGCGCAGCAGTCTTGGGCGCTACCGGCTTTGCGGTGGCGGCTTTGCGGCGGACCACCGGCTTGGCCGTCTTGCGCGGCTTGGGTGCAGCCACTTCAGGCCAGGGCACTGCGGTAATCATCGCACCGCGCGGGGGCGGGATGATCAATCCTGTCGGAAATGCCGGCGGGTTGCCTGCGTTCAACATGAACGCCGGCGCTTGTTTTTTGCGAGGGCCGCGCGCTGGCGTTTTGCTCTTTGTGCGCGGTTTGGAAGCAACGCGATTGCGGACCGTGGGCATGGCAATTCCCTGTAAAGAGGGGCTCTTGCCGTTGGATTCTCTCACAAGGTCGACCTTGCGCGAATCAGCAACCTGTTCGGGTTTGGACGAAGCGATGAATTGTCCAACAAGTTACGGATTCATACGGCGCATGTTTGCGTAGTTTTGACACCAAAACGGCAACGGCCCGGTATGCCGAAGCACACCGGGCCGTCCGATATCCCGCCCCGTCAGGCAGGATCAATCCGAAATGGATCAGCCTTCAGCCTTCTTTTTAGGCGCGGCCTTCTTCTTTGGAGCAGGCGCTTCTTCAGCGGCTTCTTCAGCTACAGGCGCGTCTTCTGCTGCGGCCTTTTTCTTGGGAGCGGCCTTCTTGGGCTTTTCCTCGGCTACAGCTTCGGCTTCAGCGGCAGGAGCGTCTTCAGCAGGTGCCTCTTCCTTGGCGGCCTTCTTCTCGCGAGCGGCCTTCTTGGCTGGCTTGGCAGCAGCAGGCGCTGCGCCGTCTTCCGCTTCAATGGCGGCCTGAAGCTCTTCCTTGGTCACTTCGCGTTCCGTGACTTCAGCCTTGTCGAACAGGAAGTCGACGACCTTATCTTCGTACAGCGGCGCGCGCAGCTGGGCGGCTACCAATGGTTCCGAACGCACATATTCGGCAAAGCGCTGGCGATCTTCTTCGCGGTACTGCTGCTGCGCCTGACGGATCAGCATTTCCATTTCCTGCGCCGAAACCTGCACGCCATTAGCCTGGCCGATTTCCGACAGGAGCAGGCCCAGACGCACGCGGCGTTCGGCGATCTTGCGGTAATCGTCCTTCTCGGCTTCGATTTCCTTCAGCGCGTCTTCAGGGTTTTCTTCGCCCTGTGCTTCCTGCTGGAGCTGCTGCCAGATCTGTTCGAATTCAGCCTCGACCATCGAAGGTGGCACGGCGAAATCGTGACCTGCGGCAAGCTGGTCAAGCAAAGCGCGCTTCATCTGGGTGCGGGTAAGGCCAGCGGTTTCCTGCTCAAGCTGGCCGCGCAGCAGGCCGCGCAACTGTTCGATGCTTTCAAGGCCGAGCATCTTGGCGAATTCATCATTCGCTTCAAACACGCCTGCAACCTTCACCGCTTTCACGGTGATGTCGAAAGTGGCTTCCTTGCCCTTGAGGTTTTCAGCCGGATATTCTTCAGGGAAGGTTACGGTGATGGTCTTTTCATCGCCAACCTTTACGCCCACGAGCTGTTCTTCAAAGCCGGGGATGAAGCGGCCAGCGCCCAATTCCAGCGGGGTATCTTCAGCAGCGCCGCCTTCAAAGGCCACGCCATCAACCTTGCCGAGGAAATCGATGATGATCTGGTCACCATCCTTGGCCACAGCGCCTTCTTCAGCGTCGGTGAACGACTTCTGGCCCTGCGCGATGCGGCCGATTGCTTCGTCAACCTGTTCGTCGGTTACCGGAACGGTCAGCTTTTCCAGCTTCAGGCCATCAAGCGAAGGCGTTTCAACCACGGGCAGAACTTCAAGTTCCACCGTCAGTTCGGCGTCCTTGCCCACGTCATAGCCTTCGGCCAGTGCAACAGCAGGCTGCATCGCAGGGCGCAGCTTGTGATCGGCTACCAGCTTGTCCATCGCATCGCGAATGGAGGTCTGCAGCGCTTCTGAATGAAGCTGCGCGCCGTGCATCTTGCGCACGAGGTTTGCTGGAACCTTGCCGGGGCGGAAGCCGGGCATCTTGATCTGAGGCGCGATCTTCTTGACCTCACCTTCAACCCGCGCGGCGATATCGCCCGCAGGGATGGTGACGGTGTAGGCGCGCTTCAGGCCTTCGTTGGTTGTTTCGACGATCTGCATCCTGATCCAACTTTCATCAATATCACGCGCGCCCCAAGGCGCAGCAAATTCCGTTTCAGACTCTGGCGCGCGGTCTGGTGCGGGCGAAGGGACTCGAACCCCCACATCTTGCGATGGCAGGACCTAAACCTGCTGCGTCTACCAATTCCGCCACGCCCGCATCCGGCAAATAGAGAGCGGAGCCCCTATCCTAGCCTTTCACAAAGGGCAAGCGCCTTGGATTTTCCTTGTGGAACCGCGTGCTCTATGCAGGCGTTTAGACAGGAATACACCCGATTTGAGGATCCACGACATGGCCACGAACCCCGAAATCCCCCAGCCAGACCGAATCGATCCGCAATCGCCGCCAGAATCGCCGCCGGTTATCCAGCCCGATGAAGTGCCCCCGATGATCCAGCCGGACGAGACACCTGCGATTGAGCCGGATTGGGTTGAGCCGGGAAGCCCGCCAGAGATCGTGCCGACAGCGCCCGATTGATTCGGGCATGACGTTCACCAGCCCCTGACAAGATCGTCACCCCGGTTCCAGACCGGGGCGACGGTTGACGTGAGGCGGCGTTCGGAGTGTGAGCGCTTTATGCAACCTACCTGCATCAAAGGTTTTGGCGCGCGCTGAATTGGCCGGTATGCTCCCTTGGAAGGAGCAAAATGTCATGCGTTTGAGGAGCATCGCTGCAAGTCTGGCCATCGCTTTGCTAGTGAGCAGCCCGGCATTTGCAGATGGAGTCGCCCCCACCACCGTCGCACCAAAATTGCCCTGGATCGCCGCCGATTTCCAGGTGCCAGTGCTGGTAAAGACACCCGGCTTCAAGGTCGTCCCCCTCGGCCCCGCATTGGTGAAGGTGGATTTTGATGCTTACATGTCGTCCATCGAACACCTGCAAAAGACGTTCACGCGCAGCACCGATTGGCCACATGCAGGCATCACTGATGCTGATGCCATGCGCGATATGGAAACCGAACAGGCCCGCTTCAACAAACGCGAATCCTTTGCTTATGCGGTCCTTACGCCCGATGGCAGCCGTGAACTCGGCTGCATTTACGTCTATCCCAGCCCCGTCAAAGGCTACGACGCCATGGTCCGCATCTGGGTGACCAAGGCCGAACATGACGCAGGCTTTGACGCGGAACTCGCCGCATGGGCCACCAACTGGCTCAAAACAGACTGGCCGTTTGCAAAAGTGGCCTATCCCGGACGCGCGATTGCGTGGGCTGAATGGGACGGGTTGGTTGCGGCGAAGTAATGCTAATAAGCAGGCCGCAATTGTTAGTGGATATGGACGGTTGACGGCTTTTGGCGGGTTCGCGCTACCATATCTATGACTGGAAGTGGGTGGAAAGTGGACATTGCGCTCAAGCCTCCGACATGAAAGAAAGTGGCGTGGCCTACTATATACGCGCCCTACCGATCCTGCTTATGCTCGCG
>NZ_NCEN01000032.1 GCF_002280675.1 Novosphingobium sp. 32-60-15 | reverse complement strand
TAGGATGATTTTTAGCTTATGTCTGATCAAACATGCGCACATTTGCTGGACCGTGACCGAAACCCCGCAACATCGATCCAAAGTGTGCCCCGACGCGCTCACGGAAATACATTTTGCGTAAAAATTGGTGTATGCAAAAGCGCAAAATCCGCATACAAAAGCTAACACACCTCCATAAATGTAACGAAAGAGGGATTGGGTGACTGAAAATGCCTCATTGCTAGCGCGGATTGATCGCCTTGAATCGCTAGACGCTATTCGCCAGCTTCCGGCCAAGTATTCCTTGGCGCTTGATATGCGCGATGGCGATGCCTGGGTGAACCTGTTTCCCGAAGATGTGCGGGTCGGCGGCGGAAAGTCGGGCCGCAAGGCGCTGCGTGACTGGTTCGATGAAACCCATTCGATGCAGTTTGACGGCACCAGCCACCACATCGGCGGCCATATCATCGATTTTGACGATGCCGATCACGCGCAGGGCGTTGTCTATTCCAAGAACGAGCATGAATGCGGCCCCGAATGGGTCATCATGCAGATGATGTATTTCGATCAGTACGAACGCATCGATGGCCGCTGGTATTTCCGCCGCCGCCTGCCACTCTATTGGTACGCATCCGATCTCAACAAGCCGCCGGTGGGGGATCGCAAGATGCGCTGGCCGGGCGTTGCGCCCTATCACGGCAGCTTCCACGATTTGTTCCCGAGCTGGAAAACCTATTGGGCGCGCCACGGCCAACCCCATGATGGTCCGGTGGAACCGCCCGCCCCGCTTGAGAAGTTCATCGAAACCATGCGCAAGGGTGCGCCCCTGCCCCGTCCCCGCGTGCGGAGCTGACCGTCATGGCAAACGACATCTTCAGCCCCGTCCGTCTGGGTGACCTCACCCTTGCCAACCGCATCGTCATGGCCCCGATGACGCGTGACCGCGCAGGCCCCGATGACGAGCCGACCGGTCACATGGTCGAATACTATCGCCAGCGCGCCTCCGCCGGCCTGATCGTCACCGAAGGCACCCAGCCCTGTCCTGCGGGCAAAGGCTATTGGCGCACACCGGGCATCCATTCGCCGGTGCAGATCGCAGGCTGGCGCAAGGTTGCCAATGCCGTGCATGAACGCGGCGGGCAGATCGTCATGCAACTGATGCACGTTGGCCGTGCCTCGGTGCGCGCCAACAAGGCCGCCGATGCACCCACCATCGCGCCCAGTGCTATTGCCAGCCCCGATCCGATCCCCGGCCCCGATGGCGTTCCGGTGCCCACCGAAACCCCGCGCGCGCTGGAAACCGATGAAATCGCTAACGTCATCGCCGAATATGTTGCCGCTGCGCGCAATGCCCGCGAAGCCGGGATCGATGGTGTGGAACTGCACTGCGCCTCGGGCTATCTGCCGATGCAGTTCCTGTCCTCCAACTCCAACCAGCGCAGCGATGCCTATGGCGGTACGGCAGAAAACCGCGTCCGTTTTGTGGTCGAAGTGCTGGCGGCCATGGCCGAAGCCATCGGGCCTGGCCGCGTCGGCTTGCGCATTTGCCCCGGCGTCACCTTCAACGGCATGAACGATGCCGATCCGGCTGAAACATATGCAACTTTGCTACGCGCAATCGATGGCATAGGGCTGGCATATTGCCACCTCATCCACATCCCGAACGAAGGCTTCGATGCGCTTGATCTGGTCCGCGCCAACTGGTCCGGACCAGTGATCGAAAACTGCGGCCTTACTCTGGAAAAGGCGCAACGCCTGATCGCCGATGGCAAGGCCGATGCCGCCGCCTTCGGCTATGCCTTCATCGCCAACCCCGATCTGGTCGAACGCTTTCGCAATGGCACACCGCTTGCCAAGGCAGACCGCACCACCTTCTACACCGGCCACGGCGATGATGCGCGCGGCTACACCGATTATCCGCCCGCAAGTTAAAAGGATCACGCTTATGAACCGGCTTGAGGGCAAACGGGCTGTCGTCACGGGCGGCGCACAAGGGATCGGTGCCGCCATCGCGCGGCGTCTCGCCGCCGAAGGGGCAACCGTGGCCGTGCTTGATCTATCAGAACAAAGCGCCGCTGCCGTGCTGGCCGCCCCGCATATCGGCGTGGCCTGCGATGTGTCCGATACCGCCTCTGTCGATGCGGCTTTTGCGCAAGTCCAGGCGCGGCTGGGCGGCGTCGATATCCTCGTCAACAACGCAGGGATCGGCAGCGCGCCGGGCGATGGCATGGCCGAATACTATGCAGGCCAGGCCGCACAAGCCAGTGGCGATCCAACCGCCCATGCCGACCAGACGATCCATTGCCACGATGAAGGCTGGTCGCGCGTCCTGTCCGTGACGCTCGATGGCACGTTCCGGTGCAGCCGCGCCGCCGTGCGCATTATGGCGCGCCAAGGCCCTGATGCTTCCGGTCAAGGCGGAGCCATCATCAACATCGGTTCCACCGCCGCTCTGGCAGGCAATGGCCCCGTGCCCTATGTCACCGCCAAGGCTGCCGTGCTTGGCCTTACCCGCGCCATGGCGCGCGAACTGGCCCCGCGCGGCATCCGCGTCAATGCGGTCAACCCCGGCGCAACCGAAACCCCGATTTATGCGCCGTTGCCCGATGAAGTAAAGGCAGCGGTCGCCGCCGATAGCGTGATGAAGCGGCTCGCCCAACCGGACGAGATCGCAGGCGCAGTCGCTTTTCTTGCCAGCAACGATGCCAGCTTTGCCACAGGTAGCACGGTGAACGTCAACGGTGGGGCCTGGTTCTCGTGAACCGTAGCGCACGATAGGCCGCCGGTGATGATGACGTCAGTTGCCATGGCAGCGCATTGCTACCTCTTGCTCTTGGCAGTCAGGATACTTAAGCCGGTTGCACTATGCGTTTCTGATCTTTCAGATGCAAAAGAGGACCGGACTTGAGCGACGACAGGCCACAACGCCGTCCACGTGCCACCGCATTGGACGAAACTGATCACCGCATAATTGAAGTGTTGGCCCGCGATGGCCGTGCGCAAAGCACAACCATTGGCGAGGAATTGGGCCTGTCAGGCAATCTGGTGGCCAATCGAATCCGGGCGATGGATGCAGGCGGACTGATGCGCGTTGTCGCCGTGGCTGATTACCGGATTCACGGGTATCGCATGGTCGCGCGTATCCGGTTGCAGGTTACAGGCCGCGCTCCGATTGAAGTTGCACGCGAAATGGCGCAGCGTGAAGATGTTCTGTCGGTTCATATCACCTCCGGCCGCTATCCCGTTTCATGCCTCTATGCCTTTCATAACGCGCGTGAAATGTTGGAGGCGGTGCGCAATGCCTCGGCCGATATTGCAGGTGTCGAGGATGTCGACGTTGAACTTGTCAACAACGTCTATCGCTACGTTCCGGCCGTAGGGCCATTGGGCACGTGATGGAGTACACGTGATGCCGATGGAAACGCCTGAATACCCCACCACCGATCAGCTTGATCGCGACATCGCCTTGATGCTCGCACAAGATGCGCGACTCTCTTTCCGCAAGATTGCAGCAGATCTTGGCGTGACAGAGGGCACCGTCCGGGGCCGCGTCAAACGCCTGCAAGGCGCTGGGTTGCTGAAGCTTGTGCCCATCATTGATATCGATCGCGCGCGCGATGCGGGCACGGGCGGCCAAGGCAGTGGCCAACACATGATGTTTGTCACTGTCCGCTGTGCCAGCGGCAAGCTCAACCATGTGCGTGAGGCGCTGTTGGCCATCCCGCAAGTCAGCGCCCTGTATGATGCCAATGCCACCCCGCGTTTGGTTGCAGTTTGCATCCTGCCAAGCCTTGATGATGCCGCCATAGTTATGAACCAGATACTCAGCCTGGATGGTATCCGCGAAGCAGAAAGCGAATTGGTACTGCAATCGGTCAAATACAACGCGGCCATCGGTCCCATCGCTACACTCGAAGACCTAACCCGGCAAAGCACGGATTAAAGCGTGATGACCCGCATCTTGGGCACGACCACCTGATCAGCATTAAACCAGCGCCACAGCCCTGTGCCGGAACGGTGTCCCGCCAGGTCGACCCAATTGCCAAAGCCGGGATCAGCATCCGCGCAAACCACTATGACGCTGCCATCGCTCTCCAGTTTGGCCATCGAGTTATTCAGCCAAACCTTTTGATGCACGTGGTCGAGCGATTCCATCCACCAATTGTCAATCTGCAGGTTCCACATCCGGCATTCTGGCACCGGTGTTTCGATCACCAGTGCTTCGCCCGGTTTCAGGGTGTAATAGAAGTGCCCATACCAGATGTTGGGATCGCCGCCTGCCTTTTGAAAGACGTTCTGATCGCCATCATAGATTTGGTTGGGCTGCGCTTTGAACCATTCCGAACAATTGGCAAAAGTGTTGGCGGTGCCTTGCGTCCATGCAGCAGCCGCCGTCAATTGCCGCTCAATTGCGTCAGGCGTTAACAGGACAGGAACCGCTGGTCCTGCTCCAACGCGTTCTACACGAATTTCAGCGGGTGCCTGGCTGGCCTTGTCATCAAATGTCTGACGCACAATCAAGAGCGTGCTGTCCTCAGCCAGCGGCAACCAGTTGCCCAGATGCTTGTCTTTGCTGACGATCATTTCGAAGCTGCCATCATCAGAAAACGTCATATCGGAAAATTCAATTTCGCCGGTCGATGCCATTGTCCCATCAATGGCATAACGGTTGGCCTTGCTGCCAATTGAGCAGTACGGCACCGAGTTGCGTTTACCTGTAACGCGGTATGTCTGGTCACCCCGCACCACGCATTGCTGATAGATATTGTCCGGGTTGTCCGCGCCGATCTTGATCTTGTCATCGCATAGCATGAACAAGCGCGGAAAATCGGGATCCGCGCTGTCCACCAGCATGTTCAATGCCGTACGTGTCAGGCGGCTAAGATATCGCAACCCCTCTGCCTGATCGAGCGCATTGCCCGGTGTTGAAGGCCGCGAAAGTATGGTCCCGGCATCGGCCAGTTGCGCACAAAAATCGCGCCAAACGTGTTCAAGGTTCACGGGTGCTTGAGGCATGCATAGTTCCTGACGGACAAGGGGATATCAACAATTGCAGCAAAACAGGATAGCGCATAGGATTTGCAGCGCGCGTTTGTTGCGCAAAAAGGCCCTCGAAATGACGAACGATCTTGCAACCTTGACCGCGCGCATCGGTGCTTTGGAAGATCGCGAATCCATTCGGGAATTGATCGCCACTTATGGCACTTTGGCCGATTGTGGCGACGCGCAAGCCTTGGCGCAATTGTGGTGCGATGATGGGGAGTATGAGGTGGCCGGTTTTGCGACGGCCAAGGGTCACGATGCTATCGCAGCGCTGATTGATGCGCCTTATCACCGTGCGCTTATGGCGTCGGGCTGCGCGCACGCGCTTGGCCCCGTAACAGTCGACATCGATGGCGATTGTGCCACGGCCCGTGGCCATTCGGTGGTATTTCGACATAGCGAAGGACGCTTTGAAGCACTTCGTGTTGCTGCCAATCGCTGGACTTTGGTGCGGACTCAAGCAGGCTGGCGCGTGGCTCACCGCGCCAACGCCTTGCTTGATGGCACATTTGCTGCGCGCATGTTGCTCGCGCCTGCTCAACCCGCCATCTGACCACCGTCGATAGTGAACAACGCTCCGGTGGCTTTGCGCGATTTGGCGCTGGCCAGAAACGCGAACATTTCGGCGATGTCTTCAGGCTCGCATGCGCCGTCCAGCAACTTTGGCGCGTTGCGCATCATCAATGCCCAATCGACGCCTTCGGGTGGCGGCGTATCGCGCGTCATTGGGGTCAGCACCAAACCAGGGCAAATGGCATTGATCCGGACGCCTTGCGCGGCATATTCAATGGCAAGGCCCTTCGTAATGGCCGCCACCGCATGTTTCGATGCTGAATAGGCGATGTTATAAGGCTGGCCTTGCAACGCAGCAGTCGACGCCGTGTTCACAATCGCGCCACGGCTTTTTATCAGATGCGGCATCGCGGCCTGACAGATTACGTAAACGCTGGTTGCGTTGACCGTCATCAGCAGATCAAAATCCTGCGCGCTGAACGCATCGGACGGCCCCCACTTCAACAGCCCGGCAATGTTGCACACGAAATCCAGACCATCCCGCGCAGAGGATTCCACCAATGCGCGGCATGTGTCGAAATCGGTCGCGTCATAGGCCTGGATCACTGGCTTGATCGCCATCATCGCGGCCGTTTCTTCGAGCCCTGCCAGATTGCGGTCGCCAATCGTAAGCTGCGCTCCTTCTGCTGCAAATTTGATCGCCGTTGCACGACCGATACCGGAAGCTGCACCTGTAATCAGTCCGCGTTTTCCTTCGAACAGCATGTCATTCTCTCCGGGTCAGTGACGCTTTGCGCGATCAATTTTGTCAGGCGTTAAACGACAGGGCGGACATTTCTGCCCGCCCTATCAATGTCAGAACTTCACAGCAGCCGTCAGGCCATATGTGCGCGGATCGGGGAAGTAGCCCACCGTCAAACCACCAAAGCCGGGGCCAAAGTCGATGAAGTTCGAAGGATCGCTTTCCTTGGTCAGGTTGCGCACCCAAAGCGAGAATTCGGCCTTGGCACCGCCCAAAGGCACTTCGGCCACGCCTGCGCGCAGATTGACGATGCTGCGCCCTTTTGAACGGGTGTTGTTGGCATTTTGCGCCGACGCGTTTGGTGTGGTCAGTGCATATGGGAACGTATAATACCCCGACACATAGTTGAAATCACCGCCCACGTTGAAGCGGCCCCAATCGCCCTCGGCAACACGCAAATCTACACCCAGCGAACCTGTCGTCTTCGGCGTGTGCGGGAACGCGCGGTTGCCAGAAACATCGGTATCCACACCGTTCACGGCATCGATGTACCGCTTATATTTTGGATCAAGAAACGCCAGCGATGCGTTGATCGTCAATGCATCGATTGGACGGACCACCGTTTCGAATTCAAGTCCGCGGATCCGCGCTTGCGCTGCGTTCCTGACAATGGACGATGCCCCCGCGCCAGCAGTGAATACCGAAAGCTGGATGTCCTTATGTTCATTCCAGAAAGCAGCCACGTTGAAGATGATGCGGCCATCGGCAAAACGGGTTTTCAGGCCCATTTCATAGCTGTTGACCTCTTCAGGACGATAGGGATTGCACAATTCCACAGCGCCCGTCGGGCATGCCGCAGTCGGCGCGCGGAAATCGTTGGTTTCGCCATTGAAGCCGCCCGATTTGAAACCTTGGGCAAAGCGGGCATAGACATTGATGTCTTGCGATGCAGCATAAGCCAAAGTGACTGCCGGATTGAACTTGTTGAAAGTTGCGTCAGGCACGCCGCCATAGGGAATGTTGGCCACTACCAGTGGCGCAAAAATGCCATTGGCTGCATCGAAGTTGATGCGGAAGAAGCGGCGGATATCCTTGCGCTCATGGGTATAACGTCCACCCACTGTCAGCGTCAGCGCATCGGTAAACTTGTAATCAAGCTGGGCAAAGGCGGCAAACGCCTCGGTGTTCGAACCATAGTCAGACTGATAGGAAGCCCCGCCACCAAAGAAGCTTTGCGGCCCCAGCGTTTCAGCCTTTTCCTTGTAGTAAAACACGCCCGCCACATAATTCAGACGATCGTTCAATGCGCGCCCGCTGACTTGCAGTTCCTGGCTCCAGCTATGGAAATCCGTGTCACGCTGGGTTAGCGCGACGGGCAGAGGCGATCCGTCAAGATCAAGTGAATCCTGCCATTTGAGATTGCGGTATGCGGTGATCGATTTGATCGTCGCCGCACCCACATCAAGCGCCAATGTCAGCGCATGGCCATATGTGCGCGAGCGTTCGTACAATGGATTGGCGTCAAGCGACGCAGTCGACTGACGATCTGCATTTTCATAGAGGTTCAGCGGGAAGAACGCGCCACCAAAGGCATATCCGGGTGAATTGGGATCAAAGATATCCTCAAACCGTCCGTTGCGGTTGACGCGCACCAATTGTGCATAGTCAGGACGCTGATCGAACTTTGAATAATCGAACATGTAATCAGCGGTAAAGTTGCTGCCCTCAGGCTTGAACCGCAGTTGCACCATGCCGCTTTTGCCATCAAGATCGTTGGTCCGCCCTGTCCGGGCAGGGCCTGCTGCAACAGCTTGTGGGAAAGGATTTGGCGTCAGCTTGATGAAGCCGTCACGCTGTTGGATCTGACCGGAAAGCTTGAGCGAGAAAGGCCCGAACGACGGCAGGTCAAGCGAGGCGCGCACCCGGCGCTGGTCAAAGTTGCCGTAAGTTGCCTCGCCTCGGAAACCCAATTCACCACTGGGCATCTTGGGCACGAGGTTGACAGCCCCTGCCAGAGCATTTCGGCCATACAGGGTGCCTTGCGGACCGCGCAGGATTTCGACGCGCTCAAGATCGGCCACGTCAAAGATCGACCCTTGAGCCTTCGCGATATAGACCCCGTTCAAATAGAGCCCAACCGCAGGTTCCCACGTCACCGCAGGATTGATCGTCACAGAACCACGAATGGCGATTTGCGAAATGGTCTTGTTGGATGGCGCGCGTTCAAACTTTACGTTCGGCGCAATCGACCCCAGGCCGTCAATCGAGGTTATCCCGCGCGATTCCAAAAACTGGCTGCCCACCGCCGAAATCGCAATCGGCACGTCCTGAATGTTTTCTGACCGCTTTTGCGCGGTAACGACAATCTCGCCAATGCCAGAGCCGTTGTCAGCCGAATCCTGGGCGGCTTCCTGCGCGGTTGCAGGCACGCTTACGAGCGCAAGCGCAGTCAAAGCCGTTGTTGCAAAAAGGTTCCTCATGATGTCCCTCTCCAGAACGCTGATACGCAATCGCGTATTCTAATTGAGGCATCATCTTATTATATAGCAGTTTGTATGACAAGATATTTTAATAAACCGCAGCTCGAATGTGTAATTTTTACGCATATTAAACAACGTCAGGCCATTTACCCCGGTCCTTGTGTCGGCTTACGCCAACCCAATGGCCGAAAATGGGTCGGTGAGGTGTGACCGGCGACATCCAAAAATATTATAATGCCTTTTAATATTTTTGGATGCCGATATTGTCAGGCAAACTGAAGCATGATTCGTCTCAAGGTTGCTCGATCACCTTTCCCAAGGTGCAAAGTGACGCAACGTTCAGACAAAGAGAGAGAGCGGTGCAATCAATGGCAAAACAGTTTCACCTTGCAGACCTGTTCGAAACAGTTGCAGCAACTGTGCCATCCAAGATCGCGCTGGAATCAGATAGTCTTACCCTAACATACGCCGAACTGAACGCGAGAGCTGAGAGGATAGCCTCCGGTCTGGCTGCCAATGGTGTGAAGCATGGCGATACGGTCGGTATCTATTTGATGAACCGGGCCGAACATATTGAAGCCTTCATCGCTATCGTGAAGCTGGGTGCTGTGCCGTTCAATGTAAACTTCCGCTATCGTGAAGACGAATTGCGCTATTTGTTCCAAAATGCAGCGGCTGCGGCTGTCATCCACGGTGCAGAATTCAACGATATCATGCGCGCTTTGCAACCTCAGTTACCGGATCTTAAAGCCTCAGTGTCGGTGGAAGATGGTTCAGACACCGGTACTGCCGGGCTCATCGCTTATAACACTCTACTGGAAAGCCCTTTGCTTTCGCATTTTGAGCGCAGTGAAGATGATATTCTTCTGATTTACACCGGCGGTACCACTGGCATGCCCAAAGGCGTGATGTGGAGACACCAGGCGTTTGTTTTTGGTTGCGTTGGCGGAGGGGGGTATTTCAACCCTTCCGGCCCGATGCAGGCCCCGCAAGACATCGCGGACCGTGCCGCCAAAGGTTATCCTCTTAAATTATTGCCACTCGCCCCGCTGATGCATGCTGCAGCATTGTGGGCCGCTTGGTCGGCCCTGTTGAACGGGTTGACGGTAGTCCTTGATGAAAGCCGTACGTTTGATGCCGAAGCAATCTGGACGAAGATCGAAGAGCTTGGCGTCAACATCGTTCAGATTGTTGGCGATGCCATGGCCATCCCGCTCCGCGATACCTTGCGCTCACATCCTGAGCGGTGGAATTTGCAGCGTCTGGTGAATTTCGGATCTGGGGGCGCGGTATTCTCGCAGACCGTGAAGGACGATTTGCGCGACCTCTTGCCTCTATCCGCCACGATTAGCGATGGCATGGGCTCTTCCGAAACGGGCATCTCTGGGCCAGGTGCAACCAGCACTGATGGCATGATGCAATTGCAAAGCAGTGAAAATCTAAAAGTAGTGCTTGATGATCGCTTTGCACAAGCTGGCGAAACCGGGATCATCGCCCGTTCGGGATACACACCCATCGGCTATTTCGGTGATCCGGTTAAAACTGCCGAAGTGTTCCGCACAATCGAGGGCAAAGTCTGGGTGATAAGTGGTGATACAGGTCGCCTTGAACAGGACGGTATGATTACCGTGTTCGGCCGTGGGTCCACATGCATCAACAGCGGCGGCGAGAAGGTTTTCCCCGAGGAAGTGGAACAGGTCTTGCGCGATCACCCCGCGATCAGGGATGCGGTGGTTGCAGGACAACCTGATGCCCGTTGGGGTGAACGCGTGGTGGCCATCGTATCGCCGAACGATGGCGCTGTGCGCCCGCCACTTGGCGAATTGCGGGAATTTCTGGGACAGAAACTGGCTGGCTACAAAGTGCCCAAGGCGCTGGTCTGGGTTGACGAAGTGCGCCGTTCGCCCGCGGGCAAACAAGACTACCGTTGGGCTTTGAGCATCGCCGCCAATGCAGTAGGTTGAACGGCAAGATTTTGACGAGGGCGATGCGTGGTGCAAGCTGAAAATGACCTCGAAACCATGGGTGCCCCGAAAATCGGCCGCCGCCAGCAAGGCCTTGCCGAGCGCCGCCGAAGGTTGGTTCGCGCTGCGGGCGAATTGATTGGAGAACGGGAAAACGGCAACTTTTCAATGCCGGAACTCGCAGCGCGCGCGAGCGTCAGCCTTGCCACGCCCTACAATCTGTTCGGATCAAAGGCGGCTGTGCTCAACCAGTTGTTCGAAGGGCAGGTGCGCGGTTTCAACCGCGATAACACCTGGATGATCGGCCTGCCGCCCGCTGAAAGGGTGCTGGGCGTGGTTGACCGTCTGGTGGCTGCCTATGCCAAAGATCCAAAGTTTTACCGCAATCTGGTAAAGGCGCTGTATTCGCTGGGCACCGCGGAAACCGCCCAATTCGCCAGCCCTGTCGGCACCTTGTTGGTCCAGCCCCTGATCGAAGGGTTGACCGGCGATGGCCTTGTTCTTGCCAATGTGCCCACCCCCGTGCTGGCCACAACCCTGACGCGCCTGTTTGACGCCACCTTTGAACGCTGGGCCTTGCAGGACTGGCCCACCGAACGGTTGCAAGTGGAACTGCGCGCCGGTTTTTCCCTCGTCTTCTTTGGCCTGTTTGATGATACCGCGCAGGCGACACTGGCCGCAGCGATGCAAGCCGCCATGCCTAAAACAGACTGAACCTCGCTTCATCGCAAGCCCTGCCAAAACGGATTTTTCGCAACGCCTCTTGACGCCCTCAAACTTATTTATAATGCATTATATTAATTGAGGCATCGGGATTCGGATCGACACCATCATGCGCGACGTTTTCATCTACGATCATGTGCGAACCCCGCGTGGACGCGGCAAACCCGATGGCGGGCTGCATGAGGCAACCCCTGTCGAACTCGTCCGGCAACTGCTCGTCGCGCTGAAGCAACGCAACGCTCTGCCCGATGACAGCCTTGACGAACTGGTTCTCGGCACGGTTTCTGCCGCTGGTGAACAAGGGGCTACGCTCTCGCGCATCGCCCCTATTCTGGCGGGCTTTTCGGACCGGGCCGCAGGGCTGCACATCAACCGTGCCTGCGCCTCTGCGCTCGAAGCGGTCAGCATTCTGGCGGCAAAAATCGGCTGCGGCATGACAGAAATGGCCATTGCAGGCGGCGTGGAAAGCATGTCGCGCATTCCGATGGGGGCTGATGGCGGCGGGCCGCATGGCATTGATCCGCGCGTTTCAAACCACACGCCCTTCGTCATGCAAGGCGTCAGCGCCGATCTCCTCGCCACGCTGAACGGTTATTCCCGCGCCGATCTTGATGCCTATGCGCTGGCCAGCCAGCAACGCGCTGCACAGGCCTGGCGCAAAGGCCGGTTTGATCGTGCCGTTGTACCGGTGGTGGACGTTCTGGGCACGGTCCTGTTGGCGCATGACGAACATATCCGACCAGATGCCACGCTGGAAACGCTGGGCGCGCTCAAGCCTGCCTTTGCGGACATTGGCAAAACGATGGGCTTCGATGGCCTTGCCCTGCAACGCTATCCCGAAATTGACAGGATCGAACACGTCCACACCGCCGCTTCCAGCTCGGGCATCGTCGATGGCGCGGGCCTTGTGCTGATCGGCTCGGCACAGGCGGGCGCGGATTATGGCATGAAGCCGCGTGCCCGCATCCGCTCGTTCATCACGCTGGGATCGGAACCTGCGCTGATGCTTGATGGCCCGACGCCAGCCTGCCAGCGCGCGCTGGAAGTTGCGGGCCTTGTCCCTTCAGACATCGATCTGTGGGAACTGAACGAAGCTTTTGCCGCCGTCCCGCTGCGGCTGATGGACACGATGAACATTCCGCATGACCGCATGAACGTAAACGGTGGTGCCATCGCCATGGGCCACCCCCTTGGCGCTACCGGCGCGATGATTGCAGGCACGCTGGTCGATGAAATGGAGCGCTGCGATGTGGGCCTTGGCGTCGTCACGCTCTGCGCGGCAGGCGGCATGGGCATTGCCATGGTGCTGGAACGGGTGGGTTGAGGGAGCGCATGACGATGAGTGAAGCCGTAACCTATAGCGTCGATGGCGATGGCATCTGCACGCTGGTGCTCGATCTTCCGGGCGAAAAGATGAACGTGCTCGGGGCAACGCTCAGCAATGCCTTCGAGGCCGCCCTGCGCCGCGCGATGGCCGATGATGCGGTCAAGGGCGTGGTCATCACGTCGGGCAAATCCACCTTCGTTGCCGGTGGCGACCTGAAGATGCTGGGCGGCGGCCTGGACGTGGGCAGCATGGCCCCTGCCGAAATTGCGCATCTGTTTGCCAGCCTGTCACGCCTGTTGCGCTGGATGGAAACCGCCGGAAAGGCGGTGGCCTGCGCCATCAACGGGCTGGCCTTGGGGGGCGGGTTGGAGATCGCGCTCGCCTGTCATTACCGTGTGGTCGCCGATGATCCGCGTATCATGCTGGGCTTGCCTGAATCGCAGGTTGGCCTGTTGCCGGGCGGCGGCGGCACCCAGCGCCTGCCGCGCCTGATCGGCCTTGCCGCTTGCCTGCCGCTGCTGCTTCAAGGCAAGAACCTGTCCCCGCAAGAGGCGCTGAAGGCGGGCGTTGTCCACGCCGTTGTTCCGGCAGACGGATTGATCGAAGCCGCCAAGGCATGGCTGCGCGCCGGTGGCGATGCGGTGCAGCCTTGGGACAAAAAGGGCTTCAAGGTGCCCGGCGGCGGCGATACCCTGACCCCATCCTTCCGCAACACGTTCATCGGCATAAATGCCAACACCCGCGCCAACACGTTCGGCAACATGCCGGGTCCGGAAAAGATCGCCGCATGCCTTTACGAAGGCCTGCAATTGCCGATGGACAAGGCGCTGGGCGTGGAAGCCAAATACTTTGCGCAATTGATGATCGATCCGGTGGCGCGCAACCTGATCCGCACGATGTTCATCAACAAGGGCAAGGCTGAAAGCCTTGCCGCGCGTCCGGCGGGCGTTGAAAAAGTGACGTTCCACCGCATCGGCATTGTCGGTGCAGGCACGATGGGCGCAGGCATTGCCTTTGCCGCCGCCAAAGCCGGGATCGATGTGGTGCTGATCGACCGCGATCTAGCAGCAGCGGAAAAGGGCAAGGCCTATGCCGCAAAGCGGATGGCGCGCGATCTGGAAAAGGGCCGCACCACACAGTCCAAAATCGATAAAGTGCTGGGCCACATCCACCCCGGCACCGATTACGCCGCGCTTGGCCACACGCAACTGGTCATCGAAAGCGTGTTTGAAGACCGCGCCGTCAAAAAGGACGTGATTGCCAAAATCGCCGCCGCCGTTCCGGCAGGCACGGTGATCGCATCCAACACATCGGCCCTGCCCATTACCAGCCTTGCCGGATATGCCACGGAACAGGCGCGCTTCATCGGCATGCACTTTTTCAGTCCGGCAGAACGGATGCCGCTGGTTGAAATCATCCGGGGCAAACAGTCTGACGAAGCCAGTTGGGCAACCGCGCTCGATTTCGTCAGCGCCATCCGCAAAACGCCGATCACCGTCAACGATGGCCCCGGCTTCTTTACCACGCGCTTCATCGGGGCATTCATCACCGCCAGCCTCGATATGGTGGAAAGCGGGGTGAAGCCGGCATTGATCGAAAACGCCGCCCGCATGGTCGGCATGCCGATGGGCGCGCTGGCCATTTCGGATTCCATCGGGATCGATGTCAGCTATCACGCCAGCAAAAGCCAGGCCGAAGAGCGGGGCGAGACGGACCTGCGCTTCGCCGTGATCGGCAAGCTGTTCGAAGCAGGCCGCTATGGCATGAAAAACGGCAAGGGCTTTTTCGATTGGGACGCCAGTGGCGACAAGCGCCTGTGGACCGGCCTTGGCTCGCTTTACCCGCTGTTGCCGCAGCAGCACTCCATCGCCGAGGTCAAGGACCGCATCCTTTACGCCCAGCTTGCCGAAGCCGCGCGCGCCTTTGCGCAAGGCGTGCTCGTTGATGTGATCGACGGTGATCTGGGGGCAACGCTTGGCGTAGGCTTCCCGGCCTACCTTGGGGGGCCGTTTGCCGCGATGGATACGCTGGGCCTGTCCCATGTGATTGCACAATGTGATCGCTTGGCCGCGCACTATGGCGATCTTTACGCGCTACCCCAATTGATCCGAGACATGGCGCGCGAGGGCAAAACATTTCACGGCGATGGCGCAGTGCGCTCGCCTGGCACTGCCATCGCGGCCTGATCCGAAAGACAATTTTATGAACTTTGATTTTTCTGAAGATCAACGGCGGTTGCAGGAAGAAGTCCGGCGTGTGCTGAAAGACATCAGCACCAGCGCCGAAGTGCGGACTGTGCTGGACGGCAAGGCATCATACAGCGCCAAAACGTGGCAACATCTGGCCGACCTTGGCGCATTGGGCATTTCTATCCCCGAGGCATTCGGGGGTGCTGGTCTGGGCCATCTGGAATTGTGTCTGATAGCGGAAGAAGCCGGCCGAGCTTTGACCGCAGTCCCGCTGTTATCCAGCATATACCTTGCGGCAGAAGCAATCAAATTGGGGGGCAGTGCGACGCAAAAGGCAGCTTGGCTTCCCCAGTTGGCCAATGGAGAAGTTATTGCAACGGCCGTGCTGGATCCGCGCGCGCAAACCTTGGCCGAGGGTCGACGTCTAACTATTGTCGGTGGCAAGCTCAGCGGAACCATTGATGCTGTGCCCGATGGCATGGCAGCAAGCATCGCGGTCCTGTATGTGGATCAGCGCCTCGTCATTGTAGATCTTACCAGTGCAGATGTGATGCGCATTCCGCGTGCATCACTTGATCCAAGCCGTCCTTTGGCCAAGCTGACTTTCGATGGTACCGCTGCAGAGGAACTTTCGGGCGGTGATACCGCAGCCATCGCCCGCCGCATCACCGAAGGTGCGGCAGTCCTCCTTGCTTTTGAACAAGTGGGCGGTGCAGAACGTGCGCTTTACGCTGCGCGCGATTATGCATTGGAACGGCATGCCTTTGGTCGCACGATTGGCAGCTTTCAAAGCGTAAAGCATAAGCTGGCCGATATGTTCGCAGCGATAGAACTGGCACGTGCGCATGCCTATTACGGTGCCTGGGCGATGGCAACAGACGCGCCAGAACTTGCTCGTGCGGCTTCTGCTGCGCGCGTCGCTGCAACCGATGCCTATACTTTTGCGGCTGAAGAGAGCCTGCATTTGCACGGCGGCATTGGCTATACTTGGGAAATGGACTGCCACATCCATTTGCGCCGCGCCCGATGGCTGGGCCAGATCATCGGCACAACCCATGTCTGGCGCGATGCGCTGGCGGCTGCACTGATTGAGGAAGCGGCATAATGGACTTTAACGACACTCCTCTAGAAGCCCAATTCCGCGCAGAAGTGCGCGCGTGGCTGAAAGCCAATGCAACCGAGCGTCATACCCGTGAGGACAAGTTCGGCGCTGGGTTGAACGAGGACGATTACCTTGCCGCTGCCCGCACGTGGCAGGCCAAAAAAGCCAAAGCCGGCTATGCTGCAATCGCTGCACCCAAAACGATGGGCGGTCTTGGCGGCACACCCGCCATGCAAGTGGTCTACAGTCAGGAAGAGGCCAAATTTCTGGTGCCTGACTGTGTCTTTGAAGTCAGCCTTGGTACCGCCCTGCCCACCGTGGCCATGTGGGGAACGCCTGAACAAAAGGAAAAGTACCTCGCGCGCGCTTTTATGGGCGACCACATCTGGTGCCAGCTTTTCTCGGAACCCTCTGCAGGATCAGACATCGGCAACGTCCGCACCCGCGCAGTGCGCGATGGCGACGATTGGGTGGTAACCGGCCAGAAAGTCTGGACATCAGGCGCGCACTTTGCCGATTATGGCATCCTGCTGGCGCGTACCGATTGGGATAGCCCGAAGGCAAAAGGCCTGACCATGTTCATTGTCGATATGAAGGCCGAGGGGGTGGATGTGCGCCCCATCCACCAAGCCAGCGATGAATATCACTTCAACGAAGTCTTTCTCAATGACGTTCGCATCCCCGATAGCGAGCGATTGGGGCACGAAGGTAACGGCTGGAAGGTGATGCTATCCACGCTGATGCAAGAACGGTTTGCGTTGGGCAGCAACTTCTCGGGCGATTTGTATGCGCAGCTAATCGGCTTGGCGCAGCAGGCTGAATGGAACGGCGCCCCTGCCATTAGCAACGCCACCGTCCGCGCTGGCATTGCCGATACTTATATCCAGCAGTTCGGCGTAGATCTGATCGTCCGGCGCGGCATGAGCGCGATTTCTCGGGGGGAAAGCCCCGGCCCGGAAATGGCGTCGGTCAAGCTTATCGGCGCACGCGCCTTCCAAACCGGCGGCGCGCTTGCAATTGAACTGGGCGGTGCAGAAGGGCTGATTGCCGCGCAGGATCTGGGCGCGGAATGGCGGCTGCCGCAGTTGCTGTGGATTTCTGCGCCTGGTGCGCGCATCGCAGGCGGCACCGATGAAATCCAGAAGAACACCATAGCCGAACGCGTCCTTGGCCTTCCCGGTGAAATCCGCACCGACCGTGATTTACCGTTCCGCGAACTGGAGCGTTAGGGCGAGTTTGCCGGATCAGCTCTTCGCATAACGCGCGGCCAGCCATGCGCAGACGAGCAATTGCAACTGGTGGAAGATCATCAGTGGCAGAATGACCATACCCACCTGTTCGGGTGCAAACAGTGCGCCTGCCATCGGCACACCTGTTACCAGGCTCTTTTTCGAACCACAGAACAGCAAGACCACCGAATCCTCGTGCGAAAAGCCGGCAAGGCGCGAAGCCATCCCGTTCAGCGCGATTATTACGCCCAGGATCGCCACTGATGCGACAAACAACACACCCAGATCAAATGGCCCTACCCTTTGCCAAACGCCATTCACGACGGCCGCGCTAAACGCCGCATAGACCACCAGCAGGATTGAACCGCGATCCACCGGTTGTAACAACCGCTTATGTTTGTCGATCCACGCGCCGATGACCGGCCTCAAAACATGCCCCGCCACAAACGGCAGCAACAGTTGTGTGGCGATTTTCTGCACTGAACCAAGGCCGTTTACGCTACCTGCCCCGCCAGCATGGATCAACAACGTCACCAAAAGCGGCGTCAGCACGATACCAAGAAGATTTGATAGCGAAGCACTGCACACCGCAGCCGCTACATTCCCCCGCGCGATTGCGGTAAACGCAATTGAACTTTGCACGGTTGATGGCAGCAGCGTGAGAAACAGCAGCCCCACTGCCAAAGCGGGATCAACAATCAACCCAGCCACCTGTTCAGCCGCGAGGCCAAGCACCGGAAACAACACATAAGTGAAGGCCAGCACCAGAAGATGCAGCCGCCAATTTGTGATCCCAGCCCAGATTGCGTCGCGTGAGAGCTTTGCACCATGCAGAAAAAACAGGAGGACGATAGCGGTATCGGCAGCGTAATCGAACGCGACCAACGCAATCCCCTGCGCGGGAAGCAGCGTTGCCGCCACGACCGTTCCGATCAGCAACAGCGTAAAGTGATCAATCGCCGGGATTTTCAAACGCAATGCCATGGTCCTGCCGTTATAACCTTCATCAAGCCAGTGAACTGTTCAGAGCGCAAAGCCACAAACTGGTGGCAAGGGCAATTGCTCCGGCTGTGTGCCCAGACGCCCATGTTGCCGTTATGCGCCCCCTCGGCAATGGCAGCGTCCAGTCTTGGCAAATGAACAAGCGCAACCCTGCATCGGAACATTAAAACTATGGCACGTATGGCAAAGATTGAATTGCGCGATCTCGAAATTGCAGCAGCCATCGGCACGTATGGCCCTCAAGATGTGGTCCCTGACGCGCACATTCTTGATCTAACGCTGACCATTGCGCCCGAACTCGTGCAGATCCGTGCAGATGATATGGCATTGGTCTTTGATTATGACCCGCTGATTGCGCGGATTGACCAGATCGCCTGCAGCCAGCATTACCATACTCAAGAATATTTGATGACGCAGATTATTGCTGCCTGCATCACTTACAGCCAGATCACCGCACTGGATATTTGCATCAGAAAGCGCCCGGTGCTCGGCAATACAGGTTCATTGGGCGTTCGAATGACGCTTGATGCTGAAGACATGGCAGCGTTTGCGCAAACGTAGGACCTCAGCCTATTTGTAAACAGCCCGCCTGTCTGAAAACTGCCTCACCCGCTTACGCCATGCCCTGTAACTGCCAGGCTTCAACTGACCGCGCATCAATGCTTTGACAGCGTCTGGCCCCAACCCGTGCATGGCGCGGATGTGGGCAAAGCTGACCGTATCGCTTAACGCCAGTTCGATAATCTCGCTGATCTGAGAAGGCTCCAATTCAGGCTTTTGCATCAAACGTCCTGCCAAGATCATGGATTGTTGCACATTGGCCTAAAGCTGGTGCGCCGCAAACGACGCTGCCGGATGCTGCTGGATGCCTTCAAACACAACCCGTCCCGCAGGGCAAACAAGCAAAAGGCCCCGTCCTTGCCGGACGGGGCCTTGTCATGCTTTTGTGTCTTGGCAGGTATCTGCCGGGATCAGGCAGCCTTTGGCGCGCGGCGACGGTTGCGGCGGGCCAGCGCAAGACCGGCAAGACCGGCACCCAGCAGACCCAGCATGCCGGGTTCTGGCACTGACGTTCCGCCAGTGGTGCTGTTGAAGGTGTAGGACTTGATCTTGGTCAGATAGTCACCACCGACGATGGGGTTGCCCCACCATGCCCACAGGTTCACGTTGGCACCGCTCATGATCAACTTCTGCGGGTGCGTTGTGGTTGCGTACAGCGGATTGTCGGTAACCTGCTGGCCATTGATCAGGCGCGTGCCATCGAGCGAGCTGAGCACCGCTGTGAAGTTTGGCAATGCACCACCCGGGAAAGCCGCGAAGGCTGCGCTGGTCATCGATGCGTTGATGTCCGCGCCGGTGAACGTGGCCGACTGCGATGTCGAATTGATGCTCAACACCGAATTGTTGGTCATCGTGTAGGTGTAGATTGCGGCTGATGCCGGCATCGCGGTCGATGCAGCAGCAAGAGCTACGGCAGCGGCTAAAAGCTTCTTAATAGGCATAGTTAAAACCCTTCCGTCAATTTTCAGCGTGCTGCAGCCCTAAATTCGCTGCTGCGTTACTGCCCCAAACCAAATCTTTACCTCTTGCAGCCATGTCAGCAGCATGTGTCGGGGAAGTTCAACTAGGCTCAGGACCCATTAAATCGCTTGCGCTGGCGGCGATGGCTTGATTCAATAGCGGCGTTGAGGAGGCGCTGCTTTTGTCGGAACTCTGGTTGT
>NZ_NCEN01000012.1 GCF_002280675.1 Novosphingobium sp. 32-60-15 | reverse complement strand
AATCGGCTTCAGGCCTTTGCCCTGCCAGTTGCGCACGGTGTGCGTGTGCACCTGAAGGCAATCCGCCAACTCTGCCACGCTGTAACTGCGGTGCAGTTTTACCCGATAGGGATTTACCCGGCGGGCAAGCACCGGCCTTACTCCTGCCCTATCACCAGACGGCGGACAGATTCCGCCTTGATAAGCGTGCGACGGCCAAGCTTGAACGCTTCCAGCCGCCCGTCTGCGATCATCGCGTTGATCGTCGTGCGGCCAAGGCTAAGCGCGTGGCCGGTTTCCTTGATTGAGTATGCGAGGCGTTCCATCATCTATGCTCCAGCATGTGCTGGCGGGTGCCAGCGGGCACTGGAATAGTTCGACGGAAATCAGGTTTGAATCGCGCGGTAAGGTTCGGAAAGGTTCGGAAACTACTGCGCAGCTTCGATCTTCTGCCAAAGTTGGCGGGCGCGGTCAGTTACGGCGGTATCGCCAGCATCTATGCCATTGGCATTGAACCACGCAAACATCGCGTCTTTGATTTGCTTCTGCGATTTCGGCTGCAAGTCGCCAACGTAGAGTTGCACCGCGATGTCAGCCCACATTGCATCCCAATGCGCAGCAAGGGGTTTGCCGCCTTTGTTCTTCGGTGCCGTCAGCAACGTGGCGGGTGGCGACGCAGTGTCCGATGTTTTCGGGGATAATGGTCGGACAAACGAAAAGCGTTCGATTTCAAGTTCGCGGAACATACGCATCTTCAGGTCGGTCAGCATTTCGTCTGCTGCATTTTTTGCACTGCCGAAGCGTTCCGGTCCGCCCATGGTGGCCATCCTAACGGCTTCAGCCACATGCGCATCCCAGTTATGGGTTTGGGCTGTCAGACTACCAACTATTTGGTCGAAGGCGTCAGGACTTTTGGCAACTTCACCCACATGTTTGACTGCCGCCGCAATGAAGGCCCGTCCTTCAGCTTCACAGATTTCTACGGCGCGCTTTATGGTAACCCCGCTCCTGATTATTTTCTTGAAGGAGTGTTCGGCGTGCATCTCCTTCTGCTTCGTCCCGCAAGAGGATATGGCTTGAGCAGTCAGATGTTCGAGTAGCAGGCGAATCTGCGAGTGTTCGAGTTTGTCCACAATCGCATGATTCCGTCTAACTCCGGTGCTGTCTAGCGTCTGGACGCACTAGGAAAGGGGACAACTTCCGCCCCAGTCCGCAAGGTATCGAGATAATCGGCCCACCATTGCGCCATATCGACACGCTCCTGCCAGTGCTGGCCGCGATGATAGGCGGCGCGCACGGCGTCCTTGTCCTTGTGTGCCAGTGCGCGTTCGATGGCGTCTGACGACCACTTGCCCGATTCGTTTAGCAACGTGCTGGCCATCGCGCGGAAGCCGTGGCCGGTCATTTCGTCGTTGGAATAGCCCAGACGGCGAAGCGCGGCGTTGACGGTGTTCTCCGACATCGGGCGAAGGTGCGTGCGGATCGAGGGGAAGACATACTGGCCATCACCCGTCAGATCGCGTGCTTCTGCCAGCACGGCCAGCGCTTGGCACGACAGTGGCACAACGTGTTCGGAACGCGCCTTCATCTTCTCGGCTGGAATGCGCCAGACCTTCGCGTCGAAATCGAACTCCGACCATTCGGCATAGCGCAGTTCGCCGGGGCGCACGAAGACCAGCGCCGCCAGTTGCAAGGCGAAGCGCGTGACAGGGTGGCCGTCATAGCCGTTGATCGCGCGCAGGAGTTCACCCGCCTTCCTTGGTTCAAGGATGGCGGCGTGGTGCTTTGCTTTGTGGCTGGTCAATGCGCCGCGTAGATCGCGCGTAGGGTCTGACGGAGCCAACTGGTTCGCGATGGCGAAGCGGAACACTTGGCTGGCAAACTGCAATGCGCGGTGGGCGGCTTCGGTGCGTCCGGTAGTTTCATACTTGCGCACGGCTTCCAGCATTTCGAACGGCTGGATTTCCGCGACAGGGCGCTGGCCTATGGTTCGGGCCAGAAGTTTCAGGAGCCATTCCTGCTTATCAGTGGTGCGTTCAGACCGGCCTTCACGCTGGCACTTGTCGATATAGGCGCGGGCAACCGCTTCGAACGAATTGGCGGCGCTAATCTTGGCGGTGTGCGCATCGCGGCGCTTTTTTTCGGCAGGATCGATGCCAGCCGCCAGAGAGGCGCGGGCTTCATCGCGCAAGCGGCGCGCTTCCTTGAGGTTCACTTCGGGATAAGTGCCAAAGCCCACCTTCTTTTCAACGCGCTTGGGCTCGCCCGCTTCGTCGCGGCCATCGACACGAAACTTGAACCGCCACAGTTTGCCGCCTGAAGGCTGGACCAAAAGGAACAGGCCTTTTTCGTCTGTCAGCTTGTAGGGCTTCGCTTGAGGCTTTGCATTGCGGATTGCGGTGTCTGTCAGTGCCATTGGGGGCCACGCCTTTCGACTAATTCGAAGTGGCCCCCAAGATGGCCCCCAGAATCACCCGATTGCAGGCGAACAATGGCAAACATCAGCGGTAAAGCCGACGCCATAAATGGCAGATTTCTGCGGTTTTTTCAAGCTTTGGCGGGGGTTGGCGAACAGGCCAATGGTGCCCGGGGACGGATTCGAACCGCCGACACGCGGATTTTCAATCCGCTGCTCTACCAACTGAGCTACCCGGGCATCTTCGAGCGCCGCCTTGTTCAGGGGGCCGCTTTCGATTTGGAAGCGCGCCTATGGCGAAGCGGGGGCGGGTTGGCAAGCCCCCTGTGAAGGATTTCGTGCGGGAAATTTTATTTACCGTCAGTCTTCGGGATCGATCTCTACAGGAAGGCCGGGGAGGGCGTAGCCTTCGTCGAGCCATTGCAGCAGATCGCGGTCACGGCAGCGGGTGGAGCAGAACGGGGCGTGTTCTTCAACGCGCGGCTTGCGGCAGATCGGGCAGCGGCGGATGGGGCGGGTGGCGTCAATTGTCATGGTTGGTGGCTCATTGCGGGATGGCCTGTGCGTAGCTGCCGATAAGGGAGAGCGCTGTGTCGGCTTTGCGGCGTATGGTGCGGCCGGTCCGGCGCGCGAGTTCGGCCTCCCATTCGGGTTGGATGGCTTCGAGAACGGCAGGGTGTGCGCAGAGCAGCAGCGCGCCGGGTTCTGCCACGCGTTCAGCGGCACGCAACAGAATGCGCGCAGCCGCCGCGCTGCGGTGGCGGGCAAAGCGCGCGACGAGCGAGGGGCGTTCAAGGCGGGCGACGAGGTGAACGAAGCCAAAGCCGTTCATGGCGGTGCGCTCACCAGTCCAGTCGATCAGGCTGTCGGCCAGCGCCTTGTCCACATGCTGGCGGTCTTTCTTGTCGGCAAGCGAGGGGAAATCGATGCCGATGGAACCGCCGATATCGAGGCGGTGCAACGCATCGGCGATAACCGGCACAGCTTCGAGCGAAAGTTTGAGCGGGGGCAGGGTGCCATCAATATCGATCAGCGTCATGGCAGGGGTGGGGCTGATGATGATCGAGCCGCCTGCGAACCGGATTTCGCCGGTCAGGGCCTGTTCAACCAGATCATCCCAGCCATTCACGGCCATGGCAGTGCTGGTGACGGGCAGGGCGCGCAAGGTGGCGCCTGTGGCCTCGATTTCCTCACGCAAGGTAGGGGCAGGGGCTGGCGTTTCACCCGGAGCAGGGCGCGTTACGGGGAGCTTGGTGCGGCCCCTTTCGGCAATGGCGGCGCGGACGACGCGAACGGTGAGGGTGACGCCTTCGGTTGCATCGCGCGGGAGGTGGTCAATGAACGCATCGGTGCCGTCTTCGAAACGGACAATGCCGCGTTTGGCATCGTGCAGGCGTTTGACGAGGCGGGCCTGCGCGATTAGGCCGGGGCGGATGGGATCGCCCCATTCGATGCGCGCGGAAAGAATGTCTCCGTGCGACACGAGGATCGCGCGTTCTTCGGCAATGCCGGCTTCGTAGAGCCATTCAGCGGACATAGATACCTGCAGCAATCAAGAGGCGACGCGTTTCGAACAAGGGCAGACCGATCACGCCCGAATGGCTGCCCGACAGCCAGTTGCAGAAGCCTTCCGCGCTGCCCTGAATGGCATAGCCGCCGGCTTTGCCCTGCCATTCGCCGCCTGCGATATAGGCGTCGACCTCGGCTTGGGAGAGGCGTTTGAAGCGCAGAATGGTTTCGGACAGGGCTTCGCGCAATTTGCCGTCGGGCGTGATCACGGCGATGGCGGAGTAAACGCGGTGGCGGCGACCCGAAAGCAGGGTGAGGCATTCACGCGCAGTGGCCTCGTCCTCGGCCTTGGGCAGGATCCGCGCGCCTGCGCCGACGACGGTATCACCAGCAAGGATGATGGCACCAGGTGCAAGCGCGGCGGCGGCCCGCGCCTTTTCCGCAGCAAGGCGGACGGCGTGATCGCGCGCGCGTTCGCCCTTGAGGGGGGATTCGTCAATGTCGGTTGCGACAACGCGGGCAGGCGTAATTCCCAAGCGCCCGAGCAATTCAAGGCGGCGCGGGCTGGCCGAGGCGAGAACCAGATCAGGTGCGGTAATTTCGGGCGAGGTGCCGTCCTTCGTCTTATGCTGCCAAAGCCATTGCGGCGGCGCGCGTTGCGGTCCTTTGTCAGATCATGGGGGGCAAGTTCAACCATAACTTGATGGCAGGCCCATGCAAATGGCGAAAGGGAAGGTTGTCATTCATCATGCTGCAATGCGACACCTTGATACTAATTGCGCATTGTTATCGAGGGGGCGCTTGGCCACTCTTTGCGTGAACGAGGCTGCGCGGGGCGTGGCAGTATGATTTTCAAGGGTTTGCAGTGTGATTGTAAAAGCAGCGACATCAATTGGAACGCTGGCGATTTGCCTTTCAGCGTTCAATCCGGCCGTCGCGCAGGATGTCCAGCCCGGCAATAATGACGCAGCGCAAGAAATGCCACCGGGTGAGGAAGACGACCCGATCTTTGCCGAGCCGGGGCAAATCCTTGTGGTGGCGACGCGGATCAAGGGACAGGTGGATACGACGCTGGCGCCGATCGCGGTGCTGGATGAGGCGGCTATTGCTTCTTACGGCGCGGGATCAATTCAGGAATTGCTGACCGCGCTGTCGCCCCAAACATCATCGGGGCGCGGGCGCGGGGGCGGCATGCCGATTGTGTTGCTGAACGGGATGCGCATTTCGGGCTTTCGTGAATTGCGCGGGTTTCCGCCAGAAGCGATCAAGCGGGTGGAAGTGCTGCCCGAGGAAGTTGCGCTGAAATTCGGTTACCGGCCAGACCAGCGCGTGGTGAACTTCATCCTTCAGGACAACTTCACCAGTTATGGCAGCGATACCGAAGTGCGCTTTCCCAGCGGCGGTGGCTTTTCGGAATTCGAACAAGAGTTTACGCTGACCAAGATTGCCGATGGCAACCGAATTAACGTGACCGCAAAGCTGCAGGATGCCAGCCCTTTGACAGAAGGCGAGCGCGGGATTGTGCAGCCAAGCGCCGGGGCGCTGGTTGCGGGTGACCCCAGAGCAGCGGATTACCGGACGCTGATTGGGGATACAAAGTCGGCGGAATTGAACGCTACACTTGCGCGGGCGCTGGGCGATGGCGCGGGGTTTAGCGCAAATGTCCAGGTGCAGCGCGATGACTCGCGCGATTTGAACGGATTGAACACTGTAACGCTCGGCGATTTCACGCGGACGACGATTTTGCCGCAGCCGATCACGACGCGCCGCCGCACTACCACAGTGCAGGCCGGCGCAGCGCTGAACAAGCCGTTGGGCGATTGGTTGCTGGCGCTGACGGCGGATGGCGGGCACGTCGAGACGAAGAGCACGATTGATAACCGGGCAAATCTGACGGGCCTGGAAACGCTGGTAAATGCGGGATTGTTAAGCCCGACGGGGGCATTGCCCGCCGAGGCAATCCTTGGCGTGGCAGCCGACAAGGCGCTTTCAAAGACAGACACGCTGTCGAGCCTTGCGACATTCAGCGGCAGGCCACTGCGTTTGCCGGGTGGTGAAGTGGGGCTGACGGTGAAGGCCGGGTTCGATTATTCGGGCATCGAAAGTAGCGATACGCGCACGGCGACCGGCACTGTCAACCTGAAGCGCGGTGATGCGCAAGTGGGCTTCAACATCGATGTACCGATCACCAGCCGCAAGGAGGGCTTTGGCGCGGGGCTTGGGGATTTGTCGTTTAACGCCAATGCCGAAGTGCACCGGCTTTCAGATTTTGGCACGTTGTATAACTGGGGTGGCGGGCTGACGTATGCGCCGTTTGAATCTGTAACACTGACGGCCAGTTATGTGGCAGCGGATAAGGCGCCTACGCTGTTGCAACTGGGCGGACCCGTGACGGTGACGCAGAATGTGGCGCTGTTTGATTTCACGCGCGGCGAGACGGTTCTGGCGACAGTGATCAGCGGCGGAAATCCCAATCTGGTGAAAGAGCGTCAGCGCGATTGGAAGTTCGGGCTGAACTGGTCCCTGCCGTTTTTGAAGGATTCGGCGTTTGTGGCAGAATACTTCCGCAACCGGTCAACCAACACGTCAAACGGTTTTCCGCTGCTGACGGCCGATGTGGAAGCGGCGTTTCCGGGGCGGGTGGTGCGCGATGCCGATGGACGGATCGTGTCGGTAGACCAAAGTGCCGTTACATTTGCGCAAGAGCAAGGATCGCGTTTGCGCTATGGGCTGAATGTTTCTGGCAATTTTGGCAAGGCTGATCCGGCTGCGCAGGCGGGCGCGGGACGTCCGGGGGGCGGCGGGCGGCCTGCTGGCGGCGGAGGTCCGCGCATGGGCGGCATGGGTCGTGGTGGTCCGGGCGGATTTGGCGGTGACGGGCGCGGTCGATGGAACCTGTCGGTATTTCACACGGTGCGTTTCCAGCAATCATTGCAATTTGCAGCCGGTGGCACGGTGCTGAATTTGCTGGACGGTGATGCCATCAACAGCGGCGTTGCGCGGCATTCGCTGGAAATGGAAGGCGGCGGGTTTTATCGCGGGTTCGGGTTGCGGGCGAGCGGTAGCTATACCGGCGGTTCAAGGATTGATGCCAGTGGTGCGCCGGGATCAACCAGTTTGCGCTTTGCCCCGATTGCCACGTTTGATGTGCGCTTGTTTGCCGATCTTGGCAGAAAGCCAAAGCTGGTGGAGAAAGTGCCTTTTTTGAAGGGAAGCCGCGTTTCCTTGTCGGTGGACAACGTGTTCAATGCCCAGCAGCGGGTAACCGACGATACCGGCACTGTGCCGCTGCGCTATAATCCGGGCTTCCTCGATCCACGCGGGCGGGTGTTCGAACTGGAGTTCCGCAAGCAGTTTTAGCGGCTGATGACAGGGTCTGGGGAAATGCCCCTCTGACCCATTGCGTGGCGGGGCAGAGCGACTATTTGCGGTTGCACTATGGCCCGCAAGCCCGAAACCCCGCCTGACCGCGATACCGAACGATTCCATGAGGATCGCGCGTCTGTAACCGTGCGCGGTGCGGACCAGCCCGACATTGACAAGGGCATATCGGTTATCCGCGATACGGTGCAGACTTTGAAGCCGACACCGGGTGTTTACCGGATGCTCGATGCGCGCGGCGATGTGCTTTATGTGGGCAAGGCGCGGGCGCTTAAGAACCGTGTGGTGAATTATACGCAAGTGGACCGGCTGACCAACCGGTTGCGCCGCATGGTCAGCCAGACGCGGTCGATGACCATCATCACGACCAATTCCGAAGCCGAGGCGCTGCTGTTGGAAGCGCAACTGATCAAGCGCTTTCGCCCACCCTACAACGTGCTGTTGCGCGATGATAAGTCGTTTCCGTTTATCCTTTTGCGTGCCGACCATGCGTTTCCGCGCATTCAAAAGCATCGCGGTGCGCGCAAGGCCAAGGGCAATTATTACGGGCCGTTTGCCAGCGCGGGCAGTGTGAACACCACGATCAATGCGCTGCAAAAGCTGTTCCTTTTGCGCAGCTGCAACGATGGTTTCATGTCGCGGCGCGACCGGCCCTGTTTGCTTTACCAGATCAAGCGGTGTTCAGCGCCCTGCGTCGACCGGATTTCGGAAGGCGATTATGCCGAACTGGTGCGGCAGGCGAAGGATTTTCTGGGCGGCAAATCAAGCGCGGTGCAGCGCGAGATCGAGGCCCAGATGCAGGCGGCGGCGGAGAATCTGGACTTTGAACGCGCTGCGATGATGCGCGACCGGTTACGCGCCGCCACGTTCATTCAGGGCAGCCAGGCGATCAACGCCGAGGGCGTGGGCAACGCCGATGTGTTCGCGATGGCAACCAAGGGCGGGCAGGTTGCGGTGCAGGCGTTCTTCATTCGCGGCGGGCAGAACTGGGGTCATCGCGCGTTCTTCCCGACGCATACCGATGGGCTGGCCGAGGAAGAGGTGATGACCAGCTTCCTTGCGCAATTCTACGAAGAAGTGCCGCCCGCGCGTTTGATACTGGTGGATCGCGAATTGCCCGAGGCGGATTTGCTGGCCGAGGCGCTGTGCGAAGCAGCGGGCGGTAAAGTCGATATCTCGGTGCCGCAGCGCGGGGACCGTCGGCGGCTGATGGAGCAGGCGCAGCGCAATGCAGTCGAAGCGCTTGAACGGCGCATGGCCGAAAGCGGGACCAAGGCCAAAGTAATGCGTGAGCTGGCCGAATTTCTGGAACTGCCCGAAGTGCCGCAGCGGATAGAGGTTTACGACAACAGCCACATTCAGGGCACCAATGCCTTGGGTGCGATGATCGTGGCGGGGCCGGAAGGCTTTGTAAAAGCGCAATATCGCAAGTGGAACATCAAGACCGCGCAAACCAATGACGACTTTGCGATGATGCGCGAAGTGATGACACGGCGGTTCGGAAAAGCGCAGGAAGATGACCCTGACCGTGAGAACGGCATGTGGCCCGATCTGGTTCTGATCGATGGCGGCAAAGGGCAGATGTCTTCAGTAAAGGAGGCTCTGGGCGAGCTTGGGATTGAGGATGTGGCGCTGGTGGCAATTGCCAAGGGGCCGCATCATGGCCGTGATGGGCGCGAGGTTTTCCATTTCCCCGACGGGCGCGAGAAAATGCTGCCGGTCAATTCGCCCGTGCTGTTCCATTTGCAGATGATGCGCGATGAAGTTCACCGTTTTGCCATTGGCGCACACCGCGCGAAACGCAGCCGCGCGATTACCGCCAGCCCGCTTGATGAAATTGCGGGCATTGGTCCGGCGCGCAAACGGGCGCTGCTTTTGCATTTTGGTACTGCAGGCAAAGTGCGCGCCGCCAGCCTTGAAGATTTGCAACGCGCACCCGGTGTAAGCGCGGCAGTGGCGCAAACGGTTTATGATTTCTACCATCCGTCAGGTTAGGCGCGGCGTGATGAAAGCAACAAGGCAAGCCGAGGGCGATCACATAATGAACCTTATTGGATTTATATGAAATTTGTCCTTGCCGACACGCTAACCTTTGCTGTTTGTAGCACGTTCAGGGAGTTGGTGTTTAAGTAGCGCCAATTGATTGAAAGCTGCACGGGGGTGCGGCCTATGGAAAGTGGCGGAATGGGGATTCGTGGACATCTTGGCGGGGCAATGGCGTTGGCATTGTGCCTTGCCGCGCCTGCCTGGGCCCAGACGGGCAACGGTGTCGGCACCCAATTTGAACTAGCGTTCTGGCAATCGGTCACGGGCAGTGACGATCCGACGATGTATGAAGCCTATTTGCAACAATATCCCGCCGGGACGTTCAGTGCGCTTGCCAAAGCGAAAGTGGCCAACCTGCGCAAAAGTGCCCCACCCGTTTTAGCGGCTCCTGCTGCAACCGCACCTGCTGCAAGTGCGGCGGCTATTCCGCCTGCACCACTGGTTGAAGCGCCGGTAGTGGTGACTCGTGGCCAGTCCCTGCCGGTTCCTGTGATGGCTGCTGCGCCCGTAGTTGCCGCAGTACCTGCGCCATCGGCAATAGTTTCGCGGGTTGCCACTGATGCTGCACGCATGCCCAAAGAAGAACTGCCCGCGATGGATGATACCGCATTGCTGGAAGAACTGGCAAAATCACAAGAGGTGGGTGGGGCAACTTTACAAGTGGCAGCCACACAAGGCTTTGCTTTGCCTGCGCGTCCGGTGATGAACGATGTGCCCGATTTGACCCTTCCCACGGCATTTTGTTCAGCCGAACAACGCAATGACTTTCATGAGACACGCTATAAGCCCGTGATGGAAATAGCGCAGGCCAATAATGCTGCGGCGGTGGCGCATATGCAGCGTTTGCAGCAAGTCTATGACAGCCTGCAATTGGCCCGCGATCCCACCCCGATGAACGTAATCGCACATGAGGCGAGCGCGTTTCAGCAAGTGGCAGCACAAGCCTATAACCGCCAACTTGCGATGGTGCAGCAGTTCCAGGCGATCATGGCAGTGCCGGTAACGCCGTGCCAGATTGCGGCCGCGCAATGAGAGCGCTGGCAAGCTGTGCCGTTATCGCGGGGCTGATCGTGTCAGTTCCTGCACAAGCGACGGGCTGCCTTGACAGGGCAACGCTGACGGCGGCCCGGCTGAATGAATTCAGCACAATGATGATGACCGTGAACTTGCGCTGCAAAGCCATAGGATCAGATATGTCCGAGGGGTACGAGGCGATGCGGGACGTGCACCGCCCGGCCTTTGCCGCGGCGGACCGCCGTTTGCGCGCGTTCTTCTCAGATAAGCCGCGATCCTATGATGCCTATTCGACGCGGATGGGCAACCGTTATGGCGGCGGGGCAACCGATCCGGCAAATTGCCAGCGGTTTGATAAAGTGGCGCGCGATCTGGCCGATAGGCCCGGCGCGGCGGCTTTGGGCAAAGTCGTATTTACGATGATTGCCACGCCGCGCATTGAAGGTGCGGCGTGTCCTGCACCATGATCATTGGTTGGGCTTTACAGGGCGGATCAAGCCCTCTTGCGTGACACTGGCAACAAGTTTTCCGCCCGCGGTGTAAATGCTGCCCCTATTATAGCCACGTGCCCGGCCAGCCCACGGGCTGTCGCAGGCGTAGAGCAGCCATTCGTCGGCGCGGAAATCATCATGGAACCAGATGGCATGATCAAGGCTGACGACCATCAGTTCGCCTTTGAGCATGCTTGCGGCATGGGGCTGGGTCGCAGTGCCAAGCAGGGTCATGTCGCTGGCATAGGCCAGGACAGCGCGATGGATGCGCGGATCATCGGGCAACGGCGCGACTGATCGGAACCAGGTCCTGGCAACGGGTTCTTGCGGCTGGCCATCAATCCATGCGCGTGGCCAGACAGGACGAAGTTCGATCGGACGGGGCTGGAGCATGAACTTGCGATGCGCCGTAGGCACTTTGTCGATGTGCTGGCGATGCAATTCCGCTTCGCTGGCAAGGCCTTCGGGGCCGGGAACCTGTGGCATGGGTTCGGCATGGTGCAGGCCCTCTTCGCGTTTGTGGAACGATAAGACCATGTTGAGGATGGGTTTGCCAAGCTGGCTGGCAACGACGCGACGGTTGGAAAAGCTGCTGCCATCCAGATCGCGCTCAACCTTGAAGTCGATCACGTGATCTTCACTGCCACCGCGCAAGAAATAGGCATGGAGCGAGTGGACGGGGCGGTCATCGGGAACGGTACGTTCAGCGCTGGCAAGCGCCTGGCCGATGACCTGACCGCCGAAAACACGTCCGACACCGCCAATCTTGCGGCTGCCCTCGAAGTGATCAGCGCCTTGGTTTTTAACATTCAACAGGTCAAGCAAGCGTTGGACAAGCTCTTGCCGGGTAGGATTTTCGCTCTCAATCATCGCCAAGCGATGGACCGGAGCGGCATTTTCGTCAACGCTGTGTGCATCAGCGTGAAGACATCACTTTGCGATAGAGCCGCCAGCCAAAAGCTTTGGCACGATTGGTGGCGGGCCAACGACCGGGCGCGCGCGGTACAAGACCGGCCTTGCGCAATAGGCTGTTGAAAGCCCGTGCGTCCGCTTCGGCAAAGCTCCATTCGGAGCGCCATGTGATAGACAGCGAGACGGAAGGGGCAGGGCCGTTCTTGACAAAGTGCGGCGACATGACCGGCACATAGAGCGCTTCGCCGGGGGCAAGTGGCCACGGCTGCCCACCCGCAACCAGATCATCGCGCCAGAACAAGTCACGCCCGCCACCGGTGTGATAGGTTTCATGCGTTTCATCAGGCGCAAAGCGGGCATCGCCTGCGGGGAACATGGTCATCACTTTGCTGCCCATCAATTGCAGCAGGATGTTGTGTTCAGGATCAAAATGATAGGGCGTAACGCCATTTGGGCTGGTTATAAAAATGAACCCCTGTGGTTTTAACATTGCCCCTGTTTTTGCCTCTATGGCTGGCCGAAGCTCTTCCAGCAACGTGGTGAGCAAGGTGTTGTAGGCAGGGACCTGCTCGATGTTTTTGAGTGCAGCCCAACTGCCCGTCTTGGCGATATTGCGGATGGTTTCGCCAATGCCGATGCCGTTTTCGGGCGCTTTTTCGCCATTGAGGCCAAGCGGCAGATCGGCGCGGTTATACTCGACGCTGTTTTGGGGAAGGGCCTCGGCCATTTGTGCCAGTGCATCCAGTTGCATCAGGGGATGATCGCCCAGCTGGTGGCCCAGCTTGTGCGGGATTTCGGGATAGGACGCGGCAAAGGTGGCGCGCGACGCTGCATCGAACGTATCGAGTGCAACGGATGGGGCGAATGTGGTCGTGTGGTCGTTCATAACGTCAGTCCAATGGGATTGCGTTTAAGTTCGATAGCGTTGAGTAAGTTGAAAATGCGGCGGCGGTTCTTGCCGCCAATGGCGATGGAGATGCGCCCGATGGGGCGGCGTTCGGTCCACAGGCTGTCGATCATCGGATGATCTGGCGCGGCGCAGCTATCGCACCACGCGATGCTTTGCCGGTCCAGCAGGGCAAGGTTTTCGCGCTGAAGCAGAACGCCGGGAGAGAAACGGGCGTAGGCTTCGTCGAATGCAGTTTTGTAAGAAAAACTGCCCGGTGGGGTGAGGAAATTGGCGCGCATCGCGATGGGTTTATCGTCAAGAGCAAGCGTGAGCCGTTCGAGTTTGCCAAGGGCTGCAGCGTGTTCGAGCGAGGTGCGAAACAGAGCTTCGGTTTCAGGCGCGCAGATCATGGCGCTGCCAGCCTTGCCCTTCCAGCCGCTGTGTTCGAGCCGCAGGAATTGATCGATCCAAGGGCCGATGTCGTGTTCGGTTTCGCTGCGTGCGAATGTCAGTGCGCCTTGTTCGGCCAAGCGGGCGTGCTGGCGGCGCAATTCTTTGCGCTTTTTGGCGGTAAGCGCTTGTTCAAGATAGATTTCTGGCGCGAGAGTGGATTGCAGCAGCGCGCGCTGTTCGCGCATGACCAAGGCCGCAGTGCGGTTTTCCGCGCTGGCGAGATCGAACAGCGCTTGGGTGAGCGGTTGGTCCAGCGGCATGGACGGAAGATGGAGAAACAGGGCTTTGCCACAAGCGCTATCAGCCCAATCCAGCAAGGCCTGCCAGAATATTACCTCGTATCCCGTGCGGACAAGCGGTGCGCCGAAGAAGGCGTTGGCATGAATCCATGTGGCACGATGCGGCAAGCGCCACCGGCCGTAGCGTGCAGCCACATGCAACGGAAGCAAACCAACCAGTTGATCGCCAATTGCGACAGTGAACAACTGCACTTGGCCCAGATGCACTTGGCCCAGCGGATCGAAGGCCGCGAGCGCGGGGAGCAGGTACCACGGTTCGAAGAAGGGGTTGGGCATGGCCGCGCCATCGGCAAGGGATTGCCAGCGCATCCGTGCTTCTTGTTCAGCCCAGTCACGCCAGTTTGAGGCCTTTGCGCACAGTGTTCCAATCGGCTCAAGAACCGTTGTGGCGGGCAACTGGGAGAATGGCGGAGCGTTCAAGGTAAGTGTCTGATTACAGGGGATACGCGAAAACTCGGTTAACGCGCCTGCAAAACAATTACGCCGCCCGGATTGGTCCGGACGGCGCTGTAGTTTTCGTATTGGGTATTATGCCGGGATCAGACCCCGGCGTTGGCCGCCAAAGCCGCCAGCAACAGCAAGGCGACGATGTTGGTGATCTTGATCATCGGATTGACGGCGGGGCCAGCGGTGTCCTTGTAAGGATCACCGACGGTATCGCCCGTGACGGCGGCTTTGTGGGCTTCAGAGCCCTTTCCGCCGTGGTGGCCGTCTTCGATGTACTTCTTGGCGTTGTCCCATGCGCCGCCGCCCGATGTCATCGAGATGGCCACAAACAGGCCGCTGACGATAACGCCCAGCAACAGTGCGCCGAGGGCGGCAAAGCCGTTGGCCTGACCTGCAACCGCCGCGATGACGAAATAGACAACGATTGGCGCCAGCACCGGCAGCAGCGATGGCACGATCATTTCCTTGATCGCCGCTTTGGTAACAAGGTCCACGGTGCGGGCATAATCGGGCTTGGACGTACCAGCCATGATGCCCGGATTTTCGCGGAACTGGTTGCGCACATCGATCACCACATCGCCCGCAGCGCGTCCCACAGCGGTCATGCCCATCGCACCGAACAGGTACGGCAGGAGCGCGCCGAGCAGCAGCCCGACGATGACATAGGGGTTTTCAAGGCTGAAGCTGACTGCGAGGTTCGGGAAGAACTCGCGCAAGTCAGTGGTGTAGGCCGCAAACAGCACCAGTGCAGCAAGGCCAGCCGAACCGATGGCGTAGCCCTTGGTCACAGCCTTGGTGGTGTTGCCCACGGCATCGAGGGCATCGGTCTTTTCACGGACCGAATCATCGAGGCCCGCCATTTCGGCAATGCCGCCCGCGTTGTCCGTTACCGGACCATAAGCATCGAGAGCGACTACCATGCCTGCCAAGGCGAGCATGGCTGTGGCGGCATAGGCAATGCCGATGAGGCCAGCGAGTTGATACGCGCCGATGATGCCGGCGCAGATCACCAGCGTTGGCATGGCGGTGGATTCAAGGCTGATGGCAAGGCCCTGGATCACGTTGGTGCCGTGGCCGGTTTCTGATGACTTGGCGATGGACCGGACCGGACGGTAAGCGGTGCTGGTGTAGTATTCGGTGATCCAGATGATCAGCCCAGTGATGACGAGGCCGACCAGCGAGCAATAGAACAGCGTGCGCCCGTTAAACGTCACCGTATCGCCAAGGACCGTATACGACATGGCGGTTTCCATGCTGCCCAAGGCATAGCTGATCGCCCACCAGATGGCGCCGACCGACAGCACGGCGGTGACAAGGAAGCCCTTGTACATCGCGCCCATGATGTTGTTCGAACTGCCCAGTTTGACGAAATACGTGCCGATGATGGAAGTGACGATGCACACGCCGCCTATCAGCAGCGGCAATGCCATCATCGCGCCCAAGCCATCGCCAAGGCCCTTCAGGAGCAGCGCAGTGAGCACCATGGTCGCACCAACGGTGACGACATAGGTTTCGAACAGATCGGCCGCCATACCGGCACAATCGCCGACGTTATCGCCGACGTTATCGGCGATAACCGCAGGGTTGCGTGGATCATCTTCGGGGATGCCGGCTTCGACCTTGCCGACAAGATCCGCGCCCACGTCAGCGGCCTTTGTAAAGATGCCGCCACCCAGACGCGCGAAGATGGAGATGAGCGAAGCACCGAATGCGAGCGCGACGAGGCCATCGACAACCGTACGATCATCGCCGCCCACGGTGTAGCCTGCGATAGCGGTCAGGTAGTGATAGAACACAGCAATGGCGAGTAGCGCAAGGCCAGCCACCAGCATGCCGGTGATTGCGCCTGCGCGGAACGCCAGCGTAAGTCCCTGTTGCAGGCCGCTTTGCGCAGCAGCAGCGGTGCGAACGTTCGAGCGGACCGAGATGTTCATCCCGATGAAGCCCGCAACGCCTGAAAGCACCGAACCTATGACAAAGCCAACCGCCGAGATGGTCCCGAGCGTAGCTGCAATGATCACCGCGACGACGACCCCGACGACGGCGATAGTGGTATATTGGCGCTTCAGATAGGCTTGCGCGCCTTCCTGAATGGCGGCGGCGATTTCTTGCATGCGAGCATTGCCGGCAGGTGAATTCAAGACCTGACGGCTGGTTACAAAGCCATACACGATGGCCAGCAACCCTAGTAAAATCGATAATACGACTAGGTTCACTTTGGCATCCCCCTTTATACCCGGTGCCACGAATGGCCGGTCCCCGTCGTTCGCGGGTGACGGGAAGCTATAGTTTTATTTCTGGCTCGCAAGCCTTTCCATGACCTGGATCAACCGGGAGTTAACTGTGTGTATAACCCAACGAACCCTGCGGCACTGCACCATCAACGATAACAGGTGATGGTGTGCGTGGCTTGGCAAGGCCGATGCAGAAGGCAGGGCAGGGGGGGGCAATACCGGGGGGGAGGGTTAGCAAAAGCTCGTAATCATCGCCCCAACGCATGGCATCATGGCGCCGCTCTGGTGGCAGGTTTGCAGGAAACGGGACGGCGGCGCTGTCAATGGCGAACGTGACATTGCTGGCATCAGCCATGCGCGCAGCGTCAATCAAAAGGCCGTCCGAAACGTCCATCATGGCGGTGGCAAACGGGGCGAGAGCGCGGCCTTGGGCGAGGCGCGGAATGGGGCGGCGGAAAGCGGCGCTATTTGCGCCGGAATGATCGCGCAGCGCTTCAAAGCCGAGCATGGCTGCGCCAACAGGGCCGGTGAGCCAGAGGTTGTCCCCCGGACTTGCGCCTGCGCGTGATGGCGGCGGGCGGTGCGTGGCGCGGCCCAGCGCTGTGAGGCCAAGGCTGCGCGGGCCATTTGCGCTGACCGTATCGCCGCCGAGCAAGGGCACGCCGAATGCTGTGAGCGCTTCGGCAAGGCCTGTGATGAAACGCTCGTCCTGATCGCCCAAGGTAAAGCCGAGCAATACGCCAACCGGTTCAGCGCCCTTGGCGGCAAGATCGGATAAGTTGGTGGCGACCAGTTTCCACGCCACGTCAGCCATATCCTGGCCGGGCAGCCAATGGACGCCCTCGACCATCATGTCATGCGTCACGACCAGTGCTTCGCCGCCGAAATCAAGAACGGCGCAATCATCGGCAAGTCCCCGCGCGGCAGGGTGCGTGGCCAGCGCGCGCATTGCGTCAATCAGGGCGAATTCTTTGCTCACATGGATGTCTATGGAATGGTCAAGGTAACACTACAAGGCCGGTCGGGTATTGGTGCACGGTCCTTAACCCGGTCCAGACCGGTTGAAAAATGCTTGCACGGCTATTCTGATTGCCCTTCTTCCGGTATTCAGGCGGTTTGAGCGGGTCTTATCATACCAATTTGGGAATGCGTACGAGGATGGAGCAGATCGAAAGTCTTGAAACACCGGGCGCACGAGATTTGCTGTTGCAGACCGCATCGGCAATCATGCGTGAAGGTGATGTCGTCGATATCTCGCTATCGGAATTAAGCCTGCGGTCGGGTTTGAACTCTGCCTTGGTGAAGTACTATTTCGGCAATAAAGCAGGCTTGCTCAAAGCGTTGCTTGACCGCGACATGGAAACGATCGTCAAATCGGTCGACGCACTGCTCGCCAAAGACGATATGAACCCCGAGGCCAAGCTGCGGCGGCATATCTCCAAGGCGATCGACACGTATTATGCTTATCCCTACCTCAACCGGCTGTTGATGCGGTTGGTGCGTGATAGCGACGAGGCCGAGGCCAAGCGCATTGCCGAGCTATATTTGCTGCCCCTGCAAAGCGCGTATCATCGCTTCATTACTGACGGTGTCGAGGCAGGAGTATTCCGGCCTATCGACCCGGAATTGTTTTATTTCACGGCTACCGGTGCTGCGGACAGATTTTTTTCAGCAAGGTTGGTGCTGAAGCATTGCTTCAATCAGGACGCGCTGACCGAAGAGTTGCGTGACCGCTATCGTGAACACACAGTTGACTTTGTAATGGCAGGTATCCTTGCGCGCTAAAGAAAATACGCCAGGCTGGCGCATCGGGGTGATCGGTGGATCGGGGCTTTATGACTTCGCCGGGCTTGAAGACGCTCAGGAAATTGCGGTGTCATCACCATTTGGAGAGCCGTCTGCTCCTGTGACAATCGGCCGGATCGGGCATGTACACTTCGTGTTTCTGCCGCGTCACGGCAAAGGGCACCGCATTGCGCCCGAAGCGATAAATGCCCGCGCCAATATCGATGTGTTGAAGCGTTGCGGAGTGACCGATGTCTTGGCGATCTCGGCCATCGGATCGTTGCGCGAAGATCTTGCTCCCGGCAGTTTTGTGGCGGTAGACCAGTTTATTGATCGCACCCACGGACGCGCAGATTCATTCTTTGGCGAAGGGCTGGTCGCGCATGTCTCGATGGCTGACCCTGTATGCTCGCGCCTGTCAGGTTTCGCGGCCAAGGCAGCAGAGGTGGCAGGCGCGGTGGTTCATCGCGGCGGGTGTTACCTCGCCATGCAGGGGCCGCAATTTTCGACCCGCGCAGAAAGCCGGATGTATCGGCAATGGGGCGCAGACGTGATCGGCATGACCGCGATGCCCGAGGCCCGCCTCGCGCGCGAGGCTGAACTGCCTTACGCTTTGCTGGGCATGGTCACAGATTACGATTCGTGGCGCGAAGGCGAGCATGTCGAAGTGGCCGATGTGATGCGCGTGATGGCGGGCAACACCGCGTTGGCGCGTAATACGCTGCTGCAATTGGCGGAACTGCTCCCGGCTGAACGGACAAGCAGTCCAATCGATTGTTCTTTGGACGGGGCGATCATGACGTCCCCTGCACAACGCAATCCGTTGCTGGTTGCAAAACTGGGGGCTGTTGCCGGACGAGTGCTTGAGTAAGGAAAATTTCGTCTGGCACTTTTACATGAAACGAATTATCAGTGTGGCCGCCGCCTGTTGATATTTTATTTCTGTCTTGCATTGCGGGACAGTTTCATGTGATACTATATTATGCACAATGCAGCGAGCCGACTCTCAGACTTTATGCCTTATCGGATGGCGATCACCTCGAATGCGGTGAGCGCGCTGATATCGGGTGAATACCGCAGCGAATTTGGCCTGAAGATTCCAGAATGGCGCGTTATGGCGGTACTGGGTGATGCCGGGTCGTTAACCCAGCGCGATCTTGTCAGAGCCACGGTGATGGACAAAGTGGCGGTGAACCGCGCGTGTAAAGTCCTGGAAGAGCGCGACCTTATCCAGCGCAGCCCCAATGAAATGGACGGGCGTTCGCACCATCTGGAGCTGACCAATGCGGGCATTGAACTCCACGGTAAAATCTGGCCGCAGGCATTTGATATTTACGAAAAGATTTTCGCCGCGATTAGCCCTCGTGAACAAGCAAAGTTGAGGTTGATCCTCGACAAATTGTTGAAGGCGGCGCGCGAACTGGAAGGCGACGAAAAGTGAAATTGGCATCGCTTCCGCAGGGCCGGGACGGGCGGCTGATCGTGGTTTCCGAAGATCTGGCATGGTATGCCGACGCCGATCATATCGTGCCGACCATGCAAGGTTTGCTGGATGACTGGGACCGGTATTTCCCCCAGCTGGAAGCCTTATCGATTGAACTTGCGCACGATGCGATCCCGCGCAAACGATTTCATGAACGCGAAGCTTGCGCGCCTTTGCCACGGGCTTTCCAATGGGTTGATGGCAGCGCTTACGTCAATCACGTGGAACTGGTGCGCAAAGCGCGCGGGGCCGAACTTCCGGCAAGCTTCTGGACGGACCCGCTGATGTATCAAGGCGGCAGCGATGATTTGCGCAGCGCGCGCGAACCGGTGCTGCTGGCAGACGAGGCGTGGGGCTGCGATTTTGAAGCCGAACTTGTGGTGGTGACGGGCGACGTGCCGCAAGGCGTTTCACCCGGCGATGCGCTGAAGCATGTGCGATTGGTTGGATTGGTCAATGATGTTTCATTGCGCAACCTGATACCCGGCGAATTGGACAAGGGATTTGGCTTTGTCCAATCGAAGCCTGCCAGCCATTTTTCGCCAGTATTCGTAACCCCTGAAGCGCTGGGCGATGCGTGGGCCGGTGGCAAATTGGCGCGCACGCTTATGGTGGACCTGAACGAAACGCCGTTTGGCCGGATTGAGGCGGGCGAGGATTGCACATTCGATTTTGGCGTTTTGATCGCACATCTGGCCAAGACACGCCGGATCGGCGCCGGATCGATTATCGGTTCTGGCACTGTCTCCAACCGCGATGCTGACGGATCACCGGGGCGGCCTGTGGCCCAAGGCGGGCGCGGCTATGCCTGTATCGCTGAACAACGCATGGTTGAGACGATTGCGACAGGTGCGCCGGTCACACCATTCCTGAAATGGGGTGATAGCGTGCGCATTGAAGTGCGCGATGACAAAGGCAAAAGCATTTTCGGCGCGATTGAGCAGAGCGTAACCCGGCTCTGATCGGCACGTTTGTGTGAACCAAAAAGGCCCGGCGGGTGTAAACCTGCCGGGCCTTTTTTGTTTGTCGGGTGGAGGCCCGCGTCAGAACTTTTTGTTGATGAAGTTATCGCTGAGCGAGCATGCAGCAGGCCCGAGAATAACGATGAACAGCACCGGAAGAATGAACAAGATCAACGGGATGGTCATGATCGCGGGCAAACGCGCGGCTTTTTCTTCGGCGCGCATCATGCGTTCGTTACGGAATTCAGCTGACAGAACACGCAGAGCCGAAGCCAGCGGAGTGCCGTAGCGTTCGGTCTGGATCATCGTTGTCACCACGCCCTTCACCGAATCGAGATTTACGCGATAGGCGAAGTTTTCAAAGGCCTGGCGGCGGTCGGTCAGGAACGACAATTCAATGGCGGTCAGCGAGAATTCATCGCCCAGTTCGGGATAGGCACGGCCCAGTTCGCGGGCGACACGGTTGAACGCAGCATCCACGGTAAGGCCTGCTTCGGCACAGATCACGAGCAGATCGAGCGCATCTGGCAAACCTTTGCGAATGGCTGCGGTGCGTTTGCCGATCTGGTTTTGCACGGCAATGTCTGGCCCTTTGTAACCCAGGATCAGACAAGCGGCAAAGCCCATGAAGCGCTTGAACGGGGTCCATTCGGGGAATGAATCAGACCAGTAAAATAGAAAGGCCCCGATCAGGCCGAACACGATCGGCCCGATAAGCCGCGCAAGAATGACCGCAACCGCCCATTCCTTTTTGCGGATGCCGCCTTGTGCCAGCTTTTGCTGGACGGTAGCGACTTGACTGTCCTGAAGCACTTTGAGGGTGTCAAGAAAGTTGCGGATGCGGTCTGTGGTCTGGTTGCCACGAATAATGCTGGTGCGTTTGCGGGCATTGGTGACAACAATGCCTGCCTTCAGTTGTTCGCGCCGTTCATTCAGCGCCTTTACGCGCTTGGACATAGGATCGCGGATGGTGATAGCGGTATAGATCGCAAACATGACCGATGCCGCCGCCACCGCGATGAGCATTGATCCAGCCAAATAGACGTCGACTCCGAGAAGGGTCGGTCCTGGCGCAGTATTCAACATTTTCGCCTGTCCCTTTTTCTCAGATTTCGAAGCTGACCATTTTGCCCATGATGAACGCGCCCAGGCCAAGCCATGTCAGGCCACCCAGGCCCGTTACGATCAGTCGCTCGTCCTCGAAAAACTTCATCGTGTAATCAGGATTGATTGTGTAAATCAGGCCGAAGACGATGAACGGCAGCGCGCCCACGATATAGGCAGAGGCTTTGGATTCAGAGCTCATCGCGCTGATTTTAAGCTTCATTTGCGCGCGCTTGCGCAGCACATCGGACAAGTTTGAAAGCGTTTCGGCCAGGTTGCCGCCGGTTTCGCGCTGGATGGCCAAAGTGATGCAGAAGAAGTTGAATTCCGGCAGATTGAGGCGGTCTGCGGTTTCTTGCAGCGCTTCTTCCATGGTCCGCCCGACTTTGATCCGGTCTGTGACCAGCTTGAATTCGACGCCAACCGGGCCGGGCACTTCGCGTGCAACCACGCCAAGTGTTTCGGTAACCGGAAGACCCGAACGCAGGCCGCGAACGAGCAGGTCCATCGCATCGGGCAGACGCGTAACGAAGTTTTTGATGCGCTTGTTGATGGCCCAGCCAACCACGAAATGCGGCACACCGCCGCCAATCAGGACACCGGCTGCAAGTGCCAGCGCCATCGCGCCCGTTTTGATGAAAACGAACAGGATGATGAATGTCGCAAGACCGCCACTGGCATAGAGATACTGGGAGAGCGTCCACGCTTTTCCGGTACGCTTCAACCGCAGTTGAAGCGCTTCCAGACGCGAACCTGATCCTGCGATTTTCGTAGCGCGAGGGGTGAGTGCCGCAAGGGACTTGCGATACTGGGCTTCGACCCGGTCTTTGGTGCTTTGCGAATGCCGCAGGCGGACAGTTTGCAGGCGGCGACCGACTTCTTTTGACGCCGAAGGCCCTGACAGCGCCATGTAGGCAAGTGCCACCGTCAGCAGAAGGCCAAGCACCATGATGATCGTTTCGATCATGCCTTCCATCAGTTTTGCCCTTCTGTCACGTTACGGTTTGCCTGATCGGTCAAGCGGCGGCGTTTGCTTTGGCTTTGGAGCCGAGCATTTTCTTCAGATCAAACTTGCCCAGCAGTGAAGCCTTGCGCTTATCGTTGCCCGGATCCGGCGTGGTTACGCCCCCTTCATCAACCGAGTTGATCACCATCTGGCCGATGTCGCGCAGCATGATACCCGCTTTGGAACTGCTGTTTGCGCCAATGAAAGTCTGGCCAAGTTTGGCAGCGTTTGACGCAGCCTTGATGTCATAGGGCACCATGAAATCGATCTTGCGTTCGATTGATGCTTCGAAATCGGCTTTGCTGATTTCATTGGCACCGGGCTGGACTTTATTGGCAACGATGATGGGGCGCGCATGCCCTGCGTTGACTTTAAGCCATGAGAGCAAGCGGATCGCGTCACGTGCGCCAGCCAGGGTCAGTTCCGTGGCCAGAATGACGACGTTCACGTCGACCAGCAAATGCGGGAAGTTGATCAGCATGTTGCGCGGCATATCGATCATCGTCATTTCAAACGCTTGGCGGAACTCTTCCTCAAGCTGGATGAAGGCGCTGCCATCTGTCATCAGCGGCGAATTGATCGGGGCCTCGGCCGAGAGAATGGCCAGGTTGTCATTGGCGCGGATCATGGCGCGTTCAAGGAACAGACCGTCAATGCGGCTCGGGTTGTCGATCGCGTCAGTCAGGCCACGGCCCGGTTCAAGATCAAGCGTCAGCGCGCCGGTGCCGAAATGGACGTCAAGGTCCAGCAGCGCAGTGGGTAATTTGTGGTCCGAACTGAACAGCCAAGCCAGCGATGTGGCGATGGTTGACGCGCCCACTCCACCGCGCGTGCCGACAACGGCAGTCGATATATGGCGCTTCACGGCACTGGGATCATGATTTTTGGGCGATGCGAAGATCGCTTGCGCCTGAACCAGCGCGTCGCGCAACTGGCCTGTGTTCAAAGGCTTGAGTAGGTAATCCTGAATGCCCGATGCCATGAGATCGCGATAGAGGCGAACATCGTTGACTTGGCCGACAGCGATCACAACCGTGCCGGGCTCGCACACCTCGGCCAGCGCGTTGATGTCGTTCAACGGATCGCCGCTTTCCGACAAGTCCACCATCAAGATGTTGGGGCTGGCCGTGATCGAAAGCGATTGAATGGCATTGCGCAGGCCACCGCGGTGGCACTTTTCCGGAGCCCAGCCCATGTCGACGACGGCAGGGCGGAGCATGTCGAGCGCGGCATCGTCGCAAATGAAAGCGGCAAAAGCATCGCGGTTGGCGTTCTTTGGGCTCATTGCGTCATTTCCCGCCTTCTGAAGTGGCGCCGCCCTTAAGGCCGCTTTCGCCTGATGGCGGTGCCTTGCGGAAGCTGTCGATTGCTTTGGTGCTGCTCATGACAGTCGTCTCACCCGATCCGGTGGCGCCTTTGACCAGATGCTCTTTATCGGCGACCATCGCAGCAAGGTTGCTGTTCACTGCGCAGCCATAGTTGGACGAGGTGCGGTTGGTCATCGTAAAGTCTGATTTTTGATGCCAGTCCGGGCAGCCCGGAACGGACGCTGTGGTGCGCGTAACGATGATGCGCGTGGCACCTGCTGCGACATAGCCTGCGGTAACGGGAGCCGCTGCGGTATCAACGATCAGACCCCAACGCCCGGCAACGGCATCAACCGCTGCCATAGTGGCCTTGGACTTCAGCGGATCATCAACCGTGATCTTGTCGCCATATTTCAGGCCAAGTGTTTCAAACCAGACAGAAAGGCGGCGCTGTTCAGCCGGCGACATTCCGCCATTGGGCAATGTTTCAACATCGAAAACATAGCTGTTGCGTTCAACTACCGGCTGGTGAACCGAATTGAGCGACTGGTTCTCTGGCGTGCTTGAACACCCCGATACCGCGATGGCAAGCGAGAGGACCAGCGCACCGGTTATGCTGCGGGAGAGGTTGTGGCGCATTGCTTGACCCTTTCTCACTGAATGCTGAAGCCAGGTTCGGCGTTGGCGACTTTCTTTTCGCCACGACGATCGCGCGGTTGCGCAGGGCCGGTTGGCACGTCGAGCGCACCCACTTGGGGGTTGGCCTTGACCGAGCCTTCTTTTTCGGTTGGCATCGGACGCCTGCCGCCGGTTACGCCATCGCTTTCCATGTGACCCAGCAGGCGCTGGAGATCATTGGGGCTTTGGAAGCCGTCTGTTGGCAAGACGATGTCGTTGGCGTTGACCGGGTTGACCAGATATGGCGTGACCACGATCACCAGTTCCGTCTCGCCCTTGCGGTAATTGGTTGAACGGAACAGCGATCCCAGAATGGGAATATCGCCCGCGCCAGGCATTTTGGTGAGCGAGTTTTGCGCGTTGTTGCTGAGCAAGCCTGCAATCATGAACGACTGCCCCGAACCCAGTTCCACCGTGGTTTCAGCACGGCGCACGGTGAGCGCGGGGATTTCAACCGAATCAAGCTTGAGCGCGCCGGTGCTGGAAAGCTCGGACACTTCGGGGCGGACGCGGATGGAAATGCGGCCATTGGCCAGAACCGTGGGCGTATAGGCCAGGCTGACACCGTACTTCTTGAATTCGATGGTGGTCACGCCGATCCCTTGCGGAATGGGAATGGGATATTCGCCACCTGCCAGAAATTCAGCCGTTTCGCCCGATAGCGCGGTGAGGTTCGGTTCGGACAGCGTGGTAACAAGACCCAGCGTCTCGCCAGCATCAAGCGCGCCCAGCAAGTTCAGGCCAAGCAGTCTGCCCATACCGGCAATGGAAGTGCCACCGGCAGCTGCGCTCACCCCTGTACCTGCAGTCGCGACGAGGTTGTTCGTGGCACCGGTGGGATCAGGAATAAAGCCACTGGCCGAAATGTTGCCTGCACCCACAGCGAAGGGCAGGCGGGGATCAGTCGCGAATTGCTGGCCGATTGCGCGACCTTGGCCAACGCCGAATTTGATCCCGCCAGTGCCATCAATCGTGGTAAGATTGACGCCGAGGTTCTTTACCAACGACCGGCTGACTTCGGCGAACTTGACGTGCAAGCTTACTTGCAGCGGCGTTGCCATCTTCAAGCGGCTGATGACGTTGGTTTTATCGCCCACGAAGGCTTTGACGAGGCGCTCGGCTTCGGCAGCGTCTTCAGGTGCGCCGATCGTGCCGGTAAGCAGTACGGTGCCGTTCATGGTTGAAACGGTCACGCGCGCATCAGGCATCGCCATGTTCAGCATCTGGTCGATCGTATCAAGGTTCGTGCCAACGCGGACATTGGCAGACCACACTACATCGCCTTTGGCATTGCTGGCATAAATCGTGGTTTCGCCGCCAGATTTGCCGAACACATACAACTGGTTGGTCGACTTGACCTGAACGTCGGCGACCTTTTCATCGGCGACGAACACGTCTGCCATGCGGCCAGGGACGGTGATCAATTCGCCACGCCCGATCGAAAGGGTGATGGTGCGCGAAGGGCTGGTTACGCTTTGGGCGTGGAGCACTGCGGTTGCAGGCACCAGAGCCGCAGGAAATGCGATCAGCGCAGCGGAAATGAACGAGGTTGAGAGACGGCGGGTCATTGTGCTGCCCTTCGCAAGCGGTGTCTGTCGCGGGGTCGTCATGTCACTTGGTTTCCAATGTCACGTTTTCGACGTCCTTGCCGCGGCTCACTCGAACAATCGGGCCTTTGGGCGCGGTTGGAGCGGGCTGGGACATTGACGGGCCAGACATGCTCGGTCCGGGATTGACGGGTGAAGCCATTTGCGCGGCCAGCTTTGCAGGGCTTGGCGCCATGTTCTTGCGGGAAAAGCGTGAGACATCGCCGCCGGTGACGAAGCTTGTCGTGGCGCTTTCCATCGGCCGCTTCATTGCTTGCTTGAGCAGGGCTTCTTCTTGCTGCTTGCTAAGGCCGCTGGGGATTTTGACATCGCCCGAAGCAATCGCCTGTTCCAGTTCAGCCGCATTGTCAGCGATAGAGCGCAGTGAGAGGCTGATGGTGCCAAGCGTTTGCGCAACGGCAATTTTCTCGGCCATCTTCGGCGTGACTTCGACGGTTACCGTGCTGAAAGCGCGGACGCGGGTCTTGCCTTCAACCATTTCCTGTTCGGTCGACTGGTCGGTAGCCAGAACGCGCATGTTCTTCATGATCGTTTCGGAAGTTCGAAGCGCTCCGCCATCGCCGCCGCCACCGCCTTGCACGGTCTGCGTAAGGACGAGATCGACGTAGTCGCCTGGGAAAACAAACCCGGCAACGCCGGTGCGTGCAGAAACAGCAATGGTAACAGCGCGCATGCCGGGGCCAAGCGCCGCTGCAAGGAAGCCGCGATCACCAGGGGCAACAAGATTACCCTTGGTCACCGGTTCACCAGCGGTAATCGGGTTGCGGACCACAGTGCCCAGCAGCTTCTGCATGTCTGCTTCGCCTTCGACGAAGTAGGCATCCTGAACCATATCTTCCGGCCAAGCCTGAAAATTGATCGAATCTGCGGTGATGATGGTGCCAACGGGCAGGGCACGTTGCGCGACAAGCACCTTGGCCCCCATAGGGACCTGGGCGGCAGCGGCAGCTTGTGGCGTACCGGCTCCGACGAAAAGGCTTCGTGCTGCAAAGGCCGTGCCGAGCGCAACGATTAGCGCCCCCACCAGCAACATCAGCTTCCTTTTGTCCATGGCTACTTGTCCTGCCCTCTAAAGTCTGGCCCGCATCTGTCGGGCAAATTGGTTAAAATTTGGGATACAGCGCTTCAGGCCCCGGTGACCGATCGCCAGCCGGCTTCGAGTGTGGGGGCCAATGTGATCAATCCGGCGCAAGCGATGGCCACGCCATAAGGGATCTTGGCATCGCGTTTGCGAGTGACGGTAAAGTGCCAGGCAGCAAAAAGAATGGTGAGCACGCCGCCGATAAGCGACATGAACAGCAACATCCGCATGAAGTCTAAGGGTGCGATCCAAAGCGCCAGCGCAGAGAGCAGCTTCACATCGCCGCCGCCCATCACTTTGAGCGCAAAAAGCCCGGCCAGCACCACAAATGCGAGAAGGGCAACGCCCACTTGCATCGCCACATCCGGCCAGAGCATCAGGCCCTGGGCCCACCAGTAAGCCGGAGCCCCAAGCGCGATGGCGGCGTTAAGCCAATTGTCGATCTGGCGGCGACGGATATCGGTAAAAGCGGCAACCAGCAGCGCGATTGCCAATGCTCCGACCAGCCCGTAGATGAAGATATTCCCCTGCATGGCATAGGGTATACGGGACAACCACTTACCAAACGGTAACCAAACCTTGGTGCAGATAAGCGCCACATGGAGACGACGCCGCATGATTTCCGGCAAGCGTGAGGCTATTGATCGCAGGGCGATTCCTTCTGCCGCGCAAGAAACAATGTGGACGGCAGTTGATGGCCAAGGCTTGCGCCGGATTGACTGGCCAGGTGTGCACAGCAACGACCCTGCGCTGAGCGCACGCGGTTCGATCCTGTTCTTGCCGGGGCGCGGTGATTTTTACGAAAAGTATCTGGAATCACTGCATTATTGGCATAATGAAGGCTGGCGGGTAACGGCGCTGGATTGGCGCGGTCAGGCAGGGTCAGGCCGTATGACATCGCACCCAACCACCGGACATATCAGCGATTTTTCGGTTTGGGTTGATGATCTGGCGGCCTTTTGGGACGAATGGGTAAGGACGACGCCTGCACCGCATGTGATCATTGGCCATTCGATGGGGGGGCATCTGGTGCTGCGCAGTGTGGCGGAAAAGCGGATTCATCCGGTGGCGGTGGTATTAAGTGCGCCGATGCTGGGCTTTTTGACGCCGGGACCGAATCGGCTGTTGCGGCGCGTGGCTGACATGTTCTGCCGCTGGGGCGATCCTGAACGTGCGGCGTGGAAGACCAGTGAAAAACCCGGAGCAAGCGTAGCTGCCCGCAATACTCTGCTGACGCATGATGAAGCGCGTTATGGCGATGAGGCGCATTGGAAAGAAACGCGGCCTTATCTGGCAATGGGGCCGGGAAGCTGGCGCTGGGTCGAACGGGCCTATGCGTCCGCAATTACGCTTGAACAGCCGGGAATCCTGGAGGCGGTGGACGTGCCGGTCCTGTTGCTGGCTGCGCGCCATGATGGCCTCGTATCGTGGAAGGCCATTGAAAAAGCGGCCAAGCGATTGCCGCGTGCGCAACTGGTCAGCTGGGGGCGTGAAGCGCGGCATGAAATACTGCGCGAGGTTGATCTGGTGCGCGACAAGGCGATGCATGCAATTGATGACTTCCTCGACCGGATGGCGCCTTGGCCGACCAAGGAGCAATTGCCGTGACGATGCCTGCCAACGTGTTTGACGTCGCCATCATCGGCGCAGGGATAGCCGGTGCAAGTCTGGCCGCCGAATGCGCGCCTTTTGCCCGCGTGCTGCTGGTAGAGGCGGAAGATACGCCGGGCTATCACACCACCGGGCGTTCGGCTGCGTTTTGGGAAGAGACTTATGGCGGGCCGGGGGTGTTTCCGCTGACGATGGCATCAGGGCGGTTCCTGCGCGAAGGCGGGTATCTTTCGCCGCGCGGAGCGCTGAACATCGGGCGCGCGGGAGATCGCGGCAAAGTCGAGGCGTTTGTCGAGAAGTTTTCGGCCTTGGGCGCGACGCTGCATTTGCAGGATCGGGCGGCACTGGAAGCGCGGGTGCCGGGGTTGCGCAGCGACTGGGTTGTTGGCGCGTGGGAGCCTGAGTGCGCGGATATAGATGTGGCGGCGCTGCATCAGCATTATCTGGCGGCATCGAAACGCACCGGTTCAGTGCTGCGTGTGCGCGCGCGGGTTGAACAGATCGAGCGTGAGGGGGCGGGCTGGCGCATCGCGTGGAAAGACGGTGAAGCGCGCTGCACAGTGCTTGCCAACGCGGCGGGAGCTTGGGCAGATGATGTAGCGGTACAGGCAGGCGCTTCTGCCGTCGGTGTGCAGCCGTTGCGCCGCACGATTGTGCAATTGCGCACCGATCCGGTGCCCGATGACCGGTTGCCGCTGACGCTTGGCATTAACGAGGACTTCTATTTCAAGCCGCAGGGCGGGCGGCTGTGGCTTTCCCCGCATGACGAAATACCCGATGTGGCAGGCGATGCCGCGCCCGAGGAATTGGACGTCGCCATCGCCATCGACCGGTTCGAACAGGTGGTTGACTGGAAGATCGCGGCGATGGAGCGGCGCTGGGCAGGCTTGCGTTCCTTCGCGCCCGACAGGCTGCCAGTTTACGGCTTTGATGCTAAAGTGTCGGGGCTGTTCTGGTTTGCAGGCCAAGGCGGCTTTGGCATCCAGACAGCGCCCGCTGCGGCGCGGCTGGGGGCGCAGCTTTTGCTGGGCCTGCCGCGCGATGATCTGACGGCTGAGATTGATGCGGCGGTCTATGCGCCAGCGCGGTTTGTCACACCTGCGTAAAGCTGAATTGCACTATTCAACTGCGGCAAGAGTGATAGATTTGCTGTGGGGGTCAGGCTTGGTTGAAGTTTGACTTGCAAGGAGGACTTGAAATGGCGCACCGTTTCGAAATTCGTAAAAATAAGTCTGGAGAATTCGTGGCTTACTTTTGCTACAATTCTGAAAGCCTGTTCTGGACAGAAGGCTATGCCAGCAAGGCAGGGGCCAAGAACGCTATCGAATCGATCCTGAAGAACGGTCCCGCTGCCGAGGTGGTTGATACGACGGTGGAATGAGGCTGCGGCTTAAGCTGCAATTGCTGCGTCACTTGCCAGTTTGTCCACACGCTCGTTCTCGGGATGGCCATCGTGGCCTTTGACCCAGACCCATTCGATTTTGTGGGGGCGGACGGCGTCGACCAGTGCGCGCCATAAGTCCTCATTCTTCACTGGCTTGTTATCGGCGGTTTTCCAGCCTTTTTTCTGCCAGCCGAAGATCCACTTGGTGATGCCGTCGAGCACGTATTTGCTGTCGGTGTGAAGCGTGACTTTGCAGGGCTGCGACAGGGCCTGCAAAGCCTGAATCGCGCCCATCAATTCCATGCGGTTGTTGGTGGTTTCTTTTTCCGAGCCGGACAGCTCTTTCTCATGCTCGCCCATGCGCAGAAGCGCGCCCCAGCCGCCTTTTCCGGGGTTGCCCTTGCATGCGCCGTCAGTGAAAATTTCGACGTGCTTCATGCGAAAACATCCGGATTTGAGGCATAGAATTGAAGGCGGCGGGCAAAGGCCATCGGGTCTTTGCGCATGACCAGCGCATCGGCAGGCGTGTTCAGCCAATCATAGGCGCGGGTTGCGGTAAAGCGCAGTGCGGCCCCTTGCGCGAGCAGTGGCAGGGCGGCGCGTTCCTCTGGCAAAAGCGGGCGGACGCTTTCATAACCCTCAAGCAGGGCGGCGGACAGATCGGCACGGAAGGTTTGGCCTGTTGAATCAAAGCACCACGCGGCGTGGGTTACCGCCACATCGTAGGCCGTCAAATCATTGCAGGCAAAGTAGAAGTCGATCAGGCCCGTCACCTTGTCGCCAAGCATCAGGACATTGTCGGGGAACAGGTCTGCATGGATCACAGAGCGTGGTAAATCGCTTGGCCAAGCTGCCGCAATCTTTGGCAAATATTCGGCCACAAGTCCCGCCAATTGCGGATCGACGATAGCAAGTCCATCGGCTCCGCAGGCGTCAAACAGGCGCTGCCATTCGGCAAGGCCCATGCCATTAGCACGGGTTGGCGCAAAATCTGCGGCGGCGGCGTGGAGTTGCGCCAGTGCCGCACCAACGGCGCGGGCCTGGGCAGGGGTGGGTTCGCTGACCGACACACCGGGCAGAAATTCGATCAGCGCCAATGCCTTGTCGCCGCGCATCCGGTACAAAGCACCATCGCGATCATGGATCGTGCGCGGTACAGGACAGCCCTTCGCGGCAAGGTGATCGAGCAGCGAGAGGAAGTAGGGCAAGTCGCTCAATTCAATGCGGAATTCGTACATCGTCAGGATGAAGCGCGTTGCCGCACTGGCAGAACCAGTCGTCTCCAGCAGCCAATTGCTGTTCGAAACGCCTTCAGCAATGCCTTTGGCCGAGACGAGTTGCCCGACATCGAATTCAGCGATGAGCGCGGCCATGTCCTCCGCGCCGATCTGCGTATAAACAGCCATGGTCAGTCAGCCAGTTGGCGCGGCAATTTGAAGACCATCTTTTCCTCGGTCGTGGTCACGGTTTCTTCGGATACGGTCCGCAATTCGCCGATACGCTGGACAACTTCGCGGACGAGCACTTCAGGCGCGGATGCTCCGGCGGTAAGGCCCAATGTGTTCACGCCATCAAGCCATGACGGGTCAATTTCGGAAGCGCGCTGGATCAGGCGTGACCGCGTGCCGAGTCGTTCAGCCACTTCAACCAGCCGCAACGAATTGGAACTGTTGGGCGCGCCGATGACCAAGAGCAGTTCGCATTCTCCGGCAATGGCCTTGACGGCTTCCTGTCGGTTGGAGGTGGCGTAGCAAATGTCTTCCGCTTTCGGCCCCACCATATGCGGATAGCGGCGGCGCAATGCTGCGACGATTTCCGCAGTATCATCAACCGAAAGCGTGGTTTGCGTCAGGAAAGCAAGCGGGGTTTCATCGGTGAATTTCAGGGCGGCAACGTCATCCACGGTTTCAACCAGCGTGATTGCGCCTTCAGGAACTTGCCCCATTGTTCCAATGACTTCGGGATGGCCTTTGTGGCCGATGAACAGGATGTGGCGTCCGGCTTCAACCTGGCGTTCAGCCTGACGGTGGACTTTGCTGACGAGCGGGCAGGTGGCGTCCAGCCAATCAAGCCCGCGTTCCGTGGCGACTTGTGGCACCGCTTTTGGCACGCCATGGGCCGAGAACACGACCGGCGCGCCATCGGGCACTTGATCAAGTTCTTCAATGAACACAGCGCCTTTGGCCTTCAGGCCATCAACAACGAAGCGGTTATGCACAATCTCGTGTCGTACATAGACCGGCGCGCCATAACGATTGATCGCGCGTTCAACGATTTCGATCGCGCGGTCGACCCCGGCGCAAAAGCCGCGCGGGGCAGCGATAAGGAGGCGGATGGGGGCCGCTTGGGCCGCTGCGTCTGGCAAGCTGTCGTTCATCCTGTGGCCCTTAGCAGCATGCGCGCCAGCCTGCCATTGCCGAAAGCGAATGTGATGGGTAGAGGTGGCCCGAACAGCGGCTTTTTGCTGCGAACAACGAATTGCCAAGGATGAAAGTGCCCATGATCGCATCCGCCCGTCGTCTCGCCCTGTTGGGCGCTCCGCTCGTGGCCGCGCTAGCGCTTTCAGCTTGCGGTGGCGGACGTGGCGAACTGGTGGTGGATGATGCTGTGGGCGTGAAGGCTCTGCGTGATCCGTGCCCGCGGGTCGGCGTGCCGGACTATACTGGCGACGTGACGCTGTTTTCGGCACCCGGCCGCACTGATTCGGCAGCGTTGGATGTGGTGGCAACGCTCACCAATGTTCGTGCCACCTGCACCGTTGGAGAAAAGCTCTATTCGCAAGCAACTTTCGATGTGCTGGCGCGGCGGACTGATGCGCGCGGGGCGCGGCGCGTCGAATTGCCCTATTTCTCGACGGTTATTCGCGGCGGTAACGTGGTTGTGGCCAAGCGCATTGGTACGGTCGTAGTCGAATTTGCCGATGGACAGGATCGTGCCTCGGCCAAGGGGCAGGCAGCCGCTTATGTTGAAAAAGCAGAAGCCTCCTTGCCTGAAGACATCGCCAAGCGTATTTCGCGCAAACGCCGTGCAGGTGATCAGGACGCCGCTGTCGATCCGCTGTCGCAGCCTGACGTAAAAGCTGCTCTGGCGCGCGCCAACTTTGAACTGCTGGTTGGTTTCCAACTGACCAATGACCAGTTGCAGTACAACGTCCGCCGCTAAACCCTGATTCTAAAGCGGGCTAAAGGCACAGGGCGCTCTTTCGTTTTCGCGCCAGTTCCGCTAACCGCGCGGCCATGACTCTTGGCCAAATGAACCTTCACGCCGACTTCGCTCGGGTAATTGACGCTGCACTGGGTGCGCTGGAAACGGCTGGCACCTTGCCCGGCGGTTTGAACCGAGGCGCGGTAACGTGTGAGCCGCCACGCGATCCGTCGCATGGTGATCTTTCCACCAATGCCGCGATGGTGCTGGCCAAGCCTGCGGGCACCAATCCGCGTGCGCTGGCCGCTGTGCTGGTGGCAGAGCTGGAAAAAGAGCCGCGCGTTGTGTCTGCAGAAATTGCTGGGCCGGGCTTTATCAACTTGCGACTGACCGATGATTCATGGCGCGGTGAACTGGCGCTTATCGCCACAGCGGGCGCGGATTATGGCCGGTCTGACATGGGTGGCGGCAAAGTCGTCAACGTCGAATATGTTTCCGCTAACCCGACCGGCCCCATGCACATGGGCCATTGCCGGGGTGCGGTTGTGGGCGATGCTCTGGCTGATTTGCTGGCTTACAGCGGGCATAAAGTCATCAAGGAATACTACGTCAACGATGCAGGCGCGCAGGTCGATGTGCTCGCCCGGTCGGTGCACATCCGTTATCTTGAGGCGCTGGGCCGCGATGTGGGAGCGATCCCGGAAGGGCTTTATCCCGGCGATTATCTGGTGCCGGTCGGACAGGCATTGGCAGCTGAATTTGGCGACAAGTACGCCGATGCGCCGGAAGCCGACTGGCTGATCACCTTCCGCACCAAGGCAGTGGCCGCGATGATGGACATGATTCGCGACGATCTGGCGACGCTTGGCATTCGCCACGATCTGTTCTCGTCAGAAGCGCAATTGCAGGCATCGGGCAAAGTTGACGAAGCGGAAAGCTGGCTGCGCGCGCACGATCTGGTCTATGATGGCGTGCTGGAAGCGCCCAAGGGCAAGACTCTGGAAGATTGGGAAGCGGTTGAATTGCCGCTGTTCCGGTCAACAAGGTTTGGTGACGATCAGGACCGCCCGATCAAGAAATCGAACGGGGCGTGGACGTATTTCGGCGCTGACCTCGCTTACCACTTCCAAAAGGCGCAAAATGCCGATGCGCTGGTGGACATCTGGGGCGCAGATCATGCGGGTACGGTAAAGCGGATCAAGGCGGCCGTGGCGGCGCTGACCAGCGCAGATGGCGGCACAGCAAAGCCGTTCGAGGTGAAGCTGGTGCAAATGGTCCAGCTGCTGCGCGATGGCGAGCCTGTGAAAATGTCCAAGCGTTCCGGCAACTTCGTAACGCTTTCTGACGTTGTGGATGAAGTGGGTAAGGACGTGGTTCGCTTTACCATGCTGACCCGCAAGCCTGATGCACAGATGGATTTCGACTTTGCCAAGGTGGTCGAAGCGTCGAAAGACAACCCGGTGTTCTATGTCCAGTATGCCCACGCGCGCATCTGCCGGAATATCCGTAAAGGTGCCGATGAAGGTTTTGTGCCATCATCTGAAAACCTTAGCCTATTGGGCGAAGAAGAATTGGCGCTGGTCAAGTTGGCTGCACAATTCCCGCGTATGGTCGAAGCCGCAGCAGTGGCGCGCGAACCGCACCGTATTGCGTTTTTCTTGCACGATCTGGCATCTGCGTTTCATTCGTTCTACAATCTGGGGAATGACCGGCCTGAAAAACGGTTCATTGTGGCACAGGACCCAGTAATGAGCGGTGCCCGTCTTTTCCTCGCCCAACAAATCGGGCAAGTAATTAAGAACGGTCTCGCCCTATTGGGGGTTGAGGCCGCATCAGAGCTTTGACACGATAGTTAACCGGCAGGGGCGCGAGCATGAGTGGTGACGAACAAAATTCTTGGGCCGATCAAGGCATCGGCACGGGCAAGCCGTTCGACGTCTCGGCGGAATTGGGCGCAACTGAAGAGGTTGGCGACCGTCTGGCCTTGGGCGAAGAAGACCGCTTGCCGTGGCTTGAAAGCGTTGACGATGTTGATGCCGACGAAGAAGACAGCGGCAATGGCCGTTTGATCGGCTTTGCCGTGATGGGCCTGATGGTGCTCGCGGCGCTGATTGGCGGCATCTGGTATGCCACAAACAAGACAAGCGGCCCCTCGGATGCAGACGGCAGTCTGATCGAAGCAAGCAAAGAGCCCTATAAAGTTGCGCCCAGCGATCCGGGTGGCAAGACCTTTGCAGGGACGGGCGATTCGAGCTTCAAGGTAAGCGAAGGCGAAAAGCCCTTGGCCAATCTGGCCGGATCCGCTTCGCCAGTGCCAAAAGCAACGCCATCCGCCAAGCCAAGTGCCGGAGCAAGTGGGGCTGCGGCTTCGGGCGACAAGCCTGCAGCGGCAACATCAGGCGGTGTGGGCGTTCAAATCGGCGCGTTTTCGTCCAATGCTTCGGCAGAAGCGGCTTGGAGCAAACTGTCAGGCAATCATGAAGCGCTTAAGGGGTTTCAGCATCGCGTGGTTGAGGGCAAGGCCGATATTGGCACGGTTTACCGTCTACAGGCTCTGGCAGGCGATGTGTCGGCGGCCAATGCGCTATGCCAGCGGTTGCAGGCTGGCGGCCTGAAGTGCCAGGTGAAGCGCTGAGCTTTTAGTTTTCCCCCATCATGCGTGAACCCGGCCTTGAGAAAGCGCCGGGTTTGCGCGACTCTGGACCCATGCTTCCAGCGATTTTTGGGCTTTCCGGCCTGACCCTTACAGATGACGAACGCGCATTCTTTCGCGATGCGAACCCGGCCGGATATATCCTGTTCGGGCGCAACGTGGAAAGCCGCGCGCAAATGCGGGCGTTGACCGACGATTTGCGGGCGCTTCATGGGCGTGAGCGCACTTTCATCTGCATTGATCAGGAAGGTGGGCGGGTTGCGCGGATGAAGCCGCCGGTGTGGGCCGCCTATCCAGCCGGTGAGAGCTTTGACCGTCTGTATGACGTGGCGCCCGCCAGTGCGATTGAGGCCGCGCGGGCCAATGCCCATGCGCTGGGGCTTGATCTTGCCGAGGCCGGGATCAGCGTGGATTGTTTGCCTTTGCTGGACGTGCGGCAACCCGGCGCACACGATGTGATCGGTGATCGCGCGCTGGGCACTGAACCCATGCGCGTGGCTGCGTTGGGTAGGGCCACGCTGGATGGACTGGGCCGCGCCGGAGTGGCTGGCATTGTCAAGCATGTGCCGGGGCATGGCCGCGCCTTGGTGGACAGCCACAAGGAATTGCCGACCGTGACTGCTTCGGCAGAAGAACTGGCGCTGGATATTGCGCCATTTCGCACGTTGAAAGATGCTACAATTGCGATGACGGCACATGTGAAGTTCACCGCGTGGGACGCGGATAATCCGGCGACGCATTCTTCCTATGTGATTGAAGAGATCATCCGCAAAGCGATAGGCTTTGACGGGCTGCTGCTGACCGATGATCTGGATATGCAAGCGTTGGGCGGGACAGTGCCTGAACGCGCGGCTAAAGCTCAGACGGCGGGCTGTGATATCGCGCTGAATTGCTGGGCGAAAATGGACGACATGGTGGGAATTGCCAACGTTCTTTCGCCCATGACGGCCAGAACGACAGAGCGGCTGGAGCGGGCTTTGGCATCGACGGCAGCGTTGGATGGTCCGGCAGAAATGGCAGAGCAGGACGCGTTGTATGCCCTGCGTGACCGGTTGCTGGGTCTGGCCTGATGGCAGACACGGCTTTCCCAGCGCTGCTTGAAGGGGATGCGGCGTGGGAGGGGATCGGCTCGGCTGAAACCGGTGATGCAGCGCTTTATCTGGAACTGGACGGGTGGGAAGGGCCGCTTGACCTGTTGCTGGAATTGGCGCGCCGCCAAAAGGTTGATTTGCGGACGATTTCCATCCTTGATCTGGTGGATCAGTATCTGGGGTATATTGAGCAGGCCGAGGCGCTGAAGCTGGAACTGGCGGCTGATTATCTGGTGATGGCGGCGTGGCTGGCCTATCTTAAGTCCTTGTTATTGCTGCCGCGTGATCCCGAAGTACAGCCTAGCCCTGAAGAACTGGCGTTGAAGTTGCAACTGCGATTGCAGCGTCTTGGCGCGATGCGCGAGGCTGGCGCACGGTTGATGGCGCGCGACCGGGTAGGGCGCGATGTCTTCGTTCGCGGGGCACCTGAGGGTTTGCGCGTGGACAAAAAGGCACTTTGGAAATGCGACATCTTCATGCTGATTCAGGCCTATGGCGCGATCAAGCTGCGCAACAAGCCGGTGGTCCACATGGTGCGCGAACGCGCGGTGATGACGCTGGACGCGGCGTTGACACGTGTATCAAAGATGCTTGGCATTGCCATGGATTGGACAGATTTGCGCGCATTTCTGCCGCTTGATGCTGATCCGCTGCTGCGCAAATCAGCTTTGGCGTCCAGCTTTCTGGCGGCATTGGAATTGGCCAAGCAGGGGCGGGCAGAGATTGCGCAAGATGCAGCCTTTGGTCCGCTGATGTTGCGGGCGGCGCGGGCATGACCTCGCCTGATGATCTTGCCCGTGCGGTGGAAGCGGCGCTGTTTGCGGCCGAGCAACCGATGACGGTGCAGGATCTGTCCCGGCATCTTGGCGGGGCCGATGTTAGCGACGCGATTGCCGCGTTGCAGGGCGATTATGCAGGGCGCGGGATAGAACTGGTGGAGCGGGGCGGGCGCTGGCATTTCCAGACTGCCCCTGATCTGGCGCACTTGTTGCGGCGCGAAAAGGAAGAGCCGCGCCGTCTGTCGCGCGCGGCGACGGAAGCGCTGGCCATCATCGCCTATCACGAGCCGGTGAGCCGCGCCGAGATTGAGGCGATCCGTGGGGTACAGACCGCCAAGGGCACGCTTGACGTGTTGCTGGAGGCTGGGTGGATTCGCATTGCTGGGCGGCGCGAGGTGCCGGGACGCCCGACGATCTATGCCACCGCGCCCGATTTTCTGACGCACTTCGGGCTTGAATCGCGGCGTGATTTGCCGGGAATCGAGGAATTGCGGGCAGCCGGGCTGCTTGATCCGGTTGACGAGGCGTTTGCCGTCTTGACGGGAGGCGACGATGACGACACGGACGCAGAAGAACCGCCTGCCGGGGACGCTTGAAAACAACTGGATGGATTGACTGGTCAGAACGGGCCAGACTTCCTATCTAGGCATTGCGCAGCCCCTGACGGGGCGCAAAGGAGTTTGTGAAATGGGTGGTCTTTCCCTTCCGCACCTGATCGTGCTGGCGCTGGTGGTTTTGGTTCTGTTTGGCCGTGGCCGCATTTCTGAAATGATGGGCGATTTTGGCAAGGGTATCAAAAGCTTCAAGCAGGGTATGCATGAAGAAGATAACAAGCCGATTGTGCCGCCTGCGCAGATCCAGCAGCAACAGGTTCCGCCTGCTACGCCTGCGCCGCAGCCAACTTCGACCGATAAGGCCCAGTAAGTCGTTCACTGCAAGTCTGCTGAGGGCCAATAGCCGTGTTTGACATTGGCGCTTCTGAATTGCTGGTGCTGGTCATCGTGGCGATCGTCGTGATCGGCCCGAAAGACTTGCCCATGGCGCTGCGGACGGCGGGCCGGTGGGTGGCCAAGATGCGCAGCGTATCCAACCACTTTCGTTCAGGCATTGAAACCATGATCCGCGAGGCGGAAATGGAAGAGATGGAGCGCAAGTGGAAGGAACAGAACGAACGGATCATGCGCGAAACCGCAGCGCAAGAAGCAGCCGCTGCACAAGGGCAAACCGTTGATGATGCCAGCGATCAGAACGATCCGCTGCCGGCGGGCAATGCTGATCCGTTGATGATCGGCCCGATGCCGCCGGAAGACAAAACCGGTGAGGTAGTGCCTGCATCAGGGACGGCCCAGCCATGATCAACGATATTGACGAGAGCCAGGCCCCGTTGCTGGACCACCTGCTGGAACTGCGCACGCGGTTGCTGCGCTGCGTCTATGCGCTGGTGGCGGCATTTGTGGTGTGCTTCTATTTTGCTGATGACATATTCAGCATTCTGGCGCGTCCGTTGGTGGTGGCGTTTCCGCCGGGACAAGGCAAACTGATCTATACAAAGCTGTATGAAGCGTTCTTCGTCGAGCTGAAAGTTTCGATGTTTGCTGCGTTTTTCATCAGTTTTCCGGTGATTGCCAACCAGTTGTGGGCGTTTGTTGCTCCAGGGCTTTATGCGCGTGAAAAGCGGGCGTTTTTGCCGTTCATTCTGGCAACGCCAATCCTGTTCACTATGGGCGCCAGCCTTGCCTATTATGTGGTGATGCCAACAGCGTTCAAGTGGTTCCTGGGGTTTGAAGGCAACAAGGGCGGCCTGCAACTGGAAGCATTGCCGGGAACGGGGGATTACCTCAGCCTTGTGATGCAGTTCATTTTGGCGTTTGGAATCAGCTTCCTGCTGCCGGTTCTGCTGATGCTTTTGAACCGAGCAGGCATCGTCAGCCGCGCGCAACTGGTGCAGGCGCGGCGTTATGCCATCGTGCTGATTTTTGCCGTGGCGACTGTAGCGACGCCGCCTGACGTTGTGTCGCAACTGATGCTGGCAATACCGTTGCTGCTGCTGTTCGAAGGCACGCTGGTGCTGATGCGCTTTACCGAAAGCGCCGACGCCAAGCGCAAGGCCGAGGAAGAAGCCGTGATCGAGCAGCCACAACTTCTGCCCTGATCTTATTTCACCGGTTGTTCCGCTGACCAGACCAGCCCGCCGCCGATCCACGTTTCGATGACCTTGGTTGCGCGGATCTGTTCGGGGCCTGCCGACATCGGATCGGTATCCACCACGATGAAATCTGCGCGCAGGCCAGGGGCGAGGCGTCCGAAGCGCTTTTCGGCAAAGCCTGCAAAAGCTGCGCCGCTGGTATAGGCGGCAAGCGCCGTGGTGCGGTCAACGCGTTCCTGTGCTTGCCAACCGCCTGTGGGTTGGCCATCCGGGCCTTGGCGGCTGATTGCGGCGGCAAAGCCTGCCCATGGATCGGCCTGTTCAACCGGCGCGTCTGATCCGAACGCCAGTTTGGCACCGGCTGCCTGCAAGGATTTCCACGGATAGGCCCCTGCAAGCCGGTCAGGCCCCAGCCGCGCTTCGGCCATCGTCCGGTCAGATGTTTGGTGGACCGGTTGCACCGAAGCGATCACGCCGTTCTGCCCGAAGCGCGCAAAGTCTCTGGGATCAACGATTTGCGCATGTTCGATGCGCCAGCGGCGATCCCCCTTATACGTGGCGGACAGATCATCAATCGCGCCAATCGCGGCGGCGTTGCCCTTGTCGCCAATCGCGTGGACCGCGATCTGGAAGTTGTCCATGGCCGCGCGGCTCATCAAATTGCCGAGTTGGGTTTCGGACAATTGCGGCAATCCGCTGGTGGCGGGTGCATCGGCATAAGGTGCTTTCAGCCATGCCCCGCGCGATCCCAGCGCGCCATCAAGGTAAAGCTTCACGCCGTTAAGGCGCAGGCGATCAGCATAGAGCCACGGCGAGGGGCCGGGGCCGCCGATCAAGCTCATCTGCTCTACCCCTGCGGCATAAGCCATGACGCGGACGTAGAGCCTGTTGGCATCGCCAGCGCGGCGATAGGCCTGCCAGTCATCAATGCTGGTGCCCATATCGGCAACCGCTGTTACGCCACGCTTGAACAGGATTTGCTGGGCGGTGGCAAAGGCCACATCGCGGTCTTCGGCGCGCGGAGCAGGGAGGCGAGCGCTGACCAGTTCCATCGCGGTATCCACAAACACGCCCTGTGGGCTGCCATCAGCGTTGCGTTCCAGTTTTCCGCCAGCAGGGTCTTTCGAGGCGGCGGTGACGCCTGCGGCCTTCAGGGCGGCGGTGTTGGCCCAGCCTGCGTGACCATCCACACGCTCAAGCCAGACAGGGCGGTTGCCGGTGACAGCGTCAAGTTCGGCAGCGGTGGGGAAGCGGCCAAGCTGCCACAATTCCTGGTTCCAGCCGCGCCCCACAATCCACGGCCGGTCAGGGTGTTCGGCAACAAATGTGCGGATTTTCTCAAGTGCCTGGGCCAGCGACGTGGTTTCGGACAAGTCCAGGCTGAGCGCGGCAAAGCCCATGCCCATCACATGCGCGTGCGCATCAATCATGCCGGGCAGCATGACGCGGCCCTTGCCATCAAGGTGGTACTGATAGTCTTTCTTCGGCTTCGGCTTTTTTTCACCGGCGTGAATCACGCGCACAATAGTTCCGGCATTATCGAACAAAAGGCCGGTGAAGCTTTCAGGCTGGCCGTTTGCGCCAATGGTTGTGCCGCGCACATTGTCGATCAGCGTATCGGCCAATGCCGGTGCCGAAGTTGACAAGAGCAAGGCGGCGAGAGTGAGGCGGGCGCGGTTCATTTGGCTGCCTTTCGGCGTGGCAGGCGGCGGATCAGCGCGCTCGTGTCTTCACGGCCATAACCCATCGCTTGAACATCGACGTAGAACTGATCGACCAGTGCGGTGACAGGGACGCTGGCCCCGATGGTGCGCGCTTCGTCGATGGCCAGACCCAAGTCTTTGCGCATGAGATCAACCGCGAGCCCGAAATCGAATTCGTCCTTGACCATGGTATGGAAGCGATTGTCCATTTGCCACGATTGCGCCGCACCGCCCGAAATGGCCTCGAACACTTTATCAAGATCGAGGTGGGCCAATTGGGCAAAGCGAATGGCCTCGGCCAAGCCGGCGGTGGCCCCGGCGATGCACATCTGATTGGCCATTTTGGCCGTTTGCCCAGCGCCCGATTTGCCGACATGGACAACGCGCTTTGCGTAGGCGGCAAGGACCGGGCGTGCGGCATCAACCGCCTTGGCGCTGCCGCCGCACATGATCGCCAGTGTGCCATTTTCCGCACCAGATTGCCCGCCGGTGACGGGAGCATCAACGCAATGCAGTTCCTTGTCGCGTCCCTCAACCGCGATCTGTCGGGCGATGCGGGCCGATACTGTGGTGTGATCAATGAACAGTGCGCCACGCCGCAAGGTGGAAAACGCTCCGTTGGGGCTGAGCACGACATCGGCCAGATCATCGTCATTGCCAACGCACGTGATCACAACATCGGCGCCTTCGGCGGCTTCTGCAGGGCTGGACGCGCGGCGCACGGCGATGCCAGGGTGGGCCGTCAGCCACGCTTCGGCGCGGGCAGGAGTGCGGTTGTAGATTGTCAGCCTGTGCCCGGCGTTGCCAAGGTGACGGGCCATGGCCCCGCCCATGACGCCAAGCCCCAGGAACGAGACGTTGGCGGGGGCAGCGGCGAGCGGAGTTTGATCTGTCATGGCACCAATCATATCCGGTTTGAACTGCCGTGCCAGCCCCCTTGCATCGCGGTGCAGACCATTGCATGGCGGCGGGAGATGACGCATTGGACCAAGCTGATCTCACGCCTTGCAAAGTTGGCGTTCTGGCCTGCGCTGTTATTTGCGCTGGTCATGGCGGTGCTGCCAAAACCGCCTGAACTGCCAACCGACAATCTGGGCGACAAGTTCCAGCATATGTTGGCGTTTTTCACACTGACAGTGTTGGCGGGGTGCGGTTGGCCGCGCTTTCCGGTGGTACGCTTGGCGCTGTGGTTGTCGTTGGTCGGGGTGGGGATCGAGGTGGTCCAATCGATCCCGGTGCTGCACCGTACAGCGGATTGGCGTGATTGGCTGGCAGATTCGCTGGCGATTGTGGCAGGGCTGGTTCCGGTATTCGCCCTTCGCCACATTAACCGACGGACAGGATCAGCTTGAGGTTCCCTTAAGCCACAGTTTCCGTTAGGGCGCGCGGTATGGAAAATGCCGCTTTGAAGCCCGCCGAACATGCCGATGCCCTGCTGACACTCGCCGACGTTCGCGCAGCGGCGCAGCGTATTGCCGGACAGGTTGTCCGCACGCCAACGCTGTACAGCAAGACGTTAAGCGCGATTACCGGCGCAAACATCTGGCTCAAGTTCGAGAACCTGCAATTTACCGCTGCGTATAAAGAGCGTGGCGCGTTGAATGCCTTGCTGCAATTGACGAAGGAACAGCGTGATCGCGGCGTGATTGCGGCATCGGCCGGTAATCATGCGCAGGGGCTTTCCTACCACGGAACGCGGTTGGGCATGCCGGTGACCATTGTCATGCCAAAGACAACGCCCACCGTGAAGATCATGCAGACCGAGTCGGTGGGCGGCAAAGTGGTGCTGGAAGGCGAGACGTTTGACGAGGCCTATGCCCACGCGCGCAAGCTGGAAGGCGAACTGGGGCTGACGTTTGTCCACCCGTTCGATGATCCGCATGTGGCGGCGGGCCAAGGCACGGTTGCGCTGGAAATGCTGGAGGATGCACCCGAAATCGACATGTTTGTTGTGCCCATCGGCGGCGGTGGGTTGCTGTCGGGGATGGGCACTGCTGCGCGCGGGATCAAGCCCGACATTGGCCTGATCGGTGTGCAGGCGGCGCTTTTCCCATCGATGTTTGCCAAGCTCAAGCATCTCGACATGCCGTGCGGCGGAGATACGCTGGCCGAAGGCATTGCGGTGAAAGAACCGGGGCAATTCACCTCGAAAGTTCTGGCGCAAATCGTCGATGATATTGTGCTGGTGGATGAAGCCGCGCTGGAAAGTGCGGTGGCGCTGCTGTTGCAAATTGAAAAGACGGTGGTTGAAGGCGCGGGCGCGGCAGGGCTTGCGGCGATGATGTCCCATCGCGAGCTGTTTGCGGGGCGCAATGTTGGCGTTGTCCTGTGCGGCGGCAATATTGACACGCGGCTGCTGGCCAATGTGCTGCTGCGCGATCTGGCGCGCTCTGGCCGGCTTGGCCGGTTGCGCATTACCTTGCAGGACCGGCCGGGCGCGTTGTTCAAGGTGGTTGAAGAGTTCAATCGCCATCAGGTGAACATCCTGGAAGTCTGGCACCAGCGCATCTTTACGTCGTTGCCCGCCAAGGGGCTTACGGCCGAGATCGAGTGCGAGGCGCGTGACCGGGACCAGATTGACCGGCTGGTCGCTGGCTTGCGGGCAAAGGGCTATGACGTGGAGCAGGTGGAACTGGGCTGACCGTTCTGCCGCCGATCGTTAACTTTTGGCAGGAGTGTGTCCTGTATCTGGACTGGTGCAAACAGGGTTGGGTAAAGCGCCGTAACGGTAGCAATTAAGCTGCGAATCTTCGGCGCTTCTATGGTTAATGGGGCTTTCATGATTGGACCTGCTGAGGCATTGTCTTAACTGACAGGCCGGATAGTCCGACCGCAGGAGGCAACTGTAAGCCGTGACCGCCCCCGTTCGATTTCCGCGCTTCTTCGTGACCAGCCCTGCGCCGTGCCCCTATTTGCCGGGCCGGAGCGAACGGAAGGTCTTTACCGAGCTTAAAGGCCCGAATTCGGATGAGCTGAACGATGCACTAAGCCGGATCGGGTTCCGCCGCAGCCAGACAGTGGCCTACCGGCCAAGCTGTGTTGAATGCACGGCCTGCGTATCGGTGCGGGTGGTAACGCAGGAATTCAAACCATCATCGACACAGAAGCGAATCTGGAAGCGTAACAACGATTTGGTGGTAAATGTTTGCCGTCCATGGTCTACGCCGGAACAGTTTGAGCTATTGCAGCGTTATCTTGCAGTGCGTCATCCCGGCGGGGGGATGGCAACCATGGACGAGATGGACTTTGCGGACATGGTGGAGCACTCGCCGGTAAAGAGTTATGTGATTGAATATCGTGAGCCGACAGACGATGGTTCGGTGGGGAGATTGGTCGGAGCCTGTCTCGCTGACGAGCAGGGCGACGGCCTTTCGATGATTTACAGTTTCTACGATCCACAACACGAGACACGGTCCGGGCTTGGCACTTTTATCATCCTTGACCACATTCAACGGGCGGCCCGGGTCGGCCTGCCTTATGTGTACCTTGGCTACTGGGTCGAAGGGTCTGAGCGCATGCAATACAAAGTGCGTTATCGGCCCATGGAAAAGCTTGGCCGCGATGGGTGGGAGCGGTTTGAACCAACAGAACAAGCCAGCGCCATTGGCCGAGCCGTTGCAGCGCGCGATAACCGGCTTGGCAGTGGCAGCGTTGAAGGCAGCCTCAAGGACGGCGTTCACGGCGCGCAAGAGCGTTACGTCCACATCTGATTTGCCCTTGGCGCGGGTCATGGCCGCATTGCTGGCGCTGGGTGCGCCTGCACAGGTCATCGCGCAATCTGTGCAAACCGATCAAGAGCTTCAGGCGCTGATCCCGGATTCGGCGGTCCAGAATGCGGATGCTTGGGCCATCGATACCGATGCCGCGCGCACTGGCGCACCACCTGATACGCTGATCGAAGAGATCGAGGCCGATTCCGTCATGCCCGACATTCCGGGCATGACGATTGCTTGGCCAGATGGCAGTGAATTGCCCAAGATCGAGGCCTTGTCGCCTGATCCTGATATCGACGTGGCCGAGCAATCGACCGATGCAGCGGTCGAGGCATTGCCGGGCCAGGAGGAAACCGATTCCGGTGTTGGCATCAAGCTGGTCGATGCCGACATTGCGCGGGTAGGCAGCCAGGTGGAACTTGCGTTTCCGCGCGGCACCGATGCAATTGCGGAAAAGGATGCGATCGCCGCGCGTTTTGCAGGGTTGTCTGCGCTCAAATCATTCGATGATGATGAGGACAATCTGGCGCAGATCGTCCGGCGCGCGCGGACAGACCGCGAATTGTTGATCAATATCTTGCGCATCCACGGCTATTATGACGCGCAGGTCTATCAATCCTTGGGCGGCCTTTCCGCACCGGGCGAGGGCGATGCTGCCGCGCCGATTGACGTTGAAAAAGTGGTGGTGCGGTTCGATCTGCAGCCGGGGCCGCAGTACCGGTTTGGCCAGATCGGGTTCGGCGATCTGGCGGCGACGGGCAGCGGATTTGCCGCGTTGCGCAGTTCTTTCAAGATCAGCTCTGGCGACGCGGTTAATTCTGACCGCATCGTGGCTGAGAGGTTTAGCCTGCAAAGTGCGCTTGGTGAAAGCGGTTATGCTTTTGCCAAAGTGAGCGAACCTGACTTGCTGATCGATCACGAGCGCCGCGAAGGGGACCTGACGGTTCCGGTGGCGCCGGGTGGGCTTTACACCATCGGGCGGGTGGTTTCTTCACGCGAGACGTTCCTGAGTTCGCGCCATCTTGACCGCATCGCCCGGTTCGACAGCGGCGATGCTTACAAACTGTCCGAGATTGACGATTTGCGGCAGGCGATTTTGGCGACAGGGCTGGTTTCGTCTGTAACGGTTGAAACGCGCGAAGTGACCAAGCCCGTTGGCCAAGTGCCCGGAACCGTCGATGTTGACGTAACGTTGACGCCTGCGCCGCTGCGCACGATTGCGGGCCTTGTCGGTTATTCAAGTGGCGAAGGTTTCCGTCTGGAAGGGCAGTGGGAGCATCGCAATATCTTCCCGCCCGAAGGTATGCTGCGCGTGCGCGGCGTGGTGGGTACGCAAGAACAATTGGCGGGCGTCACCTTCCGCCGCAACAACTTCCTCAAACGCGACCTGACCCTGAACTCCGATCTCTACATCCGCAATCAGGTAAGCCCGGCGTTTGAGGCGTTGACGGTTTCGGCAGTAGCAGGGGTAGAGCGGCAGACGACGCTGCTGTTCCAGAAGCCGTGGATATTTGCAGGCGGTTTCGAGATTTTGGCAACGCGCGAACGCGATGCTGCGGCCATCCGCGCGAGCGCGCCACGCACGACGTACTTCATTGGCTCGCTGCCGTTGCGCGGAATGTACGATGGCAGCGACAGCTTGCTTGATCCTACACGTGGCTTCCGTGTGGGCCTGCGCGTGTCGCCCGAAATCTCGGTCCAGAACGGCGTTCGATCAACCTATGGGCGGGCGCAGTTCGACGCGAGCTATTATCAGCGCGCGAGCGACAGTGTGGTTGTGGCAGGCCGGGTGCGTTTGGGCACGATTACAGGAGCGCCGATTGCAAGCATCGCGCCTTCGCGCCGTTTCTATGCAGGCGGCGGCGGATCAGTGCGTGGTTACGGCTTCCAGCAAATCGGCCCGCGCGATGCGCTGAACACGCCAAGCGGTGGCCGCGCGTTGAGCGAGTTTTCATTGGAAGCGCGCGTCAAGACCGGGCTGATGGGCGGCGCGGTAAGCGTGGTGCCGTTTGTTGATGCAGGCGCGGTTGATACCACAACCCGGCCCACTTTCCAGGACCTGAAGATCGGGGTGGGCGTCGGCATACGCTATCAGACCAATTTCGGGCCGATCCGCATTGATGTTGGCACGCCGCTCAATCGTTCGCCAGGAGACAGCCTGATTGGCGTCTATGTGGCGCTGGGACAGGCGTTCTGATGGACGAAACCCTGCCTCCCGAAGAACCCGCGCTGGCCGAAGACGTGGCGACACGCGGCCCAACGCGTTCGCGCAAGGCACGGTTCGTGCGCGGGTTTGCCCGGCGGATGGCCATCCTGCTGGTTGCGGGACTGGCCTTGCTGTTGGCGGCGCTGCTGGTGCTGGATTCATCGTTGGGGCACAGGTTGGTGGCAGACCGGATTGCGGCCTTTGCGCCGGGGTCTGGGCTGCGGATCGAAATCGGCCGGATCGACGGGTCGATTTATGGCGCATCGTCGTTGCGCGATATCCGCGTTAGCGATCCAGAAGGTGTCTTCCTGACCATTCCCGAAGCGGAACTGGAGTGGCGGCCATTGTCGTGGTTGAAGTCCGGGCTGGATATACGGTTGCTGGCGCTTCATCGCGGGATACTGCGCCGTGCCCCCCGGTTAAGGCCGAATGCCGACAAGAACGCGCCGATTTTGCCGAACTTCGACATTCGCGTGGACAAGCTGGTCGTCGACAACCTGACCGTGTCCGAGGCGATGGTTGGACAAAAGCGCCGGGTGGATTTGCTGGCCAGCGCCGATATTCGCGGCGGCCATGCGATTGTCGATGTGAATGGCCGGTTCGGGGAAAAAGACCGGATCGTATTCAAGCTGGACAGCGAACCTGATCGCAACAAGTTTGAACTCGCGCTCACATATGATGCGCCCAAAGATGGCGTCATCGCCACGCTGGCAGGGGCCAAGAGCGACATCAAGGCGCGCATTGCCGGTCGTGGCGGGTGGACGCAGTGGAATGGCTACGCCTTTGCAACGCAGGACGACAAGACCCTCGCCGCCTTTCAGTTAGAGACCCGTTCGGGGGTCTATAAGCTGGCGGGGCAAGCTTGGCCTGGCGATATGCTGAAGGGCATGGCAGGGCGCGCGGTGGGGCAAACGCTTTCAGTAGTTTATGATGGCACATTTGCGGACAACACGTTTGACGGCAAGCTGGCCGTGGCGGGCGAGGCGTTCAAAGTTGCGGCTGCCGGCAAGCTGGACCTTGCCAATAACCAAGCAGATGCGCTGAAAGTGCGGGCGTTGGTTTTGCGCCCTGACCGGTTGATCGCAGCGCCGGAACTGGCCAACGTGGCACTGTCTGCTACATTGGATGGCAAGTTTTCCGATCTGGCGATTGACCACACGGTAACCGTCGGAAGGCTCAAACTCGGCACGCTGGATGCACAAGGGCTGCGCAGTGCAGGGACCGCATCGTGGGATGGCACACGGTTTGTCCTGCCGCTGGCGGTGACGGCGCAGCGGGTGACGACCGGCAATGCCATGATCGATCCGCGCTTTCCCGGCGGGCGCTTGACCGGAGATCTGGTGTTTGCCGGTAACAGGCTGACGTCTGACAATCTGGTATTGGCGTTGAAGGGGCTTGGCGCGCAATTGGCGCTGAGCGGTGATATGGCGCGCGGCGGTTATGCCTTGGCAGGGCCAGTGGCGGCGCGCGGGTTTGCCTTGCCCAATCTTGGCACCATCGATGGCAATGCCAAGATCGTGTTCAAAATTGGAGCGGGTGTGCCGTGGACTTTGCAGGGCAATGTCGCGGGGCGGATGACGCGGATCGATAATGCCACCTTGCAGAACCTGACCGGCGGCAATGTCCGCTTTGCTGGCGGGCTGGCGCTGGGGGAACGCATTCCGGTGACATTCCGCAAAGCGACGGTGACTTCGGCCAAGTTGCAATTGGCGCTGGATGGCAAAGTGCAAACGGGTGGTTCGGCTTCGCTGACCGGGCAGGGCCGTCACACGCAATATGGTGCGTTTACCGTTCAGGCAGCCATGACCGGAAGCGGGCCGAATGCCGTGCTGGTGTTTGCCAATCCCTTGCCGGCTGCGGGCCTGAAAGATGTGCGCGTTGCGCTTTCCCCGATTGCCGATGGCTTCCGGATCGAGACGGGTGGAGAATCGCGCTTGGGACCGTTTGCCGGTGCGTTCGGTCTGTTCATGCCGCAGGGCGGCCCGACGCGCGTTGATATTGAAAGCTTCCGCGTGTGGCAGACCGATGTGACTGGCGGCGTAACGCTGGGTGATGCCGGTGTAACGGGCGAATTGGCGATGATCGGCGGCGGTTTGAACGGATCGGTCTTGCTGGCCCCGCGCGATGGCGGGCAGGGCTTTGATGCCAATGTCACCGCGCGCAATGCAAAGTTCGGCGGGGTCAAACCCTTGTCGATCGGCAATGCCAAGATCGATGCGACAGGTTTGATCAAGGACGGGCATTCAACCATCGAAGGCACGATGCTGGCCGAAGGGATCGGCATGGGCAAAGTGTTTGTCGGCCGGTTGGCAGCGGCAGCCTATTTGCAGGATGGCAGTGGTTCGGTCACCGCTTCGGTTTCTGGCAGACGCGGCACCCGCTTTGCCCTGCAAGGCACCGCAGCCTTCGCACCCGATCAGATCGTGGCCTATGTTTCGGGCGAATATGCCGGGCGCAAAGTCACCATGCCCCGCCGCGCGGTGATGACGCGCGAGAATGACGGGTGGCGGCTTGCCCCCACACAGATCGGCTTTGGCCGGGGAATTCTGATCGCAGAAGGCCATGTGCTGGGCGGGCCGACGCAGATGAAGCTGCTGCTTGCACAAATGCCGGTGTCGGTGGTCGATATCGTGATTGCCGATCTTGGCCTTGGCGGCGTCGCTTCGGGCGTGGTCGAATATGCCAATGACGGGCAGGGGGCACCTTCGGGCAATGCGGCTCTGCTGGTCAAAGGGCTGTCGCGTTCAGGGCTGGTCCTCACGTCCCGACCTGTCGATTTGGCGCTGGTGGCACAGCTTGATCCTGATGCGCTGCAGGCTCGCGCGGTGATCCGCGACGGCGCAGATATTCGCGGGCGGTTTCAGGCACGGATCAGCGGCTTGCCACGCGGCGGCGGCGTGATGGACCGGCTTGAGGCGGGACAATTGGCCGGACAACTGCGCTATTCAGGGCCTGCCGAGGCGTTGTGGCGGTTGTCCGGTGTCGAGATTTTCGACCTGACCGGGCCTTTGGGTGTGCGCGCCGATATTGGCGGCACCATCATGGCGCCAATCTTGCGCGGTGCGGTATCTTCCAACGGCCTGCGTGTGCAAAGTACGCTGACCGGCACCGATGTGCGGCAAGTGCAGATGGCCGGGACGTTTGCCGATTCGACGCTGTCACTGGCGCGGTTTTCAGGCACGACAGCCAATGGCGGGACGGTGAGCGGGAGCGGCAGCATCGGTCTTGCCAACCTTGCCGAGCGAGGCCCCTCGATTGATTTGCGGCTATCTGCCAAGAACGCGGCGCTGATCAACCGTGATGATATGGCTGCAGCAGTGACCGGCCCGCTGCGCATTGTCAGCGATGGCGTGGGCGGAACCATTGCTGGCCGTGTGCGGATTGAAACCGCGCGCTGGATGCTTGGTAACGCCAGCGTCGTGGCTGAATTGCCCAACATTGCGACGCGCGAAGTGAACGCGCCTGCCGATGCCGCGCCCGGACGCGTCGCGGCAACGCCATGGCGCTTCCTGATCGATGCCGCCGGTGCCAATCGCATTGCAGTGCGCGGGCTTGGGCTGGATAGCGAATGGGGCGCAGACATCCGTTTGCGCGGCTCCACGGCAGCACCGCAGATTTTCGGCACGGCTGATCTGGTGCGCGGCGGCTATGAGTTTGCGGGTAAGCGCTTTGAACTGACGCGCGGGCGCATCCGGTTCACCGGACAAGTGCCGGTCGATCCGCTTCTGGATATTGTGGCAGAAGGCGATGCCAACAATGTCAGCGCCAAGATTTCGATCACCGGTTCAGGCTTCAAGCCGGTCATCACGTTCTCGTCGACACCTGCCTTGCCCGAAGAGGAATTGTTAAGCCGGTTGTTGTTTGGCAGTTCGATCACGCAGATTTCTGCGCCGGAAGCGGTGCAATTGGCATCTGCGTTGGCAAGTTTGCGCGGCGGTGGCGGGCTTGATCCGATCAACAAATTGCGCGCGGCGATCGGGCTGGACCGGTTGCGCATTGTGGGCGCCGATCCATCGATCGGGTCGAGTACCAGCATTGCCGTGGGCAAGTATCTGGGGCGCAGGGTGTTTGTCGAACTGATTACCGATGGCGGCGGCTATAGCGCCACCTCGGTCGAGTTCCGCATCACGCGCTGGCTGGCGGTTTTGGCAACAGTGTCAACCATCGGTGATGAAAGCATCAACTTGCGGGCCAGCAAGGATTATTGATCCGCTGTAACGGTGCTGCAACACCGTCTTTAAACGGACACTTGGGCATGGCCTTGGATAGGGATGACCAACGCATCCCGCCCGCTGCTGCTATGCGACCTTACCCAAAGTTATGCGCCGCACGGTGGCGGCGGTATTGGCACATATTTGCGCGAAAAGCAGCGCTATGTTCTGGACCACACACCACACCGGTTGTTGCAAATCGTCCCCGGCCCTGAAGACCGCATTGTTGAGCAAGGCCGGCATATCTGGGTTGAAGTAGGCGCAGACCAAGTGCGCGGCAGCCCGAACTATCGCTTCATCATGCGCACCAGCGTTGTGCGTGAAGTGCTGGAACGGTATCGTCCCGACCTGATCGAATCCCAATGCCCGTGGGTGCTGCCGTGGACCGCGATCAATTATGCCAAGGCCTTTCCGCATACCGCGCTTGTGGCAGGGTATCACACTGATTTTCCCGAAGCGCATATCTACCGCGTCGGCTCCAGCTTGTTCGGAAGCTTTGTCGCGCGCGGGTTGCGGCGGTTGGCCACCGGCTATGCGCAACTGACGTACCGTGAATTTGACCGCGTTTACACGTTGAGCACGGTGATGGCCCAGGCACTGGACGAATACGGCATCGCGCACGTCGATGTCTTGTCGCTGGGCGTGGATACAGATTTGTTCCACCCGCAGCGCCGTGACCCTGCATGGCGTGATAGGCTGGGTCTGAAAGCCCGTGGTCCGTTGCTGGTCTATGCCGGACGCCTTGATAATGAAAAGCGGGCCTATCGCTTATTGGAGATGTTCAAGCGCCTGCCATCGTCGCTGGATGCGGGGCTGGTGTTGATCGGGGATGGCAAGCTGCGCGACACGCTGGAAGAGCATTCGCGCGGCTGGCAAGTGGCCTTTCCCGGTTATATCTCTGACCGGGCGCAATTGGCGCAAAGCCTTGCATCTGCTGATATCTACGTTTCAGCCATGGCGGATGAGACATTCGGCATTTCGGTAATTGAAGCACAGGCCAGCGGCCTTCCCATCGTCGGCGTTGCTTCGGGCGCGATGCCTGAACGGGTGCCGGCTGGAACGGGCGTGCTGGTTCCGGTTGATGATTCAGAAGCGATGGCCAAGGCCGTTGTCGCGGTGTGGCGCGGCAATCATCGCCAGATGGGGCAGGCCGCGCGGTGCCATGTCGCAGGCCGCTATGAATGGCGCCAGACGTTTGAGGCTTTGCTGGGCGAAGTCTATCCCAAAGCGCTGCGGGCAGCGGAGGAGCGCATGGAAAAGGGCCGCTCCGGATGGAACGGCCCTGGTATTCTTTTCAACCGCGATCTGATCAGGCAGGCAAGCCGCTGATCGATTTCACTTCCATGAAATCCTTCAGGCCATAAAGCCCGCCTTCACGGCCATTGCCCGATTGCTTGTAACCACCAAACGGCGCGCCGGGGCTGGGGCCCCAGTTGTTGATGGCTACCATGCCAGCGCGAAGTTCCGGGGCCACTGCTGCGGCCTTTGCAGGATCGCCGGTGATACAGGCGGACAGGCCGTAAGCGGTATCGTTGGCAATTTCGATGGCCTGTTCAAGGCTGTCATAGGCCATGATCGTGGCGACAGGGCCAAAGATTTCTTCCTGCGCAATCCGCATATCGGGCGTCACGCCTGAAAAGACGGTTGGCTTGATGTAGTAACCACGGTTGACGTTGGCAGGCAGATCGGGGCCGCCGGTTTCCAGCTTTGCGCCTTCATCAATGGCCGATTGAATAAGGCCGCGAATTTTGTCGAACTGCGTCTTGTTGACGACAGGGCCGATATGCGCGCCTTCTTCCATCGGATCGCCAACAGTTGTTATCGGGCAGCACCACGTTGGGGGACTTGCCGCCCAATTCCTGATGAACGCGCTTGACCGTATCGGCAGCAGCTTTGGCCACCAGAATGCCCGCGCGGGTCGATCCGGTGAAGCTGACCATGTCGATGCCGGGGTGCGAACTGATGGCCGTGCCAACGCCCGGACCATCACCCTGAACCAGGTTGAACACGCCCGCAGGAACGCCCGCTGCATCAAGGATTTCGGCAAAAATCGCCGCGTTGGTGGGGCACTCTTCCGACGGCTTCAGGATCATGGTGTTGCCAGCGGCAATCGCCGGTGCAACTTTAAGCGCGATCTGGTTCAGCGGCCAGTTCCACGGCGTGATCATGCCGACCACGCCGATGGGTTCGTAAGCCACCTTATACGCGCCGTTGTCTTCCAGGAAATTGAAGTTCTTGAGCGCGGCCATGGTGCCAAGGAACCCGCCAATGCCCGCGCCAACCTGCGCGGTGCTGGCAAAGCTGACAGGCGCGCCCATCTCTTCGGCCATAGCAGCTGCCAATTCGGGCACACGCTTTTTGTATTCGGCAACAATCCGTTCCATCAGCGCAAGGCGTTCCTCGCGCGTGGTTTTGCTGAAAGTCTTTAACGCGGCTTGGGCAGCTGCAACCGCCTTATCGACGTCTGCTTTCGTGCCCAAAGTGATTGCACAACACGCCTCTTCGGTGGCCGGATTGATCACTTCGTGGCGCTTGCCGCCTTCGCTGTTGACCCATTGGCCATTGATGTAATGCTGAAGCCTTTCGCGCATGGCGAACTCCCAAACTGGATTGAAAAAGTTAGTGTCCCGAACGGTTCTGGGTTCGATATTCCACGAAGGCAAGGCTAAGCATTAGCGTTGCAATATGCAACCCGCTCACTCGGCTGCGGGCGCTATCAAACCCGGCGACCGCGGAACAATTGCACCAACCCGACGATCAGCGCGACCACCAGCAGGATGTGGATGAGGCCTGCGGTTACCTTGAACGCAAATACGCCAAGCGCCCACAACACGAACAAAACCAGCGCGACTGTTAACAACATAAGGAATCTCCCGGTGGCCCTCCCGCCAGTGTTTCCGCTGTCGAAATCCGCGAGCGGCCCGATTGGTTCCATCCTGAACATGGCGTTGGTAGCCAAACTGATTGTTTCCCCCGTGCCACTGATAACCTTTTCTTCGTAACCGGTTGCTAGTCATCGAAATAATGGGGAACGCGCCAGTTCATCGGCGAGGAAAATCGCAACAGCTAGTGGGTACGACCAGTGCCCGCTGGATTATTGCGGGCACTTTTCTGGCCTTGCTCGCGCTGACTGCGGCGCTGGTTGCAGCCTTCCGCAATTCAACAAGCATTGCCGACGAATATGCCCGGACCGAGGAGCGACGGCTGGTGGAGCGCTTCGTTGAACGCAACGGCCGCCAGATTGCCGAATCAGGCATGCTTCAGGTCCGCTGGGACGATGCCGTAACCAAGCTTAATCGCCCGGACTTCGAGCCGTGGGCGCGCAACTTTCTGGCGGGGTACTTCTGGGGCAGTCACCGCATCGATCACCTTTATCATGTCCGCTTTGACGGCACGCCGGTGCATTGCTGGAAGGGCGTAAAGCTGGAAAGCAACTGCCAGCTTGGCGCGCTACAACCGCAAATCCGCGCCTTGGTCAAACGCTCTGTCAAAGAAAGTCTGAGCGAGGCGAAAACCTTGCAATGGCACAACCAGGGCGGCGTCAAATGGCCATATGACAGCAAGGGACTGCCGATCCCGCGCGGGCTGGCGGCTTTGACAAAGCACGAAGGACGCTCGGCGTTTCTGGCTGTGGCCTCGATTGTGCCGGATGTCGAAACGGGGCTTCTGAAAGGACCGCCTGACTATATCGTGCTGGTGCGCCATTTTGATGAGCGCGTGGTTGCCGATATCAGTGGTTCGCTGATGCTCAGTGATGTGCGCCTTGATGCACAGCCAGACCTTGACGCGGGCCGCAATGCCTTGGCGCTCAAAGACGTGGGCGGTGCCGAAATCGGGTACATTTCATGGCAGGCAAAACCGCCGGGGCCAGCGATCTTGCGCCGCACTGCGCCTTTGCTGGCGGTCTATATCCTGTTCTTCGTTGGCGTTGTTGCAGGGGGCGCGATCATCGTGCGGCGCATGCGCCGGACAACCAGCGAATTGAGAGCGAGCGAGGCGCAGGCACAGCACAACGCCATGCACGATGCGATGTCGGGCCTGCCCAATCGCGCGCACTTCATGCAGCGTTTGCGCCAGGAACTTTCGGCCTGTGTTGAGCAGCGCCAACTGGGCGACGTGTTCGTGGCCTATATCGATATCGACCGGTTCAAAGTGGTGAACGATACGCTGGGCCACCATGTGGGCGATGAATTGGTGCGTCAGGTTGCATTACGCCTGCGCAAGTCACTGCCTCCCGGCGACTTTTTGTCGCGCTTTGGTGGCGACGAGTTTGTGCTGCTGCGGCGTTCCACCGGCGGTAAAGTTGCAGCCGATATGCTCGGCCGGCAGATTATGGCGCTGATGAACGAACCGTTCGTGATTTCGGGCAGCAATCTTGACGTCACGTGTTCATGCGGGATCAGCTGGGGCCCTGAACAAAGCGAAGATCCGGGTGAATTACTGCGCCGGTCCGATATTGCGCTGTATCGTGCCAAGCAGCGCGGACGCATGCGTTTTCGCCGGTTTACGCGTGATATGGATGCATCGGTCAAGCTGCGCCGCGAAATGGAAATGGAATTGCGCCGGGCCATCGCGCGCGATGAATTGGCGCTGGCCTATCAACCGATCGTCGATGCGGTGGATGGCAAGGTCCAGGGCTTCGAAGCGCTCTTGCGCTGGCCGCATCCGGAACGCGGGCTGATCCGGCCCAACCTGTTTGTGCCGGTGGCAGAGCAATCAGGCATGATGGTTCCGCTGGGGGCATGGGTGCTGCGCCGTGCATTTACAGAATGCCGCGATTGGCCCGATTGCGATATTTCCGTGAACCTGTCGCCGCTGCAAATCATGGCGAGTGATTTCCTGCCGATGATCGATGCAATGGTGCGCGAAACTGGTGCCGATCCAAGCCGTTACATACTGGAAGTCACAGAAGGGGTCATGCTGGACCGCAGTGACCATGTGGTCGAAGTGCTCAAAGGCCTGAATTACCGTGGCTTCCGCATCGCGCTGGACGATTTCGGCATCGGCTATTCGTCACTAAGCTATTTGCGCTCGTTCCAGTTTGACCGGATCAAGATTGACCGGTCCTTCGTGCAGAATATCGAAGCTGATCTTGATGCCCATTCGATCCTTCGCGCCATTGTTTCACTGGGCCACACGCTGCGCATGAAGGTCGTGGCTGAAGGTGTGGAAACGCCGGTCCAACGGGCGCTGGTACAGGCTGCCGGTTGCCAGATGATCCAGGGACACTTGTTCTGGAAGGCCATGCCGCCGGAAGAGGCGCTGGCGCTGCTGGAGCCAAAGGAAGCAAAGGTTCTGCGCACTGCCTAAGTGCGGTGATGGCTCATCCTTTGGATGCGGGCTTAACTTCGGCTGTGGCGGTCATGGTGCGGGGATAAATGAAGCCATGCGCGGGGCTGGCGCGCAGGCCAACAGATTTGGTGGGAGCGTACCAGACGCGGACTTCGCTCCAATCGCCAGCAGGCGAAACGTCCACAGCCACAACGCCGCGATCAACCGCGCCGGGGCCTGACCAGTTGGCGTGATCAATCAGAATGTGGCGGGCATCCACCACTTGGCGAACAACGGCGACGTGGCCATATGGCATGGCGCGGGTGCCTGCAAAGGCGAGGACGGCTCCGGCCTTTGGTTCAACGCCGCGCTCATAGGTGCCCTCGGCGTTGCCCCACCAGTCGCGCGCGTTGCCCGAAATCTGGACGTCCGAAATTTGCCGCGCATACGTGACGCACTGGAGCCGTGCGTGAGCGACGGTGGGAAGCGTTGCGAGGGAAATCAGGGCGAGGAGGCTGGCGACCAGTTTACGAAGCATGGCAGCCTACCTAGCGATTTGGGCGGATTCGATAACCCACGCGGGGTTCGGTTCATCCGACGCCCATAACCGTTCAACTCGGTTCGTCGCAAAGTGTGGAAAAAATCATCGTCAGGGGCGTTGCCCCCAGCAAGCGGTGTCCTCTTGTGCGCAAAGAAAAAGGCGCCCGGTTTCCCGGACGCCTTTTTCTGTAACATCGGTCTGAAAGATCAGAGCGAGTAGTACATGTCGAATTCGACAGCCGATGGCGTGGTTTCCCAACGCATCACGTCTGGCCACTTCAGTTCCATGTAGGCTTCGATCTGGTCCTTGGTGAACACGCCACCCTGAAGCAGGAAGTCATGGTCAGCAGCAAGGCTGTCAAGCGCTTCACGCAAGCTGCCGCACACGGTTGGAACTTCTGCGAGTTCTGCTGGTGGCAGATCGTAAAGGTTCTTGTCCATGGCTTCGCCCGGGTGGATCTTGTTCTTGATGCCATCAAGACCGGCCATCAGCAGGGCTGCATAGCACAGGTACGGGTTGGCCATCGCGTCAGGGAAGCGGAATTCAACGCGCTTTGCCTTTGAACCGGCACCGTAAGGGATGCGGCATGAAGCCGAACGGTTGCGGGCCGAGTACGCCAGCAGAACAGGGGCCTCATAACCCGGAACCAGACGCTTGTAGCTGTTGGTGGTGGGGTTGGTGAAAGCGTTCAGGGCCTTGGCGTGCTTGATCACGCCGCCGATGAAGTACAGGCACATGTCCGACAGACCGGCATAGCCATTGCCGGCAAACAATGGCTTGCCAGCTTCCCAGATCGAGATGTGCGTGTGCATGCCCGAACCGTTGTCACCCTTGATGGGCTTCGGCATGAACGTGGCCGACTTGCCATAAGCATGCGCAACCTGCTGCACGACATACTTGTAAACCTGCATGCGGTCAGCGGTTTGCACCAGCGTACCGAAGGTCAGGCCGAGTTCGTGCTGCGCCGAGGCAACTTCATGGTGATGCTTGTCGCAAGGCAGGCCCATTTCGATCATGGTCGAGACCATTTCGCCACGGATATCAACGCAGCTGTCGATCGGAGCGACGGGGAAGTAACCACCCTTTACGCCCGGACGGTGGCCCATGTTGCCGCCTTCGTAATCCTTGTTCGTGTTCGTTGGCAGTTCAACGTCATCGATGCGGAAGCCGTTACCGTCATAGCCGTCGTAATACTTGACGTCATCAAACAGGAAGAATTCTGCTTCAGGGCCAACGTACACGGTGTCACCCACGCCAGTTGACTTCACGAAAGCTTCAGCGCGCTTGGCGGTTGAGCGGGGATCGCGCGAATACAGTTCACCGGTCGATGGCTCGACAATGTCGCACACGATGATCATCATCGAAGTTGCGCTGAACGGATCCATATAGACTGCCGTAAGATCAGGCTTCAGAATCATGTCTGATTCATTGATCGCCTTCCAGCCTTCAATCGACGAACCGTCGAACATCAGGCCGTCTTCCAACTCGTCTTCGCCGATCAGGCCGGCGACCATGGTGAGGTGCTGCCACTTGCCCTTGGGATCGGTGAAGCGCAGATCTACCCACTCAATTTCCTCGTCCTTGATGCGGGCGAGAATGTCCTTTGCAGTTGCCATCGCTGGTCCTTCTTCTTCTTGCCCCGGTGGAGAGGTCCGGGGGTTAAGTGGGGTTATGATAACCATGGAGGCTTGCCCGTCCACAGGCCCACCCCCGTTCTGATGCTGTGTCGGGACGGGCCCGATGCAGCTTCAACTCGTCAAAAGCTGCGCACGATCAGATCGCGTCGTCATCGCGTTCACCGGTGCGGATGCGCAGCGCGCTTTCAACCGGGATCACGAAAATCTTGCCATCGCCGATGCGGCCGGTTTGTGCAGCAGAAGCAATTGCTTCGACCACACGATCAACCAGCTGGTCTGAAACGACGACCTCGAGCTTCACCTTGGGCAGGAAATCGACGACGTATTCTGCACCGCGATACAGTTCGGTGTGGCCCTTCTGGCGACCGAAGCCCTTGGCCTCGGTCACGGTGATGCCTGAAACGCCGATTTCATGCAGCGCTTCTTTTACTTCATCGAGCTTGAACGGCTTGATGATGGCTTCGACCTTTTTCACGTCGTTCTGACCCCTGCAACCCGGGCCGGTTTGCCAACATGGCAGACCGGCGAATGATCCCGTGTGGCAACGACGTTACAAGAATCGTGCCACGCTGATTGTTGTCAGCACTAGGCCATCGAGAGGCGGCGGGAAAGCAGGAATTTCGGGGGTTGGGCAAGATTTGAAACGAATGCGCAACTAAGGCTTATGCTTCGTTGCGCACACGTGTTCGATTAATGCACAAAATTTGCACAAGGCCTGCCTGTTTTTTAGGCAGGTGTTCGTCAGTAAGGCGGCTTGTGCAGTCCTTTGGGGCTGAGTGTGAAGATTTCGCAGCCCGTTTCGGTAATGCCGATGGAATGTTCAAACTGCGCGGACAGCGAACGATCCCGCGTGACAGCCGTCCAGCCATCCTCAAGGATTTTGACGCCGGGCTTGCCCAGATTGATCATGGGTTCAATCGTGAAGAACATGCCGGGCTTTAGTTCCGGGCCGGTGCCTGCGCGCCCTGCGTGGACAACTTCGGGCGCATCGTGGAAAAGACGGCCAAGGCCATGTCCGCAAAATTCACGCACAACGCCATAACGCTGCTTTTCGGCATGGGCCTGAATGGCCGCGCCGATATCACCCAACCGCGCGCCGGGTTTGGCCTTTTCGATGCCGATCATCAGACATTCGTGGGTCACGTCGACTAGGCGCTTGGCCTTTAACGGCACATCGCCGACCAGATACATCCGGCTGGTGTCGCCATGCCAGCCATCCAGCAGGGGGGTTACGTCAATGTTGACGATGTCCCCGTCTTTCAGCGTCTTGTCCGAAGGAATACCGTGGCAAACGACGTGATTGACAGAAATGCAGCACGAATGCGTGTAGCCGCGATAACCCAGTGTTGCCGGAACCGCGCCGCCATCAAGCGTCATCTGCCGCACGACATCGTCAAGGTAATCGGTCCGCACGCCCGGCTGCACAAGCGGCGCGAGTGCATCCATGATCTCGGCGGCGAGGCGGCCTGCTTTGCGCATGGCTTCAAACGCGGCGGGGCCGTGGAGTTTGATCGTTCCGTCACGCAGGACGATATCGTGGTCTTCAACTGTCACATATTCGGTCATATGCGGCACATAGCGACGTTGCGCGCAAATTGCGAGACGTTGACGAAAATGCACTTTCCACTCGCAACCGGCGGCGCACTGCGGCATGAATGGCGCCGACATGAACGACAGAAACGCGCTGATCCAGCCTGATCGCGGCCAACCGGCCATTGCCCTTCACCTTGTCGACAAGGCGACGCTACCGGACTTTCTCAAAGGGCTGAGCGTCGGGCAACGCGCAAGCCTTGCCGCGCAGAAGTTTGAAGGCGGCGGATACGAATATGCCATCGTGCCAGATGGCGATGGCTGGTTCGCCGTGTCCGGAGTCGCCAACGTCAACAACCTCTCGTCGTGGTGCCTTGCCAAACTGGCCGATGTGCTCCCCGGTGGCACCTATCGCCGTGTTGGTGGTCCGACGGGCAAGGCGCTACATGGCTGGGTGACGGGGCAATACCGCTTTGACCGTTACCGCAAGGACGCCAAGGATACCGAACCCCGGATTTTGCTGACAGCAGAAGTTGCCTTGATCGAACCTGCGCTTGCCGAAGCGACGGCTGTGCTGATGGTCCGCGATCTGGTCAATACGCCGGCCGAGGACATGGGCCCCGCCCAGTTGGAGGCAGAAGCGCGCGCGCTGGCCAAGACCTATCATGCCGAAATCCATGTGGTTTCAGGCGACATGCTTGAACGCGAATATCCGATGATCCACGCAGTGGGCCGGGCAGCAGCGCGCAGCCATGCGCCGCGCCTGATTGAAATGGAATGGGGCGATCCCAAACATCCGCGCGTGGCGATTGTCGGCAAAGGCGTATGTTTTGATTCAGGCGGGCTGGATATCAAGCCATCATCAGGCATGGCGCTGATGAAAAAGGACATGGGCGGCGCAGCCCATGCGCTGGCTCTGGCCGGTCTGATCATGGCGATGGGCCTGAACATCCGGCTGCATGTGCTTGTTCCTGCAGTGGAAAATGCAATATCGGGCAATGCCTTCCGGCCCGGCGACATTTTGCGCGCGCGCAACGGCCTGTCGGTGGAAGTGACTAACACCGATGCGGAAGGGCGGCTTGTATTGGGCGATGCCCTGGTGCGGGCGTGTGAAATGAACCCCGAACTGGTGATCGATTTCGCAACACTTACCGGCGCGGCGCGCGTGGCTTTGGGGCCTGATCTGCCCGCCATGTTCGCCCGCAAGGATGCAACCGCCGACCAATTGCTGGCAGCGGGGCTTGAGCGCGATGACGCCTGCTGGCGCCTGCCTTTGTTTGAAGGCTACCGCGAATATCTGAAATCCGACGTGGCAGATTTGCAGAATTCCCCCGCCAGCGGCTTTGCCGGGGCCAGCGTTGCAGCGCTGTTTCTCGACAAATTCGTGTGCGATGGGGTCGATTGGGCCCATTTTGATACATTCGCATGGCGGCCTGCCGCAAAACCGGGGCGACCCAAAGGCGGGGATGCCTTAGGCTTGCGGGCGGTGTGGGGCTTATTGCGGGCAAGATACGCCTGAAATGCGCTCTGCCTTGCCTGAAAGCGCTGACGCGGCTAATCGCCCTGCTTTCCTGTTCCGGGGGCAACCTGAATTGACTGCTGAAGCATCGCCTCTCCCTGTTGACGTGCCGACCGTGCAGCTTTCGCTGTGCCGTCCGTCGGACCGTTCAGACAAGCCGCATTTGCCGGTGCGCGGGGATCTTGCCCATATCGGCCTGGCGGGGCGCTATTTCGTGCCGCATTATGCCGTGCCGATGCCGCACGTGCTGAAGGCTGCGGCGACATTGCGCGATGCTGGCAGACCTGATGGCGGCCCCTTGCGCACACTTGCTGCGGGCGAAGTTTTCGACGTTCTGGATATGGCCGGTGGCTGGGCCTGGGGGCAGGCGAAATCGGACTTGCTGGTGGGTTATGTCGAATTGACCGTAATTGAGGCAGAGGCATGACCACGTCTGTTTTCATCGATGGCGCGGCAGGCACGACCGGGCTTGAAATTGCCGAGCGGTTGGCAGGCCGCACCGAATTTGCGCTGATCGCTCTCGACGATGCGCGCCGCAAGGATGATGCCGCGCGGGCAGAAGCCATCAATGATGCCGATGTCGTGATCTTGTGCTTGCCCGATGATGCCGCGCGCGATGCGGTGGCCATGATCCGCAATGAGCGTACCCGCGTGATTGACGCCTCCACTGCGCACCGCGTGGCTGACGGCTGGACATACGGCTTTCCCGAAATTGTCGGGCGCGAGGTCGTGGCGCAAGCCAAGCGGGTTTCGAACCCCGGATGCTATCCGACGGGTTTCCTTGGGCTGCTGGCACCATTGGTGCATAACGGTCTGCTGCCTTCGGCTTGGCCCTATAGCTGTAATGCGGTTTCTGGCTATTCGGGCGGCGGAAAGGCGCTGATCGGGCGCTTCGAAGATGATCGCGACATCGCCTGGCGCGGCTACGGCCTGACCTTCGGGCACAAGCACGTGGCCGAAATGCAGCGCTATGCGGGCCTTGCCATTGCCCCGCTGTTCAGCCCCGCCGTGATTGCCGCCCATCGCGGCATGGTGGTGGAAATTCCGCTGCCCCTGGGCGTCATGCCCGGCAGCGTTCCGGCCGATTTGCTGCGTGCAGCGCTCACCCAGTTTTACGCAGGCTCTCCCGTGGTAAGCGTGGCGCAAGAGTTGCCACCTGAGGGCGAACTTTTGATGCGCGCATCGCAAGAGCCGTGGGACGGGTTGCGCCTGTACGTTATGGGAAGCGCCGATAGCGAGCAGGTGCGACTGGTCGCCGTGCTCGACAATCTGGGCAAGGGCGCAAGCGGAGCGGCTGTGCAGACCCTGAACCTGATGGCAGGATTGGCCGAAACGGCAGGCCTGCGCCTGTAGGCCTGCTTGGCTTCGCGTCACATTCGATTGGCCTGTTTCAATGCCGCGCGACGGGCGCGGTAAATGCGCACGTCGTAAGCGTTCAGGTCATCTGTAAATTCGGGGCCATCGCGTTGGGCCGATGAACCGGTTCCCACAATATCAACGCTTTCTGCCGGAAAGTCGCGCAATTCCACTTCGATCTTTGCGCCCTTTGCACTCTCACTGACCACAAAAACATAAGCGTCGCCTTTATATAGACGCGCCATAGCCGAATATTTTTCAGGGCTTTTGACTGCGAAAGAAACGTCTTCAGGCGATTTGATCGCGGAAGATAAGCCCGATATTTCAGATGTGAGTGCTTTAAGCCCCGCAATTACATCGGGGTTCAGAAAAGCTGCATCTTCCCGGATACGCTCGCCTTTTTCACCAACTTGCCACGGGAAAAAGATCAAGCCGCGCGCACCGTTGATCACATGCATCCATGCCATTGACCGGATTTGCAAAGGTGTTGGAGTGGGGCCGCCCTTTATCGCGGAAACTTCGACAATGCCCCATTGCGCCTGTTTGCCGCCGGCTTTCTGAATATAGGATCGCAATTGGCGCGCGCCATCTGCAACTTTTTCAAGCCGGTCATTGCCCATTACAGGGTAAAAATCGAACGAGGCGATATCCACAGATGCAATGGCATCGGGGTAATAATCATCGCGGGAACCTGCACATTTTCCGCGACCAACCCAATCAGGTTCAACAATGCCGCGCCCGAAATTCCGCAAAATCGGGCGGCCACCACTCAATTTGCGAAGTGACGCGCTTTCTTCTCTGAGTGCCGCCGGGGTCACGCATGGCCCGTATGTGCCATCTGCCTGAAGTTGCGCGTTATCCGGTTCATCGACGGTCACAAAAAACGGCAAAGCAGCGCCGCTGCGGTCAAGCGGGACCAAATCTGCGGCATTGCCACCAACAATCATGCCCAGCGCTTCAATCCGCTTGATGTCATCAAGTGTAAGGTACCCGTTTGCCGGGGAAATCATATTTATGCCAATTTGTGACCATTGTTCAGCACGTTGGGCAGACTGAAGATAGACACCGAGTGGAAAGAAGTCCGGCTTGGAAGAAAATGGGTCCGTCGCGACAAATGCTTTTCCAGCATCGGCTGATGTATCATTGCCTGCCATGTTGCAGCCAGCCAATACTAATGCAGCAAGCGTTACAGCTGACGTATAAAAAGCTGGTCGGAAGGCGCGCATGCAATGCCCTTTATTCGGTTGCCATATTCAACCAAAGTAGCCGTGCATACGCAAAAAGAAATAGTGCAATAACGAAAAATGGTGGCCGCCTTGATAGCAGCCACCATTAAAACAGTGTCGACAATAGATTTATTATGCCGAAGATCAGTCTTCAGGCGCAATCGTTACGCGCAGACCGTCCAGATCACTCGTGATCTGGACCTGGCACGAAAGGCGCGAGGTTTCATTGCGGTGGTCTGAACTGTCGAGCAGGTCGTTTTCATCTTCGCTCATCGCAGGGAGCTTGTCAGCGAAAGCAGGATCGACAAAGACGTGGCACGTGGCGCATGAGCAGCAACCGCCGCACAGAGCCAACAATTCGTCAAAGCCGTCATCGCGGATGGCTTCCATTACTGAAAGGCCGGCATCGGCCTCGATTGTCTTTTCTTCACCAGCACGATTGACAACGACAAGCTTCGGCATCGTCTATTCTCCAAACGCGGCGACAGGGCACCGCCCCTGTTCGCCTTTGGTCCGGGCTGCTATCGCGACTTCGGGGGTTTTGCAACTGCCCATCCCGACAAAGAATGTGGCGTAGGAGAATTTGCATGGGCCTTTCTGCCGAAGCCATCCGCGACGGGCTGAATCACATCGCCAAAATCACCCCTGTCCTGTCCGGCGTCATCGACCGTGTCGGCTATCCCGCGCCGCGCATCCGGGCCACAGGATACCGGACCTTGCTGCGCACGATTGTCGGCCAGCAGGTGAGCGTTTCGGCGGCTTCATCGGTCTGGAACAAGTTGGAAGCCTTGCTGGGCGAGGACATGCCGCCGCAAGATTTGCTCGACGCCGAATTTGACGCACTGCGCGGGTGCGGCCTTTCACGGCAGAAGCAGGGCTATGTTCGGTCGCTATGCGAACTCGTCGTATCGGGCGAACTTGATCTGGACAGCCTGCCAGCCGATGATGAGGAGGCGATTGCCGAACTTGTCCGGATCAAAGGGATCGGGCGGTGGTCTGCTGAAATTTACCTGCTGTTTGCCGAAGGGCGGCCCGATATCTGGCCCGCAGGCGATCTGGCGGTGCAAGTGGGGCTTGGCAAGCTGTTGGGCCTTGCCGAACGTCCGACAGAGAAGGAAACGCGTGTTCTGGCCGAAGTGTGGCGGCCCCATCGCGGCGCAGCGGCGATTTTTACGTGGCATTGCTATAACAATCCCGCGATGTAGCATCTTTTACTGACAAGGCTGTAGGCAAGGTGGGGCAATGGCGCGCAACACGATTTTCATTACCGGCGGCGCATCGGGCATAGGCCGCGCGGTGGCGCAACGCTTTGCCCAAGGCGGCTGGTTCGTGGGCCTTGCCGATATTGATGAAGCGGGCATGGCGGCGACGGCGGCTTTGCTGCCAGCAGGTCACATTTCCTGCCACAGACTTGATGTGCGGGACCGTGCGGCTTGGGACACGGCATTGGCCGATTTTGCAGCAAGTTCGGGTGGGTTGATCGATGTCGTGTTCAATAACGCCGGAATCCCGCTAGGCGGGGCGATTATCGATCTGACGCCAGAAGAAATCGAACGCACGCTGGACATCAACATGAAAGGCGTGATCTTTGGCGCGCAGGCAGCCTATCCTTGGCTGAAGCGGAGCGGGCCGGGATCAGTCTTGCTCAACACGGCAAGCGCTGCAGGCATTTACGGCACGCCCGGAGCGTCAGTCTATTCCGCTACCAAGTTCGGCGTGCGGGCTATCACCGAATCGCTTGATGGCGAATGGGCCGGCGATGGCATCTGCGTGCGCAGCCTGATGCCGGGCTTCATCGAAACGCCGCTGCTGGACCATGCAACCAACCGCGCTAGCAATGAAGATATCCGCACCCGCGTGGTAAATGCAGGGCTTGAGATTACACCGGTTGCCGATGTCGCCGAAGCGGCTTGGACTGCGGTGCATGGCGACAAATTGCACACTTTGGTGGGCAAGACCGCGCGCAAGCTTGCATTCGCATCGCGCTGGATGCCCGGATCGTTGCGCAAACAGATGCGATCATCTGCGCGCCCGCTGGGAAAATAGCGTTTAGAGAAAAGTCTCCATCGCGCGTGCCATCGCATCGTCGCGGGCTGACAGGCCATTGGCGTCGTGCGTGGTTAGTGTCACTTCTACGCGGTTGTAGACATTGAACCATTCGGGGTGATGGTCGGCTTTCTCGGCATAAAGCGCTACGCGGTTCATGAAGCCCCATGCAGCCGAGAAATCGGCGAACTTGAATGTTCGTGTGATGGCCAGTCCGTCGGCGCGCAGGGTCCAATCGGGCAAGTCAGCCAGAAGTGTGTCGCGTTCAGCATCGGTGAGGCGGGTAACAGCCATTGTGATCCTCGTATCATTGGTGCGCTTGGCAGGCTGCATGCTTTCCCCTATCGCGAGGCCCCATGCAAGACTGCCGTCTCGTCGCCAATGATATCGCCTGTAGGCGGGGGGATCGTATCCTGATCCGTGGACTGTCTTTGACGGTTGAATCCGGGCAAATTGTGCATTTGGCGGGACCGAACGGCATCGGCAAATCAAGCCTGATCCGCATTCTGGCAGGGTTGCTGCGTCCCTACGCCGGCACAATCGAACGTATCGGTGCGCTGGCCTTGACGGACGAGCGGCTGGCGCTCGATGGCCATCAAACGCTTGAGAACGCGCTGGGGTTCTGGCGCAAGATTGACCGTGCATCGGGCTCGGTGGCAGATTTTGGTTTGGCGGATTTGCTGGACGTACCGGTGCGTTTTCTTTCAACCGGTCAGCGCAAACGCGCCGCATTGGCGCGGATTGCGGCAAGTGAAGCGCCCATCTGGCTGCTGGACGAACCGCTGAACGGGTTGGACCAGCATTGGTCGTGCATGGCGCAAGTTGCGATTAATGCGCACTGCAATGCGGGCGGTGCCGTCATCATTGCCTCGCATCAGCCTCTATCGATTGAACGTGTGCAAACTCTGCAAATATTGGATTACGCGGCATGATCGGTCGGCTCTGGCCTGTCTTCGTGCGCGATCTGACGTTGCTTTCGCGGGGTGCGCAGGGGCGGGGCGGGGCGGTGCTGCCGTTGTTGTTCTTCCTTGCGGTGGCGATGCTGTTTCCGTTCGCAGTGGGGCCTGATGCGCGGCTTCTGGCCCGGACCGGTGCTGGCGTGATCTGGGTGGCGGCCTTGCTGGCGGCGATCCTTCCTTTGGACCGGTTGGTAGAGCCCGACCTTGAAGCGGGCTTCTTTGACCAATGGGCATTGCGGGGCTTTTCGGAAGAAGCGCTGCTGCTCAGCCGTATTCTGGCGCACTGGATCAGCTTTGGCATACCCCTGATGATTGCAGCGCCGCTCTCTGCGGGTTTGCTTTCGCTCGATGCCGGACAACTGTTGACGGTCGAAATCGGCTTGCTGCTGGGAACGCCGGGGCTGGCCGCCATCGGCGTGACGATTGCCGCGCTGACTGCCGGATTGCGCGCCGGTTCTGCCCTTGGCGGACTATTGGCCATTCCTTTGACCGTGCCGCTCCTGATCTTTGGCGCAGGGTCATTGCAACCTGATGGCGAGGGCGGATTGGCCTTGCTGGCGGCGTGCAGTCTGGTGGCCTTGGGGGTTGCGCCGTTTGCAGGCGGCGCGGCGATCCGGGCAGGGCGCGAGTAAGACTTGTTCAGGCCCAAGCGCAAATGCGTTGGCAATCGGCGCAAGTCTCCCTAAATCATGACGCATGACAGCCCCTGCGATTTCAAACGATACGATCTCCCTCATCGGCAACACGCCGCTGGTCCGCCTTAAAGGGCCAAGCGAAGCTGCCGGTTGCGACATTTACGGCAAGTGCGAATTTGCCAATCCCGGCGCGTCGGTCAAAGACCGCGCCGCGCTGTGGATCGTGCGCGACGCTGAAGAGCGCGGGCTGTTGCAACCAGGCGGCACGATTGTGGAAGGCACGGCGGGCAACACCGGCATCGGCCTTGCACTGGTTGCCAACGCGCGCGGCTACAAATCGGTCATCGTCATGCCCGAAACCCAATCGCGCGAAAAGATGGACACGTTGCGCGCCTTGCGGGCCGAACTGGTGCTGGTGCCTGCCGCGCCGTTTTCCAATCCGGGGCACTTTGTCCACACATCACGCCGGATTGCCGAAGAGACCGAAGGCGCGATCTGGGCCAACCAGTTTGACAATATCGCCAACCGCCGCGCCCATATTGAAAGCACCGCGCCCGAATTGTGGGAGCAGATGGAGCACCGCATCGACGGGTTTGTCTGTGCAGCGGGCACAGGCGGAACCATCGCCGGCGTAGGCATGGGGCTGAAAGCCTTTGACGAAAACGTCACCATCGCGCTAGCCGATCCGCACGGCGCTGCGCTTTATAACTACTACGCCCATGGTGAATTGAAGGCCGAAGGATCATCGGTTGCCGAAGGCATCGGGCAGGGCCGCATCACCGCCAATCTGGAAGGCGCGCCAATCGATACACAATTCCGCATTTCCGATGAGGAAGGCCTGTTCTGGGTTGAGCGTTTGCTGGCCGATGAAGGCCTGTGCCTTGGCCTGTCGAGCGGGATCAACGTGGCGGGCGCGGTCGCGCTGGGCAAGCACTTGGGCAAGGGTGCGCGCGTGGCGACGATCCTGTGCGATACGGGCTTCCGCTACCTTTCGTCGCTCTACAATCCTGAATGGCTGAAGGCCAAGGGGCTTCCGGTGTTCCCATGGCTGGAGCAATAGGGTAGAGGAGCACGATGTCCTTGTCTGACAGGTCGCAGGCGCGCAGCACTGCTCTCCCCGGTTCCCAGCCGGTGCCTGCCACAAGCGTGCTTGCCTATACACCGCCATCAACCCGCGAACTGCGCGCGCAAGCGGTGCACCGGTTGCAAGTGGGCATGTTCGGCCTGGCCGGAATGCTGCTGATCGTCAGCCTCGCCAATGTGATCATGGACCGGGCCAAGTACCTTGATGATACGGCGGTGAATGTGACCGAACCCATGGTTTCGGCAAGCGAGGCAAAAGCCAGTGATCCGCTGGTCGATATGGGTGTTGCACCTGAACTGCCGGTTTCAGGCAACAACCAACCGCAAGTGATTATCACGCCCGCACCGCCACCCACACCTGCGCCATCTGTAAAAGCGCCAACCCCCTGAGCTGGTTAGTGCAGCGTCGCCATATTATGCTGGCGCTCGCGCTGCTGCTGGCGATTGGCAGCGGTGTGTGGCTGGTCCAGCGTAGCAATGGGCAACCCGCCGAAGCCACACAACCTCTGGGCCTGTTCACCAGCCTGCCGATCCTGTGGAGCGAGCAGTCCGATCTGCGCGATGTTCTAGCGCCGGAAAATCCGCACTGGGCCAAAACAGTGCTCGATCAACACGGCAAAATTGTTGCGCTCAACACCCTGCTTGACCTGTCGCGGCTTGACCGGCTGATCATTGCCCAGCCACGGCCACTTTCACCTGACGAAAATATCGCGCTCGATGAATGGGTTCGCGAAGGTGGCAAGGCGCTGGTGTTTGTCGATCCGATGCTGACACATGACAGCGCCTTCGCTTTGGGTGACCGCAGACGGCCACAGGATGTGGTGCTGGTTTCGCCGATACTGGGGCGCTGGGGTCTGGAACTGCAGTTCGATGACGCGCAACCAGGCGGGCTGCGGGAAAACGCGGGCGAGGCCATGCCCGTCAATTTGCCGGGGCTTTTTGCATTCAAAAAGGGCGGCGCAGATGCCCGCTGCAAGATCCGCTCACAAGGCCTGATTGCACGGTGCAGTGTCGGAAAAGGCCAGGTTTTATTGGTCGCCGATGCAGCTTTGCTGGAAACTGAAGGTGATCGGCAGGTGCAGGTTAAGCGGTTCGAGCATTTGCTGGACGAAAGTTTTGGCAACTGAAGCGTCTCTCCTTACGGGAGAATACGGGCATAGCGTGCGCTGCGGTTGCTGCAGTGAAGAAGATTTCAACAATAACAAGGGTTTCGTTGCCTGCTTTTTCAGCACAACTTGGTAAACAGGGCGTCAATAAGTAGAAAAAATACTGTGAAATCATGGTTTGGGCGCGTTTTCCCGCATTTTCCCCTTTTCGCCCGTGCCCTCCCGCGTTAGTACTGCTTCCTATCGGGACGAACTCCAGTCGCATCCGCGGGGGATGATTCGGCACTGCGCGATGGCGCAGCGCCGAGGGGTGGCGCTTTTGTCCGCGGGCGGGGTATTTTCGTGGCGGGAGGTCCGGCAAATTTTGTAGGGCAAGGCTTTTCGCCACGTGGCGAAAAGGGCCGCTACGTCCTGCCTGCCGATTTCCGCGCCGACATCTTCGCCGCATCTGACAACACCCGCATTCTGTGCCTCGATAAGCATCCCCGCTTGCCTTGTCTGGTTGGCTTTGGCCTCTCGCGTTTGGCTGACTTCGCCGTTGAAATTGACCGCGAAGAGGAAAAGCAGCTGCGACTTGGCAATGATTTTGATCGCGATATGGCCGAAGCGCAGGTTTATGGCTTTTACCGTGCCAGCTTTGATGAAAGCGGGCGCTTCGTTCTGCCTGAACATCTGGCCGAATTGGGCGGCGTAGAGGACGGCCTCTATTTCCACGGCGGCGGTCGTCAGATCACCATTTGGAACCCCGCTGTGCTGGCGCAGCAAGGAGCAGGCTGGGCAGGCGCACAAGCCGGTTGCCGCGCCAAGATGGCAGAAGCTGCCAAGGGCAAGCGTAAATGAGCGCACCCCAAAATCCGGACGGGCGCATGCCCCACATTCCCGTCCTGCTTGATGAAGTCGTTGCAGCCCTTGGCGCACAGCCGGGTGATCTGATCGTCGACGCGACGTTTGGTGCCGGTGGCTACACCCGCCGTCTGCTGGAAACCGGCGCAATTGTTCATGCCTTTGATCGTGATCCCGATGCGATCGAGGCGGGCAAGCTGTGGCCGCAAACGCAGGCAGACCAGCCCACGCTCGTGCTCCACCCGCGCCGCTTTTCCGAACTGGCCGAAGGGCTGGCGGAAGCAGGCATCGCGGGCGTCCACGGCGTTGTCTTCGATATCGGCGTCAGCTCCATGCAGCTTGATCAGGCAGAGCGCGGCTTTGCATTCTCGTCTGACGGTCCACTGGATATGCGGATGTCGCAGGAAGGGCCAAGTGCGGCAGATTTCCTGAACGATGCAGACGAGGCCGATATTGCCGATGTGCTGTACCGCTATGGCGAAGAGCGCCAATCGCGGCGGATCGCCCGCGCCATTGTCGCGGCGCGCCCCTTGTCCACAACCGGCCAATTCGCCGCTGTTGTGCGCAAAGCGCTGGGCTATCGCCCTGATATCAAAGGCCCCAAGGCACAGAAAGACCCCGCCATCCGCAGCTTCCAGGCCGTACGCATTCACGTGAACGGTGAACTGGATGAATTGATCGAAGGTTTGGCGGCGGCTGAAAAAGTGCTTTTGCCCGGTGGCCGGATTGCGGTTGTCAGCTTCCACAGCCTTGAAGACCGGATCGTGAAGCAGTTCCTGCGCGATGGCGCTGGCGCTGTGCCTTCAGGATCGCGCCACATGCCGCAAATGCAGGCCAAGGCGTTGCCGGTGTTTGAAAAACCATCGGGCGCCATCCGCCCGACCGAAGAAGAAGAGGTCCGCAACCCGCGCGCGCGCTCGGCAACATTGCGCTGGGCAGTGCGGACAGCGGCGCCAGCACGTAGCAACGACGGGAGAGTAGCGGCATGATCGCGTCGGCCAATCGGCTTCGTTCTGCAGGCTGGCTCGTGCTGCTGGGCCTGTGTGTTGCATCTGTTCTGGTACTGGCGTTTCGCGTCAATGCCTTGCGCAGCCAGATTCACCGGGCCGAGGCGCGCATTGTCGCGCTGAAGCAGGACAAACTGTACCTCGAAACCGAGTTTGAAACGCGCGCCAACCAGCAGCAGTTGAAAATCTGGAACGATGTCGAGTTCGGTTATGCTGCCCCCAACGCCAGCCAGTATCTTGAGGGCGAACGCGAATTGGCAAGCCTGAGTGTGCCCACCACTGCCAACGCTCCTGAACCCATTCGCGTGGCCAGCGTGGATAATCGCGTTATCGCATCGGCTGCGTTCCCGGCCATGGTTTCGCCCCTTACCGGCAAGACATTGGCAAGCGATATCGATCTGGTTGCGCCTGAGGCGCAAATGCGGCCTGCGCGCATGGACCACGCCGAAGCTGTTGTGACGCTGAAAGATCGGCTGGGCACGGTCGTTGAAGTGGCACCGCGCAAGCCTGTGCGAACGGAAACCGTTTCCGAAAAGGAACGGGCCGTAAAAGCGCCCTCTGTCAGGAAGCCAGACAAGAAAGTTGCCAGGGACGGCGACAAGGTCGGGTCAGAAAAGGCCAGGCCGAAGCCCAAGGCGACCGTAGTTGCGGATAAGTCCGCTGCAAAGAAAGACAAGGCAGGCGCGGGGACTCGCCCTGCTGTGCGCAAGGAGGCTAAGGCAACAGGGTGAACGCGCTAACCGCATCCGCCGCAATCGCATCGGGCAGGGTCCGCCTTGCCAATGTCCGTCAGCGTTCTCTGGTGGAAGCCAAATTGCGCGTACTTGTGGTTGCCTTGCTGTTTTTGCTGACAGGCGTGGGTGCATTAACCCGGATTGTGCAACTCGGCCTGTCCGAAGAACCGCCAGAGCGGCGCTCGCTTTCCGAAGCACTGTTGCCGCCACGTGGCGAGATTACGGATCGCAACGGCTTCCCGCTGGCGCGGGCATTTCCGGTCTATGCGCTGTGGTATAATCCCAAAGCGCTGGGCGCTGCCGGATCATCTCTGGTCAAATCGCCCGAAGAAGTGGCCAAGGCGCTGCTCCAGATTTTCCCCGATGCCGATTACGATGATCTGGTAAAGCGGATGAAGTCTGACAAGCCAAGCTACTTGCGCCGGAGGGTCATGCCCGAAGAGGCCAACCGCATCTTTGCACTTGGCGAACCGGCGCTTGAATTTCCGCGGGAAAACCAACGTTATTATCCACAAGGGTCGCTGGGCGCGCATGTCCTTGGCTATGTCGATAGCGAAGGCAACGGCCACGTTGGCATGGAACAGGTGCTTGAAAAGCAATTGCTTGATCCCGCACAACGCGGACGTCCCGTGGCCCTGTCCATCGACATGCGCGTGCAAGGCGCGTTGGAAGATGAACTTGGCCGCGGTATGCTTGAAACCGAGGCCAAGGGCGCTGCGGGCGTCATCCTCGATGTTGATACCGGCGAGGTTGTTGCACTGGCGTCTTTGCCGTCGTTCAATCCGAACCGTTCGGACATGGCTTACAACGATCTGGTGTTCAACAAAGTCACCAATCAGGTTTACGAACTGGGTTCTACATTCAAGCCCTTGAGCGTCGCTGCCGCGATTGATGCAGGCGTGGTGACAGATCTTTCGGTGCGCTATCCCTCTGATCGTCCGCTGGAAATCGGTGGTTTCCTCATCCGGGACAGCCACAGCTTCGGCGCGTCGCTGAACGTCCCCGAAGCGCTGATCCATTCGTCCAACATTGTCACCGCGCAAATCGCCGACAAGCTGGGCAGTGCCCGTTTGAAAAGCACGATGGCCGCACTTGGCATGAACGAGCGGCCCTATATCGAACTGCCTGCGCGTGGTTTCCCGTTGTGGCCGCGTGGCAATGGCAAAGGCGGCGAATGGGCGCGGATTACCACAATGACGGTCAGCTATGGCCACGGCATTGCAGTAACGCCGCTGCATCTGGCCGCTGCCTATGCCACAATGGTCAACGGCGGCGTGTGGCGTCCGGCCACGCTCTATAAAGTTGATCCTGCCAAAGTGCCCGAAGGCCGCCGCGTGTTCAAAGCATCAACCAGCGCGCGGATGCGCCAGTTGCTGCGGATGATCGTGGTCGACGGCACGGGCAAATCGGCCAATGCCCCCGGTTTCCGCGTTGGTGGCAAAACAGGTTCTGCTGAAAAGCCCGGCGGCAAAGGTGGTTACAACCGCACGTCGCTGGTCGCCACATTCGCAGCAGCCTTCCCGATGGACAAGCCACGCTATGTTGTAATCACCATGCTGGACGAGCCGAAAGGTACGGCCGCTACATCGTTCCAGCGTACGGCTGCATGGAATGCCGGACCGATCGTGGGCCGCGTGATCCCGCGCATCGGGCCATTGCTGGGCATTGTGCCTGATGACAGCCGCGACATTGATATCTCGGACCTGTCGCCTCTAGTTGGCAATGGGAACGGCGAATGAAACTTGACGCGATCCTCAAGGCCGCTGGCCTCGCGATTGAAGGTGGCGATGCCAATGTCACCGGCTTTGCTATCGATCATCGCAAAGTCGCTCCCGGCACTGTATTCGGTGCATTTCCGGGCGCGCGCTTCAATGGTGAAGACTTCATCGCCCATGCGGTGTCGGCAGGTGCAGTCGCCATCGTTGCGCGGCCTGAAGCCGTGGTTAAGGGTGCGCTCCACATCGTCGATGCCGAACCGCGTCGCGCTTTTGCGCTGCTGGCGTCGAAGTTCTTTCAGCCAGTGCCCGAAACCGTCGTTGCGGTGACCGGCACCAATGGCAAGACATCGTGCGTTGAAATGACGCGGCAAATCTGGCGCATGGCCGGATATTCGGCGGCGTCGATTGGCACTTTGGGTGTCACCACGGCAGATGAAAGCGTCTCCACCGGCCTGACCACGCCGGATATCGTCACGTTCCTATCGAACATGACGGGTTTGGCGCGCGAAGGGGTGACGCATGTCGCCTATGAAGCGTCAAGCCACGGTCTTTCGCAATACCGCAACGAAGGTTTGCGGGTTGTTGCCGGAGCTTTCACCAACCTCAGCCGCGACCATCTCGATTATCACGCGACGATGGATGACTATTTCGCGGCCAAGATGCGCCTGTTTGATCACGTTGTCGAAGATGGCGGCACTGCCGTTGTCTGGATGGACGACGAATGGTCTGAACGGGCGGTCGAGCATGTCCGCCAGCGGGGTCTGCGGCTGCTCAGTGTGGGCGAGCAGGGGGCATCAATCCGCCTGCTCGCCCGTACACTTTCCCAATTAGGTCAAGTACTTGAGGTGGAATTTGAGGGCAAGGTCCGCAAGGTCAGCCTGCCTCTGATCGGCGCCTATCAGGCGGCCAATGCTCTGGTATCAGCAGGCTTGGCGCTAGCTTCCGGTTTGGACGCTGCGCATGTGTTTGATCAACTTGGCCGCCTGCAGCCAGTGCGAGGACGGCTTGAACGCGCCGCAATCAACCGCGCAGGCGCGCCGGTCTACGTTGATTATGCCCACACGCCAGACGCCATAGATGCCGCAATCGCCGCGCTACGCCCGCATGTGAAAGGGCGCTTGATCACGGTGTTTGGCGCAGGCGGTGATCGCGATGGCGGCAAGCGTCCGGAAATGGGCCGCGCAGCCTGTGCGGGGTCCGACGTGGTGATCGTGACAGACGACAATCCGCGCAGCGAAGATTCGGCGCAGATCCGCGCAGCAGTTCTGGCCGGATGCGATGCAAAGGCGCGCGAGATTGCCGACCGGCGCACCGCGATTGCCGCCGCGATTGCCGAGGCTGGCCGCGATGATATTGTGCTGGTAGCGGGCAAGGGACATGAACAGGGGCAAATAATCGGGCGGGGCGATGCCATGCGCGTCCTGCCATTTGACGACGTGCAGGTTGCAAGGGAGTGTACGGCATGACCGCTCATCCAGCGCTGATTGAATGGCCCGAAGATACCTCTGACGCCGCAGGACTGGCGTTATGGACCAGCGCGGAGATCGCCGCAGCGACTGGCGGCAGGTCCAGCGCGCCATTTGCCGTTTCGGGCGTAGAAATTGACAGCCGCGAAGTGCGGGAGGGCGATCTGTTCTTCGCGTTGAAGGGCGAAGCTTCGGACGGGCATCGCTTTTTGGAAGGCGCGTTTGGCAAAGGTGCCGCCGGTGCTGTGGTTGAACATGCGTGTTTTGGCCCGCACGTTCTGGTATCCGACACCGCGACCGCACTGGAAGATCTGGGGAAAGCCGCGCGCAATCGTGTGGATGCGGGCATTATCGGTGTTACCGGATCGGCGGGCAAGACCGGCGTTAAGGAAGCGCTCTATGCAGCGCTTGACCGGTCAAGCAGGGGGCGTGCGCATCGTTCGGTCAAAAGCTACAACAACCACGTTGGCGTGCCGTTAAGCCTTGCGCGCATGCCCGCTGCCACGCAGTTTGGCGTGTTCGAGATGGGCATGAACCACGCCGGTGAACTGTCCGCACTGACGCAACTGGTGCGTCCGCATGTTGCCATCGTCACGACGATCGCACCGGCCCATATCGGCCACTTCAACGGCGAAGAAGCCATTGCCGATGCCAAGGGCGAGATCTTCGAAGGACTTGAGCCGGATGGCGTTGCCATCGTTCCTGCCGATAGCCCCCATTTTGAACGCCTGCGCGCAAAAGCGGCCTTGCATGCAGGGCGTGTGATGAGTTTTGGCTCCCACGCCGATGCCACGGTAAGGTTGATTGATGCTGTGCCCGCATTGGGCGGCGGGACATTGGTTACCGCCGATCTGGGCGGCCGCAAGGTGTGCTACACCATCGCCCAACCCGGCGCGCACTGGGTGGCCAATTCGCTGGCCGTGATGGCTGCGGTTGAGGCCATCGGTGGTGATCTTGGCGCGGCGGGGCTAGCGCTGGCCGAAATGGAAGGGCTGGCGGGGCGCGGTGCGCGTCATACCATTCCCGGTGCAGGCGGCGATGGATCAGGCGCGGCGCTGTTGATTGATGAAAGTTACAACGCCAATCCGGCGTCAATGGCGGTGACGCTACAGCAACTCGGGCAAACGCCTGCCAAACGACGCGTCGCCATTCTGGGCGCGATGCGGGAACTTGGCGCAGATGAGGCGCGCTATCACGCCGAATTGGCTGGCCCGATTGCGCAAGGCAAAGTTGACCGGTTGATCCTTGTTGGTCCCGAAATGCAGGCTTTGGCCGACGCGCTGGGGAAAAATAGCAGCACCTCGCTTGCCGCTGCAATCGATGTGGCGCATGTGGAAAACACGCAAGAAGCGCAAGTATGCCTTGCTGCTGACGGCGTGCGCGGGGGTGATGCCATCCTCGTCAAGGGGTCGAATTCGGTCGGTCTGGGTGCCGTTGTGCGCGCACTTACTGCCAGGGAACAATGAATGCTTTACCTGCTGGCGCAATGGCTTGAATTCGAAGGATTCAGCAATCTTATCCGGTATCAGACCTTTCGGGCTGGTATCACGTTGATAACCGCCTTGGTGATCGGATTGATCATCGGTCCTCGCTTTATCAACATGTTGCGCATCAGGCAGGGCCGGGGGCAGCCCATCCGCGAGGATGGCCCGCAATCACACCTTGCCAAGCGTGGCACGCCCACGATGGGCGGCTTGATGATCGTGACCGCGCTCACATTGTCACTGCTGTTGTGGATGGACGTAAACAGCCGGTTGGTCTGGGCTTGTGTCGTCGTCACGATGGGCTTTGGCGTGATCGGCTTCCTCGACGATTACGATAAAGTCACCAAATATGCGCACAAAGGCGTTCCGGCCAAAGTGCGCCTTGCTGGCGAGTTTGTTGTCGCTGCCATTGCCGCCTGGCTGGCCGTGGGTGAGACGAACCTGTACGTGCCGGTGTTCAGCAACCTCTACATCCCGCTCGGCCCGTTCTATTATCTTTTCGCGATTTTCGTGATCGTTGGCGCCGGCAATGCGGTGAATTTGACTGACGGGCTTGATGGCCTGGCAATCATGCCGGTGATCATAGCCGCAGGCACCTTTGCGATTATCGCCTACCTTGCTGGTCGCACTGACTTTGCGGCCTACCTTGGCATTCCCCATGTGAAAGGCGCTGGCGAATTGGCGATTTTCTGCGCGGCGATGATGGGGGCCGGCTTGGCGTTCCTGTGGTTCAATGCGCCGCCTGCCGCTGTATTCATGGGCGATACCGGCAGTCTTGCACTTGGCGGTGCCCTTGGTGTTATCGCCGTTGCTGCGCATCACGAAATCGTGCTGGCCATCGTTGGCGGGCTGTTTGTGATGGAAGCTGTTTCGGTGATCGTCCAGGTTGCCGTCTACAAACGCACCGGAAAGCGCGTGTTCCGCATGGCGCCGATCCATCACCATTTTGAACAATTGGGCTGGAAGGAATCGACCGTGGTCATTCGCTTCTGGATTGTGTCGATTGTGCTCGCGCTGATCGGCCTTGCCACGTTGAAGGTGCGGTGATCGTTTCCAACGCCTTTGCGGGAAAGCGCTTTGCAGTGCTTGGCCTTGCCCGTTCGGGCGTCGCCAGCGTTGAAAGCCTGCTGGCAAGTGGCGCACAGGTGACGGTTTGGGACAGCCGCGAAGAACCCCGCGCAGCGTTTGAAGGGCGGGCTGATATTGCCGATCCTTTGGCGATTGATCTGGCAGGGTTTGATGGCGTCGTGGTTTCACCTGGCGTTCCGTTAAACCGCCATCCCATTGCCGATCACGCCCGCGCCGCCGGGGTGCCGGTGATGGGCGACATCGAATTGTTTGCCCAGGCCCGCGCCGATCTTCCGCCACACCGCGTGGTGGGGATTACCGGCACGAACGGCAAATCTACCACGACCATGCTGGTCCACCACATTTGCGCAGCGGCTGGCATGCCGGTGCGACTGGGTGGCAATATCGGCTTGCCTATCTTGGGCCAGGAACCACTGCCTGAAGGCGGTGTCTATGTTCTGGAATTGTCGAGTTACCAGATCGATCTGACGCAAAGCCTGGCCTGCGATGTTGCCGCACTTATCAATCTTAGCCCGGACCATCTTGATCGGTATGATGGTTTTGCAGGCTATGCCGCGTCCAAAGCCCGGTTGTTCCAGATGCAGCGGGCCAATCAACATGCGGTGTTCGGACGCGGTGATGAGCATACGCTGAAAATTGCCGGTGAAGCCTTTGCTGCCCATGACGCGGGATTTGTCCATATCGTTGCGCCTGATGCGTTGACGGGGCAGGCCGATTGGCCATCCTTGCAAGGGCCGCACAATTTGCAGAACGCTGCAATCGCGGTGGAAATCGTCCGCCAGCTTGGCATTGGCGAGGACGTTTGGCGTCCCGCTCTGGCCAGCTTTGTTGGCCTGCCGCACCGGATGGAGCGTGTGGCCGAGGCTGCGGGCGTTCTATACGTAAACGACAGCAAGGCCACCAATCCGGCCTCGACCGCGCCTGCGCTTGGGGCCTATCCGCGCATTCACTGGATTCTTGGCGGATTGCCCAAGAGCGATGATTTGGACGAATGCGCTCCGTATTTCAGCCACGTCGTTGCGGCTTATACCATTGGTGAGGCTGGCCCCCGCTTTGCCGAAATCCTCGAGCCGGTCATGCCCGTGACGCGCAGTGAAATGCTGTGTGATGCTGTGCGCCAGGCGATGGACGCTGCGCAGCCGGGCGATGTTGTCATGCTGTCTCCTGCATGCGCCAGCTTTGACCAGTTTCGTGATTTTGAGGCGCGTGGCGATAGTTTCCGCCAAATTGTTGAAGCCCTGATCCAAGATCACGCAGCGCCTTGCCCCGCCGAGGGCCGGCAATGAGCACGTCGCCAACCCCGACGCGCCTGATTACGACGCCTATGCCCGAAGGGGGCGTTCGCGTTGTCGGACATGGTTCACGCTTCCGTCGCAGCCGCCGCAGCGAATTGTTGATCTGGTGGCGCGAAATTGACCGGATGCTGCTTGGCCTCATCCTGTTTCTGGTGGTGATCGGTTCAATCGCGGTTGCAGCGGCCTCGCCAGCCAGTGCCAAGCGGCTGTCAACCGCAGCCAAATCGCTGGGTGATCTCTACTTTTTCTGGATACATTTGCGCTGGGTCGCTGTCGGGCTGGTGGCAATGTTCTTTGCCTCTGTCCTGCCCAAAGACGCTGCGCGACGGGCCGCAATCATTCTTGCCGCCGTGATGGTTCTCGCTCTTGTCCTTGTCCCGTTGGTGGGCAGCGAAGTGAAAGGGGCCAAGCGTTGGTTGTGGATCGGCTTCAGCTTGCAGCCGTCCGAATTCCTCAAGCCCGGCTTTGCCATTGCGATTGCGTGGATCTTGTCATGGCGGGTGCGTGATCCGAACATTCCGGTGATCGGCATTACATTTGCAATTATGGGTCTGGTCGGGATGCTGCTTATGGCGCAACCCGATTTTGGTTCCACGATCCTGTTCGGTGGTGTGTGGTTTGTTCTCGTTCTGCTTTCCGGGCTTTCAGCGCATCGTGTGCTGTGGTCCTTTGGCGGTGGTGTTCTGGTCGTGATTGCGGCCTATCTGTTTTATCCTAACGCAACGCACCGCATCGACAGCTTTATATCCGGCGGTAGCGAGTTCGATCAGGTTGATCTGGCGATGCGCACTTTGCTCAACGGCGGGTGGAGCGGGGCCGGTTTGTGGCTTGGCAGCCGCAAGAATGCCTTGCCCGAAGCGCACACCGATTACATTTTTTCGGTAATCGGTGAGGAATTCGGGTTAGTTGCCTGCGCGGTTGTGGTGATCGTCTATTGCGTGATTGCGCTGCGCGTGTTGATGCGCCTGCTCGACGAGGAAGACTTGTTCACGATCCTTGCTGCTGCGGGTCTGACCGCGCAACTGGTGGGACAGGCCTTCATCAATATTCTGGTGAACTTGCAACTTTTCCCATCGAAAGGCATGACTTTGCCCCTTATCAGCTATGGCGGATCATCGACCATCGCGCTGCTTTTGGGCATGGGCCTGTTGTTGGCGATTACGCGCCGCAACCCCTACCTTTCGCGGGAAAAGTTCGACATTTCGGATTTCACACAAAGATGACCGGCGTTTCCAGACACTATGTGCTTGCTGCAGGTGGCACCGGCGGCCACCTTATTCCGGCGTTTGCGCTGGCGGTAGAGCTTGAGCGGCGTGGCCATCATGTGGCGCTGGTTACAGATGATCGGGGAGCGAAAATCCCCGGTAAGCCCGATTTCCTGCCGGCGCACGTTTTGCCCGCCGGACGGCTTGGCAAAAACCCGTTGGCCTTGTGGAAGGGGCTTCGTGCGATCTGGCAGGGCCGCGCCATGGCACTGCGCCTGTTCGAAAGCTTTGAGCCTTCGTGCGTGATTGGCTTTGGCGGCTATCCGGCGTTGCCTGCTCTTTTGGCGGCGCGGTCGGCCAAAATTCCGACAGTCGTTCATGAACAGAACGCCGTGCTCGGCCGCGTCAACCGCTTCCTTGCCAAGCGCGTGAACGCAATTGCGACGGCGTATGGCGAGGTTGAGCGGCTTGATCCCAAGCTGTGGGGCAAAGTCCACCGCGTCGGCAATCCGGTGCGGCCCGAAGTGCTGGCGCTGCGCGGCGATCCTTTCCCCGAGTTTACCGAGGACGGCCTGTTTCGCGTGCTGGTAACCGGCGGCAGTCAGGGGGCTTCGGTGTTGTCCGAGGTCGTTCCTGACGGGCTGGCCATGCTTCCGCCTTCATTGCGCCATCGTTTGCAAGTAACCCAACAGTGCCGCGCGGAAGATCTGGAAGCGGTCCGTGCGCGCTATGCCGCTCACGAAATTCCGGCTGAACTCGGCACATACTTTGAAGATATGCAGGGACGGCTTGCGGCGGCGCATTTGTTTATCGGTCGTGCCGGTGCATCGACAATAGCTGAACTGACCGCAGTCGGCCGCCCTGCCATTCTCATTCCGCTGCCGATTGCGACTGACGATCATCAGGCTGCGAATACGCGCGAGATTGTTGCGGCTGGCGGTGCGCGGGCCATTCGCCAAAGCGGCTTCACCCCCAAGGAACTTGCCAAGCAAATCCAGACCATGGCGCTACATCCCCACACGCTCGCCAACGCCGCCCATGCCGCATGGAATTGCGGATTGCCCAATGCCGTCAGCGATTTGGCCGATCTGGTCGAAAGCTTCGGTGCAGAACCGATCATGGACGTGATGCGCGTTGATACCCGCGCAACGGCGGCTTCAGGGCAGGAGCAACTGGCATGATCCTTCGACAAGCTCAGGATGAGCGGAAACAGAATAGCCAAAGCCCGCTCGTGCTGAGCCTGTCGAAGCACGCATGCGCAACAGGAGCGCAAAAGTGAAGGGCGTCGGCACGGAAATAGGGACCATCCACTTTGTCGGCATTGGCGGCATCGGCATGTCCGGCATTGCTGAAGTCATGCACAACATGGGTTATGTGGTGCAGGGGTCCGACATGGCGGAAAGCTATGTCGTTGAAGGTTTGCGTTCGCGCGGGATCAAGGTGATGATCGGCCAGCGCGCCGAAAACGTGGATGGCGTGGCGGTTGTGGTAACGTCCACCGCGGTAAAGCGCGATAACCCCGAAGTTGTCGCCGCCCTTGAGGGCCGCATTCCGGTGGTGCGCCGTGCGGAAATGCTTGCCGAACTGATGCGGTTGAAAAGCACGGTTGCTGTTGCCGGAACACATGGGAAAACCACGACGACGTCGATGATCGCGTGCCTGCTGGATGCGGGCGGTGTGGACCCGACGGTGATCAACGGCGGTATCATCAATTCCTACGGTTCGAACGCGCGGTTGGGCGATAGCGACTGGATGGTGGTTGAGGCTGACGAGAGCGATGGTTCGTTCCTGCGGCTTGATGGAACGCTGGCGGTTGTCACCAACATCGATCCTGAACATCTCGATCATTACGGCAGCTTCGATAAAGTGAAGTCAGCTTTTGTCGAATTTATCGAAAACGTGCCGTTTTATGGCGCGGCCATGCTGTGCATCGATCATCCCGAAGTGCAGGCGATCATCCCCAAAGTGCGCGACCGCCGCGTGGTGACTTACGGGTTTTCCGCCCAGGCCGATGTGCGCGGCGAGGCTGTCACGCCTATTCCGGGCGGCAATCGCTTTGACGTGATGCTGCGCCAGCGTGATGGTTCGTTCCGCCGGATCGATGGTATCGAACTGCCGATGCCGGGGCGGCACAACGTGCAGAACGCGCTTGCTGCCGTCGCTGTCGCCGTTGAAATGGGTGTTTCGGACAACTTGATTTGCACGGGCTTTGCCAAGTTTGGCGGCGTCAAGCGCCGCTTTACCAAGGTGGGTGAAGTTGCGGTTGGTGCAGGTTCGGTCACCGTCATTGACGATTACGGACACCATCCAGTTGAAATCCGTGCCGTGCTCGCCGCTGCGCGCGAGGGTGTGCAAGGCCGGGTGATTGCCGTGGTGCAGCCCCACCGGTTCACCCGTCTGCGCGATCACATGGAAGAATTCCAAGGCGCGTTCAATGACGCCGATATTGTCTATGCAGCGCCGGTCTATCCCGCCGGTGAACAGCCGATTGATGGCGTTGATAGCGGCGCAATGGTTGAAGGCGTGAAAGCGCGTGGCCACCGCTCTGCGCATCTGATTGATGGTGCTGATGCTTTGGCCAAGGAATTGGCGGGTGTGGTGCAGGCAGGTGATATGGTCGTTTGCCTTGGCGCGGGCGATATTACCAAGTGGGCTGCCGGTCTGGCTGATGCGATTGTGCGTGAGAGGGCTTGAGAGTGAGCCCGCTCGCGCTTCCATCCGTTCGCGGAAAGCTGACGCCCGACGCACCACTTGCGCCGCTGGTGTGGTTCAAGTCCGGCGGCACGGCGGATTGGCTGTTTGAGCCCAAGGATGTGGCTGATCTGCAAGAGTTCCTTGCAGGTCTGGCGCCGGATGTACCGGTGATGGCACTGGGTCTTGGCTCCAACCTGATCGTGCGCGACGGCGGGGTTCCGGGGGTTGTGATCCGGCTGGGCAAGGCCTTTGCCAAAGTTGAAAAAGTGGACGCGGTTACATTGAATTGCGGGGGTGGGGCGAGCGGCATTCTTGTGTCATCGACCGCGCGCGACAATGGCATCGCCGGTCTTGAATTCCTGCGTTCGATCCCCGGCACCGTAGGGGGCTTTGTGCGCATGAATGGTGGCGCTTATGGGCGTGAAGTGAAGGATGTGCTGATCGATTGCGACGTTGTGATCCGTTCGGGCGAGATCGCGACGCTGCCGCTTTCGGAACTTGGCTACACATACCGGCACTCTGATCTTGTCGATGGCTGCGTGGTTGTTGCCGCACGGTTTCGCGGTGAGCCGGGTGATCCGGCAGCGATCCAGATCGAGATGGACCGCATCAGTGCAGCGCGCGAGGCATCTCAGCCGCTGCGGTCGAAAACGGGCGGGTCAACTTTCAAGAACCCCGATGGCGGCAAGGCGTGGGAACTGGTCGACAAGGCGGGTTGCCGGGGCTTGACCATCGGTGGCGCGCAAGTGAGCGAGAAGCACACCAATTTCCTGATCAACACCGGCGAGGGGACGAGCGCCGAGATCGAAGAATTGGGCGAGGAGGTCCGTCGCCGGGTGAAACAGAACTCCGGCGTGGATCTGGAATGGGAAATCAAGAGGATTGGCAGGCCGTGACACTTCCGAAACTTCATGTCGCGGTGCTGATGGGCGGCTGGTCCAGCGAGCGGGCTGTCTCGCTGATGTCGGGCGAGGGCGTGGCGAAGGCGCTTGAGTCCAAGGGGCATAAGGTGACGCGGATCGATATGGACCGCGATGTTGCCTTGCGTTTGGCTGAGGTGAAGCCGGACGTGGTGTTCAATGCCTTGCATGGCACACCGGGCGAGGATGGTTCGATCCAGGGCCTGATGGACATCATGGGGCTGACTTATACGCATTCAGGCTTGGCCACGTCGGTCATCGCGATTGACAAGGAACTGACCAAGCAGGCGCTGGTACCGCATGGTATTCCGATGCCGGGCGGGCGTATCGTTCGCACCGAAGAGTTGTATCGCGGTGATCCGTTGCCGCGCCCTTATGTTTTGAAGCCGGTGAACGAAGGATCGTCGGTCGGCGTGGCCATTGTGACGGCCGAGGGGAACTATGGCAATCCGATCAGGGCCGATGCTGTTGGCCCTTGGCAGGAATTTGACGAACTCCTAGCCGAACCGTTCATTCGCGGGCTGGAGCTGACCACGGCGGTGATTGGCGACCGCGCCTTGCTTGTCACCGAATTGAAGCCGAAGTCCGGCTTCTATGACTTTGATGCCAAGTATACCGAAGGCATGACAGACCACATCTGCCCGGCACAGATTCCTGATGAGATTACCCAAGCGTGCAAGGACATTGCTCTGCGCGCGCACCAATTGCTGGGCTGCAAGGGCACGAGCCGTGCAGACTTTCGCTGGGATGACAGTCAGGGCGTCGAGGGCTTGTTCCTGCTTGAGGTGAACACCCAGCCGGGGATGACCCCGCTGAGCCTAGTACCCGAACAGGCCAAGGCGTTGGGTATGGATTACCCCGATCTGGTCGAGGCAATCATCGCCGAAGCGCTTAACGATTCCGGAAAGGGCTGATCATCATGGCGCAGACGATCAAGCGGGGCGGCAAAGGTGTGCGGCGCGCAGCAGCGGCGCGCAACACGCAGCGCAAGGTGCAAACCGCGCGTCAGCAAACAGGCTCGCTTCTTGATAACGTGATGCTTTGGCTGCCGTTTGGCGAAGAGACGCTGCACAAGATTGTGATGACGATCGTGCTGGCGGTGGCAGCAGCTATCGTCTGGACGGTGGCGGTGATGGCGGGCATCCCGGCGCTGGCATCGGAGCAAGCGGCGATCATCGCTTCTGATGCCGGTTTCAAGGTGAGCCATCTTGAAGTGCGCGGCGTCAACCGCATGAACGAGTTGAAGATTTACGAACGTATTCTTGGCCAGAACGACCGCGCGATGACCACGCTCGATCTGGGCGGATTGCGTGATGAGTTGAACGAATTGCCGTGGGTGAAAGATGCCCGCGTATCGCGCAAGTTGCCCGATACGCTGGTGATCGACATTGTCGAGCGCAGCCCCCATGCGGTGTTGCGCAAACCTGATCGCATGGTGCTGATCGATGAGACCGGTGCCGAACTGGAGCCGATCAAGAAAGACCGCGCCAAGGGCATGCTGGTTTTGGCAGGCCCCGGTGTGGGACAGCAGGTTGAGGACTTGTCGCACCTTCTGGAAGCGGCTCCCGCGTTGAAGCCACAGGTTTCGGAAGCCGAATGGGTGGGCAATCGCCGCTGGAACCTGACGTTCAAGACCGGACAAGTTCTGGTCCTGCCCGAAGGCGATGAGAAGGCCGCGGGTGCGCTGTTGAGCTTTGCGCGGATGGACGGCGTCAATCGCCTGTTGGGCGGTAAGGTTGCGGCGTTCGATATGCGCGCGCCGGACCGGATTTACATGCGCGTCCCCGGCCATGCTGATGAAGTTGCGGAGGAAAAGCGCACAGTCGATCAGGCCAAGGCCGAGGCAAAGCGTGCGAAGGCCAATGCGGCGGCTGATGCCAAGTCTGATGAGGGATAAGCGACAGTTATGGCCGCGCCCCGTATTTCAAAGGTTTTTGCTGCCGTAAACATCGGCTCGTTTCGTGTGTCCGCGATGATTGCGGGGCTTTCCGAAACAGGCGAAATGGTGGTGCTGGGATCGGGCCACCGCGCTGCACAAGGGATCAAGCGTGGCTATGTGACCGATATGCAGGCAGCCACACATTCTGTCCGCGATGCGATTGAACGCGCTGAAAAAATGGCGAACATCGGCATCCAGAAGGTGTGGATCGGCTGTTCCGGGGCAGGGCTTGCCAGCACGACCACGCGGGTCGAAGTGGACATTGGCGGCCGGCGGATCGAACAGGACGATATCGAGCATTTGCTGGTGGCCGGGCGCGAGATGATCGAACCCGATGGCCGCACTGTGCTTCACGCGCAACCGGCACATTACACGCTGGATGGCGCGCACGGCGTACCCAATCCGAAAGGGCTGCATGCCGAGCGGTTGGCGGTTGATATCCATGTGATGCTTGCCGATGGCGCGCCGATCCGCAACTTGCGGGAAGCCGTGCAGAACGCGCACCTCGATGTTGAAACGGTAGTGGCATCGCCGATTGCCACAGGTCATGCGTGTTTGACGCCCGAAGAGCGCGAACTTGGTGTGGCGCTGGTGGAGTTTGGCGCCGAGGTGACGACCGTTTCGGTCTATGCTGCCGGCATGTTGCTGGGCATGATGGTCATCCAATACGGTTCGGGCGACATTACCGATGCCATTGCTTCGGCTTTTGGTATCCGCAGGTATCAGGCAGAGCGGCTTAAATGCATGTCAGGTTCCGCCATTGCCAGCCCTGCCGATCACCGCGAGATGATACCGGTGAATGCCCCGGGCGATCCCGAAGGCGGGCCAGTGGCGCGTCATGCCGATGACAAGAACCGCATTCCGCGCGCAGAATTGATTTCGGTGATTACCCAGCAACTGGGCTTTTTCACTGAAGAGGTGTCCAAAGCGCTGAAAGCGATGGGCTTTGTCGGACAAACCGGGCAGCAAGTGGTGCTGACTGGCGGTGGTGCGCAATTGCCCGGCCTTGCCGATTATGCGCAGTCAGCCTTGGGGCGGCCTGTGCGGATTGGTTCTCCGCCAACCATGCTGGGTCTGCCGCCCGGCCACGCAACGCCCAGTTCTTCGACTTTGGTGGGACTCGTGCTGTTCGCAGCGGCCGATCCTGTCGACATTCGCACCATTGGTTCGCCCTATAAGCCCAGCGGCAGTTATAAGGGCATGGAGCTATTGAATCGGCTGGGGCGGGCACTGAAAGATTACTTTTGAGGGCCTTATCAGGGGTTCCTCAACGGAAATGGCAGTATTTGCGGCAGTCATAGTGCTGCAACCTGTGGAAAAGGTTGTTCGGCCTTTGATTCGTTGGCGTTCCTTGTGCCAGAGGTTAACAGAGTATTTTGTTACGCCATGATCGGCGGATGACTGACCCGTTTGGGAGACCGACAATGAGCATCAACATCGGACCGCCGGCAATTGACGAACTTCGTCCCCGGATTACGGTGATCGGAGTTGGCGGCGCGGGCGGCAATGCCATCGCGAACATGATCAACGCCAAGATCGAAGGCGTCGACTTTGTCGTCGTCAACACAGACGCGCAGGCGCTGAACAATTCCATCGCGGAAAACCGTATCCAGTTGGGCCCTGATATTACCCAGGGTCTTGGCGCGGGTGCGCGTCCGGAAGTGGGCCGTGCTGCCGCTGAAGAAACGATCGAAGATCTTGAGCGTTCGCTGGAAGGCGTGCACATGGTGTTCATCGCTGCCGGTATGGGCGGCGGCACAGGCACCGGCGCTGCGCCCGTGATCGCCGAAGCCGCGCGTCGCAAGGGCGTGTTGACGGTCGGCGTCGTGACCAAGCCGTTCCTGTTTGAAGGTACGCGCCGCATGCGCGCGGCTGAAAGCGGCATCGAAGAGTTGCAAAAGCACGTCGATACGCTGATCGTCATCCCCAACCAGAACCTGTTCCTGGTGGCAAAAGCGGAAACGACCTTCAAGGAAGCCTTCCAGCTTGCCGACGAAGTGCTGCAGCAGGGTGTACGCTCGATTACCGATTTGATGGTCATGCCCGGCCTGATCAACCTCGACTTTGCCGACGTGCGTTCGGTCATGGGCGAAATGGGCAAGGCGATGATGGGCACAGGCGAAGGCGAAGGCCCGAACCGTGCGCTCGAAGCGGCTGAACGTGCTATTGCCAACCCGCTGCTTGATGGCGTGTCGATGCAGGGTGCAAAGGGCGTCATCATTTCGATCATCGGTGGCGATGATATGAAACTGCTCGAAGTGGACGAAGCGGCCAATCATATCCGTGAACTGGTTGATCCAAACGCCAACATCATCTGGGGTTCGGCGTTTAACCCCAACCTTGACGGCAAAATCCGCGTATCGGTTGTCGCAACCGGAATTGAACAAAGCGCGGAACAGGCAGAGGTCGCCTCGCGTCCAATGACGATGCCGTCCACATCGCGTGGGCCAGCAGTGCCGGCATCAGCATCAACAGTGCCGACATTCGCGCCGCCACCTGTTGCAACAGAACCTGCACCGCAGCCCGGCTTTGCACCGCCTGTTGATCAAACACAGCCAGTGGCCGCGCAGCCGCAGGACTACGATATGACCCTCAACCTGTCAGAAGCGCAGGAAGCACCAGCCGAATCGCAGGCTGATGAACTGCTGCTTGGCGGGCTTGAAGCACCGGCGGAACAAGCGCCATTTGCTGAACCGGCGATGCCACGCCTTGGTCAGCCGATGGAAGAACCGGTTCCCAAACCTGCTGGCGGGGGAAGCACCCTGTTTGAACGTATGGCCAACTTGTCACGCGGAAATCGCGATGACGATGACGGTGATGACGGCAGCGCGTTGAATATCCCGCGCTTTCTTGGCCGTCAGAACAACCAGTAAGTCTTATCGAAGCGGCGGCCCGTTGTTGCCGCCGCTTCATATTCAGGTCTGTATGAGCGCTGCTGGATGACGATTCGTTTTACATGCGCGCCAGGCCTTGCAGCCTCAGGCTACAGGCTATCGCTGGCCCTGCTCTTGGCGGCAGTGGCGCCCGCGGCATTGGCCCAAGTCGATGACAATCCCGATGGTCCTGTCACGGTTTCGCGCCCGGTGGTGCAATCCACAGCGCCCAGTGCCAGCCGTGAATTGAACGCAGCGCTTGCCCGTTTGGCCGCCGATCCGCGCAATGTTTCAGCGCTCTATGATGCTGCGGAAGCTGCTCTCCGGTTGGGTGATAGTGATGCAGCAATCGGATTTCTGACGCGGGCGAACGAACTTCAGCCGGGCAATTCCCGTTCAAAGATGCTGATGGGCAAGGCCTATCTTGTGGCTGAAAATCCGGTTGAGGCTGTTCGTGCCTTTGATGAGGCTGAGCGAGCCGGAGCGGATACGGCGGCCATGGCTGCAGACCGTGCACTGGCTTATGATCTTGTCGGCGATAATGGCCGTGCACAACGCTGGTACCCTGTTGCGTTGAGCAAGGGGCCTGACGATGAAACAACGCGTCGCTATGCGTTGAGCCTTGCGATTTCAGGTGACCGCCGCGGAGCAGAGGCGCTGATCGCGCCGCTTATCAACCGGCAAGATCGGCCAACCTGGCGGACCCGCACATTCGTGATGGCGGTTACGGGCGGGCCGGATGAAGCCGTCGCGGTTGCTTATGCGTCTATGCCGCAGGATTTGGCTGCCGGAATTGCACCCTATTTGCGGTATATGCCGCGCTTGACCCCGGCGCAGCAGGCAGCGGCAGCAAACTTCGGGCGCTTTCCAAGGGCTGCTGATATTGGCCGCGATGATCCGGGGATTGTGCAATATACAGCGCTCAATCCGCGTCGTCCGCGCATGGCCGAAGCAGGCTTGATTCCATCGGGAACTGCGCTTGGCCCGGCGGCAGGTTCGTCCAAGCCAAGCCGTGAAAAGCGCCGTCGTCCGGGGCGTGAAGAGCAGCAGATTGCGTCGGCTACGCCTGTCAGGCCAATGATCTCAACGATGCAACCAAAAGCGACGGTGCAAAGTGCAGCGCCACTTCCGCCTGCGCAGACCGTTGCGATCCGGCCCGCTGTTCCGGTGCCAGTGCCGCGTGCTGTGACGCCGCCTGCAAGGACGGGCGTTTTGTCCGTGCTCGATCTTCCGCCCGGAGCGCCTCGCCCGGCAGTTCCTGCGATCCGCCCTGCGCAATCAACCAGTGTCCCGGTGCCGACAGGCGGGTTTGGGACACAGGTTACGTCAGCGCCAGTGCAGGCTCCAATACAGACGCCAACGCCAACGCCGGCGCCGGCGGCGGCACCGACTCCAGTTCCAGCGCCTGTTCAAGTCAAGCCCCAGCCAGCACCTGTTCGCCTTGCGACGGCGGAAACGCCGACGGCTGCCGTTACAAGCCCGACAGAAACCTTGCTAAAGGCTGCCGCGCCAATTCCTGCGCCCGGGTTTGATCTGGCGTTGATGGGCGGGACTACGACCGTTGCTGCGGCATCACCTGTAGCTTCGTCGCCTGCGCCATCCCAGCAGGTGCAAGTGGAAGCGGCAGCACCGCAGGCCGTTTCGTCGGTGCCTTCAGGTGTGGTGACCACGGCGGTGAGCCCAAGTACCGCCGCGCCTGACCGGCCTGCTGATTTTGCCAGCCTGTTCAAGACGTTCACGCCACCTGCAGAAGAACGTCAGGCTCCTGTGGAAGCGGTGGACATTACCAAAATCGCGCCCAAACCGGTGGCCAAGCCTCCCAAAGCTGATCCGCGTGGCGAGCGTCCCGATGGACCTACCGATGTTTCGCGGACCAGCGCCAAGGAACCGGAAAAGGCCATCCCCAAAGACGCCAAGACCGCCGCCAAAGATCCCAAGAAGGCGGCCAAGGATGCAAAAGATGCCAAGGACGCGAAAGCGAAAAAGGCAACGCCAAGCCATCCGAGCCGGATCTGGGTGCAGGTGCTTACCGGTGCCAACAAAGATGTTATGGGCAAGGAATGGCGGCGGTTAGTGAAGGAAGCTCCGGTGGTTTTCCGTGGCCGTAAGCCCTACCTTTCGCCATGGCGCAGTAATTACCGTCTGTTAACGGGGCCGTTTGAAAGCGAAGCTTCAGCGCAAGACTTCATCACGAAGCTTAGCAAAGATGGTGTGGCATCTTACCAATGGACAAGTCCTGCCGGGCAAGCCGTGGATACACTCGCGTTGAAGTAACTTGGGCATGACCGTGATGTGTTCACGCCTTGTCCACAGCTTTCCCACAGGGTTATCGAGTTTTGCCCAACCGCCTGTTAACCGGTCATTGTCCATAAGGGGGTGAACCCGTCATGGATGCGGGTGACGGCAGGTCGGGCATATCGCCTTGCCGGGGGCCGACCATCCGGGGAGACCCATCGAGTGTTCAGGGGACGTACCATGCGGACCGGCCATGACGACAATGAGCGCGATGAGGCGGCTCCGGTCGACATGATCGCCTCATTGTTTGAGGCGCGCGGCTGGCCTTGCGAGTTCGTCTCGGACGACGAGGTCAGCGGCGAAATTCAAGGGTCATGGGCAAATTACCAAGTGCGCGCGATATGGCGTGCCGAAGATCATGTATTGCAGATCCTGTGTCTGCCCGACATCCGCATTGCCGATGACAAGAAAGGCGTAGTCTTCGAACTGATGGCGCTGATCAACGAACAAGTGTGGATCGGCCACTTTGACATCTGGTCCAACGGTTCGGTGCTGCTATATCGGCATGGGCTGATGCTGGGCGATGACGGGTTGTTGAGCTTGGGGCAGGCGCAAGCTGCGATTGAAGCTGCGGTTGATGAATGCGACCGGTTTTATCCAGCGTTCCAGTTCGTGCTGTGGGGCGACAAGAGCCCGGCCGAGGCATTGACGAGTGCAATGGTTGACGCAGCGGGCGAGGCTTGATCGCAGATGGCTATGACGCTTCTCCAGTTCGGCTGCGGCAATATGGGTGGGGCCATGCTGAAGGGCTGGCTCGACAGTGGCGTTGCGCCCGAAAGTTTTACGGTCGTCGATCCCTATTTGAAATCCGCGCCGGAAGGCCTGCGCTTGCTGGATGCAGCGCCTGCCGGTGAGGCGGCGTTTGATGTGGTGCTGCTCGGGTTCAAGCCACAACAGTTGCCTGATGCTGCGGCGATGGTGCTGCCGTTTGTTGGCCCTGAAACGCTTTTGCTTTCGATCCTTGCAGGCGTTGATCTTGGCACTTTGCGCAGTGCGTTTCCGGCTGCCAAGGCCATCGTGCGGGTGATGCCCAATTTGGCTGCGGCCCTGGGCAAATCGCCCATTGCGCTGTTTGGCGATGCCGACGGTACAGCGCGGGAGCAGACAGATGCGCTGATGGCGCCGCTGGGTCAGGCAGAGTGGCTTGACCGCGAAAATCAGATGGATCTCGTGACTGCGCTGGCAGGTTCCGGGCCAGCATTCGTCTATCGCTTTATCGATGCTTTGGCTGAAGGGGCTGCTGCGTTGGGCCTGCCCCGCGCGCAAGCAGACCGCTTGGCCTTGTCGATGGTTGAAGGGGCCGCCATGCTGGCCGCAGCGTCCGAACATTCGCCGGGTGAATTGGCGCGCCGCGTCGCCAGCCCAGGTGGGGTAACGCAAGTAGGCATCGATATCCTTGATGCAGACCGCCGTTTGGCGCTGTTGATGGAGGATACTTTGCGCGGCGCGCGGGACCGAAGCGCCGAAATGACAGAGCAGGCGCGGGCGCGCAGCTAAACTCCGCAACAATTCGTTACAAATCATTGTGGTCCGATTCTGCTGGTTTCGCTTGAAACCGCGCGATACTATGCCGATATTCGCACTACGTGGCCATTGGGGTCACAGAACGGAGCTTTGAAAATGGCAAATTGGAACGACCCTCAGCCCACCGGAAGGGGCTTCGGCGCGTCTCCGAGCCTTTCCGGCACGTCAACTCGCGGCGAAGTGTTCGACGCGGGTCTGCGTCGTCACATGCTGTCGATCTATAATTACATGGCCTCGGGTGTCATGCTTTCAGGCATTGTTGCGCTGATGGCAGTAACTTCGGGCATGACCCAGGCTGTTGCCGGCACGCCGCTGATGTGGCTGGTAATGCTTGCACCTCTGGCCTTCGTATTGTTCATGAGCTTTGGCGCAAACAAATTCTCCACTACGGCCTTGCAGGGCATGTTCTGGGGCTTTGCCGTGGCGATGGGCCTGTCGATGTCGACCATCTTTCTGGTTTACACCGGCGCCTCAATCGCAACCACCTTCTTCGCAACCGCAGGTGCATTCGCCGGCCTGAGCTTGTATGGCTACACCACCAAGAAGGACCTGTCCGGTATGGGTAGCTTCCTGATCATGGGTGTTTTCGGCCTGCTGATCGCTTCGCTGCTCAATATATTCCTGAAGTCGTCCGGTCTGGGTTGGGCCATCAGCTTCCTTGGCGTTCTGATCTTCGCAGGCCTCACCGCCTATGATACGCAGCGCCTCAAGGAACAGTACGCTCACGTTGCGGGCACAGAGTTCGCAGGCAAGGCCGTCGTTCTTGGCGCGCTCAGCCTCTATCTCGACTTCATCAACATGTTCCAGTTCCTGCTGCAGTTCATGGGTGAGCGTCGCTGATCTTGCTCAACTGATCGCAAACAATAACCCGGCGGGCCTTCGGTTCGTCGGGTTTTTTGCGTCTAGGGCTTTCTTCTGGCGCTCCAGTCGCGCTAAGGGATTTTTTTAAGCTTGCAGAAAGGATCCGGGGCCCAAGTTCCGATTGCAAATCGGAAAGTTCTTGGACCAACGGGATCATCTGGGGAAACGCCAATGCTTTGTATCCGGCGCGCGATAGCGCCATCACTCATGGTATCAGCGCTGGCCATTGGCTTGGCATCTTGCGCGCCGAAGGCTCCCCCACCACCACCGCCGCCGCCGCCGCCCAAAGTTGTGGCAATTCCGCCAAAGCCGATGCCGCCAAACGGGGCCTCCGGGAATATCTATCTTCCGCCCGCTGATGCGAGCGGTTTGCGCAGATCGATCAATCGCGACATTTCGAACACGCAGATCGTGTGGAACTTGCGGTCGGCCTATAATGTGGCTGCGCTTAACTGCAGCTCGCCAAAGCATGTTGACATCTTGCCACGTTACAAAGCTTTCCTGACGACGCATGCCAAGACACTGAATGCATACAACAAGAAGCTCGATGCCGAGTTCAAGACACGGTACGGTGCAAAGTACATTGCGCCCCGCGAAAGCTATATCACGTCGGTCTACAACCATTACGCATTGCCGCCCACGCTGACCGATTTTTGTGATGCCGTGAACGCGGTCATGCTGGATGGTATGGCGATAAAATCGGCCGAGCTAGAGCCGTTTGCCGTTCGCAGCCTGCCGAGCATCGAGGTTGTATTCGACGATTTCTATCGCCGGTACGAGGCTTACCGCAATGACCTAGCGCAATGGGAAGCGCGTTATGGGACGTCTGTCTCGGCCGCACCGCCCTATATTTCGGCAACCCGCCCCGCTGGTCCGACGTCCGGTGCCGGCGGAAGCTGAGGCTCCTTCGACTTGATCGATTAAGAATCAGTCTGGTCACAACAGAGGCGCTGCGCTATGGGCAGCGCCTCTGACGGCATTTGTCGTTGGAAATAATGCCGGTAACGGGACCATAGCGTAAATTTGGGGGCAACCCCGTTGGCTCCGTCAGGCATTAACAGAACCGCATGTTTCAAGCAGGCCTTGCGCGGTTTCTTTCTGTCGGCAACATTCGCTTTGGCAGTTTTTTCGGGCCTGTTGTTGGATCAGTAACCCGTCATGCATTTTCTCGACCAAGCAAAAATCTTCATCCGTTCCGGCATGGGTGGCCCGGGCGCAGTCAGCTTTCGGCGTGAAAAGTATGAAGAATACGGCGGCCCCAATGGCGGCAATGGCGGCAAGGGTGGCGACATCGTGTTCGAAGCTGTGGCCGGTTTGAACACGCTGATCGACTTCCGCTATACCCAGCATTTCAAGGCACAGCGCGGCATGGGCGGCGCAGGCGCCAATCGCACGGGCGCGGGCGGTGAAGATCTTGTGATCCGCGTTCCCGTTGGTACTCAAGTGCTTGACGATGATCGCGAGACGGTGCTGCTTGACCTGACCGAAGTTGGCGAGCGCGTAGTGCTTTTGCGCGGTGGTGACGGTGGGCGCGGCAATGCTTCGTACAAATCATCGACCAACCGTGCGCCGCGCCAGTGCGGCCCAGGCTGGCCGGGTGAGGAAATGTATGTTTGGCTGCGGCTGAAACTGCTGGCCGATGCGGGGCTTGTCGGCTTGCCCAATGCAGGCAAATCAACCTTCATCAACCAGATCACCAACACCAAGGCCAAAGTCGGCGAATATGCGTTCACCACGCTGCGCCCGCAATTGGGCGTGGTGCGGCATCGCAACCGTGAATTCGTTTTGGCCGATATTCCGGGCCTGATCGAAGGCGCGGCAGAAGGTGCAGGGATTGGCGATCGCTTCCTTGGCCACATCGAACGCTGCCGTGTGCTGATCCATCTGGTTGATATCCACAGCGATGTTGACCCGGTTGACGCCATGCACGTGGTTGAAGGCGAACTGGAAGCTTATGGCGCTGGTTTGGGTGAAAAGCCGCGTTTGGTTGCACTGAACAAGATCGATCTGGTCGACAAGGAACTGGTGCAGGCATTCACCAAGGAATTGCTGGATGCAGGCGCGGAGATGGTGTTCCCGATCTCGGGTGCAACAGGCAAGGGTATCGATGCGCTACTTGATGCGGTTCTGGGCCATTTGCCAGCAGCCACGATCACCGAACGCCCGACCGGTGAGGTTGAGGATGCTGATGACGCAAAGCCGTGGTCGCCAATCTGATCGCCGGACTGCGCCATAGATACGACCGCTAGACCTTCACGCCTCGTCACAATTACCCTAAGCGGCTCTCATATGAACATCCGCCAGCTTGCCCAATTGACCGACGCCGCCGCCTGCCCACGGATCGTGGTCAAGGTTGGATCGGCACTGCTAGTCGGCAAAGATGGCGAACCGCGCCGCGAATGGTTGGCGGCACTGGTGGCCGAGATTGCGGCGGCGCGGGCTGCGGGTCAGGAAGTGATCGTCGTGTCTTCGGGCGCGATTGCCTTGGGTGCGCGCAAGCTGGGGCTGGCCAAAGGCGGGCGCGGCAGTTTGTCCGATGCGCAAGCGGCGGCCTCGGTCGGGCAGATTGCTTTGGCAGGGCTATGGGCAGAATTGCTGGCCGGGCATGGGCTGACGGCGGCGCAAATATTGCTGACGCTGGAAGACCTTGAAGACCGGCGGCGCTATCTCAACGTCACGGCAACGCTTGGCACCTTGTTGGCAGCAGGCGCGGTGCCGGTGATTAACGAGAATGATTCGGTAGCAACCCAGGAAATCCGCTTTGGCGACAATGATCGCCTTGCCGCGCGGGTAGGGCAAGCAGCGGGGGCCAGCGCCGTGCTGCTGCTTTCGGACATTGACGGCCTGTACGACCGTGATCCGCGCCAGCCGGATGCGGTGCGCATTCCTGTGGTGCGTGGCGTGACGCCGGAAATCCACGCGATGGCTACGGGTGGGTCTTCGTCCGGGCTGGGTTCTGGCGGGATGACATCAAAGCTGCAAGCGGCTGAAATTGCAGAATTTGCGGGCATTGCGTTGGCTATCATTGACGGCCAACCGGTTTCACCGATTGCGCAGGCGTTGCGATCAGATCGTGGCACGCTGTTCCTGCCGCGCGGACGCAAGCAGGCGCGCAAGGCCTGGCTTGGCGGCAAAATGCGGATGCGCGGGGCAGTACATGTCGATGCCGGGGCGGCTTCGGCACTTGCGCGTGGGTCAAGCTTGCTGGCGGCAGGCGTGACTGCTGTTGATGGCCAGTTCCAGCGCGGTGACGCGATTGCGGTGATGGGGCCGGACGGGCAAACGCTTGCTCGCGGTTTGTCCGAGTATGACGCGGCCGAATGCGCCCGTATTCTGGGCCATCCGAGCCGCGAACACGAAGAGTTGCTAGGCTATGCGCCACGCTCGGCCTTGATCCATCGCGACCAGATGGTGCTGTTGTAATGGCAGCAGAATTGCTGGCGATTACCGGTGCCACCGGGTTCGTCGGGCAGGCCGTTCTCGAATATGCCGCCCGGGCCGGAATTGAAGTCCGGGCCCTTGCGCGCCGTCCGCAAGAAGCGCGGGCCGGCGTGGAATGGGTGCAGGGTGATTTGTCAGACCGGCGCGCGTTGCAGCGGCTTGTGGGCAAGGCCAGCGTGGTGCTGAACATTGCAGGTGTGGTCAATGCACCAGACCCGCAGGGCTTTGAAGATGGCAACGTTTGGGGCACGTTGAACGTGGTCAATGCCACGCTCGATGCGGGCGTTCCGCGCTTTGTCCATGTCTCGTCGCTATCGGCGCGCGAGCCGGGCCTGTCAGTCTATGGCAAATCCAAGCTGCGCGGGGAAAAGGTGGTGAAAGCCAGCAGTCTGGATTGGACGGTGGTGCGGCCTCCTGCTGTTTACGGGCCGCGCGATACCGAGATGTTCGAACTGTTCAAGCTGGCGCGGCGCGGGATTGTACCATTGCCACCGCAAGGGCACTTGTCGCTGATCCATGTAAGCGATCTTGCCCGACTGCTTTTGGCGCTGATACCAGGCAGTGAGGACGTGACCCATCTTACGTTTGAGCCTGACGATGGAACACCGGGTGGCTGGACCAACACCGCCCTTGCCAAGGCTATCGGCGTTGCCGTGGGAAAGCGGGTGACAGCTTTGAATCTGCCCGAAAAAGTGCTGCGGTGGGGCGCAAGCCTCGATGCGCGGTTTCGGGGTGACGGCGCGAAGCTGACACTCGATCGGGTCGGCTATATGTGCCATCCCGATTGGCGCGTGGGTGAGGGTAATCAGCCGCCGCCAGCATTGTGGATGCCGCAAGTGGAGACGCAGATGGGCCTGCACGCCACAGCGGCATGGTATCGTGAAGCGGGTTGGCTGAAATGATTTTCAGCGCAAAGGCTTAGAAAACCGGATCGTAGCCCGGCGGCAGTTCATCGCCCGACGTGTTATCGGTGGGCGAATGGATGCCGCATTCTGTCTTGTCCCAGCCCTTCCAGCGGCCCGATCGTGGGTCTTCACCGGGCGCGACGCGGGTGGTGCAGGGCGCGCAGCCGATGGACGGGTAGCCTTGTGATACCAGTGGATGCGGCGGCAGGTTATGCTCGGTAAAGTACGCTTCGAGCATGTCCTTGGACCACGACGCCAGCGGGTTGATTTTGAACCGGCCTTGCGCGTCTGACCGGTCAACTTCAAATCGTGGCAGGCCTGCACGGGTGGAGGACTGGAAGCCTTTGCGCCCAGTGATTGATGCGTCATAGTGGAGCAGCGCTTTGGCCAGCGGCTCAACCTTGCGGATTTCGCAGCAGCCGTCCGGGTCCCATGACCAGCGCAGGCCATTGTCATCCTTTTTGGCGATGACTTCGGCCTCTGGTTCAACAATCACCAAATTGGTGAGGCCAAGCACGTCGGCGAGCTGATCGCGGTAGGCGATGGTTTCGGGGAAGTGCTTGTGCGTTTCAAGGAACAGTACGGGCAGGCCTTTGTCCACTTGTGCCACCAGATGCAGCAGCACCGCGCTTTCCGCGCCGAAGCTGGACACCACCGCAAGATCGCCCGCCAAGCCGTCATGGATCACCGAACGCAGCATGTCCTGCGTGTCGGTGCCCCTGAACAGATTGTTGAGCCGGATCGCGTCCGTGTCGCTGAAACGAGGGCCGGTGTCGATCAGGTCGATCTTGCGGTCAAGATTGCGGGTCATGGAACGATCCATTGCGTGTGCTGTCCAGTCGGTTCGGCTGTTCGCCTCAGGCGGAGTGGCGCTTTGCCCAGATCGCGGGGCGGCCATCGACGGTCTTTTGATAGACGTCGGGCCATGTCGCGAACGCCTTTTCAGCGGCTTCTGCGGCGATCGGCTGTTGCGGAGCAAAGCTGTCAAACCCGCAACGGCGCATGTGTGAAAGCTGATCAAGCAGCACATCGCCCACCGCGCGCAATTCGCCAGCGTAGCCATGTTCACGCAGGATGCGCGCTGCCGAATAGCCGCGCCCATCGCCATATGTCGGGAAGTTTACTTCGACGAGCGCGAGACGATCCAGATGCGGCAGGAGCACGCGGGCGTCTTCACCCGGTTCAATCCGCACGGCGGTAGCGTTTGATTGGTCCGCAAAAGCGGCAAACGTTACAGCCGGATCGTTGACGGGTTCATCGTTGCGATAACGCAAGGTCTGCTCAACCATTTACAGTCTCCTTGGCATAGATCGCCTCTTTGAACGGGGCCATGCCGATGCGGCGGTAAGTGTCGAGGAAGCGTTCGCCTTCGGTGCGCTGGGCAAGATAGACATCTGTCGCCTTTTCCACTGCATCGACAACGCCGTCTTCATTGAAGCCGGGGCCGGTGATGGTGCCGAGCGAGGTATCAGCGCCTTCGCTGCCGCCGAACGAAAGCTGATAGTTTTCAACCCCCTTACGGTCGACACCCAGAATGCCGATGTGACCGGCATGGTGATGCCCGCAAGCATTAATGCAGCCCGAAATCTTGAGCTTCAATTCGCCCAGTTCACGCTGGCGGCCAAGGTCGGCAAAGCGCTCCGAGATCTTCTGCGCCACCGGGATCGAGCGGGCATTGGCCAGCGCACAATAATCCAGACCCGGGCAGGCGATGATGTCGCTGATCAGATCAAGGTTGGCGTTGGCAAGGCCTGCTTCGTCCAGCTTTTGCCAGATCGTGTAGAGATCAGCCTTCCTGACGTGTGGCAGAACGATGTTCTGGGCGTGGGTTACGCGCAGTTCATCGAACGAATATTCCAGCGCAAGATCGGCCATCAGGCGGATCTGGTCCGCGCTGGCGTCGCCCGGAATACCGCCAGTGGGCTTCAGGCTGATATTGACGATGGTGTAGCCAGCCTGTTTGTGGGCATGGGTGTTCTGATCGACCCACAGCGCGAAATCGGGATCGGACAAGTCCAGATCTTCCGATGCGTTGGCATCGAAACCGGGCTGTTCAAAGAAGCCCTTGATACGCTCCAGTTCTGCTGCTGGCGGTTCAAGGCCGAGCGTCAGGATGTGGGCGAATTCTTCTTCCACCTGGCGGCGGTATTCGTCCGCGCCAATTTCGTGAACGAGAATCTTGATGCGCGCCTTGTACTTGTTATCGCGGCGGCCATAGCGGTTGTAGACGCGCAGGCATGCTTCGAGATAAGAAATCATCTGCAACGGCGGCACGAAATCGCCAATCACCGGCGCGATCATCGGCGTACGGCCCATGCCGCCACCGACATAGAACTTGCAGCCGATTTCGCCCGCGTCATTCTTGACCAACTGGATGCCGATATCGTGCAGTTTCATTGCGGCACGGTCGGTTTCCGAACCGATCATCGCGATCTTGAACTTGCGCGGCAGGTAATCGAATTCCGGATGGAACGTCGACCACTGGCGCAGCAGTTCGGCATAAGGGCGCGGATCAACCAGTTCATCCGCCGCAGCGCCCGCAAACTGATCGGACGTGGTGTTGCGGATGCAATTGCCGCTCGTCTGGATGGCATGCATCTCGACCGAGGCGAGATCAGCCAGAATATCAGGCGCGTCTTCCAGCTTGATCCAGTTGTACTGAATGTTCTGGCGCGTGGTGAAGTGGCCATAGCCGCGATCATACTTGTCCGCGATGTCACCAAGCAGGCGCATCTGGCGGCTGCTGAGCGTACCATAAGGTACGGCGACGCGGAGCATATAGGCGTGGAGTTGGAGGTAGAGACCGTTTTTCAGGCGGAGGGGCTTGAACTGGTCTTCGGTTATTTCACCGGCGAGGCGGCGTTGCACCTGGTCGCGGAATTCCGCAACGCGCGCATCGACCATGGATTGGTCATATTTATCATACTGATACATTTCAGATCACCCACTTGGCGGCGGCTGGGTCCGCAGGCTTGAGCGAAAGGTCCATCCGCACGGTTGGCCCCAAAGCGCGGATACGTTCCTTGATATGGGCAGGACGCACCCCTTCAGAGGTAGTGTCTGCGTCGATAACGTGGGTGTCTGTGACCACTTGCTTGTCGTTTTCCTGCGCGATGATGGCATCTGCATCATCGCCCACGGCAACGGCATCATTGACAAGGCGCGACCAGCCCTGGCCGGTCCACCAGATCACGTCGCCAGTGCGCAGATCATTTCCGGTGATGATCTTCACTTTGCCATCTCCAAAACTTGCTTCAATTCCATCATGTCTCCCCGGCCTGCCACATCACCGATGATGATGAGGGCAGGGCTCTTGACCTTGTTTGTTTCCACTACTGCACCAAGGCCCGCCAAGGCCCCGCGCAGCACGCGCATTTCAGGGCGCGCGGCGTTCTCGACCACGGCCACGGGCATGTCCGGCGCAAGGCCGTCTGCCATCAATTTTTCGGCAATGGCGTCAGCTGTGGCGACGCCCATGTAAATTACCAGCGTGCGACCGATGCCTGCAAGGCCCGCCCAGTTCTGATCGGTCAGCCCCTTGCACTGGCCCGCCACGAAAGTGACGATGCTGGCGCTGTCGCGGTGGGTCAGCGGGATCATGGCAGAAGCCGCAGCACCCATTGCGGCGCTGATGCCGGGGATAACTTGCACCGGAACTCCGGCAGCAAAGCAATCTTCGGCTTCTTCACCACCACGCCCGAACACGAACGGATCGCCGCCCTTGAGGCGTACCACATCGTTGCCAGCCAGCGCCTCACGCACCAGCAAGGCGTTGATATCGTGCTGCTGCATGGTGTGGCGCGCGCGTTGTTTGGCGACCGAGATCATCCGGCAGCCTTTGGGGGCCATGGCGAGGATTGCAGGATCGACCAGCCCGTCATGCACCAGCACCTTGGCGTTCATCACCAAACGCGCCGCGCGCAGCGTCAAAAGGTCCGGATCGCCCGGGCCAGCGCCGACAAGGAAAACAGTTCCGATTCTTGAAACGGGATTGCTCATGTGGCGCAGATGGGGGCAAGCGACACGAGTGACCAGTGAGAATGGTTTGTCCTTGGCCTAGATCAGCTTTAGCGGCATCGCCAATTCAAGCATCTGCGGGCTTTTCGCGCGCTGCCAAAGCATCTGCAATGCGGCGCAATCCTGCGCTGTCCTTCAGGTTTACATCCTGTTGGGCGAAGGGAATTTCGATCCCGTGCTCTTTGAAAGAGCGCCAGACTTTCCACAACACGTCCGAACGCACGTTGCCAACCCCCGCTTCGGGATCGTCGATCCACACAACCATGGTCAAATCGATGCTGCTGGGGCCGAAAGCTGTGAGCAAGACGCCCGGTGAGGGGAAGCTTAGTACGCGCGGCGTTCCGCTGACCGCCTCTAGCAGCAGCTTTTCAACAACATCCAGATCGCTGCCATAGGCAACACCGACCGGAATGTTGATTGAAACCTCGCGCGAGGAATAGGACCAGTTTTCAACCTGCTGGGTCATCAGGTTCTCATTCGGTATCAAGTATTCGCGGTTGTCACGCGTGGTGACCGAGACAGCGCGGATGCCGATCTTCTTGACCTCGCCAAACGTGTTGCCCTTGCCATCAGCCACGGCGATGACATCGCCAGGCTTGATCGATCGGTCCATCAGCAGGATGATTCCCGCGATCAGGTTGCCGAAGGTCTTTTGCAGACCGAAACCGATGGCCAAGCCGAACGCGCCGGAAAACACCGTCAACGCTGTGAGGTTGATCCCCAGAACGTCGATCCCGATCAGGATTGCCAAGGCCCAGACCGCTATGGATGCGATCTTTTCACCCAGCAATTGCTGCGCGCGGTCCAGCCTGTCGATCCGGCGGAACATGCGACGGGCAAGTTTGCTGACGAGCTGGCCCAACACGAAAACCAGCATCACCACGATCACGATACGCAAAGCGCCCCAGACCGAGATGTGGTGATTGCCGATATCGAAACCGATGGCGTTAAGCAGACGGATGCCTTCTGCAATCTGCTGCTTCAATTCAATCACGCATGATCTCCATGGGCCGCCCAAACCGCCAGTGCTTGTTCAAGGTCGGCGATAAGGTTTGCGGTATCTTCAAGGCCGATGGACAAGCGAATGCCGAATGTGTCGGACGGTTCCATATCGGTCATTGGCCACGTGCTTGCAGTGCGGATGGCCGCAGGGTCAACAGGTGTGGCCAGGCTTTCAAACCCGCCCCAGGAAAAGCCGATGCCGAACAGGTCAAGTGCATCGATCAGCGCATCTCTTGCCGCCGATGTGCCGCCCTTCAACACGAAGCTGAACAATCCGCAGCCGCCGGTGAAATCGCGCGCCCACAACACATGGCCGGGGGAGCCGGGCAACATGGGGGACAACACGCGCGCCACTTCGGGCCGATGTTCAACCCATTGCGCAATCGCCAGTGCTGAAGCTGTCTCAGCCTCAAGCCGCAGTTTCATCGTGCGCAAGCCGCGCAACATTAGCGAGGCGTCATCGGGGGAGACAACATTGCCAAGCCCTTGGGCGCGCAGGCGCAGTTTGCGATACCAGTCTTCGCCTGCACTGGCGCTGCCCATCATGCAGTCAGAATGGCCAGAGACGTGCTTCGTCAGGCTCATCACAGAGATATCGGCGCCATGCTTCAGCGCCGCAAAGCCGAGCGAAGAGGCCCATGTGTTGTCGAGTATCGAGACGATTCCGCGCGCCTTGGCCGCAGCGGCAAGGGCGGGCACGTCCTGCACTTCCATAGTAAGGCTGCCGGGGCTTTCGAGGAGAACCGCCTTGGTGCGATCACAGCACGTAGCTTCGAACGAGGCCATGCTGGTCGGATCAAACCAGCGGGTTTCGATCCCGAAATCCTTGAGCAGCCCGCGGCCCATGACACGGCTGGGTTCATAGGCGTTGTCGGTCATCAATAGCACATCGCCGGGCCTGAGCACCGTTAACAGGACGCCAGCAATCGCAGCAACGCCCGAAGGATAAAGCACCGTCCCTGCCGCACCCGGTTCCAGTTCGGTCAACGCCTCTGCCAGTGCCCATTGGGTGGGGCCACCGCGCCGGCCATAGTAAAAGTTTCCGTCACGATTGGCAGGATGTGCGCGAAGAGCCGCCATGTCAGGATAGAGATGCGTCGATGCGCGCCACACGGCGGGGTTGACCACCGCGCCGGGGTGATCAGGCGTTCCGGTCCACTCTGCGCGGCGGCCTGCCAGGACTGTGCGAGTTGCAGCACCCGTGTTGTCGTTGTCTGAAGGTTTGCTCATGTCGCTATGCTGTTAGCAGCAAGCGCTACAGACTTCGACCTTTGTTGCCAAGAATGGCGGCAGAACTGACGAATGCACCGGTTCATCCGTTCGGCATAAGCAGGCAGAAGGTGGGGCGCTTATGCCGGGCCAGTCGCCTTGGGCGTTGCCGGGTCCATTCCCCATTCACCCCATGACCCGTCGTAGAGCGAGACGTCGTCTTTGCCGATCAGGTGTAGTGCAAAGATGAGGACGTTGGCGGTCATGCCTGAACCACACGACGAAATGAGCGGGCGGGACAGGTCTACGCCTGCGGCCTCGAACGCGGCTTTGATCGCGTCTGGCGTTTTCCATGTGCCATCAGGGGCAAACAGGCTGGAATAGGGCACATTACGCGCGCCGGGGATGTGCCCGCTGGCGAGCGCGGGGTTGGCTTCAGGAGTAGTACCGGCAAAGCGTGGCGCGCCGCGCGCATCGATCAATTGTTCCGCTTTGCTTGAGAGATTGGCGATAACGTCAGCTTTGGTGCGGACGTGGCTGTCGTCTGACCAGACGGTGAAATGGCGCGGGCGCAGGATTTCGCGGCCTTGGGCGCACTTGCGGCCTTCGGCTTTCCATTTGGCGATGCCGCCGTCCAGCAAAGCCACGTTCTGGCCGCCGAACATTGTCAGCATGAACCATGCCCGGGTGGAGGTCTTGATGGGGCTATCGTCGTAAATGACGACGCGGCTGCCATCACCAAGGCCCAAGGCCTGCATCCTGCTGGCGAATTTTTCAGCCGAAGGAAGCATGTTCGGCACTGCAGATGATGTGTCGACCAGATCAGCCAGGTCCATGAACACCGCGCCCGGAATGTGGCACGCTTCGTATTCCAGCAACGGATTGCGGCCATGCTCCGGCAAGAATACCGTAGCATCAACAATACGAAGGTCACTCGCGCCGATTTCGTCCGCGAGCCACTGGGTAGAAACCAGTGTATCCATGGTTTTATGTGCTCCTGCCTGCTTGGTGCGACCCATCTTGTGCGGGTTCAACACCATCAGATTAGCCGTGACGTCGGTGGGCGTCGAGACAGAAAACGTGATAGCACATAATCAGGCATAGGCAGGCACGACAAGCGCGCGCCGGCCCAGTTCCGAATAGACGCGTGGCCCTGCATCAAGGCGGAAAGGGCGCAGCCGTTCGTCCGGTGCGCGGTCATCAACGCCTATGACGTATGCCGTACGCAGTGTGAACGGCTGGCCCGCGCAGGTGCCGTGTACTTCAAGACGGACCAGTGGCACGAAAAGCGCTGCCGTGCCGTGATTGATGGGCGTGATGGCGGCCAAGGGGAGGCGGATTTCACCCTTGAGTTCAACTGCTTCATCTTTATTCGCGCGGTCCGTGCGGTGAAGGATCGGCGCATCGCCAAGGCCAAGCTGGTCTTCAGTGGGACGCGATGCGTGCGCTGATGTCATGTCACCGCGCACAACCAGCGATTCGATGGTGTCTGCGCACGTGATGATCAGGCGATAGGATAGCGTCGCGTTGACCAGGCTCGCGCTCATGCGGATCGCGACAAGGTCAAGTGCAATTGGCGAGGCGACCGGTCGAGGAGCGTCCGGTTTGCGCGCAGCTGGCAGTGGCTTGGGCGTTGCCGTGATGGGCAAAACGGGAGGTTGGACCTGAACCGATGGAGCGCCTGTGTTTTGGCGGCGCCACAGGAGCCAAGCGCCCGCAGCGAGGATCAGCGCAAGCGCAACCGCGATCCATGGCCACGGCATGCCTTCCGGCTGATGTGTTGGGGTCTGCGTTGATGGTAAAGGCGGAGGTGAAGCCTGCGGTTCGGTGGTTTGTGCGTTGGCGGGGAGGCCGGGCACAGGGGATGGCGTGGGCGTTGCGCTAGGCGCTGGCCGTGCGGTTGGTGCCGGGTTTTGTGATGGGTTTGGGCGTACAACAGGCGTTGGCGCAGTTTCGGCCCTTGTCGGTGGTGGAGCGATCAGAATTACGGGCGTCGGGGCCTGGGTCGGAATAATTCGAGGCGGCGGCGCGTCCGTGACAACTGGTCCTGCGGCGGTCGGGGTTGGCGTGGGGGATGGCGGCAACTGATAGCTATTGGCGTCTTGCGCGGCGACGCTTGTGCTGATCAACACGAGCCATAACGCTATTGGTATTTGCAATTTCACTTTCGGCCCCGTGTTCCTGCACATCGACGTGTTCCTGCACATCGTTTGGCGATCACGGTAGCGGGGTTTAATCGCGGCTGAACCATTGGGCACGAGCCGTTGACTTGCCCTGACGCTGCGACAAGTGCATGGCGCTGCTGCTTTGGCCTTTTCCAAAAGGCATATTACCAAAATTCAAGGACGTTAAGACCATGGCCAGCGAAGGACCGATTTACCTTGGCAAGACCAGCGCACTTGCCGCCAGCCCGGAAGAGGCGGCGCTGGATTATGTGCCCAACCCGCGTCCCGGCGCGCTTTACATGATCCGCTTTGCCGCGCCGGAATTCACGTCGCTGTGCCCCGTTACCGGACAGCCTGATTTTGCCCATCTGGTAATTGATTATGCGCCGGGTGAAACCATCGTTGAATCAAAGGCTTTGAAGCTGTTCCTCGGATCGTTCCGTAACCATGCAGGGTTTCATGAAGACGTGACTGTTGGCATTGGCCAGCGTCTGTTTTCGGAAATGAACCCGCTATGGCTGCGCATTGGCGGGTACTGGTATCCGCGCGGCGGCATTCCGATTGACGTGTTCTGGCAATCCGGCCCACCGCCCGCCGGGCTTTGGCTGCCGGATCAGGGAGTGGCGTCCTATCGCGGGCGGGGTTAGGACGCGAGCTCCACAGAAGTTGCAATTTCAACCATTTGCGGCTATGGCATGCTCATCGATGAGACGACCACTGTAGGCATCATCGGCTGAGAGACCCTATGCGCTCCCGCTTACGAAGTGGGAGTCCGTCATGGACCTCAATTTCCAATACGCCGAGCACCAGCAATCGCTGATGCGCGCGATGACCACTACGAATATCAGCCTGCGTACACGCCACCTTGAATCAGCTGATTCGGTGGCCGCGCGCATTCAGGCATGGCAGCACGCTGAAGGTGCGAATGCCGCCAATGGCTGGGGGCTCGTCATGGACGACGCCGAATTTCGTGATCTTCCCATTCAAAGGATAACCGCATGAGCCGCGCCATGAATCTGAGCTTACCAGAAGCAAAAGTCCGCACCCGCTGCGATCAAGCCGGTGTTTCCATCAGTGCGATTGAAACGCTGCCATCGGGCGGAACCCGCCTTGTGTGTACGCGCGAAGAAGGTGCCGATGAGATGCGTATCGTGTTCAAGAAGGACATGATCGAAGGTAACGTCGCACGTTACACCTTCCAGCGCAGCCAGAACTCGCAATACCGCTAGGGCATTGATCCCGGTCAGTTATGCACGGGACGGCAAGCCGTCGCTTGCATGACTGCGGGATGGGTCAGGCGGCATCCTGCAGGGGTGGCGGATTTTGGCCTGCCAGCTTGATCAAATTGCGGCCAGACTGCTTGGCGGTGTACAGTGCCTCGTCAGCGGCGCGCAACGCTTCGCTTTTTGAATCATAAGCGAACACGTCGGCAATGCCGCCCGAGAAGGTGATCTTCCCAAACGGCATATCGGTTGCGCGGTTGACGAGGCGTCTTTCGGAAATCTCCTCACGCGCTCCATCAAGCCTTTGCCATGCCTTTTCCGGCGTAATCGCACGGAAAATAACCGCGAATTCCTCGCCCCCGTGCCGCGCTACGTGGCAGCGCGCGTTGGAGATGCGGCTAAGCGTTTCTGCGACCACTTTGAGCACACGGTCACCCGAAGCATGGCCATGCGTGTCGTTGACGCGCTTGAAATGATCAATGTCGACAAATGCCACGCACAAAGATTCGCCAGCTTCTTTTGCGCTTTCGATTTCCTTGTCGAACATCAGTTCAAAGGCGCGGCGGTTGGGCAGGCCGGTCAGGTGGTCTTCGTCCGCGACCCGGCGCGCTTCGTCCAGACTCTGCTGTAACGTTGATGCGCGCTTTTCGGATTCACTAAGGTTGTGTTCGATTTCGCGGGTCCGGCTCATCATGGCCCGGGCCAATGAGGCCAGCTCGGTGATGACGATTCCCGCCTTGCTGACCTGTTCAAGATCATCAACGTGTTGTTGCAATGCAGCGCCATATTCGCTCGTTGCAGAACGGGCACTGTTGGTGGTCCGCGAGAACTCTTGCAGGCTCTCTTCAAGGCGGGCCATCAACGCTGCGAGCATTTCGGCGCTGCTTTCGCCGTCTGCTTCGCGCTGCATTTGTTCCAACCACTTCAGCGTGATCGGCAGACCGGTCTCTGTGCGTTCAAGGATCAACTGCGAAAGCTTCGGGTTGCCACCGGTGACGCAATCATAAGCGATGCCCAGTGTCCGGGGCATCACTTCAAGATCATGATCGATAAGGAAATCAGCCACTTTACCGATCATCCGGCGCTTCGCTGGCAACCAGATGTCGCGGGAAGTTATATCCCGTAATGATTCTGAATCAGCTGAAGGAGTGGCCTCAGCGGCTTGCTCGTCGTCAGACAAGCCTAGCCACTTGAGCAAACGGGACCGCGAACCGCGCGCTGATTCTTCGTGATTCATGTCTCGAAGAACGGCGGGCATTGCAGGGAATTAACCACTGCAACGCCCGGGATTTGGCGATTAGGTATTCTTCCGGAGAAAAATCTTCAAATTTTAACGAACGCGAGGCCCGCCAAACGGCATCGGCGGCGGAGGACGACGGTGTCCACGTGGCAATTGCGCCTGATATGCGCGGCCACAATGATCGACACAGTAAGGGAACCCAGGGTTCACCTTGTCACCGCAAAAGTGGAAATCAGGTTCACCGGGGTGGCCCATCGGCCAGCGGCAAATGCGATCATTGAGATCGAGCAGGCTGGTCTTTTCCGAGATTTCCGGGCTTGGCCGCGCAGGAACAAGCCGACGCGGCGGTGCGGGCGGGATTGGAGCCTGCTGGTCACCGGGGCCCTGGCGCAAGAAACCGCCGGGGCCGACCGAGACGATTCGCGGCATCGGTTTGGGCGCAGGTACATCAGCGCCCGGATCGGCTGTTATATCGCGCAGTTCAGGAGTTGCCGGAGCAGCACGCGGTGCCGGTGGAGGAGTGGGCGTAGGGGCCGGACGCGGCGGCGCTGCCATCTTCGGTTCGGGCGCCGGCGGCGGCGTTGGCTTGGCCACCTTTGGCGCTGCGGCAACAACCGGAGCCTCGGTCTTGTCGTTGGCTTTTACCGGGGAGGGGCGCGCTTTCAGGCCCAGACGATGGGCTTTGCCGATGACGGCGTTGCGGCTGACACCGCCAAGCTCTTCGGCGATCTGGCTGGCGGTTGATCCGCCTTCCCACATCTTTGCCAGCTTTTCGATGCGCTCTTCGGTCCAGCTCATGCCTTCAAACGTCCTTCATGCGGAGGGGCAGGGCCCGACCGTTTTCTTCTGTCCGGGCAACAATGCCCGGTCGGCAATTCTTGCCATTGGCTTGTCCGCGCGATACCGCACTGACATGGCCATTCAATCGTTGCCCCAAGATGGGGTCATCACCGACAAAGCGAACACCCGCAACGCCGGAACCTTCACTCCACCAGGGCAGCCGATATTTCGCGGCTTCAACAGGTTGGGGCTGTGGACCCTCTATATGAAGGAAGTCCGGCGTTTCTTCAAGGTGCAGACCCAGACGATCTGGGCACCTGCTGTAACCACGCTGCTTTATCTGATGATTTTCACGCTGGCTTTGGGCGGTGGAGCCAGTGGCAGCAGCCGGATTGTGCTGGGCGTGAACTTTGCCACGTTTGTGGCACCCGGCCTGATCGCGATGGCGATGATCAACAATTCCTTCGCCAATTCCAGCTTCAGCCTGCTTGTCGGCAAGATTCAGGGTACGATCGTCGATTATTTGATGCCGCCCATCAGCACGGGCGAATTGATGGCGGCGCTGGTTGGCGCGGCGGTGACTCGCGCTGTTCTGGTCGGATTCGCGGTTGCTGCGGCCATGGCGCTGTGGCCGGGCGTGGATTTGAGCATCGCGCATGTGTGGGCGGTGGTCTGGTTCGGCCTTATGGGTTCGATCCTGCTGGCGCTGATCGGGGTCCTGGCATCGATCTGGGCGGAGAAATTCGACCATAACGCCGCGATCACCAACTTCGTGATTACGCCGCTGTCGATGCTTTCGGGCACATTTTATGTGATCGATAATCTGGCCCCCGCGTTTCAGGCGGTTAGCCGTGCCAATCCGATTTTCTACGTTATTTCGGGCTTCCGCTTCGGTTTTTTGGGCAAGAGCGATATTGGCGATACTAACCTTGCGGTTCTGCATGGCGCGATTGGTCTGGGTGTGTTGAACCTTGCCATCGCGGCGCTGCTTTACATCGCGTTGCGATCAGGCTGGCGGCTCAAAAGTTGAAGGACGTTGGGGGGCGTTTATGCCCCCACACGGCTTTCAGTGCGACAGGCTGCGGTGCAGATGGTACCGACCGTTGCGAAAGCCTTCGAACATCTCTTCGATAGACGGATGATCAACCGGCCCTGCGTCTGCATCACCCAGCAGGTTTTGCTGGCTGACATAGGCCACATAGCTGCTTTCGTCATTTTCGGCGAGCAAGTGGTAATAAGGCTGGTCGCGCACGGGGCGGATGTCTTCGGGGATTGATTGATACCATTCTTCGCTGTTTGCAAAAACCGGATCAACATCAACCACAACACCACGAAAGCCGAATGTGCGGTGACGCACGACTTCGCCAATTGAAAAGCGCGCCGAAGAAACGGGGGGAGCCGAAATGTCACACCCGGCTTGGGGCGAAAAGAAACTCGCACGGTCCATACCTTGCATATAGGCACATGCCGCGCCGCAAACAAGCGAGCCCATGCAAAAGGTGGCCGCTTTTTGCTTGGCAAGACCGATACCATGCGCTAACGGCGCGCTTCCTCGACCGGGCAATGCCTTTATTGGCACCCAAGGACACTTCGCGGAGAGGTGGCAGAGTGGTCGAATGCACCGCACTCGAAATGCGGCATACGGGTGACCGTATCCAGGGTTCGAATCCCTGCCTCTCCGCCAAGTCCTGTTGATTTCATTGGTGAATTCAAGGGAATTTGGAAACGCCCTTGAAAATACCGTTGAAGAGGTTGCCGCTTAGTACGGTTGTGCCCTGAACTCTAGCGGTCACCCTATGGTCGATAATCGACCACACTGCAGTTTCCGGTTTCCACAATCATTGCATCTAAAGCGTTGTTCGAGTTGTGCTGTGGCATGCAACGGGACCAGCCCCGCCGATGGCAGAGTGTTATCAGCGTCTCAGGATCATGGACGGTAGAATGCGCGCAATTGGTATATTGAACTTGCAGGTGATAGCTGTGCCGACCGTAAGCTGCGATGCCGACTAGCCGTTTGCTTCCCATGCCGCCCTTGTGAACGAATAGGAAACGATTCGGAAAGGCTAGGGCCGCCCTGGTCCACAGGTGCCGTTGATTAATGTTGTGCAAAGTGGTCTGCCGATTAGCGTTTCCTGTTGCATCGCGCGCGCGCAGTGCGCCAACATTGGTGTTAGCATTTGTTTAGCGGATCGGCATCGTTGTCCAGATGCTGCACCTTGTGTTTTCACGGCTCCCTGTCCGGTATCGTTACCACCGCCATTGCGCGCGTACTCATCATGTACACTCGCTCTTGGCGCTTTGAACATTTGGGGCAGGGGCATCAAAGTTGAGTATCTATCAAGCGCTGGAAGCAGGCTTTCCGAAAGCCGTATCGCGCGGTCTGGTGGCTGAAATCGCCAATAGCCGGGACGTTGGGCAAGGCTTCGGACGTTGTCAGAAACTGCTCTTCACTCACGCCAGAATTCTGGCTGATGCTTTTGCGATATTGTCGTGACAAATCGGGATCGTCCCATTATCCGCGCCGAAATGCAGACGTTGCGAGCCTTGATCCTGCGGTGTCGAAGTGTTGCCATAACATTGGCAATGCTGGCGCTTTGCATGAAGGTTGTTGTTCCGTCGGGCATGATGATCGACTTGACCGCAAAAGTGCTGACTATCGAAGTATGTCATGACTCGCTTGGTGCGGTGACCACGACCAAGATTGTAGTGCCGGCGAAGCCTAGTGGCAGTGGCAAGTCTGAGGCCAATCATAAGGGCACATGCCCATTTTCATCGCTTTCCGGCGCAATGATCGGCGGAACCGACCCCGTCCTGCTGCTGTTGGCATTGGCATTCATTCTTGCACTGGCCTTCGCACCAGTAAGCATGGCCAGCCCAACGCGGCCGGCCTATCTTTCCCCACCATTGCGCGGTCCTCCCGCTCTGTCTTGAAGATCTGACCCGGTTTTCCGGGATAACAGATCATGTGCCGTCACTGCTTGCCAATCGCCGCGTCTGGAACAGATCGCATGGTGTTGGCTGAAAGCGGCTGTGGCGCATCCTTCACACTTCAAGACCAGTTTGATATTCAAGGATGACTTCATGCGAAGTTCATGGATCGCGCTGACCGCAGCGCTCGCCGTTTCAGCGCCTGTGTTTGCTGCTGAAGGGGAAACACAAAATCAGGCGCCTGCCGATGAGGTTTCGGCAGATGATACCAATGGCGCGACAATTCTTGTCGTCGGGCAGACCGATGCCCCGATCACGGTCGTGCCGCGCGGGCTTTCGGTATCGCTCGGCAAGGAAAGCTTCGATGCAATCAATGCGATCAACGTCGAAGACCTGATGAAGTACACGCCGAATTTTTTCGTGCGCAAGCGGTTCGCCGGTGATGATAACGCGGTGGTGGCGATGCGCGGGGCAAACACCGTGCAATCGGCACGAACGATCGTGATGGTCGATGGGTTTGTCGTGTCCAACTTTCTGGGCAATCGCTTCGATTTTCCGCCAAAGTGGAATGTGGTCGGCCCTGCCGAAGTGCGCCAGTTCGATATTGTGTACGGCCCCTATTCTGCCCGCTATGGCGGCAATTCGATGGGCGGCGTGATTTCGGTGACCACGCAGGAGCCGACCGAGACTTCAGCTTATGCCAGTGCCCAGACCTTTATCATGCCGTTCAAGGAATATGGCTTCGACCAGACTTTCACGGGCTACAGCCTCGAAGGCGGTGTGAACTGGAAGCAGAAGGACGGCCCGTTCTCGATCCGGCTGTCCGGGCGGCATTTCGAAAACACCGGCCAGTCGATGACCTACAATCTGTTGACTGCCGCTACCGGAAACGGCGCGGCGACAGCGGTTACGGGTGCGTTTGACGATCAGCGTCTGGCCACGCCGGTATTCGGCGCGGCTTCGCCCGTCGATGTCACGCAAGATCAGGTTCGCATGCGCGTGGGCTATGAAACTGCCGGTGGCTGGAACATCGATGCACTGGGTGTGATGTGGAAGAGCAAACAGGTGCTGACCGACACGCGCAGCTTCCTTGTCAATGCCACCACGGGCGCGCCGGTCTATCAGGGGCGTGTGACCTTCGGCGGCAAGACGTGGAACGCGACGGGGCTTACCCTGTCAGTATCGGAGCGGACCGAGTATCTCGCCGGGTTGAAGCTGGCGGGTCCGCTGGCGGGCTGGGATGTGGCGCTCAACCTTTCCCGGTTCTGGATTCCCGATCAGGACGGTCGGACATCGACCAACTACGCCTCGGGCACTGCGAACGGCGCGGGCACCAATACGTTGGGCAACACGCCGGGTTGGTACACCGGCGATCTGGTGATCGAGCGGCGCCTTGGTGCGCACAAGGTGGCGTTCGGTGCAAATGCCAACCTTTATGAAACCTCGACCGAGACTTTCTCGACCACCAATTGGCGCGAGGCAGCGTCACCGGTTTTCACCGCGGCAACCTATGGCAAGACCAGCTTGTGGGGCCTGTGGCTTGAAGACGCTGTCGAGGTCGGGGCGGACTGGGTGCTCACCGGCGGCGCGCGGTATGATCGCTGGAGCGCGTTCGATGGCGGCATTGCCAAGTCCTTTGCCGGGGTGCGTAAGGACGATCGCTATCCCACTCGCAGCGACGACAGCATCAGCCCCAAGCTCAGCCTGCAGGGCAAGCTGGCACCGCGCCTTGATGTGCAGATAAGCCTCGGGTTGGCGACGCGCTTTCCGACGGTGGGTGAACTGTTCCAGGGGCGCTTTGATGATATCGCGCAGGCCATTGATCCGCAAAGCTTCGATCCGAACCTGAAGGCCGAGCAGTCAAAGGACGCCAACCTGATCGTCCGATATGATGCAGGCAAAGTGCGCCTGACCGGCAGCGCATTCTACCAGATGATCGACGATGCAATCTTCAGCTTCAACGGGCTGAATCAGTTTGGAACGGTGATCTCCAGCTACAAGAACGTGGACGAAGTGGAGCAGTACGGGCTGGAACTGATCGCAGAAGCCCGCGACATTCTACCAGGTCTCGACATCGACGCCAACGTAGCGTGGATCAATGCCAAGACGATCCGCAACGATGCCAATCCCGCGGCAGAGGGCGTGCAATTCCCGCGCATCCCGAAATGGCGGGCCAATGGCAATATCCGCTACCAACTGGCCAAACCGGTCAAAGCCTCGCTTGGCTGGCGCTATGGCTCGCGGCCCAACTCCGACTTGTTCGGGCTGGTCCGTGGACGCGCTTTCGGCTTCCAGAGCGAATATCTGCTGTTTGACACGCGCCTATCGTGGGCTGTGCTCGACAATGTCGAGCTGAGCGCCGGGATCGACAACCTGTTCAACTACAAGGCCTATGTTGCGCACCCGTTGCCGCAGCGCACCTTTGTGGTCGACCTCAAGACGAAGTGGTAATGGCCGTGCCTTCTTCAGCCCTCACTGACACTGCCTCGAAAAAGGCCTCCTTCTATCGCACGATCTGGCGCTGGCATTTCTATGCCGGCCTGTTCGTTGTGCCCATGGTTCTGATCCTGTCGCTGACGGGGGCGGCCTACCTGTTCAAACTGCAGGTAGAACGTTGGGAGGAGCGCGCGTGGCAAGGCTTGCCGACAACTGGCGCGGTAACGCCGGAAGCGCAGGTCAGCGCTGCCCTTGCCGCGTTCCCGGACGCAAAGTTCCATTCCTATCGCCTTCCGAAAGAGCCAGGCGATGCGGCCATGATCCACATCGGATTGCCCGGCGATGGAGGCGGCAAGGACAAGGCGATGCGCGATGTATTCGTATCACCGCAGGGCAAGGTCATCGGCGCTATCGATCCCGAATGGCGTATCATGGAGATCGCTCATGACATCCATGGCCAACTCCTGCTGGGCAAACAGGGAAGCTGGCTGGTGGAACTGGCCGCAAGCTGGGCCATTGTGATGATCCTGACCGGCCTCTACTTGTGGTGGCCGCGCGGTCGCGGGGCCGCCGGAGTGTTGTGGCCCCGCTTTTCTGCGGGTTCGCGCATAGCATGGCGGGACATGCATGCCGTGACCGGCTTCTGGGTATCCGGACTGGCAATGGTCCTGCTCATCACGGGCCTGCCTTGGGCCGATGTATGGGGCAGCGCCTTCAAATCCGTGCGTGCCGAGATGGGTTGGGTGAAAGGAAAGCAGGACTGGACAATTGGCGGAGCGGCTCCGGCTGCCGACGAGCACGCACAACATGCCGAACACGATCATGCTGCGATGATGACACGCGATGGCCACACGCCCGGCATGAATCAAGCCGGGCAAAATCCTGCCATCACCTTGTCTGACGTTGTCCGTCTGGCGCAGCAGGAACGCCTCGCCTTTCCGGCAATGGTCACACCGCCCGGCGCGCCGGGGCGCTTCGGTCGTAAAGGGGAAGAGAACTGGACTATGCGTTCAGACAGTCAGAATCGCCCCTTGCGGACCACCATCACACTGGACAAGTCCACGGGCCGGGAACTGTCGCGCGAAACTTTCGCCGATGGCCACCCCATTGAGCGCGTGGTCGGATATGGCGTGGCGTGGCATGAAGGACAGCTGTTCGGCTGGGTTAACCAGTTGATCGGCGTATTGACCGCGCTGATGTTGGCGACCCTTTCTGTGACCGGGTTCGTGATGTGGCGCAAACGCAAGCCCGATCAGGGCCTTGGTGCGCCGCCGATGCCAAGTGAGCGGCCAATGAAGAAGCTGCTGCCTGTGCTTCTCATCATGGCTGCCCTGCTTCCGCTGCTTGCTGCTTCGCTTGTGGTTGTGGCAATTCTTGAAAGCCTTGTTCTCCCCCGAACCCCTAAGCTTGCCGGCTGGTTAGGGGTGTCGTAGCGCCCCGAAGGCGGCCGTGGAGGAGCCGATCCAGCGTTATGCAAGGTGATAGCCTATCCCCGGTTCGTTGCGGCTGGTCTGCAATCTCGTGAATTGTTCACTTGCGCGGTTGGGGCGAGGCAGCAATGCTGATCGGATGACTCCGCCAAAGAACCCCTGACCATGACCGCTAGCCTGGTTGCTTTGCTGGCGTTGGGCCTGCTTGGCGTTTTGTTTGTCGTGGCAAACGGGACAGAGCGGCGGACCGCTTCGCTGCAGGCCCATCCGCGTTTGCGCCATGGGGCCTATACGCTGGCGCTGGGCGTGTATTGTTCAAGCTGGACGTTTTATGGTGCGGTTGGAACGGCGGTCACCGAGGGTTGGAATTATCTGCCGATCTATCTGGCGCCAGTGGCTTTGCTGTTGCTGGCTCCCGGGTTTTTGCGGCGATTGGCCGAGGCGGTGCAGCAAGAGCGGGCATCGACGATATCGGATTTCATTGCTGCGCGGTTTGGCCATGATCTGGGGGTTGCGCGGCTCATCACCATCATCGCGCTGTGTGGCACTGTCCCGTACATTGCGTTGCAACTGCGTTCGATGGGCACGGCGGTTTCCGTGCTTGCCGGCAGGGATTTGGCCATTCCGGTGATGGCGGGGGCGGCCGGTTTTCTTGCCCTGTTCGCGATCCTTTTCGGGGCGCGGCGCTATGAAATTGCCGGTCGCAGCGAAGGGCTGGTGTTTACCGTAGCTCTGGAATCGCTGATAAAACTTGTGGCGCTCGCGCTTGTCGGCGCGTTTGCAGTCAGCGTAATCGCAGGCGCATCATCGGCAGATCTGGGCCGTGCCTCACAGGTGTTGGCAGACCAGTTTTCACCATCACACCTGACGCTTGAAACATTTGTCATCGCGCTCATTTCCGCATTTGCCATCATCGCGCTGCCGCGCCAGTTCTATATGGGGCTGGCTGAAGCGCATTCGCCCGGTGATCTGCCACGTGCTCGCTGGGGTGTGTCGCTCTATGTGATCATCATGGCGCTGATGATCATGCCCATCGCGCTTGGCGGGCTTGTGGCGCTCCCGGCAGATGCTTCACCCGACAGCTTCGTCCTCATGCTCCCGGCAAGCAGTGGAGCCAGCGCGATTGCGATTGCGGCCTTGCTCGGGGGGTTAAGCTCAGGCGCGGCGATGGTTATCGTCGATGCCACGGCGTTGGCGACGATGGTGTCCAATGACTTGATCTTTCCGGCTTTGTTGCGCGGTGAAAGTGGTCGTGCGGCGGATGATCTGGGTAAGCGGATGTTGGCTGTTCGGCGCGCCGCCATTGTCGGTGTGGTTGGTCTTGCGCTGCTGTGGGCCTTGCTGGTTGATCCGGCGCGGTCGCTGGCGTCCATCGGGCTAGTGGCGTTTGCGGCCATGGCCCAATTCGTGCCGCATCTGCTCCTAGCCGTTGCAGCGCCGGGCCGTGATGCACTTGCCGCCCGCGCCAGTTTGCTGACCGGGCTTTGCCTGTGGCTCTATACATTGGCCCTACCGCCCATTCTGCCGCTGGGCTGGGCCAATGCGCTTGCCGGCACGATCATGGATCCCGTGCGGTTGCTGGGCATTGGTCACGCATCGCCGTTGGTGCATGGCGTATTGTGGAGCCTTTCGGCCAATCTTGCCGTCCTTGCGTTGACCACCGCCGGGCAACGCCAGGCCCCGCGCTTGCCACGGTTCGTCAGCCCCAAACGCCCGATCGGCAATATGGGTGATCTTTCAACGCTTACCGCCCGGTTTGTTGGCACTGAACGCGCTGCGCAGGCCTTTCCGGAAACACGCCATGCCCAGCCGGTAGACCCTGCGGCGGCACGTTTGGCGCGGGAATTGATTGCCGGCGTAGTGGGCAACTCATCGGCGCGGGCGCTGGTGGCTTCAGCCTTGGCGGGCGGGCGGATGAGCCTTGAAGAGGTCACGCGGCTGCTGGATGAAAGCGGTCAATCGCTGCGCTTTTCGCGCCAATTGCTGGCCGCCACCTTTGAGAACTTGCAATCGGGTGTCAGCGTGATCGATGCCGATCTCAATCTGGTGGCATGGAACAGCCGCTATGTTGACCTGTTTGGCTATCCGCCGGGCATGGTGCGGATTGGTGTGCCGATTGCCGACTTGATCCGGTTTAATGTGGAGCGCGGCAATTTTGCCTGGACCCCTGATGAAGAGGTGGCAAAGCGGCTGCGCCATTTGCGCATGCGCAAGGCGTATCAATCAGAACGCGTAAAAGCTAATGGCCAAGTGATAAAATCGGTCGGCGGGCCAATGCCGGGCGGCGGCTATCTGACATCGTTCTCCGATATCACCGATGACGCGGCGGTGCGCGACGAACTGAAACGCACGCTGGACGAATTGGAACAGCGTGTTGCCGACAGGACGCAGGAGTTGCGCGAAGCGAATAACCGTCTGGCCGATGCGGGACGCGACAAAACGCGGTTTTTGGCAGCGGCCAGCCATGATCTGCTGCAACCCTTGCACGCCGCGCGGTTGTTCAATTCTGCGTTGGAGCGGCAATTGGCAGGGCCTGCCAAAGCGCTTTCTGCGCGGGTTGACCGGTCTATCGTCGGTGCCGAAGAGCTGCTGCGCGCCTTGCTTGATATATCCAAGCTGGACGCAGGCGGCATTCAGCCCAATCCTGAACCGGTCGCGCTTGGCGTGCTGCTGTCCGACATTGCAGATAACATGCGCCCGCAGGCCAATGAAAAAGGGTTGGTGCTGCGCACAGGACCATTGACCGGCGTGGTTTTGACCGACCCCGGATTGCTGCGGTCCATCCTGCAAAATCTGGTTGCCAACGCTGTGCGCTATACCGTGGATGGCGGGGTCCTGATCGGGGTCAGGCACCGCGGCGAATTTCTGCGTATCGATGTTTACGACACGGGCGTGGGTATCCCTGCTGACCGCCAGCGTGATGTCTTTGCTGAATTTACCCGGCTGGGGCAAGTTGAGGCCGAAGGGCTTGGGTTGGGCCTTGCGATAGTCGAGCGGATAGCACGGTTGCTTGGCGCGCGGATTGAACTGGCATCGCGGGCAGGGAAGGGCAGCCGCTTCAGCGTGCTGTTGCCTGCAGGGCAGGGCAACACGCTGCAAGATGCCGTGGCAGTTCCTTGGCCCACGGCTGTGAAATCTCCGCTCAATGTCCCGCGAACGCTGCGGGTGTTGGTGGTTGATAACGAGCCAGAGATTGTGGCCGCGACAATGGCGTTGGTGGAAGCACTGGGGCACAGTGCAACGGGTGCGGCCAATATTGCATCGGCGCTTGAACAGGCGCGCGATGCAGATGTGCTGCTGGCTGATTATCACCTTGATAATGGTGAAGATGGCTTGCGGCTGATTGATCTGGCGCGCAGCCGCAATCCGGTGCTGGCCGCAGCGCTAGTGACCGCTGAAAATGGCGCGGCACTGCGCAATCGCGTCAGGTTGGGGCGGATTGCCTTGTTTGTGAAGCCTGCCGATCCACAGGCCATTGGCGCATTTCTGGCCGAGGTATCACATCGCCAGATCAAGCCCGAGTGAACGGGCGACCAGCGCGGCCTGTGTGCGGTTCTGCACGTCCAGCTTGCGCATGATCGCGGTCATATGCGCTTTGACCGTCGCCTCGCTCATCCCCAGATCATAGGCGATCTGCTTGTTCAATTTGCCGTTGAGGACGCAGAGCAGGACTTTCAACTGCGTCGGCGTCAATCCTGCAACCTCGCGCCGCACTTGTTCTACAGGTTCTGTGGAAGCAGCCCTGGGGGCCGAACCGCCGTATAGAGCTTGTCTGATGGCATCTTCGATCCGTGAAAGGTCGGAATCCTTGCGCAAGAAGCCTACAGCCCCGAACGCCCGTGCCTCTTCGGCCACCAGCGCGCCTTCCGCGCTCGACACTACCAGAATGGGCACATCGGGCTTTTCGGCATGAAGCAGCGCGATGCCTGAAAAACCGATGGCGCCCGGCATTTTAAGATCGAGCGTGATCAGCGCCAGATTATCAGCCTCAGCCGCCGCTTTGGCAGCCGCCGCCAGCGTCCCTGCTTCAATGATGCGCGCAGATGGCGCAGCGCTTGCCACCGCCACGGCCAAAGCCTGACGGAACAGCGGATGGTCATCGGCGATCAGGATCGTTTCGTTCACACCCCTCCGATCAGGCCGGATATTTTGCATATCAACTACGGCCTGTTGATTTGCAGGGTATCGGTTACACAGGGAACGGCAAGGGTGTTGTGGGGCAACATGGCATTTGCCCCCGCAAACACCCTTAATACGCCGTCCAATATCCTCTAGACGCCCGCCAGATGTGGCCTGTTGGCTAGCAGGTTGTCCACTACGCCAGGGTCAGCCAGCGTTGATGTATCGCCAAGGTTCGAAACATCATTCTCGCCGATTTTCCGCAAGATGCGGCGCATGATCTTGCCCGAACGGGTCTTGGGCAAACCGGGGGCGAACTGGATCACATCAGGCGTGGCAATGGGGCCGATTTCATGGCGGACCCACGCGATCAGCTCTTTGCGCAAAGCCTCGTCAGGCTCAACTTCAGCGTTGCAGGTGACAAACGCATAGATGCCTTGCCCCTTGATATCATGCGGCATTCCGACGACCGCAGCCTCGGCAACCTTCTGGTGGGCAACAAGAGCACTTTCGATTTCGGCCGTGCCCATGCGATGGCCCGAGACGTTGATGACGTCATCGATCCGTCCGGTAATCCAGTAGTAGCCATCCTCGTCACGACGACAGCCGTCACCGGTAAAGTATTGGCCTTTGAACGTGCTGAAATAAGTCTGGAAAAAGCGTTCGTGATCACCCCAGACGCTACGCATCTGGCCGGGCCAGCTATCGGTCAAAACCAGACAGCCATCGGTTGCACCTTCCAGCAAGTTGCCTTCTGTATCAACCAGTTCAGGCGTTACACCAAAGAAGGGACGTGATGCTGAACCCGGCTTGAGCGCGGTCGCGCCGGGCAGGGGGGTGATCATCGCGCCGCCGGTCTCGGTTTGCCACCAGGTATCGACAATCGGGCACCGGCTATCGCCCACGACCTTGTGATACCACTCCCATGCTTCGGGATTGATCGGCTCGCCCACCGATCCCAGCAGCCGCAAAGATGCGCGGCTGGTTTTCTTCACCCATTCATCGCCTTCGCGCATCAGGGCGCGCAGGGCGGTGGGGGCGCCATAAAAAATCTCGACCTTGAATTTGTCGACCACTTGCCAGAAGCGGCTGGCATCGGGGAAATTGGGAACGCCTTCGAACATCACCGTCGTCGCGCCGTTCATCAGCGGACCATAGACAACATAGGAATGACCGGTCACCCAACCGATATCAGCCGCGCACCAGTAAATCTGGCCGGGTCGGTAATCGAACACATATTCATGCGTCATCGATGCCCACACGGCGTAGCCGCCGGTGGTGTGGAGCACGCCCTTGGGTTTGCCGGTGGAGCCAGAGGTATAAAGGATGAACAGCGGGTCTTCCGCGCCCATTTCCTCAGGCGCGCATTCGGCAGATTGCTGTGCGGCAGCGCTTGCCCAATCCACGTCGCGGCCTTCAACGAAGCCCACATCTGCACCCGTGCGGCGTAGCATGATGACGGTATCCACGCCGGGGCAATGGGTCAGCGCTTCGTCTACATTGGCTTTCAGCGGCACTTTGCGCCCACCGCGCAAACCCTCGTCCGAGGTGAGTACCACGCGGCTGTCGCAATCGCTGATGCGGCCAGCCAAGGCATCGGGGCTGAAGCCTGCAAACACGATGGAATGGATTGCGCCAATGCGGGTGCAGGCGAGCATCGCGACTGCAGCCTCGGGCACCATGGGCAAATAGAGCGTCACCCGCTCACCCCGCTTAACCCCGCGCGATTTCAGCAGGTTGGCAAAACGGCAGACGTCTTCGTGCAACTGGCGATAGGTAATCTCGCGGTGTTGTTCGCCAAGGCCATCGGGCTCCCACAGGATCGCAATTTCGTCGCCGCGCGTCGCCAGGTGGCGGTCAAGGCAATTGGCAGAAAGGTTCAGCGTGCCATCTTCAAACCAACGGATGCCAAAGTCAGCTTCGTTAAACGAGGTGTTCTTGACCTTGGTGAACGGTTTGATCCAGTCCAGTCGCTTGCCATGTTCAGCCCAGAACGCGTCAGGGTTCTCGACCGACTGGCGATACATGGCGTTGTAGCCTGCTTCGTCAACCAGCGCGCTCTCTGCCCATTCAGCCGGGACCGGATAAACTGCTTTGCCCACGTCAGGCTCTCCTCTTTCAGATTCTTCTCTTATGCCCCAGCCTACCGCAGACCGGCGCGGCGCGGCGACTAGACAAAGGTCGTAGATATAAGACCATCCTCTGTCTGGCTGGCAAGCCCCGTTCAAGCGAATGTCCCGGCAGGATGCCTCGTAAAGCAGGTGCCGGGAGAGGGAATATGCTTGGATACCGTCGGCGGACGTCTGCCCTGTTATTGGCAGCCACTGCCCTGACATTACCGATTGCCGCAAATGCAGCTGCCCCGACGCAGCGCGAAACTGAACTTGAAGCGCGCCTTCTGCGGCTTGAAGGAGAAATGCAGGCGCTCAAATCCGATCTGGCGCAGGCCAAGGCGGCTTCGGCCAACAATGATGGCGCGCAAGCCGTCGAGCTTGCCAAAGCGGCCGAAGCCAAGGCCGATGCTACTGCCGTCAAAGTGGCCGCGCTTGAAGCCAAGACACAGCCTGACGGTTTCAAGGTGGGCGCTACCACCTTCAAGATGGGCGGCTTTGTCAAAGCGGTTGGCAGCGTCACCCGCTTCGGCAATGGTGAGCTGGCCGGTGGATCATTGGGCAAAGAATTTTTCCTGCCGCAGCAAATTCCGGTCGGCGGCAGTGCCAGCACCGACGTAATCGGTCATGCACGCCAGACCCGCCTGTTCTTTTCCGCAGCCACGCCGGTCAGCGGCAAGGAATTGAAGGCGCATATCGAATTTGATTTTGCGCTGGCCGCAGCCCCTTTGGGCGCGCAACGTGCCACCAACGCCTATACGCCAACCTTCCGGCGCGGCTTTATCAGCTATGGCAATTTGCTCATCGGACAGGAATGGACCACGTTCCAGAATGCCAGCCATTTGCCAGAAACCACAGATTTTGTGGGGCCAATGGATGGCTCCATCTTTGTGCGGCAGATGATGGTGCAGTATCGCCAGCCGCTGGGTGGCGGGCTTGACCTTTATCTGGCGGCAGAAAATCCGCAGACCGAAACGATCACCTCAACCTCGGCAGCGATGGTTGACAACGATCAGGACCGGATGCCCGATTTCATCGCCAAACTGGCTTATAAGGACAAGACCAAGGAACTGCACGTTGCAGGCCTTGTCCGTTCGGTATCGGTGCATAGTGCAGGCACAGGTGACAGTGCGCTTGGCTGGGGAGCAACGGTCGGCGGCAAAATCCTGTTCGGGCCTGATTTGCGCCATGATATCCGATTTGTGGCTTCGGGCGGGCGCGGGATCGGGCGCTATTTCACCGTCGGCTATGCGCCTGATGCCATTTATGATCGTGCAGTCGCAGACCGGCTCAATCTGGTCGATAACGTCGCGGCCTGGGCTTCGGTGAAGCTGGGATGGACCGCAACGCTGCGTTCAACCTTCATGGCGGGCTATCAGCATGCCGGTTATCCCGGCGCCATCGGTACGCCCGCACTTGCCAACGTCGAGGCGTGGAGCGTTGCCGGCAACCTTTTCTGGTCGCCGGTGCGCAATCTGGATTTCGGGATAGAATATCGTCATGCCCTGCGCGAAGTTGCCAGTGGCCTGACCGGAACGATGGACCGCGTCGAACTTGCGGCTAAATATACATTCTAAGGGAGAGGCCCAATGGCAACCGTTGAAGGCACCGTGCCGATAAAAGAGCCGGTCAAGCATAACGAAAAGCTGATTATCACCGCGTCGTCGCTTGGCACGGTGTTCGAATGGTACGATTTCTATCTGTACGGACTGCTGACCGCGATCATAGCGGCCAAGTTCCTGACCGGCCTGAACCCCACTACATCGTTCATCATGGCGCTGCTGGTGTTTGCTGCGGGCTTTATCGTGCGTCCGTTTGGCGCGCTGGTGTTTGGCCGGATCGGCGACATGGTAGGTCGCCGCTACACCTTCATCGTAACTTTGCTGGTGATGGGGCTTTCCACCTTCCTCGTCGGCTGCCTTCCCACCTATGAAACCGTCGGCGTTGCGGCACCCATCATGCTGGTAGTGTTGCGCATGTTCCAGGGCCTTGCCCTTGGTGGCGAATATGGCGGCGCGGCGACATACGTTGCCGAACACGCCCCTGCTGGCAAACGCGGGCTGTACACAAGCTGGATCCAGATCACGGCGACAGCAGGGCTTGCGATGGCGCTGCTGATCGTGATCCTCGTCCGTTCGCCCGTTACCGGCGTTGGCGAAGAGGCGTTCCGCGATTGGGGCTGGCGCGTGCCTTACCTGCTTTCGGGCGTATTCCTGATGATCGGTTTGTGGCTGCGTCTCAAGTTGCATGAATCGCCGGTTTTCCAGAAAATGAAAGACGAAGGCACGTCATCAAAGCGTCCGTTGACCGAAGCATTTGGTGAATGGAAGAACCTGAAGATTGTGTTCATCGCATTCTTTGGTGCCATCGCTGGTCAGGCCGTGGTATGGTATACGGGACAGCTTTATGCGATGTACTTCCTTGAAAAGATGCTCAAGGTTGATGGCCTTTCAGCCAATACGCTGATCATCATCGCGCTGGCTCTGGCAACCCCGTTCTTCCTCTTCTTCGGCTGGCTTTCAGACAAAGTGGGCCGCAAGAAGATCATCCTGACAGGCTGTGCGCTGGCATCGCTCACGCTGTTCCCCGCGTTCCACATGTTGACCGAAGCTGCCAACCCGGCGCTGGCACGTGCGCTTGCCACGGCTCCTGTCAAAGTCATGGCTGATGCTGGCGAATGTTCATCGCAATTCGATCCTGTCGGCGGCAACAAGTTTGACACCACCAGCTGCGACATCGTCAAGAATGCGCTGGCAAAGGCAGCTGTGAATTACGAAAACGTCGAAGCCTCTGCCGGAACCGTGGCATCTGTCACCATCGGCGGGAAAGTCATCACGGCGCCCAATCCGGCCTTGCTGTCAGGTGACGACAAGAAAGCCGCGATTGCAGCCTTTACCGCGCAAGTTGCCGGAACGCCTGCCAAGGATGGCAAGCCTGCGGTGATGGGTGAACTTGAAAAGGTCGGCTATCCCGCCACCGCCAACCCGGATGAAATCAACAAGCCACTGGTCGTTGCGATCCTGTTCTACCTCGTTCTGCTGGTGACCATGGTGTATGGTCCGATTGCGGCCATGCTGGTGGAATTGTTCCCAAGTCGCATACGCTATACCTCAATGAGCCTTCCCTATCACATCGGCAACGGCTGGCTTGGTGGACTGCTTCCGGCAATCGGTTTTGCAATGGTCGCAGCCAACGGGGATATCTACTACGGCTTCTGGTATCCGGTAATCGTGGCGGCGGCGACGTTTGTCTTCGGGCTGTTCTTCCTGCCTGAAACATTCAAGCGCGCGATTGATTGACGCAAACTTTGGTCGGGCTGGCGCGGCGCGCTGGCCCGATCCATATTTTCAGCAACACAACAACATTCCGGGTGAGGTCATGAGCGAAGCCTATAGCAACGCATGGCAGGCAAGCATTAACCAACCAGAGCACTTCTGGTCGCAAGCGGCGCAGGCGGTGGACTGGATTTCACCGCCTGTGACCACTTATGATCCGGTTCAAGGCTGGTTTGCGGGCGGCACGCTGAACACTTGCCAAAACTGCCTTGATCGCCATGTGGCGGCGGGGCGGGGTGATGCACCTGCGCTGATCTATGACAGCCCGGTAACCGGCACGATCAGCCGCTATTCCTATGCCGAATTGTTGGAGGAAACTGGCCGCGTGGCAGCCATGCTGGCCTCGCTTGGTGTGGCTGCAGGCGACCGCGTGATCATTTACATGCCGATGATCCCACAAACGGTTTTCGCCATGCTGGCCTGTGCGCGGTTGGGTGCCATCCATTCGGTCGTGTTCGGCGGGTTTGCCGCGCTGGAACTGGCCAAGCGGATTGATGATGCCACGCCCAAAGTGCTGCTCGCCGCATCATGCGGGATCGAAGGCACGCGCACGATTTCATACAAGCCGATGGTCGATCACGCCTTGGAACTGGCTCACCATCAGGTTGATCATGTCGTTGTCTTCCAGCGTGATCGGGAACAGGCCGATCTTACAGGCGCGCGCGATCTTGATTGGGACCAATTGCGCACCGCCACTGCCGCTAATCCTGTGCCCTTGCCGGTTGCGGTTGCGGCATCTGATCCGCTCTATATCCTTTACACATCCGGCACCACCGGCACGCCCAAGGGTGTTGTGCGGGATAATGGTGGCCATGCCGTGGCGCTCGCGTGGTCCATGCGCAATATCTATGACATCGGCGTGGGCGACACGTTCTGGGCAGCGTCCGACGTGGGTTGGGTCGTGGGGCACAGCTATATCGTCTATGGTCCCTTGCTGGCCGGGGCGACCACGGTTCTGTTCGAAGGCAAGCCCGTCGGCACGCCTGATCCCGGCACGTTCTGGCGCACGATTGTTCGCCATGACGTGAAGACATTCTTTACCGCGCCCACTGCCATCCGTGCCATCCGCAAGGAAGATCCGGACGCGCTGTTCCTCAAGGAAATTGGCACGGGCCAATGCCGCGCGGTGTTTCTGGCAGGTGAACGTGCTGATCCCGACACGATCGGCTGGCTGGAAGAGCATTCGGGACTGCCGGTGATCGACCACTGGTGGCAAACCGAACTGGGCTGGCCTGCAATCGCATCGTGCGTTGCGCTGGGTGATCTGCGGCGAAAGCGCGGGAGCGCCGGGTTCCCTGTGCCCGGCTATGCCTTTGCCGTGCTGGATGAAAGCGGGCACATGGTTCCCACCGGCAGCAGCGGCGCGGTTGTGATCAAAGAGCCATTGGCACCGGGCGCGTTCCGGACGCTGTGGAACAATCACAGCGGCTATGCGCGTAATTTCGCAACCTTTCCGGGCTGGTATGAAACAGGCGATGCGGGCTTTATTGATGACGAAGGCTTCGTCCACATCATGGGGCGCACCGATGACATCATCAACGTGGCTGGCCACCGCTTGTCCACCGGCCAGATGGAGCAAATCGTCGCCAGTGTCGATGGCGTGGCCGAATGCGCTGTGATTGGCGCAGATGATGCGATCAAGGGCATGGTGCCGGTCGCATTTGTCGTCCCACGCGCCGGATTTGATGGCGATGATACGCTGGAGCGGCGGGTAATTGCGGCGGTGCGCGAAGAGCTAGGCGCTGTTGCCGCGCTCAAGACTGCATATGTGGCCACGCAATTGCCCAAGACGCGCTCAGGCAAAATACTGCGGGTGCTGTTGCGCAAGATTGTCAGCGGGCAGGAATGGACCGTTCCGCCGACAATTGACGATCCTGCGGTGCCAGCGACGTTGGCAACATTGGTTGCGCAGCATCAACATGCCTGATCTGTGTCGGTGATGCGCAAAGGCCAAAAATGACCCCGCCGAAGCGGGGCCATTGACAGGTTCTGTTATAGCGAAATCGCAATAATCAGCGAGCGCGCGAGGCGTTGTGGCCGCCTGCGCTGTACAGGACTTCTTCGATGCGCTCTCGCGATAGCTCTTGAACGTCAACGGTGACCAAGACACCCCGGCCGTTCATCCGCTCACCATAATACGAAGCATCATCGTCGCTAACGCCGTGCGATTTCAGCGTTTCGTTCAGCGTTCCCAATGCTGCGCCGGCAACTGCACCGATGGCAACGGCGCTGGGTACGGCGGCAGCGGCAATGGCGCCTGCTGCCACCAGCGGACCGACGCCCGGTATGGCAAGCGCGGCCACGCCAAGACCAGCGCCAAGCGCACCGCCACCCAAAATGCCCCGGAGCAAACTGGTGTGCTCTTCATCCACCACATCGCCGTCAGCATTTGCTGTGGTGGTGGTGCCGCGATGTTGGGTGATCAGCGATAGGTGTCCGTCGGTAACGCCCATGCTGCGTAAAGAGGAAACGGCATTGCGGGCTTCTTCATCGGTATCGAACATGGCCGAGACGATGCCGCCTTGATGCGTGCGGCCCATCGCGATGGCGGGCCTGTCCGAGCCATCGCCATACAGGCTTGGCTGCGTGCCGGTTGTGCCAAAAGTCTGGTCCTGCAGGCCGTTAAGATTTTGATTGTTCATAGTGCTCTCCATGGGCGCTTAGGACAGACGAGAGCTTGCGCCCGTCGTGCTGCCCGATGTCCATGAACAACGAAAATTGGCTTTTGTTTCAGGAGTTAACGCAACGTCGGCCAAGGCGCCCCGGACGAAAGCCGAAACGCCAACGGCACAGAATTCTGACAGCCTTTCCCGTTTAAAAAGCCGCTTGCAGGGCCAGCATCAGCACGTTGCTTTGCGCGCTGCTGTCAGACCACGTGCTGCCATCGGTAAAGTTGCCGCCCGATACAAAGTTCAGCGGGGCAAAGCCGTTTACCCTGATGTATTCGCCGCCCAGATCGACACTGGGTGACAATCGGTGCGACAGGCCGACGACAAGCTGGTCCTGACGCTGCCACGGTGCCCCTTCAGGCCCTGCGATGAACTTGCTGTATTCCACACTGACGTTGCTTCCGCCTTCCAGCACCGGCATCAGATAACGCCCCCCAACAGTAAAGGCGGTAACCCTTGATGCGGCAAATTGGGACAGCGGATTGCGTGGATCGGGAACCTGCGTGCCCGGCCATACTTTGGTGGTGCGGGCCAGTTCACCAATCAACCGCAACCGGCCCATATCAAGCTGGCCATAGGCCGACCATGCAGGGACATTGTCCGCGCACGGGTTGAAGTGGAACACCGGATAACCCTGGCAATAAGCAGACCCATGGATGTAGCTGCCGCCAACGCGCAAAGTGCCGGTATCGTTGAACGACAGCGTGTAGCTGCCATCAACCGTGAAGTTGTTCACCTTGGCCGGAACCGCAGTGCCATCGACCGGCGTATTGGCTGACCGGAATTGCGCTCCGCCCATCAGCGCCATCACCCGCACGTTCACGCCATTACGTGAATATCCCACTTGCCCGCCATAGGCGAGCGGGGCGAATGCGTGCCAATTGGTGGAATTGGTGAAGGGGCTGACGGTGTCCTGCAAGCCGAATGGCACGTCCATTTTGCCTATCGCCACATAGAACGGCGATTTGGCAAGGTTGCCTACCATCACATAGGCCTTGCGCACTTGCACCTGATTGCGCGCCAATGCTGTCAACGTGCCCGAAGCAAAGCTTTGCTGCGGATCATAGAGCATTTCGACATAACCGGTGACATAGTCTTCGGGCAGGAATGTCGCTGCAAGCTGGGCGCTGCTGACGGCCAGGTCCTGTGTGGCTTTGGTGCGCTGGTTATTGGGCGTCGGGTGACGCATCAGATAGCCGAACTTGTCTTTGCGGTTTGAAAACTGCGCATTGGCAATCACGGTAACGCCGCCGCTGAGGGTGACCATATCGGTCAACTTGCCATCGCGCCGCGCATTCAACTGCATCAACAGGCGCTGGTTTACGCCTTCTGCGTGATCGAGAATGGCATAGCCGTATGCCGGGTTGATCCCGACGACCGAACTATTGCGAACAGCGCGCTGTGGTTCGACAGAGGCTGCACTTGCGGTCGCCGCCGGTGCCTGTGCCGGGGCGAGCATCGGCGCAGGCGAATATGGCGTTACTGGCTCAACCGCCTGTTCGGGCGCATTGGAGCTGCGCAAATCGCGCACTTCGGCCTGCAGCTTTGCGTTGGCCGCCTCAAGCCGCTCCAGGCGTTCAACCAGCGCCTTCACATCGCCGGCATCGCTTGCGGCAAGAGCCGGGGAGGCAGCGACACAAGCCCAGGTTATCAGGCTGGCACTCGCCAGGAATTTCACGCGAAAGTTATCCTTGGTTCGGGACATTGTCTGTTCTGCCTGATCAGCGCGCGGCAACGGTGGCGTTGGCCATTGCGCGGTAATGTTCGGAAATTTCGGGATTGCCGGGCATGGTTTGCGCGGCTTGCTGGACCAGTGTCTTGGCCTCGACCAAAGAGCCGCCAGACTTGAACAGTGCCCAGCCTAGCGTGTCGACCACGATCGGATCCTTAGGGGCCAAAGCCATCGCCCGCCGTGCCAGCGGCACCGCCTCGGCAGCGCGCCCTTGTTCAATCAGCACACTGGCGGCGTTGTTCAGCAGGATCACATTGGTGGTAGCAGGATGGGCGCGCAACAGACCGGCATAGATCTTTTCGGCCTGTGCCCATTCGCCACTGCGGATTGCCTTGTCAGCGGTCACCATATCGCGCGCCAGCGGATCGCCTTGGGCCAATGCAGCCCCGCGCGCTTTATAGGCCGCTGCTGATGGCAGACTGAGCGTAGTTGCCAATTGCGTGGCCAGGCGCAGCGTATCGTCATTGGCATTGGCGGCATCGGCCAGCGGTTGCAGGACTTGCCATGCTTCCTGCGTCGATCCGACCTTTTGCAGCGCGGTTGCCAGCACAAAGCGCGCGCGCCCATCCTCGCCGCCGGTTGAAATGAACCGGCGCAAAAGGGCGATTGCCTGTTCGTTCTGGCCGCGTTTGGCTGCGACCAGACCGGATAGCATCGCGGCTGGCGGGAAGTCTTTAAGATCGCTCATCCCTTGGAGGATCTGGTTCGCCTTGTCAGTATCGCCTGCATCGTACGCAAGTTGTGCCAAGAAGAAGTTGATCGGCCTGCTACCGCCGCCCAGTTGATCTGCTGCATTCTTCAGCATGGTTTCAGCTTCGGCACGCTTGCCCTGATCATAGGCAATCGCAGCCTTGCCCAACAGGGCCGTTTGATGTTGCGGACGCAGCGCCAGCACGGCATCGAACCTGCGCACGGCTTCGGCAAAGTTGCGCTGCTGCATTGCCACGCGCCCGGCAAACAACAATGCGTTTATATCCTTTGGCGCAAGTTCAATTGCTCGTACGGCTTGGGCTTGCGCGTGTTTGTGATTGCCGTTTTGCAGCGCGCGCGTACCATCCAGAACAAGCAAATCCGACGACTTGGGATAACTGGCCAGCCCTTCATCAAGCAGGGTGTTTGCGCGGTCACTTTGCCCCTGCAGCAGATGCGCCGAAACCGCACCGGCATAGGCCAGATCGCTTGAAGGCTTGCCAGACCCCAGGACGTCGAGCGCCTCGCGTCCTTGGCCCAGCATCAACAATGCTTTGGCCAGCAGCGGCGCTGCACGCTGTGCGTATTGCGGATCATTCAGCAGTTTGCGGAATTCGGTTTTTGCAAGTTCAGGGTTTCCCGCCTCCAGCGCAATCCGTGCGTTCAGGAAGACCAACGCCTGATTCGAGGCTCCTGCTTTCAGGGCATTGCGAATGTGAATCTGGGCGCCTGCAATGTCGCCCTCGTTAAGAGCGGCCTCGGCTTTGTCCGATTCTGGAACAGAATCTTTAGAACACCCAGTTAATGCAAGAAAAACTGCAGCAAGAGTGATGTTAACCAGTTTCATTAGGCTCAGGACTCATTGCGGCAGCCAGAAGATGACGATTGCGGCGATGCAGATAGCGGACATGAATGTGTGGGCGCAGCGGTCGTAGCGTGTGTGGA
>NZ_NCEN01000003.1 GCF_002280675.1 Novosphingobium sp. 32-60-15 | reverse complement strand
ACCGCCAACCAGACGGTCAGCGCCTGCGCCACCTTCCAGCGCAGAACCACCAGCACCCGCCGTCAGCGTATCGTCAAAGCCAGACCCCACCAGCCGCTCAATGCCCAGCAGAACATCGCCCGCCGCATCACCAACCGTGCCCGATCCCGCAGCAAGGCTCGCCGTAACACCAGCACCCGCCGCAGAATAATCCGCCGTATCAAAACCCGACCCGCCATCCAGCGTGTCAGCACCAGCACCACCTGCCAAAATGTCATTGCCTGCACCACCGACGAGCAGATCGTCGGCAACCGTGCCTTGCAGCGTGTCATTGAACGACGAACCGATCAGGCGTTCGATGCTAAGCAGCATGTCGCCTTCGGCAGCGCCGCCGGTGCTTACCGAACCATCGACGCTGACCTGCACGCCTGCGTTGGATGCAGAATAATCAACCGTATCAACGCCCGCACCGCCGTCCAGAAGGTCTGCGCCCGCGCCACCATCCAGCGTATCATCGCCAACACCGCCATACAGGCTGTCCGCACCGGCGTTGCCGCGCAACACGTCGCTTCCGGCGCCACCGATCAGCGTATCATTGGCCGTACCGCCGGTCAGATCATCGTCATAGGCAGAGCCGACAATGCCTTCGACAGACAGCAGAACATCGCCCGACGCATCGCCGCCGATCCCGAGCGAGCCATCGAGCGAAACAGTTACAGCATTGGCGCTGGCGCTATAATCGATAAGGTCGTTGCCATCGCCGCCATCGATTTCGTCGGAACTGGCGCTGCCCAGAATACGGTCATCGCCCAGCCCGCCAAAGATGGTTTCAGAACCGGTGCCGCCACCAAGCGTATCGGCAAAGGCAGAACCGACCAGAACCTCGATACCGCTCAGCACGTCTCCCAGGGCATCGCCAGCGCTGCCCACGGTGCCATCAAGCGAAACGGCTACGCCAGCCGCAGCTGTATTGTAATTGGCTGTGTCAGTGCCGCTTCCGCCTGTCAGCGTATCTGCGCCAGCATTGCCGGTAAGAACATCATCGCCGCCGCCGCCAAGCAGCGAGTCATTGCCGATACCGCCGTTAAGCGTATCGCTGCCCAGACCGCCGATCAGCGTGCTGTTGGCAGCGCCTGCCGAAAGGCTATCATCAAAACTTGATCCGGTGATCTGTTCGATGCTGAACAGCGTGTCGCCTTCAGCCTCGCCACCAATCCCGACGCTACCGTCAAGACCTACGGTGACGCCGCCAATCGAACTGGAATAGTCGGTCGTGTCTACGCCTGCGCCACCGTCAAGACGGTCTGCGCCGCTAGCACCGATCAGGGTATCATTGCCTGCGCCGCCATCAAGCCGATCCGCACCGGCGCTGCCGCGAAGGGAATCGTTTCCTGCACCACCGCTCAGCGCAGCAGCCGTGGTTCCGGCCCACAGCGTATCATCGAATGCCGAACCGGTCAGGTTCTCGATCGAAAACAGGGTGTCGCCCTGCGCATCGCCGCCAACGCCGGTTGTGCCATCAAGGCCAACCGAAACGGCCGAGGCCGAAGTGGTATAATCAACCGTATCAAGGCCGGTTCCGCCATCCAGCAGGTCAGCGCCCGCGCCACCTTCAAGCGTATCGTCGCCCGTGCCGCCCAGCAGGTCATCATTGCTATCGCGGCCAATCAGCAGGTCATTGCCAGCGCCGCCAATCAGCGTGTCATTGGCACTTGTGCCTGCCAGCCGGTCATCGCCCGATGATCCCAGCAGCACTTCGATGGACGACAGGACATCGCCCTGCGCGTCGCCGCCCGAAGCGGTGCCTGCCTGAAGGTCAACGTCCACAGCAGATGCCGAGGCGGTATATTCCGCGGTATCGACGCCAGCCCCGCCTTCAAGCGTATCTGCACCCAGACCGCCGATCAGCGTATCGTTGCCACCGCCGCCTTGCAGCAGTTCATCTGCACTTGCGCCCACCAGCAGGTCATTGAAGCCCGTGCCGATGACGTGTTCGATGCCCAGCAGCGTATCGCCCGTCGCATCGCCGCCGAGACCGGCTGACCCGTTCAGATAGGCCGTGATACCTGCGCTGGACGTTGTATAATCAACCGTATCGAAACCGGCCCCGCCATCCAGCGTATCAGCGCCCGAAGCCCCGATCAGCACATCATCGCCGCTGCCGCCCGTCAGCAAGTCTGAACCGGCACCGCTTTCCAGCGTGTCATTGCCCGCGCCGCCGTCCAGCGTATCGGCGTTAAGGCTGCCGGTCAGCCGGTCGTCAAATGCCGAACCGACCAGCCGTTCGATACCGCTCAGGTTATCGCCCTGCGCATCGCCACCAACACCAAGGCTGCCATCCAGCGCAACCGTTACGCCAACTGCCGATGTCTCATAGCTGGCCGTGTCAAAGCCCGTGCCGCCGATCAGCGTGTCCGCACCGGCACCTCCGTTGAATGCATCATCACCTTCGCCGCCCAGCATCCGGTCTTCACCAGCGCCGCCTTCAAGCGTGTCATCACCCGTGCCACCGGACAGCGTATCGTTGCCCGCCATGCCGGCAAGCCGGTCATTGCCCGCACCGCCTTCAAGAACTTCAGCCGCGCCTGCACCGATGATGGTATCGTCATAAAGCGAGCCGATGACGCGCTCGACATTGCTGACACGGTCGCCTTCGGCATCGCCACCCTGGCCTGAACTGCCATCAAGCGTCAGCTGGATACCTGCAGATGACAGCGCGTAAGTCACCGTATCGGTGCCCGCGCCGCCATCAAGCGTATCGGCCCCGCCGCCGCCTTGCAAAGTATCATCGCCAGCCCCGCCGCTCAGGGCATCGCCTGCGCTGCCGCCGGTCAGGGTGTCGTCATAGATCGAACCGAGGATGCGCTCTATGCCGGCAAGCTGGTCGCCCTCGGCATGGCCGCCAGATCCGGTGCCGGTCTGGATGTTGACATCCACCGCGCTGTCAGATGCTCCATAATCTGCTGTATCAAAGCCTGCGCCACCAACAAGGGTATCGGCCCCGAGCGAGCCGTACACAGTGTCATCACCACCACCGCTGCGCAGGGCATCGGCGATGGCCGAACCATAAAGCGCATCGGCAAAGTCTGAGCCTGTGATACCTTCAATGCTGGTGAAAACGTCTCCAACGGCATCCCCGCCCGTATTGGCGCGGCCATCAAGGCCTGCCACGATGCCTTCGTCGCTGGAGGAATAATCGACGACATCGAAACCGTCGCCGCCATCCAGAACATCGGCCCCGCCCATGCCTTGCAATGTGTCGTCACCAAGGCCGCCGATCAGCGTATCTGCGCTGTCGCTGCCACCCAGCCGGTCGGCAAAGCTTGAACCGACAAGGCGTTCAATACCGCGCAGGCTGTCACCCTGGGCGTCGCCGCTTTGTCCCGGATTGCCATCCAGCGTGGCCGTTATGCCCGATGATGATGTGCTGTAATCAGCCGTGTCGATCCCGTCGCCACCGTCCAGCACGTCGGCACCCGCGCCGCCGGTCAGCGTATCGTCGCCCACACCGCCGCTCAGCGAATTGTTGCCGGTATCGCCCGTCAGAATATCTGCAAAGGCAGATCCGACAATGCCTTCGACGCCGTCAAGCACATCGCCTTGCGCATCACCGCCAGCAGCCGTTCCTGCCAGCAGCGAAATCTGGACGCCCGCAGCACTAGCCGAATAATCGGCAATGTCCGAACCGCCGCCACCCTGAAGCGTATCGGCGCCATCGCCGCCCGACAGTGTGTCATTGCCAAAGCCGCCATCAAGCAGGTTCGCCCCGGCACCGCCGGTCAGAACGTCAGACTGATCGGAACCGAGAACATTCTCGATGCTGCTGTAGCTATCATTCCCGGCATTACCGCCAAGACCGACGCCTGTTGCAAGGTTGACCTGAACCGCACCGGCAGAATCTGAATAATCGGCAGTATCCCGGCCTGCGCCGCCCAGCAGCGTATCGGCGCCAGCGGCACCGCGCAACGTATCGTCCCCTGCCCCGCCTTCCAGCACATCGTCTGCCGTGCTGCCGATCAGAACGTCTGCAAAAAGGCTGCCGACAACCCGCTCAACACCGCGCAGCACATCGCCTTCGGCATCATCGCCGGTCGATGCATTGCCGTCCAGGCGGACCGTGACCGACCCTTGAGCCAGCGAATAGTCAGCCGTATCAACGCCTTCACCACCAACCAGTGTATCGGCTCCAAGGCCGCCAACCAAAGTATCATCGCCAGCGCCGCCGGTAAGCACGTTGGAATCTTCATTGCCGGTCAGGCGATCGTTGAACGCACTGCCACGCAGGTTTTCAATGCCCTGAAGCACATCGCCATCGGCATCGCCGCCTTGGCCAATCGTGCCATCAAGCGCCACAGAAATACCTGCCGCACTGCCAGCGTATGAAGCGGTATCAAGGCCCGAACCGCCATCCAGCGTATCGGCACCGCCGCCACCGGTCAGGGTATCGTCGCCCGCTCCGCCTTCCAGCAGATTGACGTCAGCATTGCCCAACAGCGTGTCGGCAAAGGCCGATCCTGTGACATGTTCAACGTTGGTGATGACATCGCCTTGCGCATCGCCGCCAAAGCTGCGCGTGCCATCCAGACGCACATCGACAGCCTGAAAGCTGGCGGAATAATCGACCGCGTCAAAGCCGCTACCGCCTTCAAGCGTATCGGCTCCGGCACCGCCGAACAGCGTATCGTTACCGGCCCCGCCAATAAGAATATCAGCGCTTACTCCGCCGATCAGGACGTCATCAAAAGCAGACCCTTCAAGGCCTTCAATGCTGGCATAAACGTCGCCTATGGCATCGCCGCTTTGCTGCGTGGCATCCAGCGATACGACCATCGCATTGCGCGAACCGGCATAGCTGGCAATATCCGTACCATCGCCGCCTTGCAGCAGATCCGCCCCTGCACCGCCCTCAGGCGTATCATCGCCGATCCCGCCAAAAATTGTCTGCGCGCCGGTTCCACCAGCCAGACGGTCATCGAATTCAGAACCAATCAGATTTTCGATATTGGCGTAAGTATCGCCCTCGGCGTCACCGCCGCGGCTGACACGGCCATCCAGATAGACTTCTACGCCGACCGCACTGGTCGAAAAATCGATTGTATCTTTGCCCGCACCGCCATCAATCTGGTCAGCGCCAGCACCACCTTCAATCACGTTGTCGTCAGCATTGCCGGTAAGCGCATCGTCATGCGCCGAACCGATCAGGTTCTCGATGCCTGCCAGCACGTCGCCCTGGGCATCGCCCCGCTCACCGGCGCGTCCGTCAAGAAAGACAGTCACACCACCGGTTGCAGCCGAATAATCGGCAAGGTCTTCGCCATCACCGCCATCAAGCCGGTCGGCACCGGCTCCACCAACCAACACATCATTGCCCGCGCCGCCTTGCAGCGTTTCATTGGCGGCAGCGCCCGTGATCGTGTCATCCCGGTCAGACCCGACAACCTGTTCGATGCCGGTCAGCTGATCGCCTTCTGCCTCGCCACCTTTTGACGCAGTGCCATCAAGGAAGATTTCAAGGCCGGTGGTGTCAGGAACTGCATTTGGGTCCGTCGGGGCGGTGCCCGTTACGCTCCCCGTGGCCGGGAATGCGTCGGAATAATCGACCTTGTCGATCCCGGCGCCACCCTCGATCGTATCGGCACCCTTGCCGCCTTTGATCGTATTGGCACCAGCATCGCCCGTCAGCTTGTCGCCCTGGTCAGAACCGATAATGCCTTCAACAGACTTGTAAGTATCGCCACTGGCCGCGCCGCCAGACCCTTTGCCTGCGCCAAGATCAACCGTGACTGCGTCGCGCGAATTGGTATAGCTGACAATATCAACGCCGCTGCCGCCATCAATGTCATCTGCGCCGATCCCGGCAACGATGGTATCATCGCCATCGCCTGCTGAAATGACGTTGCCGGGAGGGTTGGAAAACAGCACATAGATCGGGTCACCGCTGACCGGATTTTTCACCGTCATATCGGCGTCGCCAGCAACAACTTTGATGCCGAACGACGTCGACACCGAAACCGCGTTTACCGAAGTCTTGCCGTCGGTTGACAGGCCAAGCTGGACGGGAAGAAAAAATTCGTCCTGAAATCCGCTAGATGCCGTGGCAACGCCATCTGCCGGCACTTGATAAATCAGTTCAAGTTCGAATGTGAAGCGCGATTGCGACGATGGAACGGGAACTGTCAGCCCCGTCGTCGCGTCGGTCATGGTGGTGACCTTTTCGATGCTGCCTGCATCGATATCCACCACCCAGCCACGCTCGGTCTTGACCGCATTGGCAATTGTATAGCCATCGGGAAGCGACGGGATGGTAACCTGCAACAGGTCAAGGCTGCCCGCCGGGACCATCGCCTCAACCGTAAGCACGCGCAATGATGCGCCTGCAGGAGCCTGCTGGAGATTGTCAGCATAGATCAGGTCACCGCTCGCGGTTCCGGTGATCGTTTCTTTGGCCGATTGCGGCGCAAAGGCTGCATTGGTCGCGCTGCCCGCACCACCGGTTGATCCGGTAACGGTCGTGACACCGCTTTCGGTCGTGGTGGTCACACCCTCTTTGTTGAAAAGGGAAAATTGAAGGGTTGGCACAAGTTTGCCAAGACCCGCAGGCCCCAGTGCATCATCAGGCGCTGGCGTATCGGATGCTTTTGATGGCGGATTGACGTTGGCCGGTGCCCCGGCAGAAGCTTGGGTGCTGCTGATCTTGTCGGTCAGGCGTGATGCTTCGGCATCAGACTTGTGCTTGTTTTCTTCCTGCGCAGCGGTGTTCTGCTGTGCGTCAGCTGCATCACCGGGCTGGACAGCGCCGCCTGCAGGGGGCTTTTCGCCATCGGCTTTGGCTTCGTTATCGCTGGGGGTTTCTGCATCGGCTGACGACAGTGAAAAATCAATGGCGACCGCGCTTTCGCGAATTTCGCCAACGTCGGCCATCGACGCTTCGGCCAAAACTTCCTTGTCTGTAAAAACCAGCAAAGGCTTCCGGCCGGAAAATGCCGCCAAAGCCATACCGGGAATGATGATCTTCGTGCCATCAGCAAACGTCAGGATCGCGTCGATATCGACGATCTCAACTTTGAACGGACCATAGGCAATACCCAGCTCGGCCCGGTCATCTGCGCCAAGATTTACAACTTTGGCGGTGCCATAGCCCTGCCCTGCCTGGGTAAGCTTTTCGCCGCCGGTTGCAGGTTCATCGGCAAGCTGCGCAGCATTCTTGGGGAAGAGCTTTGTCTTCGCGCCATTTTTGAGTTCGCGTGCCTTGACCATTCGCTGAATGCCTAACCTATTGGTGGGTCAAGTCTCTCTTGAAACGGCTACGGTCTGGTTCGTATGAATATACGTATTAACCGTAATTAGAGAGGTTGCCTTGACGATTGGGCATCGCGCCCATGCACAATTGAATTGAGAACCTGCGGCTTTACGCGTCAGTCCGGTCTTGCCGGTCTTTGCTGCGGGCTTTGCGCCACAATGTTTGGCAGTGGCTCGCCCGAACTCAGCAGATCGAACAGGCCGCCCAACTTCTGCAAGACCCGGAATTCGGCCAATTGCAGGGCAATCTGGTTGGAATATTGCCGCGCTCTTGCAGCGTGCAGGATCTGCTGGCTATCAAGCAGGTCAAAGACCGAACGACGGCTTTCGCGGAACTGCTGCCGGTAAACGTCTGCGGTCTTTTCTGCCGAGACGATTTCGGACTCAATGGTCGCAATCTTCTCGCGCGCAAATGCCAGACTGTTAAAGTCGATGCGCAAATCCTGTTCCACTTCGCGCCGCCGCCGATCAAGCTCGTAATCGGCTTCGCGCAGCCGCGCAGAAATGCGGTTGCGCACGGCAATGTCGCGGCCACCATTGAAGAAGCTGTAGGACAGCGTCACCATGGCCCGCACATCCTTGTTCAGGCCGGTCGGTCCCGATACGTCATCACGCCAGTTTCCTTGCGCCATCACGCCGATCTTGGGCAGGAACGTACCTGTCTGGCTCGCCTTTTGGCGCTCCAGTGAACGGCGGTCTTCCTTGGCCTGCGCATAGCGCGGGCTTTGTGTCTCGATCAGCGCCACCGCATCTTCCTGATTGGTTGGCAGCTTCCCGTTTGTTGTGGGAAGATCGACCACTTTGCCCGGCAGATGGAACGTCAGCCTGCGGTATGCTTCTTCTGCCTGCGTCAACGCGCTGCGCCGGTCAATCAGCTCGGCCTGAAGCGCCTGAAAGCGCGTTTTGGCGCGGCTTACATCGGCAGAGCTTGTCAAACCCAGATCTTCCTGAATAACCACCATATCAAGGATCTTCTGCGTGGCGGCAATCTCGGACTCGGTCAGTTGGATCAGCTTCGTACGCTCAAGCATGGTAAGGTACGCGGCACTGATTTCATACGAAATCGCCTCGATCCGCTCACGCGTGCCCCACTGGGCGCTGCGGTACGTGGCGCGGGCGCGCTTGATATCGTTAATCGTCGTGCCAAAGTCCCAGATATTCTGGTTAAGCGTCACTACGCCTTCGGCACGCCGAAGCGTTGTCTGGTCACCGGTTGATGGAATCGTCAATTCCCCACCCAGCGCAACCTGCATGTCAACTTTTGGCAAATAGCCCGACCAGGCTTCGTGAACGCCATATCGTGCGTCATCCTGACGGGCGAGCGCGATCTGGATTTCAGGGTTGGCCTTAAGCGCCTCGATGATCGCATCACGCAAGGATTCAATGCCTTGCGGACGCTCGGACGCATTATCCGGTGATTGCGGGTCAGGCATCGCCATAACCGGCTCTGGTTCGGTTGCAGCGGCAACCGTTGGCGCTGGAACCGCTGGCACTGCAACAGGCGGCGCTGGAACAGGCGCTGATGCAGCGGTTTGTGCAGGGATGGTTTCAACGGGTCCGGCATCAGCGCGGGCCGCATCTTGAACCCCTTCTGAAAATTGCGGGATTTCGGTCGGAACCATCGGCGTTGGCGCTATTGCCGGCAATTCGGCGTCTGTGAACACCGCCTTTTGCAGCATGGGCAGGCCAACACCGGGAAGCAAAGGCTCGGCTATTGTCGCCGACACCTGTATCGGTTGCGCTCCCAGGCTGACAATCGCGCCGGGGCTATCGATAACCATGCTGCTGGTGCGGGCGGGCAGTTCATAACCATAGGTAACCGAGGCATCATCGGTGAAGATGGAATCTGCCACCACCATGTGATCGGTCACGGCTGGCGCTCCGGCCAGATCAGACGGCGCAGAATTGGCCCAGGCAACGCCTGAAGCTGTAAGGCTTATGACAACAGTGCCGGAAAGATAACCGAAGCCTGCCGCTCTGCCGAAAGGGAAAAACGAACTTGTCCGTATTTGCCCAACCACGTGTTATTTCCCCGCATAGTAAACCTATGCGGACAGCTATGAACCGACGTGGTTAATCTTGGTTCGAGGCTTTATAAGTAAGAATGCGCATATGCTTTTAGCATGGAACCATGCCCAACGAGCGCGTCAATTCCGATAAATATGGCATTATATCATAAACTTACAATCGCGTGATCAACCAATTCAGCGTGCCGCAGCAGGCATTTTGACCAGCCATTCCTGCGCTCGTTAACATGTGTCAGTGGACTGATTCAGCTTGCTTGTTTGCCAAGCCGATCAAACCTTCGATTTGTGATTCACTAATAGGCTCATCAAAGCGTAAACCAAATCCTGCCGCGCTTGTGCTCATGATCCTGCCCGCAATCTCGACACCGCCAAAGGTAAGCGTAATCGGAACATCGCGCCGATCCATGATATACAGCAGCTTGGGCCGGAACTGCGCCCCACCACTGGAAAAGTCGGTCACGATACCCTCAAAGTTGACCAGCCGGTCACCGACCACAATGTTGCCCTCAATCCGGCAATTATACCGCTGCGCCGCACGGCTGAAGCCGGGGCGTTTACGCTTGAAAATGCTACCAAATGTTATCATTGCGAACGCCCTCCATCATTTGCACGCAACCGGTTATCTTCAGCCAGCGCATGTGTTTCCTCAACTTGCCGACCGCCCTCTTCCTGCGCTGCCTGCAGTCGCTGCCGCAAAACCGCCAGTTCAAGCCGCGCGCCATAAAGGTCTGCGGCAGGTGAACTCGCACCGTCCTCCTGCCCCGCCAGTTCTTCAATACTGCCAAGCCGGCGCGAAAGTTCAGCCAGAATTTCGGTATTCGTCTCGGTCGTCCCGGTAAGCTGCGCCAGATGGCGGGCGTTGACCTCGCGGTCCTGTCCCAGCCGTTCGACACTTTGGCCAAGTGCGGCATCGACCTTTTTGACAAGGCGGCGCTGGGCCGTGTGCATCTGGCGAATGTCGCGCAACAATTCACGACGCGCCTTGGCAACAGCACGGTCATCGCCAATGCGCAAGATCCAGCGGGTAAACGATCCGAGCAAGCCGGTCCGCGCATTTGCGCTCAATTCACGGCTGTTGTTAGCCAGACCAATCTCAAGCAGTCGTTCGTTCAGCGTGCCGATCCGTTCAAGCTGGCTGTGCAGGCGCTCATGATCAAATGCCTGTGCCGGTACGTGCTGGCTGCGCATTACTGCAAGCGTTTCGCGGATAAAACGCCGGTCTTCGGCGGCCTGATCATGCAGCCCCTGGAATTGCTGCACCAAAGCGGTTTGGTTGCGCGCAAGATCTGCCACGCAGTCCGTTATCGGCCTCAATAAAGGCTCGGGGTCATAGATCCGGGCAAGCGAACCGTTCAGCACCTGAATTGATTGGGCAAGGCCCATCACGGCGCGATTGGTTTCCTGTCCCACCATCGCGGTATCGAGGATAGTTTCGCGCAAATCACGCAACTGACGCCCGCCAAGCTCAAGCGCACGCACAACGCCCGCAGTAGAACCGCCGCCCTGCCCTTGTCCCGCCGCTTCCGAAGCGGTTGTCTCCAATGATGAAACGTTGGATAGCCAATGCTCGAATTCATTGCGCACGACTTTCATCGAACCGGTCATGAACCGTTCGAGCGCGCCCAGAACCATCGATGTCAGAAGGCCGAACAACGAAGACGAGAAGCCGACGGACATGCCGTTCAGCGGCGCCTTCATGCCTTCGATCATCTTGCCGAAGCTGTCAGCCCCGCCGTTCAAATCCATCGAGCCAATCAGTTCACTGACCGAACTCACCGTCTTCATCAGGCCCATGAACGCGCCGAGCAGGCCCAAGAACACCATCAGGCCCGAGAAGTACATCAAGGTCGATTTGCGATCATTGATGCGCATATCAACGTCATGCAGGATAAGCTGGGCCGAAGCGTCAGAGATCTTGAGCGTCTCTTGCTTGCCCATTTCCTCGGCAATCATGCGATAGCCCTGGCCAAGCAGCGAGGGCTCCTTGAACACAATCGCCGGGGTCTTGTACGGATCATCGGGGCGCTGTTCCTGCGACCCGTAATCAATCTTCAACGCCTTCATGGCGAGGATTTCGTTCTTGAGGCCAAGAACGTGTTTGAAGGCAATGCCTGCCGCCACACCGAAAAGGCCGAAGATCGATAGGTTCAGGGCAGCCTTCGCCATGATGCCTTCGATCACGAAGTCACGGGCATAGATGCCAATACCGACCAAACCGACCATGATCGCAATCATTTTCAGAAGGTCAGAGCGTATCTTTTTTTCCATGACTTGAAGCTTTCTCGGTTCCTGCTGCACTTCAGGGTTTGATGACGACGCGAACAGTATGGCCTTCCTTCGACCGCAAATCGGTTACGCGCACCTGGGTTGCGATGCTGGAAGGTTTGATGCCTGCCTTCACCAACAAATTGCGTGTGACAGCAGCACGATAAAAGCCGATCCGCTGCGCTTCCGATAATGAGGCATCTTGCGGCGTCAGCGCCCAAATCTCGAACTTCATGCCGCCATTGGCATGCTTTTCAACAAACTTGACGATAGCGTCTGTATTGTCCGCGCTGTACCTGATGGCCGTTGGTTCAAAGTCGATCTGCAAAAGCGTATCGGCGGTTTTAACCTCGACACCGGTCGTGTCCTTGGGTTGCTCCATGGCTTTTACTTTGACCTTCAGCAGGTCCGGGCTTTCACGTGTGCGAATGGTCAGCTCGTCGCGTCCCGTCACCGGGTTCTGCGTACGCAAAACATCGCCGAGTTCGGCCACTGAAGTGCCCTTTTCGGCATCGATCTGCGTTCCTTGAGACTTCTGCTGCGCGCTGGCCGCACTTTGAGCGGTCGTAGCGCCCTTCGCTTTTCCGCTGGCCGCCATTTCGGCCGCCATGCTGGTCTTCAACTGCGCAACGACGCGCTGTGACAGAACCATAACGGCCGCGCTCATGATGACGAGCAGGAACGTGACAACCATGATCACCGTCGTGAGCACGTCCACGAACGCTGGCCAATGGTTGACTTCCCCATCTGATGATGCGCCTGCCACTAGGTTTTCCCTGCTGTCTTAGCGAGTTGGATGTGCCGCTGATGCTTCATGCGGCCCTCGGCATGGGGCGGGATTGCAGTTTGGCGATGACTTCTGCCTTGGGTGCGTCCGCTATGATCTTGCCGTTATCCAGCCAGATCACCCGGTCCACGATATCGAGCAGCGCAATGCGATGCGTGGCGATGATCAGGGTTTTGTCCTGCGTTGCTTGCTGCAAGCCGGCCATGACCGTCTTTTCGCTGCCTACGTCCATCGCTTCGGTCGGTTCATCCAGCAGCAAAACGGCAGGATCACGCACGAGCGCCCGGGCCAGCAGAATGCTTTTCCGTTGCCCGCCCGACAGGTTCTTGCCGCCTGGTCCCAGTTTGCGGTTGTACCCTTCAACGCTACGCTCGACAAAGCTGTCGAGATTTGCCGCGCGCACCGCTTTGGTCACAACGTCTGCCGACGGTTCGTCCAGCCCCAGCAGGATGTTGTCCCAGATGCTGCTATCAAACAATTGCGCATCCTGGCTGCACAACACCACCTGTTGGCGAATTTGCGAAACCGCATAATGCGCAGCGCTATAACCATCGATCAGATACTGGCCAGATCGCGGCTCAAGCATTCCGGCAAGGACCTGAAGCAGTGTCGATTTGCCGGAACCCGAGCGGCCGATCAGTGCGATCTTCTCGCCGGGTTTGATGGTCAAAGACACATCCTGCAACGCGAACGCTATGCTGTCTTCATGCTTGAAGCTGACCGAAGACAGGCTGAAATCGCCCTTGATCGTCTGCTGGCGAACACCCGGATCGGGAATTTCACGCTCGGATTCAAGCTCCAGAAGATCCGCCAGACCCGCCAGTTGCGTCCGCGCCTGCTGCGCCTTGGACAACAGTGACACCGCTGTTGTGACAGGTGCCATCGCGCGACTGGTCAGCATGCTGACTGCAATCAGTGCGCCGGTTGTCATGACACCGGCTTTGATCTGGAAAACACTGATGATCACGACCATGACCGTGACGAGCTGCACCAGCAAAGTAGCCATGGCTTGTGGCAGATCATTCCATTTGCGCGCCGATTTTGCGGTCACGCCAATGTGATCGGAAACTTTATCCCAGCGGCCAAGGAAGTGTCCTTCGGCCATATTCGCCTTGATCGTTTCAATCCCGCCAGCGGCATCAACCACCAGGTTGTTGCGCGCATGCATAAGCTTGGAACAGCGCGTGGCCGAAAGCCTTGCCGCAAAGCTTGCCACCATACCAATGGCGAGCAGCGAAGCAGCGCCAATCACAGGCGCAAACGCGGTATAGCCGCCGATCAACGCAATCAGCGCGACAAACGCCAGAAAGAACGGAACGTCGATCAAGAAGGTAACGATCAATTGCGGCACAAACAGTGCAATGGAATCAACGTCGCGCAAGGCGTTCATCATTGATCCGACGCTCAGGTTCTGGCGGCCAACCTTGGCGCTCATGAAACTGTTCATCGCGCGGTTCTGCACAATCTGCGCAACCCGTACGCCGACGGCATCAACAAAGCTGGTGCGGATCTGGCGGAACGCAAATTCAAACACCAAAGCCAATACGACGCCAGCCGACAGTGCCCAAAGCGATTCAATCGCAAGGTTCGGGACCACGTTGTCGTAAATTGCCCGCATATACAAAGGCAGCGCCAGGCCGCACAAGTTAAGCAAAGCAGCCGTCAGGACCATCTGCCCAAGGCGGCGACGCTCTGACATGAAAACGCCCAGCATCCAAAGCCGGGGATTTTTGCGGACAAAGCTGCGCTCGTCCTCAAAGTCCAAACCGTTCTGCGGATCACCGTGGCCGCACGCCAACAGGGTGGTATCACCCAGCACGCTCAAGTCGCTACGCAGGACCTCGCGTTCACCGTCACGGTCAATAATTGTAAAGGTGGTTCGGCTTGGAGCGCCTGTAACGATAATGGCACCATCGCCACCGGCCATCGCCAGCAAGGGCAAATCTTCTACGCCAATATCACCCAGACCCGCGCCAAAATCGCGCGTCTGTATGCCAATCCTGCCCAATGCGATGGGCACATAGCGTGGATCGAAAAAGCCGTCTTTCACAGGCAGCGCAGCCGTCAGCATGTCGGCGCTGGCCGAATATCCGCAATGCGCGGCAAGCCGTTCCAGAGCAGCCATGACCGTCAGCGGGTTCAAGAATTGCCGCTCATGAGTCTGCTGGCCGTGCCGCGGTGCCTTGCCGATGAAGAACAAGAAAGCGCGGTCCAGCAAACTCATTTGAACTCTGGCAACGGGTGTTTGCATGTGTGGTGGAGCCCCAATTTCCTTGTCAGGGAATTAACCAAACAAAGGTAAATTGGGGTTCACAGGGTAATACGCAGATTCCCATACGCCGGAGTTTTCAGCCTTTAAGCATAAACAGGCGTAACTGCTCACGATCACACGAGGGCCACGTTAATGTCGTTTGCAGGAATTCGAGACCGCATTATTCGCAAGATGGGCGGTGCCTTCCTATACGAAAACGTATCGAGCCGCGAATTGGCCAATGCGTTTTCCGGCAAAGTCATGGGCCTGAGCGCTGAGGAAACAGCGCTGAAACCGTGGAGCGGCCGGATCAAGACACGCGGATCAAGCAGGCTTCTGGTCGTGCTTGGCGTGATGATCATCAGCTTTTTGAGCTGGGCCAGTGTCTTCGAAATTGAAAAAGTGACGCGCGGCTCTGGCCGGGTTCTGCCATCGGTGCAAAATCAGGTTATCCAGCACCTTGAAGGCGGGATTGTGCAGCAGATCCTTGTGCAAGAAGGCCAGCGCGTTGAAAAAGGCCAGATCCTTATGCTGGTCAAAAACCAGATTACGGCATCGGACCTTGAAAACGCGCGGATTGATGTCACTGCCAAAAAGATCATGCTTGCCCGGATGGATGCCGAAGTTGGCGGTGCGCGCTATTTCGTGACACCGCCTGCGCTTGCCGCGCTCGCCCCTGAAATTGCGCGATCCGAAGAAGCCCTGTTTGCCTCACGTATTCAACAGCGCGGATCAGTTGACGGCATTGCATCGGGTGAAGCCAATGCCAAACGTGCCCAGCTTTCATCGCTTAGTGCACGACTGGCCAATTTGCGCAGCGAAGAAGCCTTGTTGATGGTGCAACTGGGTAAGTTGGAAAGGGCGTATCAAGCCGAAGCCATTTCGGAACGGGACGTGCTGGAAAAGCGCTCGGCCCTTTTGTCGCTGCGCACGCGCATAGCCGACGTGCAGAACCAGATACCCGAGACACGCGCACAGATTTCGTCGGCGTCAGCCCGCCAAGGCGAAGTCTGGACCCGCATGGTACAGGAAACTGAAGAGCAGGCATCGCGCCTTAGGCTCGAATTGGCCAAAGCCGATGAAGCCATGCTGGCGTTCCAGGACAAGGCGCAGCGCGAAGAGATCCGCGCGCCGATGGAGGGCGTCGTCAACAAGATGTTCATCCAGACCGTAGGCGGCGTCATCAGGGGGGGAGAGCCGCTTGCCGAGATCGTGCCGGTGGATAAGATCATTATGATCGAAGCGCGCATCGCCCCCAAAGATCGTGGCGAGGTCTGGGAAAAGCTGCCAGCGTCAATCAAGATTTCGGCCTATGATTCCGCCGTATACGGCAGCCTTACCGGGCAAGTATATGACGTGTCGCCCGACGTTTTGCAGGACCCGCGTGGTGAACCCTATTACCGCGCACGCCTGCGCGCCGATGCCACAAACTTTGGCAATGGCCGCCCTGTGTTGCCGGGCATGACCGCCGAGGTAAACATTCTGTCGGGTAAGCAGACAATCCTCGATTACATTTTGGGCCCGCTCATCCGCATCAAGAATTCTGCTTTGCGGGAATGATCGGGCAGCGTGGTTTGGCTGCATGACGTTGCAAGCTTCACTGGAAATCTGCCACCCGCTTTGATGGCCAAGGCCAGATTGTTTCGATAACTGTCGAAATGTAGATTGACTTGCGCTCCAGCACCCGTATTTCGATTTTACTCAAAAGGTGGAATCGATGAGCGAACTGGAACCGCAAGACTGGGCTATCGATGCGCTTGGCGCGCTTGCCCATGAAACGCGGCTGGCGGTGTTTCGCATGCTGGTAACAGCCGGACATGATGGCATGATCGCAGGAGCCATTGCCGAAAAACTGGGCGTGCCGCCCTCAACCATGTCGCATCATCTGGCTACGCTTGAACGCGCAGGTCTGGTCCAATCTACCCGTGAAAGCCGTATTATCCGATACCGCGCCGATTACCCCGGCATGCGCCGCCTGCTCGTGTTTCTGCTGCAGGATTGCTGCCAGGGCGCGCCCGAAATGTGCGGCGATCTGTTCACGCAATTGAACTGCAACCCATTCCCAACTCAAAACGCTTGAGGACCTTTATGGCTGACATCATCATCTACCATAACCCCGAATGCGGCACATCGCGCAATGCCCTGGCGATGATCCGCAATGCCGGGATTGAGCCGCATGTGGTTGAATACCTCAAAACGCCGCCTTCGCGCGCCATGCTTGAAAGCCTGCTTTCTCGCGCAGCCATTCCGGCACGTGCACTGCTGCGTGAAAAGGGTACGCCATATGCAGAGCTTGGCCTCGGCAATCCTGATTTGACAAATGCACAATTGATTGATGCGATGATCGAGCACCCCATCCTGATCAACCGTCCGCTGGTGGTGTCACCGCTGGGCGTAAAGCTATGCCGTCCTTCAGAAGAAGTGCTCGACCTTCTCCCCGAAGGCCAACGCGCTGCATTTGCCAAGGAAGACGGCGAGCAAGTGATTGATGCCGCTGGCAATCGCGTAAGGGCAGAGCGTTAAGCCATGGCACGTGATGCTCAAACAGCCAGCGCACCGGTTTCATCTCCGTTGGGCATCTTCGAGCGCTGGCTATCGCTGTGGGTGGGGCTGGCCATCGTTGTCGGCATTGTCCTTGGCAATGTTGCTCCGACTGCCGTCTCGGCGTTGGCAGGGCTTGAATTCGCGTCGGTGAATTTTGTGGTCGCGGTGCTGATCTGGGCGATGATTTACCCGATGATGGTGGGTGTTGATTTCGCCAGCATCCGCGATATCGGCCGCAAACCGCGCGGATTGATCATCACGCTCGTCATCAATTGGCTGATCAAACCGTTCACCATGGCCGCTCTTGCGGTGCTGTTCTTTGATCACCTTTATTCCGGACTTTTGCCCAAAGCGGATGCGCAGCAATATATCGCGGGGCTTATCATACTGGGTGCAGCACCTTGCACCGCGATGGTTTTCGTCTGGTCGCAAATGACCAAGGGCGATCCGGCCTATACGCTGGTTCAAGTTGCCGTGAACGATCTTGTCATGATCGCAGCATTTGCCCCCATCGTTGCCATATTGCTGGGCGTGACAGACATCGTTGTGCCTTGGGAAACCCTGTTGCTGTCGGTCGTGCTCTATGTCGTGATCCCGCTCGCCGTTGGCGCTTTTACCCGTCAGCGCGTGATCGCATCACATGGCGGCGACGAAGCGGCAGTGGACGCCTTTACAGCGCGGCTGAAGCCATGGTCTGTCATCGGGCTCCTCGCCACCGTGGTTCTGCTCTTTGCATTTCAAGCGGGCACAATTGTCGCCAATCCCATGCTGATTGCACTGATTGCCATCCCTATTATCATCCAGTCATACGGCATCTTTGGCATCGCCTACGCTTGGGCCTTCGCCTGGAAAATCCCGCACAACATCGCGGCACCTTGTGCAATGATTGGCACTTCAAACTTCTTTGAACTCGCCGTTGCGGTCGCCATCGGCCTGTTCGGATTGTCGAGTGGCGCCGCGTTGGCAACCGTGGTTGGCGTACTGGTAGAAGTGCCGGTGATGCTGTCGCTCGTCGCGTTAGCCAATGCCACAAAGGACCGGTTCACCGGTAAAGCAGCATGACAGATCATACGCCCCATCAGCGTCTGCGCCACCTTGCCGAACCTGATAATCTGCCCGCGTTCAGATCTGAATATGCGCATCTCAAACCCGCGCTCGGCTTGGGCAACCTGACGCCTCCGCTGCGCATCCTGCTGCTCTACGGCTCCTTGCGCGAACGCTCGTATTCCCGCCTCGTTGTTGAAGAGAGTGCTCGGCTGCTGCGGTACTTCGGCTGCGAAACGCGCATCTTCGATCCGTCCGACCTGCCCCTGCCCGATCAGGTAAAGGATGATGACCACCCCGCAGTTGCCGAACTTCGCGCCCATTCGCTTTGGTCTGAAGGCCAGGTATGGTGCAGCCCTGAACGCCACGGGCAGATCACCGGCATCATGAAAACGCAGATTGATCATCTGCCTCTCGCCTATAAAGGTATGCGCCCCACACAGGGCCGCACGCTTGCGGTGATGCAGGTGAGCGCGGGTTCGCAATCATTCAACAGCGTCAATACTTTGCGCATTCTTGGACGCTGGATGCGGATGGTCACCATCCCCAACCAGTCGTCAGTCGCCAAAGCTTATGAAGAATTTGACGAAGCCGGTCGCATGAAGCCATCTGCGTATTACGACCGGATTGTTGATGTGGTTGAAGAACTGGTGCGCTTCACCGTACTGTTGCGCCCGCATGCCGATCAATTGGTTGACCGCTATTCCGAACGCAAGGACCGCAATGAACCCGTCGCTACGCTCGTAGAAACTGCAGGTCTGGCCAAATCTGATTAACCAGAGCGACTTAGGCAAATTGAGGACGCGCCGACTTCTCGTTGGCTCATGTGTTTTGTAGATGTCAGTTCGATCCAAGGTCGGGTAGCACTGGCATATGAAGCATCCGGACCTTGGTAGCAGGAACTCGGCGTCCACAATCATGCGGTGGGCTTTTGGTGTCGTTTTGTTGGCGCTGGCAGGGCTAACAGCGTGGCTTTATTCACCTGACAAACCACGCGAATTGCTTGCCGCGAAATATGTCGGCGATTATCGCAACGCAGACCGTGTACGCCTGCGGTTACGCGATACCGGACCACGGGACGCTCCTGCAATCATTATGCTGCATGGTTTTGGCTCCAGCCTTGACACATGGGAGCCTTGGGCAAAGGCGCTGTCCTTGCGTTACCGGGTCATTCGTTTCGATCTGCCCGGCTTCGGCCTAACCGGACCGGATCCTACAGGGGATTACAGCGACGAACGATCCGTGCGAATTCTGGTCACATTGCTGGACCAACTTGGTGTCAAGCAGGCCCACATAATCGGCAATTCCTTGGGTGGACGGATTGCATGGACCTTTGCTGCAATGCATCCGAACCGGGTTTCTCGATTGGTGCTGATTTCGCCTGACGGGTTTGCCAGCCCCGGGTTTGAATACGGCAAAGCCCCCGAAGTCCCGCTCCTTATGCAGGCACTGCCCTATGTTTTGCCGCGCACCATGTTGAGAGCCAATTTGGCGGCTGCGTATGCGCAGCCACAAAAGCTGAGCGATGCGAGTTTATCACGCTATCATGCCATGATGCTGGCGCCGGGCGTCCGGCGCGCAATTTTGGCGCGCATGGAGCAAACCGTTCTGCAAGACCCGGCGCCAAAACTGGCAACAATTACCGCACCAACGCTGCTGCTGTGGGGCGAAAAAGATGGCATGATTCCGGTTACCAATGCCGCCGATTATCTTAAACTTATGCCCGATGCGACACTCGTACGCTTGCCAAATCTCGGCCATGTCCCATTTGAAGAAGATCCCACGCAATCATTGCAGCCGGTTGAGAAATTCCTTGCAGGAACAAACCCGTAAATCGGGATACGCAGATCAGGCCTCACGTGAGGCTCTTAAATTGCTCAGGCCATGTCGACGTTCAATCAACTGAATTACCGTCCCGCGCTTGACGAAAGATGCCTTGCAAGACGTCGGACGAGGCATTCACAATTGCGCCCTTGCTCACTTCTTCAGTCGACCAATGCCAGGAATGCGCCGGATCATGCAACATGGCCCAATCCGGGAACATCCGCGCTTCGACTTCGGCTCGGCTCAACAACGTGACGTCCATGTGCCGATTGTCGGTCAATATGCTTTCGAAAAGACTATCAATGGCTTGGGCGGGTCCTTCCAACAATTGGAGGTAAATGTCCTGGCGACATATCAGCGCACCGGTAATTGCGTGCTGCGGATTATTGCGGCGGGCGGTGGCCAATATGCTCGAAAGCGTAGCGCTGTCGTACCCGAACGGCTGCGACATATAAATCAATTGCGTCACCATTGGCCAAGTGCCTCCATCTCAAAACGCTACGCCATCGCACAGACCGGAACAAGCGTCCGATGGTCCGCCTCCCCGGAGGCTATAGCACACCGCCCCGTTCCACGTGATGGAATGCAAACAAGACATAGTTTTGCCCAAGGGGGCATAGGGTTGATCAGGCCTCGACAGCCGATCACTCTTGTGGTGTCTTGCCGACTCTGATTACGGGATCAGCATAAAAAAAGGGAAGCACCATGGGACAGGTGGCGAGGTCTGCGTTTCCGGCGATTGACCGGCAGAGCCTTCACCGGCTTGAGACGCATTTCATTGCATCAGAGATTTACCGCCGAGATGATGTTGCTGCACGCCAGGTAAAGCTGGCACGGCTGATTTCAAACCGCGTAATACCCCAATTGCTCCGCATTCACGCCGATGTTGTTCCTGATGCTCCGCCGATTGAAGACGTGATCAAGGCTCTTGCTCCGAGCAGTAGCGATATCACTGATCTTGCAGACATCATCTTGGGCAGTGATCTGGAAGCCGCCGTTGCCTATATTGTTGTGTTGCGCGATCGCGGCCTGTCGATGGAGACGCTTTTTGTTGAATTGCTGGAACCGACCGCACGCCATTTGGGCGAAATGTGGGATCGGGACGAATGCGACTTTATCGATGTAACGCTAGGCGTTGCGCGACTGCAAAAGCTGCTGGCGATATTTAACAATACGCATGAATTTGCCGCATGGGACCGTCGGCGAACGGTTCTGATGGCGATGACTCCGGGGGATCAACATTCGTTCGGCGTGACCATGGTCGAACGCTTTCTTGTGGCCGCAGGGTGGGAAGTCCACACCGAATTGTCCGGAACGGTCGAGGACATTGTTTCAGCGGTGACTGAAGGCTGGTTTGCCGTGGCGGGATTGACGCTGGCATCGGACGGAATGATCGATAGCCTCAAAGCGACCATCACAAAGCTGCGCAAGCATTCACAAAATCGGGACATTGGCATTATGGTTGGCGGCCCATCTTTCACCGCAAACCCCGCTTTGGTAAGCGTAGTCGGTGCAGACGCGACGGCCCCTAATGCGCCCGCTGCTGTCGTAACCGCGCAAAAGCTGTTTGATCTATCCATTACTGCAAGCCGCGCTGAACACACTCGCTGACGGCCAATCGCCACTTGGACGCTTGTTGACGTAACGGCGGCGTAACACATGCTGAATGTGTTTGGCGACCAGTGCTTGTTGCCATAGTTTTGTTGTGGGACGGTGTTGACGTGCGAAATCCCGCTGCGGATTCGCGCCACGAGCCGGGGGGAAATCGACTGTGCGCGATCATGAACTCAGACGACGGGCCGTGGGTGAAATGCATCTGCGCCGCTGGCCGATGCTGCCGGTGCCATGCCATATCATTCAATGGGTTCTGGCCGTATCCGATGATGAACGCGCCGCCGAACTTGCCGCCGTAGAGGCGCAATCTGGCGAAAAGGATCTGGTGGGCAACCCCTCGCATCGCGAAGGATCAATCAACGCCAAAGTATCCTTCACGTGGGAGCGGCAAAGCGAAGGCAGCAGCCTGACGCTCTTTGCCAGCAATTGCGATGAGGCCGGTTTTCTTGATCCCGCCAGTGATACCGACATCAGCGCCGCGATTGAATGGGCGCTGCAATTGCCCGGTCAGATTGTGCGCAGCACCCGCGTCTGGTTGGGTAACACCGATGCCGAAGTGGCTGCTCTGCTTGAAAAACTCTCGCTCAACCGGGATGAACTGGTGTCCAGCACGCTGGGCGGCACCATCCGCATCTGGTCCGATTTCCGCATCATGGATGATGGCTTTGGGCGCTTGATTGTTGCTGCCAATGGCGCTGACCAGCGCGACCTCACCCGCCAGTTGCAGCGGATGCAGGAGCTGGGCAATTATCGGAACAAGGCTCTGCTGGGCTTGCCTGTGGCGCGCGAATGTTGGCCCAAACTGGACGCTGCCGAAGTGCGTCTGCGTGATCTGGCTGATCGCATTGCCAACAACGAATCGCGCGATGACAGCTTGATGGAGGAATTGTCCGGCCTGTCCTTGGACCTAGCCTCGTTTTCCACGTCCATGTCATTCCGGCTGGATGCAACGCGCGCTTATGGCCAGATCGTTGAAGAACGGCTTGAACAGATCGACAGCCGCCCGATTGAGGGGTTTGCATCGCTGACCGACTTCACTCAGCGCCGCTTTCGCCCGGCCATGAACACCTGCCTTGCCACGACCGAGCGGATCGAGCGTCTGGCCAAGGGGACAGAGCAATTGGCCTCGCTGCTGCGTGCGCGGATTGATACGCGGATCGAGAACCAGAACGCTTCATTGCTGAGATCCATGGAACGCAGCATTTCCATGCAAGCGCGCCTGCAACAACTGGTTGAAGGCCTTTCGGCGGTTGCTTTAAGCTATTATCTGTTGGGGCTTATCAAATATGCGCTCCACGCCGTGCCGCATCATATGCTGGGCGTATCGGGCGATACCGTTGTCGGTGTGCTGGTCGTGCCGGTGGTGGCCACCGTCTGGTTCACTATGCGCAGCTTGAAGAAACGATTGTTGGGCAAATTCGAACAATAAGAGAAACCGCTTGTCCTGACGGTTGGACTTGTCCAGAGTATTGGACACATGGCACGTTTTCCTTTCTCTGCAATTGTCGGCCAGGACGAGATGAAGCTGGCGCTTCTGATCGCGGCCGTTGACCCTTCCATTGGCGGGGTCATGGTTTTTGGCGATCGTGGCACCGGCAAATCCACCGCCGCCCGCGCACTTGCAGGGCTTCTGCCACCGATCATGGTCATGGATGGCTGCCGCTTTGGCTGTGCCCCCGCTGATGGTCCGCGCATCTGCCCGGTGCCTTGCGCCGCAACGGCTGGCGGCGTCAAAGCCCACAAGCAGCCGGTTCCCTTTGTTGATCTGCCGCTGGGCGCAACAGAGGATCGCGTGCTCGGCTCGCTTGATCTGGAACGCGCGCTGCGCACCGGTGAAAAGGTGTTCGAACCCGGCCTGCTTGCCCGCGCGCATCGCGGTTTCCTTTACATTGACGAAATCAACCTGCTGGAAGACCATCTGGTTGATTTGCTGCTGGATGTTGCTGTTTCCGGCGAAAATGTGGTTGAGCGCGAAGGACTTTCGGTCCGTCATAAAGCAAAGTTTGTGCTGGTCGGCAGCGGCAATCCCGAAGAAGGTGAACTGCGCCCGCAACTGCTTGACCGGTTCGGACTTGCCGTGGAAGTGCGCACCCCGCGCGCCATTGATGACCGCGTGGAGATTATGCGCCGTTGTGCGGCACATGATGGCAATTCGGCGGAGTTTGGTGAACGTTGGGCGCAGGAAGACGACAAGATCCTGCGCCAGATTGCACGTGGACAGCGCAAACTGCCGACTATGGAAGTGCCTGACGATGTGCTGGTTGATGCCGCCACGTTATGCAGCGCGGTGGGCGTTGATGGCTTGCGCGGCGAATTGACGTTGATGCGCGCTGCCAGGTCCATCGCCGCACTCAAAGGTGCCAAGACTGTGCGCCGTGAACATTTGCTGCAAATCGCACCGATGGCGCTGCGTCATCGGTTGCGCCGCGATATTCTCGACGAAACCGGATCGACCACCCGGATTGAACGGGCCATTTCCGAACACTTCGGATGACGCCTGCTCCGAACGGCGAAGCCGGGTCAGGCCCCTTGCACGACGCCTACCTCGCCGCGCGGCTACTGGCACTGGCACCGCATGCTCTGGGCGGAATTGCTTTGCGCGGTGGTGGTCCGGCGCGCGACTTGGTGATCGAAACCCTGCGCGCCCAAATGCCGCAAGACCAGCCGTGGCGCCGCTTGCCCGGCCATATTGATGATGACCGGCTGGCAGGAGGCACCGATGTTGCCGCCAGCCTTGCCGCTGGCCAAGTCGTCCGCCAGCGCGGGCTCTTGGCCGAAGCCGCAGGCGGTGTGTTGACGGTGCCGATGGCTGAACGTTTGCGCGAGGATTTGTCTGGCCGTTTGGCGCAAGCACTTGATAGCGCGCCAAGTCCGGCTCAGGCGCTTACCCTGATCCTGCTGGATGACGGCGTGGAAAGCGATGAACGCCCGCCACTGTCGTTGCTGGAGCGGGTTGCGTTTGAATGTGATCTTTCCGGCGTTCGGATGATGACGGCTGCGCCGCATTTTGGCGAAAACGCTCTTGCATTGGATGCGGTCGAAGACCTGCCCGATGATGCATTGGTGGTACTGGCTGCGACGGCTGAAGCATTGGGCGTGGCCTCGATCAGGCCCTTGCTGTTTGCAGCGGCGACCGCGCGGGCGCATGCGGCTTTGGCTGGGCGCGACAGCATTGAACTTGCCGATCTGGAAGCGGCGGCACGGCTGGTCCTGGCACCGCGCGCCACACGCCTGCCGCCTGAACCTGAGAGCGACGCAGATCAACCACCGCCGCCTCCCCCACCACCCGATAACGACGAACCGCGCCAGAATGATGATCCGCAAGATCAGCAAAAGGATGACGCGCCGCCCGAAGACCGTGTGCTGGAAGCCGCACAAGCGGCTATCCCGCGCGATGTTCTGGACCAAATTGCATCAGGCCGTGCGATGCGATCTGCGCGTGGTGGCGGGACGGGGCGGCGAACAGGCTCCAAGTTGCGCGGACGGCCTTTGAGCGCGCGGCCGGGTATGCCCGGTGGTGGCGTACGGCTGGCTTTGGTTGATACATTGCGCGCGGCTATCCCCTGGCAACCGATCCGCCAGCGCGAACCGTCGGTGCGTGAAGGCGGCATGATCCGCTTTCGCCGCGATGATTTGCGGGTGCGCCGGTTTGAAGAACGTTCAACAACTGTGACCGTGTTCTGCGTCGATGCGTCCGGTTCGGCGGCTGTGGCACGGTTGGCAGAAGCCAAAGGTGCGGTCGAACTGATCCTTGCGGCGGCATATGTAAAACGGACCGAAGTTGCGCTGATTGCATTTCGCGGCAGCGGTGCAGACGTGTTGCTGCCGCCCACCCGTTCCCTGACCCGCGCCAAACGCGCGCTCGCCGAACTGCCGGGCGGTGGTGGCACACCGCTGGCCACCGGAATTACGCTGGCGCGGCAATTGGGCGATGCCATAATCTCGCGCGGGCGCACGCCGATGTTTGTCTTTCTGACCGATGGCAGCGCGAATATTGCCGCCGACGGCAAACCGGGCCGCCCGCAAGCACGCGAAGATGCACTGGCGGCGGCGCGCAATATGGCTGCATCGGGGTGCGATGCGCTGGTTATCGACATTTCGCCCCGTCCCCGCGCTGATGCAGAGAAGCTGGCAGAAGCAATGCGCGCGCGCTATTTGCCTTTGCCGATGGCCGATGCGCGAAAGTTGCAGGCAGCGCTGGCCACTGCACAGCCCGAACTGCGCCCTGCAAAAAGGGTAAGACGATGAGCGCGCTGCGCTGGGAAACCGACGGAAGGCAATGGCCCAACCGTGCCGCAAGCCGATTTGTCGAAACGCCAAGGCTGGTCTGGCACGTGCAAGTGATGGGCGATGGCCCTGCACTGCTGCTGCTGCATGGTACGGGCGCTGCCACGCATAGCTGGCGCGATGTCATGCCGCTTCTGGCGCGCGACTTCACCGTGATCGCGCCCGATTTGCCGGGGCATGGATTTACCAAGGGCAGACCTGCTGGCGGTCTGACCTTGAAAGGCATGGCCCGCGCTCTGGCCGATTTGCTCGCTGCACTTGGCCAAACGCCGGTGCTGATCGCGGGACATTCAGCAGGTGCAGCGATTGCATTGCAGACCGTCCGGGACAGCGCGTTGACAGTGCCGGTGGTCGGCTTCAATCCGGCGCTGATGCCGTTTCCCGGCTTGGCTGCGCGCATATTTCCGCAACTGGCGCGAATGCTGTTCATCAACCCGTTCGTTCCGCGCATTTTTGCCGCCACAGCACGACGCGCAGGAGAGCCGCAGAAGTTTCTGGGCAAGGCCACCGGATCACAAATCGACGCTGCGGGCATTGCCCATTACGCCACATTACTGGGCAATCATCATCACTGCGGCGGCGCATTGGAAATGATGGCCAATTGGGATCTGGAAGCCTTGGGCGCGATGCTGCCCGGTGTGCCCAATCCGGTGCTGCTGGTCCATTCACGCGGCGACAGCGCCGTTCCATTGGCCTCGGTTGAAAAAGCCGCGCGGATCATGCCCAATTGCACGCTTGAGGTGCTGCCCGAACTTGGCCATCTTGCCCATGAGGAACGGCCCGAGACCGCTGCCGCGCTTATCCGCGATTTCGCAGCACGGCCCGAACAAGAAAGAGGCGCTGCATGAGCGAACATTTCGGATGGGTGGAACTGGTATTTACCGGCGTTATCACCCTGGGCTTCGGTTTCTACCAGCTATGGTCAGTCAATCGCGAGATTGCGGCCGATAAGGAAAAGAGCAAACAGGCAAAGCTGCCATCTGAACCAGACGACAGCTCCTTATAAGGCCCGCTCAGGTAGGTGATCTTGGCATCCGGTAAGGCAGCATGAACTGCACAACCGGATTGGCAAACCTGTCCAGATCAAGGCTTTCCTGCACCGCTACAACGGGTTCACCAAACAAACGCGTGGACAGTGTGGACCGCGCATAGAACGGCGCATCCTCCCACGTACGGATCACGCTGGCATGGCCGCGATCGGCCCGTGTTTTGCGTTCCATTTGCCACAGAGTGTTTGGCAACGGCGCAACCGGGGGCAGAACGTCTTCCTCCTGCGGTGTTCCATCACGGCCAAACCGCAATGCGCTGGCAAAGGCACTGCCATCACGGCGGATGCCTTCATAACACACCACCGCGCCACGCCCATGATCGGGCTGACCGCCATCATGACGGCTGTGCGCGCGCGACCAGTGCCAGACGCGGAAGCCCTCCTCCAGCGATTCACTACCGAAGTTGGAATCCAGATAAGCGCTGCCCTTCCATGACAGGCCCGGCTGTATCATATCCACCTCGATCCGGGCGCGCGGCGCAAGGCAATGCCAGCGGTGCCGCCCATAGGGATCAAGCGCAAATGCGCGCGCGTTCAACGCTTCGGGGATGACGCGGACTTTTCCGCGCACATTGCGCTGCCACGGGATGCCAAGCCGCTTGTCACGTTCAACGATGTCAATTTCCAACGCATCGCCCGTCCAGCGTACGGTGCTTGGGCCGATGACCAGTATATCGGCATCACGAGACACTACTTCACGCGGGCGTTCAGTCATGGTCCAGCGCGCGCCGGGGCCATAAAGCGCCACGTTGAGTGCACTATGATTGACCGGATCGGGTCGGCCGCTCTTTTTGTAATAGGGCGAAAACACACTGCCGATGAAGGCGATGATCGTCAGCCCGTGCTTTCCATCATCGCTGAGCGCATCGACATACCACCACCCGTAGCCACCGGATGGAATTTGCGCATCGAAGCGAGGTCTTGCATCACTGCCTTCATCGCCAGCCGCCCGGACAAGGCGGCCATCGGGACCCCGGCCCCCGGATGGGTGCTTCCACCCGCGCAGAAGACCCCAGGGATCCGGGTCTGCGTACCCTGCCGGAGGAAGGATGCCGCCCAGCCGTGCGAGGCTCGTCCATAGATCGCTCCGCCGGTCGAGGGCAAAAACGTCTCGAATGTGTTCGGCGTCAGCAGCGTATGCGGCCACGCCTCCTCCAGTTCCAGACCGCAGCGCCGCAGGCTGCGCCTCATGGCCTCGGTACATCGGTCCATCTCCTTGTTTGTATACGTGTGGCTGTCGCCATTGGCGGGGGCATTGACGATGATCTGCAACCGTTCGCGGCCATCAGGCTGGATAGCCGCTGCATCGGCCCCACGATCCTGCGCGCAGACATAGACGCTGGGATCATCTGGGGGTGAGCCATACTTGATGTCGGCAAATTCGCGCGGGTAATCAGATGAGAAGAATACGTTGTGCCGCACCAGAGGAAAGCCGCTGGTGCGCGCATGGGCGAGCCAGACCATGGCCGATAGAGACCGCTTGCGCGCAGGATAGGCCCTGACCGCCTTTGCCCCTGCCGGACCAAAGCGGCCTGCAGCAAGGGCCGCAGGATCGGCGTTGGCAATGACTGCATCGGCCGCAATCCGCTGCCCATCGGCCAGAATGACGCCCGATGCACGGCCTTGCGCCGTTTCGATCTGGTCTACGGCCACACCAAAGCGGAACTGCGCACCGTGCGATTTGGCTAAGTTCATCAAGGCGTCGGCCAGCGCGCTCATCCCGCCGTCGATAAGCCACATGCCTTGCGCCTCGACATTGGCAACAAGCATCAAGGTGGCGGGCGTATCGAATGGAGACGAACCGCAGTATGTAGCATAGCGCGCGTACAATTGGCGTAGGCGCGGATCAGCGAAATGTTCGCCCAATACCTTCCACATGCTTTCATAAGGGCGGATCGCGACCAGATCACCCAGCCGCCAAAGGCCGATGCGCCACATCAGCGGAAGCGGCCACGACACTTTGCTGCCGCGCATCATCGATTTGTCGAGTATGCCGTGGATGCGCGCAGCTTCGGCCCGGAAGTTGCGAAAACCAGCGGCGGCGCCGGCCCCGGCAAAGTCGCCAATGGCCGCTTCGGTACGTGCAGGATCGGCAAACAGATCAAGCCGGGCACCAGCTCCCCACGCATGGCGGGCAATGACCTCAGCCGGACGAATCGCCACGTGATCGGCAAGGTTTGCGCCGCAATCGCGGAACACGTCTTCAAACACATCACGCAGGGTGAACACGGTTGGCCCGGCATCGACAAGCTTGCCATCAACCGCGATTTGCCGCGCCTTTCCACCGGGATGTTCTGCCTTTTCAATCACCGTGACGCCAACACCACGCGCAGCAAGCAGGCAGGCCGAAACCAGCCCGCCCATGCCTGCACCGATGATTGCAACTTGTGATGCCAAGGCCGGCACTCCCACAATGGCCCGTTGAGGGAATACAATTGACCTTTACACTTTAAATGTCCAATCTTTTGGACATATGAAAATGAACGGTGAGCAATCCGGGCTGGGGCCACCGGAATGGAAGCGGCGCTGGATCGCCTTACGCAACCGTGTTCTGGGCAGCGTCGGCTTCCAGGATTGGGCCGCGCGTGTGCCGCCCTTCAGCTTCGTGGCGCGGCGGCGAGCGGCGCAAGTTTTCGATCTTGTTGCGGGGTTTAGCTATACGCAGGTGTTGCTGGCGGTGGTCGAGGTCAAGCTGCTCGACCTGCTCGAGAAGGAACCCTGCAATGCTGCAACAATTGCTGCGCATGCAGGGTTAAGCCGCGATGCCGCGCTGCGGCTTGTAAGGGCGGCCACGGCGCTTGATCTGGCACAGGAAGTATCACCGGGCTGGTGGATGCTTGGCCAGCAAGGCGCAGCGCTGCGCACGAACGATGGTGCTTTGGCAATGATCCGCCATCATCCGCTGCTCTATGCCGATCTGGCTGATCCGGTTGCCTTGTTGCAGCGTGACCGTTCAAAGCCGACGGCGCTGGCCGACTTCTGGCGCTATGGCGCGCAAATCCCCGGGGATACGGCAAATCGCTATTCGGAATTGATGGCAACATCACAGGACATGGTCGCGCGCGAGGCGATAGCGGCTTATCGTTTTGACCGGCACAAACGCTTGCTTGATGTGGGTGGCGGGCATGGCGCGTTTGCGCGCGCGGTGGCGGATGCCTGCCCCGATCTGGCGCTTGGCGTGTTCGATCTGCCGCCGGTTATTGCGGGCACTGCACGTTTGATCGAGTCGGCGAGCCTCGCCTCGCGAGTCGCGCTGCACCCCGGGGATTTTTTCAACGACTCGATCCCGCAGGGGTATGATTGCATCACATTGGTGCGCATTCTGCATGACCATGATGATGCGCAAAGCCTTGAATTGCTGCGCGCAATTCGCCGCGCCCTACCCCCTGGCGGACGCCTGATCATTGCCGAACCCATGGCCAAGACACCCGGCGCACAAGCGATGGGGGATGCCTATTTCGGGATGTACCTCTGGGCGATGAATTCTGGCCGTCCACGCTCGGCCGATGAATACGGCGAAATGCTGCAAAGTGCTGGATTCGCACGGTGGCAGCAGGTCAAAACCCGGCAGCCTATTATTGCCAGTCTCATTGTCAGCTCAACTTGACACATAAAACCGTCCAAACTGTTTGACACCCTTTGCTGTTAGGGTATTGTGAAGCATGCCTCACAGTATCCCATCCGGATACGAAGGCGTGGCCGGATGGCCGGAAAGGGGATGGACCGGAATATGGACGCACTGGCGGTCATATTAGAGGCTCCGAGGCGGATCGCGCTTCGCAAGCTAGCTTTAACCGGCTCGGACTCCGCTATTTCAGGCTTCACCGGCCTTGCCCCATCAGACGTGCTGATCAACATTCACTGGAGCGGCGTTAGCGCCGGAACAGAAAAGCTGCTGTGGAGCGGCGAGATGCCCGCCTTCCCCGGCATGGGCTATCCATTGGTGCCCGGTTATGAATCGGTGGGCCGAATTGTTGACTCCGGTGCCGATGCACAAGGCCGCATTGGTGATTGGGTGTTTGTTCCCGGCGCCACTTGCTATGCCGATGCACGCGGATTGTTTGGCGGCACGGCACAGCGCGTAATCGTACCTTCAGCCCGCGCCTTCCCGATTTCCGAAACACTGGGCGCAGATGGCGTCTTGTTCGCACTGGCAGCCACGGCGCTTCACGCCATGCAGGGTGGTGACGCACCTGACCTGATCATTGGCCATGGCGCACTGGGACGCTTGCTTGCACGTTTGACAATTGCATCGGGCGCGCCTGCCCCGACCGTGTGGGAACGTAATCCGGCCCGCCGCACGGGCGCTGTGGGTTATAACGTCATCGCCCCGAAAGATGACGACCGCCGCAATTACACCTCGATCTATGATGTCAGCGGCGATGCCGATGGCCTTGATGCGCTGGTCGGACGGCTGGGCAAAAAGGGTGAAATCGTTCTGGCTGGCTTTTACGCCAACCGCCCCAGTTTCGCGTTTGCGCCTGCCTTCCAGGTGGAAGCGCGTTTCCGTGTGGCCGCAGAATGGGGGCCGGATGATCTGGCATCAACCCGCGCCCTTATCGAAAGTGGCGCGCTCGACCTGTCCGGCGTGATCACCGATGTGCGACCCGCGCAAGATGCGAAAGGTGCCTATCCTGATGCCTTTCTCGATGCCGACTGTCTGAAGATGGTCCTCGATTGGAGCAAATGCGCATGACTATGCTCGATAATGAAATGGTCCAGCGCGATCAAAGCCTGCGGGATGAAGCCGCAATCGAACCCGATCCGGTTCACACCGGTGAAGTGCGCAAGGAAACCCAGATCATCGCCATTTATGGCAAAGGTGGTTCGGGCAAAAGCTTTGCGCTGTCAAACCTGAGCTACATGATGGCGCAACAGGGTTTGCGCGTGTTGCTTATCGGATGCGATCCGAAATCGGACACCACCAGCCTGCTGTTCGGCGGCAAAAGCTGCCCAACCATTATTGAAACGTCATCGGCCAAGAAACTGGCTGGCGAAGAAGTGCGCATCGAAGATGTCTGCTTCCAGCGTGACGGTGTTTTCGCGATGGAACTGGGCGGGCCGGAAGTGGGCCGTGGCTGTGGCGGTCGCGGGATTATCCACGGCTTTGAATTGCTGGAAAAGCTGGGCTTCCATGACTGGGGCTTTGATTTCGTGCTGCTCGATTTTCTGGGCGATGTGGTGTGCGGCGGGTTCGGCCTGCCGATTGCCCGCGACATGTGCCAGAAGGTGATCGTCGTCGGATCGAACGATCTGCAATCGCTCTATGTTGCCAACAACGTGTGCAAGGCGGTTGAATACTTCCGCAAGATGGGTGGCAATGTCGGCGTGGCCGGCATGATCATCAACAAGGATGATGGCACGGGCGAGGCCAAGGCTTTTGCCGAGTCTGTCGACATTCCTGTACTTTGCGCGATCCCGGCAGACGAAGACATCCGCCGCAAATCCGCCAATTATCAAATCATCGGAAAGCCTGACGGACAGTGGGGCAGCCTCTTTGCAGAGCTTGCCGCCAATGTTGCACAGGCACCGCCGCGCCAACCCCGCCCTCTCGACCAGGACGGATTGTTGGGCCTGTTTTCCCCCGAACAAACCGGTGGCAACGTCGAGCTGCTTCCGGCGACACAGGCTGACATGCGCGGCGGGACATATGAAACGAAGCCTTCGCTTGAGGTGATTTATGACGAGGTTTGAGTCATGACCACCCTCACCTCAGACAGGGCGCGTGAACCTGACCGGCTCGATTTCGATGCACCTGCCGATTCCGCTGTGGCTGCAGCTGCGCCGATCGAGGGTGGCGCATGCCACGCACAGGCCGATGTCCTGCGTGATGCCACAAACAAGGCGCAGGGAAGCGAACTTCTTACCCGTTATGCTGCCGATTATCCTGTTGGCCCTCACGATCAGCCGCAAAGCATGTGCCCCGCCTTCGGGTCCTTGCGCGTAGGCTTGCGCATGAGGCGCACAGCAACCATCCTTTCGGGATCGGCCTGCTGCGTATATGGACTGACCTTCACATCACACTTTTACGGCGCGCGCCGCACCGTCGGCTACGTTCCGTTCAATTCGGAATCGCTGGTTACCGGCAAGCTGTTTGAAGACATCAAGGAAGCGGTCGAGAACCTCGCTGATCCTGCACTTTACGATACGATTGTCGTCACCAATCTTTGCGTTCCTACCGCCAGCGGCGTTCCGCTGCGTCTGTTGAAAAAGCAGATCAACGGTGTGCGGATTATTGGCATTGATGTGCCGGGCTTTGGCATTCCAACCCATGCCGAAGCCAAAGACGTGCTGGCCGGTGCCATGCTGAATTATGCCCGCAGCGAAGTGGAAGAAGGCCCCGTCCCTGCCCCCGCCAATCGCCCGGACAAGCCGACGATTACGCTGCTGGGCGAAATGTTCCCGGTCGATCCGATGGGTATTGGCCAGATGCTTGAGCCGCTGGGCCTTGCCGCAGGTCCGGTCGTGCCAACGCGCGAATGGCGCGAACTTTATTCTGCACTGGATTGTGCAGCCGTTGCCGCAATCCATCCGTTTTACACCGCCAGTGTGCGTGAATTTGAAGCCGCCGGGCGCTCGGTCATCGGCTCAGCCCCCGTGGGCGCTGATGGCACCGCAGCATGGCTTGACGCAATCGGTGCTGCTTGCGGCATTGCGCAGCACACGATCGATCTGACCAAGGACCGCTTTGTTGCTGCCATCCGTGGCGCACTGGCAGCAAATCCGATCAAAGGCCGGATCACGGTTTCAGGCTATGAAGGCTCTGAACTTCTGGTTGCCCGCCTGCTCATCGAAAGCGGTGCGGATGTGCCTTATGTCGGTAGCGCCTGCCCGCGTACGCGCTGGTCTGATCCTGATCGCGAATGGTTGGAAAGCCGGGGCGTACGCGTAAACTTCCGCGCCAGCCTTGAACAAGACATTGCTGCGGTTGAAGAATTCCGCCCTGACCTTGCCATTGGCACTACGCCGGTTGTGCAACATGCCAAACAAAAGGCAATTCCGGCACTCTACTTCACCAATCTGATCTCGGCCCGTCCGCTGATGGGTGTGGCTGGCGCTGGCAGCCTGGTCCAAGTGGTGAACGCGGCGATGGCCAACAAGGCCCGCTTTGACAAGATGACCGCGTTTTTCGACGGCGTTGGTACCGGAATCGGCGCAGGCGTGTGGGAAGATGTCCCGCAGGACCGCCCGCAATTCAAAAAGAAATATGCAGCGCTGAATGAAGCTGCACGCAAGGCAGCGGAGGCTGTAGGCTCATGACACTGGTTCTCGATCATGATCGGGCTGGCGGCTATTGGGGCGCAGTCTATGTGTTCACAGCAATCAAAGGGTTGCAGGTGATCATCGATGGTCCGGTAGGTTGTGAGAACCTGCCGGTCACCTCGGTTCTGCACTATACCGACGGCCTGCCACCGCACGAATTGCCGATTGTCGTCACCGGCCTTGGCGAAGAAGAACTGGGCAAGACCGGCACCGAAGCGGCGATGATGCGGGCGTGGAAAACGCTCGATCCCGAGCTTCCCGCCGTAGTTGTCACCGGTTCCATTTCCGAGATGATCGGTGGTGGTGTGACGCCGTTGGGCACGAACATCAAACGCTTCCTGCCGCGCACGATTGACGAAGACCAATGGCAAGCGGCCGACCGTGCCCTCAGCTGGCTGTGGACAGAATTCGGCCCGAAAGCCGTGCCGGCAATGAAGCCGGTCAAAGAGGGTGAAAAACCCAAGGTCAATATCATCGGCCCGGCCTATGGCATGTTCAACATGGCCAGCGATCTGGCGGAAATCCGCCGCCTGATCGAGGGCATCGGTGCCGAAGTCAACATGGCCTTCCCGCTGGGCAGCCATCTGGCCGATGTGCGCCGCCTTGCCGATGCCCAGGCCAATGTGTGCCTTTACCGCGAATTTGGCCGCAATCTTTGCGAACTGATGGAGCGGCCCTTCTTCCAGGCACCAATCGGACTTTCGAGCACGACCAGTTTCCTGCGCGCATTGGGCGCGGAATTGGGGCTGGACCCCGAACCGTTCATCACCCGCGAAAAGCACACCACAATCAAGCCTTTGTGGGATCTGTGGCGATCGGTGACGCAGGACTTCTTTGCCACTGCCAGCTTTGGCATCGTGGCCAATGAGACTTATGCGCGCGGGATTCGTAACTTCCTTGAAGAAGATATGGGTCTGCCTTGCAATTTCGCGTTTTCCCGCTGTGCCGGGGTGAAGCCGCGCAACGAAGACGTGCGCGAAGCCATTCATACCAACCCGCCGCTGATCGTGTTCGGCAGCTATAATGAACGCATGTACATGGCCGAAAGCGGTGGACGCGGGATTTATATCCCGGCCAGCTTCCCCGGCGCAGCCATCAGGCGCCACATCGGCACGCCTTTCATGGGCTATTCGGGCGCGACGTATCTTATCCAGGAAGTGTGCAATGCGCTGTTCGATGCGCTGTTCCACATCCTGCCGCTCTCCACGCAACTCGACAAGGTTGTAGCCACACCCGCGCGCGACCATCGCGAACTGGCATGGGATGATGATGCCAAAGCCAAGCTTGACCAACTGGTTGAAGCGCAGCCGGTCCTGATCCGCATTTCAGCAGCAAAGCGTTTGCGTGATGCCGCAGAAGCCGCAGCCCGCCGCGCTGGCGAGGCCCGCGTATCGGCTGAACGTCTGGCTGATGCCCTGCTTGAGGCGCAAATCGCATGATGCGCACAGCACCCCTTTTTCTGGCTCCCCGCAAGGGACTGCCGGACCACCCCATCCAAGCGGAATTCTCCGCGCGGATACCAAAAGAGGCCAGTTGCCTCTTTATCACCAACAACGAATTGGAGATTGGGCTATGAGTGATCCTGATGATCGCTTCGGGCTGAGAACCTACCTCACCCCAGAAGAAGCCAAGGAATTCCACAAATTGTTCATGACCAGCTTCATCGGCTTCACCGCCGTTGCTGTTGCCGCTCATGCGCTTGTGTGGATGTGGAAGCCCTGGCTCTGAACCACCCCGCTAATCCTGCGGCACAATGCGTCGTGGGATACTACCATCTTACACAAGGATAGAGACCATGTGGAGAGTCTGGCTTATTTTCGATCCGCGCAGGGCGCTTGTCGCACTGTTTGCATTCCTGTTCGTGCTTGCACTGGTGATTCACTTCATCCTGCTCAGCACCGACACCTTCAACTGGCTCGACGGTCCGAATTCGGCGCAAGGCGCTGCAATGGCTGCCGCCGCACCGGCGTCGACCTGACGGCTCCCCATTCAAGAGGCGGTGGCTTAATCACCGCCGCCTCTGGGGTTTCATCATACTAATCACATAAGCCCGCCGCGCGACGGTGGGGAGGGGTAGAGCAATGGCACTCCTGAGTTTCGAGCGAAAATATCGCGTTCGCGGCGGCACTTTAATCGGTGGCGACCTGTTCGATTTCTGGGTGGGCCCGTTCTACGTCGGCTTTTTCGGCGTAGTGACTGCGATCTTCGCATCGCTCGGCACTGCCCTCATCTTTTATGCGGCCTCACAAGGCTCGACATGGAACCCGTGGCTGATTTCGATCGCGCCACCCGACCTTAAATACGGGCTGGCGCTGGCGCCGCTTAAAGAAGGCGGGTTTTGGCAGGTCATTACGGTCTGCGCGCTCGTGTCGTTCACATCGTGGGCGCTGCGCGAGGTAGAGATCTGCCGCAAGCTGGGCATGGGCTATCATGTGCCCGTCGCTTTCGGCATGGCAATCTTTGCCTATTTCACCTTGGTAGTGATCCGTCCGGTTCTTCTCGGCGGCTGGCACTTTGGCTTCCCTTACGGGATTTTCAGCCATCTCGATTGGGTTTCCAACACGGGATACCAGTATCTGCACTTCCATTATAACCCGGCTCACATGCTTGCCGTATCGTTCTTCTTCACCACCACACTGGCGCTTGCGCTGCATGGTGCGCTGGTGCTGTCGGCGGTCAACCCACCCGAGGGTGGTGAAGTTAAGTCGCCGGAATACGAAGATTCGTTTTTCCGTGATCTCATCGGCTATTCGGTGGGTACGCTGGGCATTCACCGTGTTGGTCTGCTGCTGGCGCTTAACGCCGGTTTTTGGAGCGCGGTCTGCATTGTCATCAGTGGCCCGCTGTGGACCAAAGGTTGGCCGGAATGGTGGACCTGGTGGCTTAACCTGCCGATCTGGTCGTGAAGGAGCATTGAGCGATGGCGACCTATCAAAACATATTCACCCAGGTCCAGCTGCGTGGCGAGCCGGAGGCAGGCGTAGCCCTGGCCCCCGGCAACGAACCCCGCATCCAGGCGACCACTTTCAATCACATCATGGGGCTGATCGGCCATGCACAGCTTGGTCCGGTCTATCTCGGCTGGACTGGCGTTGCATCGCTGATCCTGGGCTTCTTCGCGATCGAGATTATCGGGCTCAACATGCTCGCCTCGGTCAACTGGGACCCCATCCAGTTCGTGCGCATGCTGCCATGGCTTTCGCTTGAACCACCCGGCCCCGAATATGGCTTCAGCCCGTTTGTGCCATTGGCCAAGGGCGGCTGGTGGATCCTTGCAGGCTTCCTGCTGACATCATCGATACTGCTGTGGTGGGTACGGACATATACCCGAGCGCGCGCTTTGGGCATGGGATCGCACGTTGCATGGGCGTTCCTGTCGGCAGTGTGGCTCTATCTGGTTCTGGGCTTCATCCGTCCCGCCTTTATGGGCAGCTGGTCGGAAGCCGTACCGTTTGGCATTTTCCCGCATCTTGATTGGACTGCAGCGTTTTCAATCCGGTATGGCAACTTGTTCTACAACCCATTCCACGCACTCTCGATCGCGTTCCTCTATGGATCAACGCTTCTGTTTGCGATGCACGGCGCGACGATCCTTGCGGTTGGCCGTTACGGCGGTGAGCGCGAGATTGAACAGATCACCGATCGTGGCACCGCATCGGAACGCGCCGCTTTGTTCTGGCGCTGGACGATGGGCTTCAACGCCACGATGGAATCAATCCACCGTTGGGCGTGGTGGTTTGCCGTGCTGACGACGCTGACAGGCGGGATTGGTATCCTGCTGACCGGTACGGTCGTAGATAACTGGTATCTGTGGGCGCAAGAGCACGGTTATGCTCCGGCCTATCCTGATACCGGCGTGGTCGATCCCACTACATTGGGGAGCGCAGGACAATGAAACGGATCCTAGCAATCGCGGGCGTGGCTTTGGCCTCGCTCGCGCTGAGCGCCTGCGAATTGGCGCCCAAGACTTCAACCCAGAACGGCTATCGTGGCACGGGCATGGACACCATCAAGGTGAACGCAAAGCCTGCTGACGCCGATGTCGTGCCACCTCCCCCTTATGACATGCCATCAACCGAAGGCCCGCGCGCAGGCGCTGCCTATCAGAACGTGCAAGTTCTGGGCGATGTGTCAGAAGAGCAGTTCTCCTATACCATGGCTGCTCTGACACAGTGGGTCGCGCCGGAACAGGGCTGCAACTATTGCCACAATCCGGCCAATATGGCTTCGGACGAGCTTTATACCAAAGTCGTAGCGCGCAAGATGTTGCAGATGACGCGCAATCTGAACCAGAAATGGGGCCAGCACGTTGCCAAGACAGGTGTGACTTGTTGGACATGCCATCGCGGCCAGCCAGTACCTGCCAACTATTGGACGATGCCAGGCGGTGCCAAGAACGGTATCATCGGCAACAAGCACGGGCAGAATGATCCCATTCCCGCCTCTGCTTATGCCTCGCTGCCCAATGCATCATTGGCGTCTTACCTCACCGGTGATCCCAAGGTTGACCAGAATATCCGCGTCAACTCTGCAGGTATGCATCCAACGGCGGCGAACAAGACATCCACGATGGATACCGAAAAGTCTTATGCGCTGATGATGCACGTGTCCAAATCACTGGGCGTAAACTGCACGTTCTGCCACAATGCCAACTCGTTCCAGAGCTGGTCGAGCAGCAATCCGCAGCGTGCAACCGCATGGTACGGCGTGCGCATGGTGCGCGATGTGAACAGCAATTACATCAGCCCGCTTGCCAGTGTGTTCCCTGCCAAACGCAAGGGACCAGAAGGTGATCCGTTCAAGGTGAACTGCACCACCTGCCACCAGGGCAAGAACAAGCCCATGGGCGGATACCAGATGGCGAAGGACTATCCTGCACTTTGGGGGCCTGAAAAGGCTACTGTTCCCGCCGTTGCAGCCCCTGCTGCGGCACCAGTGGCAGCGACCACAACGCAGTAAGTTATATAGGGATAGCGTCCCTGTCAGTGGGGATGCTCTTTAAGGGTTCGGCAGGCTTGGCCCGCCGAACCCTTTCTTTTTGGCGATTGTGCCTTTTGCAAACGCACCCATCTTAAATCCACCCCAAACCTTCCCTTCCGGAAGGAAAGCGACACCCTTGGACCCCGAACTTGCTTGGCAATTATCCGGTTCGGCAACGTGAACAAACAACCGTCATGCTGAACTTGTGTCAGCATCCATTTCTGAATACGCACCGTCGGCTTGCATGGAGAGATGGCCCCTGAGCCGTAGGCCAGCGGAGCTAAACATGTTCACGGTGACGTAACAAGAGAAGCCGTTAGCGGTTGGTCTTCCCCTGCCCTGTCGCGCGTGGGATCAGTTTTTTCGGGCTGCCAGATCGACCAGATGCGCGGGGAACGACAGGGCGAGCGGTAGCGCGATCCACGGCCAATCAGCACCGATTAGCGCGCTGCGCAGGCCGATCATCATCAGTGTGCCGGGGAGCAGCATCAGCACCACACTGTGCCAATCCCGCCCGCGCCAAACGAGCCAGACGGCTTCAACAGCCAAAACGGCCAGGATGATATCTGCGGCCCGCCCACTGGCGAAAAGTGCCTCAAACCATGACATGATGCCGATCAGGCCCTTAACCGAAGGCAGGGTTAAGCTGGATGATTTGCCAGTTTAAGGCCCCGGCAATCGTCACCCAGATTATATATGGGGCCAGCATCAAGGCCGCCAAGCGCGAAAAGCGATTGCAATAGACAATCATCAGCGCAATCGACAGCCACAGCAGCGCCAATTCGGCAAAGGCCCAATCAGGGCGTTGGAGACGAAAGAACAGCAGGCTCCACAGCACATTCAAAAAGCCGTTGAGCGCAAACAACCCGATGACCGTGTCCGACATCCGCGAATTGGGCGCTGCGCGCCACGCCGCTACGGCAGCCACTGCCACCAATGAAAAGATTGTTGTCCAGGCGATTGGGAACACCGCGCGCGGCGGGTTCCAATCAGGCTTGTTCAGGGATTCGTACCATGGGCCAAGATCCGTGATCGTACCACCCAACAAGGCAACGCCCAATGCGGCCAACGACGCGACGCTGACCGGCAAAATCCAATTGCGCGTCATTGCGCGACAGGCTTCAGACCCAAAAGGTGCGCACAATCTTTGATGAAGATCCGCACGTGGGCCATGGGATTGGCGCGTACCAGCTTCTTGTTCATATAGGCCTGCCACGTCAAAAGCTGGACATCACGGTCTGCACACATATCGACAAACCGCTCACGCCGCTTGTCGCTGGAATACCAGAAATACTGCATCATCCCCAAAATCCAGAACACGCGGCCATGTTCACGCAGGAAGCTGCGCCGCGCGCGTTTAAGAACAGCGGGATTGCCCGTGGCGATGAAGGCTTGCGCCGTTTGTGCCGCAATCCGCCCGCACACCATCGCGTAATAAATCCCCTCACCCGATGCCGGCGCGACCACGCCAGCGGCGTCGCCTGTGACAAGCACATCACGGCCATTGTCCCAACGCTTCAATGGCTTGAGCGGGATTGGCGCACCTTCACGACGGATTGTTTCGCAACCTTCCAATCCCATATCATCGCGCAACTGCTTGACTGACCCGCGCAAGGAAAAGCCCTTGTTGGCACTTCCCACGCCGATGCTGGCAGTTTCGCCATGCGGGAAAATCCAGGCATAGAAATCGGGTGACAATTTGCCCTGATACAAGACATCGCACCGTGTGCCGTCAAAGCCTTCGGGCGTGCTGGCGGGCGATTTCACGATTTCGTGATAGGCGAATACGCATTTGTTGCGTTCTGCGCCTGGAATGCTCTCACGCGCGACGCCCGATCTCGCTCCGTCGGCGCCAATGACCAGCCGCGTGCGGACCTTGTGCATTTCACCGCCGCGCTCGGTATTGTAACAGACCACTGCGCCTTGGCCACCGTCCCGCTCGATGTGGTCATACGTACCGATCCGCCGTTCTGCACCCGCGGTTGCTGCGCGCGCACGAAGCCATTCGTCAAACACATCACGGTCTACCATGCCGACATAGCCGATTTCGCCCACGGGCATGTCGACTGCGCGGTTTGATGGCGCAACCATGCGCGCGGATCGCGCACGCGCCACCAGCAAGGATTGCGGCACTTCGAATTCTTCGAGCAATCGGGGTGGCACAGCGCCGCCGCAGGGTTTGGTGCGGCCAGCGCGGTCCAGCAAAAGGACAGAGCGCCCTTCGCGCGCCAGATCCCACGCTGCGGTTGCTCCTGCCGGGCCTCCGCCAATCACGACAACATCGAACTCGACCGCGTTTTGATCCTGTGTCATATCTGAACAGACCTTTGGTTTTCGGTCCGTTGCCGAACCGTTGCTACGCGCATGGCGAGCAATGCGGACAGGATGAACAGGCCTGCCTCCACGGCGAAAATGAGCTGGAAGGCCATGCCATCACGCCCCATCGCATTGCGGGCAATATCGACACCCATCGCGCCAGATAGCCCGCCAAGGCCAAACGCAATCGCTTGCGCAGTGCCCCAAACTCCCATGCGCACGCCTTCACGCGTGCGTTTGCCTGCACCAGCCAGCCCCATCATCGATCCGATGGCTGCGACAGCAAAGGCACCGTTAAAAAAGCCGAGCGCCGCAACATTGGCGGTCAGCGGCCAACCCGGACCAAACCGGGCCGCCAAGGCCAACCCGACAAGAGCCAACGCCGAGCCAACGCAGCCCAGCATCGTCCATATCCGCAATTCTATTGGCTTGCGCCCGGCAAAGGCGCTGCCGCCCAATCCGGTTACGATCATGCCGATCAATACGCCGCCATGCTGCAAACCGGAAAGGCTGGTCGATTGGCCTGGCGTCATGGCGAATACCAACCCGGCAAAGGGTTCGAGGATCAAATCCTGCATGCTGTAGGCCAGCATCGAAACGAAGATAAATGCGGTGAACCGGCGGGCTTCAGGCTCTACATAGATCTCGCGCAAAGCCTCGCCAAAACTGGGCGGAGGTCCGTCACTGTCACGCAAATCAAGCCGCAACGAGGGTTTCTCCAAGCGGACCATCGCCATACTCGAAACGACAATTGCGGCCAGAACAACACCGCTGGCAACCATCATCAACCGCTGTTCGGAATAAGGATCAAGCAGTGCGCCGGCTGTTCCTGCGGAAATGACGATGCCCATCACCATCATGATCCACGTGGTTGCTGCGGCTGCGGCACGCCGTTCGGGCGCAACACTCGATGCCAGAATTGCCAGCATAGATGTGCCAGCGGCACCCACCCCTGCCCCAATCAGTGTGAATGCAATGATGGCCAAGGTCAGGCCCAGCGTCCGGTCTTGGGCAAGCATGGTTGTGCCATGCACCGCCAGCAACGCACCAAGGCCGAGCACAACCATACCGGCCAAAACCCAAGGCGTACGGCGGCGGCCCATGTCGGAACCATGGCCCCAGATCGGGCGCGAAAGCTGCACCACATAATGCCACGCCACAAGCCCTGCAGGGATCGCTGCAGCAAGTCCGTATTCCAGCACCATCAGCCGATTAAGCAATGATGTGGCAAGCATCACCATCGCCCCGATTGAAGCCTGAACGAGGCCCAGCCGAATGATCGATAGCCAGCCAAAACCGCGCTGCATCAGACATATCCCCCAAGGCCGAGCGATGCGGCCATCATCCCCAAAACATAAAGCGAAACGCCTGTGGCGTTATACCAGGGCGCATTGCGCGCCGGGGCCGAAACCAAGCGCGGCATCAAGCCCAATTGCACAACAAGGAAGACGGAAACGACCGTAGCCGAAATTACATGGCCCCACGCCAGCATCAGCGCGACCACGATTGCCTGCGGCACGGCCATGACGAAACATGCCAACAAGGCTGCCCGGCGTTCACCGAGCACTACCGGCAACGAGCGTAAGCCAGTGGCACGATCACCCTCTACCGCTTTGAAATCATTAAGTGTCATGATGCCGTGAGCACCCACACTGTAAAGGACAAGCGTGGCCAGGACGTGGGGTTCAGGTAACGCACCTGCCATAACGGCGGCGCCGGTAAACCAGCTTAACCCTTCATATGTCAGGGCGACAACAGCGGGACCAATCCAGCCACTGGTCTTGAAGCGGAACGGCGGCGCGCTGTAACCCCATGCGCAGATCAGGCCGACAAAAGTCGCGGCCAAAACCCAGCGACCGGTCATTGCAGCAACTGCCAATGACAGCACAGTCCAAATCACGGCAATGGCAAGGCCCCATTTTCCAGCGATGCGGCCAGACGGAATCGGGCGATTGGGTTCATTGATGGCGTCAACATGGCGATCAAACCAATCGTTAACCGCCTGGCTTGTGCCGCATACCAATGGCCCCGTCAGGACGATGCCCGCAAGCAAAAATGCCCAGCGGCTGCTAATCGGGACGCCCGACGAAACCACGCCGCACAACAGTGCCCACATTGGTGGAAACCACGTGATGGGTTTGAGAAGTTCCACGACATCGCGGACCGCCGGAGGCGGCGTCAGAGTGGTAGAGACTGCTGATTGTGCCATGAAATCAGGCTACGCCTGACAGACAAAAGCGTCAAATTAATTTGACACTTGATGTGTCAATCTATCGCGTCAACCAGATTGCCAAGACCATAGCGATGGAGCTTCGAATAGAGGCTTTGCCGGCTGAGACCGAGAATTTCAGCGGCAGAGGCGCGGTTATTCGTTGTATAATCAAGCGCTGCTTCGATGCACAACCGCTCGATCAAATCGGTACTTTCACGCACGATGTCCTTCAAGGACATGCGTCCAACCAACTCGGTCAACTGTTCAACCGAGCGCGGGGTATCGTTTGGTGCTGGCAAATCGCGCAGGCGACGGCCGATCGGGCGAATCACGAAGCCGTGGACGGGATCGTCACCATCGGTGCGGACGGCTGACAGTTCGACAGGCTCACCCTCAAAACCATCCTTCGCGCCAATCACTGTGCTGACGTTGCGGGCGATATCGTGCTTGGCAAGTTGGCCATCGATGAGATCGAGGCCAATCCCGGGCCGACCGACAAATTCACTGAGCGGCCGACCGCGAAGCTGATCGACCGTAGCTGCGCCGACCAATTCAACAAACGCCGCATTGGCGACCTGAATGACCATATTGGCATCGGTCAATACAAACGCATCAGGCATAGCTTCGATAACGCTGAGCGTTGCAGCAGAGGTTTCACCGGCTATGCGGTTGGAACTTGCCAAGCGGACCAGCAAAAAGTGGCCGCCACGCTGGCGAAATGCGCTTGCCGACAGGAGTACTTTTTCGCCGCCGTCAACGGGTTCTGCGTCAATCGGCTGTACGCTGCTTGAAACCATTACCGAGCCCAGAAACGCAATAAGCGGTTCACGCGCGGGTTTCGAGAACAATGCCGTGAACTTTCCGCCCTGCAATGTGCCCGGCTTCGCGCCAAACAGCTTATGCGCTGCCGGATTGGCTTCACGAACACGATAAGTATCAGCATCAATGATGATGACCGGTTCGGCTGATTGATCGAACAGCAGACGGTAGCGCGATTCAAGCTGGCGCAGTTGTAGATAATCACGCTCAAGCGATTGTTGCGCTTGCAATAACCGTTGCTGAAGCCCGGCCGCGTCGCGCATATCACGGCCAAACGCAATACATCCCGCACCCGCGCCCATGCTGACAACGGCATAGCGCACGGGCAAGCTGCCATCACTGGCGATGTGATTTACCTGGCGCCAATGCTGGGTAACACCCCGGTCTGCATTGGCCAGCATCTCTGCTATTTTGGGTCGGCTTTCGATTGTAACCGTATCGACCCAAGAACGCCCGATCCACGCGTTACAATCAGGAAATTCAACAGGATCGGCGGTAACATCAATGATCGCTCCCGCATCATCAATGATAAGCGCAATATCGCCTGCCAGCATGGCAAATTTTGCCGCAACTTCGCCAGTCAGCGATTTGAAGTGCTGATCCAGACGAGCGAAGGGCTGTTTACCTTCGAGGCTGTTTTTTCGCGCTGCCATGTCCTGCGTCGGGCTAAGCGACTGAAAGATCGAGCCGGCCCGATCCTAGGATTTTCACCTCAGCCAACGCCAAAAACGAACGCGCATCTGTTGCAGTGCCATCAGCACCTACCAGAGCAACTATTCCGGGATTGTCGTTGACCATTCGTCCGCCAATAAAAACTTGGATTGCGGGAGACCTTGATGCGCTACGAATAGCCAAGATCATTTCTGATAAGTTGCCGGTAGGACAATCGTTACTGACGGTCAATCCTACGAGATCAAAATGCCGTTCGGCCACTATTTGCAGTAATTCCTTACGTTTGGATTCGATCAAAACGTCGGTTTGCCAGCCTGCCCGGGCAAAGACCTCTTCGATCATCAATCCACCAAAGCTATGACAATCGCCGGGCATGGGCGCAAACAAGGCTGAACGCGGCGGCTCTTCTGGAGTTACCGCTGAAGGATAACAAACGGCCACTTCGCGCATGACCTCCTGAAGCCGCCACAAACCCATCGTGACGTCCAGAAAATCGCAGCCATCTTCTTCCCACTGCTGCCCAAGCTTGCGGGCGGCAGGTGCCAATAAATCGACAAAAATGGATTCAACAGCAGCGCCACGTGCAAGAAAGCCTTCGACAACGGCCAGCAGTTCGTCCGCTTCGAGTTCGAGCGGGAGCGATGCAAACTTGGCAGCATCTTCTGCGCTGACCGTCCCCTGACCATCGCCATTCTGGCGCGGTCCGGCGTGAGAATGCGCCAGCAAAAGCCGCGGAATTATTTGTTCCTGGATCAAATTGTCCAACGGAGCAGGTGAAGGTGACCGACCTGCAATGTGCCCGTTGGTGTTGTGAGTCCACGCGTGGCTTCGGCCATTATTTGATCGCGCGGTCGATGAAGACCTGCCTTGCCGGCTTTGTGATCCTGCACCCATTACCGTTGCCATAACGGCCTCTCCCGGTGTGGTATCGGCGCGGTTTGCGCCCTGCCTGGTCGGTATTGGTGAACAACCCGACTCCGACCGGGAGTAAAAGCGTACCCGTCTTTACCGGAACTGACAAACCGAAAAGTGTCATTATTATTTGTCGTCAAGATAGATTGACACTCTCGTCAATGAGGGCGTACTCTTCCCACTCGGACAAACAAGGTGACCACGCACCATGCGAGGGGATGCATACCATACCGGCCCAACCGGACCCACTAACCGCCCACGCGGTAAGGGGTTTGATCAGGCAGCCGGAGCCGCAAAGGCACATGGGGCTCTCTACACCCCTGAAGAGCGCGAACGTCGCGACTCGACACGGTGGACGCTGGTCCAGGGGCTGCTTGCTCCTTTCCAGTTTGTCGTGTTCCTGATCAGCCTAGTGCTCGTGGTGCGCTATCTGTCATCAGGCGAAGGCGCATGGGCTGCTGATGCATCGATCGTAGCCAAGACCGTCACATTATACGTGATCATGATCACCGGTTCGATCTGGGAAAAAGTCGTCTTCGGCAAGTGGCTGTTTGTACCGGCTTTCTTCTGGGAAGACGTTTTCTCCATGCTCGTTCTGGCCCTGCACACGGCTTATCTGGCCATGCTTTTCGGCGGGTTTGGCACGGTTGAGCAGCGCATGCTCGTCGCGCTGGCAGGATATGCGACGTATCTCATCAACGCCGGGCAATTTCTGCTGAAGCTGCGCGCCGCGCGGCTGCAAGCGACGGCCATCCAGGCTCCCACAGTACAGATGGCGGTATCAGCATGACGACCGAAGTCCTCATCCCCGTCCAAGGCGCTGATTGCGCGCCGGTCCTGCGCGAACGCGGCCAGCGTGAAGTATTTTGCGGCTTAACCGGGATCATCTGGCTGCACCGCAAGATGCAGGATGCATTCTTCCTTGTCGTCGGATCACGCACCTGCGCGCATCTGCTGCAATCAGCTGCGGGTGTGATGATCTTTGCCGAACCGCGCTTTGCCACAGCAATCATGGAAGAGCGCGATCTGGCAGGCCTGGTCGATTGCCACGACGAACTTGACCGTATTGTAGAGCGACTGCTGAAGCGCCGCCCTGATATCCGGACACTTTTCCTCGTCGGCTCATGCCCGTCAGAAGTTATCAAGCTGGACCTGCACAAGGCCGCACAGCGCCTTGACGCTTTGAACGCTCCGCAAACGCGCATCCTGAACTATTCAGGCAGCGGGATCGAAACGACCTTCACCGAAGGCGAAGATGCCTGCCTTGCCACGCTGGTTCCAGAAATGCCGGCGGCCAATGGTGATGCTGCGCCAAACCTGCTGATCGTTGGCGCTCTGCCCGACATCGTCGAAGACCAGTTCATGCGTTTATTTGCAGAATTGGGTATCACCAATGTCGGCAGCCTACCTGCCCGCAAAGTGGCTGATCTGCCCGCCGTGGGCCCGCAAACGCTCTATCTTCTGGCTCAACCCTTCCTTGGTGCAACTGCATTGGCGCTGGAAGATCGTGGAGCAACACGGCTGGACGCTTTGTTCCCGTTCGGCGCCGAAGGCACAACCGACTGGTTGCGCGCAGCAGCAGAGGCCTTTGGCGTTGATCCGATGCACTTCAACCGGGTTATTGCGCCGGGCCGCGAACGCGCAAAGCGGGCGATTGAACACAGCCGCGAGCGGTTGACCGGCAAGCGCATTACTTTCCTGCCTGATTCCCAGTTGGAAGTGCCGCTGGCGCGGTTCCTTTCGAACGAATTGGGCATGATTCCTGTCGAAGTAGGAACACCTTATCTACACCGGGACCATACTGCGCGCGAAGTGGCGCTGCTTCCTGCAGGTACGCGGATCAGCGAAGGTCAGCATCTGGATCGTCAGCTGGACCGGGTCCGCGCTGATCGCCCCGACCTGACAGTCTGCGGTCTTGGCCTTGCCAATCCGCTCGAGGCCGAAGGACTTTCCACCAAGTGGGCGATCGAACTCGTCTTCTCACCCATCCACGGCTTTGAGCAGGCAGGCGATCTTGCTGAACTCTTTGCCCGCCCGCTGCGGCGGCGCGACATTTTGAAGGTCTAGGCAATGCAACTGGCAGTCTGGACATATGAAGGCCCGCCCCACGTTGGTGCGATGCGTGTGGCAACCGCGATGGAGGGCATGCATTATGTACTCCACGCGCCGCAGGGTGACACATATGCCGATCTGCTGTTCACGATGATCGAACGGCGTGCCAAGCGCCCGCCGGTTACATATACCACCTTCCAGGCCCGCGATCTGGGCAAAGATACCGCGACGTTGTTTCAGGATGCCGTGCGCGAAGCCGTAGACCGCTTCAAGCCGCAAGCCTTGATGGTTGGCGCGTCATGCACCGCTGAACTTATTCAGGATGATCCGGCTGGCCTTGCCGAAGCCATGGATTTGCCCTGCCCCGTGATCCCGCTGGAATTGCCAAGCTATCAGCGCAAGGAAAACTGGGGCGCGGCAGAAACCTTCTATCAAATCGTGCGCAAGCTGGTTGATAAAGACCTGCGCCCCGCCCCGCGCGAAGGCCGCCAGCCGCTGGTGAATATTCTGGGTCCAACCGCGCTTGGCTTCCGCCATCGCGATGACCTGGTAGAAGTGCGCAAGATCCTTGATGCGTTGGGCATTGCGGTGAACTGTGTGGCGCCTTTGGGTGCATCGCCAGCGGACATCATCCGGCTGGGTGCGGCTGATTTCAACATCGTGATGTACCCCGAGATTGGCGACGAAGCTTCGCGCTGGCTTGAGCGTACGCTGAACCAGCCCGCTGTGCGCATCGTACCAATTGGCGTCAGCGCCACGCGTGAATTTATTGCCGCAGTCGCAACGCTTGCCGGCGTTGATCCAGCCCCGGCCCTTGCCGACAATGCATCGCGCATGCCGTGGTGGAGCCGCTCGGTCGATTCAACCTATCTGACCGGCAAGCGCGTTTTTATCTTTGGCGATGGCACCCATGCCGTGGCCGCTGCGCGCATTGCCAGCGAGGAGTTGGGTTTCGAAGTTTGCGGCCTTGGTTGCTACAACCGCGAATTTGCCCGTGATGTGCGTGCCGCTGCTGCACGATATGGCGTTGAAGCCCTGATCACTGACGATCATCTGGCTGTTGAAGACGCCATTGCCGCTGCTACGCCAGAATTGGTGCTGGGCACACAGATGGAACGCCATATTGCCAAGCGGCTTGGCCTTCCCTGCGCCGTCATTTCATCGCCTGTCCACGTGCAGGATTTCCCCGCGCGCCACAGCCCGCAAATGGGCTTTGAAGGCGCGAATGTCATTTTCGATAGCTGGGTTCATCCGCTGGTGATGGGCCTTGAGGAACATCTGCTCACGATGTTCCGCGATGACTTCGAATTTTCCGATGATGCCGGTGCATCGCACTTGCATCGCACGCTGCCCAAGACCGCTGACGCGGCCCAACCTGTTGAAGACACTGCGCTTGTAGCCGCGCAAGATCTCGACACCCCTTCAACCATTCAGCCTGCCCAAGGGACTGCCGCATGGACCACTGAGGCCGAACGTGAATTGAAGAAGATCCCCTTCTTCGTTCGCGGCAAGGCCCGTCGCAATACTGAAAATTTTGCCTCGGCATCCGGCCGGGCAGAAATCGATTTGGCGACACTCTATGATGCAAAGGCTCATTATGCCCGCTAGTTCAGCCCCCCGCGTGCGCGTTGCAATCGTAACGCTCGACAATCACCTTAAAGGTGCGGTTGAACGAGCGGACGAACAGCTGGCCGCCGCCAACATTTCGATCAGCATCCATGCTGCGACGGACTGGGACCGCAATGCCCATGCGCTGGGCGAAGCGAAGAATGCCATTTCGCAAGCCGACATCGTGATCGCGACGATGCTGTTCCTGGACGACCATATCCGCGCCATCCTGCCCACACTCGAAGAGCGCCGCGAAAACTGCGATGCGATGGTGTGCCTGATGTCAGCCGGTGAAGTCGTGCGCCTGACGCGTATGGGCAATTATCGCATGGACGCGCCCGCCAAGGGGCCGCTGGCCATGCTGAAAAAGCTGCGCGGATCAAGCAAGCCCGGCGGCAATTCCGGTGCCGGCCAGATGCGCATGTTGCGCCGCCTGCCCAAAATTCTGCGCTTCATTCCGGGTACTGCACAAGACGTCCGCGCCTATTTTCTCACGCTCCAGTATTGGCTGGCAGGGTCTGAGGAAAATGTCGTGGCGATGACCCGCGCGTTGATTGACCGCTATGCAGCAGGCGACCGCCTTACGCGGCGCGGCATGACCACCGCTGCCAAGCCGCGCGAATATCCGGAAGTCGGCGTTTATCACCCACGCACAGAACAGCGCATGTCGGAAAGCATCCGCCTGCTGCCCACCAAAAAGGGCACGAACGGAACAGTCGGCCTGCTCTTGTTGCGCTCATATTTGCTCGGCAATGATTCAGGCCATTACGATGGCTTGATTGCCGCCATGGAAGCCACTGGCCTTCGCGTTATTCCTGCCTTTGCCAGCGGACTTGATGCACGCCCGGCGATTGACCAGTTCTTCACCAAGGACGGCGTGACCACTGTTGACGCGATCGTCAACTGCACCGGATTTTCGCTGGTTGGCGGACCTGCCTACAATGATTCAGAAGGTGCCATTGCGGCTCTGGCAAAGCTGGATGTGCCCTATATCGCGGCGCATGCAGTAGAGTTCCAGACGCTGGTGGAATGGCGCGAACGCCGCCTTGGCCTCTTGCCGCTTGAAGCCACAATGATGGTCGCGCTGCCTGAACTGGACGGAGCCATCCTGCCTTCGGTCTTTGGTGGGCGGGCCGATACCGGCGGTACAATCTGTACCGGCTGCGTACGCGCCTGCGAATTTGAAGCGCATGGCCAGATCAGCGAAATGCGTTCGTGCCCCGAACGCGCTGAAGCGCTGGCCGCCAAAGTTTCCAAACTGATAGCCCTGCGCCGGGCCGAGCGTGCCGAGCGCAAGCTGGCGATTGCCATCTTCAATTTCCCTCCAAACGCAGGTGCCACCGGCACTGCTGCACACCTCGCCGTCTTTGAATCGCTGTTCGCCACACTCGTACGGTTGAGCGATGAGGGGTATAATGTAGCCCTGCCCGCCAGTGTGGAGGCTTTGCGCGAAGCTATCCTGCACGGAAATGCCAAACAATACGGCGCCGATGCCAATGTTGCTGCGCGGATCAGCGCTGATGATCATGTTCGCCGTGAACCGCATCTGGCCGAAATTGAAGCTCAATGGGGCCCCGCCCCCGGCAAGGTCCAGTCGGACGGCTCGCATATCCAGGTCTTTGGCGCGAAGTTCGGCAACGTGTTTGTCGGCGTGCAGCCAACCTTTGGCTATGAAGGTGATCCGATGCGCCTGCTGTTTGAGGGTAACTTTACCCCGACACACGCATTCGCCGCCTTCTATCGCTACATCCGGCAGGACTTTGGCGCGCACGCGGTGCTGCATTTCGGCACGCACGGCGCGCTTGAATTCATGCCCGGCAAACAGACCGGCATGACCGGCGATTGCTGGCCCGAACGCTTGCTGGGCGATCTTCCCAACTTCTATCTTTATGCATCGAATAACCCGTCCGAAGGCATTCTGGCCAAGCGCCGCTCGGGCGCAACCCTCGTCAGCTACCTCACGCCATCGTTGGCAAGGGCCGGATTGTACAAGGGCTTTGCCGATCTTAAAGTCAGCGTGGAGCGCTGGCGCGCAGCCCCCGATGGCGAAGAGCGCACCGCGCTTGAATTGATGATCCGTGATGAGTGCGCGCGGCTTGATATTGCAGCCGATGATATCTCAAGCCTGAGCGGTAGCCTCTACGAGCTGGAACGGACGCTGATCCCGCACGGCCTGCACATTCTGGGCCAGCACTCGCATGGTGCCGAACGTGCAGAACTGCTTGATGCGATTGTAGAATCCGACCCCACGGCGGATCGCGCCAAGATCAACGCAGCCCTTGATTCATGCGATGAACTGGGCGCCGTCATTCATGTGCTGGATGGTGGCTATCTGAAACCTGCTCCGGGCGGCGATATTCTGGTCAACCCTGAAATCCTGCCCACCGGCCGCAATATCCACGGGTTTGACCCGTTCCGCATGCCCAGCAAGTTTGCTTGCGAACAGGGCCGCGAACAGGCCGAACGGCTTATCGCGCGGCATCTGGCTTCAGGTGATCCCTATCCCGAAAGCCTTGCGATGGTATTGTGGGGCACCGACAACATGAAGAGCGAGGGCGCGCAGATTGCCCAGGCTCTGACCCTGATGGGTGCCCGCCCCCGCATTGACAGCTATGGCCGGTTGTCCGGCGCTGAACTGATACCATTGGCTGAACTTGGCCGCCCCCGCATTGACGTGCTGGTGACACTTTCGGGCATTTTCCGCGATCTGCTGCCGCTGCAAACCCGGATGCTGGCCGAAGCGGCCCTGCTTGCTGCCACCGCTGATGAACCTTTGGACATGAACTTTGTCCGCAAGCGCAGTCTGGCCCATCAGGCCGAACATGGCTGCGATATGGAGACCGCCGCACTGCGCGTGTTTTCCAACGCGGAAGGGGCCTATGGCGCCAACGTCAACCAGTTGATCGACAGTGGCGTATGGAGCGACCCCGATGAACTGGCCAACGCGTTTGAATCGCGCAAAGGCTTTGCATACGGCGTCAAAGGCGCTGCAGTTCAGCAGCGCGCCCTGATGCAAAGCGCAATGCGCGGTGTCGATTTCGTTTTCCAGAACCTTGAAAGCGTTGAAGTCGGGATCACCGATCTTGATCAATATGTTGATGGCCTTGGAGGCGTTAGCCGTTCCATCACGCGGGCCAAAGGCGGCGTAACGGCTCCGGTCTATATTGTTGACGCAACCCAGGGCAGCACAAAAGTGCGCACTCTGGGGGAACAGATTGATCTGGAAACCCGCACCCGCACACTGAACCCCAAATGGTTCGAAGGCATGTTGCAGCACGGCTTCGAAGGTGTGCGCCACATCGAGATGCATGTGACGAACACTGTCGGCTGGTCTGCCACAACAGGCCAGGTTGCACCGTGGGTCTATCAGCAAATCAGCGAAACATTCGTGCTCGATCCGCAAATGCGCGAGCGCCTTTCAAAACTTAACCCCAAAAGCTCCGCCCGTGTCGCCAGTCGCTTGCTGGAAGCATGTGAGCGCAAGCTTTGGGAACCGAACGAAGAAACTCTCGAAGCCCTGCGCATCGCCAACGATGAACTCGAGGACCGCCTTGAGGGCGTGTTTGCGGGCGAATGAGGAGAATGACATGAACCTTTTAGACCCCCGCGCACGCTTCAGCCCGCCAGACGGCGAAGGATCCGTGCAGGTGGAAATGGACCCGCAGGACCAGATCAAGGGCGCCAAGGTTTTTGCCGTCTACGGCAAAGGCGGAATCGGCAAATCGACCACTTCGTCGAACCTTTCAGCTGCATTTTCCAAGCTCGGCCATCGCGTGCTGCAAATCGGCTGCGATCCCAAGCATGACTCCACCTTCACCCTGACCAAGTCGCTGATCCCTACGGTTATCGACGTTCTGGAAAGCGTGGAATTTCACGCCGAGGAACTGCGGCCAGAAGATTACGTGGTCAAAGGCTACAACGGCGTAATGTGCGTTGAAGCTGGCGGGCCTCCTGCCGGAACCGGTTGTGGCGGCTACGTCGTCGGGCAAACTGTCAAGCTTCTGAAGCAGCACCATTTGCTTGAAGACACCGACGTGGTGATCTTTGACGTTCTGGGCGATGTGGTGTGTGGCGGCTTTGCGGCCCCTCTCCAGCATGCCGAACGGGCCCTTGTCGTTGCCGCCAATGATTTCGATTCCATCTTTGCGATGAACCGCATTGTTGCCGCCATCGGTGCCAAGGCCAAGAATTACAATGTGCGCCTGGCAGGCGTCATCGCCAACCGCTCTGCTGCAACAGATGAAATCGACCGCTTCAGCGATGCCATCGGCATGAAGCGTCTGGCCCACTTCAAAGATCTGGATGCGATCCGTCGCAGCCGCCTGAAGAAGTGCACGCTGTTTGAAATGGACGATTCACCCGAAGTGATCGGTGCCCAGCTTGAATATCTGCGCCTTGCCCAATTGCTTTGGGATGGCGTCGATCCGCTCGAAGCGATGGCAATGAAAGATCGCGATATCTTTGATTTTCTGGGGTTTGAATGATGGCTACGCAGGCACCCTCCCGTCAATCGGCAACCCGTTATGATATGCAGCGCGAAAAGCTCGCTGCCTATTTTGATGGAACGGCGCGCAAAGCATGGATCGATCTGACGTCTGACACCAAAGTCAGCGGCATCCGCGCGACAGTGCGTGCAGGACGTGATGCAATGCGCGCGCAATTGCTCGGGTGGTTGCCTGCTGATTTGCGCCGCACCAATCTGCTTGATGCAGGGTGCGGCACCGGATCGCTCAGCGTCGAAGCCGCTTGCCGGGGTGCCGTGGTTACTGCAATCGATGTGGCCGGCGGCCTTGTGGAAATCGCTCGCGAACGTGCACCATCCTATCTGGGCCATGGCCGGATTGATTGGCACGTCGGCGATATGCTCGATCCTGCGCTGGGCACATTCGATCATGTCGTCGCCATGGATTCATTGATCCACTACACCGCCGCAGACATGGTTGATACGCTGACCGGCCTTGCCAGACAGTGCCACGGATCGATCCTGTTCACGTTTGCACCGTTCACACCTCTGCTCGGTGCGATGCATACAGTGGGCAAAGTGTTCCCCCGGTCGAACCGTTCACCCGCCATCGTGCCGGTGGCCGAAGACGATCTGCGCCAGCGCCTGTCCCGCCTGAAGGGATGGAAAATTGGCCGTAGCGGCCGGATTTCCAGCGGTTTCTACAAGTCACACGCCATGGAATTGGTAAAACTGTGATGCAACAGCGCGAAGCCCTTGCTGTGAAATGGAGCCGGGTGGCACTCACCTGGCTGCCGTTTGCAGACGCGGCCAGCGCGCAAATCCCGCTGTCACGCCTCCTGCGCTTGTCACTGTTTCAGGTCAGCGTCGGCATGGTCATGGTGCTGCTCAACGGCACACTCAATCGCGTCATGATCGTCGAACTGGGCATCCCGGCCTGGCTGGTGGCGCTGATGATTGCCATCCCGCTTCTGGTGGCACCGTTCCGCGCCATGATCGGCCATCGGTCGGACGTCCATCGTTCGGTACTTGGCTGGAAGCGCGTGCCTTATATCTGGTTCGGCACATTGATGCAGTTTGGCGGACTGGCCATCATGCCGTTCGCGCTCTTGCTGATGGCGCGGCCGGAATTGTTTGTATTGGGCGTTGTCGCCAGCAGCGTGGCCTTTTTGCTGGCGGGCACCGGCATGCATGTCACGCAGACCGCGGGCCTTGCTCTGACGCAGGATCTGGTCCCCGAAGACCGCCGCCCGCGCGCCGTGGCGTTGCTTTATCTCGCCCTGCTGGTGGGGATGATGGTAGCATCGCTGATCATCGGCAGCATTCTGGCAGATTTCACGCCAACGCGTCTGGTACAAGTGATCCAGTCTGCCGCAGTCCTCACATTTGTGCTGAATCTGGTTGCCTTGTGGAAGCAGGAGGCGCGCAGTCCGGCAGTTGCATCAGCGCTCACACCACGTCTGCCATTTGCGAAGGTCTGGGCGCAATTCATGGCTGAACCGATCACGCTGCGCCTGTTGTGCGCGGTCGGCCTCGGCTCTACGGCGTTTGCCATGCAGGATGCCCTGCTCGAACCCTATGGCGGCGAAATCCTCGGGCTTTCGGTTGGTGCCACCACAGGTTTGACCGGGGTCTGGGCGCTGGGTGCAATGGCGAGCTTTGCCTTTTCCGGGCGCTGGCTGGACAGTGGCACAGACAGCTTGCGGATTGCGGGGTACGGCGTGGTCGTAGGAATCACGGCGTTCCTGCTGGTAATCTTTGCTGCCCCGCTCGATAGCCCTGTAACGTTGGCACTTGGTTCACTGGGCATTGGTGCAGGCGCCGGGATGTTCTCGGTCGGCACTCTGACAGCCGCAATGGCGCTTGCCCGCAATGATACTGCCGGCCTCGCGCTTGGTGCTTGGGGTGCGGTACAAACCACTTGCGCTGGCGTTGCGATCGCTATGGGTGGCATCTTGCGCGATCTGATTTCCAGCTTGGCCGTGTCCGATGGGCTGGGTCACACACTGGCCCACCGTGCCACAGGTTACGGCACAATCTACGCAATCGAAATTTGTCTGCTGCTTGCCACGCTTGTCGTGCTTGGTCCGCTTGTCGGTCAAAGCACGCTGACAAAGCGGACAGCCGACGCAGGCTTCGGCCTGACAGAATTTCCCACATGAGACGACGGGAAGGATACTACGATGACTAATGGTAATATTGTAGGCACGATTGATGCAGCCGAGGTTGCCCTTGGCACCTTTGCACTCTTCTTCCTTCTGCTCGTCGTGTGGTTGCGACGTGAAGACCGGCGAGAAGGCTATCCTTTGGAAGATTCCATTACCGGAAGTCCGGATTCCGAAGGCGGACCTATCAGCACGGCCGAAGCGAAAACATTCATCCTGCCGTTCGGCAAGGGCAAAGTATCGTTCCCGACATGGGACCGTGAGCCGGTGAACATCGCGGCCAAGCGTCGCGAAAACTTTGGTGGTGCACCTTATACGCCAGAAGGCGATGTCTTTGCTGCTGGCGTCGGTCCTGGCTCTTATGCCAACCGCGCCAAGTTTGCCGACCTTGATGCGCATGGCAATCCGCGCATCATTCCGATCGGTGATCTGGCAGGCATGAATGTTGCGCCACTCAGCACTGATCCGCGTGGCCTTCCGGTATATGGCGCTGATGATGCCAAGGCAGGTGTCGTAACTGATCTGTGGGTCGATCGCGCGGAAAGCGTCATCCGCTATCTTACCATCGACACCGGCACCACCACTGTTCTGGCGCCAATGGCAATGGCGATTGTCCGCCGTGACCGTGTCATCCTGAACGCTGTAAACGCTGCCGATTTTGCCGGCGCACCGGTTCCTGCCGCTGCCGGCGAGATCACGCGCTATGAAGAAGAGCGCATCGTTGCCTACTTCGGCACCGGCTATCTCTATGCCAACGCCGACCGGTTGGAGCCGCTGATATGACCGAATATGATCATGAGCCGATCCGGGGCCTTCCCGGTGATCTTCCGGCTGGCGAAGAGATCCTGTGGCAGGGTTCGCCCGATTGGCGCACCTTTGCCCGCAGTGCACTCTATACCCGTTATGTTGCCGGTTATTTCGCCATCTTGGCGCTCGTTGGCATTGCCAGCGGCAGCATGTTCGGCGCGGTCACCAGCGTCATCGCTGGCGTAATCGTCCATGCACTGCTGGCGCTGTTTGCGGTGCTGGTGGGGCGGACCACGGTCTATACCATCACCAACCGCCGCGTGGTTGCGCGCATCGGCATCGCCTTGAACAAGTGCATCAACCTGCCGCTGGGACAGATCGCATCGGCAAACCTGCGGCCCCAACCGGCGGGCCATGGTGATATTGCCCTGACGTTGCTGGGCAAACATCGCCTTGGTTATGCTGTCCTGTGGCCACATGCCCGGCCCATGCAACTCGCAAAGCCGCAACCGATGCTGCGGGCTTTGCCTGATGCGGCTCGCGCGGCAGACATTCTGGCCCGTGCATGTGCAGCCATTGCCCCGGTTGAGATTGCTGTAAATGCCGCAAATCTCCAACCTGCTAAGGCAAAGCCTGCGCAAGGCCGCAACCAGACTGCACCTGCGATGGCTAACGCCTTACAAGGAGCTACGGCATGAGCCTCGTCCACGATCACGAATCGACAGTCTCCCGGCAAGTTTTACTGCTGGCCGGAGGGCTGGTTTCCATCACGCTGATGCTGACTGCTGCCGTCTCGTTTGGAGTTTTTCCGCGTGAAGCAGTGCCTTCAATTGTACGCGCGCAAGCAGGCGTTGCAGCAGTCGAAACCAGGAACCTGTCGTTCGCTGATCGTGAAGACGGCGCAGTTGCCGTCATTGATGCCGATACCAAGGAAACACTGGCAGTCTTGCTTGGCGAAAACGACGGTGGCGGATTTATTCGCGGCGTCATGCGCGGCCTTGCGCGCGAACGCCGGATGAGCGGCCTTGGAGCCGAAGCCCCGTTTTCCCTGACGCGCTGGGACAATGGCTCGTTGTCGCTTGTCGATACGGCCACCGGACGGTCAATAGAACTGGGGTCATTCGGCCCTGAAAACCGCAAGGCCTTTGCCCGCTTTTTGAAGAGCGCCCGCGCATGAAGCAAGCCCGCGCCTTTGATGTGCCCTGCCGCATTTCCATCGAGCAGAGCGAGGAAAACTTCCACGCGCACGTCGAATTGGCCAACGATATCGCCATTTATCCCGGCGACCGGGTTCGCGTTCATGGTGATCCCATTCGCATCACATTCGGGCAAAGTGTGGTGTTTGATCGAGTGGCTACTGTCGTGCGTGCCGGTCCGCTGATGCGCGGTTGGACACGCCTGGCCGCTTATTTCGATCTGTCCGAACTTTACGAAGTCAGTTTCAATCCTGGGAGCCTGAAATGAACGCCCATACTGCGATCAAAGCCGCACCCGACGCTTTTGCTGCGCGCCAAGCATTTGCCAAGCCAGACACGATGGCTATGGCGACGCACGAAACCGTGCTCAGCCCCCGCTTTTACACCACCGATTTTGCAGCGCTTGACGCGATTGACGTGTCCCCCGTCCGTGCGGAATGGGACGCCTTGATGGCTGAAATGGTCAGCGATCCCAACAAGCACCACTTCAAGAAGGACGTCAGCTTTGACGGCGCGATCGAAAGCCTTGAACCGGCCCTGCGTGCTGAATTTACCGATTTTCTCGTCAGCTCACTGACGTCGGAATTTTCAGGCTGCGTGCTTTATGCCGAAATCGCCCGCCGCACCAGGAACCCGGACATGAAGCAATTGTTCAAGTTGCTGGCACGCGACGAAAGCCGCCATGCAGGCTTCATCAATGAAACGCTGAAGGATTCAGGCATCGGCATTGACCTTGGCTTTCTGACCAAGGCCAAGAAGTATCACTACTTCAAGCCCAAGTTCATTTTCTATGCCGTGTATCTGTCTGAAAAGATTGGCTATGCACGCTACATCGCGATCTTCCGCCAGCTTGCAGCCAAGCCTGAAATGCGGTTCCACCCCATTTTCAACTGGTTTGAACAGTGGTGCAACGACGAGTTTCGCCATGGTGAGGCCTTTGCCATGCTGCTGCGCGCCGATCCAAAGCTGCTCAAAGGCATGAACAAGCTGTGGGTACGTTTCTTCCTGCTTTCAGTCTACGCCACGATGTATGTGCGCGATCACGCCCGCCCGGTGTTCCATGAAGCGCTCGGACTTGATCCGACCGCTTATGATTACCGCGTGTTCACAATCTGCACACAGATCAGCCGCCAGGTCTTCCCGGTGGAACTCGATACCGATGCCCCTGCCTTCCGCCGCAACATGGACAACCTGCTTGCAGCCAGCCGCCGCATCGAAGCCGGAAAGGCACGCGGCGGCCTCGTCGGATTGGCCATGCGCGCATCGGGCATGGCGGGCGCCGGGTTGAGCTTTGCAAAAATGTACCTTCAACGCACACACAGCAATGCACTGCCCGCAACGATCCGGTTGCAGCCAGCGTGGTAAGTTGGAGTGGCCATATTCTGCCCATAGTGGCAACCATCGCGATCTGGTTTTTCGCGACGGGCTTTGTTGCGTGGATCGATAACCGTGACCGCGGCACCTTTGCACGCAGCATTGCGCTGGCAGGGGTTGCCGCAGTTGGCGGACTGGCCTTGATCCTCTTTTCAATGCACCTTGAAACAATTGCCGGGATTTATGCGGCATTTGCAGGGGCTATCCTGATTTGGTCTTGGCATGAGATCAGCTTTCTGACGGGCGCGATTACCGGCCCCCGCCGCACCCCCTGCCCGCCGGATGCGCGCGGCTGGAAGCGGTTTTTCCACGCCACATCTGCGCTGATCTGGCATGAGGTTGCATTGGCCAGCACGGCTGTGGGGCTGATTTTAACCAGTTGGTCTGCCACCAACCAGGCCGGCGCGATGGTGTTTGGCCTTATGTTGGTCATGCGGTTGAGCACCAAAATCAATATCTTCTTTGGCGTGCCCAATATGAGCACAGAGATCCTGCCACCCCATCTGGCATATCTGCAAAGCTATTTCGGCCCGCGCCGTTATACTTGGATGCTGGCAGCATCGATTGCGGCCATTGTCGCCACGGCGGTTTGGCTGGGTAACGTGGCACTGAATGCGCCTTCCGGAAGTGCTGAAGCGGCGGGTGCCAGCCTGCTGTTCACGCTGACGGCGCTGGGTGCACTTGAGCATTTGTTTCTCGCACTGCCGTTTCGGGATGGCGCGCTGTGGGGCTGGGCCCTGCCAACGCGCCGGACGGCGAATTGACCCTATAAGGATAAGCAAGAGGACGGACGGCTATGGATTTTGAAGCCTATTTCAAGGGTGAACTGGATGCGGTCCGCGAAGAGGGGCGTTACCGGGTTTTTACCGAGATTGAACGTCACTGCGGGTCCTATCCGCACGCCACCCGTTATGTGGGCGATAAGACACAAGACGTAACAGTCTGGTGTTCCAATGATTATCTTGGCATGGGCCAGCACCGCAAAGTGTTGGATGCGATGCACAAGGTTCTGGATGAATGCGGCGCTGGCGCAGGTGGCACGCGCAATATCTCGGGCAATAATCACCATCACGTGCTGCTTGAACGCGAACTTGCCGATCTGCACGGCAAGGAATCGGCACTGCTGTTCACCAGCGGCTATGTTTCAAACTGGGCAGGCCTTGGCACATTGGCCGCGCAGATTCCAGGCTGCGTCGTATTTTCCGATGCGCTGAACCACGCATCGATGATCGAAGGCATTCGCCATTCGCGCGCCACCTGCAAAGTGTGGCGCCACAACGATCCAAAGCACCTTGACGAACTGCTGTCAGCCTATGGCCCCGAAGTGCCAAAGCTGGTGGCGTTTGAAAGCGTCTATTCGATGGATGGGGACATCGCGCCGATCAAGGATATCCTTGACGTATGCGAAGCCCATGGTGCGATGAGTTACATTGATGAAGTACACGGCGTGGGCCTTTATGGTCCGCGCGGCGGCGGCGTTGCCGAACAAGAAGGTCTGATGGACCGGATTACGGTGATCGAAGGCACACTGGGCAAGGCGTTCGGCGTGATGGGTGGCTATATCGCCGCATCTTCTGCGCTGTGCGATTTCATCCGCACATTTTCCAGCGGCTTCATCTTCACCACGGCCATCCCCCCTGCCCTTGCTGCAGGAGCCGCAGCCAGCATCCGGCACCTTAAGGAAAGCCAGATGGAGCGCGCCCGCCAACGGGACCGCGTGGCCGTGGTGCGCCGCCGTCTTGATGCGATGGGTATTCCGCACATGCCAAACCCCAGCCACATCATCCCGGTAATGGTTGGTGATCCGCATAAGGCCAAGCGCATCAGCGACTGGTTGATGGACAATCACGGCATTTATGTTCAGCCGATCAATTATCCCACCGTGCCGCGCGGAACCGAACGGTTGCGCATTACCCCCTCACCCGTGCACAGTGATGGCGATATTGATCGTTTGATCGAAGCACTGAGCGACATCTGGTCACAATGCGAATTGGCCCGGCGCGCCATCGCTGCCTGATCAGGCAATCAAGCCTAACAAAATGAGAGGGCGCGAACCGCAAGGTCCGCGCCCTTTGATTTGAGCAATATTTACAGCATTACGCTGCATATGTGCTAATCAGTTTGGTGCCTTGAGATAGGCGATCACGTCCGCACGGTCTTGCGCTTTTGGCAGGCCTGCGAACGCCATCTTGGTGCCTGGAACAACGCGCATTGGCTTTTCCAGATACTGGAACAGCTTTTCTTCGCTCCACGTAATGCCGCTGTTCTTGTTGGCGGCGGAGTAGTTGAAGCCTGTAACAGTCCCAGCAGCGCGACCGATGATGCCCGCCAGTGATGGCCCGATCATGTTCTTGCCAGCTTCAACAGCATGACATGTCTTGCACTGCATGAAGATCTGCTTGCCGTGCGCTGCGTCAGGCGTGACCGACGCCAACTTGGCTCCATCGAGAGTGTCGGTTGAATCCGCGGTGGGTGCAGCGGCGCTTGCAGCGCCAGCAGCGGCAGGGGCCGCCGCGGCTGCGGTCGTTTCCGCAGGCTTTGCCGCCGAATCCGCTGCTGCCTTTTCTTCGCTACCGCCACCACCGCACGAGGCGAGAAGCATGGTCGCGGCGGTCAGCGCAAGATATTGAAATTTCAGCTTCATTTGCATCCCCTTTTCCGAAAAACTTACAACGCGTTCGCAACGACGCTTAAGATAATTAAACACAGCACAACCTGTGACGCAACACGGTAATAAGGGTCAGGCGCTGAGCAACAATTTGCTATACCGGAGGCAAAGCTGCCTAGGGGTGATCGGCAGTTTTTTCGCGCGGACCTGCGCTTCAGTCATCACGCCGCTCACATCAACCCACCCCGTCTTTTCGGGCTTACGCCACCGCTTCCATGAGTTGGATGAGAGAGGCCGCTCCGCCGAACCGCGCATTGCCGATCAGCAAGCCCGGCGTGCCTTCAAATTTCAAAGCCTGTGCCCCGGCATTGCTGCGCGCGATCACGGTATTAATCTCTTTCATGCGCGTCTTCATGTCCGATTGTAGCCGCGTCCAGTCTACTTTGGCGACCTTTGCGGCAGCCTGTACGGAAGCTTCGGTAATTCTTCCGGGCTGTGCGAAGAGAGCCGCGTTGAAAGCGGCATGTTTGCCCTGCCACTGGCTGGCGATCGCCGCCTGCGCTGCCAACAGCGAAGCTCCGCCAAAAATTGGCCAATCGCGCCAGACAATGCGCACCTTCGGATCTCGCGCCAGGAGTTGCGCCAGTGTGCCGTGCAATTTCTTGCAATAAGGGCAGCCATAGTCGGAAAAGACGATGACGGTCACATCGTAGGACTTTGGCAGGGTCTTGGGTGCCAACACTTCTTCTGACATGGCAGGAAATGCTGTTTCGCGCGCTACTGCGACGGGCACAGGCGCTACCAGAGCAAACAGAGCGAAAACAAACGCGTCACGCAAGGTACTGAGCCTCATGTGCTGGCATCGATACGGGCTTGGATCAACGGTTTCATGCGGCTTTCCTCAGTCCGCCAAATAGCCCGCCCAATCTGTGTCCTGCAAGGTCCTTTCGCGATACGGAATCATCTGTGCAGACAGAAATTAATTCCATTCGGTATGATAGATGACAAGGAAAAGCGGCTGTTCCAAGCGCGCGCCATGTCCTTGTTGCGGGCCTTGCTGCTACGGCTTTAGGCTATGACTGTGGAAATTGCGCGGGGTAGCTCACCCGAGCGCGATGGGCCGGGGCTTGGCTGCATATCATCCACGTTCAACCCGCTGCCGGCGCAGGCGGATGATTGCCCCCATGCTGGATCGAAATGACAACGCACGGATGCGCATGCTCAGTACTATTGTTTGATCAACGATCATGATCGGCAAAAATCATCAGGGTTACGCTGGAGCGCGGTTCGGCATGTGCCAGCCAAGTCCATCGATCTTGGCAAGGATATCCTCGGCCAAGGGCAATGCCGGGGCCAGCTCGGACCATGCCTGATGGAAACACGCAAGCCAGCCCTCCACTTCGGCCTTGCCAATTGGAGCCACGAAATGGCGCTGGCGCAACCGGGGATGTCCATATTTGTCGGTATAGAGCGGTGGGCCGCCGAGCCATCCTGTAAGGTATTCGAACAACTTTTCTTCGGCCCGCACCAGCGATGGCGGATGCACCGCACGGCATGCCGCAGCTTCAGGCAGCGTATCCATCAACACGTAGACCCGCGCACAAAGCGAACGAACGAACGCTTCACCGCCCAAGGATTCATAAGGTGTCATGGCGCGATAACCAGGCGGATAGCGTACCCGACGATCACAATCGTGACCACACTCATCGCCCATATGGCCACGAACCACGCCAGCTTTTTTGCCGATCCAGCCATCAGTGATACCCGTCGTGGCCAACCTTGCCGCGAAACACCCAGTAGGACCAGGCGGTGTAGGCAAGGATGATGGGCACCATGATGGATGCACCAACCAGCATGAAGACCTGACTACGATGGGGGGCGGCGGCCTCCCAAATTGTGACCCGCGCCGGGATGACGTCCGGCCAGATCGAAACGCCAAGCCCGATAAGGCACAGCCCGAACAGGGCCAGCGCCCAGAAGAACGGCTGCGCATCCTTCTTGAGGCGCAGGCTGCGGTAAAACAGGAACGTGACGAGCATGGTGGCCAGTGGCACTTGCGCGGTGGCCAGAACGCCGGGGAACGTCAGCCAGCGCTGTGCAAATTGCGCCTCAAGCGTCAGCGTGGCAAGGCTGATGGCGCCAATCATAAGCAACAGGGCAATGCCGAGGCGGCCTGCATATGTCACGGCCTGACGCTGCAATCCGTCTTCGGTTTTCCAGTTGAGCCAGCATGCGCCAAGCAGCGCATAGCCCACCAGCAAGCCGAACCCGGTCAGGATGCTGAACGGCGATAGCCATTCCCACCAGCCCCCGGCATAACTGCGGCCTTTGACGGTGATGCCCTGCAACAATGCGCCCAAAGCGATGCCCTGAGCAAAAGTGGCGATAACCGATCCGGCAGTGAATGCCTTGTCCCAGAAGGCGCGATGCACAGGATCACGCCAGCGGAATTCAAATGCCACGCCCCGAAAGACCAGTCCCAGCAACATGGCAATCATCGGCGCATACAGCGCGGGCAGGATGATTGCATAGGCAAGCGGGAATGCTGCCAGCAATCCACCCACGCCCATGACCAGCCACGTCTCGTTGCCATCCCAAACAGGGGCAATGCTGTTCATGGCGGTATCGCGGTCCTTGCCCACTTTGAACAAGGGAAACAGGATGCCGATGCCCAGATCAAACCCGTCCATCACCACATAGGCGACAATGGCAAAGCCGATGATGGCGGCCCATATCACGGTGAGATCGATCATGCCGGGTCTCCTTCAAGAACGGCTGGCGCAGGCGTCAATCCGGCGGTGCGGATAGGCGCATCGCTGAGTGGCGGTTCATGCGCTTCGGGCGGTTTTTTCATCAGACGCAGCAGATACCAGATGCCCATGCCGAAGACGCTGAAATAGACCACGATGAACGCCAGGAAGGACGCCGCAACCGCAGGCGCATCCAGGGGTGAGGCACTGTCGACCGTGCGCAGAACGCCGTAGACCGTGAAAGGTTGGCGGCCCACTTCGGTCACGGCCCAACCGGCCAGCACCGCGATCAGTCCCGATGGTCCCATGACTACCGCAAACCTGTGCAGCCACGACCAATCAAACAGCCGCTTGCGCGCGCGGGCAAGCAAACTCCAAAGGCCAATCCCCAACATGGCAAAGCCGATGCCGACCATGATCCGGAACGCCCAGAACACGATACCGACCGGGGGTTGATCGGCCTTGGAGATCGTATCCAACCCCGTCATCGGCGCATTCAGATCATGCTTGAGGATCAGCGATGATGCCTTGGGAATTTCGATGGCATAATCAACGCGGCCCTGCGCGCTGTTGGGAATGCCGAACAGGATGAGCGGCGCGCCTTCGGGATGGCTTTGGTAATGGCCTTCCATTGCCATGACTTTTGCAGGCTGGTGTTCAAGCGTGTTGAGCCCGTGGAAATCGCCAGCAAGGATTTGCAGCGGTGCCACGATAGTCGCCATCCACATCGCCATCGAAAACATCTTGCGCGCGCCCGGATTGGTGCGGTCACGCAGCAAGTGCCAGCCGCCGACAGCACCGACGATGAAGGCAGTTGTCAGATAGGCAGCCAGCAGGGTGTGAACCAGACGGTAGGGAAAGCTGGGGTTGAAGATGATGGTCATCCAGCTTTCGCCCGGCACAAACTGGCCATTGGCGGCGATTTCATAGCCGACCGGGGTTTGCATCCAGCTGTTGACCGACAGGATCCAGAACGCCGAAATGAACGTGCCGACCGCAACGGCAAGCGTTGCCACGAAATGCAGCTTTCGCCCGACCTTGTTCATGCCGAACAGCATCACGCCCAGAAAACCCGCTTCAAGAAAGAACGCGGTCAGCACTTCGTAGGCCATCAACGGCCCGATGATGGGGCCGGCCTTGTCGGAAAATACGGACCAATTGGTGCCGAACTGATAGGACATGACGATGCCCGAGACGACACCCATGGCGAACACGACCGCAAAAATTTTCAGCCAGTAGCGGTAAAGATTGGCATAAACGCCTTCATCGGTTTTCAGCCAGAGCCCTTCGAGTACAGCCAGAAAGCTGGCCAGCCCGATGGTAAAAGCGGGAAACAGGAAATGGAAACTGACGGTGAAGGCAAATTGCGCCCGAGCCAGCACGATAGCCCATTCTTGTTCAATCATGTTCAGCCTCATCTGGCAGCGTGAAACCGCTGCTGCTCTTGAATTTTGAACGTCGTCGTAGTGAATATCAGCGTCAGATCAGCCCTCGGGCCAGCCACAAGTCAGCGGGGGCCTGCGCCTCTTCATCGCGATCAGCAATTGCAATTACTGCATCGAATGCAGCGTTCTGGGAAAGGTAGACACGGCCCGTCAAATCATGGAGCAGGTGTGAGCGTTCGAGAGCGTCCATCACCGGGCCTTTGACTTCGGACAGATGGAGCATGATGCCCCCGTCCGACAGGCGGTGATTGATAGCCTCGATGCTTTCCAGCGCAGATGCATCAATGGCGTTGACCGCTGAACACATGAGGATGAGATGCTTGAGGCTGGGCTGCGCTGCCACTTCCTCCAGCACGAATTCCTCAAGCCAGCGGGCGTTGAGGTAGGTCAGGCTTTCATCGATCCGGATGGTCAGGATGCGCGGGTCGGTAAAGACCTTGTGCCGTTTTACGTTGCGGAAGTGTTCGGTTTCCGGAACGCGCCCGACAATCGCGGCATGGGGCCGGGAGGAGCGCCACAAGAACAGGGCAAGGCTGAGTGCAACACCTGCAATGACGCCGGGTTCAACGCCGATCAGCAAGGTGACGGCAATAGTTGCCAGCATCGCTGCAAAATCAGCCTTGGAATAGCGCCAGACTTCCTGCGGCGTTTGGAAATCAACCAGACTGAGCACGGCCACGATGATGGTGGCGGCCAATGTCGCGATAGGCAAGGAAGCCAGCAACGGTGTGAGGAAGAGCGCCGCGATCAGAATACCAACGGCGGTAAAGGCTCCGGCTGCTGGGGTTTCTGCGCCGGCATCAAAATTGACGACAGAACGGGCAAAGCCGCCGGTTACGGGATAACCGCCAGTAAAGCTGGCCGCCACATTAGCCGCGCCAAGGCCGATCAGTTCCTGATTGGGAACCACGCGCTGGCGTTTTTTGGCGGCCAAAGTCTGCGCGACGGAGACGCTTTCAACAAAGCCGATGATTGAAAGCAGCAAGGCGGGCACTGCCAGACGCTGCCACAATTCTGCATCGAACAGCGGCACGGTAAAGGGCGGCAAGCTTTGCGGAATCTTGCCGACCACCTTTACGCCTTGCGCCTCAAGATCGAACGCGATGACGGCAATGGTTGACGCAGCGACAGCAGCGATTGGCCCCGCTTTTGCAACAAGATCAGCCAGTCGCGCTTTCAAGCCAAGACGCACGAGCAACGGCTTTAAACCCTTGCGCACCCAAAACAGGAAAGCCGTGGCGGTCACGCCGATAATAAGCGTTGGGATGTTGGTGGCGCCGATGTTGGCAATCAGCGTGCTGACCAATTCGGGCAGCGCCTCACCCTTTGCCGGAACACCCAGCAAGGATTTAAGCTGGCTGGTGGCGATGATGATGCCGCTGGCAGTGATGAAGCCCGATACGACAGGATGGGATAGCAGGTTGGCCAAAAAGCCGAGCCGCAATACGCCCATGGCGATCAGCATCAGGCCGGACAGCAGCGCCAGAATCAACGCGGCGGCAATGAATTGCGGGCTTCCCGGCGGGGCAATGCTGCTGGCAGCAGTCAGCGTCATCAGCGAAATAACCGCAACCGGGCCAACCGCCAGTGTGCGGCTCGTGCCGAACAGGGCATAGGCCATGATCGGCAGGATCGAGGCGTAAAGCCCGATCTCTGGTGGCAATCCGGCCAGCATGGCATAGGCCAGGCTTTGCGGGATGAGCATGATCGTGACGATCATGGCAGCGACCAGATCATTGGTCAGGACCGTGGTGTTATACGTGCGACCCCATTCGAAGATCGGCAAATAACGCGAAAGGGCTTTCATCTCAGGCACCAATCTTGTGCGGCTGGACCATCCATTCGCGCCCTTTGAGCATTCCGTGCCAGTAAACGGGGGGCAGGATCGTGTCTTTGAGCAGCCATGACAAGCGCGATGGGCGGGTGCCATCGATCAGCCAATTGGGGAAACTGGGCAGCAGCTTCCCGCCGTAACCGAATTCGGCCAAGACAATCTTGCCGCTTTCCACTGTCAGCGGGCAACTGCCATAGCCATCGTAATCGGCAACGGGTGGCTTGCCTTCCAGCGCGGCAAGTGCATTGACGGCCACAACCGGTGCCTGCTTGCGGGCAGCCGCCATCGTCTTGGCGTTTGAAGCCGAGCAAGCATCACCCAGTGCAAACACGTTGGCATAGCGCACATGCTGGAGCGTCGCTTCGCTGACTTCGATAAAACCACTGGCAGCTGCAAGCGGGCTGTTGCGAACAAAATCGGGTGCAACCTGCGGCGGCACAACATGGATCATGTCGAACCGCTCTTCGACGCGGGTGACGGTATCGCCGCGCTTTTGTTCGAACGTTGCAATGCGTGCAGGCCCGTCAATCGCGACCAGCTTTGATTCAAAATTCAGGTGCGCATCGTACCGTTCAATATATTCCATCAGTGCAGGCACATAGGCCGCCACACCGAAAAGCACGGCCCCGGCAGTGTGGAACTGAACGTCGATTGCATTGAGGACGCCCGATTTTTCCCACTTGCTGCACGACAGATACATCGATTTCTGCGGCGCGCCTGCACATTTTATCGGCATCGGCGGCTGGGTAAACAGCGCGCGGCCACTCTTCAGATCCTTTACCAAGCGGTTGGTGTAAGGGGCAAGATCATAGCGATAATTGGACGTAACGCCGTTCTGGCCAAGCGTTTCGCTGAGGCCCGGAATGGCATCCCAATCAAGCTTGATTCCGGGGCAAGCAATCAACACGCGGTAGCTGACGGAACTGCCATCTGCGAGCAGCACCCGGTTTTCATCCGGCGCAAAGCCCGACGCTGATTTTTTGATCCATTCCACCCCGCGCGGCATGACCGACTTTTCAGTCCGGCGGGTGAATTCAGGCGAAAAAATGCCCGCACCAACCATAGTCCAGCCTGGCTGATAGTAATGCACCTCGCTCGGTTCAATTACTGCAATTGCCAGATCAGACCTGCGCTTGAGCAGGCTTGCAGCCGTGGCTATCCCTGCACTTCCGCCCCCGACGATGACGATATCAAAGACTTTTGTTGCAGAAGTGGATGCAGAGGCCTGCGCCATTTCCCAAAGCTTGGCGGAACGCGCACCTGTGCGACAGAACGCAAGGATGGGTGACGGCAATTGCGCAAGGGCTTTTGTCATTGCCGCCACATCTGCTTCGGTCACAACGCCCGGAGTAATCGGGATGTGCGCGAATTCGAGCCCGAGTGCCTCCACTTGTTGGCGCATAACGCTGGCTGGCGGTTGATCGGCATCCTCATCATCGGGACGATTGCAGATGATGGACTTGAAGCCCTGCGCTGCAGCCTGTTGCAGATCATTTGAAGTGAGCTGGCCCGAGACGAAGAAACCCGGCGCGATCGATTTGAATGTCATCTTGGGTGTCCTGTCGAGGCCGGTTTTCTGCGATTTAAGGCTTGTTGCGCGTGGAAATCCCGAAGGGCAGATAAGCGGGGCATGTCCCCATCAGGCTGGTCAGGAAAAACACTGCGGCTACCACGCCGAGCGCAACAGCAACCGTGCCTGATAAATGGCCGAGCAGATAAGCTGCGGCAATTGCGAGGACGACCAGCAAGCGGAGTATGCGGTCGATTGAACCCATGTTCTTGGTCATAACCAGATGTCCTCTCAGGATTAATTCAAAGGAAAGGCGCGCTGCACCAGCATGCCTGCAAACATCGCAAGCACGAATGGCAGAACCGCCAGCGGTGCAATGGCCAGATCGGCCAGCGCAGGACCGGGGCAAAGGCCAGCAATGCCCCAACCCATGCCGAAAAGGACCGCGCCAATCGCCAACGGGCGGTCAAGGTTTGTCGTGCCGGGCAGTTCGAAGCTGGGGGCAGCAAGGGGTGTGGAAAGCTTGCGCTTGATGATCCATGCGATCGCCATCGGGATGATGGCGCCACCCATGACAAAAGCCAGCGTCGGGTCCCAATTGCCGAACACATCCAGGAAAGCTTGCACGCGCACGGGATCAGCCATGCCCGACCATCCAAGACCAGCGCCGAACAACAGGCCGGATACAAGAGCGACCAAAATCTGCATTACAAAAGCCCCCCTGCCCGTAGCAATCCGACGGTGGCAAAACCGCTTGCCATGAAAAGAGCCGTTGCCAGCATGGATCGGGGCGACAGCCGCGATAAACCGCAAACGCCGTGGCCACTTGTGCAGCCCGAACCGAGCCGCGTCCCGAAGCCGACGAGCAATCCGCCGATGACAAGCGGCCAGATTGAAGGCGGAAACCGGGCTTCTATGCCGCCGGTCATAAGCGCGATGATGAGCGCGCCCAGTGGAAGCCCCAGCACGAATGCTATGGCAACTCCGCGCGGGGCCCCTGCCCCTGTGATACCGGTAGCGCGCGCAGCAAGGCCGCTGACCCCGGCGATCCGCCCGAGGCCGAGCAGCATAACCGCCGCCGCCAGCCCAATCAGGAGACCGCCTGCAAGGCCCTGCAACGGCATGGCGTTTGGATAGGCTGCGATCATACGGCGTTCACCGGAATCTTGAGGTACGTGACGCCGTTCTCCTCGGCAGGAGGCAGATGGCCTGCGCGCATGTTGACCTGCACCGAAGGCAGGATCAGGCGCGGCATATCAAGCTTTGCATCGCGCGCTTCGCGCATGGCGACAAAGGCGTCTTCGGTCTGGCCATCATGAATGTGGATGTTGGCTTTCCGTTCAGCTTCTACAGTGGTTTCCCAAACATATTCCGTGCGCCCTGCAGGCAGGTAATCGTGGCACATGAACAGCCGCGTTTCGGGCGGCAGCGACAAGATGCGCCGTGCCGATTGATACAGGACCCGGGCATTGCCGCCGGGAAAGTCTGCGCGCGCCGTGCCGTAATCAGGCATAAACATGGTATCACCGACGAACACCGCGTCACCAATGACATAAGCGATGCAGGCAGGCGTGTGGCCGGGAACGTGCAAGACCGTAACGCTCAGGCCACCAATGGCGAACTGATCGCCGTCTTTCCACAACTGGTCAAAATCCGAACCATCGCGCTGGAAATCGGTGCCCGCATTGAACAGTTTGCCAAAGACATTCTGGACCGTGACGATGTGTTCCCCGATGGCAATTTTGCCGCCCAGCTTTCGCTGCAAATAGGGCGCCGCTGACAAGTGATCGGCATGGGCGTGGGTTTCAAGCAGCCAGTCAACGGCAAGCTCCTTCTCTTCGACATAGGCAATAACGGCATCTGCCGAAGAGAAGGAGGTGCGACCCGAAGCTGGATCAAAGTCCAGGACGCTGTCGATAATAGCGGCGCGTCTGCTTTCGGAATCGTGGACAACGTAAGTGACCGTGAAAGTCGCCTGATCAAAGAATGCCTTGATAACCGGCACGCCCATATGCGCGGCCGCAACCTGCGCATTGGCTCTGGCAAGAGCGATGTCGGATGGTGAGTCGGTCATAAAAATCTCCATCGAAATCATATTTACATAAACTGTGTAATCAAATAATAGAGTTGTGTCAAACACCTCTTTTAAGCATGGCGAGTGGCGCCGACACGGAAGGAACTATGACCGAAGCCCCCAATGCCATCACATCGCGGATGATCCGGATCGGCGATCTCGCGCCAGATTTCATCGCCCGCACGACCAAGGGCGAATTCAAGCTTTCATCCTATCGCGGACGGTGGCTGATTTTCTTTGCCCATCCGGCTGATTTTACACCGGTCTGCACGACGGAATTCATTGGCCTTGCCAGACTTAAGGCTGAATTTGCCGCAGCGGACTGCGCTTTGCTCGGCCTTTCGGTTGATAGCCTCTATGCGCATCTGGCTTGGGTCCGCGCGATCGAGCAGCAGTTTGGCGTGTCGATTGATTTCCCGATCATCGAAGATCCCAGCATGGTCATAGGCCATGCTTATGGCATGATTGATACAGCCAGCACGGATGCGATGGCGATGCGATCAGCCTACTTCATTGATCCGTTGGGCATCGTTCGCGCGGTCACGTGCTATCCGCCCAACGTCGGGCGTTCGGCAGATGAAATGCTGCGGCTTATCATGGCACTTCAGGCCGTGGACGATGGCAAAGGTTTTGCGCCAGAAGGTTGGCAACCCGGAGCACCGCTGCTCGCGCCGCCGCCCGGCGGTAGCGAAGATGTGGCAGAAGGAGCAGACTGGTTCTGCCGCACCCTGCCATGAGCGCGATCTTCGAAAGCCGTGAACTGGCAGCCGAAGTTGCCGAAAAGCTGCGCGTTTATGCCCAGCCGCAGCGCTTGATGATCTTGAGTTGCCTGCTGCGCGGCGAACGGACGGTGGCAGAAATCGGCGAGATTACCGAAATCACGCAACCTGCGCTTAGCCAGCAGCTTGCCGAATTGCGCCGGGCCGATCTTGTCAGCACCCGCAAAGAGGCCAAGCAGGTGTGGTATAGTCTAGCCAGTGATAGTGTGGACTTGTGCGTTCACACGATGGAGGCCATTTTTTGCGGGGGCCAGCACAAGCTGGCACTGCCGACGATGTCGCCATCTACTCCCGTGGAAAAATCGCTCGTCGGCGTAGCGGCGTTTGCCAAAGTTGTGTGACGTGCTGGATCAGGCCTTGGCCAAAGCCTGCAAAAAGTCCTGAATGCGGCGGGCGTTGACGCCCAGATCGCCCACGCCGACGCGGCTGACCGAACGCATGTCGACTTTTGATTTAAGGCCGCCTGCTTCAGGCGTGATACGCAGCACAACGTCATCCTGAAAGCGGATGAAGGAAACGCTTGCTGTCGCCTCCAGATGGCCCCGCGCCGGATCGCTTTTCACAATCGTCCAGCCAGCTTCGCGGGCAAGCTGTTCTGCCTTTGCCGTAACATCAGCAACAGGCTGTCCGATGATGACCGGTTGCAGTTTGCCATAGGCCTGCGCGTGGATCGTGCGCCAGTTCTCAACGGTGTCCACGCCGACAAGATTGTCTTCCCGCAGCGTAAGCGTTTCAAATTGCGGCGGATTGGCAAGGTCGGTGGTCAAATCATGCAACGGCGGCGCGTCGCCTGCAGCCATTGGCCGGGTTGCCAGAAAACCAGCATAGAGCGCAGCCACAGCCATGGCCCCAATCAAACCCTTCCTGGCCGAAAGCGGAACCTGCCTGCCGCGCCACAAAGCAACGAGGCTGACCAGCAAGCCGACCAACGCCAACAATCCCCCCAGCATAAACGCCGAGAAGCCGAGCATTTTACCAATCATGTCATAGCGGGCGAGCGTCAAACCGAGCGCACCCAATATGATCGCGGCGATGATTAGTCCGACAGCCCAGCGTGAAACACGCGCGCCGCGAATTGCAGGGGGTTTTTCTGGTATTGCTGTCATGGCCGAATCCTCAACCCCTGTGATTATCTTGGCACAATACATCGGACACGATTGGTAACGACGTCAACCGGCTTGGCATGTCTTTAGAGCCAGACTCGCACAGCCGGGCGTTTAGTGCCATTTGCAGTGTCAGATGACAGAGCGGATTATCCTAGCTGGCGGAGGCCATGCGCACCTTTCTGTCCTTGCAGATTGGGCAAGGCGCCCGCTTCCGCAGACAAAGCGCTGGCTGGTGACCTCTTCTCGCTACACCGCCTATTCCGGAATGCTGCCGGGCTGGTTGGCTGGCAATTATCAAGCATCTGACCTGATGATCGATCTTGAACCGCTGGCCAGGAAGGCAAGCACCAAGCTGGTCATCGCAGATATTGTCGGCATCGACGCAGATGCGCGCACAATGCATTTGTCATCGGGCGAATGCATGACCTTTGACTTGGCTTCGCTCGCGACTGGTGGCGAGACCAATTTGACACAGCTTTTGGCGCTTGGTGACAAGCTGTTGCCGGTAAAGCCGGTGGACGAGTTTGTGGCGAAATGGTCAGCCTTTGCCACGCAAGCGCAGCAGCGCGGCACGGCGGACGTTGTGGTGGTTGGTGGCGGGGCTGCAGGCGTGGAATTGGCTTTTGGCATAGACGCTGCCCTGCGCCGTTGCGCGGTTCGGGCCATAGTATCGTTGGTCAGTCCGCAGGAAAGTTTTCTTGCAGGACACGCTGACAAAGTGCGCGCTCTGGTCACAACCGCCATCAGCCAGCGAAACATCAACGTGCATTTTGCACAAGGTACGGGAACCGCAGAGGGACTTAGCCTGTCAAACGGGGCATTTTTGCGCGCCGATTGCGTCGTAGCGGCAACTGGCAGCCGTGCGCAGACTTGGCTTGCCCAGTCGGGTCTTGCCTGCACCGCGAACGGCTTCGTTCAAGTTGGCGCAGACTTACGCAGCATTTCCCACCCCTACATCCTTGCAGCAGGCGATGTGATTGAACGGACTGACCGCAAAGTTGAGCACTCCGGCGTTCATGCCGTCAAGGCGGGGCCTGTCCTTGCTGCAAACATCCGGGCGAGCGTCGAGGGCAAGGGCGATGACACATATACACCGCGACGCTGGACGCTTTACCTGCTTGCCCATGGCAAACGGCAAGCCATCCTGTCATGGGGGCCGTTCGTGACCGCTGGCAAATGGGTATGGCGGCTTAAAGACCGGATCGACCGGGGCTTCGTGCGGCGGTATACGGCCGAAGATGCCTGACAGGCTTGAATATCTCCATGATTGCCGAGCAAACAATCGAACCGTGAAATCGGGCGTGCCCAACGAAAGAGACCGCAAGTGAAGCGCATCGTTATCGGCATTTTGTTTGTTTTGGCCATTGCCGCATGGTTCCTGTTCGATCTCGGGCAATACCTGACGCTGGATAGCCTCAAGGCGCAACAACAGCAGTTGGACGCATTCTATCAGGCAAAGCCGCTGGTGGTGATTGCTGCTTTCTTCGTTGGCTATGTCACGCTCACGGCGTTTTCAGTGCCAGGGGCCGCCATAATGACACTGGCTGCGGGCGCATTGTTCGGTGTTTTCACCGGCACAGTGCTTGTATCGTTTGCGTCAAGCATTGGCGCCACGTTGGCATTCCTGGCCTCTCGCTATGTGCTGCGTGACGGGGTGCAGGCACGGTTCGGGGGCCGGTTAAAGCCTGTCAACGAGGGGATCGCGCGGGACGGAGCGTTCTATCTTTTCTCGTTACGCTTGGTGCCGGTGTTTCCGTTTTTTGCGGTAAACTTGCTCATGGGTCTGACCCCGATCCGCACATGGACGTTCTATTGGGTCAGCCAAGTCGGCATGCTGCTGGGCACGGTGGTTTACGTCAATGCCGGGACGCAACTTGCGCAGATCAAAAGCCTTGGCGACATTGCCTCTGCCGGCCTGATCGGCTCGTTCGTGGCTTTGGCGGCGCTGCCGTGGATTGCGCGCTGGATTATGGGACTGGTCCGCGCCCGCCGCATCTATGCCCGGTGGACGCGCCCTCGCCGTTTTGACCGCAATATGGTGGTGATCGGTGCAGGCGCTGCGGGCCTCGTTTCATCCTACATCGCGGCCACGGTCAAAGCGCGGGTGACGCTGGTCGAAGCCAACAAGATGGGCGGCGATTGCCTGAATTATGGCTGCGTTCCATCGAAAGCGCTGATCAAGAGCGCCAAGATTGCGCACGCCATGCGCCATGCCGATGACTATGGGCTGGAGGCCACCACGCCGCACTTCAGCTTTCGCAAAGTGATGGCGCGCGTCCATGCCATTATCGCCGCAATCGAACCCCATGACAGTGTGGAGCGATATACCGGGCTGGGCGTCGATGTGGCCAAAGGTTATGCCACGATCATCGATCCCTGGACGGTCGAGATTGCCCGTGATGATGGCAAGGTTGAGCGTTTGACCACACGATCCATCGTGATTGCAGCGGGCGCAGAACCGGTGGTCCCGGCACTGCCCGGACTTGAAGACAGCGGATATCTGACGAGCGATACGCTGTGGGAGCGTTTTGCCGAGTTGGATCAAATGCCGCGCCGGATCGTCGTGCTGGGCGGCGGACCGATCGGTTGCGAGCTTTCTCAAGCCTTCGCCCGGCTTGGTGCGCAAGTGTCCCAGGTGGAACAAGGCGCACGTGTTCTCGGGCGCGAGGATGACGACGTTTCAGAACTGGCGCGCGCGGCCCTGACCGCTTCGGGCGTTACAGTCCTGACCGGCCACGAAGCCTTGCGCATCGAACGCCGGGACGATGAGCGCGTCATTGTTTTGCGAAGCGATGGCGGCGAAATTGAAATGGGTTTCGACGCATTGATTGTGGCTGTGGGCCGCAAGCCGCGCCTGACGGGCTATGGGTTGGAAGACCTTGGCATAGAGACGGACCGGACGGTCGTGACTGACGAATATCTGGCCACGATCTACCCTAATATCTTTGCGGCCGGTGACATTGCCGGGCCGTACCAACTCACCCACGTGGCCGCGCATCAGGCTTGGTACGCCAGCGTCAACGCGCTGTTCGGGCAATTTCGCAAGTTCAAGGCCGATTACCGCGTAATTCCGCAGGCCACGTTCATCGATCCCGAAGTGGCGCGTGTGGGCATCAATGAACGGGAAGCGCGCGAACAGGGCATTGCCCACGAAGTAACTTTCTATCCCATGCACGAACTCGACAGGGCTATTGCTGAAAGCGCGACGCAGGGCTTTGTCAAAGTGCTGACCCCACCGGGCAAAGATCGCATTCTTGGCGTGACGATTGTGGGCGAACATGCCGGGGAATTGCTGGTCGAATATGTGCTGGCGATGAAATACGGGCTTGGCTTGGGCAAGATCCTTGGCACGATCCATACCTACCCGACGATGGCCGAAGCCAACAAATATGCGGCGGGCGAATGGAAGAAGAAGCACGCGCCGCAAACTTTGCTAAAGCTGGTCGAGCGCTACCACACTTGGCGACGCGGCTAGAGCCAGACAAACCACCATTCCGCTGGACCGGAGAATTTCCTTGCGCCCTACACGCCTGCTTTTTTCTGCCAGCCTGATGGCGGCCCTTACCACCGCAGTTCCAGCCTGGGCCCAACAAGCCGGTATTCAAATTGCCCTTGTCGATGCAGAAGGCGGCGCGCCTGTGGCCAATGCCGAAATCAGGATTGATAACGCCGACATCGGATTTGCCCGCGTCTTGCGATCTGATGCGCAAGGCTTTGTCCGCATCGAAGGACTGACCACAGCCGGAACTTACCAGATCACCCTCCTCCCCGGCGGGCGCTATAACAGCGATGGCGAAGCGTCCGTCACGCTACGCGCAAACTTTACCAGCAGCGTGACTTTGCGCCTGCTCCCCGCCAGCGGCGCAGCCATTACGGTGGCTGGCATTCGCAGCATCACCCGCCTCAACACAGTCAACGCCGAAGTTTCAGCGTCGCTTGGCCGCGAGGAACTGGCGGCATTGCCGATCGAAGGCCGCGACGTGATCGGATCACTGGTACGATTGCCCAATGTGGTGGCATCAACCGGATTCTTCCCCGAAGCCCCTTCAATTTCGATCAACGGATCGAACGGACTTGATACTAACTATCTGCTTGATGGACTGGATAACAACGAAAATTTTCTGGGGGGAATCAAGTTTCCGGTACCACTCGGTTTCACCCGCGACGTCACCGTCCTCGCCAATTCCTATTCGGTGGCTTATGGCCGCACGGCAAATGGCGTGGTCAATTACACCTCGCCATCGGGCAGCAATGGCCTCCACGGCGAAGTTTATACTTTGGTCCGGCCCGGTCGCCCGCTGGATGCAACATCACCGTTCCCGCGCCGCGACTTATCGGGCAACGCCGTTGGCGAGAGTTTTGAACGGTATCAGGCAGGCGGCAGCATTGGCGGCCCTTTGGCGCGCGACAAGACGTTCTTCTATGCCAATCTGGAATATACCCGCGACCGCAACGTGCAGGTAGTGGATGCACCGGCCCTCGGCGCTGTCGATACCGTTACCGGCAACAACACGTTTGTGCTCGGCTCTGTGCGGATCGATCATCGGCTGACTGAAGATTGGACCGTAGCCCTGCGCGCGAGTGCCGGACGCGTGACGATTGACCGGCCAGGCGGCGGTCTTGGTGGTGGCAACGTGACGTTCCCTTCGGCAGGATCGGAGCAGGACCGCTTTTCAACGCTGATCGCAGCAACTGCCAGCTATTCGGGCGATGAATGGAGCTATGATGGCGCGCTGCAATTCAGCCGGTTCCGCTGGGATTATGGCCAGCCCAAGGGTGCCGCTGGCCCGCAAGTCACGATCCGCGACCCCAGCGGTCTGATCGTCGGTGTGGTCGGCCATCCCGGATATGTGTTCAACGATCTTGAAGAGACGTGGCAAACAACCCACCGCCTTCAGCGCAGATTGGGCAATCACAAGTTCACTCTTGGTACTGACCTGATCCGTTCCGATTTCGCCTTGCTGGGTGGTGGCAATCCCGATGGCAACTTCACCGTGGACCTGACCGCCAATCAATTGTCGACACTGGCTGCGCGCGGCGTTTCTTTGAGTGCGCAGGACGTGCTTTCGCTCAACCCGGCGGTGGCGAATTACACTGTAGAGCTACGGCCACAAGCCTTTGGCACCAGTCAGACCCAGATCGCCTTCTACGCAGAGGACGAATGGCAGCTTACCCCGAAGCTGACTGCCACACTGGGCCTGCGCTGGGATTATGACAGCCTGACGGGGATTGTCGCGCGGCGGGGTGGCAGCAAGGGGGGGGACTATGACAACTTTGCGCCGCGCTTTTCGCTAAACTATCGCCCCGATGCACGATCAACGCTGCGTTTTGGCGCAGGGCTGTTTACCGGCAAACTGTCCTATTCTGTGATTTCAGACGCGCTGCAGCGCAACACGACATCAGCGGGGCTGCGCACGCAATTGGGCCTGTTGCAATCACAGGGATTGATCGCGCAAGGCATCGACCTTTCCAGCGTGACATTCGACGGCAATCTGGGCGTCTCGCCTTCATGCGCCACGGTTTCTGCCTGCCCTTCTGTGGCGCAAGTGCAAGCCTTGCGTGATACCGCAACGTTGGGAGAGGCGCGGATACTCAACCCGAATGGCTACAAAAGCCCGTGGAGCCTGCAATTGAGCGGAGGGTACCAATTCCAGGCCAGCGCCACGATCACGCTTTCGGCCGATGCCATTTTCAGTCGTTCGCACAACCTGATGCGCCTGCGCGATCTGAACGCGCCTGCCACATTCACGCCCGATTTGGCCAATCTAACGCAAGCGAACATCGCCCTGTTGCGCGCACAGCCAGACAATGCTGCACGACTGGTGCTGGCCCGCACGCTTGGACTGGTGCGCACGCAGGCGGATGCTGATGCGACGCGCCCGGTTGCCCTGGTGGCGGGCGGCGCACGCCAGATCACGGTTTCAGAATCGGCGGGAAAGTCGGAATACAAGGCGCTGATCTTGCAGGCGAATAAGGCGCGCGGTGCAGATGCTTATGCCTTCCGTTTGTCCTACACGCTGTCCAGCCTGAAGAACGACACAGACGACATCAATTTCCGCGCCGCCAACGCCAATGACTTCAGCACCGAATGGGGGCCTTCTGCCAACGACCGGCGCCACGTCATATCGGCAGTGGGTTACCTCTATCCGCTTGACGGGATGACGCTCAGCCTCGCGGGGCTTTTCCAATCAGGGCAACCGGTCAACCTTGTCCCCGATGCGCGCATTTTCGGGACACAAGACCTTAACGGTGATGGCGCTTCGTTTGGAGAGAACTTCGTCGGCAATTCAGACCGTTATCCCGGCGCTTCGCGCAATGCGGCGCGCCTGCCATGGTCGGCCAGCGTTGATCTTGGCATCCGCTACGCCTTGCCCGGACTTGGCGGACTGGAATTGAGCGCTGACATTTTCAACCTGTTCAATGCCAACAACCAGTCCGGCTTTGCCAATGCCGCCACGACCTCTAATCAGGTGCAGTTCGGTGGCGGTGCGCCGTTCGTGCAGCGCAATGCTGGGCCGCCGCGCCAGTTCCAGTTTGGCGCAGCGGTGAAGTTTTAAGGGGATTTGGCACTCATGGCGATCCTGCAACAAGCCCAGGGCCTTATCGGGATCGCGGTGATCCTGGGCCTGGCGTGGGCTTTTTCGGAAGATCGCAAGGTCCTGCCGGGTTGGCGCTGGGCGGCAGGCGCGATTGCGATGCAACTTGTGCTGGCGCTGGTAATCGTGCGCGTTCCGGCGGTGTGGGGCCTTGTTGATGGCATAAACCGGGCTGTTGCAGCCATTGAGACGGCGACGCTTGCAGGATCAAGCTACATGTTCGGCTATCTTGGTGGGGCGCCCATCCCGTTTGTGCTTAAGCCGGGGGCAGCGCAGCCGATGGTTATCGCTTTCCAGATCTTGCCTTTGATCATTGTTTTCTCGGCGCTCACCGCGCTGCTGTGGCACTGGGGTGTGCTGCGGGTGGTGGTCAACGGACTTTCGTGGGCTTTGCGCAAGACGCTCGGGGTTACAGGCGTGGTCGGGTTGAATGCCGGGGCAAACATCTTTCTTGGCGTGGTAGAAGCACCGCTGATCGTGCGATCATGGTTCGCGCGGATGTCACGGGCCGATATGTTCGCGGTCATGGTCCTGTCGATGGCCAACATTTCTGGCGCGCTGCTGGTGCTTTATGCCACAACCCTTGCCCCCCAATTGCCCGATGCAGTGGGGCACATGATCGTCGCATCGTTCCTGTCATTGCCGGCTGCAATCCTGGTCGCGCGGATCATGGTGCCCGGTGTCGGCAGCGCAGAGCCTGAAGAGCCCGCTGCCGAAGTGGCATACGAGAGCACGATGGATGCGATCATCAAAGGCACGATGGACGGGGTGCAATTGGTGCTTGCAGTGATCGGCATCATCATCGTGATCTTCGCACTGGTGAACCTTGTTGATCAGATCCTTGCCGCCGCCCTGCCCTTGATCGGCATTGAGCCGATCACGGTGAAACGCAGCTTCGGGTGGTTGTTTTCGCCATTCATGTGGACATTGGGGGTCCCTTGGGCAGAAGCGGGAACGGCAGGGTCTTTGATGGGCACCAAGGCAATCCTTAACGAATATGTCGCTTACCTCGAATTTGCAGGCCTGCCCGCAGAGGCGCTTTCGGCGCGAAGCAAGCTGATCGTGACTTATGCGCTGTGCAATGTCGCCAACCTTGCCAGCGTCGGCTTGCTTGTCTCGACGATCTCGACGCTTGCGCCGGACCGGCGACGCGATGCTGTCTCGCTTGGCATGAAAAGCTGGATCGCAGGCAATCTGGCGTCGGCCATGGGTGCTGCTGTCATCGGCCTTGTCACACCCATCGCTGTCAGCGCTGCATTGTAATGTTCGATGCCCGCCTGCGCCCGTTGATCGATCCGCCGCTTAATGCCGCCGGGCGCTGGCTTGCGGAACGTGGTATCAGCGCGAATGTGATCACGCTGGCCGGATTGGTGCCCGCCCTTGTGGCCGCGATTGCCATTGCGCATGAGGCTTATGGTGTGGGCCTTGTGGCAATCGCGGTAAACCGTCTGGCTGATGGCCTCGACGGTGCGGTCGCACGGGCGCAGGGAATGACGGACCTTGGCGGCTATCTTGATATCCTTGCCGATTTCGCATTCTACGTGGCCGTACCCGTAGGCTTCGGACTGGCCAACTCGGCGAATGCAGTGCCCGCGATGCTGCTCGTCGCCAGTTTTACCCTTACCGGCATAAGCTTCTTGGCCTTTGCTACAATCGCGGGCAAGCGCGGGGAGGAAACGCAGGCGCACGGGGCCAAAAGCTTCTTCTATTCCACCGGCCTTGCCGAAGGCACGGAAACCATCGCCGTCTTCATCGCCATGTGCCTTTGGCCACAGAACTTTGCAGTAATCGCGCTCGGCTATGTTGTGCTGTGCCTGCTAACCGTCATACAACGCAGCATGATTGCGGCCAGAAACTTCAGATAAACACTTCGGGCGCACTACACCATTGCTTTGCCGACATCTTCAGGCCGTAGTGGCAAGCGCCGGACGGGCTTGCCTGTTGCGTCGATCACCGCTGCGGAAATCGCTGGTGAGGCAAGCGCAATTGCACTTTCTGACCCCTGCCCGTAATTCCCCACATCAGGATTGTTGGTAATCACAACCTTGAGTTCTGGCATCTCGGCCATGGTCAGAATGGGATAGCCGGATCAGTCGGTCGTCCTGCATGCCGGGGCCGCTTTGGGTCGCATTCTAAGCCGCACTTCGGCCTTTAGCATCAAGCGCGATGCGAATGTCTGCAACCATTGCAGAGGATTACGTCGACCATTGCATATCATCGGCGCGTAGCTCTCCGGCCACGATCTGGCGATAGGCGGTGTAAATCGTGCTCTGGCCGAAGTCGCAATTGCCGGTGCGCAGCAGCACCGTGTTGTCAGCGCAAATCTCGATCCATCCTTGAGCAACGGTAGCTGAGGGCGCCGGAGCAATTGCCGATGCCGGGCCTGCCTTGATCGCAAAGAGCGCCGTCATGGCGCCGCCAGCCGCACGAAAGCCACGACGGCTAACGCCCGTCAGCCGCGCGCCATGGATGGTCATCTCAAATGAACGGTTCAAGCCTTACCGGGATCGCCGTCATTCGTGGCATGGCATTGATCGGATCAAGATCACGGTCTGTGCTGATGAGCAGACCGGTATTGGATCCGTCTCGTTCATAGACTGTATTTTGCGGCAATGTGCCCCAGCCATGACTCATCGAAACGACCCCGCGCCGGAGGTCCGGCTCTGCAGCGACAACAGCAGGAATGCTGCCCGCGTCTGATGTGATCATGATCTTGTCGCCTGCCGAAATGCCCAGCGCGGCAATTTCGTCGGGGTGCAGATAGGCGTGGTTATAGGGCATGCGCTTGCGCACGGCGGGCACGTTGCGATGCGAACTGTTCTGCACTTCGCGCAACCGCCGCGAGGTCATCTTGTGCGTAAAGCTTTCGCCGTTGCTGGCCCAGGCGCCGGGCTGCGGGCATTCGGCATGAACCTGCGCCAGTTCAAGGACCACGTCAGCGGTGGCTATCGTGAACCGATCCATTGAGGCAGGGTCCGGCTCTTCCACGTATTGCGGATCATCGTCAAAGATATGCCCCAGTTCGTAGGATTTCATCGTCTCGAACGGTACCGGCGCATGGCGCGCGACAATGGCGAGAAGGCTGTCTGTATCCAGCGCGGCGTCCATGTCGAGCGGAACACCGTCGAATTCGAGCTTAAGCCCCAGCCGTTGCGCAAGGCCCCAATAGATATGCCAGTCCTCGGGAAGGTCGGCTCCGGTCGGTGGCGCGGCGATAGCTGGGGTATAGCGGGCATATGGCCGCGTATAGAGGCTTTCATACATGTACATCGTCAGGTCGGCGCGTTCGTACCCCATGAGCGTCGGCAAGATGTAATGCGCTAATTTGGACGTCTCGGTCATAAACGGGTCAATGTTTACCAACAGTTCGAGCGATTCAAGCGCGCGGATAGTCTTGCGCTGATCAGGCATGATGTTGGCAAGGTTGGACCCGTGGCAAATCAGCGCGCGAACCTGGCCCACGCCAGGCGCGAGTATTTCGTCGGCAAGAATGCCGCTCATCATCTCGCCCCACAGCGTTCCGTAATTGCCAATCCGGCTTTTGAAACCCTGCTCCCATGAGCGACCGATTTGCACGGCTTGCGCCCGCTTTGGTTGGCGTGAGCGCAGCACGCCGGGGTTGACCACCCGCTCGCCAGCGCGCTGAAACCGGCCGCACACGACGTTGATCGCTTCGATCAGGTGATCGGCAAGGTTTGAATGCGGTGCCATGCACACACCGGTGCCAGCCAGCGCCCCGCCACGCTTGGAATCCCGAGCGAAAAGCGCGGTGGCGCGGTGCAGGTCGGCTGCATCGATCCCGGCGCGACGTGCAACATATCGGGGCGTGAATGGTGCGACCGCTGCTTGAAGCGCATCGAGATCGGCCACATGAGTGGAGCAGAACTCTGCGTCTTGCCAGCCTTCTGCCAAAATGATGTGAAGCATGCCTGCTGCGATGGTCACATCTTCACCCGGATAGGGTTGCAGGAAAACGTCGGCGTACTTTGCAGTTTCGGTACGGCGTGGATCGATCACGATCAGTTTCAGGCCGCGCGCACGCGCCCTTTTCATCGCCTTGGTCGGGTTCGACATATCGAAATCGGTACAGGTTAGTGCAACAAGCGGGTTCGTGCCGAACATCATTCGCACATCGCTGTCGTGCAGCGGTTGGCGCGGTGCCGCCCACATCCCGATACGTCCCGCTGCGATCATGTGGGCAGACTGGTCGATGGTAAGCGTGGTGAAATTCTTGTGCGATCCCAGCGCGGTCAGGAATGCCGGAGCCATCGCCATGGCCGATGCGTTCAGCATCGCGCCCGCTCCACGAAATGCAGCGATGGCTTCTGGTCCATCGCGCGCGGCGATTTCCGCCATTTTTGCGGCAATTTCATCAAGCGCCTGTTCGATCGGAATTTGCACGTAACTTCCGTCGGGCTGGCGCTTGAGTGGATGGAGCAAGCGGTCGGGTGCATAATAGGCTCCTGCAGCCTCCAGCCCTTTGATGCAGCTATACCCTTGGTTCATCGGGTCTTCGCGGTCCCCGCGCACGCCGGTTACGTGATCGTTTTCATCCAAGGTGACCTGAGTGCCGCAAAACACCATGCAAAAACGACAAAAGGAACGGACTTCGCGCATAGTAGCCTCCCATTTCCCATCACCATGCGCTTCAAGGGTAACTGCTGTGCCTACCAACCGACAGTGCTGCATCGTTGCCTATCAGCCATTGTGGCGGCCTGCTGACCAACCGGGCAGTCGGCGGCTATTTTCAGGGTAGGATGCAACAATCTCTGGGAAAAGCAGACGCCGACATGAACATTCCCATGCATCCGAAGACTTCCGTCTAGGCCTTCGGTAGCACTCGTTAACGCGAGCTTGAGGCCTTGCGCAGAAGTGCTTTGAAGGTTTCCGCCCAACTCTATACGGGCCCCGGATTGGTCACCTTAGTCGACTCGCGCTCAGCATCCTTGCCCAGCAGTCCCATAAAGGCAGATCGTCAGGATTTTGAAGCACAATGAATTATCGCCATTCCTATCATGCTGGTAACAGCGCCGATGTCGTGAAGCACAGCCTGCTAATCACCCTCGTGCAGGCCTTGCAGCAGAAACAAAGCGCGCTGACCCTGATCGACACCCATGCCGGCTGCGGGCTTTACGACCTTCACGGCGAGGAGGCCGGGCGCACCGGTGAGTCCGCGCAGGGTGTGGTGCGGGCCTTCGCCGACACGAACCCTTTGCTGAACGACTACCGCGCCGCAGTACAGGCGGTGAATGTCGGGACCGAGCCGCGCGTCTATCCCGGCTCGCCGCGCATTCTGGCGCAGCTTTTGCGCCCGCAGGATTCCCTGATCCTGAACGAAAAGCATCCCGAGGACGCCTATGCCCTGCGCGGCGTGATGCGCGGCACCTCCGCTGCGGTGCATGAGCGCGACGCGTACGAGCTTTGGCTGGCGATGTTGCCGCCCCGCAGCCCGCGGGGCGTGGTGGTGGTCGACCCGCCGTACGAGCAGACGGACGAACGTGCCCGTATCACCGCCACCCTCGCGGCAGCTTGCCGAAAATGGGCACATGGCGTGACGATGATCTGGTATCCGCTGAAAGACCGCGCCACGCATGTTCGGTGGAAAGAGCAGTTACGTAGGCTTGGCATCCCGAAATTTCTGTGGGTGGAGCATTGGCTTTACGATGCCGATCAGCCCGCAATCTACAACGGCGCGGGCCTTTATATCGTCAACCCGCCCTACGCCTTCACGCAGGCGCTGCCGCCTCTACTGGAAGCTCTGCGTGCGGCACTGGCACCTGAGGGGCATAGAGGCGAGATCGCAGCCGATTGGTTGGGCTACTGAAATAAACCCTTATCGCCCCTTTTTCCAAAGCTGGAACTGGGGCGCTGCATGAATGCGGCCTGAGCCTAGTTGCCATCAGCATCGACCACAAAAACCACCGGCTTCCCCCGAGACGCAGGCTCCCAGCCGGCGTCTAACGCTGCCTGAATGCCCCTGATTACAATCGCGTCGCTGACCTGGAGACGACCTCGTTGCAAACCCTTCAGCAAGCGTTTCGGCGGAGGGAATTCCAACAAAGCTCCGCGCTGGGTGTGCTTGCGCAGCAAAGCGACTGTCATGCCTTTCCAGCCTTCAGACTCGCTCCACTGTGGCTCGCTCCGCAGTTCCCACTCATATTGAAACCCGCCGACGCCGACGATACCGGAAAGTTTATGGATGTTTGTCATGCTGTCATGCCTAGCACGTCTACGCCCACAAACCACGTGCCGGTTGCGGATTGGCAGGTGCCTGAACGACTATCCGCCTCGCGGCTCGCCACACCAGCTCTCAACAACTGTTTTTGCGCCTGAGACATTCGGACGCATCGGTCCGGCTGAACGGCAAATTTGTCTAATCCAGCGATCGAGACCGGAAAGGCAGCTCCCGGCCCAGCTTAATCCATCGAGCGGCGTCAGTGCGAACGACGGGTTCTGCTGGAACTTGCCAACAAAACCCATTGTCAGCTTTACGCTCTGATTTTGGTCAAATTACCTTGACCGCGGCTCGCCCAATAGCAGGCATCATTTATACGCGGCGCAATGACCTGGAGCGAGCGAAGGCAAACAAGCGTCATCACGCTGTCTCTTTAATGCAAAGCCGGTGTCATGCACTGGCGTTAGTGGCCCCTGAATCGCAGTTACATCTTGCGGATGACGGAGAATGCAAATGTTCAGATCGACATGGCTGGTTGGCGCATCATTGCTGGCTTTGATGCCACTTACGGCCATTGCGGCAGAAGATCAGGCAAGTGCAGAGGCGCCAAGTGCCGGTTCGGAAATCATCGTCACCGGTTTCCGCAAAGGCGAACTTGAATCGGTAGCTGCCAAGAAAGACAACTTCGTTGTTTCCGATCTGATCGTTTCGGATGACATCGGCCGCTTGCCCGATCAGAACACGGCAGCAGCGCTGCGCCGCATTCCCGGTATTTCGGTACAGAACGATCAGAACGAACCGCGCTTCCCATCGATCCGCGGATTGCCGCCAACCTACAATCGCACCCAAGTGAACGGCGCTATCGTTGCTACCGGTGATAATGGCGGATCACGCACGGTACCCCTCGATACAGTACCTTCGACATTTGCCCAGCGCCTTGAAGTATACAAGACCATCACACCCGAAATGGACCCCAATGCCGTGGGCGGCGCGATCAATATCGTGACGCGCAGTGCGTTCAGCCAGGAAGACTCGTTTCTTAACGCCACTGCTGCCTACACCCATCTGGAACAATCTGACGACGTGGCGAGCAAACGCGCAAGCTGGCGGATCAGTGGCCAAGGGGGCTTGCGGTTCGGGCCTGATCAGCAGTTCGGAATTGTTGCGCAGGCAAATTACTCGGTGCGCAATTACGATATTACCCAGTTTGAAAACGCCAATCCCAGCTTTCGTGAATACACTGCGGCAGGCGCGCCGGTGAACTTGGGTTCTGGTAATGGCATTCCGGTGCCAGTTCAGGAGCGTCTGTTCCTGTACAATAACGTCCGCGAACGCACCGGGGGTGCTTTGACGCTGGAATGGCAGGCCAGCCCGCAACTCTACATGCGGTTGTTCGGCACGTACAACCGCTTTAAAGACGCCGAAACACGTGACGAAAACCGGCTGGAGCCGACGGGCAACGTATCCGGCCAAACGCCAACAAGCGGCACGTTTGCAACAGGCCGCAATCTGATCAATCTCAATCTGCCGATCAGCAGCCAGAAAATATGGAACACGCAGTACAACGCGCGCTGGGATGCCAGCGATGCCCTGCGGCTGGATGTGGACGCGATCTATTCCGGCGCGGAAGGCCGCGAGATCGGCCGTGGCGAGACGTTTCGTTCAGCCGCCAATGCCGGCTTTGGCTTCAATTACGATACCTCGAAGTTTTTCTTCGATTTCAATCCACTCACATCAGTAAATCTGGGTAATCCGGCGCTTCACCCTTTCCTTAGCCGGACCGAGTCTCTCAACATCACGCGCCAGGACATTTACGAAGGACGCATCAACCTGACGTTCGAGGGCCAAAGTGGCGGGTTGGACTTCACGGTCAAAGCTGGCGGTATCTATCGCCAGATCGATCACAGCAACGATCAAAACCAGACCACATACACCCTGACTTCAGGGTCTGGCATTACATACACACTGGCCGATGCGTTTGTCCGCAAGCCATCGCAAGTGGTGGGCAACAAGGTGTTCGATCTGGCGATCGACCGCGATAAGGCTTTGGCCTTCTTCAACACCAACCGCGCCGCATTTTCCGCCGCCACCAACAACGTCAACGGTGATTTCACAGTGACGGAAAAAGTCTATGGCGGTTTCGTCCAAGGCCTTGTTAAAGCAGGCGATGTCGAAGTGCTGGGCGGTGTCCGTTATGAACGGACTGATGTTGCGTCGGGCTCGGTCAGAGTGGCAGGCGGCATAACCACGCCATCTGTTACAGCAGGTGGATTTGGCAACTTTCTGCCGAGCGTCCATTTGCGCTGGAATGCCGCTCCTGATCTTGTCCTTCGCGCTGCATGGACGAACACGATCGGTCGCGCCAATTTCGGTGACGTGACCGCACGGGAAACGCTTAACATAGTGACCGGAGCGTTACCGACGCTGTCCCGCGGAAATCCCGATCTTAAACCGCGTCGTTCAATGGGGCTTGATGCTTCTGCCGAATATTACAGCGACAATGGCGGCCTTGTCTCGCTCGGTATCTTTTACAAGGACATCAAGGACGAGATTTTCAGCGTGACATCGATCGAAAGGATCGATCTTGGGCTGGGCCGCGGGATTGAAGACGTTCAGGTAACACGGCCTGACAATGCACAATCCGCTACCCTGTTCGGTATCGAAGCGGCCGTGCAGCAGTCTCTCAATTTTCTGCCAAAGCCGCTTGACGGTTTCGGCGTCAACCTGAACGCCACTTACGTCAAGAGCAAGCTTGACGTCCTGACCACCAACGGGCCGCGCCGTCTAGGCTTTTTCCTCCAACCAGAGTGGGCTGCCAATGCTACAGTTTTCTACGAAAATGGCCCGTTCGAAGCACGCCTTGCCTATAACTACACAGGCGACTTTCTGGAAACCATCAACCAGACCATTCCGGGCGCTGACCAGTTCTGGCGCTGGCGCGGCACAATGGATGCGCAGATCCGCTATCGCGTAACTCCCAAGATCGAAGTGTTCGTCGAGGGCGAGAATCTGACCAACAGTGGCCGTATCGAGTTGACGGGACCAAACCGGGACCTCCTTCAGGAATCAGCGCGGTTTGGCAGGGCCTTCAGCGTTGGCGCGTCGGTGGTGATGTGATGCAGCGTATTATACTAGCCTTGCTGGCTCTGATACCTTCGCAGATCTCTGCACAAACTGCGCCGCCACAATCGCCACAGCCCCCAACTCTTGCTGCGGCGACAGCGTTGAAGCGTTGGCCTGCCCCCGAAGCGAGGCAAGGTGTCGCGGTGGATGCGCAGCATTTCTATGCGGTAGTGAACAGCCGGATTGGCAAATATCGCAAAGCTGACGGGGGGAAAGTTGGCGAATGGGTGGGAGATCGCGTGGCCATCCGGCATCTTAACAGTTGCATCGTCGACAAGGCTGAACTGGTCTGCGCCAACAGCAATTTTCCGCAAACGCCAATGGCCAGTTCAGTCGAGATTTTTGACACGGCGACGATGCGCCACGTGCGGTCCATATCACTGGGTGTGCGCGATGGCTCTTTGACCTGGGTTGAACGTCATAATGGTCGCTGGTGGGCAGGGTTTGCAAATTACGATGCCCCCCGCGGTTATCTGGGGCGCACGCACCGCGATACGAAAATCGTCATTTTCAACGATGATTGGGCCGAAGTCGGTGGTTATGCCCTGCCGGATTCCGTGCTGGAACGGCTTCCTCCCACCAGCATATCGGGCGGCAGTTTTGGCCCCGACGGTCTGCTGTATCTAACCGGACATGACGCACCTGAATTCTATGTGGTTCGCATTCCGGCACAAGGTCCGGTGATGGAGCACATTGCCACGATACCTGCTCCGCTTGAGGGTCAGGCCTGGGCATGGGACCGTAGCGCAGAGCGAACCATTTTCGGGATCACGCGGAAAAAAGCTGAAGTGGTGGTGATGGCTGTTCCACCAGTTGGCTGATTGGGCCGAAGAGTACCGGTGCATAAACCAAGGGCAGGAAACGATGATGCCAATCTGAAGCACGAACCTCCAGTTTTTGGCTGGACTCTTTGTAAATTTCACAGCGATCAGGGCGGCAGCAAGCGACTTTCCCGGCCATCAATGCGATAGGCCAAAGTGCTGGCTGCTTTGAAAAACGCTAAGATCCAGTGCCTTCAGCCCAGCGGAGGGCCTGGTGGCAGTGGGAAGCGCGACCGTGGCGATTTGCCCCAAGCAGGCGCAATCGCCTTTGGCGCATGGGCTTTGGGATCTGTTAGATAGACTGCAATATCGGCTGCAGCTTGTCGGCGGAAAGCTTGAGTTACCTTGTCGGCATCGCCGCTGCGAGCATTTTCTATCGCAAGTGTGCGCAGCGTTTGCAAAACATAGGCGCGGGCTTCCGCTGCCGCTTTGTCGTTGTCGCCCATTATCATCATGGCATCAAGCGTTACGCTCTGCACCGCTATACGTAACGCCAATTCAGTGCTGTTCCTTCCACGCGGCGCACCCCATGTGCGGGCCATGACCGTATCGATCATCTGCGCAAAGGTCAGAGTATCGCCTTTGCGGGCGGCCAGCGCCAGCATTCGGTTGGCACGGCTACCTTCCAACAACGGTTCAAGCACCAGCGCCGCTGCAATCCGAGCTGCCCCTATTTGGTCAAAAACCGGATCGTCTGACAAGTCTTCCAGATTGCTATCCGGCGATGGGACAAGTTGTTCCAAAAGCGATTCCGGCATGGCCAGTGCAGATGGTTGCACAGTATCAAGCAGCAGATCCAGAACTTCGCGCTGAAGTGCAGCAGGCACAAACTCGGTTGGGGGAAGGTTATCTCCCTTCACCACATAGTTCTGGTACATCCCGCCGATATATTTCATCCCGCTTTCAATGGCATATCTGTGGTGCAGATAGACCATCCATAGCCGGGCATCGCGCAGGCTACCTATCGGTTCACCCGGGGTAAGTGCGCGTTCTCCGAAAGTTTGCAGCAGGATAGCTCGGGCCGCGTAAGACTCTTTCAAGTACTCGGTCGGCGTTGCGCGATCATCGTACCATGTCCAGCGCGGATCGGTTTCGGGAACGTAGTGTAGCCCCGCAGCACGCATATCTGCGATTACCTTTTCCAACCCGGCCTTCTCTTGCGCGGGCGCGAACACCGAGTACGCATAGCGCGTCATCGCAGCATCATAAGCGCCGATTTGCTTCTGAAACGATTCCGAAAGGTCGATCTTCCCGTTCGTCACCTTCACACGCGGGGTCGGGTATTCCATCACTGATTGCCGGTCATCAAGGCTGGACGAGAAGTTGTGCTGAAACCCAATGGCATGGCCCAGTTCATGCGCGGTCAGCAGTGCCTGCCGCAGCAGCACCATATCACGCTGTCCGGCATGCATATTGCCCAGCGCTCCAGGCGTCAGCAAGGCAGGGTCAGCTACGGTTAACCCACTGCCATCGGCAGGTAGCCCGCCACTATAAGCATCCCAATAATTGGCAATAGTGCGGATGCGATGCGTATCCATCCGCGTTTTCGATCCAAGGATCTCGCCGGTACGCGGATCACGATAGGTCCCGCCGCTGGAAAAGCCGCGCTCATCGCGGTTGATCCAAAGGACATAGGCATAACGGATGTCCATCGGGTCCATATCGGCGGGGGCGTCTTCTGCGCGGACGGCGTTGACAAAGCCCGCCTGCTCGAACGCCTTGTTCCACCACAGTGTGCCCTGCTTCATTGCGGTACGGATAGGATCGGGGATCGCCGGATCGAAATAGAACGTTATCGGCTTAACCGGTTCGCTCATCTTGGCAGAAGGGTTCTTCTTTTCCAGTCTCCAGCGCGTAACCCACGCAGTCTCGGTCGGCTCGGTGAAATCTTTGGAATAATCGCGGAAGCGAAGCTCGCTCACCCCGATGCGCGAATCGCCAAGGCGCGGGACATAGCCCTGTGGTGCTTTCAAAAAGCTGTGATGAATGCGCAGCGTCATCGTGCGCGGATCGGGCGTCACATTGCGGACCAGGGGGCCGGGGCCGTCTCCTGCGAACGTGGCAATCGTTTCAACTTCGGTGTTTTCCGGGAAGGCCTTTGTACGAGCCATGTGAAACGCACTACGCGCAGCTTCAAACTTGAAGGTTCCCTGATTGGCGCGCTTGAGCATCGCTTCAATCCCTGCGGCATCGCGCATGAACAGCGCCGTGCCATCGACGATGACTTTTCCTCTCGCTTCGGATTCCACCGGAAGGCTGGCGATTACCGATGTCGGGAATGAATCGGCAACTCCCATGGCGGTGGGCACCGACCCTTCCGTTGCCCGGTCACTTGTGTTCACTTCCACCACGAGCACACGCTGCCCGACGCGTTGAAAACGAATGACCGAACTGTCCATGATCCCGCGATCCAGCGGCAATTCCACCGATCCCGCGCCGCTGGCAGCGGACACATAATAGAGTATGTCACTGTCAAACGCGGGCACTTCCATCAGGATGCGGCCACGAGCCTGATCCCATACCAGTGGGACAAAGCCCTCCATCCGCATGGGCACTGCCGTGCTTGCAGATGTTACAGTGTCTGGCGCAGCCAGAGAAGCGCTTGCCGAAAGCGCGAGGCCAAATGCCAACATGCTGCCAACGCTACGCCGGGACAAATGCAGAGCTTGGCTGCGACTGATTAACGTCATGGCGGGTTCCTTTGCTGCCGGAATCGCCCGGAAAACTGGGCCAAAAATAGCGTTGCGGTGGTGCGTTGCTGACCGAGTCAACACCAGATATTGCAAATTTCAAAAAGGGTTTTGCCATCGCTTTGATGCTGACATAGGATCATAAGCGCGGAGTAACTTCAACAGCTTTCAAATAGTAGAAAATAAAAAATCGCACCGGGGATGGCGTTGGGTCGAATACAACCAAAAAATGGGGGCATCCATGAAATCTATTAATTCGGAATACGCAAAGAATATTTGTAGAATTAAGAAGATTCTGCTGTGCACTGCTTCATTGACTTGTGTTGCATTTGGATCAGCCGCATTCGCTCAAATCGCGCCGGAACCTGCTGCCGTTGTGGAAGAACAACCTGCTGACAGCGACGTTGCAGCACAAATCACCGTTACAGGATCGCGGATTGTCCGCGATGGATATGATGCCCCGACGCCTGTCAACGTAGTTACCGAAGCTGAACTGAAGTCAGAACCCCAAGCCAGCATTGGCGACTATGTCAGCACACTTCCCGCCGTGCGCGGAAGCCAGTCTTCGTCAACCAACTCGGGTTCGCTTTCAAACGGACAGGCAGGGATTGCCACAGTCAACTTGCGCAATCTTGGCGCGAACCGCACGCTGATCCTGATTGACGGGCAACGCTCTGTGGCTTCATCCACAGTCGGCCTGGTCGATGTGCAAACTGTGCCCCAAGGCCTGATCAAGGGCGTTGAAGTGGTCACCGGTGGCGCATCTTCAGCCTATGGCTCAGACGCCGTTGCAGGCGTTGTCAACTTCATCCTCGACCAAGACTTTACCGGACTTGAAGCCGAATACGAACACGGCGTCACCACTTATGGCGATGTGCCCAACCATCTGGTCCGGCTGACCGCAGGCGTGCCGTTTTCCGAAGGCCGCGGCAAACTGTTGTTGGCAGGCGATTATTTCACCCAGAAGGGTGTCGATACATATGATCGCAAATGGCAGAATAGCGGGTTCTTCCAAATCGATAACCCCGCCTATACGCCAACCAATGGCTTGCCCGAGCGTCTGGTGGCCAGTGGCATCGGCACGTACCAATTTACGCCCGGTGGCATTGTCAACTCCGGCCCCTTGCGCGGCACCTATTTCGGCGCGATTAACCCCTCCACCGGACAGGCCAGCCTTAACCAGTTCACTTATGGCCCCACGAAAGGCCAGTGGATGCAGGGTGGCGATTATCTGGTCAGCCGCGAGGGCCATTTCAGTTCAAACTCGCTTGCTCCTGATGAAAAACGCCTCAATCTCTTTGCCCGTGCCAGCTTCGAGATTTCACCAGCAATCGAGATTTATGCTCAAGGATCATACTCGCGTTACGAAGGGCAGAGCTTCTATCAAAAAACGCCCTCGCCCTCGGTCACCATTCAACGTGACAATGCCTTTTTGCCCACGGCGTTCCGCAACCTCATGGTCGCAAACAATCTGAGCAGCGTTTCGATCGGCACCGGCAACGCCGGTATTCCGGCACAAGGCAGCGATAACACCCGCACGGTCTCGCGTTATGTCGTTGGCGCTAAAGGCGATGTCGCAACCGGCGGCATCTCCTGGAAATACGATGCCTATTACCAGTTGGGCATTGCCAAAACCAACGAGTTGCTGACCAATACGTGGAACACAGCGCGTTTGGCGCTTGCAACCGATGCTGTGGTTTCCAATGGCAGCATCGTTTGCCGCTCGACCATCACCAACCCGACCAATGGCTGTGTCCCGCTAAACCGGATCGGCATTGGCCCGGTCAGCGATGCCGCGCTTAATTACATCTTCAACGATGGCTTGCAGCCATCACGGCAGCAACGCATCCAGCAGGATGTTGCGGCGTTCAGTTTCCAGACCAACGATTTGTGGACCAACTGGGCTGGCCCTGTCAGCCTTGCCTTCGGTGCTGAATACCGCAAGGAGTCTGTCGCTGGCACGATCAGCCCCGATGCGCCGAACAATCTCGGATTCCTCTATGGCAATTACCGGGTCACCACGGGCGATTTCAACGTCAAGGAAGGCTTCATTGAAACCGTCTTCCCGCTTTACGAAGGACTGGATTTCAACGGTGCCTTGCGCGTAACCGATTATTCGACATCGGGCACTGTTGCCACGTGGAAGGTTGGCGGCACATGGCAGGTGATCGATGATCTCAAGTTCCGCATCACGCGTTCACGCGATATCCGTGCGCCCAACCTGAACGATCTGTTTGCACCTGGCACAGCCCGCACCAACACCGTCAATGTCCCGCTTCCTGGCGGCGGGCAGCGGTCGGACACGTTCCTTGAACAGACCACCGGCAACATCAGCCTGAAGCCGGAAGTTGCGCAAACCTTGGGACTGGGTGCTGTGTTCACCCCCACCTTCCTGCCCGGCTTTGCCGCATCGGTTGATTATTTCGACATCAAGCTCGCCGATGCCATCGCCAACATAACAGCACAAACCACGGCCAATTTGTGCTTTGAACAGAATGTGCAATCGCAATGCGCACAGATTGCCTTTGCTTCACCCAATGACATCAGCCAGATCACGCTGGTGCCGTTCAACTTCGCCTCGGTCAAAACCCGTGGGATCGATTTTGAAGCCAGCTACCGCACACCATTTGCATCCGGAAACCTCACCCTGCGCGGGGTGGTTTCGCACTATATCACCAACACCACAGACAATGGCATCAACGCCCCTGTCGATCTGGCCGGACAGAACGCGGGCGGCGGTGATGCAACGCCATCGTGGAACTATCGCCTATCGGCCAATTATGATGCCGGTAGCTGGGCCTTGAATCTTGTCGGTCGTGGCTTTTCGGGCGGTGTTTACAACAACAATTTCATCGAATGCCAAACCGCCTGCCCTGCATCTACCGCAGACTTCCGCACGATCAACACCAACAAGATTGCTGGCCAGTGGTATCTTGATGCATCGTTGACCAAACGCTTTGCTGTTGCCGGAAGCGATGCGGAAGTGTTCTTGTACGTCCGCAATCTGTTCAACACCGACCCGGTGCTCGTCGGTAACGGCCCGACGGGCGACAACACGCCTGCTTACCCGCAAACAAACCGCAGTTTGTACGACGTCTTGGGCCGTGTGTTCCGCTTGGGCGTGCGCCTCAAAATCTAGCCAAAGCCGAGACCGGAGTGGCACGCCCATGATCAGCCACTCGGGATCATAAGACTGATCGACGGAGCCTGAATGTGCAAAACAAACCGCTAAAATCCTTCGCCGCCCTGCTTTTGGCCACCACACCCTTGGCGGCCCATGCAAAGGCGCCAACTGCCTTGAAGACCGAAGCCAGTGCACTGATAGATGGCAATGCCAAGCTGGTTCAGGAAATGGTCGATTCCGTTTTCAGCTTTCAGGAACCCGGCTTCCAGGAGTTCCAGACTGCCGAATATCTGACCGGCATTCTTGAAAAGAACGGCTTCACCATCACCAAAGGCGTTGCGGGCATTCCAAGCGCATGGACGGCAACATGGAGCAACGGCGAAGGCCCAGTTGTCGCTTTGGGATCTGACGTTGATGGCTTGCTTGGCCTGTCACAAATGCCCGGTGTGCCCCAGATCAAGCCGATGATTCCGGGCGCTCCGGGCCACGGCGAAGGCCACAATTCGGGCATGCCGCTCATCGTTGCAGCCGCACTTGCCTCCAAAGAAGTGATGATCAAGCACGGCCTCAAAGGCAAGCTGATGCTGTGGCCGGGCGTCGCCGAAGAATTGCTGGCGACCAAGGCCTATTACGTGCGCGCCGGTATGTTCAAGGATGTCGATGTATCGATCTTCACCCACGTCGCCTCAAGCTTTGGCACAAGCTACGGCGATAGCGGCAACAACGGCATGGTCTCGGTTGAATACACTTTCAAAGGCATCACCAGCCACGCCGCAGGCTCGCCATGGTCGGGCCGCAGCGCGCTAGATGGCGTGGAGCTGATGAACATTGCGTGGAATATGCGGCGCGAACATCTGCCGCTGACGCAGCGTTCGCATTATGTGATCACCAATGGCGGCGGCCAGCCCAACATCGTGCCGGGCGAGGCGACAGTCTGGTATTACTTCCGCGAACAAACGTTCGATTCGATCCGCAAGCTTTACGAAACGGGCACTGAAATCGCCGATGCTGCCGCCAAAGCGACGGGCACCACGGTAAAACGGCGGGTGCTTGGCTATGCAGCGCCAAACTTTGGTAATAAGCCGCTGGCTGAAGCCGCTTATGAAAACATCAAGCTGGTCGGCATGCCTAAATGGTCGGTAGATGATCAGGCCTTCACCAAAGCGGTACAGGAATCGCTGAAGTTCAAGATTGCGCCGCTCAAGACCACGGTCGACGCGCTCTCTACACCGGAAACGCGCACGCCTTCGATGGGTGGCGGGTCTGACGACATCGGCGACATCATGTGGACGGTGCCGACGATCACCATACGCTTCCCGTCCAACATTCCCAGCATGATCGGCCACAACGTCACCTCGGCTATCGCCATGGCAACACCAGTGGCGCACAAGGGAGCCGTTGCCGGAGCCAAGGCCGTGGCGATGACAGTGCTGGATGTCATGACCACGCCGAAGCTGGTCAGCGATGCCAAGACCTATTTCAAGACCGTGCAGCTTAAAGATGAGAAATATGATCCGGTACTAACGCCAGAAGATCAACCTGCGATCCATCTCAACAAGGAACTGATGGAGCGTATCAGGCCCGAGTTGAAAAAATTCAATTATGATGCAACGAAGTATCCCACCTACCTTGACCAACTTGGTATCAAGTATCCCATGCTGACCCCGCAGCCCTGACTTCTGTTTTCAGAACAAGCCGGAAAGCCGTCTAATGTTTTAGCTGCATGAAGGTGGCAATAGCGCGATAGTACGTTCCCAAAGGTTGCCGCCGTCACGGGATATGCGCTGCCACCTGCTAAGAGGGCATGAGGCCGAACCACAAGAAGCTGCTGCGCATCTATCAGGAGGAAGGGCTACATCGCACCGGGCAATCCGATGCAGAACGGCTTCGTGGAAAGCTTCAACGGCCGCCTGCGGGAACGAATGCCTCAACAAGACCCTGTTCACCTCGCTGGCCCATGCCCGGTTCATGCTGGCCGCTTGGCATCCCATCAAACAACATCATGGAGGAACCAGACTCTTCCTCTGACTGGTAACAATCAGCGGAGCACGTCAAGCAGTCAAATCGATTCACGGATAGGCATAATTTAACCCATAACTTCGAGGCTGGCTCAAGACGATTTCGAGCGAACCTCGGTGAATGGAAAATCGGCGAAAAGCCAAGTAATCCCGAAACATTTTGGCATTTATCATAGTTCAGGAAAGACCGCTGAAAAGCAGTATCTGGCGGAGCGGGAGTCCGCCTAACCAGCGTCCAGCCGCATCCGTATACCGCCAACATAACGTCTAAAATACGAGTATTTAGCGAAGTTCCGGCCCTTTTCCGTCCGAATGCGTCCCGTTGCGTTCCCATAAAACCGCGCTATTATAGGGGAGCGGTTATGGGAACGCTCTGCTCTTGGTGCCATGGTGGCTCCACTTAGGCAGGTTCGGTTCCCGGACAGGGAGCCATAATGCCCAAAAAGCTCAGCAACGCGCTCACCCCCTTGGCGGTGAGGAATGCAAAGCCCGGTCGCCATGCCGATGGTGGCGGGCTGCATTTGCTGGTGAAGGAAAGTGGTGCCCGGTCATGGGTCTATCGCTTCATGCTCAGCGGCAAGTCGCGGGACATTGGCCTTGGCACGGCTGGACCGGATGGCATTTCCCTTGCCGATGCCCGCGACGCCCGCGACGCGCTGCGCCTCAAGGTGAAGGCGGGGATTGATCCACTTGAGGAGCGCCAGCGGGAGGCCGCTGAGGCCCATGCAGCGGCTCAGGCGACACAAGTCGCCGGAATAACATTCAAGGCCGTGGCGGAAACCTACATCGGCGCGAATGAGGGAAGCTGGCGCAATGACAAGCACCGGCAGCAATGGAAGAACACGCTGGCCACCTATGTCTATCCGGTGATCGGAGAATTGCCCGTTGCCGAGGTCGGCACTGCCCATGTTTTGCAAATTCTTGAGCCGATCTGGAAGGCTAAGGCTGAGACTGCCAGCCGTGTGCGAGGCCGGATGGAAACGATCCTCGATGCCGCCAAGGCGCGCGGATACCGGGAAGGCGAAAACCCGGCCCGGTGGCGCGGCCATATCGCGCAAATCCTGCCTGTCCGGTCCCGCCTAACGCGCGGCCATCACAAGGCCCTGCCCTATGATGCGATCCCCGCATTTGTCGGTGCGCTGCACAAGCGGGAGGCCGTGGCGGCGCTGGCGCTGGAATTTACCATCCTGACCGCTGCCCGCACCGGGGAAGTGATCGGCGCGAAGTGGGATGAGGTCGATTTGGACAAGGCAATCTGGACCATCCCGGCCAGCCGCATGAAGGCGGGCAAGGAACATCGCGTTCCCTTGTCGCCGCGTGCCGTGGAGATTTTGAAGTCAACGCAAGGGCTGCGCAAGGAATGGCTGTTTCCGGCGAACAAAGGCGGGAGCATGTCGGGCATGGCCATGTCGATGCTGCTTCGCCGGATGAAAGTTGACGTGACCGTGCACGGCTTCCGTTCGGGCTTCCGCGACTGGTCCGCCGAATGCACCGGCTATGCCCATGAAGTTGCCGAAATGGCCTTGGCGCATACCATCGAGAACAAGGTGGAGCGGGCCTATCGGCGCGGCGACCTGTTCGACAAGCGGCGGCGGCTCATGGACGATTGGGCCACATATTGCGCCACGATCCCGGCAGCTGGTGCCAACGTGACGCCAATTAGGATGGCTCAGGGGGAGTAATAGTCATCTGAGCGACCGACTTTGATCCTATCCCAATAGAGCCGTTGCATCTTGGCGAATGCCTCATCCAGAGAACGATGATGCCAGCCGAGATTGTGACGCTCGACCATCAAATTCCACCAGCCCATGTTGTAGGAATGGGACTGGAATTTCTTGGCCCGAATCCTGCCAGCGATAGCGTCGCTGGCCCCAAATTCCTGCCATTGAACCGAGTATCCGGTTGTAAAAGGATCATCGAACATAACCCACTTTGACAGCGGGCCATTCGCAATGCGCTGCCGCATTTGCTCATCGGATTGGGGGCCTTCGATCCACTCTCGATATACATTCTGTGCATAGCTCATCCCACGTTTTCGGAGCCATTGCTTTCGCAAGTCTTGGACAAGATCGAACACTTTACCCCCTGATAAGCAGTGGATTGGACGGCGACCCGATTGGCGCAAGGAAGTGTATAACCTAACATTGCAGTGGGGATAGGCAGGCCAGCCGATAAGCGCGCTTCCCACGTGCTTCCCCGTCACCTTTTGGGAACCGCTAGGGAGGCGGGGCATAGTGAAAGTTCCGAAGGACGACGGCCGCAGCGCCAAACAAAAAGCCAATGACCCATGGATGACGCTCGCTCAAGCTGTGCGGTGGGCTGCTTGGCTTGATCGGCCCGAACCGCGCTATGGCTCTGTCGATCTTGGCGATGGGGTTTGGGTAGACCATGGCGATTTGGAGGAACAAGATCGTCTTGTTTATCTCGAAGGGGCCGAAAAGGTCCGCAGTGCATTGGCGAATGGGCGCTTGGAGGCATGGGGGCAAACCGGATACGAAGTACCGCAGCCCCTGCCGAAAGCGCGGTGGTCTGCACACTTTGGCGCGCCCATAACGTGGATTGAATTTTATCATCCGTTTGATCGGATAATTGTCGAGCGGGCAAAAGTCGTAGGACTTTGGTCGCCAGCTTCCGACGCAGGCGAATCGACACTAGATGCCATCGCCGTAGCTCCGCCCACACGCCGGGGCAGAACCAAGGGCACCGGCTTCCAACATGCCGACGCCTTGCTGCTAGTTGAAATGCGAAAAGCAATCGAAGGCGATCCGTCTTTGAATGCCACCTCCGCTGCAAAGCTGCTTGCCGACCAAGCAAAAGGTGCGAGTTTTGAAGCAAAAGTAGATCGGCTTGCACGGGCATATCGCGCGGGGAGAAATGGGGAATAATCCCACCGCCCGATTAATCTCAATTCTCCTCGATTCAAAGCTGCTCGGCCCCGTTCTAATTGGTCCGCCACCAAGCGAAGGCATCCCGCCTCCGCAATGTGGGACCAATGCCATGCAATCCGTGAAACATGATCCCCCGAAAATCGGTTATAGCATTCGGGAAGCCTGCCATGCGTCCAGCCTTGGCCGGACGACGCTCTACAATCACATTTCGGCTGGTCGCCTTCGCGCCGTTCGCGTCGGTGGCAGGACGATCATTCCAGCCGAGGCGCTGCACGCGCTTATCGCGGGGGAGGCTTGAGCCATGCCCCATAAATGCGAAACCCCGCACAATGGCGGGGCGTCGCGGAATAGCTGTGGCGGCTGCTTCCGAGACTCCCTTAGCCCCCTCACCATTCAGGCGCAATTCCTGATCGCAGCGCACCAAGTCCGGCCCGAACTAGCCGCGATGGTCGCCGCGCTGGCATTCGGAGGGCACGGCCATGGCTGATCGCTACCCCGACGATCCCGGCGCTAAAGGCCCGGACGGCACCAGCCAGGACGCTGCCGACGCCATCGCGCCTAGCGTTCGCCGCCTTCGCCGTGTCGCCATGCTGGCGCTCGCCCGGCTGGGAGAGGCAACCCCGCTTGAGGTCGTGGCTGTTGCTGGCGTTGCGCGTGAAGCGCTCCAGCCACGATTCAGCGAGTTGCGAACCATGGGCCTTGTCGAACCAACCGGCGCGCGGCGGCGCAACCCGTCCGGCAAGTATGCGGCGGTGCTGCGCCTCACCGATCAAGGGAGGGCGGCGCTATGATCGACGTGCAAGCAATCGCGCGCCACTACGGCGGCAAGGTCTGCAAGGGCAATGCGCTGATTCCGACGCCCGGTCATTCCAGCCGCGACAGGGGAACGGCGATCAAGGCAAGCGCGCTCGCTCCCGATGGCCTGCTTGTCGCCTGCTACAACGGCACGACTGCCGATGCGTTGGCGGTGAAGGAAATGCTTCGCCGGGATGGCTTCATTGCATCCGATGGCGAGCGCAAAACCCGAGAACTGACTGCGGCAGAGCGCCGCTCGATCCGGCAAGCTGAGCTGGCCCGGCAACGCGAGCGGCTGGCGTGCGAGGAAATGGCGGCATCCAGCGCGGCGGACTTGTGGAGCAATGCCAACCGGGCGGACGCGGCGCACCCCTATCTGGTTCGCAAGGCGCTTGAGCCGTTCGGCATTCGCCAGTCGGGCAATGCTTTGCTGGTGCCGATGGTGGATGCTGGCTTTCGTCTGTGGAATGTCCAGCGCATCCGGCCCGATGGCTTCAAGCTGTTCCTCAGGGATGGCCGCACCGCTGGCCTGTTCTGGCCCCATGGTGTGCACATGTTCGACGGCAGGCCGTCCGACGGCCCGCTGGTAATCGGGGAGGGCTTTGCAACCGTGGCGGCTGTTCACATGGCAACCGGCCATGGCGTCGCCGCTGCCATGTCGGCGCGCAACCTTGAAACCGTCGCCCGCACTATGCGCAAACTGTTCCCGGCCCGCGAAATTATCATCGCGGCGGACGATGACAGCCACTTGCCCGAAAATCTTGGCCTGAAGGCCGCCACGAAGGCCGCTCAAGCGATTGGTGCGCATGTAGCCGCCCCAAGGCCGGAAACGCGCTCAGGGGACTCAGGGGCCGATTTTGCGGACATTCCCCGCGATCAGGTTGCAGCGCGCATCGAACTGGCCCGGCTGGGCAAGGCGGTTTCTCATGGCTGATTGTTGGGATGAACTCGGGGAACAAGATCAGTCCGCGACGATGGATATGGCCGCACTTCACCCCGGCGAAGCGGCGGCGCGTATCCATGCCCACGGCGCATTGCGCGCCACGCCCTATCGCTGGCCCGATCCGGCATCGCTGCCCACGCGGCAATGGCTGCTTGGCCACTGGCTGCTGAGGGGAGAGGTTACGGCGATCATCGCACCGGGCGGCACTGGCAAAAGCACAATCAGCGGCACGATGGCGCTTTGCCTCGCCAGCGGCAGGCCCCTTTTGGGCAAGCCTCTGCCCCGAGGTCCGCAAGCGGTGTGGATCTTCAACCTTGAAGATGGTGCCGACGAACTGGAGCGGCAAATGGCTGCTGCCTGCGCGTTCCATGGCATTGGCCCCGAGGATTGCGGGGACCGGCTGCACCTCGATAGCGGGCTAGTCCAGCCGCTATGCACGGCCATCGAAGATCGGGACGGCTTCGCGCTGGCAGAGGAAGTATTTGCCCAGCTCGCAGCGACGATCAGGGACCGGCAAATCGCCACGGTGGTCGTTGACCCTTTCGTTTCCAGCCATGCCGTGCAGGAAAACAGCAACGGAGCAATCGACGCCATCACCAAACGGTGGAAGCGGCTGGCGCAAGAAACCGGCTGCGCGGTCGTGCTGGTGCATCATACCAAGAAACTGGGCGGGCGCGAGGTGACGGCAGAGGATGGTCGGGGAGCGGTCGCATTGCGCGATGCTGCCCGCGTAGTGCTTCCGCTCAATCCCATGGGGGAGAAGGATGCCGAGGAACTTGGCATTACCGATCCCGCCTTGCGCCGCACGCTGGTGCGTATCGACGAAGGCAAGGTCAGCCGTGCGCCTGCTGGTGCTGCCACATGGATCAAGCTGGAAAGCCAGAGCCTCGATAATGGCAGCGGGCTTGAGCCGTCCGATTTTGTGGGCGTCGCCACGCTCTGGGAAAAGCCCGACGTGTTCCATGGCCTGACAACCTGGCACCTCTACATGGTCCAGCAGAGGCTTGCGGCTGGTGACTGGCGCGAGAGCGTGCAGGCCAACGATTGGGTTGGCCATCTGGTCGCAAAGGTGGCGGGCCTGTCCGCCGAAACCGACAAGGGCCGCATCAAGGCAATCCTGCGGACGTGGCGCAAGAATGGTGCACTGGCTGTTGAACACCGGACGGTGAATGGCCGTGACGTTCCCTTTGTGATCGCCGGAAAGCCAGTTGACCCCAGCGAGATTGGCACCCGTCCGCACCTTCAAACGTGTGGTGCGGAAAGTGCGGAAAGTGTGGACGATGACCCGTGCTGATCCCCGTCCGCACCACCCGCACCTCTCTATAGGAGAGTGCGGTGGTGGTGTGGTGGGGGTGAAGGCCGGTGAGGGTGTGAAAATCGAATTTCAAAGGTGCGGATATGGCGGCGAAAAATATCAGGGCCAAACGGGCGCAGCGGATCGACGGGACCGGATTGAAAGCCCCGACGCATGATGACGGGCAGCGCGATCAGTTGGCCAAGGATTTGCTAGAGCCGGGATTGCGGCACGGTCATCTTGCATCGCGCTTCACGGAGGCGCTTCTCAATGGAGCGGATAACGGCAAGTCTCCCGATCTCGGCAACTTCTATGTTGAACTGTTGCGCGAGTCGAAGAAGGCGGAAGGGGGCGACCTATCGATTGCCAGTCGCCTGCTTGTCGCTCAGGCCATTTCCCTTGACGGCATTTTCACCGAAATGGCCCGGCGCGCTTCCTACAACATGCGCGAGTATCCTCAAGCCATGGAGATATTCATGCGGCTGGCGCTCAAAGCGCAGGCAGGGAGCCGCGCAACACTGGCCGAACTGGCGAAGCTGCACCAACCGCGCGAGCAAACCGTGCGGCATGTACACGTGAATGAAGGCGGCCGGGCCGTCATTGCCGATCAGTTCCACCACCACGCCGGGGGGCCAGAAAATGGAAAAACCGCCGATCAATCCCATGCAACCGGAGCGGCTGGCGTCGGCCCCGCGTTGCTTGGCGCGAACCCGTTCGGGAATTGCATGCCAATCCCCAGCCGTGAAAGGGCGGAAGCGGTGCCGAATGCACGGGGGCACGAATCCGGGCGCACCTCGGGGGAATAGGAACGCCCGGAAGCATGGCGCACGATCTGCCGAGGCGATGGCGGCGGCTCGATATGTGCGGGAGATTGCGCGGCTGGTGCAGAACTGCGGCTAGCTTGCCGAAGGTAGTGGTAGCGGATGTTCTTTCATAAATTTCTTCAGGTTTTTGGCGACCGGGCCGCATCCCCAAGGATTCCCAAACACACTGATGTCTTTGATGATCCGATCCTTGTCCGCCACGATTTTCCAAGTGCAGCTAGGGCCATCATCTGAGTCGAAGCCGCCGGAAATGACGATATTATCGAGCACCTGCTTCTGGTCCGTCGCATCCCCAAGTGCATCGACCAACTCTTGGGCGGGCCGCCCTTTATACTGCGCCATTAGCTTCGCCACAGCACCGGCACCGTCCATGAAACCTGCGAAGGCTGGTGCCGACAACAGTAGCGCGAAGCTAGAAAGGCTTACCCGTAGCAACTTCATCCGAATCCCTCCCAAACGCGACCTTCTTATGGCGATGGTTGCTTTGAGTCACATGTGTGAGACGAAAATTGAAAATGATTTGCTGCACACCAGCAGAAAACGGCCCTTTCAATCAAAACCAAGTCGTAAGTCATTTTTGATTGAGAAGCTGCCACCTCTCAAAACCTGCAGCACTTCGCCATTTCCAGCCGCGATTTGTCGCGTAGGGTGTGTGCCCATGTTCCCAGCTTTTGGCGTCGCCGCCTGAATGCGATCCCCTCTTGAATGACCATCATGGCATCCACTCCGGCAGGGAGGTGCGGTCAGCGCCTTTCGAGCGGAATTGTCCCGTGGCGTCCGGCTATAGCAAGCGCGTTATCGGGGAGCGGTTATGGGAACCAAGGCATTGATTTGAAAAAATATCAATCAAATCAAGGCGGTATGGCGGAGCGGGAGGGATTCGAACCCTCGATACGCTTTTGGCGTATACTCACTTTCCAGGCGAGCGCCTTCGACCACTCGGCCACCGCTCCGCATTGCTCTGGAAGGCAAGCCCCTAGCGGCACGTGAGAGCTTTCGCAAGGCGTCGGTTCCTGCAATGATGGACAAATGTCATTCTTTGCCCTGATCACCGCAGCGGCTGCTGCAACCCTGCCCACACCCACCGAGATTGTGGCGGCCTCCCCTCCGACAGATTGGGCGGCGATTTCGCCCGATGATCTGGTGGTGATGGACCTTGCGCCTGATGGAGCGGGCAAAGCGCGGCGGGTTGTGATCCAGTTGATGCCCGATCCCTTTTCCCAAGGGTGGGTTGGCAATGTCCGCACTTTGGCCACGGCGCGATGGTGGGACGGAACATCGGTTTACCGGGTGCAAGACAATTGGGTGGCGCAGTGGGGCGATGCCGATGGCGAAGTGGCCGCCAAGGCCAAGCCGCTGCCGCAAGGACTGCTGAGCGTGCCCGAGAAGGCGTATGTCTTACGCGCGGAAGGGCCTGAGCAGAGCGCGAGCCACGAAGAACTGGATGCCTAGTTGGCTACCATTCAGGGCACCCATGCGGCCTGGCATGCGCTGACCCACACCAAGCTTGCGATCAAGGACGCCGATCCTTATGCGGATGAGACGTTTTTCTATCGAGGATGGCCGCTGGGCGCATCGCGCGCTGGCCCGACGGCTTGGCCGCTGCATTGTTATGGAGCGGTTGGCGTAGCGCGCAATTCGTCGCCCGATACAGGCACAGGAGCAGAGCTTTATGCCGTGATTGGCCACGCGCCGCGCCAGCTTGACCGCAACATTGCCGTGGTTGGGCGGGTGATCGAGGGCATGCAATTCCTGTCATCGCTGCCACGCGCGCAGGCGGCAAACGGTGTGTATGAAAAGCCGGAGCAACGCACGCTGATTGTTTCAGTCCGTATGGGACAAACGGTGCCTGATATGCCGCGGTATGAATTCTTGTCGACCGAAAGCGCCGCGTTCCACCGCTATGCCGAGGCCAGCGCCAATCGGCGCGATCCGTTTTATATCCAGCCAGCGGGCGGTTTGGACATATGCAATTTGAAAGTGCCGGTGCGACAAGCAAAATGAGCGTGGCGCACTCTGCCCACCCACAGCCCTTGCCGTAAGCGGGGAAGGACAGCGGTCTTTTAAAAATTACCCGCCGCGCAGCACGCGTTCGACAGCTTCTGCGATTTGTTGGACCGAGAATGGTTTGGCGAGGAAGTGCATGTTGGGGATGTCGATATCCCGCCGCAAGTTTTCTTCGGCATAGCCCGACATGAACAGAAACGGCAGATCGGGCTTTAGTGCGCGGATTTCGCGGGCCATGGCGGGACCGTCCATTGATGGCATCACCACGTCGGACACGACCATATCGAACTGCCCGCCGTTGGTGATGGCCTCCAGACCCTCTTCACCATCGGCTGCAGTGGTCACTTCATAGCCTTGCCGTGCAAGCGCGCGTTCGGCCACGGCGCGGACAGTGTCCTCGTCCTCAACCAGCAAGATACGCCCGCCACCGCTCCATTCGCGTTTTGGTTCAGGCTTGGGCAGCGCGGCTTTGACAGCTTCTGCGGTTTCAGATGCATCGGGAACATGGACCGGCAAGTACATGGTAAAGCGGGTGTATTTCCCCACTTCGCTTTCTGCAAAAATAAAGCCGCCCGATTGTTTGACGATGCCATAGACGGTGGAAAGGCCAAGCCCGGTGCCCTTGCCCTTTTCCTTCGTGGTAAAGAACGGTTCAAAAATCTTGCCGATTTGGGCGGGCTTGATCCCGTGTCCGTTATCTTCGACCACCAGCGCGGTGTAATCACCGATAGGCAGGATATCGCTTTTCATCGCGCGCACATCGGATGCGGTGATGCGCCGGGTCATCAATTTGAGCACGCCACCGCTGCCGCTTTTGCTGCTGCCCTTGTCAGACTTGCCCGCAAGCTTGTCATTGATTGCATCGCGGGCATTTACCGCAAGGTTCAGCAACACTTGTTCCAACTGCGTGGGATCGGCGCGCACGAAGCCCAGATCACGATCATGCGTGACTTCGAGCACGATCTTTTCGCCGATCAAGCGTTTGAGCAGCGCGTAAACTTCGGCGACGACATCGGGCAATTGCAGCACTTGGGGACGCAGGGTTTGCTGCCGCGAGAAGGCGAGCAGTTGGCGGGTTAGCGATGCTGCACGGTTGGAATTCGCCTTAACCTGCTGAATATCATCGTAATCACTGTCACCCGGCGTGTGACGCATTAGCATCAGATCGCAATAACCGATGATCGCGGTGAGCACATTGTTGAAATCATGCGCAACGCCGCCTGCCAACTGGCCCACGGCCTGCATTTTGGTGGCTTGCGCAATTTCCCGCTTAAGCCGGGTTTCTTCTGACGAATCCTTGAGGCTGAGCAGGACAGCCCCCTCACCCAGTCCGCGCACCCCGGCAAGGCTGAGCGATACCGGCTCTTCCGGCGATGAACGCAGCCGCACGGCCACATCGCCCGCCATCGGTGTGCCTTGCGCATATCGGCGCACTGCGTCTGCCAGCGCGCCCTTGTCTTCCTTGATCACGAGATCGGACGGATAGGGCGGCGGAATGGTGTCTTCATGGCCAGCTGCGCGCAGGAATGCGGCGTTGGCGAACAGGATGCGGCCATCCCGGTCAGTCATCGCAAGGCCGAGCGGCAGGCGTGATAGCAGAGCTTCGATTTGCGGCAGGCCCGCGCGCACTTCGCCCACACCGCCCTGATTATCGATCAGCAGGAACAGCGATGCGGTGCGTGCGGGATCAATATTGGCAATGCCATCCGGATCGGCAACGGGCAGATGCACAAGGCGGACGGGTGTGCCCTTGCGCGCTTCACGAGTGTAGAAAATGCGTTCGGCTTCATCGCTGGCAAGGAACGAGACGAAATCGGCACCTGTCAGGTCAGTCGCGGGATCACCTGTCGCACGCTGCGCAAACATGGGATTTGCCGCAAGAATTGTACCTTCAGGCGTTACCACGGTGGCTTGAATGCCCTCACGCGCCAAGGCACGGCCCAATTTTCCGGCGATGTGCCCGGCCATTTCGCGAACCAGATCGTGCGTCGCAACGGGGAACAACCGCCAAACGAGGAAGTCTTCACCGCGCCCTGCCCGACTGATGTCAACGCGCCACATGCCGGCGCCGGAAACCACCGCATCAAGCTTGGCCGAACCATCGCGCCAAGCCGCGCGTGAGGCGGCCTCTAACGCTTCGACCGACGGCTTATCCAGTGGCAGGCGTGGTGGTGCAGCAGAAACGCCGAACCACTCGCCCATCAGAGTATTCGAGCAGACCAGACGGCCTGCACGATCCGTGATGGCAAGCCCTGCATCACTCCGTTGAATCGCGGCATTGGTGACGGACCAATCCGGAATAGCAAAGTCAGCCGAAAGCTCTGGCGCGACCGGCCGCGCGATCATCCGCAAGCCTGCACCGATCACCAATACACCGGCAGCAAAGCCACCAGCGATCAAGGCCTGACCGGAAACGCTCCACAACAAGCCTGTACTGGCAGCCACCGCGCCACCAAGCACCAGCCAATCGCGCAAGGGCGCGCGTCCGGAAATTTCATTGGCAACGCTGGCCATCAGTCAGGAAAATCCCGCGCGGCGGCGCGAGACTTGCGTGCCCGATGTTTGCGCGCGGTCCACCAACGCCAACCGATGGCCGATAGAAAGTAGCCCACAACCGCCGAAACGACCGCGATCAGGAACAGGCCGATGATGAGCGACGGCGCCGCATCTGTGCCCAGCCACGCGAACCAGTCGCCTACGCTGGCCCCGCGCGTCACCATTTCGCTGATCGTTGAAAAATCAGCGTGGAAACCGAAGCTGTTGCCCACCCACACCGCGCCAGGCAGGAATACAAACAACGTGGTTGGCGGAATGGAAACGAACGTCATCAGCACTGCGAGCGGAATGTTGCCGCGCACCGGTACGCACATCAACGCTGCACCAACAATCTGGACGCCGGGGATGAGCGCAAAGATGCCGACGAACAAGCCCGCCGCGACGCCGCGTGGCACCGAACGGCGGGTAAAACGCCACAATTCATGACGCGCAGCAAGCGGGCGAGAAAAGCGATTGCCTTCAAGCTGTTCACGCTTTGGCATGTTGGCCCGCGCCCAAGTGACGATTCTGTCGAACATTGCGCTTCTGCTCTTACCCGTATTCCGATCGCTCCACCACGGGGCGATAGACCGCAATTAGACCAAACCATCTTACCACACGGTGAAGCGCGCGAGGCTTAGTACGCTTAGCCGTGATCTTTCATGATCCGGGCCTTGTCGCGCTTCCAATCCCGCTCTTTCATCACGCCGCGTTTGTCAGCCGCGTTCTTGCCTTTGGCCAGCGCAAGTTCCACTTTAGCGCGGCCACGGCTGTTGAAATAGATCGACAGCGGGACCAAGGTCATGCCCTTGCGTTCAACCGCGCCGTGGAATTTGGCGATCTGCCGCTCTTTCAGCAGCAGTTTGCGCGGACGTTTGGGCACGTGATTGTTGCGGTTGCCGTGGCTGAATTCGGGCACGTTGGAATTGACCAGCCACACTTCGCCGTTTTTCACCTCGGCATAGCTTTCGGCGATGGAGCCTTCGCCAAAGCGCAGGGACTTCACCTCGGTTCCGGTCAGGCAAATGCCAGCTTCGTACCGGTCTTCGATGAAATATTCGAAGCGCGCGCGCCGGTTTTCGGCGACGACTTTGGTTTTTTCAAACTCGGGATTTACAGGACGTGCCATAGTTCCGTCCATGTAGGCGCTTGCCCGGCAAAGCGAAAGTGGTGCTTCTCACTTTGTCGAGAATGGTGAGCGATAAGGTTGCTGTACCCTTGCCAGTACGCCTTTGTTTGAGTGTGTGCGCAGGGTTGGCGTGGGCGGCCCACGAAAAAAGGGCGAGCCTTGTGGCCCGCCCTTTCTTTTGGCTTCAGTTCTGAAAGATCAGAAACGGACGCCGACGCCTGCCATCACGTTGTGACGATCGGTGTCGAGTTCAAAGCGGCTCGAATCTGGCGTTGCGCCGTTGAAATCGAATTCGCCCTTGCCGTAGTTGGTGTAGCGGTATTCAAGCTTTACGAAGGCATTGCTGCCAACCTTCTGCTCGATACCGGCGCCTGCACGCCAGCCATCAGTGTCGAGACGCTGACGAAGGTTCGTCGTGCCATCGCTGCCCTGAAGGTTAAAACGCGCATTGCTGTAGCCACCCTTCACATAAAGCAGCGTTGTTGGAGCGACCGCGAAGCCGAGACGACCGCCGAAGTAGTATTGGCGACCGGCATCGACATTGCCGAGGTTGAACACGGTGGGCTGGCTGTTGTTGAAATCGCGGCTGGCGCTGCTTTCGGTGATTTCAGCTTCGGCGCCGATGGTCATGCTGGCGCCAAGCGGAACGTCATAGCCAATGCCTGCGCCATATTCGACTCCACTGATCGACTGCTTGATGTCGCGCGTGGTGTCGATGTCTTCGGTGCTGCCAGTGCGGATCTTGTCATAGCCGACAAGACCTTCGACGCGCAGGCCGCTGAAGGCCTCTGCCGGGGTAGCATCCTGGGCGAAAGCCGGGGCTGCAACTGCGATGGCAGTGGTTGCAGCGAAAATTGCGAAAGTCTTCTTCATGGTAAACTCCATTCAACCAATTCCTGTCTGCCAATTGTGCGTTGCGGCACGACAGTCATCACCAAATGGACGAATGACGATCCAGTTTCCTGAACCTCAGACAACAATAACGTGTTGTATATAAGCCACATTTAATACGGTGAAATGAGTGAAAGGGTGGTCGAATATCGGGAACGGATATTGCAATGCGGCATTCGCGCGAGGCATTTGTCGTGGTGTTTGCGCCAATGCGCGCAAGTGCCTATATGCGCGCCATGCAGACCACCAATGAACACGCGCACCAACCCGCCGCGCACATGCCCATTCCCGGCCATATCGATCCGGTTCCCGTACCGCGTGAGGTTACCCCGCGCGAGGATGGCCGGATTGATCTGATCGGCCTGCCGCGCAAACAGATCGCGGATATCTTTGCCGAGGCAGGGTTGGACGTGAAGGCCGCCAAGCTTCGCGCCAAGCAGGTCTATCACTGGCTGTACCATCGCGGTGTGACCGAATTTGAGGCGATGACCGACATTGCCAAGACCATGCGTCCATGGCTGGCGGAACGGTTCGTGATCGGTCGTCCCGAAATTGTCGAGGCGCAGGTTTCCAACGATGGCACGCGCAAGTGGCTGTTGCGCACAGCAGACAAGCACGATTTCGAGATGGTGTTCATCCCCGACGCCGATCGCGGAACGCTGTGCGTTTCAAGCCAAGTGGGCTGCACGTTGAATTGCCGGTTCTGCCATACGGGAACGATGCGGCTGGTGCGCAACCTGACACCGGGCGAGATTGTGGGCCAGGTCATGCTGGCGCGCGATTCTCTGGGTGAATGGCCCAAGGCAGGCGGGACCATGGCCGGCCTTGATTTTGATGATGACGATGGTGAGGCCGATGATGATGGCATCTACACCGCCGATGGCCGCCTGCTAACCAACATCGTGATGATGGGCATGGGTGAGCCGCTGTATAACTTTGACAATGTGCGCGATGCATTGAAACTGGTGATGGATGGCGATGGACTTGCCCTGTCCAAGCGGCGGATCACGCTTTCAACCAGCGGCGTGGTGCCGATGATGGCGCGTGCCGGCGCGGAAATCGGCGTGAACCTTGCCGTGTCGCTGCATGCTGTAACCAAGGAAGTGCGCGACGAGATTGTGCCGATCAACCGCAAGTACGGGATCGAAGAACTGCTACAAGCCTGCGCCGATTACCCCGGAGCTTCAAACGCACGGCGCATCACGTTCGAATATGTCATGCTGAGAGACAAGAACGACAGTGACGCCGACGCGCGCGAATTGATCCGCCTGATCAAGCAGTACAACCTGCCCGCCAAGGTGAACCTCATCCCGTTCAATCCGTGGGACGGGGCGGCTTATGAATGCTCGACCCCGGAACGCATCAAGCGCTTTGCCGAGATCGTGTTTGCAGCAGGCATTTCAGCGCCGGTGCGCACGCCACGCGGCCGCGATATTGATGCAGCTTGCGGGCAGCTCAAGACATCTGCCGAAAAGAAAAGCCGCGCAGAATTGGACCGTCTGGCCGAAGAAAAGCAAGCAGCTCTGGGTTAACCCACCTTGCGCTGAACAATCATGTCATTGTCTGACGAGACCGGGCGTCCTGCCAGTACGGCAACCCGTCCGTTATCGTCGAGCGACAATGGCGTTGAGAATTCCACGCCCATGCGGTCATCGCTGGCCCAACGGCAAGTGCCGGTAACAATGTGATTTTCGGCCAAATGGATGCGGAACATCGTACCGGCAGGCACATTCCACAAGCCTTCGATCAACGCGCCCGTCTGGCTGATGTTGCGGATCATCGCATCATAACTGTGTTCGGCATGTTCGAGCAGAACTTTGCGCAACATAGTCTGGCGCGCTGCACGGGCAGAGCGCGGACCTTGGGCAATGGCCATAAGTCCCGTATTTAGCCGTGCCATAGCGTTCATGGCCGAGAGCGGACGTTCATAGATATAGCCCTGCACGTGGCTGCAGCCAAGCATCCGGACAAGGTCCAGTTCGTCCAGCGTTTCAACGCCTTCTGCGGTCGTTTCCATGCCAAGCGCTTCGGCAAGGCTGCCGATGGACGATATGATCGCACCATTGCGGCTGCCGGGTTGCGTAGCTCCGCGCACGAACGACTGATCGATCTTGATCTTATCGAACGGGGCCGTCTTCAGGTATCCAAGCGACGAATAGCCCGTGCCAAAGTCATCCAAAGCAAGGCGTACGCCAATGGCCTTTAGCGACTTGAACATCTGATCCGTGCCCGCGTCATCGTTGAGGAAGACACTTTCGGTGATTTCCAACTCCAGCCGGTCAGCCGAAACCTGCGCATTGGCCAGTGCGTTGGTAACGACCAGCGGCAATGACGGATTTGCGAACTGTAGCGGCGAAACATTGACCGCAACCCGGACACTTTCCGGCCATGTCGCCAGATCCTGACACGCTTTGCGCAGTGCCCATTCGCCGATCGGAGCGATGAGGCCGGTATCTTCGGCCACGGGAATGAACCGGGCGGGGCTGATCCAACCCTGCTTCGGATGATTCCAGCGTAGCAGGGCTTCGAAACCGGTAATCTTCTCGGTCGAAACCTGAACGACAGGCTGATAATAAAGCTCCAGCCCGCCGGTTGTAACCGCATCGCGCAAGTCTTCTTCCAACTGGCGGCGCTCTTCTGCATCGCTGTGAAGGTCGGCTGCGTAAAAGTGATGGCGCCCCCGCCCGCCATCTTTGGCGGCATAAAGCGCCAAGTCGGCATTGCGGATCAAGGCTTCGCTGGTTACGCCGTCGTCCGGCGCAATAGCAATGCCGACCGATGCCCCGATCATCACGCGGCTGCCCTCAATCGAATAGGGCTGTGACAGGCTTTCGATCACCCGCACGGCCAATTGCGCCAGCAAATCGCGTTCGATCTTGCCGGGGAGGATGACCTGGAATTCATCGCCGCCAAGCCGTCCGACGCGGCCCATCTTGCCCACAACACGTTCCAGCCGCTGGGATACGTGCTTCAGCAACGCATCCCCAGCCGGATGGCCGAGCGTATCGTTAACCTGCTTGAACCGGTCAAGATCGAGCAGGAACACCGCACATGCGCGCTGGTTGACTTGCGGCGCAAGCAGGATTTTCTCAAGCGTCTGCGACATGCGGAAGCGGTTTGACAGCCCGGTGAGCGAATCAAAGTGCGCAAGCCGTGAGGCATGTTCTTGCGAGCGGCGCTTTTCCGTGAGGTCCGTGCCCGAGCCCCGAAATCCGGCAAAGTTATTGAAAGTATCGTATGTGGGGCGTCCGTTAATCGACCACCAGCGTTCCTCATCGTTCACAGCGGCGCGCACAGCAAGGTCGCTGAAGCTTGAACGCGCGGACAAGTGGAACGTCAGTGTGCGTTCGCCCTCGCCCGATAGCTCTTTCAGGTTGAACAGTTCCGTGAAGGGCCGACCGATCATTTCAGTGACCTTGCGGCCCAGCGTTTCGGCGACGGGGCCGGAGAGATACGTCATATGGCCGCGGCGGTCTGTTTCCCAAAACCAGCCTTGGCCCGTCTCTTCATAGTCGGCGAGAATTTCTTGTGCCCGGGTCTGCGCGCGTTGATCCTTTTCGGCCTTTTCGCGAACAATCAGGTCAATGGCATGTTGGCGCTTATAAGCGACTATGGCGATTGCAAAACCCAAGACCAGCGCAATAAAACCGCCCAACGTGCTGGCAGCGCACGTTAAGCCCGACCAAGCTGCAACTTGTGCAGCCAGTACCCCGACCAAGCGTCCGGACTGGATAATTGTGGCAACCAACGCGACTGTAGCAATGGCGGCAATGCATTCAAACCATTCGAACACGCCAGCTTCTACAAAAAGCCCCATGGCCGCGCCAAAAAGGAACATCGGCAAAGCGATGACAACGCCCACAATGGCCATGCGCTGGCCGGATGTAAGCGTACGCTGACCTTCAATCCTCAGGCCTATGACAGCTATTGCCGCCAAACCAGCTGCAGACAGTGCAACCGCCGTCGGCAACAGTGGCGGAATGACCAGATTCAGCGATGTCAAAAGAGCCAAAGTCATAACCATCACCACAGCCATCCTTGGCCATTCTGATGAAATGAGTTGCTTGGCTGGATCGTTGCCGAACAGGTAACCTCCGCCCGAATCACGCGCAACAGTTGCCGGCGCCCGGTCCCGCCGACGCGTACGCGCGAAATCTCCGCCAGAATTCATAGGCTTGAAATCGGTGATGGATGAATCTGGCTGAGGTTCTGCGGACATGTGCGCAGCTTTGCATCACAGCCCTTTGAAAAAGGGTTAAGCCAGACCACAATCGAATGCTTTTGCTGCGATTGCGAAGGTGATAGGCACCGCGCCAAGACATGCGAGGGTAAAGTGGCCAAAACAGCACAAGTATCAATGATAGGGGTTGCCGGACGCCGTCTGCGCGTTGCCCGGTGGCATGTCGGTGCCACTGATCATCCGCCGCTGCTAATGCTTAACGGTATTGGTCTAAACCTTGAATTGCTTGGCCCGTTGGCGCGCGCCTTGCCCGAGCGTGAGGTTATTTGCTTTGATATGCCCGGTATTGGCAATTCGCCCGATCCCATCATTCCGTACACGATGTCGTGTATCGCATTGACCACGGCGGCGCTGCTGGACCGGTTGGATATCGAGCGGGCCGACTTGCTGGGAATCAGTTGGGGCGGCGCGTTGGCACAGCAATTTGCGTTCCAGCATCGGGCGCGTACGGGGAAAGTCGTGTTGGCCGCCACAACGGCCGGGGCGACGATGGTACCCGGAAACATGTCGATCTTGGCGCACATGGCCGATCCGCGTGAGTATACGGTTGAACGCACACTGCGCCGCAATCTGGCATCAATTTACAACGGTGGCGGGAATGAGCGCATCTCGCTGAACGCCGTGAAAGCCCCGTCACCGTTCGGTTTTTCCTACCAACTTGCCGCCATATCAACCTGGACGAGCCTCCCGTTTCTATCGCTGCTGTCAGTGCCGGTGATGATCATGGCCGATGAGCAGGACCAATTGGTGCCACCTGCCAACGCGCATTTCCTGCACAACGCCATTCCCGGCAGCAGGCTTGAGATGTTTGACGGTGGGGGACATCTGTTCATGCTTTCACAGCGGGACCTGTTTATCAGCAAGATGCGCGCGTTTCTCGACGAAGATTGAGCCTGTCGAACACCGCAGACTAGGGTCAGGGCCTGTTCGTAGGGTAACTCTTTGATGGCTCCAACGGTTTCTGCGCTTTCCTTTTGATCAGCTTGCGATAGCATCCTTTGTGGGACGGGAAGCATGGAGAAACTATGCGGCATATCGCGATCATCGGTTCGGGACCGGCGGGTTACTACACTGCCGAAGCTGCACAGAAGCAGTGGGGCGATGACGTCTGCGTCGATATTTTCGACATGTTACCAGTACCTTATGGACTGATCCGCTTTGGCGTTGCTCCCGATCACCAATCCATCAAGGGCGTGGCGCGCCGCTATGAACAAACCGCCCTGTCCCAGAACGTCCGCTTTGTTGGCAATGTCAAAGTCGGGCATGACGTATCGGTCGAGGAATTGCAGGGGCTCTATGATGCCGTCATCCTGGCAACCGGTGCGCCACGGGACCGGCAGTTGGGCATTCCCGGTGATCATTTGGGCAATGTCCATGGCAGCGCAGCGTTTGTGGGGTGGTACAATGGTCACCCCGAATTTGCAGCGCTCGACCCTGATCTTTCAGGCCAAACCGCTGTGGTCATCGGCATGGGCAATGTCGCGTTGGACGTGGCACGCATCCTTTCAAAGACACGTGAGGAATTTGCTGGAAGCGACATCGTTGGCCATGCACTTGAACGGTTGATGACATCGAAAATACGCCGCATCATTATTCTTGGCCGGCGCGGGCCGCATCAAATTATGATGACACCCAAGGAACTTGGCGAATTGGGCCACCTCTCGCGCGCAACTCCGTGGGTTGACCCCAAGGATCTGCCCGATCTTGCCGAGGACGCGCTGCTGGAACCCGGCATGCGCAAATCGGTGACACAACTGCGATCATTTGCCACAATCACGCGCAGCCACCACGCCGCCATGCCGCTGGAAATCGAGTTCGATTTCTTCGCCTCTCCGCGTGCCTTGCTGGGCACCGGCAAAGTTGAAGCGCTTGAGGTTGAGCGCACCAGAATTGAAACGGGCCGCGCCATTGGTACAGGTGAATTCTACCGTATCCCTGCAGACCTTGTGGTATCCTGCATTGGATATCAGACCACACCCATTGCCGGTGTACCATTTGATGAACGCGCTGGCCGCTTTGCCAATGACGAAGGCCGCATTCTGCGCGGGCTGTATTGCGTCGGTTGGGCGCGGCGCGGGCCGTCAGGGACCATCGGAACCAACCGCCCGGATGGCTTCGGGGTTATCGAAATGATCGCGCAGGATCTCACGTCTGGCGAGGGCAAACCGGGCGGTCGCGGCTTTGATGCCTTGGCCGCGACACGCAAATTGAACGTCGTCACATTTCAGGATTGGAAAAAGATCGAGGAGGCTGAATCCTCACGCGCCCGCGATGGCGCCCCGCGCGAGAAATTCGTCGACATTGCCGAGATGATCCACGCGCGGGGTTAGGCTGCGTGCCGGTAGCCTGCCGCCACCGCTTGTGTTTCAAGCCGGAAGTTTGACACGAGCGTCGACAACCGACTGGATTCATTGGCGAGACTGCGCGCAGCAGCCGTAGCTTCTTCAACCATCGCTGCGTTTTGCTGGGTCATCGTGTCCATTTCGCGCACGGTTTCGCGCACTTGGCCAATGTTGGTGGCTTGTTCGCTGGCCATGCGGGCGATGTTGCTGGCAAGTTCCGCCACATGGCCCACTTGTTCAACGATAACAGCGAATGTTTCGCCAGATTGGCCGACCAGGTTTACGCCGCGTTCAACCTGGCTGGAACTGGCGCTGATCAAGGTCTTGATGTCGCTTGCCGCATCGGCGGTACGCTGGGCCAAGGCCCGTACTTCGGTGGCGACGACGGCGAACCCGCGCCCGGCTTCACCGGCACGGGCAGCCTCAACCCCGGCATTGAGGGCCAGCAGGTTGGTCTGGAAGGCGATGCCATCGATGACCGAGATGATCTTGCCGATCTCTTGCGCCGAGCTGTGGATGTCTTTCATTGCGGCTACCGCTTCGCCGACTACTGCCCCGCCCTTCATCGCTTCGCCATGGGCCTGTTGCACTGAATCATGCATGTGGGCTGCGTCTTTTGCAGAATCGCGCACGTTGGATGCCAGTGTGGTCATCGCAGCCGATGCTTCTTCCAGGCTCGCCGCCTGCTGTTCGGTACGGCGCGCCAAATCATCAGAGGCTTGACGAATTTCCTTCGCGCCGATGCCCACAGCCGTCGACGTATCCGCGACGTCACCAAGGGCCTGCGATACTTGATGGCGCATACCGTCCAGACGCGCTTGAAGTTCGGCAAATGCGGCCGGCAATTCAGGAGCTTTGGTAGCAAAATCGCCCTCAGCCATCGCGCTCAAGGAAGCGCTGACTTCGTCAATCACGGCGATTCGGGCGCGTTCTTCAACTTTAAAGTAAGCCGAAATGGCGATTTCCATATCAAGCAGCGCCATCTTGACCAGCGAGCCGACGGAACGTGCTTTTTTCTTGGCGCCCATCATGCCCGCGGGGCCTGCGAACATACCGTTGATGACCTGATCAAGCATCATCGCGTAAGCGCCGATGTACCAGCCCGGCTCCAGGCCGATCCGCGCATGGACATTGCCGACCACTTCTGCGCTATCGAAGTAAGCGTTGTCGGCACGGCCGGCAAACATGCTGGCCCAATGCTGAACTTGCTCGTCCCGCGCATGAGTCATCATTTTGCGCGAGCCAAAGAAAGCAGCAGTTTCAGGCGTTGACGCAATCTGTTCGTAAAGCTTGTCGAGTGCGGCCGGGGCGTACTTGTCGAGCGCGCGCGCCAATCCTGAGAACCTCTCAAAATCAGCGGAGCTGATGTTGTAGAACTCAAGCTTCTTCGCGATATCCCGATTCTCAACCACTGGCGTCATACCCATTACTCCTGATCCGAAGAGAGTGATCCCTCCGCATCAGCCTAATGTGCCATGGTAATTTGAATCACAGGGTAACAATAGGTCCCGTAATAACCCACCGAAATACAACTGCAATGTTAACGGATTGGCAAGGCTATGTGCAGGTTGGAGCCCAATCTGTTCAGCCTGCACCGGGTCAACATGCGCGAAAGTTCAGGGTCAAGAGACACTAAACCCGCATAGGCATTAGTACGTATAGTGCAGCCGACTTATCGTCTTTGCGGATCAGCGTGGGTGCCCCTGCATCGGCAAGATGCAATTCCACCGTATCACCATCAATCTGGCTGAGAATGTCTTTGAGGTAATTGGCGTTAAAGCCGATTTCAAAACCGTCAGCCGAATAGTCGGCAGCGATTTCTTCGGCTGCGGTGCCGTTGTCCGGGCTGGTGACCGACAGCGTGACACGGTCTTTATCCAGCGCCATTTTCACAGCGCGGGTCTTTTCCGTAGCGATGGTAGCCACACGATCAACGCCTTCAAAGAAGGCGCGCGGATCAAGCCGGAGCAGCTTGTCGTTACCGGTGGGAATCACGCGGCTATAGTCAGGGAACGTGCCGTCAATCAGCTTGCTGGTGAGGACAACGCCGTTTTCCCCGCCAAGCGTAAAGCGCACTTTGCTGGCCGAAAGATCAAGCAGCACTGCGGTATCAAGCACTTCTTCGAGCAGCTTGCGCAATTCGCCAACGCATTTGCGCGGCACGATCACATCGGGCATGCCTTCAGCGCCTTCGGGGCGGGCAATGGTGAAGCGGGCCAGACGGTGGCCGTCAGTCGCCGCAGCTTTCAGCACGGGCTGTTGATCGTCCGAAACGTGGAGGAAGATACCGTTGAGGTAATAGCGCGTTTCTTCGGTTGAGATCGCAAAACGTGTGCGATCAATCAGTTCGGCCAAAGTGCGGGCTGGCACTTCAAAGCTGTGCGGCAGATCACCTTCAACGATCACAGGAAAATCATCACGCGGCAAGGTGGGCAGCTGGAAGCGGCTGCGGCCTGCCTTGACCACCATACGGTTGTCAGCTGTTTCAAGGCTTACTTGGCTGCCATCTGGCAACTTGCGGGCGATATCGAACAGCAAATGCGCCGATACGGTGATTGCGCCGGGCATTTCCACCGAAACAGCAGCCATTGATTCAATGATCTGCAAATCAAGGTCGGTTGCCATCAATCGCACCCGATTGCCGGGCAATGCTTCGATCAGCACATTCGACAGAATCGGAATGGTATTGCGGCGTTCAACCACCGACTGGACGTGGGACAAGCAGCGCAGCAACGTCGCGCGTTCAATCGTCGCCTTCATTTCGTCTCGATCCCCCCGGGTACGGGCAAAGCCCTTCCCCGTGCATTGACAGGGCTGGGGAATCACGTCCCCAGCGTACGGTTCGGACCATCTGTCTTAACGCGAGGGCGAGACGCGGCAAGCGCCAGTCCCGCCCATACCGCCTAAGCTGGGGATAAAACGCACCCATTCCGGGGATATCGGGGGCCAATACGCCTCACTGCCCCGGATCAGGACATCATAGCCATGCCGCCATTCACGTGCAGCGTCTGCCCGGTGACATAACCTGCTTCACGCGAGGCAAGGTAGGCGACGGCTGCGCCGATGTCTGATCCCTCGCCCATCCGGCCCATCGGGATGCGCGCGTTAAGCGCGTCCTTCTGCGCATCGGGCAGGATGTCGGTCATGGCAGTGCGGATAAAGCCGGGCGCGACGCAATTGACCGTCACATTGCGGGTGGCCAATTCCTGCCCCAAGGATTTCGACATGCCGACAAGCCCCGCCTTGGCGGCGGCATAGTTGATCTGTCCGGGATTGCCGGTGGCACCCACAACGCTAGTGATCGTGACGATGCGGCCAAACCGCGCCTTCATCATCGGCTTGGTCGCCGCGCGCATCAAGCGGAAGGCTGCTTCAAGGTTGACGCGGATCACCGCATCCCACTCTTCATCCTTCATCCGCATGGTCAGGTTGTCGCGCGTAATTCCGGCGTTGTTCACCAGAATATCCAGCTTGCCCAAAGTATCGAGTGCAGCAGGCACGAGATGCTCGACCTGCTCGGTATTCGACAAGTCACAGGTAATCTCGACGTGATCCTGATTGTAGGTTTCGTTCAACTCCTCGCGAAAGGCGCGAAGTTTTGCGGGGTTTGTCCCCGAAAGCGCCAACCGCGCACCCTGGCTGGCAAGCGCATGGCAGATCGCCGAACCAATACCCCCAGCGGCACCCGTGACCAGAGCAGTCATCCCGGTCAGGTCAAAAAGACGGTTTTCCATGGGTTTCAAAGCTCCTTCAGAATGTTTTCAATATCCGCCATGCCGATGACGCTTGTTACGGAAACGTCGCCGGCTGAACGGGTGATCATGGGGCCGAGGACTTTGCCGCCGAGTTCGATGAATTGTTCAACGCCTGCGGCCTTCATCGCGATTGCGCTTTCGCGCCAGCGCACGCGGCCGGTGACCTGTTCGACCAGCAAGCGCTTTACTTCGGCAGGATCGGTGACGATTGATGCGGTAACGTTCGCGAACAGAGCCACACGCAATGGTCCGGGCGGGGTTTTTTCAAAGGCTTCAGCCATGGCATCGGCGGCAGGTTGCATCAGCGGGCAATGGAAAGGCGCTGATACTGGCAGTAAAACGCCGCGCTTGATGCCGTGGTCCTTGACCATCGCCACGGCACGCTCAATCGCGGCCTTGTGGCCAGACAGCACGACTTGCGTCGGGTCATTGTCATTGGCGACTGTGCAAACTTCTCCTTCAGCCGCCGCTTCAGCCAGAGCAGTCGCCTTTTCGATATCGGCGCCCAGCAAAGCACACATCGCGCCGATACCGACAGGCACAGCAGCCTGCATCGATTGCCCGCGCAGCTTTAGCAGGCGCGCCGTGTCAGCAAGGCTGAATGCACCCGCTGCGCACAGGGCAGTATATTCACCAAGGCTGTGGCCTGCGACGAAATCGGCCTTGTCAGCAAGGCTGATGCCGCCTTCCTTTTCCAACACGCGCAAGACCGCGATGGCATTGGCCATGATCGCGGGCTGGGCATTTTCTGTAAGGGTGAGAGCGTCCTCCGGCCCGTCTTTCATAATCTGAAAGAGCTTTTGGCCAAGCGCCTCATCAACTTCCTCGAACACCTCGCGCGCAATTGCGCTGGCTTGCGCGAGTTCGACACCCATGCCGATCTTTTGGCTGCCCTGCCCCGGAAAAACGAACGCTCGCATCAGACCCTCCACATATTCGGCCTGTGGCCCTATGCCGCGTCCGCTGGTCAAGCAAGACCGAACGGCACGATCTTGTTATCAACGTCATGGCCAATGTCGGCATCGCCAAGATAGGAAATGCCGGTTCGCGCGCACCAGAAGCGCACCATATCTTCAACCGCGCAGCCAAAAGGGCGGTCATTTTCGGGGACGTCGCTTACCCGGCCCAGACGCAGGCCCGCGATACCCATGGACGCCAAATGGTTGGTAACGCTGAACAAAAGTCGGTCAACGGCATAGTCATATTCAGCAACTTCTTCGATCATCACCACATGACCGGCCAAATCGGGCAAAAGCGGGGTTCCGCACAGCATCGCCAGTGTCATCAGGTTGAACGCGACCGCCGGTGTCTGTCCATCGAGCGATGGCTCCAGCCCGCTTGTCGAACCGCCAAGCCATGCTAACGTGCGCCGCACCGCTGCATCGCCGCCGGCTCGGCGGATATCATTGGGCATGGGCGCGTGAACCTGCCGCCCGATCCGTGCGCGGTAGAGCAGTCCAAGCAGAGTGCCCGCATCAGAGTAACCAAGGAAGTGCTTGTCACTCGCGGCCGGACCGAGCAGCGCCAGTGCGTCCATCGCGATACGGTTTGCGCCATAGCCGCCGCGCACGAACCATACCGCATCGAACGCAGGATCATTGGCGCATTCAACAAAAGCGGACAAACGCTGCGCATCTGGCCCGGCAAAATGGCCTTCGCTGGCAAAGCATTGGTCGTGAAAAATAAGCTCTAATGACGGAAATTCCGCCGCCGCCAAAGCCGTGACGCGCGCTGCATCGCTGCGGCTGAACGGAGTCGAAGGAGCGCATATGGCGATACGTTTGGTCACCGCGCCATCCTAGACAGGTTCACGCGTCTGGTGAAACTGGAAATCTGGTGGTTGTCACCGAACGCGCAGACGAATACCCGATAGGTTATGACAAACCTTGCCGACCTGTCGCCCGAAAGTCTCTCTGCCCGTGAATGGTTCTTCTGCGGGATTGGTGGATCGGGCATGTTGCCGCTCGCGTTGATTTTGCGCGGCATGGGCGCGCGGGTGGCAGGGTCTGACCGTAGCCGCGATCAGGGACGCACCCCGGAAAAGTTTGCCTGGCTTGAAACGCTGGGCTTTACACTGTTCCCGCAAGATGGATCGGGCATAACGTCGGCGGGACAAGTGCTTGTCGCTTCAGCCGCAGTTGAGGACACCGTGCCCGAAGTGGTCCGCGCCACGGCCCTTGGCTGCGCAAGGATGAGCCGCGCCGAATTGCTGTCTGCACTGTTTAACGCCGCGCCTCATTCAATTGCAGTTGGCGGGACCAGCGGCAAATCGACGGTGACAGGTATGATCGGTTGGATTTTGACCGAAGCAGGCCGCGATCCGACGATCATGAACGGCGCGGTAATGAAGAACTTTGTCGCACCTGAAGCACCATTCGCCTCTGCCCGCGTGGGAACGGGCGGCATGTTCGTTTCCGAAGTGGATGAGAGTGATGGGTCTATAGCGCTGTATCGTCCCACCATCGCTGTGCTCAACAACGTCAGTCTTGATCATAAGAGTCTGGAGGAACTGCGCGAATTGTTTGGAAATTTCCTGGAATGCGCAGGCACCGCGGTGATCAACGCTGATGACGAGGAAAGCATGGCGCTGGTGGACCGTGCAGAGAGCGTTGTAACGTTTGGCTTGTCTGAAGATGCAATGATCAGCGTTACCGACGGGTCGATCAGCGATGGGGCAACCAATATCACCGCTGAATTGATCGACCGCCGCGATGGCACGACACACGCGCTGCGACTGCAAGTGCCTGGACGCCACAACCTTTCCAACGCATTGGCAGCCATTTCTGCTGCCAACGCTGCGGGCCTTGGCGTGGCCGAAGCCGTGGACCACATCGCCAGCTTCGCGGGGCTTGCCCGGCGCTTTGATATAGTCGGCACCACAGCTGGCGGGATTACCGTTATCGATGATTTCGGCCACAACCCCGAAAAGATCGCCGCGACGCTGGCCACATTGCGCGCGCATCCGGGACGAATCATCGCGTTCTTCCAGCCGCACGGATATGGCCCGTTGCGCCAAATGGGCGCCGAATTGGCCGAGGTCATGGCTGAGGGTCTTGGAACAAACGACTTAACGATTTTGTGCGATCCGGTTTATTTCGGTGGCACGGTTGATCGCTCCGTCGGGTCAGAGCGCATTGCTAGATTGATCGGAATACATGGCGGAAAAGCTGAGCATATTCCAGACCGCGCCGATTGCGCTGAACGAATTATCGCGCTTGCTCAAACAGATGATCGCATAGTTATTATGGGCGCGCGGGACGATACATTGTCGGCCTTTGCGCACGACATATTCAATCGCCTTCTGATATCGTAAATTTGGCGGTAATGCTGCATCTGCATTTGTATCAGGATGCGCTGCAATCGTTTTACATCGTCTTTTTGCTAAGGGCAGTCCCCTACGCAAAAGAGGACGTTCAATGCTGACCATCCGTGAGAAGACAACGCGCAGCGGTTTTGTGCTGACTGGCGTTGTCGCTGCTGTCATTCTCAGCGCCGGATTGGCGATGAACCATATCCGCATCGGCGGGTCGATCCATCAGCGTGAGGCGCTGATGAACGAATTTGTGGCAGATATCATGCCTCCGCCCGCTTTTGTCATAGAACCGATGCTGGAAGTGTCGGAACTTATGCGCAATCCCGGTTCTCTTGCGCAAAGCAAGCTGGCGCTGGCACGGCTTGAAAAGGTTTATCGGACGCGCGCGGCATATTGGGATGGAGGCAAGCTTGATGAAGACCTTAAAGCTGCGAGAGAGGGTGATGCCGGGCTGAAAGCTGAAGCATTCTGGACCGAGGTCAATCAATCGCTGATCCCGGCGCTTGAGCAAGGCGACACTGCACGGGCCGAGGCTAGCTATTTGAACGCGCGTGAACAGTTTGATGCGCATCGCAAATCGATTGAAGGCCTGACAATGAATGCGACCGCGCGGGTTGCAACCGTTGCGCAAGATGCAGGCCAAGTGGTGACTTGGGCGATGGGACTGATCGCGCTGCTCGGCCTCATGGCGATTGGCCTGATGATCATGGCTATTCGCGCCTTGTTCCGCACGGCTTTTGATCCGCTGCAAGCTGTTGCCACCACCATGAACGGAATGGCGACAGGCGATCTTGATGTGAATGAATGTCACGAACACCGGCACGATGAAATCGGCGAGATTACCCGCGCGATCGAAGTGTTCCGTGAAGGGGCGCGTGCCCGCCAGGTTAGCGCAGCGCAGCAGGCCGAAGTCGTGTCCATCATGGCGCAGGCATTGGGCAAACTGGCGGCAGGCGATCTTGCATACCGCATGAATAATGCACTGCCGCAGGACTATGCGGCGTTGCAAACGGCGTTCAACCAAACGCTTGAGCAGCTTGACCGCACGATTGGCCAAGTGAAGCTGGCAAGCGTTCAAGTGAGCACAGGCGCAAGCGAAATTCGCAGCGCATCGGACAATCTTGCCCAACGCAATGCGCGCCAGGCGGCCAGCCTTGAAGAATCTTCAGCGTCGATGAATCACGTGACCGCATTGGTCAAAGGCACGTCTCAGCGTACCGATGAAGCGCGCGCGGCGATTGCTGCGGCACATAACGAAGCCAATGACGGCCGCGCGGTGATCGACACGGCGATTGAAGCGATGGACGGAATCCAGCATTCGTCTGGGCAAATTACCGCAATTATCGATATGATTGAAGGCATAGCATTCCAGACCAACTTGCTTGCATTGAACGCAGGGATTGAAGCTGCGCGTGCAGGCGAAGCTGGCCGAGGCTTTGCCGTGGTTGCCACAGAAGTGCGCGCACTGGCGCAGCGATCATCGGAATCAGCGTCCAGCATCAAGGATTTGATCCGGACGAGCGGAATACAAGTGGGGTCAGGCGTGGAACGCGTCGGGCAAACCGGTGTTTTGCTCGAACAAATCTCGGGCAGCGTGCAGTCTGCCAATGATATGCTGGATGAAGTCACGCGCGCGGCCATCGATCAGGCCGCCAGCCTGGAACAGATTACCGCAGCTGTCCGCGAAATGGACGTGATGACCCAGCAGAACGCTGCCATGGTCGAGGAAAGCACAGCGGCAGCGCGGGCTTTGGCGACCGAGGCTACGGCGCTGTCTTCGCTGGTCGATGGATTCCGCACAACCGGACAGGATGATCGTATCGCACTTCGCTACGCAGCCTGACTTAAAAGTGTCCCTTACCCTGAAAAGCCACGCTCTCCAACCGTCCTAATTGATGTAGTTAACGTAGGGCGGAGAATTGGCGATGTGGCGTGAAACCGATTTTGACAATATGCACGCCGATCGCCGCGCCCCGCGTGTTGGAATTGAACTTCCCGTGCGCTGCAAGCATGGCACGGAACGGTCAACGGTTATCCTTAAGGATCTTAACCAGTACGGCGCGCGGATCGAAGGGCTTGAAAAGTTGCGCATCGACGAAGCGATCCAGCTGATGTTGCCCGGCCTTCGTCCAAAGACCGCATTCGTCATCTGGTCACGCGACCGGTCAAGCGGGCTTGAGTTTGAACACCCCTTGCATGACGCCGTGTTCGAGAGCCTCGTCAGCGACTTTGCTATCAGGCACTACCGTGAAGGCCATGTGCCAAAGATCGCGGCCATGCGACGCGCTGCCTGAATTAGCACCTGCCTTAGTGCTTGCCGCGCGCCTTGGCCACTACATGCACACCGGCGGCTACAATTGTGCCAAGGACCAGCCCGACCAGCGCTGACAGTACCGCATATGTCAGCCAACCCAGCACGCCGCCAAACGGGCCTGTGGACGTTTCAACTGCATATTGGGCGACGTGGGCGATATCAGCTGGGGTAGGAAAGCCAAGTTCTTCAAGCCCGTGCAAGATGATGCCGCCGCCGACCCACAGCATGGCAGCGGTGCCCACGGTGGCTAGGACTGTCAGGAGTATGGGCATGGCGCGCAGCAAAAGGCGGCCAGTCGCTTTGGCGATGGACGAGGCCTTGGTCGACAAGTGTAGGCCGATGTCGTCCATTTTTACGATCAGCCCGACTGTGCCATAAACGGCCACAGTGATGGCAATACCGACAACGGCAAGGATGATGCCCTGTTGCACCAGTCCTTCCGTTGATACTTCGGCCAGCGCGATGGCCATAATTTCAGCCGACAGGATCAAGTCCGTCCTGATAGCGCCCGAAACACGTTCATTTTCAAAGGCGACGACGTCTGTCGGTTCGTCCTCCAGAGTTTCGCCGATCTTTTCAGCGCCAAACTTCTCGATGAGCTTTTCAGCGCCTTCAAAGCACAGGAAAAGCCCGCCCAGCATCAGCAGCGGCGTAATGGCCGAGGGCAAAAGCGCACTGAGAGCCAAGGCTGCCGGCAAAAGGATAACCAGCTTGTTAAACAGGCTGCCCCGGGCAATCCGCAGGATCACCGGCAATTCGCGGTCGGGCGTAAAATTGGTGACGTAGGATGGTGTTACGGCGGCGTCATCAATCACGACGCCAGCAGCCTTCGATCCCGCCTTGGCAGCGGCCACACTGACATCATCAAGCGAGGATGCAGCAGCGCGGGCGATAACGGAAATGTCGTCGAGCAGGGCGACTAGACCGGTTGGCATGGGAGAGGCTTATCCTTTGAGGCGGCGACAATGGCAGCAGATGTGCGGGAACGCCCGAACAAGCGCAAGGGTCCGCCTGTCCAAAAATTTGCCTAACCGTGATCGCGTGAGCCGCGAACGGCAACTTCCATAAATTGCTGCCGACCCTTTGGTGCCGAGGCTGCAGCAGCAGTTGCCGCCGCCAACATTAATGGCGACAAACGGTGCCGAGTACACAGTCCGCCTGATCCATCGCTGGTCAGCGGTGTTTCAAATTCAACGCCAATCACCGGGCCTTTGGAACGGGTTACGACTGATACGGCCAGTTGCCCGCCACCCAGATCGACCACAAGTTTGGTTCCAACCGGCACTCCCAACAGTCCGTCAATCCGCGCGCCAACCCGCGACAAGTCGCGCATGACAGCCTCATAACGGTGATCATCGTGGATTACGCCAACCCGCCTGAACACCGCACGTCGTTCGATCCGGTGCCTTGACGGGCCGTTCGGTTCAATCTTCAGGTCACCCGATGCCATGCGATGGTTGACTTCATCAATCGGCATGGCGTTTGCAAAAATGTGCCCTTGCACCATTTTTCCACCGCGTTGGCGCACGACTTCCAGTTGATCGAACGCCTCGACGCCTTCAACCGTTGTTTCCATGCCCAAGGCATCGGCAAGACCTATGATGGCTGAAATGATCTTCGCGCTGTTTTGGTCGTCCGACGCACACGTGGCAACAAAACTGCGGTCAACCTTGAGCTTATCGAACGGAGCTGACTGCAAGTAGCGCAGTGACGAATAGCCCCTGCCGAAATCATCCAAAGCCAGCCGTACGCCCAGTCCTTTCAGCGCCGCAAAGACCTCATCGACCATCTCCTTGTCGCGCATGAACACATTTTCGGTCAATTCCAGCTCAAGCCGCCGGGGTTCAAGGCCGCTTGCCTCAAGCGCTTCTTTGACCGTGGCGATGAAACCGGGATTTGCGAATTGCACTGTGGAAATGTTAACGCCCAAACGCACAGATTCGGGCCATTGCACTGCGTCTTTGCACGCTTGGCGCAAAGCCCAATCGCCTAATTGCACGATGAAATTGCTTTCCTCGGCAATCGGGATGAAAACCGCTGGCGGAATTTCCCCGCGCTCGGGATGGTTCCAGCGCATCAGCGCCTCAAACCCGACGACTGTGTTGTCATCGATCCGCACAACCGGTTGGTAATGCAGTTCAAGCTCTTCGCGCGCCAAAGCCTCACGCAGATCGTGGTTGAGCGCGGTGCGTTCGAATGCCTCATCCTGCAGTTCTGATGTAAAGAACCGGAACTGGCCGCGCCCACCATTTTTAGCGGCATAAAGCGCAAGGTCGGCAGAAGCGACAAGGGCTTCGCGGGTATCGCCGTCGTGCGGTGCCACTGCAATACCTAGCGATGCACCAATGACCGCACGTTTGCCCTCAATCGCATAAGGCTGTGACACCATCTGAATAATTTTGGCGGCAAGTTCGCCCATTTGCCCGCGATCATCAAAGTTGGGCAGGATGATCTGGAATTCATCGCCACCCAGCCGGCCAATCTCTCCGCGATCTCCCACCACGGTGCGCAACCGATCCGCAACCTGGCGAAGTAGTTCATCCCCCGCAGGGTGGCCCATTGTATCGTTCACCTGCTTGAACCGATCAAGATCAAGCATCATCAAGCCGCAGCATTGGCCGGTTGGCCGGAACGCAGCCAGGACAGCGTCCATCCGGCGGGTCATGCGATGACGGTTGAACAAGCCGGTGAGCGAATCAAACTCGGCCGCGCGCGAATCTTCACGTTTGCGCCGGTATTCGCTGGTTACATCCCGCGCGATGCCGCGATAACCGGCGAAAGTGCCATCCGGCAGGGAATGGGGCTGCCCCGACAGCGCCCACCACCGCACATCCTCGACTGAAGTGCCGGTAAAGCGGATGATAAGGTCGGAAATCCGGCTGTGGGCAGAAAGCTGGAACCTTAATGGACGGCCCGACCGTTCATCAGGATTTTCGGGATCCGTTTCGATCACCGATGTCAGCGATTTGCCAACAAGTGTCGCCGCGTCAACCGTGGCGCCGGGCGAAATATAGGACAGCCGACCCTCGCGATCGGTTGACCACAGCCAAGAAAAACCGGCCTGTTCGAATTCGTCCAGCACCGCTTGCCGCGCAACCGCGTCAGAATTGGCGAAAGGATCAGCCAAAGGCGCTGGTGCAGCGGCAGAAAGCTGTGCTTTCTCACCATTGCGTCCAAGCGATGGCGCGCGCGCCAAACCTTTGAATATTCCTCTTACTACCATTCAGATCAGGCCCGATAAGAAGCCATAAAGCTACGAAGATTTACCTAGTCAAGATTGGTTACTTTCGCCCTAACAGTGCAGGGCCGCAGGTGTTTCTGTAATGAAGCTCTCGCTTGGGCAACCAGAAATGGTTAGGGCGGCCATCATGGCCCAGCCTCCACCCTCGCCTCCAACCATGCCTGCTTCGACAACGGTCCAACGCTTGTATCATCTTGATGCAGCACGCGCTTTGCTGTTGCTACTAGGGTTGCCATTTCATGTCGCAACCAAAGCCATATTCGAAAGCGAGCCTCCCGCCATCGCTTTTCAGATATCGCAGGTCATTGGCGGCTATCTTTCCGTAACGCATGTGTTTCGCATGTTCGCATTCTTCATGCTGGCAGGATACTTTGCGGGCATGATGCGAGAGCGCAAGGGCGCGCGGGTCTGGTTGCACGAACGTGCCCGCAGGTTGGGCCTGCCTTTGGTGGCAAGCCTGGCCACCGTCGGAGTTATCCAGTTCCAGTTACAGGCTTTGGTGCTGCACAAGCCATCCCCGCGCTTTCTTGGCATGCCATTGGCGCTGGATCATCTGTGGTTCCTGATTGTGCTGCTTGGCTATTGCGTCTGCTATGCCGCAATCCCGATCCACCGCATCACAGCGGGCCCGCGCATCCAGCGCGCAATGCTGCTGTGCGGACCGGGCGCACTTGGCCTGATGCTGGCACTTGGCGGTTGGGGTATCGTACGGATTATCAGCGAATTGTGGGTCCCGCCCATTCCTGATGCCCCGTTCGAAACGCTGCTGTGGCAACAGTTCGTGTTCCATGCAGCGGGTTTTATTGTAGGTGTGCTGGCATGGCATGGACGCATTGGGGACCAAGTGTTTGCGCTGCGCCATTGGGTGATCTGGCCCGCTATTGCATTGCTGTTGCTGGTTTTAATCCCGCTTGACCCGTTGATCCGTCCAGCCTTGGGCATGGAAATCTATCCCGATGAAACCGGCCTGTGGATCATGCGGACAATTGAACTGCCGCTGGCTTATCTGATGTCCTTGGGCTCGTTCCGCATCTTGGCATTGCTGGTAAAAGGGCCGAGCCGCACGATCAGGTTCTTTGTCGATGGCGCCTTGGCAATTTACCTGTTTCATCTGGTCTGGGCGATGGTCATCCTGCCCCATATCCGCGCCACACCGCTTCTGCCTGAACTGCAATGGCTGCTTGCCACCGGGATTGTCCTGATGCTCTCATGCGCCAGCTATGTGGCCGTTCGCGCGACCAATATTACGTCCATCCTGTTTTGCGGGACTCCCGCAAAGCAGACCTTGCGACACAAGGGTAAAACGCCCTGATCTTGCGTTCGGCCACGCTATCGCTTGCAATCCCTCGCAAAGACGCTAAGGGCTACCGCTTCACCGGTAACCCGGCGATCATTCAAGAAAGCCGGAGGGGCCCCGCAATACCGCGGACAAGCCAGCGATCGGTTAAAATAGATAAGGACGCAACAGCATGCCGCTCTACGAGCATGTGTTTCTGGCGCGCCAAGACTTGAGCCAAGCTCAGGTTGACGTGCTTGCCGCCACCGCCACCGAAATCGTCGAAGCCAACAATGGCAAGGTCACGAAGACCGAAACCTGGGGCCTCCGTTCACTGGCATACAAGATCCAGAAGAATCGCAAGGCGCACTTCGTGCTGCTGAACATCGAATCTTCAGGCGCAGCCATCACCGAGCTTGAGCGTCAAACCTCGATCAACGAAGATGTGATCCGTTTCATGACCGTCCGCGTTGACGAACATGAAGCCGGCCCGTCAGTGATGATGCGCAAGAACGACCGCGAGCGCACACGTCGCCGCGAACGCGAAGGGGAATAAGAGATGGCTCGTCCGTTTTTCCGCCGCCGCAAGAGCTGCCCGTTTTCGGGCAAGGGCGCTCCAAAGATCGACTACAAGGACGTACGTCTGCTGCAGGGCTTCATGTCCGAGCGTGGCAAGATCGTCCCTAGCCGCATCACTGCCGTTTCGGCAAAGAAGCAGCGTGAGCTGAGCCAGGCGATCAAGCGCGCCCGGCAAATCGGCCTCCTGCCGTACATCGTTAAGTAAGGAGCGCAGACCATGCAGATCATCCTGCTCGAGCGCATCGAGAAGCTGGGCGCCATCGGCGACGAAGTAACCGTCAAGGACGGCTATGCCCGCAACTTCCTGCTGCCTAACAAAAAAGCGCTCCGCGCCAACGATGCCAACCGCAAGATTTTCGAATCAAACCGCGCCCGCATCGAAGCCGACAACGCTGCCCGCCGTGACGAAGCTACGACTGAGTCGAGCAACGTTGAAGGCAAGGAAGTCGTGCTTATCCGCGCTTCTTCGAACGCTGGCCAGCTTTACGGCTCGGTTTCGGTCCGTGACATTTCCGACGCACTGGTTGAACAGGGCGCCAAGGTAAACAAGGGCATGATCGTGCTGGAACGCCCGATCAAGACCATCGGCGTTTATAACGTCAAGGTCGCTTTGCACCCTGAAGTATCGGTTAACGTCAAGGTCAACGTCGCACGTTCGGCTGACGAAGCTGCTCTGCAAACTGCAGGCATCAACGTTATCGATGCTATGTTCGATACCGAAGTTGGTGGCTTTACCGAAGCTTACAACCCTAATGCTGAACCCGGTGAAATCCCGGCTGACCTTCTTGACGAAGGCGAAGAGGAAACGGAAGCTTAAGGCTTCCTACTCTTTCGGCAGCAAGATCAGGGGCGTCCTTCGGGGCGCCCTTTTTCGTTTCATGCTTCTTTGCAGTGCCATGAAGGCGCGCTACATGCATGATGATGGCTACAACTGAAACTATTATCGCGGAACTCATCGACCTTTACGATAACGCCGTTGCCAAGCTCCGTGACGATATCGCGATTTATGCAAATACCGGCACACCCCCGCCACTCAGCAGACGCAGCGATGGCTCCTACAGCTATCCCGAATTGCGAATCCGGCTTGATGATGATCCCCGCACGGAATCGATTGGCCGTGCATTTGGCCGACTGACGCAACGCGGCAATTATGCCTGCACAATCACCCGGCCTGCGCTGTTTGCAGATTACCTGACCGAGCAGATCGAACTGATCCGCTCATCCTATAACGTGCACATCGAAGTTATCCGATCACGGCAGGAAATCCCTTTTCCCTATGTTCTTGACGGGGCCTACGGCGCACAAATCGCTTTGGTAAGCCCACAGGAACTCGCAAAGCATTTCCCCGCAACCGACCTTGCCCACATCGGCGACGAAATTGCCGATGGCGAATTCAACGTCGGCGATGGCCCCTTCCCGCTATCCTTGTTCGATGGCCTGCGCACCGATTTCAGCCTTGCCCGACTTGCGCATTACACCGGCACCCGCTCCGAAGATTTTCAGCGGTATATCCTGTTCACAAACTATCACCGCTATGTCGATGAATTCGTCGATTGGGCCGCCCAGCAGATTGATGGCGAACGGTATGTAGCGCTAACCGGTGCTGGCGGGCTGAGCCTTGACGCACCCGTTGAAAACGCACGCGCACGCCTGTCTGACACGGCTTGGCGGCGGCACCAGATGCCTGCTTATCACCTTGTCGCACCGGATAAATCGGGCATCACGCTGGTCAATATTGGCGTTGGCCCGTCCAATGCCAAGACCATTTGCGATCACCTTGCCGTGCTGCGTCCCGAAGCGTGGCTGATGATCGGCCATTGCGGCGGCTTGCGCCCCACCCAAAAGATCGGCGATTACGTGCTTGCCCACGCTTATCTGCGCGATGACCATGTGCTCGATCCGGTGTTGCCGCCCGAAATTCCCATTCCGGCCATCGCCGAAGTGCAAGTCGCATTGCAGACTGCGGCTGAAATGGTCAGCGGAGCTGGCGGGATCGACCTTAAAAAGCGCATGCGGACCGGCACCATCGTCACCACCGATGATCGTAACTGGGAGTTGCGATACACGCACTCGGCCCGTCGCCTGTCGCTATCGCGCGCTGTCGGCATCGACATGGAGAGCGCTACGATTGCCGCTCAAGGTTATCGCTTCCGCGTGCCCTATGGCACTTTGCTATGCGTTTCGGACAAGCCTTTGCACGGTGAAATCAAGCTTCCGGGCCAAGCCAACCGCTTTTACGAAGAGGCCATTGCCGCCCACCTCGCCATCGGCACCACCGCCTGCGAGTTGCTCCGCCAGGAAGGCACCCGCCTCCACAGCCGCAAGCTGCGCGCCTTTAACGAGCCGCCTTTCAGGTAGCCCGACAAAAGGCCCACAAACAAAAAAGCAATCCGTCGCGGCTAGCCCCGCTCGGGATTGCTCAGTTTGCGTCCCGCCCGCTTGCGCGGGCTTGGCTCGAAAGTTTATTTGAACACTTCGGTGCCCAGTGTGTCCATCGCGCTACGGAACATGTCGACCGCGTTGGAAAACACTTCAAGATCAATGCCTTTTCCGGTCACGACATCCCAGGTCATCATTACTGACTGGTCTTTGTCGAGCGAAACCGAGGCAAAACGCGTATTGCGGTTGAACCGGACGGCATCATCGGCGGTAAACTTTTTCTCGGGCGTAAAATTGGCAACAAACTGCAATGACTGGCAGCCATCGTGCGTCTTTTCGTTGCATTCGTAAAACAGCAGCGCTGCTTGCCAGCCGCCAATATCGGTGTTGATCAGCGGATCGCCATTGGCATCCTTTGCCAATTCAGCCTTGTAGCCAAGATTCTGCAAGGCAACCGCAACGCCATCCGGCTTTATGGCAGATACCGTTGCAGCGCCAGACGTGGTGGCCCCAGCAACTGTGGGGGCCAATGCTGTTGCGGTGAGCGCAGCCAAGAGCCAGCGAAGTTTCATGTCATCCAGATCCCATCACAAGGCTCTTATCGGCCTTTGCGTTTGTTGACTGGAAGCTGACATGAACTTGCCCCCGCCGCAAGGGGGTGCGTCCACCTTTTATTGAGACAGAAACGTCCCGATTTCACGCCCCAGCGCTGGCGTAGTCACGCAACTCATGTGGGTTCCGGGGATTAACGCCAGTTGCGCATCGGGCAAAGTGTCGGCCAGCTTTTCCGCTGAACCATTGTCGTTATCCTGATCGCCGCACAATACCAGCGTCGGCATGGTAATAGCGCTGAGGCTGGCGGGGTCACTATCGGCCATCGTGCCCAGCAAGAGGCGCGCGGCATCCCGGTTTACGCCCATGGTCTTGAGGAACTGCTGCGAGAAATAGGCCGGATCATCGCGTGGGATCGTGCCGAAGCGGTCAATTACGTCGAGGAAGAAGTCCTGCCGCCGCGTCCATCCGGCAAGCCCTTCCAGCCCCATGCCGCTTAACACCAGACGACGAGGCTTCATCCCGCCCAGCACGGCGCGCGTCGCGGTGCGTGAGCCGAGCGAGAATCCGGCGAGGTCAAAATCGGTGAGCCGCAAATGTGCCACCAACGCTTCGGCATCGCGCACAAGCACGTCTTGCGGATAGGCGCGCGGATCAAGCGGAGCTTCGCTTTGCCCGTGTACCCGCAAATCGGGCATCAGGCATTCAAAGCCCAAGGCCGCCAATTGCGCGGCAGTGCCGAACTTGATCCAGTTGACCTCCGCTGATGAAAACAACCCGTGCAGAAGTACCACCGGCCTCCCCGCACCCATGCGATGCAACGCAAGCCGCGCATCGCCAAAGCCGGAAAAGAACTCGGTGGTAACGTCTGTCATGGCCGGATCAGCCCTTCTTCAGGTGGCGACGGCCAAGCAGTTCTGCGATCTGCACTGCGTTCAAAGCAGCGCCCTTGCGCAAGTTGTCCGAAACGCACCACAGCGACAAGCCGCTGTCCACGGTCGGGTCTTCGCGCACGCGGCTGACATAAGTCGCATCATCGCCGACGCATTCGATCGGCGTGATGTAGCCGCCGTTTTCACGCTTATCGATCAGCATGACGCCCGGCGCTTCACGCAGGATGTTCTGGGCTTCTTCGGCGCTGATTTCGTTTTCGAATTCAATGTTGATCGCTTCGGAATGGCCTACAAAAACCGGCACGCGCACGCAGGTGGCGCTGATCTTGATCTTGGGATCGAGGATCTTTTTGGTTTCAGCGATCATCTTCCACTCTTCCTTGGTCGATCCATCGTCCAGGAACAGGTCGATGTGCGGGATCACGTTGAACGCAATCTGCTTGGTGAACTTCTTGGGGTCGCCCAGTTCACCTTGCGGCATATAAATGGCGCGCGTCTGTTCAAACAGTTCGTCCATGCCTTCCTTGCCAGCACCTGAAACCGATTGGTACGTCGCCACAACAACGCGCTTGATCTTGGCGGCGTCGTGCAAAGGCTTCAGCGCCACGACCATCTGCGCGGTCGAGCAGTTGGGGTTGGCGATGATGTTCTTCTTGGTATAGCCGTCGATGGCGTCAGGGTTCACCTCTGGCACGATCAGCGGCACATCGGGGTCCATGCGATAGAGCGACGAATTGTCGATCACCACGCAACCAGCAGCAGCAGCGCGCGGGGCATGGATTTCGGTCGGTCCGGAACCTGCGGCAAACAGCGCAATGTCCCATCCGGTGAAATCGAAGTTTTCGATATTCTTCACCTTCAACCGGCGGCCGGTCTCGCCAAAATCAATCTCGGTGCCTTGCGAGCGCGGCGATGCCACTGCGGCGATTTCGTCCAACGGAAACTCGCGCTCGGCGAGGATGTTGAGCATTTCGCGGCCCACGTTCCCCGTCGCGCCAACAACTACAACCCGGTAACCCATGTCCATTCCCTTCAAGCGGCCCGCCGATCAAGCAGTCGGTCCGTTCCCTAGCGGCTGGTGCCGACCAGCCAAGTTAAAAACACTTTTGTGGTGCGCAACCAGACTTGCCCGAATGCGCCTCGTCACTTTCACCCACTTCCGTCATCCTGAACTCGTTTCAGGATCCATCTTGCAAGTCAGACCGATGCTCTCGGTTGAGAAATGGACCCTGAAACAAGTTCAGGGTGACGGTGTAAGGAAACTTCGTCTCTACTTCCCGCTGCCCGCGCCATTACGGTCAAGAAAGCGGAAAATCGTCTCGTACAAATGCTTGCTCACCTTCGGCCCGCTGATGCGATGCGTATAGCCGGGATAGAGCATCATTTCGAACGGCACGGATTCACCCTGCATCTTGGCGATAATGGCGCTGGCGTTTTCAAACACCACGTTATCATCGGCCATGCCGTGAATGATCAGCAAGGGATCGCTGATCTTGCCAGTCTCGGCCAGCGCGTTTGACTTTTCATACACTTGCGGCAACTTCACCGGATCACCCAGATAGCGCTCGGTATATGTCGTATCGTACATCTGCCACTTGGTCACCGGCGCCACGGCAATGCCAGCGGCATAAGCGCCGGGATTGGCCTGCAACATCTTGATCGTCATGTAACCGCCGTAGGACCAGCCGAATGTGCTGATCTTGTCCGCATTAACAAACGGCTGCTTCTTCAGCCAATTCGCGCCTGCCAACTGGTCCTCGACTTCGACCGACCCCATTGCATGATGCAGTGCCGAGGCGAATTTGACGCCCCGATTTTCCGACCCGCGATTGTCTATGGCAAAGTAGATATAGCCCTTGTCGACAATCGCCTGCGCCAGAGCGCCCTGAAAGCCCTTGGAGACGACTTGCGCTGATGGGCCGCCGTAGTGGTACGTGAACACCGGATAGGTCTTGCCGGCCTCCAGTAGCGGCGTGATCATCATGTAATGCAGCGGCGTGCCATCCGATGCCGGGATCGTGCCGAACTGCGCCGGACGATGGCTGCCAAGATAGGGCGCATAAGGATGCGCGCCCGACACCTTGTTCTCCTCAATCCATGCAAGACGCTTGCCGCTGGTATCGGCGATGAACGATTGGGCGGGCTGCGCATCGGATGATCGCGAAATCATCAACGTCTGCCCGCTCTTGTCCATCGACGCACCATTGACCCAGCCAAGCTCGGTCAGTCGCTTCAGCTTTGCCGGAGCCTTGAGGTCCATCGCATAGACCTGCTGCGCCAGCACATCGTCCTTGGTGCCGGTGAAATAGATTTTGCCGCCCGCCTCATCCACGCCGACCACACCGGTGACGGTCCAGTCGCCTTTGGTCAATTGCGACCACTTGCCGCCCTTGTAGTGATACAGGTGGCCAAAGCCATCGCGCTGCGACCACCACACAAGGCTACCGTCCTTGAGGAAGCGGTAACTGTCGGACAGGTCGATCCAGTGCCTCGCGGCTGCCTTCTCGCTGAACAGCACGGTCGACTTGCCGGTCGCAGGATCAACCTTGAGCATGTCGAGGACGGTTTGCTCGCGGTTCATCCGCTGCACGTAAAGTTCCTTGCCACCCGGCGCCCAATCGACGCGCGCCAGATAGATGTCCTTGTCCGCACCCAGATCGACCTGCACTTTGCCCGAACCATCAGGCGACATAACCCATAGCGAGACTTCAGCGTTGGGCGTGCCCGCAGCGGGATAGCGCTGATCGTAAGTCTTGGTGCCTTCTGCGCCGATGGCCGCGCGGGTAACTACGCCAACCATGCTCTCGTCAAAGCGCTCAACCGCGATGCGGCTTTCATCAGGCGACCACCAGAAGCCGTTGAAGCGCGCCATTTCTTCTTGTGCAACGAACTCAGCCTCGCCCCAATGGACGTTTGCGTTGGCTTCTTCGGGCGTGATCGCGACCGGCTCACCGCCAGCGACCTTGCTTGTCCACAAACGGCGGTCGCGCACAAAGGCGATATGCTCGCCCTTTGGTCCCAACTTGGGGTTCAGTTCGCCGCCCTTCGTGCCCTCGATCTTGCGCACCGAGCCATCAAGACCCGCCAGCAGCAGATCACCGTCCACCGGAACAAGTACCGACTTACCGTCAGCGGCCCATTCGTACGTCACGATGCCCTTCAGATCGCCGATCCGCTGGCGCTCCCGCTGCATCTTTTCGGCTTCAGACAGCGTGCGGCCGGACGACAGCTTGAGCGAATCGACCAGCATCGTCCATTCAGACGTCTGGCGGTCAAAGCCCCACAAATCATAGCGTTCGCGGTCATCGGCGCGGTTGCGCAGAAGCGTCAAGTAGCGGCCATCGGGCGAAAGCTTGACTGCACGCGGGGCCGGCCCGTTAAGGCTAGGGCTGGCAAACACGCGTTCAAAGGTCAGATCCTGGGCGGCGGCGGGGGCGGACGTGGTCATCGTTTGACCTTGTTGTGCATGGGCAAGCGGCGCGAATGCAATGGCAGACAGCGCGCAAGCGGCAAGCAGACGAAAATGACGCATAGGGTTCGGTATCCTCTGACCCCGCTTGAACGCAGGGCAAGTTTGTGATGCGCCTTGGTGGCCCGAAATGGTTGCGTTTGAAAGCATAAAAAGGCGCCCTGGCGGTGAGCCAGGACGCCTTTTCAAACACTTTCGTGTCGTGGCGTTGGGCTATTCGCCCGCCCTGCTCAGTCTGCGCTGACCTTGGTGACCTTGCGCTCGGCAATACGTGCCGATTTGCCGGTCCGGCCGCGAAGATAGTAAAGCTTCGCACGACGAACGACACCACGGCGGACCACGGTAATCGAATCGATGTTTGGTGAATACAGCGGGAATACGCGTTCCACGCCTTCGCCGAACGAGATCTTGCGAACGGTGAAGTTCGAGCCAAGGCCACGGTTCGAACGTGCGATGCACACGCCTTCGTAGTTCTGGACGCGGGTGCGCTCGCCTTCAACAACGCGCACGCCGATACGCACGGTATCACCCGCGCGGAACGATGGAATTTCCTTCTTCGCCTTGTATTCGGCGATAGCTTCAGCTTCAAGCTGCTGAATCAGGTTCATTTTTTTAAATCCTGCACTTCACGTTGCGCACCAGAGGCAGACTAGACCCGAGCGCCGATGTGACGCTCCCAAAGGTCCGGCCTGCGTAGCCGTGTATCGTCTTCCGAACGGCGTTGCCGCCACTCTGCGATTTTCGCGTGATCCCCTGATCGCAACACTTCAGGGATCACTCGCCCTTCCCACTCAGCGGGCCGGGTGTAATGAGGGTACTCAAGAAGACCGTTTTCAAACGACTCCTCATGTCCACTCAAGGCCGCGCCCATTACGCCGGGAAGCAGCCGAATGCAAGCATCAAGCAGCATCAGCGCAGCACATTCGCCGCCGGACAGGACGATATCGCCAACCGACACTTCCTCGACGTTGCGCCCCTCGAATATCCGCTCGTCAAACCCCTCAAACCGCCCGCACAGCAGGATCACGCCGGGGCCCGCCGCCAGTTCACGCACCCGCTGCTGCGTCAACGGCTTGCCGCGAGGGGTAAGCGCAATCACTGGCCGCGCCTTTTCGCCATTCGTGTCGAGCGCAGTCGAGACACCACTGTCCCGCGCATGATCCACCGCCTTGGCCAGCACATCCACACGCAAGACCATCCCCGCCCCGCCACCGGCAGGCGTATCATCCACTGTCCGGTGCTTGTCCGCCGCAAAATCGCGGATCTGCACCGCATCCATTGACCACTTCTCCTCACCCAGCGCCCGCCCCGCAAGGCTGACACCCAAAGGGCCGGGGAACATCTCGGGATAGAGCGTGAGGACGGTGGCAGCAAAGGTCATTTGAAGGTGTCCAAAGCCGCATTGCGGCGTAATTTTTTCTGCTTGGCCGCAACAAAACCGGCGATCACTCCTGTTGGAATGCTTACCAATGAAAGCACCAACCAAGCCATCGCCAACATGAACAGCCCACGCTGCGATGCGTCGCCATGAGTGTCGCTGAAGTCAAAGGCCAAGCTCATTAACCCCAGAACCACTGGAGCCAAAACTGGCACAACAAGGATACCTGCAATGATGAGCTTCATACGGCTCCAAACCGGCCTTTTGCGCGCCAACACCTGGACGATTGCCCATTGAATGGCGCCGATAATGACCAAGAGCACCAAAAGCATTGCAAAAGCCATCGCGGTCAAACCGTCCAGTTCTCAACCACCAACCCCGGCACGTCGGCAAAGTCGGCCTCATTGTTGGTCACAACCGTTGCCCCGATGCTCAGGGCATGGGCCGCCAGCAACCGATCGAACCGCGCCCGCTTGAACGGCAGCTTGGCGTATTCCCGCGCAGCGACCTCGTCGAACGGCAGGATCGGAACAACCGATACGAAATCTTCGATCACCTCCCAGTCAGGAGGATGCCCGAGGTTTTCGCCCATCACAATCTCGGCAAAGCTTACGGCCGAAATGCCCACCTCACCAGGCTCACAATCGCATAGGCGATCCCGGAGAGCCGGGCGGGTTCCAAGCATGGCGTAGATCGAGCAATCGGTATCGAGCAGATATGCGATCATCTATTCACGTCCGCCTCGCGGGCCGCAATGGTACTGGGGCGCTCGTCAAAATCACGCCGCTCAGGAACCTTCAAGCCCTTTGCCTTGCCCCAAAACTTGCTGACATCGATCTTGCGCTTGCCCGCAGGCTTTGCGCGAAATACCAGATCGCCATCAACCCACTCGACGCCCCACTCACGATCAGGCTCAATTCCCAATCCGGCAGGAACGCGGATGGCAACCGAGTTTCCTGACTTGAAGCTTTTGGCTGTGTATTCTTTGCCCATCGCGGCCTCCGTATATACGTGATGTATATACTACTCCACGTAAGCCGCTTCAATCACAATCCGCGCCTCATCCCATTCAGGCACGGCGTCGACTTTCATCGGCACCATGAAGCGTTTGCCATCAGGTTTGCGGATTTCGATCACGTCGCCTGCGCCAAAGTTTTCGATGGCGATGCATTCGCCCAGCGCTTCACCCGTGGTTGAGACGGCGGGCAGGCCGAGCAGGTCGGCGTGGTAATATTCACCCTCAGCCAGTGGCGGCAGGGTTGAGCGGGGCACGGTCAGCGCCGTTCCGCGGAGTTTTTCGGCAGCCGTGCGATCCGTGATTTCCGCAAAGCGGGCAATCGCGCCACCTTTGCTGTCATCGCGCAACGACGTCACCGTCAGCTTTGAATCGCAGAAGGCGCGGTAACGCTTAAGCGCGGCCACGCCTTCTCCGAACAGCTTGAGGCGGACTTCCCCCGTCACCCCGTGTGCGCCGGTTATGGCAGCGAGCGTGACGGGTTTGTCCGACAAGATCAGGCTTCCGTCTGCTCTTCAGCAGCGACTTCAACCGGTGCTTCTTCAGCAACCGGTGCAGCAGCGGCGGCCGCTGCTGCTTCAGCGGCTTCAGCAGCCTTCTTGGCCTTGTCTTCAGCGCGGTCCTTGGCCTTCTTGCCGGGTTCGCCGGCGTTCGGGTTCAGCGTAACCTTGCGTTCCTTGATGCCAGCCTTGTCGAGCATACGGGCAACACGGTCGGTTGGCTGTGCGCCAACGCCCAGCCAGTAACGCACGCGGTCTTCAACCAGACGGACGCGGTTTTCATCGTCCTTGGCGAGCAGCGGGTTGTAGGTGCCAACCTGCTCCAGATACTTGCCATCGCGCGGGGCGCGGCTGTTGGAGACGACAACTTTGTAATACGGGCGCTTCTTTGAGCCACCACGCGAAAGACGAAGAGAAACAGACATTAGATCAACCTTTCAGCGAAATTCAAACTTTACGAAACTTCAAAAATTCAGCGCTTCTTGAGCAGGTCGTTCAGGTTGGATGGCAGGCCACCCGACCCCAGCCCCGGCAAACTGCCGCCGCCCATTCCGCCACCAAGCCCACCCGGACCCATTTGCTGGTCCAGACCCGGCATAGCGGCACCAAGGCCACCCTTGCCGAACAATGCACCAAGCCCCTTGAGGCCACCCATCTTCTTGATCTGCTTCATGGCCTTGGCCATTTCCTGATGCATTTTCAGAAGCTTGTTGACGTCCTGCACTTGCGTACCAGACCCCTTTGCCACGCGGATCTTGCGCTTGGCGTTGAGCAGTTCGGGCTTTTCACGCTCTTTCGGCGTCATCGAACCGATGATCGCGTCCATGCGCAGAAGCACGCGGTCATCCATCCCGGATTGCGCCATTGCCGCCTTGGCCTTCTTCATGCCGGGCATCATGCCCGCCAACGCGCCCAGCCCGCCCATATTCTGCATCTGCCGCAATTGCGTGCGCAGGTCGTTCATATCGAACTGACCCTTGGACATGCGCGCGGCAAGCTTCTCGGCGTCCTCGACCTGAATCGTCGCCGCTGCCTTTTCGACGATGGAGACGATGTCACCCATGCCAAGGATGCGGCCAGCAACACGTTCAGGGTGGAACGGCTCAATCGCCTCAAGCTTTTCGCCGGTACCCGCAAATTTGATCGGCTTGCCGGTGACCGCACGCATCGAAAGCGCCGCACCACCGCGGGCATCGCCGTCCATACGGGTCAGCACGATGCCGGTCAGATTGACTTCGCCCGCGAACGATTGCGCGACGTTGACCGCGTCCTGGCCCGTCAGTGAATCAACGACCAGCAGTGTTTCCTTGGGGACCGAGACAGCTGAAACTGCCTTCATCTCGTCCATCAAGGCCTGATCGACATGCAGGCGGCCCGCGGTGTCGAGCATAAGCACGTCAACCGCCTGCAGCTTGGCCGCGTTCACCGCGCGGGTGGCGATATCAACCGGAGCCTGGCCCACGATGATCGGCAGCGTTGCAACGCCCGCCTGCTCACCCAGAACCTTGAGCTGTTCCTGCGCCGCCGGACGATTGACGTCCAGCGAGGCCATCAGGACTTTCTTGCCGTGCTTTTCTTTCAGCAACTTGGCGATTTTGGCGGTGCTGGTGGTTTTACCCGAACCCTGCAAACCGACCATCATGATCACGACCGGCGGCGCTGCCACCAGATCAAGCTCTGCCGTGCCGCCGCCGAGCATTTCGACCAGCGCATCATTGACGATCTTGACGACCTGCTGTCCCGGCGTGACCGAACGCAGCACCGATTGGCCAACGGCAAGTTCGGTAACGTTATCGACAAAGCGGCGGACAACAGGCAGCGCTACGTCTGCTTCAAGCAGCGCGATGCGCACTTCGCGCATGGCTGCGCGCACGTCTTCTTCGTTCAGCGCGCCGCGACCACGCAGGCGGTCGAAGACGCCTCCAAGCCGGTCTGACAGACTATCGAACACGCACAATTCCCATCATCAAGCCCTTGCCTGCCCGCCATTTTCGCATAACGCGAAAAACGCCGGTGGGCGAAACCTCGCCGACCAGCGTGTGGCATCCTGAACAGGGGCCGTTGTCGAATCCGCAGACGTGCAAAGCCCATCTGCTGCGCGGCCTTTATGCGCGATTGCGGCCGTTGGCAAGCAATGCTGTCAAAACGCGGTCTTTTAGCGCTGTGAAAGCTTTTATTAACCAAAATTTCAGCAGCTATGCCTTAGTTAATCCGAAGGGGCAATTCGTCGGCAAGACGGTTGCGGGCAATACGAAAGCAAGGGTTATGGCAAGTTTGCCGCAAGACCAGCATGACGGACGAGGCACATCTGACAATCGTGGAACGATGGCAAAGGCCGACAAAGACCTGATTGGTCTCGGCATTGTCGTCGCCATGATCATTGTGATCATTGCCAACGGATCATCTGTCATCGCAGATTTCGTCTCCTCGCTCATCAGCGACGATAATCCGCGAGACAAAGTGCTAAGCGCCGCGCTGCTGCTTAATGTGGCGTTGCTGTTGTTTGGTTGGCGCCGGTACATGGACCTCGTCAACGAAGTCGCGCAGCGCCGACACGCTGAAGAAGCTGCCCGAACAATTGCCCAGACAGACCCCCTCACCGGCTGCCTCAACCGCCGGACGATTGACAATGCCTTACAAAGCATGATCACCGCTGCGCAAAGCACGGGTCACGAAGTCGTGGCGATGATGATCGACCTTGACCATTTCAAGCGATCAAACGACGTCTATGGCCATCAGACGGGTGATGCGGTCCTGTTGGAGGCAACCCGTCGCATCCGTTCCGTTTTGCCTGATCGTTCGATCATTGCACGGCTGGGCGGCGATGAATTTGCCTGCGCAGCAATGTATGATCCCGATCATGTAGAGGCGATTGACCGGCTTGTTCTGCGCATCAACGAGCAGGTTGCGCGCCCGATCATCATCGATTCCCTTGCCATCGCGGTAACCGCTTCGGTCGGTCTTGCTACCACGAACTGTCTTGACAAAAACGCATCTGTAAACCTCGCCACCACGCTGCTGCACCATGCAGACCTTGCGATGTATCAGGCGAAAAAAGCTGGTCGCAATGGCTACCGCTGGTTTGATGCCAGCCTGGAGGCCGAACTGCGTTACCGCCATGAACTGGAATGCGGCATCCGTAAAGGCATTCCTGCCGGCGAATTTGTGCCATTTTATGAAAAGCAGATCGATCTGGACAGCGGCGCATTGATCGGCTTCGAAATGCTCGCTCGCTGGAGAAACCCGCGTCGAGGCTTGATTTCGCCCGACATTTTCATTCCTATCGCTGAAGAAATCGGCCTGATTTCAGACCTTTCGGAATCGCTCATCCGCCAAGCGCTGATTGATGCGGCTGCATGGGACCCACGCCTTACGCTGTCGGTCAACATCTCGCCCATCCAGTTGCGCGACCCGTGGTTTGCGCAACGGCTGCTGAAACTTTTGCACGAAGCAAACTTTCCGCCGCACCGGCTTGATATCGAAATCACCGAAAGCTGCCTGCACGAAAACATTGGCGTTGTGCGCACATTGATCACCAGCCTGCGCAATCAGGGCATCCGCATCAGCCTTGACGATTTCGGCACCGGCTATTCCAGCTTTGCCCAATTGCGCACACTGCCGTTCGACCAGATCAAGATCGACCGCTATTTCGTCTCGAACCTTGATAGCAACAAAGACAGCGCGACGATCATCGAGGCGATCTCGTCCCTTGGCAAAGGCCTCGGCCTGCCGATTACAGCCGAGGGCATTGAAACGTCCGAAGTGCTCGCTGAACTGCGCAAGTACGGTTCTTTCAAGGGCCAGGGCTACCTTTACGGCCAACCCAGCGATGCCCAAAGCGTTCACGCCATGCTTGCCAATCAAGACCTGCTGCGCGAACCGTCTATCGACCCTGCCACGTCAGCTTACCCGTTCCCACAAGCCGCGGCAGCCTAAACTATCCGCCTGCGCATTGCCCTTCATGGGCTAAGTGCTTATGTCGCGCGGCATGCGCATTCCTTTTCGCAAAATGCATGGTCTTGGCAACGACTTCGTGGTGATTGATGCCCGCGAGGCCCCTGTGCCGATGTCTGCGCGGCGCGCCGCCGCACTGGCAGACCGCCGCACCGGCATCGGCTGTGACCAGTTGATCGTGATCGAACCGTCTTCGCGCGCCAATGTGCGCATGCGGATTTTCAATAGTGATGGCAGCGAAGTGGAAGCTTGCGGTAACGCCAGCCGCGCGGTTGGTCTGCTGCTTGGCGGCACACAAACCATTGAAACACTTGGCGGGTTGATCCGCTCTGACGCCAGTCGGCAAGGTGTATCGGTCGACATGGGCGCGCCGCGTTTGAGGTGGGACGAAATTCCCGTGGCCTATGCGATGGACACGCTGGAAATGCCGGTCGGCTGGGAAGAACTGGAAAATCCGGTTGGCGTCAATGTCGGTAATCCCCACGTGATTTTCTTCGTGGCCGATATCGATGCCGTTGATCTTGAACGGCTCGGCCCGATGATCGAGAATGATCCGCTGTTTCCTGAACGCATCAACGTGAACATCGCCAGCCGCGTCGGGCCTGATCACCTTGTCCTGCGCGTGTGGGAGCGCGGCGTCGGCCTTACCCGCGCATGCGGCACCGGGGCTTGCGCCACCGCAGTTGCGGCAATCCGTCGCAAGTTGACTGGCCGCACCGTCCGGGTCGATCTTTCCGGCGGCCCGCTGACCATCGCTTGGCCTGAAGGCGGCAACATCGAAATGACAGGCCCTGCATCGTTCAGTTTCGAAGGCACGTTCGAGGACACAGAATACCCGGTATGACCACGCAGGTCGTCTCTCTCGGCTGCCGCCTGAACATCGCGGAAAGCGAAACGATCCGGGCGATGCTCCAAGATGCGCCCACAACGGTCGTGGTCAATTCGTGCGCGGTCACGGCCGAAGCCGTGCGCCAATCGCGCCGCGCCGTCCGCCGGTTGCGCCGCGAACACCCCGAAGCGCGCCTTGTCGTTACCGGCTGCGCCGCAACCATCGAACAAGACAGCTTTGCGCAGATGCCCGAAGTTGATGCGGTCGTGCCGAATATGGAAAAACTGCTCGCGCGTCATTGGACGCAGGGCAATGCCAAGCCCGCAGGTATTTCGGAACGCCACACCCGTGCTTTCGTGCCCGTACAGAACGGCTGCGATCATGCCTGCACTTTCTGCATCATCCCGCAAGGGCGCGGCCCCAGCATGTCGCTTCCGGTGGTTGACGTGCTGCGCGCAATCGAACCGCATTTGAACCTTGGTGTGGCCGAAGTGGTGCTGACCGGGGTCGACGTGACCTCATGGGGGGCAGACCTTCCCAGCTCTCCGAAACTAGGTGATCTGGTCGCCGCGATCCTTGCCACCTTCCCGTCCCTGCCACGCCTGCGTCTGTCCTCGCTGGACGGGGTTGAGATCGATCCGCTGCTGCTTGACTTGATATGCGGCGAAGCGCGGTTGATGCCGCATATCCACCTGTCGCTGCAATCGGGCGATGACATGATCCTGAAACGGATGAAGCGCCGTCATACCCGCGCGCAAGCCATCGCGCTTGTTCAACAGATCAAGGCCCGCCGCCCGGACGTTGCCATCGGCGCAGACCTGATCGCAGGTTTCCCCACCGAAACGGCTGACATGCACGCCAACAACCTGTCCATCGTGCGCGAGTGTGATGTGGTGCACGGACACATTTTCCCTTATTCGCCCCGCCCCGGCACACCTGCTGCCAAAATGCCGCAGGTTGCGCCGCAACTGATCAAGGAACGCGCAAGCCAGTTGCGGGCGGCTGTGGCCGATCAACGCGACCAGTGGCTGCAAACGCTGCTAGGCCAGCCCGCTACCGTGCTTGCTGAACGCGACGGAACCGGCCATGCGGGACACTTCGCCAGCTATCGCACAGCCCCCGGCACCGTGCCCGGCAGTCTGGTGACTTGCACACCGACGAAGATTATCGAAGGAATACTGGAATGAGTGGCGACAGCTGGTCGGACCGCCTGCTCGGCGGCTTTCGCAAGACCTCGGAGCGCCTTGCCGAAAACCTCGGCAGCATTGTGGGCGCGTCAAAGCTGACCGATGCGCAGCTTGACGATCTTGAAGATGCGCTGATCCTTTCGGACCTTGGGCCACGCGCCGCAGCCCGCATCCGCGAAAAGCTGAAGGTTGCGCGCTTTGAAAACGGCGTTGACGAACAGGCTGTCAAGGAAGCGATGGCCGAAGAAATCGCCGCCATTCTGCGCCCGGTGGCCAAACCGCTCGAAATCGTCGCCTTCCCGCGCCCGCAAGTTATCCTGGTGATCGGCGTCAATGGCTCTGGCAAAACCACGACCATCGCCAAGCTGGCGCACTTGTTCCAGGAACAGGACTATGGCGTGATGCTGGCAGCAGGCGATACCTTCCGTGCTGCCGCCATTGGCCAGTTGAAAGTATGGGCTGATCGGCTGAGCATTCCGGTCATCACCGGCCCCGAAGGCGGCGATCCGGCCTCGATCGTGTTTGATGCGGTAAAGGCGGCAACCGACACCGGCATCGATACGCTGATCGTCGACACGGCCGGACGCCTGCACAACAAGCGCGAACTGATGGACGAACTGGCCAAAGTCCGCCGCGTTTTGGGCCGCCTCAATCCCGAAGCCCCGCATGATGTCGTGCTGGTTCTGGATGCGACGAACGGGCAGAATGCGTTACAACAGATCGAAATCTTCAAGGAAGTCGCGGGGGTGACCGGCCTGATCATGACCAAGTTGGATGGCACCGCGCGCGGCGGGGTGCTGGTGGCGGCTGCTGAACAATATGGCTTGCCCATCCATGCCATCGGCGTTGGCGAAAAGATTGACGATTTGCGCCCGTTTGATCCCGATCTGGTCGCCCGCGTCATCGCAGGAGTAGTCCGTTGAGCACACCTCAGACCAAGCCCAAATCCTCATGGGTCAACCTGCTGGTCGATTACGGCCCGCTGCTGGTGTTCTTCCTCGCCTATCGCCATTTCAAGCCTGAAGGAACCGAGGCTGGCCTTGCCGAAGTTGTCGCCGTCACCAAGGGCACCGCCACGTTCATGGTGGCAACCATCGCCGCTTTGATCATCTCGAAGTGGCGCTTGGGCAAAGTCTCGCCCATGCTCTGGCTGTCGACGGTGCTGATCCTTGGCTTTGGCACGCTGACCGTTCTGCTGGGCGATCCGTTCTGGATTCAGGTTAAGCCAACCGCGATTTATCTGCTGTTTGCAGGCGTCCTGTTCGCTGGCCTTGCTCGCGGCAAAGCAATGTTGCGCACCCTGCTCGAAGCCGCATTCGAAGGCCTCGACGATGCGGGCTGGATCAAGCTTTCGCGCAATTGGGCGTTCTTTTTCCTGTTTCTTGCCGCGCTGAATGAAGTGCTGCGCTACTTCTTCAACGTGGCCAATGGCAATTTCGAAGTTTGGCTTCAAGCCAAGTTGTGGGGCGTAACCACTCTCTCCTTCCTGTTCACCTTTGCGCAAATCCCGATGCTGATGCGCCACGGTCTTGCCGCCGGGGCCGAACCCGAGGTTGAACAAAACCCCCCACACGATTGAACAGGTCTGCAAAGCCGGTTTTCGTATGACATTTTCACCACAGCCATTAGTATAAACAGTAAGCGCGGGAGCGTTTGCGCGCGTCCGCCAGCTTCAAGCATTCCAATAGGGGGAAAAATCAGATGGCCAAATTTTTCGGCAATCTTCATCTAGTTCTGGTCATCGGCCTCGTTGCCGCAATCGCCATGATGATCGGCTACGGCGAATCCGTACCGGCTACCATTGGTGCCGTGTTCCGCTGGCTTCACGTGTTCTTCGGCATCCTGTGGATCGGGCTGCTTTATTACCTGAACTTCGTGCAGGTGCCTACCATGCCGAAGATCCCTGCTGAACAGAAGGGCGCAATCACTGGCCACATCGCACCCAAAGTGTTCTTCTTCTTCCGTTGGGCCGCGCTGCTGACCGTTGTCACCGGCCTCGTGATCGCCGTTGTTTCGGGCTACGCCCATCAAGCAATGACCTTCTCCGGCGAAGGCGCGGTCAATCTGATCGGCCTTGGCATGTGGTTGGCGCTGATCATGGCGTTCAACGTGTGGTTCATCATCTGGCCTGCCCAGAAGAAGATCCTTGGCATCGTCGAAGCATCGGCGGAGGAAAAGGCGGCTGCTGCACCGCGCGCGCTGGCTGCCAGCCGCACCAACCTGCTGCTGTCGCTGCCAATGCTCTATGCGATGGTTAGCGCCAACTTGGGTGCATAAGCCTCGCCTCACTGAAGCGAAGGGTTAAAAAAGGGTGCGGCATCATTGGATGTCGCGCCCTTTTTGCTGCGCGGGATATTATAGGCGGTTGATGCGTTGTCACTTCAGCCAGCCATTGCGGGGACGTCTCCGTATGGCTGGAACCATCCAAGGGGAGTGATCCACCACATGCGCAAGTTCACCATTTTCGCCGCCACCGCGGCAACCGCCCTCATGCTTTCGGCGTGTTCGGAAAAGACCCAGGACGCCGCTGGCACGGCCGCTGAATCTGCTGGCAACGATGTTGCCACCGCCGCGGACAAGGCCGCAGCCGCCACCGACGAACTGGGCGCGAAAGCTGCCGCCGCGGTTGATGATGCCGCTGCCAAGACAGACGAAATGGGCGATAAGGCAGCAGCCGAAGCCAAAAAGGCAGCAGCTTCAGCAAAGCAGGAAACCGCTGAAGTAGAAGCCAGCCTTCACAATGAATCAGTGTCCGAAGCCAAAGCAGACTAATCATTAGTACGGGGTGGCAGCAGTGCCGCCCCGTCATTTACCGCGCGAGCAAGCGCGCGAGATGTTCGATCAAAAGTTCAGGCACGTAAGGCTTGCTCAAAATCGGCTGATTGGCAAAAGCATCCTCCACCGTGCCGTAACCAGTTGCAATGACAAACGGGATGTCCCTTACCCGTAAAGCCTCAGCCAATGGCATGCCGGATTGACCATGCAGGTTCCAATCAAGCACCGCGGCATCAATCGCCTGGTTGGCAATGATTTCCAAGGCGTCTTCCACCCGGCCAACCGGGCCCAATGATTGGGCACCTGCATCCTCAAGCACATCGCATAGCATGGCCGCGACGATGAATTCGTCTTCGACCACCAGAATACGTTTGCCTGCGATCATTGCCCGCCCCCTGCCAGCGGAATCGCAATACGGCATTGCAATCCGGTTTCATTATATACCAATTCCACCTTGCCATTCAATTGCCGAGGTACTGCATCGGTTAACAGGCGTGATCCGAAGCCTTTGCGGGTGGGCGGTGTAACAGGCGGACCGCCATGCTCTTTCCAATGAATGATCGCCCAACCGTCCTCCTCGTTCAGATCCCAACGCACGTCAACTGTGCCACCGTCGCCCGACAGCGCGCCATATTTCATGGCATTGGTGGCCAATTCGTGCAGGACCATAACCAGTGAAACCGTAGCGTTGGCGCGCAGCGTCACGTCCGGGCCGCCGGCTTTCACCCGCCCGCTACCATCGCCGCAGATCAACAAACCTTGGCGGACAATCTCTGCGAGCGAGGCACCGCTCCAATTTTCGCGACTTAGCGTGTCATGCGCGCCCGAAAGTGCGGCCAGTCGGCCATTGAACTTTTCAACCGGAACGGCAGGCACATCAAGTCCGCGAAACGTTTGATATGCCATCGCCTGCACCACCATCAGCGTGTTCTTCACACGGTGGTTCAATTCGCCAACCAACAGTTCCAGTTGCTCTTCCAGTTGCCGCCGCTCGGTAATGTCGATCGCGGTGGATTGCGCAACCGACCAGCGGCCTTCACTGTCAAATTCAAGGCCATGATTGCGCCAGAGCATCCACCGCGTCCCGCCTGCGGTTTCGAACCGGTTCTCGATGGTCAATTCAGGCTGTTCCGGCGACAACCCGTGAAGCATTTCCCGGACACGATCTTGATCGGCACCAGTTACAAATTGCCACAGGTTTTGCCCGGTCAAATCGGCTGGTTCGAGATTCAGCGACTTTGCATAAGCGCGATTTACGAACAGGATCGTGCCATCCGCGCGATAGCGGCACACCATTTCCAGTTGTGCATCAAGTATTTCGCGAAGCAGCGCGACATCCGACACCATAGAAAATCCTGATCTGTGCAACCAAAGCTAGCCCATTTGATCAGAATGCCAAGTCCTGCCGCCTGAAATCGCAACCTGCCTCGTTCAAATTTTAAGCTGGCTGCCCAGTTCGACAACGCGGTTGGTAGGCAAGCGGAAAAACTCCATTGCGCTGGCAGCGTTGCGCAGCATCCACGCAAACAGCTTTTCCCGCCACAGCGCCATGCCCGGTTTGTCCGATGCGATAAGCGTCTGACGCGAAAGGAAGAAGCTTGTCTTCATCATGTTGAACGGTTCGCCGCACATGTTCACGCCGGTCAGCGCAGCCGGCACGTCTGTTTCTTCGAGAAAGCCGAACCGCAGCGTCAGCCGGTAAAAGCCATTGCTGTAATCCTTGACCGAATACCGCTCCACCGGATCGACATAAGGTACGTCCTCAATCGAAACGGTCAGGATGACCACCCGCTCGTGCAGCACTTTGTTATGCTTGATATTATGAAGCAATGCGGAAGGGACGCCCGCAGCGGTCGACGCCATAAAGATCGCCGTGCCGGGAACGCGCGCGGCGCTGGAATGAGCAGACTTGGTGAACACCTCAAGCGGGATCGTACCCTCGGCCATGTTCTCGCGCATCAACGCCCGCCCGCGTGACCACGTGGTCAGCAGCGTAAAGATGGCGACGCCCATGACCAGCGGTACATAACCGCCATCGGGGATCTTGGTCAGGTTGGCGCCAAGATAGGCCGCATCGATGGCAAAGAAGACCGAAAGCATCGCAATCGCCGCCGGCGCTTTCCACTGCCACAACTTGAACAGCACGACGGCCAGCAGGAAGTTATCGATCAGCATCGCACCGGTTACCGCAATGCCATACGCTGCGGTCAGGTTTGATGAACGCTGGAACACCAACACCAGCACAATCACCGCGATCATCAGTGCCCAATTGATCACCGGGATGTAGATTTGCCCGGCCGCCGTGGACGTATGCTTGATCGTCATGCGCGGGATAAAGCCCAGTTGAATAGCCTGTTGCGTCACCGAGAACGCGCCGGAGATAACTGCCTGCGAAGCAATCACCGCAGCCGCCGACGCAATGAACAGCAGCGGCCACTGGAACCATTCAGGAGCAAGGAAATAGAACGGACTTTCCAGCGCTGGCGTACCGACACGGATCAACAGCGAAGCCTGCCCAAGATAGTTCAGCACCAGCGCAGGCAGCACAAACACCAACCACGATATGCGGATCGGATTGCGGCCGAAGTGCCCCATGTCGGCATAAAGCGCCTCTGCTCCGGTAACCGCCAGAACCGCAGCGCCCATCGCCAGAAAGCCCCGGAACGGATCGGCCACAAACATGCTGACCGCGTAATGCGGGCTCAACGCCGCAACAACGCCGGGATATTCCAGAATGCTTATCACGCCGAGTACCGAGATCGTCGCGAAATACAGCAGCATGATCGGGCCGAAGAACGCGGCAACTTTTTCCGTGCCACGGCTTTGGATGAAGAACAGGCCGATCAGGATTGTCACCACGATGGGCACAATCAATCCCTGCATGCTAGGCCGGTAAACCGCCACACCCTCAATCGCGCCCATGACCGACACCGCAGGCGTGATCATCGAATCGCCATAGAACAGAGCCGTGGCGAATACGCCGAGCAGGATGATGCCCTTGCCCCAACGCTTACCATCGGTGTGCTGATTGATCAGCGCCAGTAGCGCCAAACTGCCGCCCTCACCTTTGTTATCGGCCCGCATGATTACAGAAACGTATTTGAACGTCACGATGATCATCATCGACCAGAACATCAGGCTGATGATGCCAAACACATGCATCATATCAAGCGGTAGCGGGTGATGGCCCGCAAATGTATCGCGCAAGGCGTAAAGCGGGCTGGTGCCGATGTCGCCAAACACCACACCAATCGCGCCCACCGCCAGCTTGGCCAGCGAGCCTTGCGTATGTCCGGCATGGCCATGCCCTGCGGAATGCGCAGGCGGCGCAATAGCCTCATTCACGGCATCACTCATGGCAACACTGCCCCCGGCCTAAAGCCTAGTACGCGCCTGCCGGAACAGCAGGTGCGGCGCTTTAGCACCGCCCTTGTGCCCCCGCAATGGGCGGAAATGCGCTGTATATGTACAGCCACAAATTGCCCGAACCGGCGTTCCTAAACGCCTGTTTCTATGGCTACTCGGCCACTCCAGCCGATGCTGCTGCATCAGGTCCAGCGGTCGGCACAGGGCCGCCAGCTGTCGTGCTTCCAGCCGCCATCGCCAACATCGAATCGATGCGCTGCACCCGTTCGGACAAATCGGCACGATAAGGCGCATCGGCCGGCGAGCGCTCGAGCAACGCAGCCCAAATCGTCCGCGCTTCTGCCAGACGCCCCGATTGCGCCAGTGCCAGCCCCATGAAGAACGGTGGGCCGGGATGATCAGGAGCGATCGTGGCTGCTTTCTGGAAAGCAAACTGCGCAGATGGCGTGATCAGGCCATCGCTGTGTCCAACCAGCGCATTGCCCATCGAAACCCATATGTCGGCATCTTTGGGGAACTGCTCCGATCCCTTGCGCAACACTTCAGCAGCCGCGCCAAACTGTCCTTGGCGGGCAAGGCCATCGGCAAGGACCAACCAGCTTTGCCCTTGGGCGAAAGCATCGCCCATCTGCTGGCGCTGCTTGATCATCGCCTCATCAGCCGCGCGCTTGTTTTCAACCGGTGCTTTGGGGGCGCCCGGCATGGCTGGATGACCTTGAAAGGCGTAGCCTGCAATGCCCACCAGCAGCGCTGCACCGGCAAGCTCCCAGCCTGCTCGTGGCATTTTCAGCACGAACGCCATCATGCCGAACACAGATGCCGCCACCAACAGGATCACAACCCACGTCATTTGCCGGTATCCTTAGGGTCACGCCGAAACCGCCCGCGCAGCAACAATGCCGCCATCACCAAAATGAACAGCGGCGCAGCAAACAGCGGCCACATGATCGGCTTATTCTGCGGCGCGTAGCTGACGTAATCCCCATAACGCTCAACCAGCCAGGTGCGGATGGCCTCAGGCTCTTCGCCAGCGGCAATGCGAGTACGCACCTGATGACGCATATCGCCGGCCATAGGCGCATCGGAATCGGAAATCGCCTGACTCTGGCACTTCAGGCAACGCAGCGTTTCCATGAGCGCTTGCGCCTTGGCCTCAAGCGCCGGATCTTCCAGTTGCTTGTAGGCATAAGGAGCAGGCGGCAGCAGGTCTTGCGCCGTGGCGGGGTGTGCCAAAGCCAGCAAAACCAGCAGCAATGCACCGGCAAACTGCTTCACAAAACGCGTCACTGCCCCGCCTCCGCCAGCTTGCGCAGGATCAGGTCAACGTCCTCTGGCCGGATTTCACCAATATGTTGATAGCGGATCACGCCCTTGCCATCGATCACAAAGGTTTCCGGTACGCCCGATGAACCAATGCCAACTTGCACTTCAGACACGTCATCTTTGCCGATACGCGTGAACGGATTACCATTGGTGGCCAGAAAACGCGCGACATCCTCGCTGCGGTCTCGAATCGCGACGCCATGAATTTCAACGCCGCGCTTGGCCAAGGCATCCATTTGCGGCGCTTCAATTGCGCAGGGCACGCACCAACTGGCGAACACGTTCAGCAACTTGGGTTTGCCGGTCTTGAAGTCTGCGGTTGAAAGGCCCGGACGGTCTTGCGCAGCTGCTTCCAGCGCAAACTGTGGCAGCGGTTTGCCGATAAAGGCGCTGGCCACTTCGCGGTCCGCCGGACGGACCAGCCCCCAGATGACCAGAACAAAGAACGCGCCAAACAGCGCCAGCGGAAGCCAGATCGCCAAGGAAGAGCGTTTCGCGGTGGCTTCGCTCACTTGACCTGCTCCAGCCGCGCTTTGCGATAGGCAATCTTGTCTTCGGCCCGCAAGCGCCGCACATCATGCGCCACACGGCCCAGCAGCGATAGAATGCCGCCCAAAGCAACCAGCAAACCGCCCAGCCACAACAGCGGCACAAACGGCTTCCACCAGAACCGCATCTGCCAGCGCCCGTCGTCGCCCTCATTGCCAAGCACTGCATAAAGCTGGCCATTCCAACGCGTATGCAGCGCAGATTCTGTGCGTTCACCCGGCGGAGACGAGAACGTGCGCGCTTGGGGATGCAACGTCACCGGCGCGCTGTCTTTGTAAGATGCTGTCACCGTCGCGTCGAGCGCGGTCCAGTTTGGACCCGCGACGGGCGCAATTGCGAGCAATTTCACCGTGATCGGGCCAACTTGCTGCGTATCGCCCACAGCCATTGCAGCCAAACGCTCGGTCGAAAATGCGCTTTCACTCGCAGCGCCAAGCAGCGCCACGCCAATGCCAAAGTGCGCCACGACCATGCCATAAACCGACAGCGGCGTGCGGCGCAGATTGCGGCCTTTCAGTGGCAACCAGCTGCCCACAGCCAGCCCTGCACCAACGGCAATGCCAAGGATTGGCAAGATGCGGATGCTTGGCGCAAATACCACGACCGCCAGCAAGCCGAGCGCGGTTATCAATGCAGGGATGGCAACCAGCGCGGTGATCCGTCCCGGCTTATCCCTGCGCCAGCGCAGTAGCGGGCCCACGCTCATCATCAGCATCATCGGAATGACGAAAATGGCCGATACCGGGTTGAAGTATGGCGGCCCAACCGAAACCTTTGCGTCGAATGCCTCGGTCATCAATGGATAGAGCGTGCCAAGCAGCACAATGGCCAGCGTGCCGCACAACATCACATTATTGAACACAAGGCTGCCCTCGCGGCTGAACAGGCTGAACCGTTCGCCCTCCGTCACGGTCGAGGCGCGGAAGCCGAACAAGGCCAATGCACCGCCGATGTAAATTGCCAAAAGTGCGAGTATGAATGAGCCGCGCTCCGGATCGACAGCAAAGGCGTGGACCGATGTCAGGATGCCCGAACGCACGAGGAATGTGCCGACCATTGACATGGAAAACGCGATCACGCCCAGCATCACCGTCCACGCACGCAAAGCGTTGCGGCTTGCCAGCACCGAGGCGGAATGAAGCAAAGCGGTCGCCGCCAGCCACGGCATCAGCGAAGCATTCTCAACCGGGTCCCAGAACCACCAGCCGCCCCAGCCGAGCGTATAATAGGCCCAGTAAGACCCTGCCGTGATCCCGATCGTCAGAAAAATCCACGCGCCCAGAACCCATGGCCGCATGGCACGGGCAAAAGCTGGCCCTACATCCCGCGTTACCAGCGCACCAATAGCAAAGCTGAAGGCGACTGACAGACCGACATAGCCGACGTAAAGCGTCGGCGGATGGAACGCGAGACCGACGTCTTGCAGCAGCGGGTTCAGCCCTGCCCCTTCCGGCACAGCCTTGGGCAGTCGCTCAAACGGGTTCGATGACAGCAGCAGGAACGCATAGAAACCAATGCTGACAAAGGCTTGTCCGGCCAATGTCGCAATCAGAGTATCTTCGCGCAGACGCTTTTCAACCAGCGCAACGATCCCGCCCGACATGGCCATGATCGTCACCCACAGCAGCATCGAACCTTCGTGATTGCCCCAAGTGCCTGCCAGCTTGAAGATAAACGGCTTCATCGAATGGCTGTTTTCCGCCACCAACTTCACCGTCAGATCAGTTTCCAAAAACAGATCAATCAGCGCCATGAAGGATATGGCAACCAAAACGCCCTGCATAATAGCCAGCGGACGGACAAGGCCGATCATCGCCGCGCCGCCGGGGCGCAGCGCAACCACGCCTGCAAAAAGCTGCAATACGGCAAGCGCGGCGGCCATCCAAAGGACGGCAAGGCCAAGTTCAGCGATCATTTTGTCTCTGCCACCACGGCTTTGGCTTGCGCCTCGGTCATATCGCCCATCTGACGGGGCACGTAATTTTCATCATGTTTGGCCAGCAGGTTGTCGGCGACAAATGTCTGCCCCTCCATCCGGCCCTCGGCCACAACGCCCGACCCTTCGACGAATAAATCCGGCGTGATCCCGGTAAATCGCACCGGCACCCGCGCCTTGCCATCGCCCACCAGAAAATCGATGGTAACGCCGTCGGTCCGCGTCTTGAGCGAACCCTTTTCAACCATGCCGCCCAAGCGGATGGCGCGGCCTTGTTCAGGCGGGTCTTTCATCAAATCGGCCGGAACGTAAAAATAGCTCGCCTGATTGGACAGGGCATAAGCCGCCAGCAGGCCGGCACCGATCAAAGCGACCAGCGCGATCACCAGCAAAACAAGCCGCTGATGCTTAGGCTTGATACCGCCAGTTCTGGTTTCGCTCACTTCGCCCGCACCTTGTCACGCCGGCGTTCAGACCGGACCATCGCAACCAGCGACAACCCGACCAGCAACAGCGTGCCAATCACGCCAATTGCCAGCGCCGCCATTACATAATCCCACTGATTTAAACCTTCGCGCATCCTGTCCCTTTTGTCCCGGCGCTTACCCGAGCGCCTTGCGGCGCAACCGCGCCTCGGTCTGTATTTCGGCAAGAAGCGTGCGCATACGCGCCAGCACGACGCCGCCAAAAATCAGACTGAACCCGACCGCGGCAATCAACAACGGCCACAAAAATGTGCCATCAATCGATGATTTTCCCGCTGTGATCGAAGGCGGCTGATGCAGGCTATTCCACCACACAACTGAACGATTGATGATCGGAATATTGATCGCGCCCACCAGACCAAAGATCGCCGTTATGCGATTACCGCCGCCGCCAGAAGCCATATCGCGCTGCGCCGCTCCCGATAGAGCGATGTACCCGAAATAAAGGAACAACAGGATCAGGAAGCTGGTCAAACGCCCATCCCACACCCACCAAGTCCCCCATGTGGGCCGTGCCCAGATTGAGCCGGTGGCAAGGCAGATAGCGGTGAACGCAGCGCCCGGTACAGCAGCTGCGCGCGCAGCAATGGCCGCAAGGGGATGACGCCATACAAGTTCAACCAGGCTGGCAATCGCGATGGTTGACCATCCGGCCATACCTAACCAGGCTGCTGGCACGTGAATGAACAGGATGCGTACCGTTTCGCCCATCAGGCGATCAGGCGGCACCACAAGCAGTCCGTAAAGCACTGCGCCCATGGACAGGACAAGGCCAGACACCAGCAAAAGCGGCATCAGCCAACGCGCAAGGCGCAAGAAACGTGCGGGATTTGCAAATGCATGCATCGGTGCGGGGCTATCGAATCCTTCTCCCGGCGACCCCCGCCGCCGGTTTTGATTGCTCTGCCACTTGGCGCCAGCCGGAGCAAGCGCATTGCTTGCCCGACGCCCTAAAAGGCAATGCTCAAAGCTGCCCGTTCGAAGGAGAGAATGGGGCGACCGAGGGGGTTCGAACCCCCGACCTCCGGTACCACAAACCGGCGCTCTAACCAGCTGAGCTACGGTCGCCACACATCCGGCGCAACATCTGTACTGCGCGGGCTGGCCCATTTGCAGAAAGGCGCAGGAAAGGGAAGCAAAATCTTGCAGAGGGCGCAAATTCGCGACGACTTGGCCAGCCAATCAACGGCTAAAACGATCGCCCCAACTGCGGAAAGCCACACGGGGCGGATTGTTGCCAACGTCGATCAGGGCTTGCTCTTCAATCACCGCCGAATCGACAGTGACGGTCTGGGTAAGCAAGAACCAGCGGCTGCGCACTTGCAATTGGCCAAGCGGCACACCGCCGTCTTCACCGCCTGCGATCCCGCGCAAAGCATCTGCCCCGTTTGCCCAGCCCAGCGCCGGACGTGCCGCCAGCAGCGACCGTGCGCGCTCAACCGGGATGACGGTTGGTGCCAGCATCGACAGCAGCAAGGCCTGATCCGGACGCAACGTGTTGACATTTATCGGTGAAAGTTCAGCTGCGGGCAATGCACACAGCCAAGGCCGCATGCGTTCATAAAATTGCGGCGTCATGCCCCGCACTGCGCGAATCTCGCTCACATCACCGATCAAGCGGCCTGCGGTACGATAGGGCACGGTGCCGCCCTGATAGGTCTCGTCCTCGGCACCGTTCGGCGAAGGCGCATTATCACTATCGATCCAATCGGCAATGGCATCGCTGGCAATCGCACTTTCCGCAGGCGAAATGCCAAGGCCCGCCATCAGTGCGCGCAACTGGTTCAAACCGGCTACCCGCAGTTTCAAGACACCTTGCGCATCCGCTTCGACCAGCGAATTGAGATTGAAACAATTACCCGCATCATCCACCCGCGCCAGCACAGTTCCGCGGGCTAGTGGCAGCGGAAATTCACGGCCCAACAATCCACCCCGGTCCACCGTACGCTCTTGCGAAGTATCAACCATCGCCTTGATCCGCGCCATCGCCAGCGTTTCGGCGCTGGTGGCGTAGAGCCGGGCCTGCGTCATCGCTTGCCCGTTTCCGGCAAGCCGTGTGGCAAGGTGCAACCGGTCAAGCATAATCGCAGCGATCACTGCCATCACGGCAACCAACAACAGCACAGACAGGAGTGCTGCGCCGCGTTCCTTGGGGTTGCCGGGTGTCACTGGTAATTGACCCCCACCAGCGAGACGATGCGCAATGGCGGGCGCCCCACTTGGGGCAAGAGCAGTTCAACCGCCACGGGAAGTTCCGTGGTCAATTGCGGCTCCCAACGCTCGCGCCAATTGCCGTCCTTGCTTCGGAAGCGGAGCGATGGTGCACCGGTCAATGGCAGCATTTCTGCTGCCACTTCCGCCGCAGATCCATCGGGAAAAGGATATCCCGCACGGACCAGTGCCGTGGGCGTAACTCTGTACTCCACCTTTTGCAGGCTGGGCCGCGCGGCTCCATCAACATTGTCCCATCCGCTACGCGTCAACCGGATCACCACGCCATCGACATTGGCCTCAAACGCCGGGTGCGCTGTGCCTGCCTGATCGCGCGCCGGACGCGGCACGGCCTGAGCAAGGTCTGCCGTCCACACCGACAGAAACCGCCGCTGTGCCGCAATGGAATCGGTCTTGTTGCGGCTGGCAAGTTCGGCATCCACCGAAAAGCGCAGCAGCCCTATCGCACCGACAGCAATCACCGCGAACAACATGAGCGCGATCAGCATCTCGACCAGCGTAAAACCGTTGCGGGTGGGCGCTTCGTTCATGATGCTGGCAGCCGGGTAAAGTCCAGCGTGAAGGCCTGGCTTCCGGCCCCCACACTTGTTTCCTGCACGCTCAAGGTGATCCCCAGCACGCCATAATCGGCGAGCGGTGCAACCGTGCGCGTCCATTGAAAGCGGCGGCCCGCATTTTCGATTGTACCGCTGGCCGATCCGACCGCAGGCGGTGCAGGATCGGTCAGGATTTCAGCCGCCATGTTCTGCGCCACGATCTCGCGCAGCAGGCGTTGGTCAAGGTCGGCGGTGCGCGCAATGCTGGCCCCTTCCATCTGCAACAACGCCAGTGCGGCAATGGCAAACACTGCTAGTGCCACCAGCAATTCCAGCAAAGTAAAGCCGTTTGGCCGCAGGCTATCCCGCATCGAGCGTAACCTTGCCATCGCGTCTGATCTGTACGACCAGTGCCTGATCGCCCCGCCCCAACCGCACCGCTGCATCGCTGCTGGCAAGACCAAGAGAATCAAACACAATGCGCTGACGCCCTGCGCTGACCGTGGTTGCGTTATCCCACGGCATCAGATCGAAGCCACGTCCCGGAAGCGCCTGCCACCGGCCGTCGCTACGCCGCTCGAAATAGTATCCTTGCTCGCTGACGACCACCGAGATCGGTCGCGCACCGATGATGGCCTCGTCCCGCGCCGCCAGCGTTCGTGCGGCAAATCGCTCTGCCTCGCCGCGCAACTTGCGCTCGTCTCCCGGCAGCGTCAGCACCGCAACGCCGGCAAGCAGGCCCATCACCATAAGCACGACCATCATCTCGACCAGCGAGAAGCCATTGCGTTTGGGACGTCGGGCGAACTGGTTGATCACGAAATCTCGCATGCGGCAGCAACGTGACGGTTTTACGACCAACACGCCAGAGGGTTCAAGTTGCCCAGAGCGATAACGCTGCGTTATGGCAAGCACTATGAGCGATATTGCCCTTCCCCGCTGTTCAGAACGTCTCCAAACCGTACCGGGCATCCTGAAAGTGCCCAGCCCGCGGATCGAAATGTTTGTGCTGCGTGACTTCCTTTCAACCGATGAATGCGACAAGCTGGTTGCGCGGATCGAGCGTGACCGCCGCCCTTCTACCATCGCCGATGCCAACGGCGATCATTACTTTCGCACCAGCGAGACGTGTGACCTGCCGATGATGGAGCCTGATGTGATCGCGCTGGACGAAAAGCTGTGCGCATTATCGGGTATCGATTGCAGCTTTGGCGAACCGATCCAGGGGCAACGGTATGCTCCTGGCCAGGAATTCAAGGCGCACACCGATTACTTTGACCCGCAAGGCTCAGATTATCAGACGTTTTGCAGTGTCGCTGGCCAGCGCACGTGGACCTTCATGGTCTACCTGAACGCGGTTGAGGCAGGTGGTGCAACGCGGTTCAAGGTTATCGACAAGCTGATCCAGCCCGAACGCGGCAAGCTGGTGTGCTGGAACAACCGGCGCCTTGATGGCAGCGTCAATCCAGCCACCCTCCACCACGCCATGAAAGTGCGCAAGGGCCTGAAGTATGTGGTGACCAAATGGTATCGCGAAAAGGTCTGGGCCTGATGGTTACGCCTCGGCCTCGGCATCGCGAACTGTACGGATAACAGGCAGGCAGCGGAACAGCGTTTGCATGTCTGTCGCGCCCAGCAATTGCGCAAAGCGGGCTTCATGCCGATCAATCCGGTCTTGCGCATCCGTCGCGATTTCGCGCCCATAATCGGTCAGCGTCAGCGCGTGGCTGCGGCCATCAATCCGGCGGCGCGCTACGAGGTCGCGCTCCATCAGACGCGAAATGATTGGCACCATGTTGGCGCGCTTGATCGCCAACGCTTGCCCCACTTCGGTTTGTGAACATTCAGGGTTTTCGGCGATGACGAGCAATGTCGTCACTTCGGCAGGGCGCAGATCAAGATCGGCAAGCTCGCGCGACAAATCGGCCATCATCACCGCAGAAGCGCGGCGCAACTGGTAGCCGAGACGGCTTTCAAGGGCATTCGTCAGCGTCATGAAAATGTCTTTAGGACGGCTATCACGGATAGCAATGCCTGAACCGCATCGCGGCCCTGCGTTTTTTGATCAAGAAAATGGCGGCAGGTCCATTTGGACTTGCCGCCGCTGTCTTGTTCCGACGGGGCTTTTAGCCGACCATCTGGAGAACGATTTCCCGCAATTCCTGTTGTGAAAGAACGGAAGAAGTGCGCTGGGGTCCGGCTTGAACCCGGGCCGCGTAATGCGGCGATTTGTGCGCGTTGTTCGAATTTACGTAACTTGTAAGCATTCAATTCCTGTATTTTCTAAAGTATTAGCGGCGCCGTTTGACGCCACCAGGACCCCCGCCGCCAGCAATCTTCTCACGGAAGACGATGCGGCCTTTGGTCAGATCGTATGGGGTCATTTCAACCTTCACACGGTCACCTACAATCGAGCGGATGCGGAATTTGCGCATCTTGCCCGCCGTGTAGGCAATGATTCGATGGCCATTTTCCAGCATCACGCCAAAGCGGCCATCGGGAAGAATCTCGTCGATTTCCCCATCTAGGGTAAGCAGGTCTTCCTTCGCCATGTGTCAGGCTGTCCGGAAGTTGGTTGTGCCAAATGGCATGGATGTTTTCCTTTCGCGAAAACAGTTAAAACCCGCCGCAGAAATGCGCGTCGGGGCTGGATGCGCGTGAAAGGAAACAACAGCCCGGCGGCTACAAATTCCGTCGCAGGCGACGATAGCAACGCGCACTTGGCGGCAGAACGTCCAAAAGTCAAGACAAAGTGCCAAACCCCGGCCCGCTACGCCGCAATCGTCTATTTGCACGACAGCGCAAAACCCCGTCCGCCTTACTGCCCGAATGGTCTGTTAAGCTTTACGATCACCAGATTGAGGATAGCGGCAAAGCTGACCCATGCAAGGTACGGGACGACCAGCCAACTGGCGAGCACGGAATATTCACGCAAACCAATGGCCAGCGCCAGCACCGATGCCCACAAGAACGGCACTTCGACAAGCGCCCAATCCGGTCGCTTGCGGGTGAAGAACAGCGGCGACCACAGGAAGTGGAACACGAAGTTGGCCGCAAACAATGCAATGACAGTCATCCGTCTGGCTTCATCACCCGCGCCATTCCACGCAAGCACTGCGGCCCAAGCGGCCAGCCCGAGGATCACCGTCCACGCCGGACCGAACAACCAGTCAGGCGGCTGCCACGAAGGCTTTTTCAAGCCGCGATACGACGGACCGATTTCGGTAAGGATCCCGCCCGCAAAGCCGAGAATAACCGCCCAAAGCACGGCTGCGATAACATGGGGTGAAAGCATCTCCCTCAAGTGGGGCATGCATCAGGTCAGCACAAGCGCTTAGTCCCGGCGAGGCTTAAAAGGTCACTCCTCACCCATCCGAAGCGCGGCGATGAAGGCTTCCTGCGGGATGGAGACGTTGCCGTATTCGCGCATGCGGGCCTTGCCCTTCTTCTGCTTTTCCAGAAGCTTCTTCTTTCGGCTGATGTCGCCGCCATAGCATTTGGCGGTCACGTCCTTTCGCATGGCGGCGATGGTTTCGCGGGCGACGACCTTGCCGCCGATGGCGGCCTGCACCGGAATTTTGAACAAGTGGCGCGGGATCAGGTCTTTGAGGCGCTCGCACATGTGGCGGCCGCGCGCTTCGGCGGCGCTGCGGTGAACGATCATCGAGAGCGCATCGACCGGCTCGTTGTTCACAAGAATGCTCATCTTCACCAGATCGCCTTCACGCAGGCCGATCTGTTCATAGTCAAAGCTTGCATAGCCACGGCTGATCGATTTGAGGCGATCATAGAAATCGAAGACGACTTCGTTGAGCGGCAATTCATACGTCACTTGTGCGCGGCCGCCGACATAAGTCAGCCCGGTCTGCACGCCGCGCCGGTCCTGGCATAGCTTGAGGATGGAGCCGAGGTATTCATCCGGCGTATAGATCGTGCCCTTGATCCAAGGCTCGTCAATCTGCGCAATACGGCTTGGATCGGGATAATCCGCCGGATTGTGCAGCATGATTTCGCGCGCATCATCGGTGCGGCTTTTGTTGAGCTGGATGCGATAGACCACCGACGGAGCGGTGGTGATCAGATCAAGATCATATTCGCGGCTGAGGCGTTCCTGAATGATCTCAAGATGCAGCAGCCCCAAGAAACCGCAGCGGAACCCGAAGCCCAGCGCCGCACTTGATTCCATTTCAAAGCTGAAGCTGGCATCGTTAAGTCGCAGGCGGCTGATGCTTTCGCGCAGCTTTTCAAACTCGGCCGCATCAACCGGGAAGATGCCGCAGAACACCACCGGCTGCACTTCCTTGAAACCCGGCAGTGCTTTGGTTGCGCCGTTCTTTACCGTGGTGATCGTGTCACCAACGCGGGCCTGCGCCACTTCCTTGATCTGCGCGGTGATGAAGCCGATTTCGCCGGGGCCGAGTTCATCGAGCGTTTCGATCTTCGGCCGCATGCAACCGACGCGGTCGATCAAATGTTCAGTGCCGCCGGCCATGAATTTGACCTGTAGCCCCTTGCGGATCACGCCGTTGATGACGCGCACGAGGATGACCACACCGAGGTATTGATCGTACCACGAATCGACCAGCATCGCGGTAAGCGGCGCATCGCGATCACCACCCGGAGGCGGGATGCGCGCGACGATGGCGTCGAGTACTTCTTCAATGCCGATGCCCGATTTCGCGCTGGTCATCACCGCGTTGCTGGCATCAATGCCGATCACGTCCTCGATCTCGGCCTTGACCTTTTCAGGCTCGGCGGCGGGCAGATCGATCTTGTTGATCACCGGCACGATTTCGTGATCGTGTTCGATGGATTGATACACGTTGGCCAGCGTCTGCGCTTCAACGCCTTGTGCCGCATCAACCACCAGCAGCGCGCCTTCGCAGGCGGCAAGGCTGCGGCTGACTTCATAAGCAAAGTCAACGTGGCCCGGCGTATCCATCAGGTTGAGCTGATATGTGCGCCCGTCCTTGCCGGTATAATCCAGCCGCACGGTTTGCGCCTTGATCGTGATGCCGCGCTCGCGCTCGATATCCATGTTGTCGAGCACTTGCTCGCTCATCTCACGCGCGGACAGGCCGCCTGTGAACTGGATAAGACGGTCAGCCAGCGTCGACTTGCCGTGGTCGATATGGGCGATGATGGAAAAGTTACGGATCAGCGAAAGGTCGGTCATGTCGGTCTTTGAAAGGAAGCGGTGCGGTGCGCACCCGAGGGCCGTTAGCAGGTGTGCGCGATTAAGTCACGATGGGCAAATGGCTGGGCGCCAAGTGCCACGGCTTGTAATATTTTTCATTTGGAAGACATATTTTTGACGATGGTATCCAATTTGTAACAGACAGTATTATCGATATAATACATATGTTTAATGCCCTAAATTGCGCCAACCAAGTCGTCAGGTAAGTCAATAGACTGTCACATATCCGTCATTTAATGGGGCTAGCGGCCCCTCAACGACGTGTTTTGGAGATTTCAGTGATCATGACGGGCAAGGCATTCCGCGCAGCGCTGGTGGCAAGCGTGTTCCTTAGCGCCGCTGGCGTCGCACAAGCTCAGGCTGCGCCGCAGGATAGCGACGCGAAAATCGCTGATCTTCAGCGCCAGGTGGATGAGTTAAAGGCCATTGTGCGGGCAATGCAGACAGCGCAAATCACCGCCGCGCCTGCTGCTGTTGCTTCACCAGCCACACCTGTGCAGCCGATTCAGCTTGCCACTGCGGCCCCTGTCACTGCCCCTGCCCCTGCCCCTGCCCCTTCGGCATCCCCCGAAAAGAAGAAGGGCTGGTACGACAAGCTGCAAATCCGCGGCTATACCCAGTTGCGCATGAACGAAATCCTGTCGGGTCCCAAAACCGCGGCAACCGGTGTTTCGCGCCTGCGTTCGGTGCAGGATTCGGGGATAAACGAGAACGGCAACCTTTCAATCCGCCGCGCCCGTCTTGTGGTTCAAGGTGAAATATCGAACCGCGTCTCGCTTTATATGCAAGGCGATCTGGCCACATCCGTTGCAGCGCAATCCAGCGGCGAATCGCGTCTGCACTACTTCCAGATGCGCGATGCTTATGCTGATGTGTTCCTTGATGACGCAAAGACCCTGCGTGTGCGCTTTGGCCAATCCAAAGTGCCGTTTGGTTGGGAGAACCTGCAAAGCTCGCAAAACCGCGTCCCGCTTGATCGTACCGACGCTATCAACCAACCGGTTCCAGGTGAACGCGATCTGGGGGTCGTGGCCTATTACACCCCGCCCAAAATTCAGGCGATATGGGATGAACTGGCCAAGGACGGGCAGAAACTGTTCGGCAATTATGGCGCGCTCGGCTTTGGTGTTTACAACGGCCAGACCGTCAACCGCACTGAACGCAACGGCACATACATGATGGTCGGCCTTGCCACGATCCCAATCCGCCTTGATGGTCTTGGTGGGATCTTTGAAGGCCAGGTTGCAGAAATCGGCGCATCGGGCATTCTCAACAAGTTCCGTCCCGAAGTGCGCAGCGGCGGCGTTTCGGCCACCAACTTTACCGACAATCACGTCGGTCTCCACGCGATGATCTATCCGCGTCCTTTGGGTATTCAAGCCGAATGGAAGTGGGGCACCGGCCCGCAGTGGAACCCGGTGACCGGCGCAATTGAGGAAGGTGATTCCACAGGCGGCTATATCATGACGATGTACCGCGCCCCGAAAACCGACATCGGCCAGTTCATCCCCTTTGCCCGCTGGCAGCGTTATCGCGGCGGGTGGAAGGCTGCAACAAACGCCCCGCGGCTCGACGGCGAAGAGTATGAATTCGGCGTGGAATGGCAGCCGATGAAGGAATTCGAGGTTGTCGTATCCTATGCGAACATCAATCGCATCGAAGCCGATGACCGCCGCACTGGCCGCGCCAAGGGCGAAGTGCTGCGCGCCCAAGTGCAATGGAACTATTGATTAGGCCCGGCCTGACCCGCTCCTGCACCGTTCGTCGCATCAGACGAACGGTGCAGCTTGCGCGAAGTGATTGAGCAACAAACAGAAATGCGCGTTCATCTGGGGTTGTGGATCATTTCGCGAAACGCTTCGTTGTAACTGCAATGTCGCCCTTGAGTGGCGATCACGTCTTCGAGGGAGCAAATTATGAAAAAGTCGATCCTGGCCGCCATGATGGCAGCAATTGTCATCCCCGCCGCGCCGGCCTTTGCCGATCCGCCGCGTTGGGCACCGGCCCACGGCCATCGCGCCAAAGAGCGCAATTCGTTGTACGACAGCCGTGGCCGCTATGTCGAACCGCGCCGGGTCAGCAGCAACGATCGCGTTTGGCGCGGCGATGACGGGCGCTACTATTGCAAGCGCAACAACGGCACGACCGGCCTGATCATCGGCGCAGCAGGCGGCGCATTGGCAGGCAGGGCCATCGATACCCGCGGCGAACGTGCCACTGGCACCATCCTTGGCGCTGTTGGCGGTGCACTGCTTGGGCGCGAAATCGAACGGAGCGGCGCGCGCTGCCGTTAATCGGTTAAGGGCGGTAATCCAAAGGGTGGGACCGCAAGGCCCCACCCTTTTTGGCAATTGGCCGATCTGCTCCATATGGGTGACGAATAGTCTTGCGACTTGATCCGTAGCGAATATCTTGTGCCTATGTGGCTCCTCAATCAAATGTTGAAGCGGGTTGTCCGCACTGGCCCGCTTGTCGTGATTGATCACGATGGACGCGAATATTCCTATGGCACCGGCACAGCGCCCGTCACCATCCGCCTGACAGACAAAGGCGCGGCCATGCACATCGCCCGCGACCCCCGCGTCGGGGCGGGCGAGGCTTATATGGATGGACGGTTGGTGGTGGAGCCACCACACGACATCCGTGATTTCATCCTGCTGGTAATGGCCAATGCCAAATCCACTGGCGGGATTGACCGCAAGGGGCCAGTGCGCAAACTTATTGGCAACGTCCTCGCCCGCGCTGACCAGTTCAACCAGCGCGCCAAAGCATCTAAGAACGTCGTCCATCATTATGACCTGACACGCCAGTTCTACGAACTGTTCTTGGACGAGGACCGTCAATATACGATGGCCTATTTCCGCGATCCAGCGAACACGCTGGAGCGAGCGCAGGTTGACAAGAAGGCGCTGATTGCCGCCAAACTTCGGCTTGAACCAGGCCGCGCCGAAGGTATGCGCATTCTTGACATCGGATGCGGCTGGGGCGGGCTCGGCCTTTATCTGAACCGGCATTTCGGCTGCGAGGTACTTGGCGTCAGCCTTGCACCCGATCAGGTGAAGTTTGCGCAGGAACGCGCAACCGCTGCCGGTGTGGCTGACAAGGTCAAGTTCCAGTTGATCGATTACCGCGATGTCACCGGCCAGTTCGATCGCATCACCAGCGTGGGCATGATCGAACATGTCGGCGCACCGCACTTTGCCGAATACTTTGCCAAGACCAATGACCTGCTTGATCCTGATGGTGTGATGCTGACGCATACCATCGGCCGCAGCGGGCCGCCTGGCACAACGGACAAGTGGACGCGCAAGTATATATTTCCCGGCGGCTATATCCCGGCAATGAGCGAACTTGTGTCCGCGCTGGAGAAGACGGGCTGGGAAGTGGGCGATATCGAAGTCTTGCGCTATCATTATGCCTATACTCTTGCCGAATGGTACCGCCGCGCGTGCCAGCACCAGCAGGAAATCGTGGCGCTTTATGACGAGCGATTATTCCGCATGTGGCAGTTCTATCTTGCCGGAGCCGAACAGAGCTTTCGCCACGGCGGCATGGTGAATTTCCACATACAAAGCGTGAAGCGCCGCAGCGCGCTGCCGATGACGCGCGATTATATCCAGCATGAAGCTGCGCGGCTTTCGGCACTGGACGAAGCGCCAAACTGGCATCTTGAACAACAGGCCGCGCAATAGCTGCCAGCCAAAGGTTGCGATCTTGACCCCCGCCTGTTAGGCGCGCGGCGCGCTGTTTCCTCGGGAGTCTTTGACCCATGTCCGATATCAAGAAGGTCGTTCTCGCTTATTCCGGCGGCCTCGACACCTCCGTCATCCTAAAGTGGCTGCAAGTCACCTACAATTGCGAGGTGGTAACCTTCACCGCAGATCTTGGTCAGGGTGAGGAACTGGAGCCGGCACGCGCCAAGGCGAAGCTGATGGGCGTGCCCGATCACAATATCTATATCGACGACCTGCGCGAGGAATTCGTGCGCGATTTCGTGTTCCCGATGATGCGCGCCAATGCCCGGTACGAAGGCGACTATTTGCTAGGCACTTCCATCGCCCGCCCATTGATTTCAAAGCGTCTGATCGAAATCGCCCGTGAAACCGGCGCAGATGCCGTGGCGCATGGCGCGACCGGCAAGGGCAACGATCAAGTACGTTTTGAACTGTCCGCCTATGCGCTGGAGCCCGGCATCAAGGTGATTGCACCGTGGCGCGAGTGGGACCTGACCAGCCGCACCGCGCTGATCGCATGGGCCGAAAAGCACCAGATCCCTGTGCCCAAGGACAAGCGCGGCGAAAGCCCGTTCAGCACCGACGCCAACCTTTTGCACACATCGTCCGAAGGCAAAGTGCTGGAAGATCCGTGGGCCGAAGTGCCTGATTATGTCTATTCGCGCACCGTCAATCCCGAAGACGCGCCCGATGTGCCCGAATACATCACTATTGAATTCCAGCGCGGTGATGGCGTTGGCCTGAATGGCGAGGCGATGAGCCCTGCCACTTTGCTGGCCGCGCTGAACGATCTGGGCCGCAAGCATGGCATTGGCCGGTTGGACCTTGTCGAAAACCGCTTCGTCGGCATGAAGAGCCGGGGCATGTACGAAACGCCGGGCGGCGAAATCTATGCCCGTGCACATCGCGGCATTGAAAGCATCACGCTGGACCGGGGTGCAGCGCACCTTAAAGACGAACTGATGCCCAAATATGCCGAGTTGATTTACAACGGTTTTTGGTTCGCGCCTGAGCGCGAGATGCTGCAGGCGGCGATTGATCACAGTCAGGCACGCGTTAACGGCACCGTCCGGCTGAAGCTGTACAAGGGCAATGCATCGGTTGTCGGCCGCCAATCGCCCGACAGCCTTTATTCCGAACGCCACGTGACGTTTGAGGATGATGCCGGCGCGTATGACCAGAAAGACGCTGCCGGCTTTATCAAGTTGAACGCGCTACGCCTGCGTTTGCTGGCCCAGCAAGGGCGCTGAACGCGTTAAAAACCCCTCCCGTCGCTGAACGGGAGGGGCGTTTGGTGCGATTATCGCACCAACAACGGCGCCAGATAGTGCCCGGTGAAGCTGCGCGCGTTCTTGGCCACCACTTCGGGCGTACCCTCGGCCACGATTTCACCGCCACGCACGCCGCCTTCGGGGCCGAGGTCGATGATCCAGTCGGCGGTTTTGATCACGTCGAGGTTGTGTTCGATCACGACGACGCTGTTGCCCTGCTCCACCAGCCGGTGCAGCACCTCCAGCAACTTGCGCACATCCTCGAAATGCAGGCCCGTCGTCGGTTCATCCAGAATGTAAAGCGTCTGGCCGGTGGAGCGGCGCGCGAGTTCCTTGGCGAGCTTGACGCGCTGCGCCTCACCCCCTGACAGCGTCGTGGCCTGCTGGCCAACCTTCACGTAACCCAGGCCCACTTCGTTGAGCATGTGCATGCGGTCACGGATCGGGGGCACGGCTTTGAAAAACTCCTCGGCGTCCTCGATCGTCATGTCGAGGATGTCGGCGATGGAGTGGCCCTTGAACTTCACTTCGAGCGTTTCGCGGTTGTAGCGGCGGCCTTCGCATTCCTCACACGTCACGTAAACGTCTGGCAGGAAGTGCATTTCGATCTTGATCAGGCCATCGCCCTGACACTTTTCGCAGCGTCCGCCCTTCACGTTGAAGCTGAAGCGGCCCGGTTTGTAACCGCGAGCCGCGGATTCAGGCAGGCCCGCAAACCAATCGCGGATCAGGGTGAAGCTGCCGGTGTAAGTGGCGGGGTTCGAACGCGGGGTGCGGCCGATGGGGGATTGGTCAATCTCGATCACCTTGTCGCAGTGTTCGAGGCCTTTGATGGCATCGTGTGCGCCCGCAATCACGCGCGCGCCGTTCAACTGGCGCGCGGCTCCTGCGTGGAGCGTGTCGATGGTGAAGCTGGACTTGCCCGAGCCGGAGACGCCGGTGACGCAAGTGAAGGTGCCCAACGGAATCTTGGCGCTGACGTTTTGCAGATTGTTGGCGCGCGCGCCCTCAACGCTGATGAACAAGCCATTCCCCTTGCGGCGCTTTTTCGGGACTTCGATGCGGCGCGCGCCCGTCAGGTATTGGCCCGTCAGGCTGTCAGGATTGTCGAGGATGTCCTGCAATTTGCCCTGCGCGACGATCTGCCCGCCGTGGACGCCCGCACCGGGGCCAAGATCGACCACATGATCGGCAGTACGGATGGCGTCTTCGTCATGCTCCACCACGATCACGGTATTGCCCAAATCGCGCAGGCGCTTGAGCGTAATCAGCAGGCGGTCGTTATCGCGCTGGTGCAGGCCGATGGATGGCTCATCGAGCACGTAAAGCACGCCCGACAGGCCGCTGCCGATCTGCGAGGCCAGGCGGATGCGCTGGCTTTCGCCGCCCGACAATGTGCCGCTGGTGCGATCAAGGTTCAGGTAATCAAGCCCGACGTTGTTGAGGAAGCCCAGGCGTTCGTTGATTTCCTTGAGGATGGCCTTGGCGATCTGGCTTTGCTGGCTGGTGAGCTGCGCATCAAGATTACCGTACCATTCCACGGCGGCGGCAACCGAGAAGTGGGTGACGGTGGAGATGTCCGTGCCCGCGACCTTGACGCTCAAGGCTTCGGGTTTGAGGCGTTTGCCGTGGCAGGTTTCGCACGGCTGCGCGGTCTGGAACTTGGACAGTTCCTCGCGCATCCACGCGCTTTCCGTTTGCAAAAGGCGGCGGTTGAGGTTGCCGATCACGCCCTCGAACGCCTTTTGCACGGTGTAGGATTTCTTGCCGTCGATGAACGTCAGGGGCACGGCCTTGCCGCCGGTGCCATACAGGATGATGAGTTGCACCTCGCCCGGAAGGTCTGACCACGGCGTTTCCAGCTTGAACCCGAAATGGCCCGCAAGGCTGGCAAGGACCTGCATGTAATAGGGTGATGGCGGGTTGCTTTTCGCCCAAGGCACCACCGCACCCTGTTTCAACGACAGGTTTTCGTTGGGCACCACCAGTTGCGGATCAAACAGCAGCTTTTCGCCAAGCCCGTCGCATGCAGGGCACGCACCCTGCGGAGCGTTGAACGAGAACAGGCGCGGTTCCAGCGCGTCGATGGTGAAGCCACTGACGGGACAGGCAAATTTTTCGGAAAAGACGATGCGGTTGGCGGGCAGGCCGGTGTTCTTCATGCCCCCCTTTGTTTTGCCCCCTGCCCCGTTCATGTCGAGCGAAGTCGAGACACCTGCGCCCGGCTTCTCGACTTCGCTCGAAGCGAACGGAGTTTGGGTGATGGCCTCAACCGTCGTGTCCGCCAGATCAATGAACGCCAGCCCGTCGGCCAGCTTCAGTGCCTGTTCAAAGCTGTCGGCCAACCGCGTCTGGATGCCGTCTTTCACGGCGATACGGTCAACCACCACTTCGATGTCGTGCTTCAGCTTTTTGTCGAGCGCGGGCGCGTCTTCGATGGCCATCATTTCACCGTCGATGCGGACGCGGGTGTAGCCCGCTTTCTGCCATTCGAGCAGTTCCTTGCGGTATTCCCCCTTGCGGCCACGCACGGCGGGCGCGAGCAGATAGGCGCGGGTGCCTTCTGGCAGGGCCATGACACGATCAACCATCTGGCTGACGGTTTGCGCGGCAATCGGCAGTCCGGTGGCGGGGCTGTAAGGCACCCCGATGCGCGCCCACAGCAGGCGCATGTAATCGTAGATTTCCGTGACCGTGGCTACGGTTGAGCGCGGGTTGCGGCTGGTGGTTTTCTGTTCGATCGAAATGGCAGGCGACAACCCGTCGATGTGTTCAACATCGGGCTTCTGCATCATTTCGAGGAACTGGCGCGCATAGGCCGAGAGCGATTCGACGTAGCGGCGCTGCCCTTCGGCATAGATCGTATCGAACGCGAGGCTGGATTTGCCGGAACCGGAAAGGCCGGTGATGACGATCAGGCTATCACGCGGAAGATCGATATCGATCCCCTTGAGATTGTGTTCACGAGCGCCGCGGACGGAAATTGTATTGAGTGACATGCGCGGCGGTGTTCCATATTTGTTCATGATTGGCAAGTGCCTGCCAAAGCCCCTGCGCGCATGTGGGGAGCGTGCCGTCCCGGTGCAATATGGGCTTTGGGTACGGATGTGACTTTACGCACCGACACGCGGGCGGTCCTGCCCGAATAGAAAGGAATTACGCAAAGGGCCGTCATTGAATTTCGAACAATTCATCGAACGCTGGCGCACGAACGAAGGCGGGGCCGAACGGCTTCACGGAGCGATTACGCAATGAGCGTGCATACCGAGGCAGACAGTTTCCGTGGTTTGGATATTGCCGGTTACGTCAACAAAGTCAGGAAGTTATATCAAGGCGGGCAGACGACAGAGCACAGCTTCAGACCCGCGCTGGCTGAACTGTTCAGTTCTATCAACCCTGCCATCACGGTCATCAACGAGCCGAAGCGCAAAACCGATGTAGGCGCACCGGACTTTGTTTTCATGCGCAAGGATGTGGCTGCGGGTTGGTGCGAAGCAAAGGACCTTGGCAAAGATGTGCGCAGATTTGCAGCCAACGATTACAGCAAAGAGCAAAAGGTCCGCTACACCAAGGGCTTGCCGAACCTGATTTACACCAACGGTTTCGATTTCGAGTTCATCCGCAAAGGCGAGAGTATCGCGTTTGTTACCGTAGCGGACCTTATCCCCACACTGCCTGCCCGCCCGCAGGAGTTTGCGGCGCTCGAAGCGCTGCTGCGCGATTTCGTGAACCAGTCACCCATCAGCATAAACAGCGCGCGCCATCTGGCCGAGATGATGGCGGGCAAAGCGGCCATTATCAAAGACATCATGGCACGTGCGCTGATTGCCGATACACAGGCGGGCATCAACAGTGAACTGGTAGGGCAGCATGAGGCGTTCAAGGCAAGCCTGCTGCATGACATAACGGTTGCCGAATTTGCCGATATCTATGCCGAAACCATCGCCTATGGCCTGTTTGCGGCGCGTCTGCATGATAGCTCGGTGGAAACATTCAGCAGGCAGGAGGCGCTGGACCTGCTGCCAAAATCGAACCCGTTTTTGCGCAGCCTGTTCGGGTACATTGCCGGGATCGAACTGGACGACCGTCTGCGCTGGGTGATTGACGAGTTGTGCGACGTGTTCCGCGCCACGGACTTGCACGATATCCTGAAAGACTTCGGCAAATTCACCGGGCGCAATGACCCGTTTCTGCATTTCTACGAAACCTTCCTGTCTGAATATAACCCGGCCAAACGCAAGGCGCGCGGTGTTTGGTACACGCCGGAACCGGTTGTGAACTTCATTGTGCGCGCCGTGGACGAAGTGCTTGTGAAAGAGTTCGGCCTTGCCGACGGGCTGGCCGATACCAGCAAGGTCACGATCGACTGGGATACCGGGCAGAACGACCCGAAGACCGGCAATCCGGCAACCATCCGCAAAGACGTTCACCGTGTGCAGGTGCTTGACCCTGCAACCGGCACCGGCACATTCCTTGCCGAAGCGATAAAGCTGGTGGCCAACAGGGTAAAGAACGTCGCACCGGGCCAATGGTCGGCCTATGTTGAAAATGACCTGATCCCGCGCTTGCACGGCTTTGAATTGCTCATGGCCAGTTATGCCATGTGTCACATGAAGCTGGACATGATCCTTGGCGAGCTTGGCTATATTCCTTCGGCCAGTTCGCCGCGTCTGGGTGTCTATCTGACAAACAGCCTGGATGACGGCGAAAGGGTGGAACAATCGCTGCCCTTCATGGGCCTGCAACGCGCCATCGCCGAAGAATCAAAGCTGGCCAACAACCTCAAGCGCCAGACCCCGATCATGTGCGTCATCGGCAATCCGCCCTATTCGGGTGAAAGCGCCAACAAAGGCGCGTGGATTTCAGGCTTGATGGAGGCTTACAAAAAGGAGCCGGGCGGCATCCAGAAGCTGCAAGAGCGCAATCCCAAGTGGATCAATGATGACTATGTGAAATTCATCCGCCTTGCCGAACATATGATTGCCAAGAATGGCGAGGGCGTTTTGGGCTTCATCACCAACCACGGTTATCTGGACAACCCCACCTTTCGCGGGATGCGCTGGCAACTGATGGAGAGTTTTGACCAGATTTACGTTCTGGACCTGCACGGCAATTCCAAGAAAAAGGAAGTTTGCCCCGACGGTTCGCCCGACAAGAACGTGTTCGACATCATGCAGGGCGTGGCGATCATCGTGGCGGTAAAGCGGCGCCATACAGACAAGGCGGCCAAGCCTTTGGCAAAAGTGTGGCACGGTGACTTGTGGGGCAGCCGCGGTTTCAAGAACATCAAGCTATGGGACAGCAACATGTCTGCGCTTGCCGCAACGCCCTTGCCGCCCAAAGCGCCACAATATCCGTTTGTCGCCCGCAATTATGGCGTGGAAGACGTATACTCGAAGGGCTTTTCCATTGCCGAGCTTATGCCGGTCAATTCTGTCGGCATTGTCACCGCACGCGATGAATTGACGATAGACATGGACCGGGAGGCGCTTTGGAACCGCGTCCAGGACTTTACCAAGACTGATGTCGAAACTTTGCGGACGCGGTATAATCTGGGAGAAGATGCGCGCGATTGGAGAGTTGCATGGGCCAAGGCGGATTTGATAGCCGATCTTACACCAACACGCCTTGCGCCCATCGCTTACAGACCTTTTGACACGCGTTGGACTTTTTACACGGGAAAGTCCCGTGGCTTTCACTGCTACCCGCGCAATGATGTAATGCGGCATCTGGCTGGATTGCGGAACCTATCCATGATGTTGCCAAAGCAGACAAAAGACGGTCTAGGCGCTTTGGCTAGCGCGACAATTGCGGGGCACAAAGCATTTAGCGGCTTTGATATAACTACGAATTTCCCCCTTTACATTCATCCAGAAGAAGGCACGTTAGACCAGACCATTCGTGTCAACTTCAACCCGGCGCTCTACGCGAAAATCCAGGAGGCGGCTGGCTTGTCCGGCCCTTCCCCTGCACCCGATGGCAGCGATGATTTCCGCCGCGCGACCGGTGCGGCCCGCCCCGATGAGGTGAAGGTTTTCGACTACATCTATGCCGTGCTGCATTGCCCCGCCTATCGCGAGACATATGCGCAATTCCTCAAGATCGATTTTCCGCGCATTCCATATCCCGCAAATCCCGAAACCTTCACCGCGTTAAGCGAACAGGGCGAAGCCTTGCGCCGCCTGCATCTGATGGAGGCGGACGCCGTTGGTGAAACGCCCTTCCCCTTTCAGGGAGACGGCAACAGCGTGGTGAACAAACCGCGCTTTGAACCCGGCCTGCAAACCGGCAAAGTGTGGATCAACGACGAGCAGTATTTCGAAGGCGTGCCCGCACAGGCATGGGAGCACCACATCGGCGGATACCAGCCCGCGCAAAAATGGCTGAAAGACCGCAAGGGTCGCAAACTCGATTGGCAAGACATCCGCCACTATCAGTCAATCATCAAGATCCTGTCCGAAACCGGCCGGATCATGGGTAAAATCGACATGCCTGCAACCTGACGCCAAAGCGCCTTTGAATTAGCCCCGCTCTGCGCTCGGCCTCCCGTGAGCGGGAGGGGAGAAGAAGGGCGTTAACAATGTCGAAACCATACAATTGTTTACCGGTGTCTGGTGGTATAGACCGTCCCTATGGTCATGCCCCTGCCCCAACGTAGCCTGCCTCTTGCCCAGCACCTGTTCTGTGGTGCCGAGGGTGCATGCGATGAACGGCCGGCGATCTCGATGAAAGTACGCGACAGCTTTCCATCAAACTTCGCCGCCGATTTTGCCGCCGCGATGGTAGAACACTGGCCCGATAAACTTGAGCACCCAGCCATCACGCGCTGACTTGTCGGCGGGTTGGGTTGACGGTCATTCCCATAGAGCAAGGTAAACCCCATATTCCGTCATGCTGAACTTGTTTCAGCATCCATTCCTCCCCACAAACCGCCGTGTGACTGGATGGATGGACCCTGAAACAAGTTCAGGGTGACGCAAAAGGGGTAACGTATGCGGACGGGATACTCGCCAACTTGTTTCAGGGTCTATTCTCCATTCAAACCAGCGGTGCTTTGGGAGAGATGGACCCCGGATCAAGTCCGGGGTGACGGGGTTAAGGGTTTACGTTGCCGAGCGGGATAGCTGGAGTTCCTTGGCAGGCAGCGGAAACGAAAAAGGGCGACCCTTGGGGCCGCCCTTTTTGTTTGTGATGCGCGAAGCGATTAACGCTTGAGCGACAGGCCACCGAAGCGCTTGTTGAACTGGGCAACGCGGCCGCCTTGATCAAGCTGGCGCGTACCACCGGTCCATGCCGGGTGCGACGTGGGATCGATTTCGAGAGCGAGCGTATCGCCTTCTTTGCCCCAGGTGGAGCGGGTTTCGAAAACGGTGCCGTCAGTCATCTGCACCTTGATCATGTGGTAGTCGGGGTGAATGCCAGTCTTCATGAGTCTAACTCCGGTACGCAGCCGGTTCCGACCGGCCACAAGAATCTCTAAGGGCGCGCGCCTAGCGTAATGGCGCGCCGTTGTCCAGCTTCGCATCTATCCGGTTCGGCAATGCACATCCCCAAGTCCGTCATGCTGAACTTGTTTCAGCATCCATCTATCAACGCGCACGGTCGTTCGTGGGGAGAAATGGACCCTGAAACAAGTTCAGGGTGACGGTGGTTTGCTTGCGGTGCCGGATTAGACAACCGCAGGATAGCTTCAGGCGTCGGCGATCATCGCGGTGAAGCTGACTTCGCAGGTGACCTTGTCGCCGATCATCGCTTTTCCGGCGAATTTGCACACGCGCGAACGCTTTTGCGTGAATTCGACGTGAAGATCGAGAAGGACGCCGGGTTCCACAGGGTTGCGGAACTTGGCCTCTTCAATCGCCATGAAATAGACCAGCTTGCCAGAGCCCGCGAGGCCGAGCGATTCGACCGCAAGGACGCCCGCAGCCTGTGCCAGCGCCTCGATCTGGAGGACGCCGGGCATGATCGGACGGCCGGGAAAATGGCCCTGAAAGAACTGCTCGTTCATCGACACGGCCTTTACCGCGTGGATGCGTTCGTTCAGCGTCAATGACGCCACGCGATCCACCAGCAGCAAGGGATAGCGATGCGGCAGCGCCGCCATCACCTTGCGCACGTCATAATCGACGAGGACACCGTTGGGTGCAGTTGTTTCTTCGGTCATGGCCCCGGCCTTCGCAATCTGTCTTTAGCGGCCTTCAGGCGCCTTCTTGGCGGGCTGTGCAGCACCGGCAGCGGCGGCCTGTTGTGCAGCGGCCTGAGCCTGCTGTTCACGCTGGGCGCGTGGCAGCCAGCCTGCTGGCGGGACGAGCGAGGCTGAAGGGATCAGCTTGTTCAGTTCAACCAGAATGTCCTGATTGAGGTTGTAGGTCTGGCCTGCCTTGATCACGGCTTGTGAATCAAGCACGACCGAGACCTTCTTCTTGTCCATCGCCGCCTGGGTTGCGCCGTCCAGCTTGTCGCCAATCTGTTCAAGCACATATTGCTGTGACAGGTTCAGCGGTTCAAGGATCTTCTGGATTTCAGCTTCGCCAGCCTGCTGGATGCCCTGAATCTGTTCGTACTGCTGCTGCAGCGCGGCGCGGTTCGGATTGGCAGCCTTGGAATCGGCTTCCAGCTTGGTGATCAGCGGGCGCAGTTGCGCTTCGATCTGGCCCTTGCGGACATTGGCCTGATCGATCTGCGGCTTGTACGTAACAGGGCGCTGCTGCTGCGAGATCTTGTACGCTTCGGATGCGGCGACAACGGCTGGCGGGTTGGCAATGGCGATGCCCGAAACGATGGCCTGTGCCGAAGCGGCGACAGGTGCAACAGAAGCAAGGGCGATGCCTGCGAGAAGCGCGGCGGCAAAACGAATTTTCATCAGAACTGGGTTCCCACGTTGAATGTGAAAGTCTTAGGATCGTCGCCATCAACCTTTTTCAGGACTCTGGCAAAATCGAGGCGGAACGGGCCGAATGGCGAGTTCCAGTTCACGCCGATACCGACGGAAACACGCGGCGATGGTGTGTCGCCGACGAATACTTCGTTGAAGGTTTGATTGGGCGTGCCGTTGGACGTGCCGTCAGCAGCCGTCGGGCTGGCAGTTGGTCTGCCGGTGAGGACATCGGTGTAGATGCTTTGCGGATTGACCAGACCAGCGGGCAAGGGATTGGTGATGCCCCACACTGCGCCTGCATCGACATAGATCGACGGACGAAGGCCCAGTTCGCGCGCGCCAGAGCCCAATGGAATTTCGAGTTCGGCGCGGGTCAGGTAATAATATTTACCACCGAGCGCGTCATCGACCCACTGGTTGCGATCCTGCGTTTCAACGCCGTTGACGATCTGTTTGCGCAAAACGCGCGGGCCAACACCGCGAATGTCGAAACCACGGATTTGCGGTTCGCCCAGGAAGAAGCGGTCCGTCAGCAGAACGTCATCAACCGTCGGGTCATTCGAGCGGTTGCGCAGCGGTTTGATCGCGCCGCCTTCACCGCGCACCGAGAAGATGAAGCCGCTGCCGACCGACCAGAAGCGCGAGGCATTTGCGGTGACGCGGGCGTAACGCACCGAGCCGCCAAGGCCCGCAAAATCGGCGCCCAGCACGAACTGGCTGCCGCGTGTCGGACGCATGCGGTTATCCAGCGAGTCATAGACCAGCGATGCGCCAAGAATGGAGCTGGTCCGCTTGCCAATGGCATCACACAAATAGCGGCCTGCCAGCAAGATGCTGCACTGACCGTTGATATAGAACGTGTTTTGATCAAGCGTCACGTCATCAATGTTGAACGTGTAACGCCCGATCAGCGACATGAATTCGGTCAACGGCACACCCACGCGCGCCGAGAAACCGGTGGTCGCCTGCTTGTACGTGGTGTTGCGGTTTGAATTGAATTGGTTGAAGCTGTTCAAATCGCGGCGGTAAACGTCCACGCCCATCGAGATGTTCTTGTCGAACACGTATGGTTCGGTGAAGCTGACCTGCACCGAGCGCGAGAAACGCGAATAATCAACCGAGAGGCCGACAGTCTGCCCGCGCCCACGGAAGTTGTTCTGGCGGATCGAGCCCTGGAAGATGAAGCTTTCAAGGCTGGAGAAGCCTGCTGACAATTGCAGTTCGCCGGTGGGGCGTTCTTCGATGTTGGCTTCCAGAATGATGCGATCCGGCGCGCTGCCGGGCTTCTGCTCAATCTCGAACTTTTCCTGGAAATACCCCAGCGACTTGATGCGGTTGGACGAGCGCTTGATCTGGAAGGTGTTGAACGCATCACCTTCGGAAATGCGAAACTCGCGGCGCACGACCTTGTCTTGCGTCAGCGTATTGCCGTTGACGTCAACGCGTTCGACATAGACGCGCGGTGCCTCGGCAATGCGAAAGGTGACCGACATTGTCAGGTCATCCTTGTTGCGCGCAAAATCAGGGCGGACATCGGCAAAGGCATAGCCGAACGCGCCTGCGGTTTCGGTCAGGCCATCGACCTGATCTTCGACCATCTTGGCGTTGTACCAATCACCCGCCTTCATCGGCAGGCGGGCTGCAAGCTTGTCACCATCAAAATCGCGCAGCTGGCTGTCAATCTTGACGTCGCCAAACTTGTACCGGTCACCTTCTTCGACGACGTAAGTGATGATGAAATCGCGCTTGTCCGGCGTGAGTTCTGCCACGGCCGAGACAACGCGGAAATCGGCGTAGCCTTCGGTCAGGTAGAACTGGCGCATTTTCTGCTGGTCGAACGCCAGACGATCAGGATCGTAGCTGGTGCCGGACGAGAACAGGCGGAAGAAGCGCGCCTGCTTGGTCACCATTTCGCCGCGCAGCTTGCCATCGCCGAATTTTTCGTTGCCGATGATGTTGATCTGGCGAACCTTGGACTTTGGCCCTTCGCTGATTTCGAACACGATATCGACGCGGTTCTGTTCCAGCATCACCATCTTGGGCTCAACCGAAGCTGCAAAGCGGCCCTGACGCTTGTACAGTTCGATGATGCGGGCAACGTCGGCGCGGACTTTTGACCGCGTGAAGATCTGGCGCGCGGCGAGTTTGATTTCGGGCAGGATCTTGTCTTCCTTGAGGCGCTTGTTGCCTTCAAGGATGATGCGGTTGATCACCGGGTTCTCTTTAACCTGAATGACCACATCGCCGCCATTGTTGCGCAGCGATACATCGGCGAACAGTTCAGTCGCGTAGAGGTCTTTCAGGGCCTGATCGCCCAGTGCCTGGGTATAGGTCTGGCCGGGGCGCAGGCGGATATACGACAGGATCGTATCGGATTCGAGACGCTGCGAACCATCAATGGTTACGGTGCGGATCGTATCGCCAACCGGAACAGGTGCCGGTGCCGGAGGTGCCGCAGGGGCTGGAGCGGCAGGGCGCACTGCTTGCGCCGAAGCGGCATGTGGCGCCACAACAAGCGCGCTTGTGGCCAGCAGGGCTGCGCAGAGCGGCGACGCTTTTGCGTGCCGAAGTGCGGCCTGACCTGCGTTACGTGCAATCATCACCAAGCGTCATCCCGTGTGTTGTGGCGACAAAACGCCCAAATAGAGCCCCGGTCGCAGCAAGCAATGTTGCCCCTTGCCCCATGCCACAAGGCCAATCAAGCAAACATTGCCGTGCATTTCTGTTGAAAGATAATCTGTAGAACTATCCCGCCATTACTCATGCCTAGCAGGGCATGCAGCAATGGCCGTTATCCTCCAATTCGATTTAACCCCCAAACACCTTCAGGGAAGCTACATCGTTGAACGTGACGAACACCATCAATGCCATGACAAACGCGATGCCGGTGCGGAATGCCCACTCCTGCCCGCGCTGGCCAACCGGCTTTCTTCGAATGGCTTCTGCCGCGTAGAAAGCGAGGTGGCCGCCGTCGAGAACCGGAATTGGCAGGAGGTTAATGAACCCCAAGTTAATCGAGATGAGCGCCACGAAACCAATGAACGCTTGCCAGCCCGAAACGAGTTGTTCGCCCGAGTATTTGGCGATCTTTATCGGGCCGCCAAGCTCTTTAACTTCGCGTTTTCCGGTGATGATCTGGCCGATGCCGGTAACCATCATGCCGATGATGCCACCGGTTTGTTTTACGCCCTCGACCAGCGCGGTGCCGGGGCCAACCTTTACGACTTCATAGCTTTTGGGACCAATGCCGAGGAAGCCGATCTTCTGCGTGTTGCCGAAGCGATCACTTTCCACCTTCACCGCAGCGGTGGTGGCGATTTCCACCTGACGGCCTTCGCGCAGGATCACCATATCAAGCGGATCGCCGGGAAACTGGCCAATTTCAAGCCGGACATCGAGGAACGATCCCATGGCCTTGCCTCGGATGGACACAACGCGGTCATCCTCTTTCAGGCCAGCGCGTTCCGCCACAGAACCTGCCATGACCTGGCCGATGACGGGCGGCACTTCGACTTTGCCATAAGCCAGCGTGAACCCCGCAAGGATCAGCACCGCAAAAAGCAGGTTGGTGATCGGGCCAGCCAAAACGATGAGCGAACGCTGCCACAAGGGCTTTGACGGGAACGTACGATTGCGTTCTTCGGCAGGTAACGCGAGCCATTCAGCGGTAGGCTGGCTTGCCGGGTTCATATCACCGGCAAACTGGACATAACCGCCCAAGGGCAGCGCGCTGAGCTTCCAGCGGGTGCCGCGTTTGTCTGTCCAGCCGAACAGTTCCTTGCCAAAGCCGATGGAGAAGACATTGGCCTTCACCCCGAACCAGCGCCCGACGATGTAGTGGCCGAATTCGTGAATGAATACGAGCGGCCCCAATACCAGCACAAACGCCAGCAGCGTAGTCAGGATTCCGGGGCTTTCCAGCATTGGCATCAGCGCACAGGCTCCATCATTTCACGCGCCCTTGCCCGCGCTTCGGCATCAACCGCGATGACATCTTCAAGGCAGGTTGGCGTAGGCGCAAGTTTAAGGGACAGCACATTTTCAACCGATTGCACGATGCGGGTGAACCCAATCTGACTGTTCAGGAATGCGGCCACGGCAATTTCGTTGGCGGCATTCATCACGGCAGGGGCTGCGCCGCCTTCGATCACGGCGGCACGGGCAAGGCGCGTGGCGGGAAAGCGCGTTTCATCGGGCGCGCGGAAGGTAAGCTGGCCGATGGCGGCAAGATCGAGCGGCGAGCACGGCGTGTCCATGCGCGCGGGCCACGCCAGCGCCGAGGCGATCGGCACGCGCATGTCCGAGGGCCCAAGTTGCGCGAGGGTAGAGCCATCGCGATATTCGACCATCGAATGGACGATGGACTGCGGGTGAACGATGATGCGCAAGCGTTCGACGCCGACTGGGAACAAGTGATAGGCTTCGATAAATTCGAGGCCCTTGTTCATCATCGTGGCGGAATCAACGCTGATCTTTGCGCCCATTGACCAGTTGGGGTGTTTGACCGCCTCGGCAGGGGTGGCTTTTTCGAGCTGTTCCAGCGACCAATCGCGGAACGGGCCGCCACTTGCGGTGAGCGTGATGGCGTGGACATGCGCGATATCGTTGCCCTGAAGGCACTGGAAGATTGCGTTGTGTTCGGAATCGACCGGCAGCAGGGTTGCGCCATGGCGGGCGACGGCAGCGGTCATCACATCGCCTGCCGAAACGAGCGCTTCCTTGTTCGCCAGCGCAATTACGCCGCCTTGCTCAATCGCGGCCATGGTGGGGGCAAGGCCTGCGCAACCGACGATGGCGGCGACGGTGACATCTGCGCCGCGCGCGGCCGCTTCGATCAAGGCGGCAAGACCGGCGGCGGCTTCGATGGTGGTTCCATCCAGAGCCTCACGCAAGGCGGGCAGCGCGGCTTCATCGGAAACGACAGCGATTTCGGCCTGGAATTCGCGTGCCAGGGCGGCGAGTTCGGCAGCGCTGCTATGGGCAGTCAGCGCCACGACGCGCCATTCATCACGGTGCCGCCGGATCAGATCGAGGGTGGAAGCGCCAATCGATCCGGTAGCGCCAAGGACGGTGATCGAGCGGCTCTTCATATCAGGCACCCACCTGCGATGCGGCCCATGCGGTTCCGGCGATAATCGCGACCGGCAAGAGGCCATCGACGCGATCAAACAAGCCGCCGTGGCCGGGGATGAGGCGTGAGGAATCCTTTACCCCTGCCCGCCGTTTGAGCCATGATTCGTAGAAGTCACCGGCTTGGGCAAAGATCGCGAGGGTTGCTCCGACGAGGGCGGCCACGCCAACATTGGCGACTTCAAGCGCAGAGGCAAGGCTGGGGCCGGTCGGGCCGATGGCAGAGAGCAGGTAACCGGCAGACAATACGACGACTGCGGCCCAAATTCCCGCGGCCGCCATGCCGCCAGCAAGACCGGACCATGTCTTTGATGGACTGATCTTAGGGGCAATCTTGGGACCGCCCAGTGACCGCCCGGTAAAGTACGCGCCGGTATCGGTAAAGATCACGACGCCCAGCACGGCTAGCATCAAAGGTTCGGGCATGACTGCCAAGGCCAGCCCTGCCCAGCCGATATAGACCGCGCCTGTGAGAACCATCGGCATCAGCGCGGCAGGCGTTGTGGCGATTTTGCTTGCCAGCATCACGTATTCGACGAAAACCCCGAACGCGACTGCCGCAACAAACAGATCAAGCGCCAGTCCGCCAAACCAGAACGCGGTTCCGGCAATGGCCAGCATGACCACCGCCGACGCGACGCGCACCAGCAAGTCCGACCTTTTGGGTTCAACCAGAGGCGGCGCGAAGGCAGGCTCAGCGTCCACCGAACCGCCTCTCACGCGATGTGAATTGCGCCAGTGCCTCGGCCAGATGGGCGGGCTTGAAATCAGGCCACAGCACATCAGTGAACCACATTTCAGCATAGGCGGCCTGCCACAGCAGGAAATTCGACAGGCGTATTTCACCGGACGTGCGGATGAGCAGATCGAGCGGCGGCAGGCAGGCGGTATCGAGTTCCGCCTCGATCGCCTCAGGGGTGATCGCGCCTTTTTCAGCCGCGCGGGCAGCGGCGCGAGCGATTTCCTGCTGCGATCCGTAATTGAGCGCAATGGCCAGCGTGGTACCATTGTTGGCGGCAGTGCGCGCCATGGCATCTTCGATCATCTCTACGATATCGGGCGCAAGTGCCTGATAATCGCCGATGATCCTCAGGCGCACGTTGTTGGCGACAAACTCTTCAAGATCGCTGCGGATGAAGGTCCGCAACATGCCCATCAGGTCAGAGATTTCGTCGGCGGGACGCTTCCAGTTCTCTGACGAAAAGGCATAGAGCGTAAGTGCCTCAAGCCCCATATCGCGCGCGGCACGGGCTATTTCGCGCACCGTATCTACGCCGCGCTTATGCCCGAAGGCGCGGGGCATCATCCGCTTTTTGGCCCAGCGGCCATTGCCATCCATGATGATGGCAACGTGGCGCGCCTTGCCCACGCTGCCACCGTTACCGTCAGCGATCGAGGCCGCGACCGGCGTCACTTGCCGAGGATTTCCTTTTCCTTGGCCGCGGCAGCCTCATCGGCCTGCTTGATCACTTCGTCGGTCAGCTTTTGCAGGTCCGTCTCGGCGCGCTTGCGTTCGTCTTCCGAGATTTCTTTCTTGTTTTCATCGGTCTTCAGCGCATCCATGCCATCGCGGCGCACGTTGCGGATCGCGATGCGGGCGTTTTCAGCATATTTGCTGGCAAGCTTGGCCAGTTCCTTGCGGCGCTCCTCGGTCAAATCGGGAATCGGCAGGCGCAACGTGTTGCCATCATTGATCGGGTTCAGGCCAAGACCGGCTGAACGGATCGCCTTTTCCACAGGGCCGATGGATGACTTGTCCCACACCTGCACAGTCAACATGCGCGGTTCTGGGGCCGAGATGGTCGCGACTTGCGTGATCGGCATGTGCTGACCGTAAACGTCGACCATGATCGGTTCGAGCAACGCCGTATTGGCGCGGCCCGTGCGAAGCCCGACGAGATCATGCTTCAATGATTCAACAGCGCCCTTCATGCGGCGCTCAAGATCAGCCTTGTCATATTTAGCCATGGTTCAGGCTCCTTTCTGGACGACCGTCTGCGTGCCCCCACCCGCCAGCACACGGGCCAGATTGCCCCGCTCACGGATGGAAAAGACGACGATCGGAATGCTGTTATCACGGCACAGCGCAACCGCGCTGGCATCCATGACTTGAAGATTGTGTGCGAGCACAGTGTCGTAATCCACTGCATCGTAACGCTTTGCCGATGCGTCCTTCTTGGGATCAGCATCATAAACGCCATCAACGCTGGTGCCTTTGAACAAGGCATCACATTTCATTTCAGCCGCCCGCAGGGCAGCGCCGGAATCGGTCGTAAAATAGGGGGCGCCAACGCCGGCTGCAAAGATCACGATCCGCCCCTTTTCAAGGTGGCGTTCTGCGCGGCGGCGGATGACCGGTTCGCACACCTGATCCATCTGCACGGCAGACTGGACGCGGGTGCCGACACCCAATTGCTCAAGCGCGTTCTGCATGGCCAGCGCGTTCATCACCGTGGCCAGCATGCCCATATAATCGGCCTGGGCGCGGTCCATGCCTTTAGCAGCACCAGCCATACCACGAAAGATATTGCCGCCACCGATCACAAGGCAGATCTGCAAACCGCTATCGCGCGCATCCTTCACCTCTTGGGCAAGGCGCGCGACGTAGTCGGTATCGATCCCGAACTGCTGCTCTCCCATCAGCACCTCGCCCGAAAGCTTTAGCAGGATGCGCTTTAACGGGGGCAGACTCATGGGAGGATCAAACTCTATGACGATGTGGGACGGCGGCTCTTATACCCCTGTCGGGGTCCGTGCCAAGAGCATGTGCACGGTTTCAGACACAACTATCCCCGCACTGGCAGGCCACCGCGTTTGGTGGCCCGCCGATGCGGGGACGGTTAGGCGTCAGACTTACTTGATACCGGCAGCAGCAGCCACTTCGGCAGCAAAGTCGGTTTCTTCCTTTTCGATGCCTTCACCAAGCTGGAAGCGGACATAGTCCACCAGCGCGATCTTGGTGCCAGCTTCCTTGCCGGCTGCATCGACGACCTGTTGAATGGTAGACTTGTTGTCCATCACGAAGATCTGCGAAAGAAGAGCGTTTTCCTTGGCATACTTGGCAACGGCGCCGTCAACCATCTTCGCCTGGACTTCCGCAGGCTTGCCGCTTTCCGCAGCCTTTTCAGCAGCGATCTTGCGTTCACGCGCGATCAGTTCAGCGTCAAGGCCTTCAGCGGTCAGCGCCTGCGGGAATGCAGCGGCGATGTGCATCGCGATCTGCTTGCCCAAAGCTTCGAGCGTTGCCGCAGGAGCTTCGGATTCAAGCGCGACGAGCACGCCGATCTTGCCGAGGTTCGGGGCGGCTGCGTTGTGCATGTAAGGCACGACAACGCCATTGCTGACAGCGACGTGCTTGATGCGGCGCAACTGCTGGTTTTCACCGATGGTGGCGACGTTATTGGTCAACTTGTCCGAAACGGTGCCGCCATCAGGATAAGCAGCAGCCTTGAGCACTTCGACTTCCGTAGCGCCCGTGTTCAGGGCAACGTCGGTTGCCTTCCGCACGAAGTCCTGGAACTGGTCGTTCTTGGCGACGAAATCGGTTTCGGAGTTGACTTCAACAGCCACGCCCTTGGTGCCCGAAACGGCAACGCCAACCAGTCCTTCGGCCGCAGTACGGCTCGACTTCTTGGCAGCAGCGGCAAGGCCCTTCGAGCGCAGCGCGTCCACCGCGGCTTCGAAATCGCCAGCGGCTTCTTCGAGAGCCTTTTTGCAATCCATCATGCCGGCGCCAGTACGCTCGCGCAGGTTCTTCACGTCAGCGGCGGTATAAGCCATCGCGTTGATCCTCTATTTTTTTGAAAAATGGGAAGGCCGCAGCAAGTGCCGCGGCCCTTAAATCACATTCGGGACAATTGCATGACGGTGGCAAATTGCGCCACCGTCATGCGAATTCCGGATCAGGCCTCGACGCTGGCTTCTTCAGCAAGCGGTTCAGCCATGGCGCCGATGTCAGCGCCCGAGGCAATTGCGGCATCACGGCCACCGCGCGTTGCAGCAGCAGCCACAGCTTCGCAGTACAGACGGATGGCGCGGCTGGCGTCATCGTTTGCCGGGATCGGGAATGCAATGCCTTCTGGCGAAACGTTCGAATCGAGGATGGCAACGACCGGGATACCCAGAACGTTTGCTTCCTTGATGGCGAGTTCTTCCTTGTTCGCGTCGATCACGAACATCACGTCAGGAATGCCGCCCATGTCGCGGATGCCGCCGAGCGACAATTCAAACTTGTCACGTTCGCGCGTAAGCTGAAGGACTTCCTTCTTGGTGAGGCCCGTGGTGTCTCCCGAAAGCTGTTCTTCCAGCGCCTTGAAACGCTTGATCGAACCCGAGATCGTCTTCCAGTTGGTGAGCATGCCGCCCAACCAACGATGGTTGACGAAGTGCTGGCCCGAAGCGCGTGCAGCCTGTGCGATCGGCTCTTGCGCCTGGCGCTTGGTGCCAACGAACAGAACCTTGCCACCGTTTTGCACGGTTGCAGCGATGAATTCGAGCGCGCGGGCCATCAAAGGCACCGACTGCGACAGATCAAGGATGTGGATGCCGTTGCGCGCACCGAAGATGTACGGCTTCATGCGCGGGTTCCAGCGGTGGGTCTGGTGACCGAAGTGCGCGCCGGCTTCGATAAGCTGGTGCATCGTGACGACGGGTGCCGCCATAAGAGAATTCCTTTCCGGTTGTGCCTCCGGGAAGCTGGAACTGCTGCGGAGATCCCGCTTGCAGCACCGGTGAAGATGCTTCCCGTGTGGATTGTCGGCATCGTTCACGAACCCGACGTTCGCAAAAACCCTCCGACGTCGGCGCGCTTAGACTGGCGGTGTGGAAAAATCTACCCTGAAATTGCCAAGACAGATTGGCTTTGGAGCCATAGGGCCAGCCGGGCGCGCACAAAATTTGTGCATCAACCGTTTTCCCGCTTGACGGAAAGGAACAAAAAGAGAACATTTGTTCCGACGCCGAATCAGTCAGCGGCTATTCAGGAACAATATCGCAATCCACAGGTTTTCCACAGACCTTTCCATAAAGTTATCGGAAACGGGTCGAACGGAAAGAAAAGCTAAGGAAATCGCGTCATGCTCGCTCTACTTTCAACATTCGTCTTCGCTGCTGCCGCAACCTTTGCGATTGCCGCTGTCTTTGTGACGATGAAAGGACGACGCAGCCAGATCGCGGCGCTGATGGCCGACTATCGGTCATTGCAGCAGGACCGCGAATTTCTGGTCTATGTAACGAGTGTCGAGCGCCCTGCCCCTCGTGCTGCCGCAGACCAACTGGTCCGTCGTACAGCGCGCCGTGCGCTTAAGCGGGCGGAAGCGGCTCGGTCCGGCCAATCGCTGCGCGTTGCCGCTTAACTTTGGCATAACGCACAAAGCCGATGGGTAAGAACAGGACATAGACCACGCAGATGCTGACCAGCGTCAACCATGGTTCGGTAAGAAGCGCGACGGTGACAAGGCCGACCAAGGCGATCAGTTCAAGCCGCACGCTGCGGCGCGGACGCAAAGACGTCCAGCTAAGCGTGGCGATGTTCGAAATCATCAGAAACGCGATCACTACCAGCCACGGTCCAACCACGATGGGCAGGCGAAACACCGGATCGTCGGTGGCAATCCACAAATACATCGGCAGGAACGCAAGGCCCGCTGCCACAGGTGCTGGAATGCCGGTAAGGAAGCCGGCGGATTTGTGTGGTTGATGTTCCACGTCGATTTGTGCGTTGAACCGGGCAAGCCGCAATGCACAGGCGATGGCCACGGCAAGCGCAGCAAACCAGCCGATGCGCGGCGCTTCTTGCAATGACCACAAGAACAAGATCAGCGCAGGCGCTACACCAAACGAGACATTGTCAGCCAGGCTATCAAGTTCCGCCCCGAACCGCGATTGCGCTTTGAGCAGGCGCGCGATGCGGCCATCAATGCCATCAAGCAGGCCCGCCACAATGACCGCGGCTACAGCCTTGCGCCAATCTTCGGCAACGAGCACCGGATCAGTGCCTGACGCTGCGGTAACGGCAAAGCGGATGCCGGTAAGGCCTGAACACAGCGCAGCAGTTGTAATCGCGTTGGGCGTCATCGCCCGCAAAGTCAGGCCACCGGGAAGACGGCCACGACGCGGAACTTCATGATCGCCCGATGTGCTCACTGTGCGACACCCTCAATCATGGGAGCATCGCCGAGATCGGCAAGGATAGTCTCGCCTGCTACAATGCGTTGGCCCATCAGAACTTTGGGTTCAGTGCCAGCAGGCAGATACACGTCGACCCGGCTGCCAAAGCGGATAAGACCGACGCGCTGGCCGACTGCAACAATGTCTCCGCCTTTGACGAAGGGGACGATGCGGCGGGCGATAAGGCCAGCGATCTGGGTAAAGCCGATTTGCACACCGTCGCCGCGCTCCACCAAGAAATGCTGGCGTTCGTTCTCTTCGCTGGCCTTATCAAGATCGGCGTTGAGGAACTTTCCGGGGATATAAACTACCCGGCGAATCGTGCCCGCAATGGGCGTGCGATTGATGTGAACATCGAACACGGACATGAAGATCGACACACGCGTAACCGGAGCATCTGTCATCCCGCGAACGCCGGTGCCATCATCGGCACACAGTTCACGCGGGGGTGAGACTTTCTGGATCAGCGTGATCAGACCGTCAGCGGGAGCGACGATGAAGCGATCATCGCGCGGGGTAACCCGCACAGGGTCGCGGAAAAACGCCAGCACGCCCAGCGTCAGGAACGCCAAGGGCCAAGCCAGCGTTTCCCACGCCATAAGCGCTGCGCCAAGGCTGAGTGCGCCTGCAATGAGGCCGAACTTGCGGCCTTCGGGATGGATGGATGGCCATGACCACCCGGCGGTGCCGCGACCACGGTTATCAAGTATTTCTCCGGACATTCGCCCCATCTAGGGCCTGGCACCCGATGCCACAAGCAAACTTGCGCCGAAGTGCTGACTTCAATCGGCCATTGGCGGTTTTGACGGCATAACGCGGTTCAGGAAACCAAGCACCGCATCGTTAAAGAGATCGTTGCTGTCCCCTGCCACCATATGCCCGGCCCCGCCGATATCGGCGATATCAAGGTGCGTGATTCGCGCCTGGAGATCGGCAACGCCTTCGTCCGTGACGATATCCGACTTCATCCCGCGCACCAGCAATGTCGGGACGGATTGCGTCCATGCGGCATCTTCCAGCAAATCTGTCAGCCGTTCGGCGTGGTGATCGACGGTCAGAAAGCGCGGGTCCCAATGCCAGCGGAACCGGCCATCACCAGTGTCGCGCAAGTTCTTGGCCAAGCCATCAAGACGTGTCGGGCGGGGGCGATCTGGATAATAAGCTGCAATCGCATCAGCGGCTTCTTCAACTGACGCAAACCCATCCGGACTGGCTGACATAAAACTTAATATACGCCCGACCCCGGCTTCGGAAACTTTTGCAACGATATCGACGAGCACCAGCGCATCGGGCACAAGCCCGCGACAGGCGGCAACCATAGCGCTTAATCCGCCAAGCGAAGCGCCGACGAATGCAACGGGCCGCGCAGCATAGCTGCAAATCGCTTCGAGATCGGCAGAGCGACGCGCAAACGAATAATCGCCATCCGGCTCCCAATCGCTCTCACCATGGCCGAGCAGATCGTAATTGATGACATGATATCCGGCGCGCGCCAGTTCCACACCAGCGCGGTCCCAACTGTGCCGTGTCTGCCCACCGCCGTGACCAAGTATTATAGCAGACGCGCCACGCTCACCAAACTCGTCAGCGACAATGTGCAGGCCACCTGACACAGGAATGCGAATGGTGTTCATCGCAACCGCATTAAGCAAGGACGCGGCTGATGCAACAAGCTTGGTTGGCCAAACCGCAGGCTTATCGCCCCGGCACTGAAGCAGCTTAATAGCCGCTGCTTTAAGGAACAAAGCCTTGTCTGCAGCGGTGGTGGACAGGGGTGGATTCGAACCACCGTACGCTCTCGCGGGCAGATTTACAGTCTGCTGCCATTAACCACTCGGCCACCTGTCCACACCAGTGCTGCCGGTGCAAGAAACCTTAAAAAGGGTTCTCAAATTGCAGGCCCCACAAGGAGGCCGTCCGGCCGAGAGGCGGTCCTTTGGCGAAGCATCGCTTGCCTGTCAATGGCCACAGTGGCATGCGCGGCACGATTTTACACGTTAGCGAAGAAAAGGTAGCCGATGCCCCGCAACAACGATGAACAAAAGGGCAAGTCCCTGCGTGGACGCGAAGCCCGGAACAAGCATGGTCGCGGATCAGGCCGCGCCAATGGCGGCGTTGTGCGCCTGTGGGGGCGCCACGCGATTGAGGCGGCGCTGACCAATCCCAATCGCGATGCCAAAAAGCTGTGGGGCACGCGTGAAGCAATCCAGCAATTGCTGGAAGACAATGACGCCGAACTGCCAAGCACCCTGCCCGTAGAATATGCGCAGGCCGCCGATTTGGGACGTTTGGTGCCGAAGGATGCGCCGCATCAGGGATTGGTGCTGGAATGCCTGCCGCTGGATGATGTGGCGCTTGATGACATGCTGGATGAATCCGAAGGTCGCACGATCGTGGTGCTCGATTCGGTGACCGATCCGCACAATGTCGGCGCAATTCTGCGTTCGTGTGCCGCTTTCGATGTGGCCGCGCTGGTAACGCAAGATCGCAATTCGCCCGTCGAATCGGGCACACTGGCAAAGTCGGCCTCAGGCGCGCTGGAAACGGTGCCATGGGTGCGTGTGGTCAATCTGGCCCGCGCGCTCGAACGGATGGCTGAAGTAGGCTATTGGCGGATCGGACTGGACGGGGAAGGCAAAGCGGTCTTCCCGTCTGCCCTGCCTAAGGGCCCCGTGTTAATCGTGATGGGTGCCGAAGGCGAAGGACTTCGCCACAATGTTGCGCAGCATTGCGATGCCATCGCGCGCCTGCCGATGGCCTCTGCGATAGAGAGTCTTAACGTGTCGAACGCTACAGCGATTGCCTTATATGCGGTTTACACACGCGAAAATTGAGTTGGCTGGAGAGGCATGATGCGTCGCTTGGGAGCAATATCGGCGGTTTTGGCAGCGGCGCTTCTGTTGGCGGGGTGCATGCTGTTGCCCGGCAAGTTCACGTCAGATTTGGCTTTGCGCAAAGATGGCACTTTCAGCTTTGCTTACAAAGGCGAGATCTACTTGGTTGCGCTATCGAAAATGGCGGCGGACAAGCGCGGCAAGGAGCCAAGCGACGCGGTATTTGCGCCGACTCCCTGCTATGCAGACCCATCGGGTGATGAGCGCGAATGTTCGAAGAACGAAATCGCCGACCAGCAAGCCACTTGGGCCGAAGAGCAAGCGTCAGCCAAAGCCGCTGCAACTGACAAGCAAAAGTCCGAAGAGGCCATGATGAAATCGATGCTCGGCGGCATCGATCCATCAGACCCGCGCGCTGCGCAGGAATTTGCCGAGCGGTTGCGCCGCCAGCACGGTTGGAAGTCTGTGATCGATAAAGGCGACGGTCGCTTCGAGGTGGAATACGCAATCGCCGGAAAGCTAGATCATGATTTCACGTTCCCGATGATCGAAAAGTTTCCGATTGCAACGCCGTTCGTCACGCTGATCCGCCGTACGGACGGCACAGTGCGGGTGGAAGCGCCAGCGTTCACTTCGGGTGCTACAGCATCACCGTTTATGGCGATGGCGGCGGCTGCGGGCGACAGTGCCGGGAAGAAGGCAGGAGCAAACGGTATACCGACACTGGATGGTGCGCTGACGCTGGTGACGGACGGGGAAATCCTTGCCAACAATACTGACGAAGGCCCAGCCCCTACTGCAACGGGCAAGACCTTGGTTTGGAAAGTGAATGCGCGTACCGCCACTCCACCAACGGCGCTGGTGCGCACGGCACCCTGATCCGACGAAAGGCATGAAAAAACCGCATCGGCCCGATGGGCTGGTGCGGTATTTTCGTGTTGCTATCCCCGGCATTCGCCGGGCAGACACCAGGTTAGTTGACGGCGTCTTTCAGGCCTTTGCCAGCCTTGAACTTGGGCTGGGACGATGCTTTGATCGACATCGGCTCACCCGTACGCGGGTTGCGACCTATTGATGCCTTGCGCTTCGCAACGGCAAACGTGCCAAAGCCGACCAGACGGACTTCATCGCCCTTGGTCAGCGCGTTTGTGATCGATTCAAAAACAGCTTCGACTGCCTTGGTTGCATCGCTCTTCGATAGACCGCTTACATCGGCAACAGCGCCGATCAGATCATTTTTGTTCATTCGCGGAACCCCCTACGATTTTTCTTGTGAAAGGTTGGGTTTGAATCGCCTTTCGGGTGGCGGCGAAGAAACCTGAGAAACGCGTTTCTGTCAAAGGTTAATAACGAAAGGCAGGCTCAATCCAGCCCAAAAACAGCCACTTTTGCGAAGCCGGACTGCCCGCGCACAATGTGGCTATGCGCGGGCAGTAAAGCGTAGCTTCGATCAGTGTGCCGTGTGCGAGGGCACCTGGCCTGCGGCAAGCTGGCCTGGCTGGGTCGCCAGATCGTCGGCTTCGGTCCATTCAATCGGCTGGTGTTTGGAAGTAAGGGCATGCGCCAGAACTTCGTCCACGTGGCTGACCGGAATGATCTCCAAGCCTTCTTTGATGTTTGCCGGAATCTCGGCAAGATCTTTACGGTTTTCTTCGGGGATCAACACCGTTTTGATGCCGCCGCGCAAGGCCGCCAGCAGCTTTTCCTTCAAGCCGCCGATTGCCAGCACCCGCCCGCGCAAAGTGACTTCACCCGTCATCGCAATGTCTGCGCGCACCGGAATACCGGTAAGCGTTGAAATCATGGCGGTGACCATGCCGATGCCGGCGCTTGGCCCGTCTTTGGGCACCGCGCCTTCGGGCAAATGGATGTGCAGGTCCTTGCGCTGGAAGATCGATGGCTTGATGCCATATGCAGGGCTACGCGCTTTGACGAAGCTGAACGCCATTTGCACGCCTTCGCTCATCACTTCGCCAAGCTTGCCCGTGGTGCGCACCGCGCCCTTGCCGGGTACGGTCACACATTCGATGGTCAGCAATTCACCACCGACCTCGGTCCAAGCAAGGCCGGTGACTGCGCCAACCTGATTTTCCTCGTCAGAAACGCCATGGCGGTATTTGCGAACGCCAGCGAATTCATCAAGGTTTTCAGGCGTTACAGTGACGCTCTTGGTTTTGCCCTCAAGGATCTGGCGCAGCGATTTGCGGGCCAGACGCGCGATTTCACGCTCCAGCGTGCGAACGCCAGCTTCGCGCGTGTAATAGCGGATGAGATCCCGCAGTGCTTGATGCGTCAGCTCGAACTCACCCTTTTTAAGGCCGTGGGCTTCGATCTGCTTGGCAATCAGATGACGCTCGGCAATCTGGACCTTCTCGTCCTCGGTATATCCTTCAAGCCGGATGATTTCCATGCGATCCAGCAACGGCTGCGGCAGATTGAGGCTGTTGGCCGTGCAGACAAACATCACGTCTGACAGATCAATGTCGAGTTCAAGGTAATGATCCTGGAACTTCGAGTTCTGTTCAGGGTCAAGCACCTCGAGAAGCGCCGAGGCAGGATCGCCACGGAAATCCTGACCAAGCTTGTCAATTTCATCGAGCAGGAACAGCGGGTTGGATGCCCCCGCTTTGCGCAAGTTGGTGACAATCTTGCCCGGCAGTGAGCCGATATAGGTCCGGCGGTGACCACGGATTTCCGCTTCGTCGCGCACACCGCCCAGCGATTGGCGAATGAATTCGCGGCCCGTTGCCTTAGCAATGGATTTGCCAAGCGACGTCTTGCCGACGCCCGGAGGGCCGACGAGGCACAGGATCGGGCCTTTGAGTTTGTTGGTACGCGCCTGCACCGCCAGATATTCGATGATGCGGTCTTTGACTTTGTCGAGCGCATAGTGATCGGCATCAAGCACGGCCTGCGCGGCTGGCAGATCGCGCTTCAGCTTGCTCTTCTTGCCCCATGGCAGGCCAAGCAGAACATCAAGGTAATTGCGGATGACAGTGGCTTCGGCGCTCATCGGCTGCATGCCTTTGAGCTTTTTCAGCTCGGCCTGAGCTTTGGTCCGCGCTTCTTTCGACAGCTTGAGCTTATCAATCTTTTCAGCCAGTTCGGCGATTTCGTTGGCTTCGCCATCGTCACCACCGCCCAGTTCGGACTGGATCGCCTTCAACTGTTCGTTGAGGTAATACTCGCGCTGGGTCTTTTCCATCTGGCGCTTCACGCGGCCACGGATCTTGCGTTCAACTTGCAGCACGCCAAGTTCACCCTCCATGAAGGAGAGCACCATTTCAAGACGCTTGAGCGGATCAGCTTCAGACAGCACAGCCTGTTTGTCCGCGACCTTTACCGCCAGATTGGCAGCAGCGGAATCCGCCAGCTTTCCAGCATCTTCGATATCACCCAATTGGCCGCCAGCATCCTGCGGCAGCTTCTTTGAGAGTTTGGCATATTCGGCGAACTGATCGACGACCGAGCGCATCATCGCCTGTATTTCGGTGCTGGTGGCGACCACGGGTTCTAGCTGTTCGACTTGCGCAATCAGCATCAGGCCATTGCTGGTGGTTTCTTCGCGCAGATCGTGCAGCTTGGCGCGGTCCTTGCCTTCGACAAGCACACGTACAGTGCCATCAGGCAATTTTAGCAACTGCAGGACCGAGGCGATGACGCCGGTTTCATACAGATCATCGCGGTCAGGATCATCGCAACCCGGATCAAGCTGGGCGAGCAGGAAGATATCCTTGTTGCCAGCCATTGCCGCTTCAAGCGCTGCGACGGACTTTTCACGCCCGACGAACAACGGCACGACCATGCCGGGGAATACCACGATGTCACGCAAGGGAAGCAGAGGATAAAGATTCATTTTTACTTCGTTTCCGTCGTTCCGGGCATACTGCCCTGGGCATAGTCCGGATATGGGGGTGCCCTGTCGCTGTCGCAATGGCTTTCAGCACATCCTTTGTGGATCATGCGCACAACAATGCCACTTGAGCCGATGGAAAATCAGTTAACCCGGTGGTGAGTGTAAGCCCGCGCGCTGGTTTAGCGCGGAGGCACGTAATCTGCAGGCAACGGTTGAACGACGGGTTGCGAAATGAACACAATTGTTGGCGTTACAGGGACTTGCACTTCAGCAGCCACTTCCGCAACGGCTTCGGGCAAGATGATTGAGCCTTCCTGCTGGAAATCGGCCTTGCCTTTCAACGCGTCAATTTCTGCCTGACGGGTCTTGAGATAGAATTCGCGATATGAAGCGTAAGGATTGGATTCCTCGTCAATCCGCTTGAACAGTTCATCATTTTCAACCCTGTCATCAAGCGAGCGCACGACAAAGCCGCCATAGACGTATGCCGGATGGCGCAACGGCCCACCCACAGCAAAGGGCATGAGGAACCGGTCAAGGCCAAGGCCGATAACATCCCGCAGCGTTGTGGCACCAACCAGCGGCAGAAACATATATGGCCCGTTGCCTATGCCGTAATAGCCGAATGTGTAGCCAAAACCGTTGCGGCGATAGGGCAAGTTGAACGGCTTGGCCTTGGCAACGTCCATCACCCCGACAATGCCGATGGTTGAATTGATCGCAAAACGGCCAAGCGTTTCAGCGGCCTTGCCCGGCTTCAATTGCAGCAAGAAATTAAGCGCAACGATGGGTTCGGTCAGGTTGACCAAAAAATTGCGCAGACCCGTGCGGACCGGGCGCGGAATGGCCTTTTTATACTGCATGGCAACCGGCGCAATTACGGCACCGTCAACTGCCTGCACCGCATCATAAGAGGCTTGATTTACAGACTGCATCGGATCTTGCGCAGGGCTGCGTTCGCCCGAAACGACGATGCCCTGTTCCGCAGGCTGGCTGGTTTCGTCAAGCGGCGCTGCTGGCGGTGGCGTTCCGTCTGTGACTGGCGCAAATCCGGGTACCGGCAAAGTGACGGGTGTTTCAGAGGGTGTTCGGGGCTGAACGGACGGCGCGGGTGGCTCCAAAGTGGCCTGCGGCGTTGCGTCTTGCACAGACGAATCCGCAGCAGGAACCGTAGCGCTTGCGATGAGCGCCGCGCCGGCCAGAACAGTTAGACTCAAGTCTGAATTCCCTTGATAATCAGTCCGATCAGAACGGCAGCTTGAAGCCCGGCGGGATGCCAGCGGCCATCTGCACTTTCTGCATCTCTTCTGCTGCAGCCGCGTCGGCTTTGCCGCGCGCATCGTTAAAGGCGGCGGCGACGAGGTCTTCGAGGATGCCCTTGTCGGCTGGTACGATCAGGCTATCGTCAAGCGATACGGCGATCACGCGGCCTTTGGCAGACGCGCGGATACGCACCAGCCCACCGCCTGCAACGCCCTCAACCTCGATGGAATCGAGCGTCGCCTGGGCGTCTTCCATTTGCTTCTGGATGGTCTGCGCCGCTGCTTGGGCGGCCTGGATCATCTCTTCCATCGACTTCATGCGCGTTTGCTCCAAGGTCTTTTTTCGTGCTCTCGCGAGCTTTCTTCATCAACGATCACGGCGCCGGGAAATGCCTCAAGCGCGGCTTTCACCAGCGGGTCCTGCTTCAGCGCGACAGCATCTGCCGCCACTTGGGCCGCCCGTATTTCTTCAAGGCTAGGCGCGGCATTACCTTCAGCCTGTTCAACAATCCACGCATCACCCGTCACATGATTCAGTGCACGGCGGATTTCCGCACCCGGATCGCCGGGGACGCCCGATGCCAATTGATAGCGCAGCACACCGGGCTGAAGGTCAACAATCCGCACGGCAAGGCGCATCGTAGACCCGACGAGCGGTGAAACATGCTCAACTTGTTCAACCAACGCTTCCCAATTGACAGCGGCTGGCGGCGCAGGCGTTGCCAGTGCCCCCACCCCAACTGCCCCTGCCCCAACTGCCCTTGCCCCATCGACGGGAACTTGCATGGCAACGGCTGGGCGCGATGACAGTTCCTCAAGCTTGCGGATAAGGCCGCCGGGATCGGGCATTTCAGCCGCGTGCATCACGCGCAACAGCGCCATTTGCGCCGCCACCAGCGGATCGGGCGCGGTCTTTACTTCATCGTAGCCCTTGAGCAGCAATTGCCAGAGACGATGCAATTGCCCTGCCGCCAGCGTTTTGGCCCACGCTTCGAGCGCTTCGCGTTCTTCGGTAGAGCGCACATCAGGGCCAACTCCGCCAATTTGCGTCACGGTCACGCGGTGAACCACGTCCATCTGCGCGCGCATCATCGCTATGGGTTCAATGCCGAGCGCGTATTGCTGCGCCACTTCTTCGAGCACCGTGTTGCCCTTGCCCGAAAGCACCGCTTCGAGCAGGCGGCGCTGCATCGTCTTGTCGGCAAGGCCAAGCATCTGCCTGACCTGGTCTGCCGAAACATGTGTGCGGCCATCATCGCTGCCAACCAGATCGGCGTGGCTTATCGCCTGATCAAGAATCGACAGGCCATCACGCACCGATCCTTCTGCCGCCGCTGCGACCATCGACAGCGCTTCGGCATCTGCCTCGACGCCTTCCTTTTCGCAGATCATGGCGAAATGGCTAGCGAGAAGGGGCGCCGGAATGCGCTTGAGATCGAATCGCTGGCAGCGCGACAGCACCGTGACCGGCAGCTTGTCGACTTCGGTGGTGGCAAACAAAAACTTCACATGCGCAGGCGGTTCCTCAAGCGTCTTGAGCAACGCATTGAAAGCATTGCGCGTCAGCATGTGAACTTCGTCAACGATGTAGATCTTGTAGCGCGCAGAGACGGCGGCATAGCGCACCGCTTCGATGATCTCGCGCACGTCATCCACGCCAGTGTTCGAAGCTGCGTCCATCTCGATAACATCGATATGGCGACCCTCGGCGATCGCGATGCACGGTTCGCACACCCCACACGGATCGATGGTCGGCCCGCCCTGCCCGTCAGGCCCGATGCAGTTCAGCGCCTTGGCAATGAGGCGCGCGGTCGAGGTTTTGCCAACCCCGCGCACACCGGTCATCAAGAACGCGTGCGCCAGACGATCACGCCGGATCGCATTGGCTAGCGTTTGCACCATCGCATCCTGCCCGATCAGTTCGGCAAATGTTTGTGAGCGATACTTGCGCGCCAGCACGCGATAGGGCTGGACCGTTGGTGGTGGTGCAGGCGCAGGTGACGGCAGTGTAAGCTCTAACGGCGCTGGTGCCGGAGCGGTTACAGGTGCAGGTTCGCCAAACATCGACGACTGCCCCGCAGCCTCAAGCTCGTCCGCGCTTGGCCCCGGAATTTCGTCGTCCGGCCCATCGCCGAATATGTCAGGTGAATCGCCCATTGCGTCCTATGTAGGAACTCGCGGGCCCATTGTCGAAGGGGGGGCGGCGTAATGGGTGGAAAAGGAAAAAGGAGCCGGCCGACCCGCCGCAAACCGTTGTGGCTGCTTCCTTCCGGACCTGACCAGGTTGGCGGACGCAAGCGTCCGACCGACTCCCGACGCGGCATATGGCGAGGCGCGGCTGGTTTGTCCAGAGATTCGGGACAATGGGCATCGCGCGGTGCGCGATCAATGCCCCGATGGATCGACCGCACCATCGGGTATCCAGCCGTTCACAATGCCGCCATCGATTGGCAATGGCGTTCCCACCACGTAATCGCCTGCCCTGCTGGCGAGGTAAATTGCGCCGCCAGCCATATCCTCGATTGTACCAACCCGGCCCGAGGGGATGCCTTTTGACGATCCCTCGGGGTTTTTCGCCGCTGCCTTGTTCATTTCTGACGGGAATGCTCCGGGGCAGATGCAACTGACCACGATGTTGTCGCGGATCAACCTTGCCGCCATCCGTTTGGTCAGGTGAATAAGCGCAGCCTTGGACGCTTGATAGCTATATGTTTCCCACGGATTGGGGCGCAAACCATCTACAGAGGCGATATTGATGACTTTGGCAGGCTGGCCGTTGCTTGCCGCTGCCATCAGCAGGCCATGCAGCTTCTGTGTCAAAAAGAACGGCGTTTTGACATTAAGGTCCATGACCTTGTCCCAACCGGCTTCGGGAAAGTCCTCAAACTCTGCGCCCCATGCAACCCCGGCATTGTTGACGAGGATATCAATCCTGCCTTCACGCGCAGCAAGATCGGCGGCAAGGCGTTCAATGCCTTGGACAGTGGCAATATCGCCCGGCAGCGCGATGCAGCGCTCGCCCAATCGCGCAGCGGTTTCCTCGACCACGGCAGCCTTGCGCGCGGTGATATAGACCCGCGCACAGCCCGCCGCGATGAACCCTTCGGCAATCATCGCGCCGATCCCGCGCGAACCGCCTGTAACAACGGCAATGCGGCCTTCAAGGCTGAACAGTTTGCTGAAATCCATGTCTGATCCTCAATAGCCGTTCAGTCGGGCGACGCGCTCTGCATGGTAATATTGATCGCCCATAAATTCGCCGAGCGAGCGGTCACGCTTCATATACAGGCCGATATCGTATTCATCAGTCATGCCGACCCCGCCGTGCATCTGCACGCCTTCGCGCACCGCCAGATTGCATGTGCGCGCAGCCTTGGCCTTGGCGACCGAGACCATCAGTTCGGCCTTTTCCGATCCGCCGTCCAGCAATTGCTGGGCCTTGATCACAGCCGCTGTGGCGATTTCGAGTTCGGAATAAAGATGCGCGGCGCGGTGCTGGAGCGCCTGAAATTCACCAATCAGCTTCCCGAATTGCTTGCGGGTTTTGAGGTAAGCGGTCGTGATGTCAAACGCCCCCTGCCCCACGCCGGTCAGCTCTGCCGCCGCGCCGATACGCCCTGCATTCAGCACTTTGTTCAGCAAAGCCCGCCCGCCATCGACATCGCCGATCACGCAATCGCCATCCAGTTCAACATTGTCGAAGGTGATATTGCTGGCCATCGCGCTATCGACCAGCCGCAGGTTTTCGTGGGAAATCCCCGAAGCGTCCTTGGGCACGGCAAACAGCGTGATGCCATCGTCGTCACTGTCGCTGCCCGAAGTGCGCGCGGCGACGATGATCGCGTCTGCCGATGCGCCCTGCACCACGAACGCTTTTGAGCCGGACAGCCGGAAGCCGTTACCCGCCTTTTCCGCGCGGCAGGCGATGCGTTCGGGGCGGTGCTTGGGGCTTTCATCAATGGCGATGGCCAGCACGCTATCGCCCGCAATCACACCGGGAAGCCAGCGCCCGCGCAAGTCATCCGATCCGCCGGACAAGGCGGTGACGCCCATGACCGAGGTGGTAAGGAAAGGTGACGGCGTTAGGTTCCGCCCGATTTCCTTGAGCACGATGCCCGCCTCGACATGGCCCATGGCCAGCCCGCCATCGGCCTCTTCCGCCAGCATGCCGGTCAGGCCCATTTCGGCAAACTGCTTCCACAAGGCGTGGCCGAAGCCGTCCTTGCAATCCATATCGCGGAAATGGCGCAGCTGCTGCTTGATGCCGCCTGCATCGGCCATGAAGCCTGTGACGGTATCGGCCAGCATCGCCTGATCTTCGGTGTGATCTAGTGGCATGGATCAGGCCCCCGGCAATTCAAGGATGCGTTTGGCAACGACGTTGAGCATGACTTCGCTGGTGCCGCCTTCGATCGAGTTTGCCTTGGTGCGCAGCCAGCTCCGCGCAGGCGTGCCGCCATTGGTACGCTCGCTGTCCCATTCCAGCGCGGTTGCGCCGCCTGCGGCCATCAGCAGTTCGTGACGGCGCTTGTTCAGTTCTGTGCCGACATATTTCATCATGTTGGGCTGTGCGGGATGCGCCTTGCCGACTTTGGCTTCATCAAGGAACTTCTCGCCCATCGCGGCATAGGCCAGCGCATCGACATCGAACATTGCCAGTTCTGCCCGCAGGATCGGATCATCCAGACCATTGCGCGCGACGACCGCGCCGATGGCATTCATGCGGTCACCGCCGCCCGCGCCCGAAATCATCTCGCGCTCATGGCCGAGCAGGTACTTGGCCACATCCCACCCGCGATTGAGTTGCCCCACGATCTGGTGCTTGGGCACCTTCACATCATCGAAGAACGTTTCACAGAAAGGCGAATTGCCGCTGATAAGTTTGATCGGCTTGGTCGTGACGCCCGGTGTAGTCATATCGAACAGCAGGAAACTGATGCCCTGATAGGTATTGGCCTTGTCAGTGCGGACGAGGCAGAAAATCCAGTCGGCCTTGTCAGCGTAGGACGTCCAGATTTTCTGGCCATTGACGACCCAATGGTCACCTCCCACCGGATCGATGACTTCCTCACCAAAAGTTTGCAGACTGACCAGATCGGAGCCGGAACCGGGTTCGGAATAGCCCTGGCACCACCGGATTTCACCGCGAGCGATTTCGCCGAGATAATGGACCTTCTGTTCCTCGGTGCCGAACTTCAGCAAGGCAGGGCCGAGCATCCAGATGCCGAAGCTGGACAACGGGGGCCGCGCACCGATGCGGGCGCATTCCTCGCGCCAGATCTTCGCCTGCGCCGGAGACATGCCTGCACCGCCATAGGCCTCGGGCCAATCGGGCACGGTGTAGCCTTTGGCAACGCAGGCTTCGAGCCATGCCTTCTGGGCGGGGTTCTTGAATTTGAAGTTGCGGCCACCCCAACAGATGTCGGCTTCATCACGCGCAGGTTCGCGCATCTCGGCGGGGCAATTGGCCTCCAGCCAATCGCGGATTTCCTGACGGAAACCATCAAGGTCAGACATATTTGCGCTCCTCTCTTTAATCGCAAGGTTAAGGCGAGTCGCAAGGTTCTGGCAAGTGCTGAATCTTGAAGGATTCCTGACATTTCGGGCAAGCCAGCATGCCGTAGCGTAAACCTGACAAGCGTTGACGGCGGCCGGATCGGGCCTAAGCTGAGGCCATAATCCGGTCTGGGAGAGACCCTTTGCGATTTGAGCGTAAAACAATCGTCGTAACCGGCGCAGCGTCCGGCATTGGCCGTGCCACCGCGCTTGCCTTTTCGGGCGAAGGCGCAACCGTGTTTGCCGCAGACATCGATGAAGACGGCCTTTGCGCGATGGCTGCAGCGTCAAACGGCACCATCGTTACGGCGCGCTGCGATGTGACGAAAACAGAAGACATCAAGGCGTTGATGGACCTCGCGGCGGGCGAAACGGGCGGCATCGATTGCGTGTTCAACAATGCCGGTGCTGGCGGTGATCGTGCAACCATTGACGAGATCGAGCCGGAAGGCTGGGACCGTACGATGGATTTGCTGCTGCGCTCGGTTGCGTTCGGCATTCGCTATGCCGTGCCGCACATGATCGGACGCAAGGGCGCATCGTTCGTCAACACATCCAGCGTTGCCGCCATCGGGCCGGGTTATTCCCCCACCGCTTATGCCGTGGCCAAGGCAGGTGTATTGCACCTTACCAAGACCGCCGCTGCTGATCTTGCCAGGCATCAGATCCGCGTGAATGCAGTGCAGCCCGGCTTTATCAACACCAACATCTTCACCAGCGCACTGGGCATGCCCGAAGAGCTTGAGCTTCAGGCCAAAGGTGCAATCGCGGCGATGTCCACACAGGCCCAGCCGGTTGCGCGCGGCGGACAAGCCGACGACATTGCACAGGCCGTGTTGTTCCTTGCCAGTGAGGCCGCAAGCTTCATCACCGGAACGTCGTTGCTGGTTGATGGCGGCATCACCATTGGCCCGCGCCACAGTTGGGACCCCGAAACACCCGGCCTGTTCGACACGCTGCAAAAGATGGCCAACGCTGGCAAAGCGTAATGATTTGCATCAACGACGCCGCCTGACTGTTCGCCTAATTTCGCCCCGCATTGCACGATTGCCCGCCTGATCACCGTGGGCCACGTCTAAGGAGACAGACATGGATTTCGAACCGACCGACCGCCAGAAATATTGGCGTGATCGTGTCCGCCAGTTCATCGAAGACAACATTCGCCCGCGCGAAAAGGACTACAAGACCGAACAAGCCACGGGCGATCGCTGGAAGGTGATCCAGACCATCGAAGAAGAGAAAGCCCGCGCCAAGGCGAAGGGCATCTGGAACCTGTTCATGCCGCCGCGCAATGGCGGCCATCATCATGTGGATGAAACGTTCGAATTTGAAGGCCCCGGCCTCACCAACCTTGAATATGCGTTATGCGCCGAGGAAATGGGCCGCATCACGTGGGCAAGCGAGGTTTTCAATTGCTCTGCGCCCGATACCGGCAACATGGAAGTATTCCACCGCTATGGCACCGCGGAGCAGAAAGAGCAGTGGCTGCGCCCGCTGATGAACGGCGAAATCCGGTCAGCCTTCCTGATGACCGAGCCGCAAGTGGCCTCGTCTGATGCGACCAACATCGAAACCTCGATCCGGCGCGAGGGCGATGAATATGTGATCAACGGGCGCAAATGGTGGTCTTCGGGCGCGGGCGATCCGCGTTGCAAAGTGGCCATCGTGATGGGCAAGACCGATTTTGAAGCAAAGCGCCATCAGCAGCAATCGATGGTGCTGGTGCCGCTGGACGCGCCGGGTGTGAACATTCTGCGCCATTTGCCCGTATTCGGGTATGATGATGCGCCCCACGGCCACATGGAAATTGACCTCGTTGATGTGCGGGTGCCGGTGACGAACATGTTGCTGGGCGAAGGACGCGGGTTCGAGATTGCGCAAGGGCGCCTCGGACCGGGCCGCATTCACCACTGCATGCGCACGATTGGCGTAGCCGAAGAGGCGCTGGCCAAGATGGCGCGCCGCCTGCAAAGCCGCGTGGCGTTTGGCAAGCGCGTGTCAGAGCAATCGGTTTGGGAAGAGCGCATTGCACGCGCCCGCATCGATATCGACATGACGCGCCTGCTGTGCCTCAAAGCCGCTGACATGATGGACAAAGTTGGCAACAAGGCGGCAGCGCTGGAAATCGCCATGATCAAGGTGCAGGCCCCGAACATGGCGCTGCGCATTCTGGATGATGCCATTCAGGCACATGGCGGCGGCGGCGTTTCCGAGGACTTCGGCCTTGCACTGGCTTATGCCCATATGCGGACGCTGCGGCTTGCTGACGGCCCTGACGAAGTTCATGCGCGGTCTATCGCACGGATCGAATTTGCGCGTCATTCCGACGTATCGCAAGCCGACCGGGGTCTTAGTTCAGGCGACCTTGGTGTTGCCCGCTGACCCGTTTGAAGGAACCGACCGATGAAAGCTGCTGTTCTTGTCCAACCCGGCCAACCGCTGGAAATCCATGACCTGACAGTGGCCCTTCCCGGCCCGCATGAAGTGTTGATCCGCACGGCTGCATGCGGGCTGTGCCATTCAGACCTGCACTTCATTGATGGAGCATACCCGCACCCTTTGCCCGCCGTACCGGGGCATGAGGCTGCGGGTATTGTCGAGGCGATCGGATCGGAAGTGCGCACCATCAAAGTGGGCGATGCGGTGGTGACGTGCCTTTCAGCGTTCTGCGGACACTGCGAGTTTTGCGTGACGGGCCGGATGGCGCTGTGCCTTGGGGGTGATACCCGCCGCCGGGATGGCGATGCACCGCGCCTGACCCGCACCAACGACGGCAGCGCGGTCAACCAGATGCTGAACTTGTCTGCTTTTGCCGAGCAGATGCTGGTACATGAACACGCCTGTGTGGCCATCAATCCGGATATGCCGCTGGACCGCGCCGCGATTATCGGTTGTGCGGTGACGACCGGTGCCGGCGCGATATTCAACGCTTGCAAGGTAACTCCTGGCGAAACGGTGGCTGTGGTGGGTTGCGGTGGTGTCGGCCTTGCCACTGTAAACGCTGCGAAAATCGCGGGCGCGGGGCGGATCATCGCGGTTGATCCGATGCCCGAAAAGCGCGCGCTGGCCATGAAACTTGGCGCAACTGATGCGATTGATGCAAGCCCCGAAGCTGCCGGGCAAATTGTTGAAATGACCAAGGGTGGTGTGCATCATGCAATCGAGGCGGTGGGCCGGCCGGCATCGGGTGATCTGGCAGTAGCAGCGCTGCGACGCGGGGGGACGGCTACGATCCTGGGGATGATGCCGCTGGACCACAAAGTCGGGCTATCTGCGTTGGACCTGTTATCCGGCAAGAAGCTGCAAGGGGCGCTGATGGGGGGCAATCACTTCCCGGTTGATCTGCCGCGTCTGGTGGAATTCTACATGCGCGGATTGCTTGATCTTGATAGTATCATTGCGGAACGCATCCCGCTTTCAGAAGTGAACGAAGGCTTTGAAAAGATGAAACAGGGCCACTCCGCGCGCTCGGTTATCGTGTTCGACAAATAGCTTATGACGAAGGACCGGCGGACCAAGGTGTTCTTTGACGGAGGCTGCCGCCCCAACCCCGGCCCGATTGAAGTTGCCGCCGTTGTGCGGGGGCAAGTCTTCATCCGCGATGATCTGGGCCATGGCGGGAATGGTGATGCAGAGTGGATGGCGCTTTTGCATGGGCTGGGAGTGGCGCAGAAGCTGGGTTTGGCCGACTTCGAGATGGTGGGCGACAGTTTGCCCGTGATCGAGAGGGCGAATGGTGTCGTTCGGTGTCGGTTTAGTGCTGAATTGGCGCATTACGCGCGCTTTTCAGAGCTTTGTGACGTAGGTCGGCCTGCCAGAATTCGCTGGGTCAAGCGGAACCAGAATCTGGCGGGGATTGCTTTGGCCGCAAGGCATGAGCGGTAGGAAAAGAAGAACAAGCCCTCCCCCGCCCCCTCCCGCAAACGGGAGGGGGGAAGAAGTTCAGGCTGCTTCGGCTTTTGCCACGCCGCGTTCGGCGTTGAGGGCTTCGGCGAGGAGGAAGGCGAGTTCGATGGACTGCGCCGCGTTGAGGCGGGGATCGCAGTGGGTGTGATAGCGGTCGGCGAGGCCTTCTTGCGTGATGGCGACGGCACCGCCGGTGCATTCGGTCACGTCGCGGCCGGTCATTTCAATGTGGATGCCGCCCGCGTGAGTGCCTTCAGCGCGATGGACCGCGAAAAAGCCCTTTACCTCGGTCAGGATGCGGTCGAACGGGCGCGTCTTGTAGCCATTGTCGGCCTTGATCACGTTGCCGTGCATCGGATCGCATGACCAGACCACGGGATGGCCTTCGCGTTTTACCGCGCGGACAAGCGGGGCAAGGCCTGCTTCGACCTTGTCGTGACCAAAGCGGCTGATCAGCGTCATCCGGCCCGCTTCACGCGAGGGGTTGAGCGTATCGAGCATCTTGAGCAGCGCGTCGGGCGTCAGCGAGGGACCGCACTTCATGCCGATGGGGTTGTTCACCCCGCGCAGGTATTCGACATGCGCCGAACCTTCAAAGCGGGTGCGATCACCAATCCACAGCATGTGCGCGCTGGTATCGTACCATTCACCGGTAAGCGAATCCTGCCGCGTCATTGCTTCTTCGTATTGGAGCAGCAAGGCTTCATGGCTGGTATAGAAGCTGGTGCCCTGAAGTTGGGGCACGGTGCGCGGATCGATTCCGCAGGCTTCCATGAAATCGAGCGATTCGCCGATCTTGTCGGCCATTTCGCTGAACTTGGTGGCCCAGGGGCTCTTGCCGATATGATCGAGCGTCCACTGGTGGACCTGCCGCAAATTGGCATAACCGCCGGTTGCAAAAGCGCGCAGCAGGTTCAGCGTTGCGGCGGCCTGGCTATAGGCGCGCAGCATGCGTTCGGGATCGGGGATGCGCGATTCGGGCGTGAAATCAATGCCGTTGATGTTGTCGCCAAGGTAGCTTGGCAGTTCCACGCCGCCGATGGTTTCAACCGGTGATGAACGCGGCTTGGCGAACTGGCCCGCCATACGGCCAACCTTTACAACAGGCTGCTTGCTGGCAAATGTCAGCACAACCGCCATTTGCAGCAGAACGCGGAAAGTATCGCGGATGTTGTTGGGATGGAATTCGGCAAAGCTTTCAGCGCAATCACCGCCCTGCAGCAAGAAGCCCTTGCCAGCAGCAACTTGCGCAAGATCAGCTTTCAGCGCGCGGGCTTCACCCGCGAACACCAGTGGCGGAAAGCTTGTCAGGGTCTGCTCGACCTCGTTCAGCTTTTCAGCGTTCGGATAAGTCGGCAAATGCCGTCCTTCAAATCCGCGCCATGAATCCGCAGTCCAGTTCTGTGCCACAATGACCATCCTTTCAAGAGGCGGGGCCATAAGCCGCGCGCGCAAGAATTGCAAAGGAAGCCTTGCGTTCACGGCAATCGACTGGGCCGATCAGTCGCCCAGCCGATGTTATTACAGCTTAAGGCGCCTGCTTTTCTGGCAGAACTTTCAAACGCCAGCTTTTGTCCGGGGTGAGATAGCGCGCAGCCAGCGCCTGCATCCGGTCGGGCGTGGTTTGGCTATAATCGCTGAGGATTGTGCGGATCGCGGCGATTTTGCGCGGGTCATTGGCCGCGCCTTCCAACTGGAACATGTAGAAACCGTTGCCGGTGCTGGCGCGGGTGATCAATTGCTTGAGCGGTTCGGTTACGCGGCCAATTTCATCGGCTGTGGGCGGATTGGCGGCAAGATCTGCGGCGATTTTGTCTGCCGCTGCATAGAAAGCGTCAAAATCCGTCGGGCGCAACTGGACAGTTGCCGAAATGTACCCGCCCGATGGCAGGTCAAGCGGCCAGCTTGACCCAACTTGGGGGGCATAGCTTGCCCCGGTCTTTTCGCGCATCGCATCAAACAGGCGATTGTTGAAAATCTGCGCGAGGATTTCAAGCTGGCGGCTTTCGCGCACGCCGGCCTGCCCGCCACCGGTTGGCCATGCCACCACGGCTGCGGCCTGTGATGGATCACCGCGATGCGTCAGGACCAGCGGTTCGGCATTGTGCGCGGGGATATTGGGCGCAAGATCGGACGCTGGCGCGGCGGTACGCGCGGGCAATGCACCGAAGGTTTTTTCCAGCGCAGCCAAAGCCCGTTCGCGGTTGAAATCGCCGAACATGTCGATCTCTATCGGGCCTTGCGCTACCAGCGGTTCCCATGTGGCACGGAAGCCTTCGGGGGTTACCTTTTCCAGCTCTGCCGGATTGGGCGTGGCATAGCGCGGATCGCCATCGCGCAACAGCCATGTCAGGTCGCGGCCCAGCACGGCCATTGGCGAGGAATTGTAGCTTTCATATTGCAGCTTGGCCGCCGCTTTGGCGCGCAAAACAGGGTTCGGATCCCAGCGCGGCGTGGCCAGTTTGGCTGCCATCAGGTAAAGCTGGTCTTCAAGATCGGCAGGGCGCGTATCGGCAGACATGCGGAAGGCGGTGTCGTCGATATCGAAATCGAGGCTGAGCTTGCGGCCTGTGGCAAGGCGGTCCAGATCATCACGACCCAATGTGCCGATGCCGCTGTCCATCAACGCCACTGCGCCGATGCGGCCATAGACCGCGTTTTGCGGCGTGATTGCGCCATAACCACCGCCGAAGCGCGCCTTGACGATGATACGTCCCGGTTCTGCATCATTGGGCCAGAGCAGAACCTTGACGCCGTTGGACAATTCGATCTGTTCTATTCCCAGCAGGCCGATGGGCCGCGCCGATGCGACGGTGCCGGGTGTGCCGACGGGGGGCAGATCGGAAAACTTGAGCGCATTGGCCGCAACGCGGCTGCCCGATGCCGCATCAACTTTGGCCGTGAGCGCGGCGCGCAAGGCGGCTTCATCCGCTTCACCGGCTTTTGGCGTGATCATCATCGGGCGGATGACGGTGCCCTGAAACAGTTTGCGGGTGCTGGCCAGCACGGCTTCGGGTTTGAAGCGCGGGATCGATTGCTTGAAGATTTCGTAGACCGTATCGGGGTTGGCCACCGTTTCGCGGATATCAACCGCGTTAACGATATCATCTGCCGCCTTCGATCCGGCAAGGGTGGATTGCGTTTCAACGCCCACCTTGAAGGCCACTTCAAATTCGGCCACTTCGCGGTCAATCTCCTCTTGCGAGGGCGGCGTTGCCAAAGCATCGGCGATGACCGACCGCACATCGGTGACGGCGCTTTTCCAATCATCGCCCAGCGGGGTGACGGTGACGATGGTAGCATCGGCCGAGCGGGACAATTCCTGCTTCATTTCATCAACCGAGGCGACCAGATAGCTGCCGCCACCGCGCGCGCGGCCTTCAAGGCGGCGGTTGATCAACGCCAGTGCCAAACGATCAACCATAAGGCCCTGGTTGTAAACGATGGTATCGTTGACTTTGACCCAAGGCCGCAGGATTGCCCAATTGACGATGCGCGGCAGGTCAGGTTCGACCAGCACTTTGGCCTCACCCACCGGATTTTTGGGATCAAGCCCGGCAGGAGCCACGGGTTTGCCAAAAGCGGGCTGTGGCGGCTTTTTGCCCGCCACTTTCCAGCCGCCGAACCACTGTTCAATCCGCGCGATCAAGGTGGCAGGATCGGCATCGCCAGCAACCACGATGACGGTGTTATCGGGGCGATACCATTTGTCGTGGAAGGCTTTGACCGCTGCCGCATTGGCCGCTTCAAGTGTTTGGACGGTGCCGATGGGATTGCGGGCTGCGAGCAGTTGCCCTTTGAAGAACAAGTCGCGCGTCTGATCGAGCACGCGCGACTGCGGGCTGGTGCGTTCACGCATTTCGGCCAGCACAATCGGCACTTCGGTCTTCACGCCGGGATCGGTAAAGACCGGCGCGATGATCATGCCCGACAAAAGCTTGAAGGTTTCATCCAGCTTTTCTGGCGAGGCTTGCGGGATATCGAGTTTGTAAACGGTTTGCGTCGGGCTGGTTTCGGCGTTGGTATCACTGCCGAAGGTTGCGCCCAGACGCTGCCATGTCGGGATGGTTTCGCCTTCTTTCAGGTACTTTGATTCCCTGAAGGTGAGATGTTCGAGCAAATGGGCATAGCCGCGCTGGGCATCGGTTTCGTACATCGAGCCTGCATCCACCAGCACGCGGATGGAAACCTGTTCGGGCGGTACGCCATTGTGGCGCACGGCATAACGGATGCCATTGGGCAGGACGCCGAAAGTCCACGCCTTGTCCTGCGGAACGTCAGACCCTTTGTAAAGCCACGGAACTTGTGCGCCAGCAGGGGCACGGGCCTCTAATGGAGCCGCAGACAGCAGCAGGAGGGGAAGGAGAAGGCCAAGGCGCCGGGCGCGCAAAACAGGTGATCGCATCGCCCGACTATAGGTGGCCTTGATATGAAGGACTAGTGAATAGACCTTCGAATTTTCGCCTTATCGCGGGCTTGCCTTATCACGGGCTTGGCGGCGCGCTGGGCTGCGCGCCTTGTGCAGCGCGTATCGCTTCAACTTCAGCGGCGGTTTTGAATTCCAGGAGTTCAACCTGAAATACCAGATCGGAATTGGCGGGGATAGGGCCGGATTCCTGCGCGCCATAGCCGAGCGCGGCTGGCACGCAGAAACGCCATGCGCTGCCCTTTGCCATCAATTGCAGGCCTTCGGAAAAGCCGGGAATGACATCCCCAACCGGAAAGGCCGCTTGCATACCCTGATCGAATACTGCGCCAGTAGTGGCAAGATAACCGATGTAATTGACCAGTGCAAAATCAGCCTTTGCAGGCTTTGGACCTTCGGCGGGCTTCAGGGCCATTGTGCCAAGGCCGGTGGCGGTTCTGGCGCTGCACAAACGCTGCCCCGCGCCCACGATCGGGTTGAGCGGCAATGGAATGGCCTGTGTCGATGGCACTGGCGGTTTCGGCGGCGTTGCGGCCAGGACGGGCGTTGCCACAGCGGTCAAAAGTAAAGCGGCGGTGCGGCATAGCGCTTGGGCTGAGATCGTCATGGGCAGAGCATAGTCGATCAAAAGCGCACGCGCCAAGTGCGGAAGGCCAAAATTTCCGGAAAAGCGGGGCAGTCTTTGTTAATACGACGCATTTAGTCCACTTGACCCTGCTTGCAGCAGGCTTACATGCAATCCATGTTTATCGAAACCGAAACCACGCCAAACCCCTCCACGCTCAAGTTCCTGCCCGGGGAACTTGTCATGGCCACCGGCACACGCGAGTTTACTTCGCCCGAAGCGGCAGAAGCATCGCCATTGGCCCAAGCGCTGTTTGATCTGGGCGATGTGACGGGCGTGTTCTTCGGGCGCGATTTTGTTTCGGTGACGGCGGCTCCCGGCGTTGAATGGGCCAGCCTGAAACCACAAGTCCTGTCGCTTTTGCTGGATCACTTCGTCGCGCAGGCGCCGCTATTTACACCCGGCACTGCCGCAGGGATTGCGGTTCCTGCTGACGGTGATGATGATTTCAATGATGATCCGGCCGATGCGGAAATCATCGATCAAATCAAAGACCTGATTGAGACGCGCGTCCGTCCGGCAGTTGCGAATGACGGCGGTGACATCATTTATCGCGGTTTCCGTGAGGGCGTGGTTTACTTGCAGATGCAGGGGGCCTGTTCGGGTTGCCCGTCATCCAGCGCCACGCTGAAGAACGGCATTGAAAGCCTGCTGAAGCATTACGTGCCCGAAGTTAGCGAAGTTCGAGCCGCCTGACGTAATGCGGACTCTGGTTATCGACAGCGCGACAGAAAGTTGCTCGGTTGCGCTGATCGACGATGGCGTATTTGTTGCCGGTGAATGCGTCATATTGGGCCGCGGCCATGCCGAACGGCTTGTGCCGATGATAGCCAACCTGCCCGACAAGGGCAGCGCCGATGTGATCGCGGTGGATATTGGCCCCGGCAGCTTTACCGGCATCCGCGTTGGCCTTGCCGCAGCCCGCGCGCTGGCCATGGCATGGGGTGCAAAGTTGCAGGGCTATGAAAGCCTGGCACTGGTCGCCGCAATGGCGCAGGCGGAACATCCCGGCATGGCAGTCGATGTATGCATGACCGGCGGCCACGGCGAATGGTTTGTCCAGCCGTTCGCGCCCGACGGAAGCGCCATTGCTGCGGTGGCGTCTGTGACGCCTGAGGATGCAGTTTTGCGCTGCGTTGCGCCTGTCGTTGCCGGCAGCCAGGCTGCCAGCGTCGCGCTAAGCCGTCCCGATGCCATAGTGCTTGATTTGCGGCCCGATGCGCGCCGCTTTGCGCTGCTCGAAGCCGCCACTCTTCATGACGATCCCAGACCGAGCTATGGCCGCGCACCCGACGCGCGGTTGCCAGCGACGGCCTGACGGTTACGGCAACGCCCGACATGCACGCGCCGGTCGATGACATCGACAGAATTATGTCCGTGATGGAATGTGCCTTCCCGCCTGAATACGGTGAGGCATGGAACCGCAGACAAGTTGTTGATGCGCTGTTGGTTGGGAATTGCCGTTACGGGCTGATTGGCCAAGATGGCACTAACGATTTGCAACCCGGAACTGAAACTGCCGGTTTTTTCATGGCGCGGAGCATTCTTGACGAAGAAGAACTTCTGCTCTTTGCGATTGCGCCACAATATCGGCGGCAAGGTCTTGCTCACCAATTGTTAAGTACATTTATCAAGCAATCACGCGCCAATGGTATGGCGCGTATCTTCCTTGAGATGCGGCGGGACAACCCGGCAGGTTATCTCTATGCAGCACACGGTTTCAGGGAAATTGGTGTGCGCCCCGCCTACTACCGCACATCAGCAGGCAATCGGATTGATGCAATCAGTCAGGAATTGACCCTTAGGGATTGACGCAATACTTGTCGTGTCTTGCGGGAATGCAGCCAGCACACAAAAAAATAATCAGGTATGGTTGTATTTTGAGTGGACTCATCTACAAAGTGTGATCCATATCACATTCATTATATTCAAAAAAACGAAGGCTCGGGAAGAGCAAGCAAAAAAGGTTGGTTCGCAATGAGTGAAGTACAAATCGACATGCGTGAAACATTGATCACCCTGACGTCAGACATCGTTGCTGCCCACGTCAGCAATAACAGTGTGGCCGTCAGTGATCTGCCCGTGCTGATTACGAATGTTTACACCGCGCTTGCCGGTCTTGATACACCCGTCGTTGCTGAAGAGCCGATGCCAGAACCAGCCGTATCGATCCGCTCGTCAATCAAGAACGATCACATCGTTTGCCTTGAAGATGGCAAAAAGCTGAAGATGCTGAAGCGCCATCTTTCTACGCGTTACAACATGACGCCAGACCAGTACCGCACACGCTGGAACCTGCCTGCCGACTATCCGATGGTTGCGCCTGCTTATGCTGAAAAGCGCCGCGAACTGGCCAAGAAGATCGGCCTTGGCCGCAAGCCTGCGCCAAAGCGCGGACGCAAGCCTGCTGCTGCCTAAACAGCACACAATATCGACTGCGCAATCGTATTGCGCACAGTTGAAGAATCGGCCCACCGCTCTATAGATCGGTGGGCCGCTTTCTTTTTGGCGCTTTCATTTTGACGGAACCCCAGTGCACCAGGCCATCGACATCGAAGCCCTTTGCGCAGAACGTGGACTGCGCATTACGGACCAGCGCCGCACAATTGCGCGCGTGCTGTCGGACAGTGATGACCATCCCGATGTTGAAAAGCTTCACGAACGCGCGTCATCAATTGACTCCCGCATCTCGATCGCCACGGTTTACCGCACGGTGCGCCTGTTTGAAGAAGCCGGCATTCTTGACCGCCATGACTTTGGTGATGGTCGTGCGCGCTATGAAGCGACGCCTGAGGCCCACCACGATCATCTGATTGATGTGGAAACCGGCAAAGTCATCGAATTTGTCGACCCTGAACTCGAACAGCTCCAACGCCAGATCGCCGAGAAACTTGGCTATCGTCTGGTTGATCACCGGATGGAGCTTTATGGCGTGAAGCTTGACCGCGACGGTTGACGCCGCCTGCCGCACCAGCCGCTCGTTGATGGGCCGGGTGCGTATAGCCTTGCGCTTGTCCGCAATGCTGCTGTGGCTGATCATATGCGTGCCGCTTTATTACGTGTGGCGCATTTTGCGGCTGCACAATCCGTGGCCTCGCCTTTTTCTTGGCGGAATTGCGCGCATTGCAGGTGCGCAAGTAAATGTGGAAGGTGCGCCTTATAAAAAAGGCGCGTTCCTTTTGGCCAATCATGTCAGTTGGCTTGATATTCCTGTTATTGCGGGCGTGACCGGCAGTGCATTTGTTGCACATTCAGGTCTTGCAGAACACGGCCTGCTGAAATGGCTGTGCCAGATGAATGACACAGTATTCGTTGCGCGCCATGACCGCCGCTCTGTCCATACCCAGGTTGAACACGTCCGCGCGGCATTGACCGACACCGGTGCGTTGACGGTTTTCCCCGAAGGCACGACCAGCGATGGCACCGGTTTGCTGCCGTTCAAATCATCCCTGCTGTCCGCCCTTGATCCACCGCCCGAAGGTATTGCAATCCAGCCTGTGTGGCTTGATTATGGCGCGGACGTTACCGCGATGGCGTGGGTGGGCGAAGAGCCGGGACTGGATAACTTCCTCAAAATCCTCGCTCGCCGCCGCCGCCAATGTGTGACCGTGCATTTTCTGCCGTCATTGGACGCAAGTGAGACCGCCAACCGCAAGACTATGGCTGTGGCTGCGCGCGAGCGCATCATGATGGCGATTGCGCGCAAGCGGTAGCCAAGCGCGCCCAAATCCCGTATCGGCGCGGCCATGTCTGCAACCACCGCCCCCAAAACCTTCCACGTCAAAAGCTTCGGCTGCCAAATGAACGTCTATGATGGCGAGCGTATGGCCGAATTGCTGGGTGCGCAGGGCATGACCGCCGTGGGCAAGGGTGAAGATGCCGACCTGGTCGTGCTGAACACATGCCACATCCGCGAACGGGCCACGGAAAAAGTTTACTCCGACATCGGCCGCCTGCGCCGCGATGACGGTTCGGCACCGCTGATTGCCGTGGCCGGATGTGTTGCGCAGGCCGAGGGCGAGGAAATCATGGCCCGCGCCCCTAGCGTAAAGGTTGTGGTGGGCCCTCAATCCTATCACCACTTGCCCGAAATGGTCGCGCGCGCTGCGGCCGGTGGCCGTGCCACGGAAACCGACATGCCTGCCGAGGCCAAGTTTGCCGCCCTGCCCAAGCGCCGCAAATCGGGGCCCTCTGCGTTCCTGACGGTGCAAGAAGGCTGTGACAAATTCTGCACCTATTGCGTTGTGCCTTATACGCGCGGTGCCGAAATATCACGCCCGTTCAATGATCTGGTCGAAGAAGCAAAGCTTCTGGTAGCGGGCGGCGCGCGCGAGATTACCTTGCTTGGTCAGAACGTGAATGCGTGGGCTTCCGAAGATGACAAGGGCCGCGCGGTTGGTCTTGACGGGCTGATCCGCGCGCTTGCCGCCGATCCTGATCTTCAGCGTATCCGCTATACTACCAGCCATCCCAATGACATGACTGATGGCCTGATTGCGGCGCATGGTGAAATTGATAAGTTGATGCCGTTTCTGCATTTGCCCGTCCAGGCGGGCAGTGACCGCGTCTTAAAAGCGATGAATCGCAGCCATACGGTTGAAAGTTACCTGGCCTTGCTGGACCGGATTCGCGTTGTACGTCCCGATATTGCGCTGTCGGGTGACTTTATTGTGGGGTTCCCCGGAGAAACAAACTCCGAATTCGAGGAAACTTTGCAAATCGTTGATGCGGTTGGCTATGCGCAAGCCTTCAGCTTCAAGTACTCGCCGCGCCCCGGCACGCCTGCTGCAACGATGGCCGATCATGTGTCGGCCGCCGAAATGGATGAACGGCTGCAACGCCTTCAAGCAGCGCTGCAACGCAATTCATTGGCGTTCAATCAGAAAAGCGTCGGGCGCCGGTGCACGGTCCTTGTTGAACGCAAGGGCCGCCAGCCGGGGCAATGGCTCGGAAAATCGCCATGGCTGCAATCGGTGCATTTTACCGGCGATTATGCGGTGGGTGATCTGGTGGACGTTGAACTGGTCGAAGCAGGCCCAAATTCGCTTTCCGGGCGCGTGCTCTAAATCTTTTGTGGAATAAACGCACTTGGGCGCGATTTGCCCTTTAGCTGCCTTGCGCGCGTCACATCCGTTCTTATTCTCTGTATCAGGCCCCTTACCTGAAAGGAGAGCATGGCCCGTAAATTCTCCCGCGCCCACGATGAGGCGCATCATCGCCCGGATCACTCCAGGCCAGATCAACATCGACGGGCACGCGTCGAAGTTGAGTTCGACGAGCAGACGGTGCTTGGCGCACTGTTTGGACAGTTCGATACCAATCTTGTGCTGATTGAAAATCGTTTGGGAGTTTACATTTCAGCGCGCGGAAACCGTGTGTTGATTGAAGGGCCCGATGATTCCGTGGCCCGCGCGCGCGACGTGCTGAAAGGCATGCACCAGCGATTGCTGAGCGGGCAGGAACTTGACGGTGGCGCCGTTGAATCGCTGATTGCGATGTCGGTTGAACCAACGCTGGAAGGCATCATCAGCGGCATGCCCGGTGGCCCGCCGCCAATCATGATCCGCACGCGCAAGAAAACGATCATTCCGCGCAGTCCGACGCAGATCGAATATATGAAGGCGCTGATCAGCAATGACGTGATCTTTGCGCTTGGCCCGGCAGGCACCGGCAAGACATATGTTGCGGTGGCGCAAGCCGTGGCGCAATTGATGTCGGGTTCGGTCCAGCGTTTAATCCTGTCGCGTCCTGCGGTGGAAGCCGGTGAAAAGATTGGTTTCTTGCCGGGCGACATGAAGGAGAAGGTCGATCCGTATCTTCGGCCGCTGTATGATGCGCTGTATGATTGCATGCCGCCAGAGCAGGTGGAACGCCGGATTGCCAGCGGCGAAATTGAAATTGCGCCTATCGCATTCATGCGCGGGCGTACGCTCGCCGATGCTTTCGTGATTTTGGATGAGGCGCAGAACACCACCCCTGCGCAGATGAAGATGTTCCTCACCCGTTTTGGCCAGAACAGCCGAATGGTGGTGTGCGGTGATCCCAAGCAGACCGATTTGCCCGGCGGCGTTGGGGCCAGCGGATTGAACGATGCCACGCAAAGGCTTGAAGGCGTGGAGGGCATTGCCATGGTGCGCTTCAACATTGCCGACGTGGTGCGCCATCCCATCGTCGGGCTTATTGTTGAAGCCTATGAAGGGAAGGATGCGTGAGGAGTGTTTGGGCAGGCTGTGGTGCTGACTTTAGCCGCGTAGCGTCTGTGCACCACCACCCCCAACTTACCTCCTCCGAAGAAGAGGGGGCTGCATCGTGACGGCTCCTACACTGGAGATCGATATCGACCCGGTTTGGGGGGATGATGTTGATTGGGAAGCTTTGGCCAATAGGGCGGCTGAGGCAACGGCCAAGATTGTGCCGGAAATTGCCCGTGAAAACCTGCTTGTCAGTCTGGTCATGGCTGATGATGAGGAAGTCCAAGCGTTGAACAAGCAATGGCGGGCAAAGGACAAGCCAACCAATGTCCTGTCCTTCCCTATGCTGTCGCGCGATGAAGTGCTGGTGGCAGCGGCCAATCAGAATGCGCCCGGAATGCTGGGTGATATGATCCTTGCTCATGGCGTTTGCGTGCAAGAAGCGGCGGAAAAGGGCGTGTCGGTCGAGACGCACGCAATCCACCTTGTGGTGCACGGATTGCTGCATCTGGCGGGCTACGATCACGAGCTTGGCGATGCCGAGGCCGAAGAAATGGAGAATTTGGAGCGGAAGTCACTTGCGTTGATGGGCATCGCCGACCCATATGCGGTCGAAGACTGACAGCAAGGAGTTCCAAATAGTGCCCGAGGGCAATGACTCTGACGGTGAAGACCGATCCGGAGACGCAGACAGTAGCAGCCGCCCGTTATGGCGTGCCATCAAGGTCTTCTTTCGCGGACCGGACGCCGACCAGTCGCTCCGCGCCCAGATTGAAGAGGCGATTGACGAACATGAAGGCGAGCCGCGTTCCGCGAATGCGGGAAAGGGCGATCTTGTTCCGCTTGAACGCCAGATGTTGCGCAATCTCCTGCATTTCAGCGAGCATGACGCCGACGACGTAGCGATTCCGCGTGGCGAGATTGTTGCCGTGCCCGCATCTGCCACGTTCGAAGAAATCGTCGCTGCTTTTGCCGAACATGGCCACAGCCGAATGCCGGTATTTGGCGAATCGCTCGATGAAATCATCGGCATGATCCATGTTAAAGACGTGTTCGTGATTGTGGCGGGCATGTTGTTATCAGGCAAAGCACCGCCGAAGGACTGGACCAGCCTGATGCGCCAGCCGTTGTTTGTGCCGCAAGCGCGCGGCGCACTTGACGTATTGGCGGACATGCGCAGCCGCCGTACGCATCTGGCCGTGGTTATCGATGAATATTCCGGGACCGACGGTATTATTACCATCGAGGACTTGGTCGAAGAAATCATCGGCGAAATTGAAGACGAGCATGACGACGCGCCGCAAGAATTGGTCTGCCGGATCGATCCCGATACGTGGGATGCTGATGCTCGTGCCGAACTGGATGACGTAGGCGAAATGATCGATCCGAGGCTTGCAGAAGTTGAGGAAGACGTCGATACGCTGGGCGGCTTGGCCGTGGTACTGGCTGGTGAAGTGCCACCTGTCGGACGCGTGCTTGAACACGCCAGCGGCTGGCGATTGGAAGTGACAGGGGGCGATGAGCGCCGCCTTACCCGCCTTCGGTTGCATGCGCCAAAAGCCGAAACTGTTGATGACGAATAGGACGAACCAATGATCCGCCGCCTGCCCCCGCTGCGCTCGCTTGAGGCGTTTATTCGCGTCGTGCGGGCAGGGTCGGCCAAAACGGCCGCTGCGGAACTGGCGCTTAGCCCGTCGGCGCTATCGCGCCGGCTGGGTGCGCTGGAAGAGTTTGTCGGCAAACCCTTGTTTGAACGCAAGCACCAGGCCTTGAAGCTGACCGAAGAAGGCCAGCAATTGTATGATGCGGTAGCCCCGCTGATCGATGAAATGGCCGATCGTGTGGACCGGTTGATCGACACGGGCAAAGTCATGCGGCTGCGGCTGGGCGTATTGCCGCTGTTTGGCAGCCAGCGCTTGTTCCCGCGCCTTGGCGAATTGCGCAAGTTGCACCCGCAATTGCACATTGATATCGATTCAGGCCACGCGGCGGAAACCAAGCTGGGTGATACGATTGACGCGGCGATTGTCCTGTCCGAAGGGCCGGATGCATCGCTGCATTCGGTGCGGCTGGATCACAACCGGGTTCATGCGATTACGTCGGTGGCGCTGGCCGAGGAGCTTGGGCCGAGACCGGATGTAGCCAAGCTTTCCAAGCAGACGTTTCTGGTTCACAACGATTTACCAATGAGCTTTGAGGCGTGGAAAAAAGCGCTGCATTTTGAAAAGCTTGAGCCTGCAGCGATTGACCATTTCGACTCAGGACAGCTGATCCTTGAAGCCGCTGCCCAAGGGCTTGGCATCGCGATCATGCACGATGACCACTATCACCGCAGCCATGATTCACGCCTTGCGCGGCTTTATGACATTGATGTCGACAGCCCCTATTCCTATTGGTTCGTGTGCCGCCCGCGCGCGTTGCAATCACGCCCGGTGCGCCTCTTCCACGATTGGATGCTGAAGGCCGGGTTGTGATGACGCACAACCGCCGCCGCGTGACGGTGGTGAGAATCCACTGCCCCGTTTCGCCCGAAACGCTTGAAGCTATGCTGGCTGGGGATGCAACGGCGCTTGAACGCGACCGGACTGCTGCTGCGATTTTGGCGGTGATCCGGTCAGACAAGACCTTGGGCGACTTCGGCCTGTATCACGGCGTTGTCGAGATCGGGATTGGATGGGAGAGCTTTACCCCCTCGCCCGATGCCGCGCCAGCGCTGGGTTCCGCAGGCGCTGCTACCCTATCGCCCACGGTCATACTGACCACATATGCTGCGGCAGAGGCTGACATTGAAGGCGCGCTTGCCGCGTTGATGGCTGCTCACCCTTGGGAAGTGCCGGTCATTGAATTGGCGCAGGCCGAATTGCTTCTCCGATAGCTCAATGGTGGCAGGCAAGCGCCTCGACCACATCGTCGAGCCGCGCCGGATCACCCAGCGCAAGGACATGCCCGTCTGATCCTGCGTGTAACGGATCGCCGTTCCAGTCTGCCATCGTGCCGCCAGCGCCTTCGACGATGGGCACAAGTGCGGCCCAGTCATGCAATTTCAGCCCCGCTTCGCACACCACATCCAGCTGGCCGGTGGCGAGCATGGCATAATTGTAGCAATCACCGCCCATGACCATGCGCTTGTGATCGGTCTTGGCAGCAAGGCCCATGAAATGCGCGCCGTCGTGATCATCGAAGTAATGCGGGCCGGTGGTGGCCAGCGTCGCTTCGATCAATTCGCGGCAGGGGCGCGTGCGGACGGGCTTGCCGTTGAGCGTGGTTGCCATGCCGGTGGCGCCGATCCAGCGCTCGCCCGTGATCGGCTGATCCATGACGCCCATCACGGGGAAGCCTTCGACCACCAGCGCAATCAGCGTGCCGAAAATCGGGCGTCCGGCAAGGAACCCGGCGGTGCCGTCAATCGGATCGAGCACCCAACTGCGGCCCGAAGTACCGGCGGTTGAACCAAACTCTTCACCAATAATCGTATCGCGCGGAACTTCGGCGGTCAGTATCCGCCGCATCGCTTCTTCCGCTGCGCGATCAGCCATCGTAACGGGGGTATCATCCCCCTTTCGCTCTGCCATGACGGTACGGAAATAGGGTTTGATTGCTGCCGCCGCTGCATCAGCAAGGCGCATGGCGAGGGCAATATCGTGTTCGAGCTTCATCGTGTCGCTCTGCGCTTTTCCATGGCCACAGGTCAAGCCGCTGAATGACGAAGCGCCAAAACACCATATCCTTTGATAGGCCGTGCAAAACCGCACAGACAGAGTCATTCGGCAAGGCTAACTAGAGTTAACGATGGTTCAGGGGGCGCAAAAGTGAGTCGCAGCAGCAAGCCGGCGATTGATCGTGCGGTCGTATCGGCGAACGGTGCAACCCGCGATGGACAGCCGATTTCGTTCAGCCGCGCACCCGCCCCTGATCTTGAACGCTGGGTTGGCCGGTTTTACGTGACCATCGTCGATATGCCGGACGACCACCGGCTTGATTGCGGTTTATTGTGCGATTTCGCCTGTATCCGGGTGCAGACGCGAGGGAAGTGGGAGGCACTCACCAGCGATGGACTGAAACATTCCGGTCAGGCGGCCATGCTGTTCGGCCCGCATTCGCGGCGCATGCCCGTGAGCGTGACCGGCAGCTTTACCAGCGTCGGTGTCTTCCTGCGCCCCGGCGCATGCCATGCGTTGAACGGGCCGGAAATTTCAGGTCTGACGGACAATCTGGCCACGTTTACCCAGTTATACATGCCCGAAGCGCGCTGGATCAACCTGTTCGATCCTGATGCCACGCCCGAGGAATGGACCTTGGCGATGGAGCAGGAAATGCGCCGCCTGATCGCGGATCGCGCCGTGCGGGAACCCGAGCCGATTTCAGCACGTTTCGAGGCAGCAGCCTTTGTCGATCCGACCGTGTCAGTCGCGCAACTGGCCGATGACATCGGCGTTGAGCAGCGCCGGCTTGAACGCATTGTCCGGCGCGATTTCGGCATGACGCCCAAGCAAGTGCTGCGCCGCGCGCGCGCGCTGGATATGGCCAGCCACTTGCGCGGGGTGGCCGATCAGGATGAAGCAGAGGCGCTGGCGCTGCGCTATTACGACCAGAGCCACCTGATCCGCGAATTTACCGCGATGTTCGGGATGAGCCCGCGCCAGTTTGTGGAGCGGCCACAACCGCTGATGACGATTGGTCTGGAAACACGGCAGAGCCGCCGCCTTGAAACGATCCAGCGCATTGCTCCGGGCGGAATCAAGCCCTGGGAATGATGTTGCACACCGACGTTGTGCTGCGTATCGCCAAGACATGGCAAAAGCTGATCGTCTCGAACGTCTCGACAAGCGCCGCGCCGAAATGGAAGCGGATTATCTGGAAGCCCTGATCGAGGCGCTGCGCGTGACCGCAGCGGGCAAATGGGGCTTGTTCGACCATAACGCCGACAAGATCATGCGGGCTGCCACCGCGCCGGTGATCGAGAACCTGCAACAGATCGCCGACGATATTGCCGAGGCGCGCGAGACGCTGTTCATGGAACCGTTCACGCTGCACGAGGAGTTTTTGGCAGCGCGCGGAAAGCCAGGCGCGCATGCCGTGGGTGAACCCAAGCAGGCGCGCGCGTGGCTGGAAAAGCTGAGGTTGGCTGAAAACCCGCCGACCTGAGCCTGAATCAATCGAACAGGCTGGAAACCGAGCTTTCATCGGCGATACGGCGCACAGCCTCGCCGATCAGCGGGGCGATAGTGAGCACGCGGATGCGGTCACACGATGCGGTGGCTTCGGTGGGCATGATCGTATCGGTAATGACCAGTTCTTTCAGCGCGGAACCTGCCACGCGGGCGACCGCGCCGCCCGAAAGCACGCCGTGGGTGATATAGGCCGAGACGCCAGCAGCGCCGGCATCGAGCAAGGCTTGCGCCGCGTTGCACAAGGTGCCGCCCGAATCGATGATGTCATCGATCAGGATGCACATGCGGCCATTAACATCGCCGATGATGTTCATCACTTCGGACTGCCCGGGACGATCGCGGCGTTTATCCACAATGGCGAGCGGCGCGTTGTTCAACCGCTTGGCCAGTGAACGCGCGCGCACCACACCGCCAACGTCTGGCGATACGACCATGAGTTCCTGCGAACCGTAACGCGTCTGGATGTCTGCTGCCATGACGGGCGCGGCAAACAGGTTGTCGGTAGGGATATCGAAGAAGCCCTGGATCTGGCCAGCGTGCAGATCAACTGCCAGAACGCGGTCTGCGCCTGCTGTGGTGATCAGGTTCGATACCAGTTTGGCCGAAATAGGCGTGCGCGGGCCGGGCTTGCGGTCCTGACGGGCATAGCCGAAATAGGGCACGACCGCCGTGATCCGCTTGGCCGAGGCGCGACGCAGCGCATCTATGCAGATCAGCAGTTCGAGCAGATTGTCGTTTGCGGGGTAACTCGTCGATTGCACCACAAACACGTCTTCACCGCGCACGTTTTCGTGGATTTCGACGAAAACTTCTTCATCCGCAAAGCGTCGCACGCTTGCCTCGGTCAGCGGCACTTCGAGATAAGCCGAAATGGCGCGAGCGAGCGGCAGGTTTGAGTTGCCGGTCATGATCTTCATGCGTGCGATTCCCTCGAATTTCGATCCCCAAGGGGCCCTTAGCCCAAGATGACAGGTTTGCAACTCTTGCAGGCGATGGGGTTTGCCGCCTAGTGATTGAAAATGGCCGACACGATCAAAATCACCCTCGCCCAGCTCAACCAACAGGTGGGCGACCTTGCCGCAAATGCCGCAGCGATGCTGGCGGTGCGTGAGAAGGCGCGCGATAGCGATCTGATCGTCTATCCCGAATTGCAATTGATCGGTTACCCGCCTGAAGATCTGATCATGAAACCCGCCCTGATTGAACGCGCGGCGGCAGAATTGCAGAGACTAGCCAAAGTGACTGCCGATGGCGGCCCGGCGATGCTGGTGGGATCGGTTTTCGTGCGCGATGGCGCGCTTCATAACGGCGTGGCGCTGCTGGAAGGCGGGCGGATTGCCGCGACCCGCTTCAAATACGAATTGCCAAATTACGGCACGTTCGATGAAAAGCGCTATTTCATGCCCGGCCCCTTGCCCGAACCGGTGCTGTTCAAAGGCGCGATGATCGGCCTGCCGATTTGCGAGGACATCTGGCAGCCCGACGTGTGCCGCCATCTGGCCGAACAGGGCGCGGAAATCTTCATCTGCGTCAACGGCAGCCCATACGAGATCGACAAGGACGTGCTGCGCATTGATGGCGTGGCCAAGCGCCGCGCGATCGATACCGGCATTCCGCTGGTTTACCTGAACCGCGTGGGCGGGCAGGACGAGATCGTGTTTGACGGGGCCAGCTTCGTTGTAGGCCCGGAAGGCGCGCTATGGGTGCAGATGCCCGACTGGGAAGAATCCATTGTCACCACAGTATGGACGAAATCGGAATTCGGGTCTGTGCACCGTTGGCACTGCGAATCAGGCGTTGTCCATGATCTCGCCGAACATCCCGAAGACATTTACTGCGCGATGGTTTTGGCGCTGCGCGATTATGTGAACAAGAACCGCTTTCCCGGCGTTGTCCTTGGTCTCTCGGGCGGGATCGATTCCGCCATTTGCGCGGCCATCGCGGTAGATGCTTTGGGCGCAGACCGCGTGTGGTGCGTGATGCTGCCAAGCATTTACACCAGTCAAGAAAGCCTTGATGACGCTGAAGGCTGCGCGCGAATGCTGGGTGTGAAGCTGGATACGGTGCCGATCAATCCGGCGGTTCTAGGCTTTGAGGAAATGCTGGCCCCCGTGTTTGCGGGCAAGCAAGCCGATACCACCGAAGAGAACATCCAATCGCGCATTCGCGGCGTTACGCTGATGGCGCTGTCGAACAAGTTTGGCCCGATGCTGGTGACCACCGGCAACAAGAGCGAGATGAGCGTCGGCTATGCCACGATTTATGGCGACATGAACGGCGGCTATAACCCGTTGAAGGACGCGTATAAGACCACGGTGTTTGCAGTTTCGCAGTGGCGCAATGGCAAGCGCCCCAAGATCGGGCTTGGACCTGATGGCCCAGTGATGCCCGAACGCATCATTACCAAACCGCCCAGCGCCGAATTGCGCCCGGATCAGAAGGATTCAGATTCGCTGCCACCTTACGATGTGCTGGATGCGATCCTCACCGGACTGGTCGAGAACGAAAAGTCGGTCGATCAGATCGTTGCCGAAGGGTTTGACCGTGCCACTGTGGTGCGGATCGAACGCTTGCTTCACATCGCGGAATACAAGCGCCGTCAGGCCCCTCCCGGGGTGAAGCTGGGTTCGCGCAATTATGGCCGCGACCGGCGTTACCCAATTACGCATGGCTTTCGCACCGGCTGACTTATTGCGAATGATTCGCATTGACGCAAAGTCACGGCGAGCCTAACTTGCGATTCATTCGCAAGAAAGGAATCCTTATGCCAACAAGCGGCTCAGCCACCCAGTTTTCGGCAACGCTCGAAAAACTCGCCCGACCCCGCGACGTGCGTGGATTAACGCTGAACAGTTTGCACATGGTCATGGCCATGCGGCTTTGCGCGCTGTTCGATCAGGCAGGGCGCGATCCGGTGCCCGATCTTGCGCGCCGCTATCGCAGCATCGAGGCGGCTTGCGCGGTGCACGGGCTGGTGCAGACGATCAAACAGGTCTGGCCAGAACCGTTCATGGTCAACCGCCCGTGCTGCCATGCGATGACGCCGGATGAGGTGACGCTTTCGGCGCTGGTTCGCAATGCGCGATCTGGCAATCGCCAAGGCTTTGCGCGGGCGGTCGATGGCTTTGTGCGGGCAGAGCGCCACCCTGCCCTTTATGAGGCAACTGTTCACGCGGTTGCACTGCTCCCTTCCCCTTGAGCGCGGTTGGCGATAGGGCGGGAGGCATGACTACGGTAACGCGCTTCGCTCCATCACCCACCGGCAAACTGCATGTCGGCAATGTTCGTACCGCCCTGCACAATTGGCTGCTGGCCAAAAAGACCGGCGGTAAGTTCCTGCTGCGGATCGATGATACCGATGCCGAACGCAGCCGCGAGGAGCATGTCGATTCCATCCGTGCCGATCTGGCGTGGCTGGGGCTGACGGTTGATGGCGAGGAGCGCCAATCGCTGCGCTTTGAAATCTATGAGCGGGAATTCCGGCGGCTGGTTGATGCTGGCCGGATTTACCGCGCCTATGAAACATCGCAAGAGCTTGATCTGAAGCGCAAAGTGCTGCTGGGGCGGGGCCTTCCGCCGATCTATGACCGCGCGGCGCTGAAGCTGACCGAGGCGGACCATGCGGCGAAGGCCGCGGCGGGGGAAAAGCCGCATTGGCGCTTTATGCTGGATCATGACCAGCCTATCACGTGGGACGATGGCATTCGCGGGGCGCAGAACTTCGATGCCCGCCAGATGTCTGATCCGGTGATCCGCCGCGCCGATGGATCGTGGCTTTATATGCTGCCATCGGCGATTGATGATATTGCGATGGGCGTGACCGATGTTTTGCGCGGCGAAGACCACGTTTCGAACACCGCAACGCAGCTTCAGATGTTTTCGGCACTGGGAGCGACGCCACCGCGCTTTGCGCATGAGGCGCTGCTGACGGGCAGCGAGGGCAAGCTTTCCAAGCGGCTGGGCGCGCTGGGCATGGCGGATTTTCGCGAACAGGGGATTGAGCCCGAAGCCATCGTGACGCTGCTGGCGCGGCTCGGCACGTCCGATCCGGTGGACCCGGCGCTAGATGTGGATGCGCTGGCCGCAAGCTTTGACCTGTCACGCTTTGGCCGGGCGCCTGCGCGGTTTGATGAGGCGGACCTGCACCGTGTCAACGCGCAGATCGTGCACCGCCTGCCGTTCGCCCGCGTGGCACATTTGCTGCCCAAGGGCATGGGCGAAGTGGCGTGGGAGGTGATCCGCCCCAACCTTGCCCATATCGATGAGGCGAGCGGCTGGTGGCAAGTGGTGACCGGGCCGGTTTCAGCGCCCGCGTTTGATGATGAGACGCGCGCATTTCTGGATCGGGCCGCCGCTCTGGCTGCTACGCTCGATTGGGCCGCCGATCCCTGGCGGGCGCTGACAGCGGCGTTGAAGGACAGCACCGGACGCAAGGGCAAGACGCTGTTTTTACCGCTGCGTCAGGCGCTTACCGGACAGGATCATGGCCCTGAAATGGCGGCGCTGCTTCCCCTGATTGCGCAAGAGGAAGCGGTGCGCCGCCTTTCGGCCTGAAGTTATTCGACGGTAACAGACTTGGCCAGATTGCGCGGCTGATCCACGTCGGTGCCTTTGGCGACGGCGACGTGATAGGCGAGCAGTTGCACCGGCACAGCATAGACCAGCGGCGCGATGAGCGGGTGGACGCGTGGCATTTCGATGGTGGCAAGGCACCCCTCGCCTGCCTCGGCAATGCCCTCTGCATCGGAAATCAGCACGACCTTGCCGCCGCGCGCGCGCACTTCCTGCATGTTTGAAACGGTCTTTTCGAACAGTGGGCCGGACGGTGCGAGCACGATCACCGGAACAGACTCATCGATCAAGGCAATCGGGCCGTGCTTCATCTCGCCACTGGCATAGCCTTCGGCATGGATATAGCTGATTTCCTTGAGCTTTAGCGCGCCTTCCAGAGCCAGCGGATAATCCGCCCCGCGCCCCAGATAAAGCACATCGCGCGCAGGCACGATCAGGTGCGCCATCGCGGCGATCTCGTCATCATGCGCCAGCGCCGCGTTCAGCGCAGAGGGCACTTCGATCAGGTGTTCGACAATCGCCGCTTCCTCTTCGCGGTTCATCCGACCGCGCTTTACCGCAAGGTGCGCGGCAAGTGCCGCCAGCACGGCAAGCTGGCAGGTGAACGCCTTGGTGGAGGCAACGCCGATTTCAGGGCCTGCGTGGGTGGGCAGCAGCAGGTCAGCCTCGCGCGCCATCGTGCTGGTGGGCACGTTGACGACGACCGCGATGGTCTGGCCCGCAGCCTTGCAGTGGCGCAGCGCGGCAAGTGTATCTGCCGTTTCGCCGCTTTGCGAGATGAACAGCGAGAGGCCGCCTTCCTCAAGCACCGGATCACGGTAGCGGAATTCGGACGCCACATCGATATCGACGGGAAGCCTCGCGAATTGTTCGAACCAATATTTGGCAACCATCGCAGCATAGAAGCTGGTGCCGCAAGCGACGATGGTGACGCGGTTGATCTTGGCCAGATCGAAATCAATTTGCGGCAGGGCGACGGTCTGTTCCACGCGGCGCAAATAGCTACGCAAGGTTTGCGCGACGACCACCGGCTGCTCGAAGATTTCCTTCTGCATGAAGTGGCGGTAATTGCCCTTTTCGATGGCAGCCGCTGTGGCGCCCGAGGCGACGATAGGGCGTGCGACAAGATTGTTGTCCACATCGAAAATCTGTGCGCCTTCGCGGGTGATCACCACCCAATCGCCCTCTTCAAGATAGGTGATCTTCTGCGTCAGCGGCGCGAGTGCCAGGGCATCTGAGCCAAGATAGGTCTCGCCATCGCCATAGCCGACCACCAAGGGCGAGCCAAGGCGCGCGCCGATTAGCATATCGTCATGGGTGCGGAATGCTATGGCGAGCGCGAAAGCACCGCGCAATTGCGGCAGCACGGCCTGAACCGCGTCTTGCGGGGAAAGGCCCGCTTCGACTTGTTCGGACACCATGTGCGCGACAACTTCGGTGTCGGTTTCGCTTTCAAACGTGCGGCCGCGCGCCATCAGCGCTTCACGCAGGGGTTTGAAGTTTTCGATGATGCCGTTATGGACCAGCGCGACGTGTTCGGTGGCATGGGGATGCGCGTTGCTGGTGGTGGGCGCGCCGTGTGTGGCCCAGCGGGTGTGGGCGATTCCAATCAACCCTTCCGCCGGATGGCGGGCAAGTTCGACAACAAGGTTGTTCAGCTTGCCCTCGGCCCGGCGGCGGACCAGTTGCCCGCCTTCGACCAAGCATATCCCGGCGCTGTCATAGCCGCGGTATTCCATGCGCCGCAGCCCATCAACCAGCCGGTCAGCGACCTGTTCCTTGCCAACGATTCCGATAATTCCGCACATTGCTGTTACTTGATCCTGCTGTCGCCTGTTCCGGCTCTATCGCACGAAATTGTTTGGATTGTCTTTCCAATATTTCGGAGCAGGCTAAACCTCGATCACGAACGTCACTTTGCTCATCGGCTTTACCGCGTTGTGGCGGACTTCGGTGGAGAGCAGCGTCAATCCATGGCCCTGGAAATACGCCTGCCACCGGCGCACGGTCTTGAAAGTGAGCGGCATGGGCATCGAGACGATGGCCATTTTGCCGATGGCCTTATAGGCGCGGATGCTGCCCATGAGGATGTTCGAATAAAAATCGTTCCACACCACAAAGGCCCACTGCCACGGGCTGAAATAGGTATCTTCGAAAATGATGATGCGCTTGCGGCACACGCGCTTCAATTCGGCCATCGCGCGATCCTGATCGACGATGTGGTGCAGCACGAAAGCGGCCATGCCGATATCCACGCTTTTATCCGGCAGCGGGATGCGATCACCATCGAACATCAGCACTTCAACGTCATCATCGGTATAATCGATGATATCGATCCCGATGATGTCGACATCGTGGACGCTGGCGACGTTCTTGAGAAAATCCCCCCGCCCCGCGCCGAAATCCAGCACCTTTTCGCCCGCGCCGACATAGGCCTGCATAGCGCGCAGCCGCGCCGCGATTTCCTTGGCGCGGTTGCGCTGTTGCAGATCGTTCACCAACCCGCGCGGCATCAGCATATAGCCAACCAGCGTGAGGATCATCAGCGGAAAGTAAATCAGGCTAAGCGGCAGTCCGATCAGGAAACGGACACGATCAGACATCGACGGCTGGTACACGCACTTCCCCTAGCGATGGGACCCGCGCTTTGACACAAGGTACGACCCATATCTGAAGCCGCATATAAAGCGCGTGGCAAAATGACAAGACGGTCACAGCCTTACGCAAGTTAGTTAAGCGGTCGATATTTTGGGAATTTAGCGCAAAGAGTTGATGTTTGCTTTGGTTGTGCGCTTCGACAAATTGCAGCCAATCGCCCCTTGAATCTCGGCATTCCTCCCGACCTCGGGAAGGTCTGACACCCCTGCCTTTAACCGTGGCTCTGGAACTGGCGTGGAGCAAGGCGCATTGTTTTGCCAAGTGAACAAAGCGGAAATGGCTTTCGAAGGCCTCGCGCAAGTTTGGTTCGATACGTTCCAAAGCGTCAACGTGATGCCTCCATTTGAACGTCGGATCACGGCAGCTACATGTCTTTGGAATTACACGGATTGACACCCCCGAAGATATCTTAGAAGTCAGTTTTATGAAACAAGAGATCTGGCCTCAGATGCAAGAAGCGCAAACGCCTGATATTGAAGATGACGCAAGTTTTGATGCCGAATCGTGCGTAGACCAACGGATCGAGCGGCTGCTTCTTGTCTGCGGCGCGATAAAAGCAGGAACGACCTGGCTATTCTCAATGCTCCGTCAGCATCCCATGATTGCTGTTCCAAAGATCAAAGAGGTTCATTTTTTTGCTCCTGCCAGCCTGCCTTGGGACCCACTGGCGGACGAAGCGCGAATACAAGCTTTAGTTAACTACTTTGACAATAACGGACCATACGTCAAGCATGCGCCTGAACTTGCCGAAGCAGCAAGGAACGATCTGGAATGGTTTCACAATTATCTTTCGGGACCTATAGATTTGGCTTGGCTCCGTTCCCTCTATGGTCAAGCAGGACCCGACCATTATATTTCGGACTTCAGCCCATTCACAAGCCTTGGAGACCAGAATGACGTAAAACGCATCTGCGATTCGTCCCATAATAGGCGCTTGATTTATCTAATCCGCAATCCAGTCGATCGGTATTGGAGTCACTACAACTTTCATAAGTCGCTGTTCTCGCCGGGCGAGGACATTACAGGATATAATGAATCGTTTTACGCCGATGAACTGGCCGGTGCCGATTTTGCGCTTCACGGACAGTATTATCGTTTTATCGAAATGGCCCAAAGCGTCCTTGAACCCCATGAGTTTCTGGTCCTGCCTATCGAAGATTGCCGGGCTGATCCACTTGCTGCTGTCCGGAAAATCGAGGCATTTCTTGATCTGCCACCAGCGACCTATGATCCGGCCTCTCTAAAGGCCAACGTGTTTCCATCGCGCTTGCTTATGAAACCTGAAGCATTCCAACGCGCGTGTTTGCCCTTGGTAGAGCGAGACTGCGCTGATCTGGACAGGCTTGGTGTTGCGTACCCGGAAACATACAGAGCATTGGCCCTCTAATTTAGCCCCCTCTATGCTCCAGTTGATTGACCAATCAATTCTTCTGACTTTTCTTCAAGTCAGCGATGTATTGCAATTCTGATTTTGCACCTGCATGATCGGGTATCAACTTTAGCGATTTTTTCAGGTTTTTCTCGGCTTTATCTAGGCTCAGGACCCATTAAATCGCTTGCGCTGGCGGCGATGGCTTGATTCAATAGCGGCGTTGAGGAGGCGCTGCTTTTGTCGGAACTCTGGTTGTTG
>NZ_NCEN01000031.1:9118-57152 GCF_002280675.1 Novosphingobium sp. 32-60-15 | reverse complement strand
TTGTCGATGCACACCACATCGTGCCCGAAATCAGCAAAGCAGGCACCGGACACGAGCCCAACATACCCCGAACCCACCATCGCAATTTTCATAGATCAACACCACTTATTCAAGACTTCGCTAATCGTACTACGCGCCCGAGCATGATTTCGCACTAGCCGCATCGGGACTAATACCAATGCTGCAATGCAAGACACTGCGCAGCGCACTTGCCGGGCGTACTTTGCAGCCATAAACGGCGATTATGACAATCGTTCCTCCCGCCCCGTGGCAGCAAGTATTGGGTATAGATCACGCAGATCCGATACCGTCTGCATTAGGCGATTTTCTGGAAGCCGAAGAACGCAGCGGCAAAGTGATCTTTCCACCGCGTGACCAATGGCTGGCGGCGCTGGACATGACCCCGCCCGATCAGGTGCGCGTGGTGATATTGGGGCAGGACCCCTATCATGGTCCCGGACAGGCCCACGGCCTTGCTTTTTCGGTGCAGACGGGGGTTAAAGTGCCGCCGAGCCTGGTCAATATTTACAAGGAACTGGAAAGCGACCTTGGCATTGCGCGGCCCAAACACGGCAATCTTGCGCATTGGGCTAAGCAGGGCGTGCTTTTGTTGAACAATGCGCTGACGGTTGAAGCAGGTAAGGCGGGATCACACCAGAAGCGCGGCTGGGAGCAATTTACCGATGCCGTGATTGCCGCCGTGGCGCAGCAAGATGCCCCGTGCGTGTTCATGCTGTGGGGCAGCCATGCGCAGAAGAAAGCCGCGCGCATTGCGGCGCTTCAAACTGGCAAACATCTGGTTTTGCAGGCCCCGCACCCCAGCCCGCTTTCGGCCTATACCGGCTTTTTCGGGTGCCGCCATTTCAGCCAGGCCAATGCGTTTCTGGAAAGCTGCGGGCGCGGCGCAATCGATTGGCGCGTGTGAAACGAAAAAGCCCTGCCGAAGCAGGGCTTTGCCATAGCGCTAGCCGGATGGATTAGCCCGGAATCGCAGCGGATGCAGCTTGACCATCGCCTTCGGGCGCGGCGAGGATATCGCGCACGATCTGTCCCTTGGCCACGGTTTGCGTTTCAGGATCACCCACGGTGGAGCGAATCGAGGTGGCGGCGGTGCCGGCACGGTTCAGCGAATCGGTTTCGATCCCCGAACGCGCCGATGGGCCGCCGAACAGCGCATCAAGCGCTTGGCGTCCGGTATCGGTATCCTGCGGGCGCGGCGAACCGGGGTTTGGCGGGGTGAGCGAAAAGTCAGGCGGAACCACCAGTGGCGCGGCGCGGGTGACGGCCATTTCATCAGGCCGGTCACGATTGAGCAGCGAATTGCCGCCACCACCACAAGCAGACAGCAATGCCGCAGCCGAAACGACGAGGGCAAGGGCGGCAACTTTACGCATCATGCATTCTCCGTGGCGGTATCATCGCCGCTATCATGGGGCTTTTCGCGCGATTTGAACGAGCGGGCAAGCAGTATCAGAACGCCAAACGTGATCGCCACGTCGGCCAGGTTGAATATCTGGAACGGTCGCCATTCACCAAAGTGCAGATCGGCATAGTCGATGACATAGCCAAACGTCAGGCGATCATAGATATTTCCGATAGCTCCGCCCAGCACGAGGCCAAGGCCGAGGATATCGCCGCGCAAGGTTTCGCGCAGCATCCAGATGAACACGCCGGTGGCGATGAGCGCCGTCACCGCAATCAGGCCCCAACGCATTTCCAGCGACGTGGCCGAAAACATCCCGAACGAAACGCCATAGTTCTCGGCATAGCGCAGATCGAACATCGGCAGCAGATCAATCAACCCGCGTTCGCGCAGGGCGAGCGGGCCGACCATCAGCGCCTTCACTGCGCGGTCGATCACGAAAATCGCCAGCGCAAGGGCCATGCCTTCAATCCGCAAACGCTTTACGTTCACGCCTCAACGCCTGCATCGATTTGCGCAACGACGTCCTCGCACCGGCCACACAGCGCGCCGTCTTCCGACACTTCGGGCAACAAGCGCCAGCAGCGGCCGCATTTGTGATCGGAGGAGCGTTCGACAGTCACTTCCCTGCCCTGCCCGCGCGTTACTGTCGCGGTGATGAACAACTCGGCAAGATCGGCTTGCGGTGCGCCTTCTGGTACGGTGACGATGGCCTCAAGCCCTGATCCCAGCACCTTTTCGCGGCGCAACGGCTCGATCGCCTCGTTCACTGTCTGACGCAGGGCGCGCAGTTCGGTCCAATGGGCTTCATCGACCGAAATCGCGGGCACTTGCGGCCATTCGAGCAGATGTACGCTGTCAGCGTCCGGATAGCGCGAGGACCACACTTCTTCCGAAGTGAACACCAGCACCGGCGCGCCATAGCGGACGAGGGCGTGGAACAGCGTATCGAGCACGGTGCGATAGGCGCGGCGCTTCAGGTCGGTTGGCGCATCGCAATAGAGGCTGTCTTTGCGGATATCGAAGAAGAACGCCGAGAGGTCTTCGTTGCAGAACTCGGTCAGCGCGCGGACATAAGTGTTGAAATCGAAGTCATCGACAGCCTGCCGCAACGTGGCATCCAGCTTGCCCAAGAGGCCGAGCATATAACGCTCAAGCTCGGGCATGTCTTCTACCGGCAAGCGCTCGGCCTCGGTGAAGCCTTCGAGCGCGCCGAGCAGGTAGCGATAGGTGTTGCGCAGCTTGCGGTATTGATCCGCGACGCCTTGGAGGATTTCCTTGCCGATGCGGTGGTCTTCGGTGAAATCAACCGAGAGCGCCCAGAGCCGCAGGATATCCGCGCCATAATCGCGCATCAGATCAATCGGGCTGATCGTGTTGCCCAAGGACTTGGACATTTTCATGCCCTTCTGGTCCATGGTGAAGCCGTGGGTCAGCACCGCCTTGTAGGGCGCATGGCCGCGCGTGGCACAAGCTTCAAGCAGCGAGGACTGGAACCAGCCGCGATGCTGGTCTGATCCTTCAAGATACAGGTCAGCGTGCGGGCCGGTGTAGCCTTCAGGCCGCAGCAGATCGGGCCAGCGGCCTGATTCCAGCACGAAAGCGTGAGTGGAGCCGGAATCGAACCACACATCGAGAATGTCGGTAACGCGCTCGTAATCTTCGAGCTTGTAGGCATCGCCCAGATATTCCTGCGCGTGTTCCTCGTCCCACGCATCCACGCCGCCTGCCATGACAGCGGCGACGATGCGCGCGTTCACGTCCGGATCGTTGAGGTATTGGCCGGTCTTGCGATCCACGAACAGCGTGATCGGCACGCCCCATGCGCGCTGGCGCGAAAGCACCCAATCGGGCCGCCCTTCGACCATCGCGCCGATGCGGTTGCGGCCCTTTTCAGGCACCCAGCGTGTTTCGGCGATGGCCTTGATCGCCTTTTCGCGCAGCGTGGCCGTGGCTGTGATGCCGGAAAAGCCGGTGTTGCCTTCGGGCAGCACGTCATCATCCTGAACCAGCGCGTAGCTTACGCCGTCCAACTCGGCAGTCGCCCCTGCCAGCAGCGCACCCTTGATCAACGCGGCCATGCGGAACTTGACGCCCGCCTGGACGCAATAGGCCTCGGCGTGGGCTTCACGCACGACGTGCATTTCATCGCCGACGGGGATCACGATGTAATCAAGGCTGCGGTGATAGCCGATGGTTCCGGCAGGCGCGCCGTCCATGACCAGCCGCCAGCCGACCAGATCGGAATCTTCGGGCGCTGCGGTGATTACCGGCAGCACCGTGCCGCCGGACGCTGCGCCGCCTTTGTCCATCGGCACGAACCATTGCGGCGTGCAGCGATAGATCACCTTGGCCTTTGAACGCCACGAATGCGGGTAGGAGTGCTTGTAATCGGCAGACGCCGCGAGCAGCCCGCCCGCTTCGCGCAAGGCGGTGCAGATCGGGCCATCGGGCGCGTTGAACTTGGGGTTGATGACCGAGCCTTGGCCGCCGAGCCATGCCCAGTCTTCGCGGTACTTGCCATCGCCGAGGACCGCGAACACGGGTTCGATGCCGTTGGCTTTGCACAGCGCGAAGTCGTCCTCGCCGTGATCGGGGGCCATGTGGACAAGGCCGGTGCCGCTGTCGGTGGTGACGAAATCGCCTGCGAGGAGGGGGCGTGGGCGGAGGAAGAATTCGGCGAGTGGTGAGTTTACATCCACAGTCCCGTCGCCCCGGACTTGATCCGGGGCTTGGCTTTCCCCTTCCGGCGCCGCGCTTGAAGAAGAGCCAAGCCCCGTGTCAAGCACGGGGTGACGGAAGAGGTTAGCCATCGGGTGCTGGCAGATAGTTCCGGCGAGGTCGGAGCCTTTGATAACGCCAAGTTCGCTTGTTGGTCCGTCAACTTCCCAGCTACGTTCCTTGGTTGGTTCTTCGTCGAGAATCTCAGCCAGCGATGTGAGTTGACCTGACCGAAGTTGAAAAGCTTGATGTAGCTCCTTGGCAACCAAACAACGCTTGCCATTAGAAGTTACAACGACATAATCAACCTCTGGCCCATAAGCCAAAGCCTGGTTCACCGGGATCGTCCAAGGCGTCGTCGTCCAGATCACCGCATAGGCGCCGACCAGTTCGGCAATCGGCGATTCAACAATTTCGAACGCCACGTCGATCTGCGTCGAGGTGATGTCCTCGTATTCAACCTCGGCTTCGGCCAGCGCGGTCTTTTCGACCGGCGACCACATCACCGGCTTGGCTCCGCGATAAAGCTGGCCGCTTTCGGCAAACTTCAGCAGTTCGCGCACGATGGTGCCCTCGGCCTCAGAGTCCATCGTCAGGTAGGGGTTGTCCCAATCGCCATTGATGCCGAGGCGCTTCAATTGCTCGCGCTGCACATCGACCCACTTCTGGGCATAGGCGCGGCATTCGGCGCGAAATTCCTTTGGCGGAACCTCGTCCTTGTTCTTCTTTTTCTTGCGGTATTCTTCCTCAACCTTCCATTCGATCGGCAGGCCGTGGCAGTCCCAGCCGGGAACGTAAGGCGCATCTTTGCCGAGCAGGTTTTGCGTGCGGCAGACCATGTCTTTCAGGATATGGTTCAGCGCGTGGCCGATGTGCATATCGCCGTTCGCATAGGGCGGGCCATCATGCAGGATGAACTTTTCGCGGCCCTTCCGCGCCTCACGCACCTTGCGGTAAATGTCTTCTGCCTGCCAGCGCGCCAGAATGCCCGGCTCCTTCTGGGGGAGCCCGGCTTTCATCGGGAAATCGGTCTTCGGCAGGAAGACAGTCGGGCGGAAATCGCGAGGTTCGGTCATACAGCGCGCGCGTTAGAACAAATGCGCGGTTTGGGGAAGTGGCGTCACATCCATCCGCGCTTGAAGAAAGGGGTTTCGCGCAGAGGCGCTGAGGAAGCAGACGGCGCAGAGACGCCGAACAATCCGGCGAAGCCGTTTTTGTGAAGCTGGCCGTGGTTCAGATCACCATCCCTGCGGCGCTGCGCGACGGTCTCTGCGGATCTTTGCGTCTCTGCGCGAAACCCTTTGGCGGTCAGTGCAGAGCACGCAAACCGCCTGCGGGTGGAGAGATGGACCCCGGATCAAGTCCGGGGTGACGAAGCGGGGGTAACGGATGCAGACGGGATCATCACTAACCCCTTGTAGCTTATGCCAACAAGCGCCGCGCCTCATCACAGTCCAGTGCGATTTGTGCGACAAGTGCATCAAGGCCGTCGAACTTGGCTTCGGGGCGGAGGAAGTGGTGGAAGGCGACTTCGATTTCCTGCCCGTAAAGATCGCCCGAAAAATCGAAGAAGTGCGGTTCGAGCAATTCTCTGGGTGGATCGAATGTGGGGCGGATGCCGATGTTGGCGGCGCCTTTCAACACGCGGCCATCTGGCAGGCGTCCGGTTACCGCATAGATGCCATAGCGTGGGCGCAGATACGCGCCGATATCGAGGTTGGCGGTGGGGAAGTTGATGGTGCGGCCCACTTTATCGCCGTGCTGCACCGGTCCGCGCATGGCGAAGGGCCGCGTCAAAAGCTGTGTTGCCGTTTCGCAATCACCCGTTTTCAAGGCATGGCGGATGCGGCTGGACGAGACGACCTCGCCACCGAACGCCACCGCGCTGACGGCCTTGGCGCGCAGGCCAAGTCTCGCGCCGTGATCGACCAGCACTTGCGGATTGCCGGTGCGGCCCTTGCCGAAGGTGAAATCGTCACCAGTGACAACGCCCACCGCGCCCAGGTGATCAACCAGACCACCTTTGATCCATTCTTGCGCGGTTAATTCTGCAACTGCGGCACCGAACTGGATAACCAGCATGGCATCCGCGCCTGCGGCGGCGAACAATTCTTCCCGCTGGTCCAGTGTGGTGAGCCGGAACGGCGGTGTATCGGGCGCGAAATAGCGCACAGGATGCGGATCAAACGTGGCGACGATGGCGGGGCGGCCCTCAGCCTTGGCCCAGCGGATGGCCTCGCCCACTACGGCCTGATGACCCCGATGGAACCCGTCAAAATTGCCGAGTGCAACGATCCCGCCGCGAAAATGTGCGGGCACGGGCTCAAGAGTGTGCAGGCGAATCACAGCGCGGCCTCTTTCGCAAGCTGCGCGGCGTGTGTTGTTTTAATTGCGTTACAGTGCATCACGCCGCGTATGTCGTCGCACAGGTCGGCAACGTCAAGCCGGACGCTGGTCATGGCTTTGGTTCATGGCGCACCAGCGTGACAAAGGCATGGGCGGGGCGGTTGTCCTGCGCAGCATGTTCTTCGCGCATGGATTCGCGCCATTCGGGGCCGAGCGGAGGCATCACGGTATCGCCTGCGAAGTCACCTTGGACTTCGGTCAATTCCACCCGCGCCGCCAGCGGCAGGAACAGGCGGTAGATTTCCGCGCCGCCGACGACGGCCACTTCGCCAGAGCCAGCCAGAGCAAGCGCTTCGTCAACGCTGGCGGCAACTTCTGCGCCGTCTGCTGCCCAGCTTGCATCGCGGGTGAGCACAATATGGCGGCGGCCGGGCAGCAATCCGGGCAGGCTTTCGAAGGTTTTGCGGCCCATGATCATGGGCTTGCCGATGGTGAGCGCCTTGAACCGTTTGAGGTCTGCCGGGAGACGCCAGGGCAGCGCATTGTCGCGCCCGATCACGCCGTTGGTGGCGCGGGCATAAATCAGGAACAAGCCCTGACTGACCCGTGACTTGGCCGTCACAGCACCAGCCGGGTGACGTGGCCCATCTTGCGCCCCGGACGGACGGCGGCCTTGCCATACAAGTGCAAGTGATTGGCGCTGTCGGATAAAATGGCGGGCCAATCGTGTGCATCATCGCCGATCAGGTTGTCCATGACAACGCCTTTGGCGGCCAGTTGGGTTGATCCCAAGGGCAGCCCGCAAATGGCGCGAACGTGGTTTTCAAACTGGCTGGTAAGCGCGCCTTCAATGCTCCAGTGGCCCGAATTGTGGACGCGGGGGGCCATTTCATTGAACACCGGGCCTTGCGCCGTGGCGAAGAATTCGAGCGTGAGGACGCCAACGTATTCAAGCGCATCGGCGACTTTTGCTGCCAGTGCGCGGGCTTCGTCCACTTGCCCCAGGATCACTTGGGAGGCGGGCACGGTGGAGCGATCAAGAATGCCGTTCTTGTGGACGTTTTCCGCGCTGTCCCAGAACCGCACTTCGCCCGCAGAGGTGCGCACGAGGATGACCGAGAACTCCGCCGCGAAGGTGACGAAGCCTTCGTAAATCAGCGGGACATCAGCCAGTTCGAGCGCGTCGGCATCGGCGGGGGACATGATGCGCCACTGGCCTTTGCCGTCATAGCCATCGCGGCGGGTCTTGAGGATGCCGGGCGTGCCGATTTTGGCGACGGCGGCTTTCAGGTCACCCAGCGAATCGACCTGTGCCCACGGTGCTGGACGGCCGCCGAGGGCTTCGACAAAGGTCTTCTCGTTCACCCGGTCTTGCGCCACTTCGAGCGCGCGGGCGGGCGGGTGCAGGCGGGCGTGGGGGGCAATTGCGCCCAATGGGCCTGCGGCGACGTTCTCGAACTCGTAAGTGACGACGGCGCACTGTTCGGCAAAGGCCGAGAGCGCGGCTTCATCATCGAACGTGCCCCGGGTGAAGGCGGCGCAGACATCGGCGGCGATGGGATCGGCTTCGGGCGCGTAGACGTGGCAGCGATAGCCGAGGTTGGCTGCGGCCAGCGCGATCATGCGGCCAAGCTGACCGCCGCCCAGAATGCCGATAGTCTCGCCCGGAGCAATCATCCGACGGGCTTTTCCGCAACCGAATCGGTCTGCGCGGTGCGGAAGGCGATCAGGCGTTGCGCCAATGCCTCGTCCGATGTGGCGAGGATCGAGGCGGCCAGAAGCCCAGCGTTGGTGGCGCCCGGAACGCCGATGGCCAGCGTGGCCACAGGGATGCCGCCAGGCATCTGCACGATGGACAGGAGCGAATCCATGCCTTTGAGCGCCTTGGATTCCACCGGCACACCCAGCACCGGCAAGTGCGTCATCGCTGCGACCATGCCCGGCAGATGCGCCGCGCCGCCTGCGCCCGCGATGATTACGCGGAAGCCTTCGAGGTGGGCACCTTTGGCGAAGGCCACCAGCCGGTCCGGCGTGCGGTGCGCCGAAACGATGCGGCAATCGTGCGCGACGCCCAGCTTTTCCAGCACGGCGGCGGCGTTCTTCATCGTTTCCCAGTCAGACTGGCTGCCCATGACGATAGCAACTGTCGGCTTGTGCATTATCCCCGCCCCTTGAAAACGTGCCTCAAGCGATCAACGCTCTGACAGGTAATAGCGTTCGATTTCAGCCAGATTGTCATCCAGTTCATAGATGATCGGCTGGCCGGTCGGGATTTCAAGGCCGGTGATGTCCTCGTCAGAGATGCCTGACAAGTGCTTTACCAGCGCGCGCAGGCTGTTGCCGTGGGCCGAAACGACTACCGTTTCACCGGCCTTCAGGGCAGGCGCGATCTTTTCTTCCCAGCAGGGCAGGACGCGGGCGATGGTGTCTTTCAGGCTTTCGGTAGCAGGCACCGCGATCCCGGCATAGCGCGGGTCGGACGCCAGATCGAATTCGCTGCCAGCCTCAAGCGGTGGCGGCGGAATATCGAAGCTGCGGCGCCAGACTTTCACCTGTTCATCGCCATGCTTGGCTGCAGTTTCGGCCTTGTCGAGGCCCGTCAGCCCGCCGTAGTGGCGTTCGTTCAGGCGCCAGTCCTTGTCTTCTTGCACCCACAGGCGGCCTGCGGCTTCAAGCGCCAGATGCAGCGTCTTGATCGCGCGGCTTTGCAGCGATGTGAACGCCAGCGTTGGCAGCATGCCTTTGTCTTTCAGCAGCTTGCCCGCAGCGAAGGCTTCAGCCGCGCCCTTTTCGGTTACGTCCACATCCCACCAGCCGGTGAAGCGGTTTTCAAGGTTCCACTGCGATTGACCGTGGCGGATCAGGATCAGGCGGGGCATCAAGGCATCCTGTTACTGTGAAAGAATTGAGCAGCGCCCTAGCGTTACCCTGCTGTTTTGGGAAGGCCAGTTTCCTGTGATTCGGCTTCGTTTTGTCCGGGATCACCCAGCGCGCGGGCCTGTGCTTTGCGCCGCTTGAGATTTTCGCGGAGCCGTGCGGCCAGACGTTCTTCGCGGGTTACAGGGGATTTGGTGTCAGTCATTGCAGGCTTTAGTGCCCGTCCTGCCCCTATCGCGCAAGTTCTGCAGAACCCGCTGCTTGACAAAGCATCCCCCCACCGTCATTAGCCCGCCCCTGCCCACCCCGTCCGTTCGCGGATCAACGGGTGCATGGCAGCTTTGGAAATGGTGTGCTGCTGTAGCTCAGTGGTAGAGCGCATCCTTGGTAAGGCTGAGGTCGGGAGTTCAATCCTCCCCAGCAGCACCATTTCCACCCGACAAATTGAAGCGCGCCCTTTTTAACGCACGCATTCCCGCAAACACAGATCCAGCTTTTCACTGCCCAGCGACGTCAACCCTATCCACGTTCTGCGGCGATCGATGGTATCGGGTTGGCGAAAGACCAGCTGGCGATGTTCGAGCAGGGCAATCCACCGGACCAGCGTGGCGTTGGGTATGTGCCCGTCGAGGCCGATTGCCGTAACATTGAGCTTTCGCCCCTCTGCCTCGGCAATGTAAAGTTCCAGCAGAATTTCCCAGCCGGTTTCATGAAATGGCAGGCCTTCGAAATGGGCTTCGCGCAGCAGTTGTGCCTTGAATTGATGCCTGGCTTCTTGCAGCAAATCAGCCTTGGTTGGCTTATGCCGGGGATGGCTTTCGTCACTTTCGTCAGTGGTGACGTTGGCCAGTTCGCTTAACGCGCGCGCCAATGCCAAAAGCTGCTCCCGCACCATGCTCTCTCCGCCGTTTCTGGCTTATCAAACATGAGTAAATACCTGAAAATTTGGCATGACAACATAGCCCGAAGGGGGTGTCTGGCCCAAATCGGACCAGCATTGAAACTGGACCGGTATTGAAACTGACCGCCCCCCGCCGGGACGGTCAGGCGCGCAGATCGGCCCAGTCCGGATTGCGCCGGAACGCGGCTTCAACGTAGCTGCACTGCGGCACGATCTTGTAACCCATCTTGCGCGCATCAGCGATCAGCGCCTCGACCAGCTTCGCCGCGACGCCGCGCCCGCCAATTTCCGGAGGAACCAGCGTGTGATCGGCAGTGAGGATATCGCCCTTCTGGCTGTAGGTCAGGCGGCCGATCACATCGCTGCCTTCGACTTTTGCGTGATATTCCCCGCGCGCACCCTGATCGAATTGCGTGATCGTTACTTCTGCCGCCATTACATCCACCTTTTCTGCCATAGTTCCGGCTCGTTGCTTGACCGGAAACGCCGCGAGCGACAATGCGGTTTCCGATGAAATTCTTTTCTGACAACACCGCCGCTGTCCACCCGCGCATCTGGGAAGCCATGCACGCCGCCGACAGCACCGATTCGGGCTATGATGGTGATGCCCTTTCGCGCCGGATGGACGATGCCTTTTCTAACCTGTTCGGCACGGAATGCGCAGCGCTTTGGGTTGCCACGGGCACGGCGGCAAATTGTCTGGCGCTGGCAGCGATGGTCCCGCCCCACGGCGGAGTGGTGTGCCACCGTGAGGCGCATATCGAGATGGACGAAGGCGGCGCGCCGGGATTTTACACGCATGGCGCCAAGTTGATGCTGGCCGATGGCGAAGGCGCGATGTTGACCCCCGATACCATCCGCGCCGTGATTGATCCGCTGCGCAACGATGTCCATCAGGTGCAGCCGCATGCCATATCGATCACGCAGACGACTGAATATGGCCGGGTCTATACCCCGTCGCAGGTTGCCGAAATCGGATCGCTGGCCCAGGGCCGCGCGCTGGGTCTGCACATGGATGGCGCGCGTTTTGCCAATGCCGTGGCGCATCTTGGCTGCCATCCCGCCGAGATCACGGCGCAAGCTGGCGTCGATGTGCTAAGCTTCGGATTTGTCAAAAACGGCGGCATGAACGCCGAAGCGCTGGTGTTCTTCGACATGGAACTGGCCGATGTCGTGCGGTATCGGCGCAAGCGCGCAGGGCATCTGCAATCCAAGGGGCGCTATCTTGCCGCGCAAGTGCTGGCGATGATCGAGGGCGACTTGTGGCTGGAGAACGCCCGCGCGGCCAATGCCGCTGCGCAAGAACTGGCACAGGCATGCGGCACCCGCGTGTTCCATCCGGTTGAGGCGAACGAGATTTTCGTGATCCTGTCCCCTGCCGAACAGGCCGCCCTGCGTGTACAAGGGTTTGATTTTTATGACTGGACCGCGCCTGCCGGTGCCCCCGGTGCGGCGCGGCTGGTTACTGCATGGAACAGCGATCCGGTGCACGTTTCCGCGCTGGCCCGCGCCATCGCATCTTTATGAGCCATCAAACAGATCAGGAATTGCCGGTGCCTGAATTACCGGTGCCTGAATTACCGGGGCCTGAATTACCGGGACAGGCGCGCTTCTGGCAATGGAGCGTGGCGGGGCCGTTTTTCATCGTAGCGCTGATCTGGGGATCAACCTGGCTGGTGATCAAGGACCAGATCGGCAGCGTTCCGCCCAGTTGGTCGGTCACCTGGCGGTTCACGGTTGCGGCCATCGGCATGGCGACTTTGGCGCTGGTCCGGCGCGAGTCTTTGCGCATTGATGCCACCGGCCTGCGCATTGCGGCGCTGCTGGGGCTGACCCAGTTCGTGATGAACTTCCAGTTCGTCTATCGCGCCGAACAGCATCTGACGTCAGGCATTGTTGCGGTGCTGTTTGCGCTGCTGCTGGTGCCCAATGCGCTGCTGGGCTGGCTGTGGTTGAAACAGCCCGTCACCCGCCGGTTTCTGGCCGGATCGGCTGTGGCGGGGGCGGGCATTGCGCTGCTGCTGCTGCATGAATACCGCATGGCCCCGCCCGAAGGCAAAGTGCTGGTGGGCATTGCGTTGACAGGGGCAGCCCTGTTGAGCGCATCCACCGCCAACGTATTGCAGGCTAGCAGTGCCGCGCGCAAACAGCCGATGATCCCGCTGCTCGCGTGGGGCATGCTGCTGGGCGCGCTGATGGATGGCGCATTTGCGCTTGGCGTCGAAGGGCCGCCCCAATTCGATACGCGGCCCGGGTATATATTCGGCGTGATTTATCTTGGCCTGATCGGATCGGTCGTTACGTTTCCGCTGTATTTCCGGCTTTTGCAAAGGCTTGGCGCAGGGCGTGGGGCCTATAACGGCGTGCTGGTGCCGGTGATCGCCATGATCCTGTCCACCGTGTTCGAAGGCTATCGCTGGTCTGTTCTGGCAGCATCGGGATCGGCCTTGGTGATGATCGGTCTTGTCGTTGCGCTCAACGCGCGCAAACCTTCGCGGTAAGTTGCAAACGCCGGTTTCCAGTTCAGGACGCGCTTGGCCTTGCCATTGGCGACGCGACGGTTTTCGGCGTAAAAAGCCAGTGCCATTGGCGACAAGTTGGCCTCTTCCAGCGATTGCATGGGCGGGGGCGCAACGCCGAGCATACGCGCGGCTTCTTCGATCACAGTGTTCTGGCTGCACGGCAGATCATCGGCGAGGTTGTAGGCGCCCGCCGGCCCTGCAAACGAAGCGATCACGCCGCTGGCGATATCGTCCACATGCACCCGGCTGAACACCTGATCGGGAATGGCAATGCGGTGCGCGCGGCCTTCACCAACGCGGTCAAGCGCGCTGCGACCCGGACCGTAGATTCCCGGCAGCCGGAACACGCGAACCCGCACATCCAGCGCCTGCCACGCCAGATCGGCATCGGCCCGCGCCGTGCGACGTCCGCGGCCTACCGGTGCGCTTTCATCAACCCAGGCCCCGCCTGCATCGCCATAGACGCCGGTGGAGGAAAGGTAGCCAATCCACTTTGCGCCGCTTGCCGCAATATCTGTGCCATAGGTGTCCAGCACCGGATCGCCGCCTTCGCGCGCTGGCGGAACCGATGACAGGACATGGGTTGCGGTGGCCAAGGCCGCGTGCACCGCAGCGCCATCGGCAAAGGCAATGTCGCCCGCGCTTCCGGTGCCCGAGACGTGCCAACCGGCATTGCGCAAACGCCCTGCCAGCACTTGCGCGGTGTAGCCCATTCCGAAAATCAGCATGCTATTCATGCAAAGGACTATAACGGTGATTGCCGCTGGGGCCATCGCTTCTTAAGTTGCAGGCATGAACGATCTGTCCAGCGCTCCATTCGCCCCGCCGCCCGTCATTCACCGCGCGGATTATCGCCCGCCCGAATGGCTGGTGCCAGAAATCGCTCTGGACTTTGTGCTTTCGCTGAACGCCACACGCGTCACTTCCATGCTGAAGGTGCGCAAGAACCCTGCTGGCGCAGGGTCGGCGCAATTGCGGCTGAATGGCGAAGGGCTTGAAGCCAAAGCGGTTTCTGTAGACGGCGTGGCGCACAATGCGTGGAAAATGGACGGCGACGATCTGGTGATCGACCTTTCCGGCGACGCCCATGATGTGGCCATCGAAACCGTGATCGATCCTGTGGCAAACACCCAGCTTTCAGGGCTTTATGCATCAAACGGCTTGTTGTGTACCCAGTGCGAGGCCGAGGGTTTCCGCCGCATCACATTTTTCCCTGACCGGCCTGATGTGCTTTCGGTCTATTCAGTGCGGATGAGCGGGGAAAAGGCCGCGTTTCCGGTGCTTTTGTCCAATGGCAACCCCGTGGCTGCGGGCGATAATGACGACGGTACGCATTGGGCGCAATGGAACGACCCGTGGCCCAAGCCTTCGTATCTGTTCGCGCTGGTGGCAGGGGATCTGGTCGCCCATCGCGATGAATTCACAACGATTTCAGGGCGTAAGGTGAACCTTGCGATCTATGTCCGTGCGGGCGATGAAAGCCGCACGACCCACGCCATGCATTCGCTGATCGCTTCGATGAAGTGGGACGAGGACGTCTATGGCCGCGAATACGATCTGGATGATTTCAACATCGTGGCGGTGAGCGATTTCAACGCCGGCGCGATGGAGAACAAAGGGCTTAACGTCTTCAATACGCGCTATATTCTGGCCGACCCTGAAACCGCGACCGATGGCGATTATGACGCGGTTGAGGGCGTGGTGGCGCATGAATATTTCCACAACTGGTCGGGCAACCGCGTCACCTGCCGCGACTGGTTCCAGTTGAGCCTGAAAGAGGGCTTTACTGTCCTTAGAGATCAACAGTTTAGCGCTGATCGCGGGTCTGCGCCGGTAAAGCGGATCGAAGACGTGCGGATTTTGCGCGCGGCGCAGTTTCCGGAAGATTCAGGGCCGCTGGCGCATCCGATCCGGCCGGATTCCTATCAGGAAATCAGCAACTTCTATACCGCCACGGTCTATAACAAGGGCGCAGAAGTGATCCGCATGATGACCGTGCTGACCGGCATGGAGCGGTTTCTGAAGGGCACGACGCTGTACTTCGACCGCCACGATGGCGAGGCGGCGACGTGCGAAGATTTTGTCAAAGCCATTGAAGATGGAGCAGAAATTGACCTGACGCAGTTCCGCCGCTGGTACGAACAGGCAGGCACCCCGAAAGTGGGGGTCAGCATGGGGTATGAGGGGGGTAAGGTCACCCTCACGCTGTCGCAAACGCTGAATCCCACCCCAGGGCTGCCAGTCAAGCAGCCGATGGTGATCCCGTTGCGCACCGCTCTGTTCGATCGCGCCACGGGCAAGCATGACGGCGAGCATTTGCTGGTGCTGACCGGGCCGGAGGAGACTTTCACGTTCGAGGGCTTTACTGCGCCGCCGGTGCTTTCGATCAACCGTGGTTTTTCGGCTCCGGTGGAAGTGACCGCGCCGGTCAGCGTGGATGATCTGGTGTTTCTGGCCGCGCATGATGATGATCCGTTCGCGCGTTATGAAGCGATGCAGCAATTGATCGTGCGGCATCTGGTGGCGGCCGTTGCGGGCAATCTGCCCGATGCCGAACGTGCTGCCGGACGCGCGGCGATTGGCAATGCGATGGGCGCGATTCTTGATGATGCGGCGCTGGATGATCTGATGCGCGGGGAATTGCTGATCCTGCCGGGCGAGGCTTATCTGGCCGAACAGCTGGACCGCGCCGATCCGACGCGCATCTTTGCCGAGCGTGAGGGATTGAAGCGCTGGCTGGGCGAGACGTTGCAGGACAAGTGGCTGGCCCTGCATGACCGGTGCAGCGCGGTGCCCTATAGTCTTGAGGCTGCGGCGCGGGGTGCGCGCAAGCTGAAGACGCAGGCGCTGGTGTACCTTGCGGCGGCAAATCCGGCAGAGGCAGCGCGGCGGGCCAAGGCGCAATATGATGCCGCCACCAACATGACCGACCGCCAATCGGCGCTGATGGTGCTGTGCAGCCTTGATTGTGCGCAGCGCGAAGCGGCGCTGGCCGATTTCCATGCGCGGTTCGATGGCAACATGCTGGTAATCGACAAGTGGTTTTCGCTTCAGGCCGGATCGTTGAACCCCGATGCGACCGAACACGTCAAGGCATTGGCACAACACCGTGATTTCACCCTGACCAACCCCAACCGCGTGCGCGCGCTGTGGATGGCCTATGCAGTGAATGCGCAGGCCTTCCACAAGTCAGGCGGCGAAGGCTATCGCCTGATCGCCGACCTGATCCTTGCGCTTGATCCGATCAACGGCAACGTGGCAGCGCGGTTCGTGCCGCCGCTGGGCCGCTGGAAAAAGGTGGACGAGGGCCGCGCCGCTTTGATGCGCGCCGAGCTTGAGCGGATTGCGGCTGCACCAAACTTGTCACGCGATGTGCGTGAACAGGTGACGAAGAGCCTGGAAGGGTGAGCGTCGAGGCGCTGACCCATCCGTTGCTGGCAGGCGCAGCGCACGGCTTTCTGGGCCGTCGTGGCGGGGTAAGCACGGGTGAACTGGCGGGGCTGAACGTCAGCTATAGCGAGGATGACCCGGCGCTGACGGCGCAAAACCGTGCCTTGGCGGTGGATGCGGTGCTGGCCGGTGGCACGTTGCAGACGTGCTACCAGATCCATTCAGCCGATGTGGTGACGGTGACGGAAGCCTGGGCCGATGCGGATCGTCCGAAGGCTGATGCGCTGGTGACTGACCGTCCCGGCATTGTGCTGGGCGTATTGACCGCCGATTGCGCGCCGGTGCTTTTCGTTGATGCGACGGCGGGCATTGTCGGTGCTGCCCATGCGGGGTGGAAGGGCGCGTTTACTGGGGTTTGCGAGGCGACGCTGGAGGCGATGGAGGCGTTGGGGGCGACCCGCGCCAACATTGCCGCCGTGGTGGGGCCGTGCATTTCGCAGAAAAGCTATGAGGTGGATGCGGGGTTCGAGGCGCGGTTTCTGGAGCAGGCCGCTGAGAACGAGCGCTTTTTCCGGGCAGGGCGCGAGGGCCACGCGTGGTTTGATCTGGAAGGCTATGTCGCATCGCGGCTGCGCGATGCGGGGGTAAGCAAAGTGGGGATGCTGGGCGAGGACACTTATGCGCAAGAAGCGCGGTTCTATTCGTTCCGCCGTGCCACGCACCGCCATGAGACAGGCTACGGGCGGCAGATCTCGCTGATCGGGCTTGGCGCGGTTTGACCGCCCTGCCCGTCCTCTACAGCTTCCGCCGCTGCCCTTATGCCATGCGGGCGCGGCTGGCGCTGGCGGCAAGCGGAACGGTGTGCGAATTGCGTGAGGTGAAGCTGGCGGCCAAGCCCGCCGCCATGCTTGAGGCTTCGCCCAAAGGGACCGTGCCGGTGCTGGTGCTGGCAGACGGAACGGTGATCGAGCAGAGCCTTGAGGTAATGCACTGGGCATTGGCGCAAAACGATCCCGAAGGCTGGCTGCACCGCAATGATCCGGCGCTGGTGGCGCGCAATGACGGCGCATTCAAGCATGACCTTGACCGCTACAAATATCCCGAACGCCATGGCAGTGATGCCTTGGCTCACCGCGAGAGCGGGCTGGCCTTCTTGCGCGATCTGGAGGCGCGGCTGGCTGCGCAGGGCCAGCTTTGCGGGGCGCAGCGCGGGCTGGCGGATATGGCGGTGATGCCGTTCGTGCGCCAGTTTGCCAGCGTGGACGCCGATTGGTTTGCGAGGCTGGAACTGCCCAATGTGCAACGCTGGCTGGCGGGGCACGTGGAATCGGCGCTGTTTGGCGCGGTGATGGGCAAGTTTGCGCCTTGGCAGGACGGGGATGCGCGGCTTTTGTTTCCGGCGTGACGGAAAGCGGGCGAAATAGTCCGAAACCGGAGTGGTTGGGCTGTCATGCTTCCCTTCCCTCGGCTTAAAGCTGGGACAATGGAGATTGCATTTGACTGTACGCAGTGCGGACGGTGTTGCCACAATTTGCGGCTGACGCTGTCTGTAGCAGAAGCGCGGGTGTGGGCTGCGCGCGGGCATCAGGTGGATTTGCTGGCCGAAGGGTGGCCCTGGCCGGACGCAGAAATCCATCCTGACGATGCTGTGGCGCAGTGGCGATTGGCGACAAGCTTTCCGGTTACCGTTGGCGATGTGCCGTTCCGCGTGAACCTGCGGCTGGTGGCGCGGCATGATGGTGCCTGTCCGCACCTGTTGCCTGATATGCGCTGCGGCAATTATGAGGCGCGGCCAAGGATTTGCGGGATTTATCCGCTGGAAAGCCGCCCGTTTGAAGCGATGGAGCCAGCGCGCAGGTTGTGCCCGCCCGAGGCGTGGGACGCAGGCTTGCCGGTGCTGGAACGCGATGGCGTGCCCGCCGATGCCGGGGCTGCGGCAATTGTCGAGGCGCACCGCGCGGCGATGATTGCCGATGTGGCGGTGAAGGAGCGGCTGGTCCGCGCGATCGGCTGGGCCGAAATGGCGATGGCAGGTGAAGGGTTGGCGGTGCGGGAAATTGCGCCCGATGCTCTGGTTGCGGCGCTGGATGCGGTGGAGCGGGGTTGTGTGGTAGAGGCTTTGCCGTGGAGCATCGTGACCAACCGCGAGACGACGCGCGCGATCCTGGCCGAACTGGAATGTCCGGCGCGGCTGGTTGTGGCAGGGGATGGGTTTCTGGCGGCGTTTGGGGATCATCCTTCGACAGGCTCGGGATGAGAGGGGCTGAATAACAGGCCTGCCTCTGGATAACAGGCCCTCCGCCGGCCCCTCCCGCAAGCGGGAGGGGGGAAGAAGAAGGTGCTTCCTTTGTCCGATCACTTGCGAAAGACGTGCTGGACTTTGCTCGACACAAACGGGCATTTGAATCAGATAAACGTCATCTGGTTCCAGTCACCTGGAACTGCAGTTCGCCACATTTTTCCGTCGCCCCGGGCTTGACCCGGGGTCCCGCTGCTTTTGCGACTTGGCAAAAGAATCAGCCCGATCCCGGGTCAAGCCCGGGATGACGATGATATATTGCGCTTCAGTTCCATTACACCGGTTACAGCGGGGTGGTAACTATGTACCCCACCCCTCCACCATCCTGCGGATGGTCCCCCTCCCCGAGCGAGCTCGGGGAGGAACTTGGTGGTTACAGCCCGTGGAACTCTTTGTACCAGCGGATGAAGTTGGGGACGCCGACTTCGATGCTGGTGGTGGGTTGATAGCCCAGATCGCCTGAAATGGCGTCGATATCGGCAAAGGATTGGCGCACATCGCCCGGTTGCATGGGCAGAAGGTTCATTTCGGCCTTGCGGCCAAGTTCGGTTTCCAGAATGCCGATGACTTTCATCAACGGTTCGGATTTGTGATTGCCGATGTTGTACAGGCGGTGCGGTTTGAGGCTGCCGCCGGCCTTTACCGCGCCATCGTCTGGCGGGGGATTGTCGAGGCACGCGATAACGCCTGCGATGATGTCATCGATGTAGGTGAAATCGCGGTACATATCGCCGTGATTGAACACCTGGATCGGCTCGCCCGCCAGAATGGCCTTGGTGAACAGCCACATCATCATGTCAGGACGGCCCCACGGGCCATAGACGGTGAAGAAACGCAGGCCGGTTTGCGGCAGGCGATAGAGATGGGCGTAAGTTTCGCTCATCAATTCGTCCGCCTTTTTGGTGGCGGCATAGAGCGACATCGGGTGATCGACGCGATCTTCGACAGAGAACGGCAGTTTGGTGTTGCCGCCATAGACCGACGAAGACGAGGCATAGACCATGTGTTCGGCCCCGCGATGGCGCGCAACTTCGAGCAGGTTGAGGTGCCCGACAAGGTTGGACTGCACATAGGCGTGGGGGTTTTCGATGGAATAGCGCACGCCGGCTTGTGCGCCCAGATGGACGATGCGTTCAAACTTCTTGCCTTCAAGCGCGGCGGTGAGGCCTGCGTAATCGGCAAAATCGGTGTGCAGGAATGTGAACTGGCCCTTGCCCTGTTCAACCAGACGGGCAAGCCGCGCCTCTTTTAGCGCAGGGTCATAATAGGCGTTCATCACATCGACGCCGATGACTTCATCGCCACGGGCGAGCAGGCGGGTAATCAGGGAGTAACCGATGAAGCCGGCGGCTCCGGTGACGAGGACGCGCATAGTGATTCCAATATGTTGTGCCGGGAGGGCTTTAAGCGGGTTACGTTAAAGTTTCCAGTCAGCCTGATGCCCGAGTACGCCTTTCAGATCCGCCAGTGTACCGCCGTCTGCAACCAGCGCGGCAATCCGGTCTGCGCCTGCAGCAAGGTAATATTGATGCGGCACGGCCAGGAAAACGAGATCATAGGTCTGTTCGAATGCATCGTCCGACAAGGTTAACCCGTATTCGTGGTGCGCTTCGGCAGCATCGGCGTGGGGATCGTGGACAGTGACCGTGTGGCCCAGCGTTTGCAGTCCCGCAATCACATCGGCGACTTTGGAATTGCGCAGATCGGGCACGTTTTCCTTGAACGTCAGGCCAAGGACAAGGACCGAGCCGGGTTTGTGGCCGCGTTTGGCGTGGAGCTGGCCTGCCACCCATTGCGCCATGCCATCGTTGACGCCGCGCCCGGCAAGGATGACTTGCGGATCATGGCCCAGCGCTTCGGCACGGGCCGACAGGTAATAGGGATCAACCCCGATGCAGTGCCCGCCGACAAGGCCGGGAGTGAAAGGCAGGAAGTTCCATTTGGTGTTGGACGCGGCCAGCACGTCCCACACAGAAAGGTCCATCTTCGAGAAAATCTGCGTTATTTCGTTCATGAAGGCGATGTTGATATCGCGCTGGGCGTTTTCGATGACTTTGGCAGCTTCGGCAGCCTTGATGGAACTGGCGCGGAAAACCCCGCCGGTGGTGATGGCGCCATATAGATCGGCAACGCGATCAAGCACTTCGGGCGTCTGGCCGGAGACGACTTTGGTGATGCGATCGATCGTGTGTTCGCGGTCGCCGGGATTGATGCGTTCGGGGCTGTAACCCAGGAAGAAATCTTCGCCGCATTTGAGGCCTGAAACTTGTTCGAGAATGGGGCCGCAGATGTCTTCGGTGACGCCGGGATAGACTGTGCTTTCAAACACGACCACGGGTTTGCTTCGGCCACGGCATCAGGCAACATCGAACCCACCGTGCGCGATGCCGATTCGACGATGCGCAGATCGGGGTTGTTATCGGCATCGATGGGGGTGGGCACGGTGACGATATAGAAATCGCTGGGCGGGCATACGGCGGCATCGCACGTCAGGCCAAGGCTGGATTTGGCGAGCCGGTCTGCGTCGATTTCGCGCGTGCGGTCATGCCCTTCGGACAATTCACCGATGCGCTTGGTATCAACGTCAAAGCCGGTGACGTAGAACTTTTTGGCCAGCGCCACCGCCAATGGCAGGCCGACGTAGCCAAGGCCGAGCACGGTGACGCGCGTGGTCGATGAAACCAGCGGATCGAGGCTCTTGGGCGTAGCGGCGGCAATCGAAGAAAACTGGACGGTCACGTGAAGGGCGGCCTTTCATGGGTGACGCACATCACGCGTCACAAGCCACGTGCTTAAAGTGAGGCTCTTATTTCACGGTTAACGCTTTGCCGATTATTGGTGCGGGCATGGAAAAGACGATTCTTGTAGTGTTCGGCACGCGCCCGGAAGCGATCAAAATGTTCCCGGTGGTCCACGCCCTTCAGGCAGACCCACGGTGCAAAGTGGTGACGTGCGTTTCGGCGCAGCATCGCGGCATTCTGGATCAGGTGCTGGAAATTGCGGGCATCGTGCCCGATCATGACCTGGATCTGATGCGCCCTGACCAGACGCTGGACGGATTGACGGCCGCGCTGCTGACGGGCCTTGGCAAAGTGATGGACGCAGTGCAGCCCGATTGGGTTGTGGTTCAGGGCGATACGGCCACGGCGATGGCGGGCGCGCTGGCGGCCTATTACCGCAAGCTGCCGGTGGCCCATGTGGAAGCCGGATTGCGCAGCCACAATATCTATCACCCCTGGCCCGAAGAGGTGAACCGCAAGATCATCGGCACGATTGCCAAGCTGCACTTTGCGCCGACCGATGTTTCGGCAAGCGCACTGCTGGCCGAGAATGTCGATCCGGCAGGCGTGCATATTACCGGCAACACGGTGATCGATGCGCTGCAATGGGTGACTGCGAAGATCGAGGCCGAGCCTGCATTGGCGCAAGGACTGGCCGAGATAGAGGCGCGGTTTGCGGGCAAGCGGATCATCGGGGTGACCAGCCACCGCCGCGAGAACTTTGGCGGGGGGCTTGAGAATATTGCCGAGGCGATCCGCCAGATTGCCGCGCGCGATGATGTGGCGCTGATCTTTCCGGTCCATCCCAATCCCAACGTGCGCAAGGTAATGGATGCGGCGCTTGCCGGATTGCCCAACGTGGCAATGATCGAGCCGCTGGATTATCCGCACTTTGCGCGATTGCTGGCGATTGCCGACATCATGCTGACCGATTCGGGCGGGGTGCAGGAAGAAGCGCCTGCGCTGGGCAAGCCGGTGCTGGTGATGCGCGAGACGACCGAACGGCCTGAAGGCGTCACTGCGGGCACGGCAAAGCTGGTGGGCACGGCTGTGCAGACCATCGTTTCCGAAATCTTCACCCTACTCGACGATAAGGCTGCTTATTCAGCTATGGCGCGCGCGCATAACCCGTTCGGGGATGGCCAGACAGCGCGCCGGATTGTGGAGTTGCTGGCGAATGATGGGTGATGTGAAGCCGGACGTCTGTGTTGTCGGCCTTGGCTATATCGGGCTTCCGACTGCTGCGATAATTGCCCGCGCGGGCTGCCGCGTGCTGGGCCTTGATGTGTCGCAACGCGTGGTCGATACGATCAATCGCGGCGAGATCCACATCGAGGAAGTGGACCTTGACGGGCTGGTGCATGGCGTGGTGCAGCGTGGGCTTTTGCGCGCATCGACGCAGATCGAACCGGCGGACGTTTTCGTGATCGCGGTGCCGACGCCGTTTGAAAAGGACGGGCACCACACGCCGGATATTTCGTATGTGCTGGCCGCCGCGACGCAAGTTTCGGCTGTGCTGAAGGCAGGCGATTGCGTTATTCTTGAATCAACATCGCCGGTTGGCACGACCGAGCAGATGCGCGATCTGATGGCGGGATTGCGGCCTGACCTGAAGTTCCCCGGAAAGACCCGCGAAACGCCCGATGTTTCGATTTCCTACTGCCCCGAGCGCGTTTTGCCGGGCCGCATTCTGGAAGAACTGACCAACAACGACCGGTCGATCGGCGGGATTACGCCGCGTTGCGCGCGCAAGGCGCTGGCGTTTTACAAGCGCTTCGTGCGTGGCACGTGCGTGACCACCGATGCGCGGTCAGCCGAAATGACCAAGCTGGTCGAGAACGCCTATCGTGATGTGAACATCGCCTTTGCCAACGAATTGTCGATGGTGGCAGACCGCATGGGGCTGGACGTGTGGGAGGTGATCCGCCTTGCCAACCGCCACCCGCGCGTGAACATCCTGCAACCCGGCCCCGGCGTTGGCGGGCATTGCATCGCCGTGGACCCGTGGTTCATCGTGGCCAGCGCGCCGGATGAAACGCCGCTGATCCGCACCGCGCGCAACGTGAACGATGGCAAGATGCATCACGTTGTAAAGCGCGCCGCCGAACTGGTGGAAGCGCATCCGGGCGAAAAGGTGGCCTGCCTTGGCCTTGCGTTCAAAGCGAACATCGATGATTTCCGCGAAAGCCCCGCGCGCTATGTCGCCGCCAGCCTTGCGCGCCAATTCGGCAGCCGGATCAACGTGGTTGAACCTTATGCCGGTGAACTGCCCAAGGAATTTGAAGGCACCGGCGCGGTGCAGATCGACATCGACACGGCGCTGGAGGAATGCGGCGTGCTGATCGTGCTGGTGGACCACGATGTGTTCAAGGTGGTTCCGCTGGCTGAACGTGCGGGTAAAGCGGTTTATGACACGCGCGGGATCTGGCCGGACCAGCCCGATGTTGCCAGCGTTAGCGCAGGATTGCGGCTGGCGAGCTGATTGGTTGCGCGCCAGCCCGCCGTTCTTGCGGAACCTCGCGCACCGGCGCTGCCTTGATCCAGCTTTCCAGCGCATCGATATCAGTCGGGCCGGTCACGCTTTCAGGCATATTGGCAAAACCGGTAAAGCCATCGCCGCCCAGCGCGAGGAAGCCGTTGACCGTGACGCGGTAGGGCTTGTCCATCGCCAGCGGCTGGCCATCGAACGTGATCGCCACAATCCGGTCACCCGAGGAGCGCGCAAGATCATAAGTGAAGGCAAAGCCCGCCGACGGGGCAAGTGCCTGGATTGGGCCGGTCGCATCAAGGCCCTGCTCCAGCGTGGCCTTGATCTGCGCGCCGGTCATCGTGGCGGTGACGACGTTGTTGCCGAACGGCTGGCACAGATAAATGTCACCAAAGGTCAGGGTGCCGTCCGCACCGGGCACCAGCGGCGCGCGGATACCGAACGGGTTCATGAACGCGATTTGCGCGCCCGCGCTGCGTGATGCGGCCAGTTGCGCATCGGCGATCAGATTGCCGAGCGGTCCGCCTGCGCCACCTTGAGCGCCTTCATTCTTGGGCGCGGGCCGATCAATCTTGCCGATGGGGCGCTGGGTGAAAGCCTTTGATGCATCGACATACCTGGCGACGTATTCGGCCACATCGGCGCGGGGCTGGAATTGGGGATAGAGCGACGTATTGGCCAGCGGTCCGCGCGATGATGTGTAGGGCACAGACTGCACGATCACGTTTTTCGCCGCTTTGGAAATGACGCGGCCCGCGACCGGATCGATCTTCAGCGTAATGTCTGTAACCAGTTCGCCATAGACGCCCGCACTGGTCAGCAGGATCGGCTTGGCGGGGTTTATCGTGGCGTAATCGCAGACGTAGGACCAGTGCGTGTGGCCCGAAACAACCACATCGACGCGCGGATCAAGCCGGTCAAGGATGGGGCGGATGTCGCCGCCGAGGTTTTCGCAGCCGTTGGGATCGGGCACGCCTTGGGTGCGCGCGCCTTCGTGGATCATCACCACGATGGCATCGGCGCCCTGCTCCTTGAGCTTTGGCACTGCGGCGTTGATGGTGTCAGCCTCGTCCGCGAACGTAAGCCCGGCGATCCCGTCGGGCATTACAAGGTTGGGCGTGCCTTTCAGCGTCAGGCCGATCAGGCCCACCGTGACCGCGCCCTTGCCCGCGCCGAATGTGCGCAAGGCCGTGCCGGGGAACAGCGTGGTGCCATCGGCCTTTACCGTACTGGCTGAAAGATAGCGGAACTTTGCGCCGGTGAAGGGTTCCAGCGCGCATGGCTGTTTGGCGGTCAGTTTTTCACAGCCGCCGTTCTGCATGCGCAGAAGTTCGCGTTGGCCACGGTCAAATTCGTGATTGCCCACCGCGTTGAAATCAACCCCGATGCGGTTCATCACGCCGATGGCGGGTTCATCCAGATAGAGCGAGGACGCCAGTTGCGAGGCGCTGATCATGTCGCCTGCCGATACCGTCAGCGCATGGGCATATTTGCCGCGCACCGAATCAATGGCTGAGGCCAGCCATGCCGCGCCGCCTGCGGGGACGGGGACGATGCCGCCCTTGCCATCAGGCGCGTTGACCGATTGGCGCGGCGGTTCAAGGCTGCCGTGGAAATCGTTGATGGCGACAATGCCCACTTCGACAGGTGCTGCGGATTGCCTTTCTGCCATCGGCCCCGCGCAGGCAGCAAGCAGGGCAGGCAGGCCGAGGGTGAGCAGATGACGCGAGCGGAATAGCATGGACAGTGCGGCCTTTTCGTAACAAGTGTAACGTGTTGCAAAGCCGCTTAGCCGATTGGCATTTCAGCTTGAAGGCCTTGGCCCCGTTTCTTTGTTAGTGCCGTGGTGATTGTGCAAAACAGCATGGCCCACTACAATAGCGGCGCATTCAACCGGCAGGAATCCCCGCGTCATGGCATCACTTGGAAGCGATAGGGCCGCAATCCGTGAACGGTTGGTGGATCTGGCACAAACGATTGCCGAAGAACGCGGCGGCGCAGGGCTGACGATGGCTGAACTGGCCGCGCGGGCCAATATGTCGACGGCCAACCTTTCGCGCTATTTTGCAACGCGTGACGAATTGCTTGAGGCGATTGCGGACCAGTGGTTTCAGCCAATGGTGGCGATCATGGAGGAGGTGCTGGCCAGCGACCTGCCGCCCCGGCGCAAGATGTATGAATTTTTTGCCCGCAGGTTTTTGGCCATGCGGGTGAAGTGGCAGGCCGATCCGGTAAAGCTGCAATCGCACATCGAAACCGGCAACGACCACTTCGAACAAGTGCGCAGCTATATCGACCTTGCCGACCATTATCTGGGCGAAATCATTGGCGAGGCGATGAGCGAAGGGGCCTTTGCCGGACTGGGCGTTGATGAGACGATCAGCCTTATCAACCAGATGGTATCACCCTATTGCGCGCTGAACACGATGGTGATGGTGATGGATCGATTGAGCGAGGAGAAGCTGGCGCGCATCATTGATGCCATGTTCGATGGCCTGTCCGCGCAAGATCGTGGCGCGCGCGCGGTTACCGGATTACGCGCTGCCTGAACCGCCACACCAGTTGCCGCGCTTGCCCTGCCAATGTTCGGCAAGGCCTTCGTCGGCCAGCTTTGCACCAAGGCTTTTGCCATTGCGCGTCACCACACGCAGCGCACGGCCATAGCGGTCAACCTCGCGCCCGCGCACTTCCAGCGTGAACGGTCCGGCGTTGAGCAATTGTTCAAGGCGCTGTTTGGCCCGTGCGCCAAGCGCGGCTTCATAAGCGCACGAGGGATTTGCGGTTTCGGGCGTGTTGATATCCGCCATGCGGATTTTGGTGCCCGCGTACCAGAATGTGTCGCCATCAACGACGCAAGTGACACGCTTGGCCGAACCGCAGGGTACAAAGCGCGCCTGTTCGGTATCAGCGGGTTGGGCGCAAGCGGTGGTGGCGGGCGAGAGCAGAAGTGCAGACGCCAGCAGTATAAATTTTCCGGTCATTGCAAAGCAATGCGGCGGGCTGGCTCCCTTTGCGCCCCAGTGTTCGTACGGAGAGGGTTTGCCCTTAGGGCAATCGCGCAGAGTAACGGCTGGCTAAGATTTTTGGGGTAAGCATCCAAGCATGATCGGGCCGCGCCTTACCACTGTTTTCGCCAGCCGATGGAAGGCCCTGTTCTGGGCCATATCCATTCTGCTGTTTGCATGGCGCGTGGTGCCATCGGCGGAAGAAACACAAGCGACCAAAGCCAAGCCGGTGCAAACAGACCCTTGGGCTTTGGACAAGGAATAACTTCGACGATCAGCTTCCGGGCGGGTTGTCGTCGTCGATGCCGCCATCGCCCAGCATGCCTTCTTCGTCATCATCGCTGCGTTCGCCGCGATAGGCGCTCATATCGATCACGCCGCTGCTGACCATCTGGTTCATGTGATCGACCAGATCGGGCATGCCGGAATCATCGCTGTTGCCCGCCGCACGTTCGGTTTCGCCGTGTTCGCCCAGCACGCTGGTTCTACGCGCAATGGCCTCGTCGGCCACCGTTTGAGCCTGTGCGCCACCATCTTCCTGTTCGGAATTGACGGTTTCGGGGGCAGTATTGTCTGGCTTGGGTGTTTCATGGTCGATCACGGCGTCTCTCCTTGGTTAAGGAGACTACGCCCTGATCGACCGCCTGTTCCGCGATTAACGGGTGGGGACCGGCGTTTCGCCCGAGTAATCATAGAAGCCGCGACCGGATTTGCGGCCCAGCCAGCCCGCTTCGACATATTTTTGCAGCAACGGCGCTGGGCGATACTTGGGATCGCCGGTTGAGGCGAGATAGATCTTCATGATTTCAAGCAGGGTATCAAGCCCGATGAAATCGGCCAGTTCGAGCGGCCCCATCGGGTGATTAAGGCCGAGTTTCACGCCCTTATCAATGTCAACGACCGATCCTGTGCCGCTGCCGAGCACAAAGGCGGCTTCGTTGATGAACGGCACGAAAATGCGGTTGACGATGAAGCCGGGTTCATCCTGCGAAAGCACGATTTCCTTGCCGATATTGCCAACATAGCCGCGCACGAGATCAATCGTACCAACCGATGTGGCAAGGCCGGGGATCACCTCCACCAGTTTCATCAAGGGCACCGGATTGAAGAAGTGGATGCCGATGAACCGTTCCGGATCGGGCGAGGACACCGCCATCCGCGTGATCGGGATGGACGATGTGTTGGATGCCATCACCGCATGCGCGGCAAGGTGTTTGCCCGCTGACTCGAAAATCTTGTGCTTGATATCCTCGCGCTCGGTCGCAGCTTCGATCACCAGATCGGCTTCGGCCAGCGCGGCGTGATCGGAGAAGCTGTGCAGGTTGGCCACGGTAGACGCGGCAAGTGCTGCGTCTACTTTGCCCTTCTCGACCAGTTTGGCGAGGCCTTTGGCGATCTTGTCGCGGGCTTTGTCAGCCAGTTCGATGGTGACATCGCCCAGCAGCACCTTCATGCCCGCTTGCGCCGATACTTGCGCAATGCCCGAACCCATCTGGCCTGCGCCGATGACTGCAACCGTTCTGATCATCTGAAAATCCCCGTCATGCATAGCAATGCGCGCTGACTAGCGGGGGGAGGATGCGAAGTCTACCTGCCCCAATCAAGAGGCCGAACCAATCAAAAGACTGGCCCAAGCTTATCGCGATGCGCCGGGCACCCACAACGGATCGTTGCCGGCGTTGGTGGCGCGCGCCAGTACGAACAGGTAATCGGACAAGCGATTGAGATAGGCCAGAACCAGCGGGTTCACGGCTTCGACATTGTCGAGTTCAACCGCTGCGCGTTCTGCCCGGCGGACTGTGGCGCGGGCGACGTGGATACGGGCAGCAGCCTCTGAGCCACCCGGCAGGATGAAGCTGGTGAGCGCGGGCAGCGTTTCGTTCAGCGTATCAATCGCGTTTTCAAGCCAATCGACCTGGCTTTGCACAACGCGCAGGACCATTTCCGACGGCGCAAAATCATCCCCGGGGGTGGCAAGATCGGCGCCCAGATCGAACAGGTCGTTCTGGATGCGCTGAAGATCGCGCCCAGTTTCCGATGACGCAGCAATCACGGCAAGGCCGATGACGCTGTTGGCCTCATCCACTTCGCCAATGGCCTGCATGCGCGCATCATGTTTGGCGCGGCGCGATCCATCGACAAGGCCTGTGGTGCCTTCATCGCCTGTGCGGGTGTAGATTTTGTTGAGCTTTACCATGGGTTTGCAGACGCGCCGTTCAGCGTGACACTGCCATCAGCACAGCAACCGCGACAACGGCCATACCCTGATACTTGATGCGGTTGAACATCATCTTGTTTTGCAGAATCTGCATATCAGTCGCGCCGTTGGCCGGATCGCTTTTCAGATCAGCCTCGGTCGTTTTCAAAAACGCGACAATCCCGCGCACGAGCGAGATAACAGTCATGGCGACGAGGAAGATAATCAGCGGGACCAATACAAAATAGCTCATGGACCGAGAGTTAAAGCGTCTGACAGGGAAATGCCAGTGTCAAAGAGGGCAGAGCGCACTTCGGCAGCAACCGCGCGGCCATCTTCGCCAGCGCGGCGGCGATCGGCAATGGCGGGGGCATCACGGCGCTTCGCCAGTTTGCGCCCGTCCGCTTCTACCAGCACCGGATGATGGTGCCAGACCGGCACAGGCAGGCCGAGCAGATGCTGCAGCAATCGGTGGACGTGGCTGGCGTGGAACAAGTCCACCCCGCGCGTCACATGCGTCACGCCATCGGCGGCATCATCAATCGTGGCGGCGAGATGATAGCTGGCGGGCGCATCCTTGCGCCACAGCACGACATCGCCGAACATGTCAGGCTTGGCCTGTTGCGCCCCGCGTCGTTCATCTGTCCATTCCAGCGGGCCTGTCAGCATTGCCGCCTGCTCCATATCCAACCGCCACGCTGCATCGGCGCCGGGACGCGGGCCACGGCGCAGGCAGGTGCCGGGGTAAAGCGGACCGTCCGGGCCATGGGTATGCGCAGCGGCAGCCACTTCGGCGCGGGTGCAAGTGCAGGGATAAAGCAGGCCCATGGCGCGCAGATCATCAGCAGCGGCGCGATAGCTTGGAATACGTTGTGATTGCGGGGTGACTTCGCGGTATTCAAGGCCGAGCCATGCAAGATCGGCGCGAAATTCATCGGCGAGTTCGGGCCGCGAACGTGCGCCATCGATATCTTCGATCCGCAGCAGGAAATCGCCATCATCACGTTTGGCCCGGTCATGGGCAGCGATTGCAGAAAACGCGTGGCCCAGATGGAGCGGGCCGTTGGGGCTGGGAGCAAAGCGGGTGATGGTCATTTGCGCCACAGATTAGCGCGGTTGAGCCACAAACCAAACAGCGCAAAAACACAAAACGGCCACCCGCGAGGGGTGGCCGCTTTTGTTGATTTGTCGCGGTATTCCCGTCAGCTCAGGCGAGCGTGGCGGAGAACATCATGCCGCTGAGACCAGCAGCAAGAATGATCGGAAGCGCGGCAGTGATAAAACTACGCATGGTGTTCCTCCTGTTCGGGTTCACCTTTGCAAGCATCCTCCCAGTTCGTTTGTCCGGCAGGGTGGGCTGGAAGCATCAGAACTGAGAGCGCAAATACGCCGAATGACGTATGCTGCAAGTGCGAACGAGGCACATGCAGTTGCATGTAACGCAATTGTCACATTTGCGCACCTGTCTGGACAGAAACCGCCCTAGTCCGTATCGGCACGCCATGAGCATTCAACCTTCAGAATCGATCCTTATTGTCGACTTCGGCAGCCAGGTTACCCAGCTGATCGCGCGGCGCGTACGCGAAGCGGGGGTCTATTCCGAAATCGCGCCTTATACGCAGGCCGAGGCCGCGTTCCACCGGATGAAGCCGACCGGTATCATCCTTTCCGGATCGCCCGCCAGCGTGCCAGCCGACGGTTCCCCGCGTGCACCGCAAGTGCTGTTTGACAGCGGATTGCCGATTCTGGGCATCTGTTATGGCCAGCAAGTGATGAGCGAGCAGCTTGGCGGCAAAGTGGAGCCGGGCGATTCGGGCGAATTTGGCCGCGCTTTCCTCACCGTCACCGAACCGTGCGTGCTGTTTGACGGGCTGTGGTCAGTGGGTGAACGCCATCAGGTGTGGATGAGCCATGGCGACAAGGTGACGCAATTTGCACCCGGCTTCCGCATCGTTGCCGTCTCGGACGGCGCGCCGTTTGCAGTCATCGCAAACGATGAAAAGAAGTATTACGGCACCCAGTTCCATCCCGAAGTGGTCCACACGCCCGATGGCGGCAAGCTGATCGCCAATTTCGTGCGCCACGTCTGCGGCTGCACCGGCGGATGGACGATGGCGGAATTCCGCAAAACCAAGATCGCCGAAATCCGCGAACAGGTGGGTTCCAGCCGCGTGATCTGCGGGCTTTCGGGCGGGGTTGATTCGGCGGTGGCCGCCGTGCTGATCCATGAAGCGATCGGTGACCAGTTGACGTGCGTGTTCGTCGATCACGGATTGATGCGCATGGGCGAGGCCGAGCAGGTCGTCAGCCTTTTCCGCAACCATTACAACATCCCGCTGGTGCACAAGGACGTCTCGCCCCTGTTCCTTGGCGGGCTGGCCGGGGTGACCGATCCCGAAGCCAAGCGCAAGTTCATCGGCAAGACGTTTATCGATGTGTTCGAGGCTGAAGCCCGTCAGGTGGGCGGCGCGGACTTCCTCGCGCAAGGCACGCTTTATCCCGACGTTATCGAATCGGTCAGCTTCACCGGCGGGCCATCGGTGACGATCAAGAGCCACCACAATGTGGGCGGCCTGCCCGAACGCATGAACATGAAGCTGGTTGAACCCTTGCGCGAACTGTTCAAGGATGAAGTGCGCGCACTGGGCCGCGAACTGGGCCTGCCCGATGTGTTCGTGGGCCGCCACCCCTTCCCCGGCCCCGGCCTTGCCATCCGCATCCCCGGCGAAGTGACCAAGGAACGCTGCGACATCCTGCGCAAGGCCGACGCAATCTACCTTGAAGAAATCCGCAACGCAGGCCTTTATGATGCGATCTGGCAGGCCTTCGCTGTGCTGCTACCGGTCAAAACCGTGGGCGTGATGGGCGATTTCCGCACTTATGACTGCGTCTGCGCCCTGCGCGCCGTCACCAGCACCGATGGCATGACGGCTGACATTTACCCGTTCGATGCGCTATCGCGATCAATCGGCAATGCTCCGTCAAAGCATTGAAATAAAAAGATTATCTCACGTTATCTATCGAGGTCAATCGCGGAGCAGCGGTTGGCCCTAGCGTCATGCGTGACGGTATCCGGCAAACTTGCACTTGGCCCAATCCAGCGATACCGTCAGAGGTATTGAAGCCAGTGACGGTATTTTTGCCGCACTAAGCCATTGTAAATCAAGCGATAATGTCGGCGAAAATAGCCGAAAATCGCCTGACGGTATTTTGCGTAGAGGAGGTCGGTATGCTCACCGATGTTGCCCTTAAGAACCTGAAACCACGCGAAAAAGCATACAAGGTCACTGACCGTGACGGCCTTTATGTTCAGGTCTCAACCTCCGGGACGCTGACGTTTCGGCTGGACTACCGGCTGCATGGGCGACGCGAGACGCTGACGCTGGGGAAGTACGGTCCCTCCGGTTTGTCCCTGGCTCGAGCCCGTGAAGCAACGATCGATGCTAAACGTGCAGTCTTCGAAGGCAGGTCCCCGGCCCAGGAAAAGCAACGCGACAAACGCCGGATCAAGGAGGCCAAGAGCTTCGGTGAGTTTGGTGAGCGCTGGTTGGTGAAGGCGCCGATGGCCGACAGCACCCGCGCGATGCGGCGTTCGATCTTCGAACGAGAGCTTCTGCCAGTCTGGAAGAATCGGCTGCTGACAGAGATCACGCCGGATGACCTGCGCGCCCACTGCGGCAAGATCGTTGATCGCGGCGCTCCGGCGACTGCGATCCATGTCCGCGACATACTCAAGCAGATCTACGGGTTTGCGATCTTGCACGGCGAGAAGGTCGCCAATCCGGCCGACGATGTCGGCCCCTCCTCGATCGCGACGTTCGTTCCAAAGGACCGGTCGCTGTCGCCGACGGAAATTCGCGTGATGCTCAAGCAGCTCGACCATGTGGCGACGCTGCCAACGATCCGACTCGGGATGCGCCTCTTCCTGCTGACAATGGTGCGCAAGAGCGAGCTGCAGGATGCGGTCTGGGACGAGGTGGACTTCGAGAACGCCGTGTGGACGATCCCCAAGGAGCGCATGAAGCGATCCAAGGCGCATAACGTCTATCTCTCGCAGCAATGCCTCGACATCATGATCGCGTTGAAGACTTGCGCGGGCAACTCGCGCTACCTTCTGCCGTCTCGGTATGATGCGGATGCGCCGATGTCCCGGGCGACCTTCAATCGCGTCACCTACGCCGTCGTGGAGCGCGCGCAGAAGGAAGGCTTACCGCTGGAGCCGTTCACGGTACATGACTTGCGCCGGACTGGATCGACCCTGCTCAACGAATTGGGGTTCAATAGTGACTGGATCGAAAAGTGCCTGGCCCATGAAGATGGGCGGTCCTCGCGCGGCGTCTACAACAAGGCGGAGTACGAGCATCAGCGGCGGCATATGATGCAGGAATGGTCTGATATCATCGATGCCTGGGTGGCGGGGCAGAAGCGCGTACCGGTCCTGATTCCGCCCTCGATGCCTATGCTCGCGCCTGATCCGGCGCTTTGACGGGACGCGCCTTGCGCTTGCGTACATCGGGATGCGGCGCCCGGTCGATTGGCGATCGCCGGGCTGTCGCCAGGCGCTCGGTCAGCCAAGCTTCGACCTCGGCCAGATCCCACACCACACAGCGCGGAGTGAGCGCGAAGCGACGAGGAAATTCCCCGCGCTGTTCCATCTCATAGATGGTGGTGTCGGCCAGCGGTACGATCTGCCGAAGCTCATGGCGGCGGATCATCCGCTTTTTGAGGGCCTCAGATTTCATCGACATAACTCTACTCCAACGAGATTGGCGTCTGATGCCGATTGGAGCCGATAGACCCGACATGAAAAGAGCGAACGCACCGGCGTAGGGCTCGCGGCGGCCCTGGCGTACAAATCGGATGGTTCAAGCACAGCTCTTATGACCATTCCCGGCACGTCATAGTCGCCATTGAACAACTGATCACCCGAAGAAGATCGGCATTCAGCGCGCTGGATTCGCGAGCGCACTCGACTAAGATGCTGCTGTGGGGGCATCGGTAATGGCATTTTTGTTCAATGTTATAGGGCGTCGGTGGATTGGTGTTACCTGTGCCGGTTGAGGGTGACGGGGAGCCCGTCCGCCAGTTCAACTTCATCCGCTCCGGCGATAATCCGACGCCGCCGTTGGTATGGGGTCAGGGTCAGGAACAGGTTCGAAAGGCGGTAGGCGAGGCGCTCAACGCCCGCAACGTCGCATTCTTGCTGGGCGCTGGCTGCTCATCGCTTATGGCCGATGGCAAGGAACGCGGCATTTCGACGATGGCACCGCTGGCGAAGGAGTTCTGCAGTCATCCGACCGGCGAACTCGATGACGACCTAAACCTCATCGTCCCGCCCGCTTGGGCTCTCGACAAGGACGACTTGGACTACCTGGCCAAGCTGGGCGCGAAGCTCGCTGGCACGGAATACGCGCGCAACCTGGAACGCCTGATGGAGCTGCTGCACAGCCTTCGGTTCGTGTTCTCGCGCAGCGACAAGCCCGAGCACGAAGTCAGCAGAACGAAGGTTGAAGCCATCATAAAGAAGGTCCAGGACTTCTTGTGGGAGCGTTGCACTGGCGGCGCTTTTGCACATGGCGACGGCGCCGTGCTCGAGCTGTACGAGTCGTTCTACCGCAAACTCGTGCTGCGCGACCGGTCGCTGCCGCGACCCTGGGTGTTCACGACCAACTACGACCTCTTCAACGAGCGCGCGATGGACCGCCTCGGCCTTCCGTATGCCAACGGCTTCTCGGGGGTGGTGGAGCGCCGCTTCAACCCGGCAACCTTCCGCTACGCCCTCGCGGAACAGCTGGACCTGTCGAACCGGAAGTGGTCCGCCGTCGATGGCTTCGTCTATTTGTGCAAACTCCATGGCTCGATCAGTTGGACGGAGGACGACCACGGTCTCTTCCCGGTGCGAGAGCTTTGGCCGCAAGATGCGCCCAGGAAGGTTATGATCTACCCCACTCCTGCCAAGCAAAATTCGAGTCTCGGGTCGCCCTATGCCGACCTGTTCCGCGAATTCCAGTCGAGGGTCGTTCGGGAGCAGAGCGTCCTCATCACAGCCGGCTTCGCCTTCGGTGACGAACATCTCAACAACATCATTTATCAGGCCCTCACGATCCCGACCTTCCGCCTGATCATCTTTGCCGATCCTGACTCGGGAGGGGAGATCGCGAAGCTCCGTAAGCTAAACGATCCGCGCATCTGGATCATCGGGGGAGACGGACCGACCGACGGCACGCGGGCGCACTACTTCGACACCGTGGTCGAGCACTTCCTGCCCCAGAGGCCCGCGGAGCGGATCGACGATGCCGTGAAGCTTGTGCTCGAGAACCTCGGCCGGACGAAGACCGGGGGCGAGGATGAGCTCTGACGATCGCCGTCGGGCGATCGGCAAGGTCACATCGGTGGCGGCAGACCGTTTCGTCATCGAGATGCTTGGCGGGACCGACAATTTTACCGTGGTCGGTTTCGATGACCTTCACTACGTCGCCCGACTTGGCTCGTTCCTCATGATCCCCGCGCAGTCCGAGTACGTGGTTGCCGAGGTCGTGGGCCTGCGCGAGCGGGACGTGTCCGGTAGTGGCGCGGGCGATGGGCAACTCGATAAAGCGAACTCGGCCAAATACCTCGACGTCGTTCCCGTGGGAATGCTGCCAGCCGAGGATGACAAGAAATTCCGGTTCGGCGTCTCGATCTTCCCATCGCTTTACGCGGACGCGCTGTATGCCCTCGACAGCGAGCTCGACCGCATCTTCGACACCGAGACTGATGCGGTACCCGCGCTTGGACACGACGGCGCAGATTGCGTGCCGGCGGGCGCGACGCGCTATCGCAACCTGGGGATTGGCCAGTCGGTCATCTTCGAGGACTATGAGGTCAAGGTCCGGATCGACGACTTCTTCGGTGGCCATGTCGCCGTTCTCGGCAACACCGGCAGCGGAAAATCGTGCACGGTAGCCTCTATCCTCCAGGCGCTGTTCGAAAAGCCCGATGAACACCACGCGCGCGGAGCGACGTTCGTCGTCCTCGACGTTAACGGCGAGTACAGCCGGGCGTTCGAGAAACTCCCGGAGAGCGCCGATATTGGCGTTGAGCGCCTTATCCTCGACGGTTCGGCGGCCGCGGAGCGATTCCGCCTGCCGCACTGGTTCCTGGATTTGTCGGAATGGGAGCTCCTGCTCCAGGCCAGCGAGCGCACCCAGGTGCCTATCCTCCGCATGGCGCTGGGACTCGCGACGCTGTTCGGGGGTGCAGCCGCTGGTCAGTTGAACGACATCCGCAACCACATGCTGGCCACTTGCATCACGCAAATCCTCAGTGATGATACCCAGCCAGGGGCCAAGCAGACGCGCATTCGCGGCATTCTCCAGCGGTTCAACACAGCCGAGATCAACACCGCCCAGATCGGTGCCATGATCGCCGTCAACTTCGGCAACATGCCGGGGATCGAGGGGGCCTACCAATATCTGGCGGGAGGCAACCAACACGCCGGCTTCATCATTCCCGACCTGAAGCTCCCCGATTATGATGGATCGCCGTTCGACTTCTCCGCCCTAGGCGACGCTATTGATCTCGCCCTGTTGTATGAGGAAGCGCACGGAAATCGCCAGATACGCGACTACTGCGCGCAGATGGTGACGCGGTTCAAGGCCCTGGAGGAGCGTGGAGACTACCGATTTCTGCGGCACGAGGCCGCGGCGGCGGGTGACCGCCAGACCTTTCTCGCGAGTCTATTGGGCTTGGGCGCGATTGAGGGAGGCCATACCAAACGCGCACAGATTATCATTCTCGACATGAACGCGGTCGAGGATGAGGTTGTCGAGCTGGTCAGCGCGGTGATCGCGCGTATGATCTTCCGGCTTCTCCGGCAAGCCGATCCCCGCAACCGCTTTCCCGTGCACCTTTTGCTCGAGGAGGCGCATCGCTACGTCGCATCCACGCCCTCCCGCCACGCTGTCGATGCTAGCCGGATCTTCGAGCGCATCTCGAAGGAAGGCCGCAAATATGGGTTGTTCCTGCTGGTCGCTTCGCAGCGCCCCAGCGAACTGTCGAAAACCGTACTGTCGCAATGCTCGAATTTCGTCGTCCATCGGATTCAAAACCCGGACGACCTTTCCCAGATAAGGCAGATGACCCCCTTCATCTCCGACAGCGTACTCCGTCGACTTCCGTCGCTGCCGAAACAGCACGCCTTGGTGTTCGGAAACTCGGTCAACTTGCCTACCACCTTCAGAGTGCGGCGTGCCGACCCGCTTCCGGCAAGCGACGACGCGAAGATCGTCGATCTGTGGTTTCATGAAGCGGGACGGCCTTCGGTTCTGCCGCTTATGCCGGTTGTCGACCCGGCGATCGAAGATGACTAGCCCGACCCCGGACGAGATGATCGCCGCGCTCGAAGCGCAGGGGAATTTCCGGGTGCTGCGCCGATTGCATCCGATTGAGCCCATGCGGGAGGTGCCCACTGGCGCGCGCCGCGCGGTGCTTGTGGACGTCGAGACGACCGGTCTGGATCCCAGCAAGGACGAGATCATCGAGTTGGCGATGGTTCCTTTCTTCTATTCGGCCAATGACGAGATTGTTGGCATCGGCGATTCCTTTAGCGCGCTAAGGCAGCCATCTCGGCCCATCTCCGCCGAGGTGACGAAGCTGACCGGCATCGATAGCGCGATGGTTGCTGGAAAGTCGATCGTTCCGGCAGACGTTGCCGCGTTCGCCGACGGCAACTTGGTAATCGCACACAACGCACCTTTCGATCGCCGATTCCTGGAGCGGTTCTGTCCGGCACTGGCGGAAAACCCGTGGGCGTGTTCGATGAGCGAGGTGGGTTGGGCCGGCGAGGGCTTTGAAAGTAGCAAGCTGGCGTACCTCGCGTTGAGCAGCGGCTTCTACTACGATCGACACCGCGCCCTGAACGATTGTCATGCGGCCATTGAACTTCTCTCCCGCCCACTGCCGGTTACCGGGATGCGCGCGCTGGCTGCACTCCTTGCCTCGGCGCGCGGCACCACGCTCAGGTGCTGGGCTGAGAACTCCCCGTTCGAATCGAAAGATGTGCTGAAGCTGCGCGGGTATCGATGGAACGGCGACGACAACGCGCAACCGCGAGCATGGTGGATCGACGTCCGTGAAGCTGAAATTGAGGCGGAAAAGGCGTTTTTGTGTTCAGAGATCTATAAGCGCGTACTGCCCCTACCAACTGCAAAAATCACGGCATTCAATCGGCATTCTGATCGCATTCTGCCCGGCTAAGAAATCCTCTCGGACCTTACGCGTCGGATGGCTTGGTCGCATGAAACCAGGACGCAGAGGTTGAGTGCGCCGGATTATCGCGCATCTCAGATGCGCGATAATGCTTGCAAAACGGTTTGGGTGATGGGATTAACGCGCATCTGAGATGCGGGAAAATCCAATGGCGATCCAGCTTGTGGGGGAGACGATCGACGCTCGACGCGCCCACCAGCGCGCTCAGGGTGGCGAGCTGATCCAGGTCGTGCGTGGCGTATATGTCGACCAAGACGCGGACATCGAAGAAGCGATTCTAGATCATGCTGTGCGGATTGCGCACTATCTTTATCCAACTGCCTATTTGTCGTCGGCGAGCGCAGTTTTGCTCGCTCCAACTCCAGACGGCCGACTGTTTATCAGTGGCCGCCGTAACCAGCGCACCAGACTACGGACGCTTGAAATCATTCAAAACGAGGCACCTGCAAATCCTTCGATCGCGATTGCCGTAATCGGCGACGATCTGGGCGAGCTGCGCGTCGATGCCTCGTCACCGCGCCAGCGCTTTCTGGAAGCTTTTCGCCTACGCAGCGAACACGCCAGTGCTGTGACTGCGGAGATGCGTACCCAAATGGCCGCGCGCCTGATTGATGAATATGGCAATGCTCAGGCGGCCGCAGATGCAGTTTGGGCGCTGGCCCGTGAAAATGAATGGTATCGCGAGGGGGAAGGTGCAGAACGTTTTCTGTTGGCGCAGCCCGGTGCTGGCAAGGCACCCGTTAACAAAGCCGCGCTCAACCTACTTGTTGCCTGGCATGGCGATCCACTCGGTCGCCTGACCCATGATGGTTTCGAATGGCGATGGAGGCCGCAAAAGCGCACCGGGCCGACCATCGTGCGGGAAACCACACCGGGTAAGCTGCCGGCCTTTATCGAGTCGTTGTTGCCCGAAGGCTGGTTGGCCCAGGTGCTCCATGAGCGCGACGACCGAGAGGCCCTCCGGCGTGGGCGGCGCTACATGTCCAACATCGTTATCGTCGAGAACAGAGTTGAACTGGCGGCTTTGGCCGCCGACTGTCTAACCACTCCGCTCGCCGCGTTCGTCGACCACGGCCGCTTCACGGGCCGCTACGCCGGTCCGGCCCGGGGCGAGATTGAGGAGACCTTCGAGCACAATCTGGCGCGCATGTTCGCTCGGGCCGAAACCCCTCGCTTGTCGGGCGTCCAGATCAAGGCACCGATGAGCCTGATGTCTGACGGCACTCTGGTCCCAGCCATTGACGAGCCGTTCACTCATATTCTCAAACCTGCCGGCGCGGCGGGCTTCGAAATGTTGCCGATAGTCGAATGGATCTGCTTAGAGCTGGGGCGCTCTGCCGGGTTTGCTGTGCCTGATGCCGCGCTGCTGGAAATGCCCGATGGCATGTCGCCCGCACTGGTCGTCGAGCGGTTCGATATTCGACGCGGACCTGCGGATCAGCGGCGTCTGGTGATGGAGGATTTCTGCTCCATTCTGGACGTTCCCGCTTCCGCTAAGTACGACGGAACGATCGAGCGGATGGCCCGCGGGCTGAGGCCGCTTTCGACCGATCCGGCCAGCGATCTCGATATCCTGTTCCGCCGGGCCGTGTTCGCCTGGCTCATCGCCGATGGCGATATGCACCTCAAAAACCTCGCTATGCTCAAGATCGCAGACGCTGGCGCGAAGGGCTTTACCTCGGTCCGCTTTGCGCCGCTGTACGATGCGGTCACGACGCGTGTCTTCCCGGGTTTGAGCGGCGATCGCATGGCGCTCAAGCTCAACGGCAAGGATGACCGGTTAACGCGTCAGGACTTCATATCCCTGGCCCGCACGATCGGTTTGACGGTCGGTGAGGCGGAAGCGGCGATTGCCGATCTGACGCGCCGCGTCGCAGATTTCACCAGGACCTTGAGGCTACCTGCATTCGCTGTCGAAACCGAAGTGGCGCGATCAACGCAGGATAAGGTGATCGCGCTGGTCGCTGGTCGCTGTGCGGCTCTTGCGAACACCGGCAGTACGGATTCCAGTGCGGGGGAGCGGGCAAACGAGCTTGCGCAACATCCAGCGAAACGTTCGTTTGAGGAGCGGGGCTGAGATGAAAATTATTGATAACACATCACAGCTCCTCGGAGATGATCTGAAGAGCACTATTAGTCGGGGAGCGCGGTTAAAAATCGCCGCATCCTGCTTCTCGATTTATGCGTTCGAAGCCCTGAAGTCAGAGCTTGCCAAGGTGGAAAGCCTGCAATTCATTTTCACGTCTCCGACATTCGTCCCGACCGATGTGACCGACCGCCTTCGCAAGGAACGGCGTGAATTTTTCATCCCGAAGTCCGGTGGCGAGAGCGGCCTCTACGGGACGGAATTCGAGATCCAGTTGCGCAACAAGCTGACGCAGCGCGCCGTCGCGCGGGAATGCGCGGACTGGATACGCAAGAAGGCTCGCTTCAAGTCGAATTCGACTAATGCAGCCATGCAGCAGTTCGTGCATGTTGCGGCTGATGCTGGTGGGGCCGCATACATGCCGATCAGTGGCTTTACTGCCGTTGATCTCGGCTACCAGAAGGGCAGCGCGGTATCGAATCTGGTGACTCGTGTCGACGATCCCAGCCACACGGATGTCTACCTCCAGCTCTTCAACCAAATATGGAATGACGCCGAAAAGGTGAAGGATGTCACGGCGGCGATCTGCGACCATATCGAGTCCGTCTACCAGGAAAACTCGCCGGAACGCCTGTATTTTCAGATCCTGTACAACATCTTTCAGGATTTTCTGGAGGACCTCGATCAAGATGCGTTGCCCAATGATCTGACGGGTTACAAGGACAGCCAGGTCTGGAACAAGCTGTTCAACTACCAGCGGGATGCGGTAACGGGCATCATCAACAAGCTGGAAACGCACAATGGCTGCATTCTTGCCGATAGTGTCGGTCTGGGCAAAACCTTCACCGCATTGGCGGTCATAAAATACTACGAGCTGCGCAATAGATCCGTCCTGGTGCTGTGCCCCAAGAAGCTGGCGGACAACTGGCGTAACTACAACACCAACCTCAAGACTAACATTTTTGCCAAGGACCGGCTCAACTACGACGTCCTTTGCCATACCGACCTGTCGCGCACGTCAGGAGAATCGTTCGGCATTCCACTGAACCGGGTCAACTGGGGCAATTATGATCTGGTCGTCATCGACGAGTCGCATAATTTCCGGAACAACGACGTCTATAAGGACCGGGAGACCCGCTATCAGAAGTTGATGAACAAGGTGATCCGCGATGGCGTGAAGACCAAGGTTCTCATGCTGTCGGCAACGCCGGTCAACAATCGCTTCAATGATTTGCGCAACCAGCTCGCCCTTGCTTATGAGGGGGAGTCCGAGAGCCTGAGCCGAAATTTGAAGGCGAAGACGGGGGTCGAGGAGATTTTCCGCCGTGCCCAGAAGGCGTTCAATGCCTGGACCGATCTGCCGGCCGAAGAACGCACGGCGGCTACAATCCTCAAGGCGCTGGATTTTGATTTCTTCGAGCTGCTCGATGCAGTGACGATTGCCCGGTCGCGCAAGCATATCGAGACTTTTTACGACACCAAGGACATCGGCAAGTTCCCGCAGCGGCGTAAACCGCTGTCATATCAATGCCCGATTACCCATCGTCCCGACGTGCTGGGGCTCAACGACATTTTCGGTCGCCTCTCGGTGCTGAAGCTCGCGGTGTACGCACCCATCGGCTACATCCTGCCGAGCCGCTTGCGGAAATACGAAGAGATCTACGACACCCAGGTGGAAGGTGGGCGGGGTAAGCTGCGTCAGGCCGATCGCGAGCGCAGCTTGCAGGCGCTCATGACGACAAATCTGCTGAAGCGGCTTGAAAGTTCGGTCGAAGCGTTTCGGCTAACGCTTCGCGCGCTGAGTGGCAACATCACCCGGACGCTGGACGCCATCGCCAGCTTTGAGCGTTCCGGCGGCTCCCAGACCGTCAGCGACTATCTGGCCGATGTCAAGATGCGCCCGGTGGGGCCATCATAGACATTCTCGGTGACTTGTGCGGTGATCTGGCCGGGCAGGTCCGAGCGCAGGCCCGTCACCATCGCTGCGGCAATCACAGCGCCCGCTTGCACGGTATAGGGACTCGCCGGGGCCTGAAGCGTTTCGGTACTGATCGTGCGCCTGTCAGCGGGACCGCCCAAGAATGCCGACCTCCGATCGCCTTCGCTTGGCGGCGGTGTCGGTTGACCGGTTCCGGCCGCGAGGGCGCCGAGTTGGGGCGACGCCGCTCCCGGCATCTCGAGCCCAGCGGCTGAGGGACCGCTGCCGGGCGTGCGGGATTCCCCCGCGAACAGTCGACTGGCGCGAGCGGCCTCGCGTTCTTGAGCGATGCGCTGACGCTCCTGCGCAACGCGCTGGGCTTCCGGATCCGGCGCGGTCGCGGGTGCCGGAGCGCCCGGGATAGGACCGGGCTGGATGCCGTTGTTGAGCATGGGGCGTCCGAGATCGCCGGGGAGCGGCGGCCCGAGCGGCGGCACTTCACGAGGCACCCCGGCATAGGATGTAGGCAGCCGCGACAGGCCGTCGGCCGTGGTCCTGTTGTCGGTGTTATAAAGTTCGGCGGTCGTTGTCGGTCGGCTGGATTGCAGCGCCCATATCAATGATCCGCCGATGGCGACGGCGGAAACGCCCGCGATGAGGCCGAGCACTTTTCGCGACAGGCGGACGACCTTGGGCCGGTCGGGCCGAAGACGCAGCTCAGCGGCGATTTCGCGCTCCGGCCGAGGAGGATCGTCCGGCGTTTGCTCAGGAACGGGGCCGGTCACGATGCCGGCCTCGCGTCAATGCGAACGATACGGACGCGCCGTTGGCGGTCTCCGCCCAGGCGAAGCTCAGCGCCGCCAAAGAGACGGTCAACGACCATGTAGCGGCCGCGCACACGGTAGTTCACCAGTTCGGCATTGCCCTGTGCGCCGATGATCCAGAGCGGGGGCATCTCTCCCTGCGCAATGCCAGTTGGAAACTCGATGAAGACCTGCCGCCCGTCGTCGAAGGCCCTAACCGGTCGCCAAGCCGGGTTGTCGCCTTCGATCCGGTAGCGAAAGTTCAGCAACTCCAGCGCCGGCAACGGCGAGGTCGCTGCCGTCTCCGCGGCCTGCGCTTGTGAGTTCTGGCGGCGTAGGGCGATGAGCTGGTCTTGCGGATAAGACCAGGAAACACTGGCCATGTAGGTGCGCTCGGCCGCCCGCAGTTCGAGATGATACGTCCGGCGATCGGTATTGATCACCAAGTTGGTCTGAAGATCGGCGCGCGTCGGCTTGACGAGGATATGGATCCTTCGGGTCGGACCGCTGCCGCTTTCCGTATCACCGATGATCCAGCGCACCGTGTCGCCGGCGGCCACAGGTCCTGTGCCGACCAGTTGCTCACCCGCTTCGAGGGCGATGTCGGTCACCTGCCCCGGCGCTGTGTACACTTGGTACAGCGCGCCATCCGAATAGGGATAGACCTGAACCGCGTTGAAATAGCCGGACCGGCTTGGCTGAATGCGGGCCGCGCCATTGGCGGCTTCCACCCGTGCGCGCGGGTCGGCCGGCTCCGGTGTCTGCGAGGGGGGCGGTGGAATGCGTTGGAGTTGGCCTGGCAGAGGCAAGGGCGTCGGAATCTGCACGATTTCGACCGACTTGGGCGGCTCGACCTCGGGCGTCGCCGGCTGCGGGGCCGCGATAGGATCATAGGTGATCTCCGGCGGCTTCCAGGTATGCGAACAGGCCGCGAGCGATACCGACGCAAGCATGATGGTTGTAACGGGGATCAGTCGCATCAGCCGAGCTCCTTCGACCAATTGAGGGCATGGACGTACACACCGAGCGGATTCTTGCGCAGGCGCTCGACGTCACGAGGGGTTTGGATTGTGATGGTCAGGATGGCCGTCCAGCGCTCGGTGGCCGCGAGCGCCCCATCGACGTATCGCCGCTCGACCCAAGCAACGCGAAAGCTCCCCGGTGACGCTCGGATGACACTGGAGACATCGACCGCGACCTGTTCCCGGCCGACCTTGGCAAACGGGTCGTTGACCCGGGCATAGTCGTTAAGCGCCAGCGCGCCTTGGTCGGTCGTATAGTCGTAGGCGCGTAGCCAGTTCTGGCGCAGCACGATCGGGTCCGCCGGGATTGAGCGGGTTTCCTCGATAAAGCGGGCGAGATGCCAAGCGATCTGAGGATCGGTCGGCCGATAGCCGGTCTCTGCTGGCGAGATCGCTTGGGCTTGCCCGAGCCGGTCAACCTGCACGACCCACGGCACGACCGTTCCAGACATGGCTTGCCAAACGACGGCAGCGGACAGGCCGGCAGACAGGAATAGCGAGCCGAACGCCATCAGTCGCCAGTTGCGAGCCTGGATGCGCGCAGACCCGATGCGGTCATCCCAAGCCTGAGCGGCACGTTGATAAGGGGTCTCGGGTTCGGGCGTCCGGCCGTAACGGCTGGACGGTCGTTTGAAGAACATCATTCACCCTCTCGAATGCTGACAGAAGAGCCTGCGCCGCCTCCATCGCCGGCACGGACGGCATGGATGGCGGTCTGGATGCCGTGCGCGGCTGATTGGCGTCGACGCATCGATTTGGCCCAGGCGGGCTCCCCGGAGGCGGAGCCCGCATCGTTGGCCGGGCTGGCGTCGGTCCCTCCGGTGACTTTGCCGCCCATGGCTTCGAACGCCGCCCGGCCACCGGCTTGGTAGCGCTGCCCCATCTCAGCGGCTGCTCTGCGGAGCGGCGAGGCCGCTGCGGAAGCCCCGGCTTGCGCGACGCCGGATAGTCCGCCCGCAACGCTGCCCCCTTTGGCGGCGCTTCCAAGTTGATAGGCCGTCGAAGCGCCGCCAGCGACACTGGCTCCGCCCCGCACGGCCGCCATCGCCGCACCGCCCGCCATGCGCGCGCCGGCTGCGCCAGCAAGGAGCGCGCCGCCGGCAGCCAGTCCAGTGCCAACGGCTGCCCCGGCGCCAAGCTGCGGTCCGCCCGAGACGATGCCATTGGCGATCGAGGGGCCAAAAATGCCAAGGCCGAGCAGCGACAGCGCAGCAAGCACCAGCGCCATCGCGTCTTCGATTGTGGGCTGGGCCTGAAAACCTTGCGTGAATGAACAGGCCAAAGGGCACGAGCACGAAGCCGCATAAGGTCGCGAGCTTGAACTCGATCAAGCTGATGAAGAGCTGGATGGCGAGGATGAAGAAAGACAGCAGCACGATTGCCCAGGCCAGCAGCAGGACGACGATCTGGATGAAATTCTCGAAGAAGCTGATGTAGCCCATCAGCCCGGAGATGGACTCCAGGATGGGCCTGCCGGCATCGAAGCCAACTTGGGCAACGCGACCGGGGCGAAGAAATTCCGCAGCCGTCAGCCCTGTGCCCGATGCCTTCAGCCCGAGCCCGGCAAAGCTCTCAAAGACGATGCGGGCCAGCGTGTTCCAGTTGCCGATGATGAAGGCGAACGCACCAACGAAGAGGGTCTTCTTGACCAAGCGGGCGAGGATATCGTCGTCCGCACCCCAGGCCCAAAACAGCGCGGCGAGCGTGATGTCGATGACGATCAGCGTCGAGGCCAACCACGCGACTTCGCCCTGTAGCAAGCCAAAGCCGCTGTCGATGTAGCGGGTAAAGACTTCCAGGAAGCGGTCGATGAAGCGGTCGATGACCCCGGTGCCCTGCATCAGCGTTGCTCCTGTCGGCTAATCGGAGCGCCGGCATGTTCGTTGACGGCTGGCGCCTGCGTGTTGGGGGCGCCGAGAAACCGGCGGCGATTTTCAGACCACGCCCGTTTGCAGCCTGGGTCATCGATCGCGGGCGAACCCAGGTCGTTGCAGCGGACCAGTTCGGCTTCGAGCGGATCGCGCGCGATCGTCGTGGCGGGGCTTCTTTCGGCCGGCCTGTCGGAGCGTGCCGCCGTCGTGAACCACACCGCGATCGCGACGATCACCGCCGCGACAGTGCCGACGACGAGGATCCGACCAGGCTTTGGTCGCTGGAGCCTGTCGGCGAGCAATCCAGGCCAGCGCATCGGCCCGCTCAGCGATCGTGGAACATGGTGACCTCGGTGGGCTGGTAGCCCTGACCTGGAGTCAGAAAACGGCGAAGCTGCTCGCGACCTTGGTCCGCAGCCGCCGCGCGCTGCGCCGCTTCAAGGTTTTGCGCACGCCCCTGCGCCGCGACGGCGGCAGTCAGATCGGACAGTTGCTGGGCCTGGAGCGCCAGAAGCTGATTGCCGGCTTGGGTCGCCTGCAGCGCGCCGGTGGCGGACTGGCTGGAGCCCACTAATGCCGCCATCTGCGTGCGGTTGGTTTCGATATTGCCGACGACGCCGGCCTGCACACGCATCGCATCCTGAAGCGCGCCGACCGATGTCTGCCAACGCTGGCGGGCCGATGCGAAGAGCGCCTGATCGGAACTGGAGGCGCTGGCTGGCGCGTAGCTGGTCTGGAAAGCGCGATCGATCTGCTGCACGTCATAGGCAATGCTCTGCGCCTGCCCCAGCAGTTGCTGGGTCCTAGCGACCGACTGCTGGAGTTCTTGCAACGAGGAGTAGGGCAGGCTCGCCAGATTGCGGGCCTGATTGATGAGGCTTTGCGCCTCGTTTTGCAGCGAGGTGATCTGGTTGGTGACCTGCTGGAGCGAGCGCGCGGCCTGCAGGACGTTTTGGGTATAGTTGGTCGGGTCCCAGACCGTGATCTGGGCCTGAGATGGCATCGGCAACGTGGCCAATGTCAGGGCGGCGAGACCGGCAGTCCATGCCGGACGAAATCGAAGCTTCATGGCAGTTTCTCCTTTTGCGGGGTGATAATGAGGTCGGTCGCCCAAGCGACGCCGCGGGCCTCAAGCCAGGCCTTGGCAAAGCCGGTCGGACCATGTTCGGCCATCAGCCGAGCAATGAGGATTTGATCGCCCTTGCTGGACGCCGCTGTGAAGGCGAGCGCCACCTCGCCCAGACCCAGCTCGAACAGACGATTTCCGCGGCGTGACTGGCAGTAATAGTCACGCTTCGGGGTGGCGCGGCTGAGGATCTCGATCTGACGATCGTTGAGTCCGAAGCGTTCGTAGATTGTCGCGATCTGGGGCTCGAGCGCGCGCTCGTTAGGCAGGAAGAGCCGCGTCGGGCAGCTTTCGATAATGGCCGGCGCAATCGCCGAACCGTCGATGTCGGCGAGCGATTGGGTGGCGAAAATCACGCTCGCGTTCTTTTTCCGCAGCGTCTTCAGCCATTCGCGGAGCTGGCTGGCAAAGCCTTCGTCATCGAGGGCAAGCCAGCCTTCGTCGACGATCAACAGCGTCGGACGACCATCCAGACGATGTTCGATCCGGTGAAAGAGGTAGGCAAGCACGGCTGCGGCGGCGCCCGTGCCGATCAGGCCTTCGGTTTCGAAGGCGAGCACGTCGGCTGACGCGACACGCTCGGTCTCGGCATCGAGCAGACGACCCCAAGGCCCGCCGACGCAATAGGGCTTGAGCGCTTGTTTGAGCGCTTGGCTCTGGAGCAAGACCGATAGGCCCGTGAGGGTGCGTTCGGACTTGGGGGCCGACGCCAGATTGTTGAGCGCCGACCAGACATGCTCCTTTACGTCGGGCGTGATCTCGACCTTCTCGCGGGCCAGGATGGCGGCAACCCATTCGGCCGCCCATGCGCGTTCCTCTTCGGCATCGATCCCGGCCAGCGGCTGCAAGGCGACCGGTTCGCTCGCGTCTTCGGCGAGTGAGCCGCCAAGGTCGTGCCAGTCACCACTCATCGCCAGCGCGGCTGCCCGGATTGAGCCGCCGAAGTCGAAGGCAAAGATCTGCGACCGGGCATAGCGGCGAAACTGGAGCGCCATCAGCGCCAATAGCAC
>NZ_NCEN01000031.1:0-9017 GCF_002280675.1 Novosphingobium sp. 32-60-15 | reverse complement strand
GCATAAACGTGCCCCGGCAGGCTGCCGAGCCAGGCCTCGACGGCGTTGACGCGCTCGACCATGCAGGTGAAGTCGCGGCCCTGGATCACCTTTTCGACGAGCCTCAGCCGCTCATCGGCGATGCGAGGGTCATCGTTCCAGATGGTCACGGTTGCGGTGACATAGGCCGCTCCCACCAGATCAGAGCCGAGCTCCTGAAGCGCCATGTCGGCGTCCACGGCCTTGTTGGCGGCGTCGCTGTCCATGAGGGCTGAGGCCTCGTTCGTCATGATTTCCTTGAGCATCGCGGCGATGGATTTGCGCTTGGCGAACCATTGGCGGCGAATACGGCCCAGGACCTTCGCGGCGTCGGTCTTGTCGAGGCAGATCGCCCGGGTGACCCACCGATAATCGAAGGCGAGGCGGTTGAGGTCGTCCAGCAGACCCGGCCAGGTTTGGGACGGAAAGCCCATGATGGTCAGCGTGCGCAGGTGAGCCTGACCCAGGCGAGGTTCTAGCCCGCCAGTGAGCACCTGATCGGCCAGGATGGCGTCGAGGTGCATGGGGGTTTCGGGCACCCGGACTTGATGCCGGTGGGTCGAGACCGTCGCGTGCAGATAGGTCAGGGTTTCAATGTCGCTGAGCCACGCGGTTTCGGGCATGAACCCGTCAACGAGGTTGAGGACGCGGTCGGTGCGATCGATGAAGGTGGCGAGTTGCTCGTGACCGTTGATATCGGATTGCTCGCGGCCCTCGTACAGCCAGGCCTCGGCGCGGGCGGCGTCCTCGGCCGGCGGCAACCAGACCAGTGACAGGAAATAGGACGATTCATAGTGTGCGCCGGCTTCGTCGAACTGTGCTCTGCGCTCGAAATCGACGAGATTGGAGACACCGTCCGGAAACGTGCCAGGCGGATAGGCACTGGCCGGATGGCGCTGCGCCTCGACGAAGATCGCCCATCCGGAGCCAAGGCGCCGCAAGGCATTGTTGAGCCGTGAGGTCGTGGAGACCAACTCGGCGGGTGTTGCGCTATCGAGATCCGGACCGCGGAACCGAGCAGTGCGCTGAAAGCTGCCGTCCTTGTTGAGGATGACGCCTTCGGCAACCAATGCCGCCCACGGCAGAAAATCGGAGAGAGCTTGGGATTTCCCGCGATACTCGGAGAGATTCAGCACTACCGGTCTCACGCGCCGAAATGGGTCGGGTAGCGAAGGTGGCGGCGCACCACGTCGACGAAGGCGGGGTCGCGCCGCGCTGCCCATACGGCGGCCATGTGCCCGACGAGCCAGATCAGCAGGCCAGCCAGCCAAAGCCGCAACCCCAGCCCCAGAGCTGCGGCGAGCGTGCCATTGATGATGGCCAGCGAACGCGGAGCGCCACCGAGAAGGATCGGTTCGGTCAGGCTGCGCCGAACCGGTGCATAGAAGCCGACGGCGGGTTCATCTGCGCCAAGCATCAGACCAGCGCCCCACCGCCGAACGAGAAGAAGGACAGGAAAAACGAGCTGGCCGCGAAGGCGATCGAAAGCCCGAAGACGATCTGGACCATCTTGCGAGCACCGCCCGAGGTGTCGCCAAAAGCGAGCGTGAGCCCGGTGACGATGATGATCATCACCGCGATGATCTTGGCGACCGGTCCCTGAATTGACTCCAGGATCGACTGGAGCGGCGCCTCCCACGGCATGTTGGAGCCGGCGGCGTAGGCAGGTGCGGTTGTGATCGCGAGCAGCGCGAAGGTTGCTGCGCCGGTCAAGCAGCGACGGAACATGGTCATGGCAGGTCTCCTGGCGAAGGTTGGAGGTGGTGGATGAGCCGGTAGTCGCCCTCCGGGGTCAGCCCTTCGACGCGCATGAGCTCGGCGAGCCGGCGGGTGGTGCCGCGGCCGGAGAGAACAGCGATCAGGTCAATGGTCTCGGCGATCAGCGCGCGCGGCACTGTGATCACCGCTTCCTGGATGAGCTGTTCGAGACGCCGCAGAGCGCCAAGCGCGGAGCCGGCGTGTAAGGTGCCGACACCGCCGGGGTGGCCTGTGCCCCATGCTTTGATCAGGTCGAGCGCTTCGCCGCCGCGCACCTCACCAATCGGGATCCGGTCAGGACGCAGGCGCAGCGCCGAGCGAACCAGGTCGGTCAAGCTCGCTGCGCCGTCCTTGGTCCGTAGCGCGACCAGATTTGGGGCCGCGCACTGCAATTCGCGGGTGTCTTCGATAAGCACCACCCGGTCGCCGGTTCTGGCGACCTCGGCGAGCAAGGCGTTGACGAGTGTCGTTTTGCCGGTGGACGTGCCGCCAACCACGAGGATGTTCTTGCGGGCGTAAACGCCAGCGCGGAGGCTCTCGGCCTGCTCGGCGGTCATGATCCCCGCCTCGACATAATCGGTCAGGGTGAAGACGGCGACGGCGGGCTTACGGATGGCGAAGCTGGGCGCGGCGACGACGGGAGGCAGCAGGCCCTCAAAGCGCTCGCCGGTTTCGGGGAGTTCGGCCGAGACCCGCGGGTTGCCGGCATGGACCTCGGCTCCGACGTGGTGGGCCACCAGCCTGACCCATCAGGGTTGAGCATGACTTCGACGACGCCCGGGTCATCGAGATACCCGGCGATGTCGGCGCCCAGCGCGGTCCGCAACATCCGTGCGCCGCGTGCGAAACTCTCGGACCGGAAAGCAACTGTGGTCACGAACGTCGTCCCGTTTTCGCGTCTCGCCGGAGGCGAGACAGTCAACGGGTCGAGCAAGAAGCGGCGATATCGTACTGATTCAATAGGCTTGAGGGCGTAGTAGGGCTGTAGCGTACAATGGCAGGGAAACGGCGGTTCACTCCTCGTCGGGATCTGCGCTCGTGGTTGCCGGAACGTCCTGAACGATCTCGTCGGCGAAGCTGCGCCCCTTGGCGAGGCGTCGCCCCAGGGTTTCAACAAAGCCCTCGAAGCGTTCGCGGCCCTTTGCCTGAGCTGCCGCTTGGGCTGAGTCGGGGAGCGGCGGCACGGCCGTCAGCCAGAAGCGCACAAAAAGAGCCAATGTTTCGTTGCTGATCATGATGTGGCGCTCAAGCCGGTCGATCTGGCGGGTCATGCGATCGAGCCGTCTCGCCAGCGCCGCCTCCAGGCGGTCGGCGCCGTCTGGTGATAAGTGGGATGACAATGCGGCTTGCACCACGTCGCCCTGGGCGACCCGCCGGCGCCGGGCATAGTCAGCCAAATCCCGGCTCAACTCAGCGGGAATGCGGAAGGTCTGTTTGATCCTGGGAGGCGGCTTCACAATACGATCCCATCATCAGGATCGAGTGCGGCCTGGCGCGCCATGCCACGCATTCGCGCCTGCAGCGTCTGAGCGCGAAGGGCGTCGTCGTCAGGCTCGTCGTCCAGCGCGTCGAACTCGCGCGCGGGCAGCGGTGTCTCCGGCGCTATTGCCTCATGCGCGGGAATTTCCGGCTCCCGCCGGATTCCGGCATTGGCAGAATCGTCGGCGTCGGCATCGATGGCATCATCCCCTGAAGTCCTTGCCGCTGTCGGCGCAAATGGCAGCGGCGCCAGCGCGCTCCAATCATCGCTCTGCGCGCCAACCTCCTCGCGCTGGGTCGGTTCGGTGGGAGGAGGCAGTAGTCGCGCCTTGAGTTGGCGGTCCTCATAATAGCGCGCCTTCGTCGCACGGACCGGGAAGAGTCCTGAAACGAGCACGATCGCGTCGCTCGGCGGGAGCTGCATGATTTCGCCCGGGGTGAGCAGCGGCCGCGCTGTTTCCTGACGCGAAACCATCAAATGGCCGAGCCAGGGCGATAGACGATGGCCGGCATAGTTGCGGGCATCGCGGATCTCGGTCGCGGTTCCCAAGGCATCGCTTACACGTTTGGCGGTGCGCTCGTCGTTGGTCGCGAAACTCACTCGCACATGGCAGTTGTCGAGGATCGCATTGTTCGGCCCGTAAGCCTTTTCGATCTGGTTGAGACTTTGAGCGATAAGGAAGCTGCGGATGCCGTAGCCAGCCATGAAGGCAAGCGCCGACTCGAAAAAGTCCAGGCGACCGAGCGCGGGGAACTCGTCGAGCATCAACAGCAGGCGGTGGCGCCGTCCCTTGGCAGCAAGGTCCTCGGTCAGGCGTCGCCCGACCTGATTGAGGATCAGCCGGATCAGGGGCTTGGTGCGCGAGATGTCGGATGGCGGGACAATCAGATAGAGCGTGACCGGGTCTCGCCGATCAACAAGATCAGAAATCCGCCAATCGCATCGGCGCGTCACGCGCGCGACGACAGGGTCGCGGTAGAGGCCGAGGAACGACATCGCGGTCGACAGCACGCCCGATCGCTCGTTTTCGCTTTTGTTCAACAGTTCGCGCGCGGCCGACGCAACGACGGGATGAACGCCGTCATCGCCGAGATGCGGAGTCGTCATCATGGCGCGCAGCGTCGTATCGATGGGACGCCTGGGATCCGAAAGGAAGTTGGCAACGCCCGCCAACGTCTTGTCGGCTTCGGCATAGAGGACGTGCAGGATCGCGCCGACGAGCAGGGCGTGACTGGTTTTTTCCCAGTGATTGCGTTTCTCGAGTGCGCCCTCGGGATCAACCAGAATATCGGCGATGTTCTGCACGTCGCGCACTTCGGAGGGGCCGCGCCGGACTTCGAGCAGAGGGTTATACGCATCCGAGCTGGTATCGGTGGGGTCGAAGCGCAGGACGTGGCTGAACCGGTTGCGCCACCCCGCCGTCAGTCCGAAATTTTCGCCCTTGATGTCGTGAACAATACAGGCGCCCGGCCAGGTAAGCAGGGTCGGGATGACGAGGCCGACCCCCTTACCGGACCGCGTCGGCGCAAAACACAGCACATGCTCGGGACCATCATGGCGCAGATACCGCTGGTGAAAGCGACCGAGAATGACGCCATCGTCGCCAAGCAATTTGGCGGTTCGCAATTCGCCAGGCGTCGCCCAGCGCGCCGACCCGTAGGTCGTGACATTCTTCGCCTCACGGGCACGCCATACAGACATGCCGACCGCGACCGCGATCGACGCAAATCCGCCTGCGGAGGCGATGACAGCGCCTTGATAAAAGATCTTGGGGGCGTAGGCGTCGAAAAAATACCACCACCAGAAGAACGCGGGCGGCGCGTAGATCGGATGCCCCATAAGGACAAACCATGGTCGTCCCAGTTCGGGCTGATAACCCAACTGCCATGCGGTCCATTGCGTGGCCCCCCAGACCGAAGCCAGCACAATGAGGGCGACAATCAGAACCTGGCCCCAGAGGATTTTGGTCGCGGACATAAGGAAACTCCCGCAGCGCAGGCGCTGACGGTGGGGTGAGCGTCTGGCGTTGCAAGGGCATTGTCAGTCGCGTCGTAGGATCGGCTAGGCTGTCGTGCAGAACGGCGGGGTCAGCCGATGCCGAGCCCTCGCTTGCGACCCATCGACCAATCGACGCCCCCGCCAGGAAGCATCACGCCTGTGACTTGGCGGCCGAGATGCTGATCGAGGGCAGGCTTCCAGGGCACGAGCTCAAAGCCCAGGCCGTTGTCGATCATGGCGAAGCGGCCTGAGGCGAGGTTGACGCGCTGGCGGTAGAGGCCGGCGACATGATTGCCCGGCTCCGAGGGCCGATAGGGAAGGCCGGTTTCGCTTGCCAGATGACCTGAGGCATTGGCCAGCTCGCTTTGTCTCAGCGTATCAATCAGGTCGCGTGCGAAGACCGCGCCTTGGCGGCGTCGATTGGCCAGACCCACTGCGGCGAGTGTGTCTGTGCGCTGATCGAGCGCCTCGTGAACTTCGGCGCCGAACCCTGTGCTGGCGACTGGCGGCGGATCTCGGCCGACGAGATGACGATCGAGCCAGGTCGCACCGGTGGCGGACACCTGTTCGGCCAGATCGTAATCCGATCGCACCGAGAGGGTGAGACGCTGCTGATTGTCCGCGCCGGTGAAGGGACGCACCTCCACGATTGCACCGATCTTGGCATCACCTGTGGCTTCGATGCTCGGTAGCCGGACGTGATGGGTTCGGCCATCGATCCCATCGATGACGACATAGCCGGTTCCTGCCAGTTCATCTTGGAGGCCGCGATCAACGAGGCGGCCGAGGACGTTCGGCGAGCCCTCGCCGTGAATTGCGAAGTCGGCGACGCCGCGCGATTGACCTTGCCGATCGAGCGCCCGATGCATCGTTTTGATGATGTCTCCGCGTTCGCCTAACGCCCGCAGAGTCGTCTCGGCGTCGGGTGCGATGGTCCATTGCGCGGGGCCAATCTGATCGGTGATGCCGAGGCGCTGCAGATGCTGGGCACGGCCGACCAATAGATCGTGCAGGTCTTTGTCGCCGTGAGCGTGCCCACCAGGACGGAGATCGATGACGCCGCCGGTGTCGTCGGCATAGTCGCGCAATGTTCGATCCAGGCGGGTCCACCGCTCCGCACTGACCTCACGCCGCAGGATCAAGCTGACCTCTTGGTCGCTTCGCGGCCCAAGCTCCAGTGACACGAGCCGCTCAGCCTGACCTCGCAGACCGCGACTGATATAGTCCCGGCTGATAACGAGGTCGGCGCCATCCTGATCACGCCCGCGTACCAGGAGATGGACATGAGGGTTGCGCGCCGCTATAGGATTCGGGATGGCCTTCTTGGGATTGAACCCCGGTGAGCTAGGCATGGTGTTCGTGAAAACCGATCACGCCAAAATGGATATTCTATCGCGTGATGGCGGGCAGCACGGACGTCAGGCTTTGGGCCAAACAAGCGATTGATACCCCTGCGCGCTAATCCACCGCGCCCGTGCCAAGTGGCTGTCGTAGGTGGCACGCGCCCGCTCAAGGTCGGCGTTCGGATCGACGCCAAAGATGATTTCCACCGCCTCGCGCCAATCAGCGCCGTCGTCGGCGGCATCAATCAGACGCAGATAGGTGGCCATCTGGTCACGATCATAGGCGGTGAGATCGGGACCGTCTGGGGCGAGATCTGAAAGCGGCGAGTTGGCCATCACGGGCGAGCGCGGCTGAGAGGGGGCTGAATCACGAGGTTAATGAAACCGCCAAGCGTTGCCGCACAAGCAGTTTTTTGCACTACGGCACTGCTGGAAATGGGACGCGGGGGCACGCTCACAGCCTTCAAGCCAATGGTCTGTAGAGAATACTCCGTGGTGAAATACTCTACAAGCCAGTGCTGTCTCGTTCATGGAGATACGAGAGGTACTCGCGCTTAACCTGCGAAATTACCGGCAGGCTCAAGAGCTTTCGCAGGAAGAGCTCGCGCACCGTGCCGAGATCGACCGGACGTATATCAGTTCATTGGAACGGTGTGTTTATGCCGCCAGCATCGATGTGCTGGATCGGTTGGCGCACGTTTTAGGTGTCGAAGCGGCCGATCTGTTGCGTCGGCCCGACCCCGGGGCGGAACCGGCGCCGGCTTCTAAGACCTAAGCCAGGACCTGTAAGAATACGCGGCGGGGCGAGTCCCCGCCCGGGCTGGCCCGGGCGGGGTGAGAGGCTCAGTCGCCGTTGCGCTTGGCGGCGCGCGACCAGATCAGGCTGAAGGTGTCGCCCTCTTCGTCGTCGAAGAGATTGGCGTAGATCGGAGCGGTGAAGCTGGGATCATCGAGCTTGAGGCCCAGATATTCGCGGCCCTCGTTCGAGGTCTTGCTCCAGGCGGCGCCGATCTCGGCACGGCCGACGTAAACCCGATGGCTCGGCGCGTTGTCGCCGCTGCGGTTCGCCTCGGGGACGATGCGGACGCCCTTGGCCTGGACGCTGAGCGTCACGATCTCGCCGCTGAACTCGTTGCCGCTCTTCTTGAAGGTGCCGATGGTCGCCATGTTAAGTCTCCTTGGATGCTATTTCGAGCACCGCGCCCATCGCGGCCTCGATGGTGATCAAGGGGCCGGAGGCGATCGACGCCGCACCCTTCAGGGCCGCAGCGCAGCGGAGGATGTCGGTCGGGAGACTTTCTTGTCCCGCGAGGAGGCCCGCCGGGCCGGGGAAGAAAGTCGGACGACAGGCGTTGCGGCTGAGGCGATCGAGGCGAAGCCGGCCTTCGGCCAGATCAGTCCATCAAGAGACCGCTTGGGTGTGTGCATTGATAGCCGATCCAACCGGAGACCTGGCGAATGTCCTTGGCTCCAAGCAAGGCAAAAACGCAGACGGCGCATTGTCGGATAGTCCAGCGTACAAAACGGCGCGCACGGCCCGATTGTCGGGGTGGCAGTATAGAAGTGAAATGCTCATGGGGGTTGTCGATCTTCGCCGAGTCGCCGTGGGAGGCTCCCTGAACGAAAGCGGCAATGGGCAGGCTCGTTTAACCGGCAACCGCGCTTAATCGCCAATCTCAGACAAGAAGGGGGCCATACTCTCCAGCCTCGTTCGCGCCCGGTGCGTCATGGTGATGACCTGAGCTGCTGCACCTGCTCGGGTCGGTCGGGGCGGGGAATCATTCTGGCGAGACGTTATTGCCCTGATAGACGCGCGTCTGAAGGGGTGGCTCGAAAGCCTGCCCCGCGGGGCAAAGCGAGCCGAGCCAGGGCAGTGAGGCTGATCGCTCCAGCGCCGAAAAGGGCAAAGGCTTGGCGCCATCCCTCAGCCGGGATCGCCAGCGCGGCGAGCCCGTGCGTGGCATGATAGCCCGCAATGGCGGCGGGGATCGCGAAGAGTCCTGCGACTGCGACGCGGACCAACGTAGACGGGACGAGCGTAAAGACCATTTGGCCTGCGGTGAGCGTGGCGATGCCCTTTTTCGTTTAATTTTTCATCCATTGCTGCTAAGTAAATATCGACATCAGGATGATCTGCTTGAAGACGTTTAACCCCTTCAGGACAGCCTACTAGGCCAACGAATCTAATGTCGGTTGCCCCACGTCTTTTCACAATTTCGATGGCTGCTGAAGCAGACCCACCAGTTGCAAGCATTGGGTCAACGATTAAAACGGCACTTTCTTTGATATCGGTTGGGAATTTCGCAAAGTACTCGTGTGGTTCTAAGGTTTCTTCATCACGGTATACACCAACATGACCAATTTTAGCACTTGGAATGATGTTGTGAATGCCTTCAACCATACCTAAGCCTGCTCTTAAT
>NZ_NCEN01000030.1 GCF_002280675.1 Novosphingobium sp. 32-60-15 | reverse complement strand
CGGCAGGTTCGGCTTAGACACCCAGTTCCTAATTCAGATCAGAGGCTTACGCCACTCCCGCCAACCCTTCAGGACACTTTTGGTGAATAAGGCGGGTTAAGAACGAGTTCGTTGTGCGAGGAGGTGATGAACAGGATGCTGCCCGGCTTGTCATCGGTGCGGATCCACGTTTGAATCGAAAAGGGCTCCTTGCCCTCGGGCAGGAAGCGCAGCGCCTGCGCATTGGTGTTGAACACGGCCCGGATCGACTCTGCCATCTTGGCCGCTTCGGGCGCAGTCAGGGGATCGGCCACGGTGTTTTCGAGCATCTTGTGGACCTCCTTGAGGTCCGCCATCATCAGCCGGCTGGCGAGCGCCTGGTTGGTCGCCTGGCCGTCCTTGATGAGCTTGATGCAGGTCTCGACAAACAGCGTGCGAGCGGCAAGCATCCAGAACGGCTCGGCCCCGCCGCCATCGGCCGGAAGCAGGGCTGCTGCGATACCGGTAAAATCGGCATGGTTCTTCGCCTCGCCGAATACCGACCAGCTCGGGCAGCGCTCGTCCATCGGGTTGAGGATTGTATCGGTTTCAGGGTTGTAGAAGGCCTCGACGTAGGCACCGGTGAGATCGAAGACGACAGCCCGGTCGCGGCGCAGGCGCATCTGCGCGATCAGCGCGCGCATCTGGGTGGTCTTGCCGGTCCCGGTCGAGCCAATCATCATCGTGTGCGACTGTTCGGTACGCCAGGGGAAGGCGACCCCGGCGAGCGAATAGGCGTGGTGAATGCCGGCCGCTTTGCGCGGGGCAAGCGGCATCGCCATGACCTCGTCGAAGCTCATGGCGGGAAGGCGCTCGGCGATTTCCTGTTCGAGCGCAGCCCGGTTGTGGGCATTGATGACGGCTGCCAGCTCTGCGCCGTCGACCAGCATCGCGCCGCGCTGGTGACGCTCTTCGAGGATCGACTTGCCGCGCCGCTTCGAGAAATCGACAAACCAGATGGCGAGCGGTACGGCGAGGAACAGCGAGATGAACAGCGAGCCCCAGACCGCGCGCATCATCCGGTTCCAGGCGATGGCAACATCGGGGTGTGAGGCGACCATCGAAATCGGCGCCGGGATCACTTCGCCAGAGGGCAGGGTGAGGTTGATGACCTTGCCGGGATTGAACTCCATGAATCCCCATCCGGCGGCGTAAATCCGCATGAGAATCATCTGCACTTCGTGTTCGTGAAGACGCAGCGCGAGCGCGGCCGAGAGCACGAGGAGGAAGGTGAAAAACCACACCATGAAAGGCAGGCGCGCGGAGGCAAACCACATCAGAAATTCGTGGGTGATGAGCTGCGAACCGCGGGTGAAATCACCGGCATTGCGCGGCATGGTCCCGCGCGCCGAATGGTGCTGCAGCTTGCCCGGCCGAGCGCGGTCGGACCAGGTGTCAGGCCCCGCCATGGAAGGCCTCCATGCGCCGCTCGGCTTCGGTCAGAAGTTCGGTGTGCACCTCGGGGTATTCGCGCTGGACGATGAGGTCGAGCGCGAGGAAGGTATACTCGGACGAGAACTGACGCCGGCGATCCTGCTCGGATGAACCGGAAAGGTCATCGATGAAGCGCTCGATGGCGATTCGCAGAAGCTTCGATCGGGAGATATTGCGCGAGACCGCAGCGGCATTGGCCGCCTCGGCAACGGGTCCGGGAAGCCGGACCGAAATCAGGACTGTTTCTGTCATCACCAAACCCTTCGAAAAGGGCCCGGTGGAGATTGCGCCTGGATGTTTTAGGCCATCGCCGATGGCTTGGCAAGGGAAGGGGGAGCCGGTGCCTGCCGTATTCAAATGTATTACGCGCAAAATGGCGCAAGTGCGTCGTCCCCAATTGTGTTCAGCAATTATCACACATTGTGATACATGGATGGCATTGCTGTATACGCGCGCAGTTCCGCCAATTTCTCATACTGCCGTGCAGTGTACGGTCTGCACCTTTACCCCTTGATCCGATGCAGCTTGGTCCGCGTTGGATTACTGGTTTTTTCAGGATCGAGGATCGGGCCTTCAGGGCCATTCTTTAGGCGCAGCAGGGGCAATCTATGCTTCGCAGGCCACGGCAAATTACAGATGGTTTGAACAAGAGGACTTGCCAACCGGCTTTGGCGTTGTGATGCTTTTGCCGGGAGGTTTCAGCGCCAACCCACGAGGTATCATCATGGCCAGGAAAGGAAGTCTTGAAGCGGAACGACAGGCAATCGCAAAGGAGCGAAACGCGCTGGAAGCGCGCGAAGCGAAGCTGCGGGAAAGCGAGCAAAATGCGATGGCCGAACTGCTGAGAAAATCGGCACTCGGCAAGGCACCGTTCGAGCGGGTTGAAGGCTTCTTCGCCGCACTCGGAAAGCTCGGCCTGGACGAAGCGGAAAAGCGCTTGGCGAAAAGCTGAAACCGGTCTCGCAAGAGGCCAGCGCAGCCGGGGCTCGATGCCCCGGCTGCGCTTTATGGACCGGAGCAAAAAAAGGGGCCGGAGAGCCCCTGACGAGCCCTCCGGCGCTGTGCGATGTATCTGCATCTCAGAACGGGCAGTCCGCGTCCCATTCGGGATCCATCACCACGCTCATGAAACTTGCGGCGCGGGCGATGTTCGCCTCGTCGAAATCGTCTGCCATCATGCCTGGGACCGTATGGACGATCCGGTCGATCAGGTGCTGGGGCAGCGCATTATAGTCGCCCTCGTCGATAGCGACGAAGCAGCCCTCGTCGTCCTCGATAACGTGCTGGTCGAAGAAGCTGTGCTGGGCCCGGACGGTGGCGGCGCGCAGTGCGGCGTCATAGCTGATGGGATCGAAAGCCGGGATGTCGAGTGCGGTCGTAAGAGCGTTCATGGGAAGCCTCCTGTCAAAATCATTGAAGAGGCCTCCGAAAAGATGACCGAGCTTGGCCCGGGTCAGGAACGGGCCGCCCGCGGCCCGCCGCGAAGCGGGGGTGGGGGAGCCGATTTTTTCGCATTCTTCATGCGGAAAAATTGGGGGAACCGCCCTTCTTGACGCGGGACAATGGCGGTCATCATGCTTGGAATTTTGCGAGAGTTTTAACCCCTGTTGGTCCGCACCACCGGTGGGTCCAAGTGCTGGCCTGCCGCCCGGCCGATGCGAAGGCTGGGAACCGGGCAGGCCGACAGGCCGTCACCCGGGGCCCAGCGAGCGAGCCGGGGCAGACCAGGGGCATTCCAAGCGACAAAAAAGAAGGGCATCCGGCGGTTAGACCGGACACCCTTCGGTAAAGTCGGATCACGTTGTTTCCCGCTCAGAACGGCGGGAGATCGTCGCCATTGACCGTGCGCTTTGCGCCGCCGCGTTCTGCCTGAGCCGGGGCCTTTGACCGCGCCGGAGGAGCCTCGTTCTGGGTACCGGCGTCGCGCACAATGTGCATCGGCACGCGCGCCTCGCGCAGCCGGTCAGCGAGGTTCGCCTGGATGCCGCCGCCGCTGCACACCACCGCCTCGACCGGCTTGAAGCTGAGCATGCGCGCATTGCGTTGGTAGGGCGCCGAAGGACCCCGCGAGGCATCAGGCTTGCACAGAATGACGGGGACGTTCTTGCTCGAAGCCCAGGCCGCCGCGATCACGTCAGCGCCCTTGTTCTGCGCGGTCGTTGCCAGCACCATCGAGGGGATCCGCGTCCGGATTGCATTGAGGTAATCTTCAACCTGAACAATGTCGGTGAACTGCTGCCCGCCCGAGAACACCACGACCGGGCCCGTGGGCGCAAACTGTTCCCGCCGCTGCGCCTTTTGCGCGGCAAGGTAATCGCGCGCTTCGATCATCGAAGCATTGGTCTTGGACGACACCCGCGAGCCGCGCACAGGCGAGAAGGGGCGACCGGTCTCCACGAGGTAGATCTTCGCGGCATGGTCGCGCATGCATTCCATCGCGTCGCGGCACTCGGCGAGGCTGCGGGCCTGCATGGTGAGGTCTTCCAGATCGGTCGCGTAAACTTCGCTCGGATCGTATTCGCGCAGCTTCTCCTGCAGCCGGCTCGCCATCGAATCCTCTCTGTTGTCGAGGCGCTTGGCCACCACGTGGAAGCTGTTGGCAATGCCCCAGGCTACCTCGCTTGCCATGTCCTCCATCCGGGTATCGCGGAACAGGTCGAACACCGTTGCCAGCATCATCTCGATTGCCGCCTGCGCCACATCCGGATCGGGCATTTCGGCAGCGCTCGGTTCATGTTCGATCGATAGCTTGGCAAGCTCGGTCTGCTCCATGAATGCGGCAGCATAGTCGGGAGTGGCAATTTCCCGCGCATAGTGTTCGGCAAGGTCGGCGAAGTTCGAGAAACGGTCCGTCATGATAACCTCCAAAAGGAATTGTCTCTCATCACGCTGATGAAAGATGCCCATCGGAGGGACGCCGGAGTCAGGCAGTCAGGGACGGCGGCGCGCACGCGCTGCCGCCGCGAGCAGCGGGCGTGGGGGGAGCCGATTTTTGCTCGCAAGGCGGTAGCCGCAGCAGGCCAAAATCGGGGGGTACCCGCGATCCTTGACGGCCGCCAATCTCCCAGGCGTCATGCTATGGCGATGCTGATTTCGCTCAGCCACCGAGATGAGAGAGAGATTTCAGTTTTGCCCCCGAACCCCTTCAGGGCGTTCGGGGTGAACAGCAAAACACTTCAGATGCCTGCGGCCCGTCCGCATGGTCGTGCTGGCGTCCGCCAAACTGCGCAAGCGGGCGGGCCGCCCTGGCCGCTGCCGACGGCGCGGTCAGCGAGCAAAAGACGGACCCCTTGCCGGAGCATGTCTGTCGGCCCGCAAGGCCCGGTGCGACAGCACGGGCGCGGGACGGCGACGGAGCCGGAGGCAAGAGTGCCGGCGGCCCAAGGCGGGAAACTCCGCACCCGCTGGAGCGCGCCTGCAAGGCGCGCGGGACCGAGTGCGTCATTCTTGACAGGGCCGCTCAATCTGGAATGGCTCCCGTGGGCAGCATGTTGCATCGCTGGAGGGAAGTACCGCCATGGAGTTCGACGACCAGATGCGACGCTTCTTCGGGACCGATGATCTCGGAGCGGTTTCGTCCGAAGGGCTGGCCAGCGGGATTGAGCGCATGCTGGTCGAGTTCGGGCTCGAGACCGACAAGGGGCGCAGGTTTGCCATGTGGTCGCTGCTCTACATGCTGGGTTCGGCGCCGGACCTCGATGTGGCGTTCAAGGACCCGCGCGACCGCGACGCAGCGCGGACATTCATGGACCTACTCGATCAGGCCAATGCCGGTGAGGGCAGTTGACGGCATCAGGCTGACGCTGATGAACATGGAGCATCAGCTACGCCCGCTGACCGAAAAGGGGTTAGGGTGCCAGGCACCTTTACCCTGCAAATGGACGAGTTCCGCGTTTTGCAGGGTAACTCTTGCATTTACGGCATTTACCCTGCATTTTGGTCAAATCCTCCAATTGCAGGGTAATGCATGAACTTCCAACCGTTCTCGGACGAACAGGCGAGGGTGATCGTCAATCTGGACCAGGCTTATCACGTCTGGATGGATGCGCTGCGCACGCTGAACGATATGCCTTACAATATGCGGATCAAGAAGGTTTCTGGGCGAGAGTACCTTTACGAAGTCACCGATCGTCGCGGTAGCATGAAAAGCAAGGGGCCGATCGACCCGGAGAAGCAGGCGGAATTCGACCAGTACAAGACCGAAAAAGCCGAACTGAAAGACCGTCTTGCGCTATCGAAGGAGACGCTTACGGAACAGGCCAGCCTTTATCGGGCGCTACGTTTGCCCATGCTTCCTGCGGACGCCGGCAAGATTCTGCGCGAAGCCGATCGACTCCGATTTCTTGGGGACCAGGCGATGGTCGTCGGCACCAACGCGCTGATCGCCTACGCGCTCGAAGCCAACGGATTCATCCGCGATGCGCCGCAAGAAACCATGGATTTCGATATGGCACTGACCGGGCTCAATGCCGACGAAGATCGACCCACCTTGTGGAAGGTCCTCAAGGAAACCGACATGACCTACTCGGTGAACACCGAGCGGCCATTTCAGGCACGCAACGCCAAGGCCTATGAAGTCGAGATTCTCTCGGCACCGAGCCGGATAGGCGGACAAATTGCGCAAGACCGCCCGCGACCGATCCCGCTCCCGGAGCAGGAATGGCTTCTGAACGGTCGGCGGGTTGATCGGGTCGTCGGCGTGCGCGATGGTGAAGCGGCGCGCATGGTGGTTCCTGATCCGCGATGGTTTGCCCTGCAGAAACTGTGGATGGCGGAAAAACCGGAACGCGACCCGCAAAAGAAGCCCAAGGATCACAAGCAGGGCACTGCCTTGCTCGACGCCGTTTGGCTGACGATGCGGCACTACCCGATAGACAATGCCTTTTTCGAAGAGCTGCCCGATGCATTGAAGCCACATTTTGAGCTTTGGGCGGCGAAAAGGCCGCAGCGGAAGTGAGCAGTTAGGTCTTGCGCAACCCGGGATCGCCAATGAGATGTCGGCGAGGGCAGCTGACTGCATCAGGCTGACGGACGGCGCTGGGATATATGTCGCCCTGACAATCGACCCGTCGCGGTACAGGCAGGTTCGCCGCCGTTGAGCGGATTCTTATGTTACAAAACCTCTATCTATGAACGATCTAGTCATAGGTTTTGTAACAGTCGGTCGGCCATTCCTGTTAGAAAAATTGGGCGATATTTCTAACAAGAGTGCGCAGTCCTCGAGGACCAGAAGCCGTTCATCAAGGCCTGTCGTGAGCCGGCACGGTAAATCGCAAAATCTCGGGCGGACCGGTCGCTAAATCTCGTTTTCTCGGGAAATGGGCTTCTTAAAGCACGATTTCTCGGACTGGCCGCTGCGAATGGCGCGGCGATCACAATTTCCCAACGAGCAGCCCGGCGCGCTCGCGGAGCCTCTTGCTCATGACCGGCGGCTCGCAGGAGAGACGATCTGGACGTCGCAACCGAGCGTCGCGATGACCTGAAGCGCTTTGCCGAGTTGTAGCGTGGGCTTACCCGCTTCGAGATCGACAATGAAGCGGACACCAACGCCGCTCACTGCCGCAAGCTCTGCCTGCTTCAGGTTCTGCGCCTTGCGTTCGCGGCGCACGAGGAGACCAAGTGAAGTGCTGTCCATATTACCGAGCGGGAATGTCAAAGCGATGCGAAATATGATCAGTGCAGAGTCGCGCCGTCGCGATTGCGGACGGGTTCCTTGTCGCATTGCTGAACCAGCCATGCGATCGCGCCAGGCGTGCGATACCAGTCGATGCCAAGCTCCTGAGCATACCAGGCCGCTTCGCTCTCCTGCCCGGGAGAATAATGGTCGCTGGTGGCGTGCCAGAACCCCGGATCGGCGAGATATTTGGCGACATAACGGTTCGCCAGCAGCGCGTTCGCCCCCTTGGAGCGAGCTTGCTCGCTATCTCCGGTCTCCTTGTACGCGAGCAGCACGCGCGTAAACTCCATGAAAGTCGAGATTTCCTCGCCGTGTTCGTCAAGCAGTTGCTGCGCGGTCTGGTTTTCTTCAGCCCGGATCAACCAGGTCAAAAGAACATATCTCAAACCCTGATTATCGTTCGTATTCAGTTCGAGCATCTCGCGAAGGTGATTGATAGCCTCCTGCCGCGCGCCAGAAAGCCACAAATCCTCAGCCAGTGCATGGCGCGCACGCATGTAAGGCCTGGTTTCCAGAACCAGCCAGAACTCACCCCTGTCTTGGGCGAAGCGGCGCTCGCCAATGGCGAGTTCGCCGGCACAGACAGCGCGCAGGAGATATTCCCGGCGGCGCTCATCTGACAGATTGCGCAATTGCGAAAGCTGAAGCCAGGCGTCAGCGCAAAGCGGAGAATGTGCCAGCGCCTTGCGAACAAGGGCATTGCGCCGAGACCGGTCATCTTCTTCCCAGGCATCATAGGCGAGGTCCTGCGCACGCCTTAACTCCTCGGCGCTCGTACCTCGACCAGATGATCGCACCAGTTCGCGCATTTCGGCACAATCAGGGAAGCGATTGAGATCAGGACCTGCTTGCTTCAGAGGCTCGCTTTTGCCTTTCTTGAAAGGTGCTGCCGCCATTCCGCAGGACTCAGCGGATAACGGAAACGGTGACGCCCGCAGCATCGGCGACGGTCCGCCATTGCTTGTCCGCAGTCAGCGCGGGCAGGTCATCACGCCGGGCAAGTGCAAGGCAGAACCGGTCGCCGAGCGACAGGCCGGCCTCCGCCGTTACGGCGCGCAAACGCCCGGCGATCACGGCGAGAGCCTGATCGGCTGCGACCACGGTCATCGGCAAAGGCCTCAGCATTGCATCGACCTGGTCGGCGGGCATACCGGCATGGATAAAGTGGCTGACGACCTCGGCATAGTTGACGCTCGACATCCGCGCGCCTCCGATAGCGTCGGCGACCTTGGCCGCTCCGGGCTCGTCCCGGAGCAGGGCAAGGAGCGCAGAGGCATCGAGCACGACTTCGCTCATTCGCCGGATTCCTCGCGGCGTCGGGCAAGGAAGGCATCGACCGAGGCTTCGGGCTTGCCGCCGGTGAATTTCTTGGCGAGCGCCTGCGCGTGCGCGATCGACTGCGCGACGGTGCGCAAGATTACACCATCCTCGGTTTCCTCGACCAGAAGCGCACCGCCGCCAGCCAGGCCAAGCCGCTTGCGGATATCGGCCGGCAGGCTCATCCGGCCGTTGGGCGTGATCGTCACTTGCACGGTCATGGCGTAGCTCCTCACAGACCTGAACGCGGCGCGAAGCGGCGCATTCAGGTCATCAAGCGAGGCTTATGCCATAAAATCGAAAACATGTCACGAACGGCATGATGTGGCACGGTTGTTCAGATTGATAATATATCTTATGTTAAATATTATCAATGGCTTAGCTGCATTCCGCGTCATCCTGCCATAACACTTGAGCACGCGGCAAGCGATGGCCGTCATCAATCACCTGAAGCCGACGCGGCGCTTCGCGGCTCCACGACCGAAGCACGAGGTTGTCGATGATTGGATGGTCGACGGGCTTAGGCCGCGAAGAGTTCGCCTTGGGGATTGGCAGCAAGCGAGCCTGGTCTCCGCAGCGGCGCGGGTTTGCGCAGCAGCGCAAGGACGCTCGGCTTGACCACATAGACCGCATGGCGTCCCCCGCCGCGGTTCTTGTGGTTGGTGGCGTAGCCCGCATAGTGCCGGGTCATCAGCCCGGCGCGGACCAGATCGGAGATCGCGCGGCTGACATTGGCGCGGCCGACCGCCTGGACCTGCTCCTCGACCGCCACGTCGATGCGCGTGGCGTCGTGTTCGGCGTCACCGGTGAGATGGTCCCTCAGCGCTGCGGCCACGCGCGCGCGCAGCGCGGCGCGACGTGCGGGCTGCTCGCTCATCGGCAAGAGCTGGGAGCAAAGCCATTCGCGCAGGAGCACGGGCACACCGCCTTGCGCGATGAAGGGTCCGGCCTGCCCTCGCCCGTCTGCCGCTTCGGCGACCAGCTGGAGGACGAGGAATGCGTAGCGCGGCCGGTTCGATACCTCGACCAGGACCGCGTAGATCCCGCCGATACCGGTGATGTCGTGGGCTCGTTCCATCGAGCAGTATTGAGCACAAAAGGTGAATCCTGTGAATCCCCTTTATGCTGGGCCATGTCGTTTGTCGCCCGTGACACTTCGCCCGGAGCCCCCACGTGAGTTGCGCGGCCAAGTGTACTGCCCTTCCCCCGCGACCGCTTTAGCCATCGTGATGGCATCGGCGATGACCCGCCCTCCGGACATGTCACGCGCGCCGCGCAACATGACACTCCGCCCGAGGGCAAAGTGTCACAGATGCCATGCCCGAAGGGGCGCAAGCCGCCGATCCGGAAGGCAAAAAAATAGGGCCAGCGTGAGCCGGCCCCTTGGAAAGTTTTGGGAGAGGATGCCTGAAAGGCACTGTTGATATGGGTACAAAGTGCCCATGCTGCAAGTGCGAAAGAGACGCGGCGCGTTGCCTTTTTTGCGACCGGTGTTCCGCTCGCCGCACCGACTACATGAGCAATTGAGAGATCGGCCATGGCCCAGTTGGGAGGCGGCGCTGCCGCCTCCCGGCCTCGGATCAGAGGAAGAGGACTTCCTCGGAGACGATCTCGACCGCGTAGCGCTCGACGCCCTCCCGGTCGGTCCACTTCGAATAGTGGAGGCGGCCCTGGACCTCGACCAGATCGCCCTTCTTCTTGTGCTTGGCGACCGAAGTGCCAAGGCCATTGAAGGCGGTGATGCGGTGGAACTCGGGGATCGTCTCGGTGTAGCCCGCCTCGTTCTTGACCGTCTTGCCGTCGACCAGCTTGGGGCGGTCGGTGACGAGGGTAAAAGAGGTGATTGCGGTCTCGCCAGCGTGGCGGGTTTCGGGGGCGGACGCGATGCGGCCGATCAGGATGACGAGGTTCTTCATGGGTGTACTCCGGTCTTGAATTCGGCGGAACCGCCCGCCGATGAACACCACAGGCAGGGCCAAAGGCCCGGGACCGCACCGAGCGCCAAGAATCGCGCAGGCGTGAGGGGAACCCAAAAGCGAGGAGTGGTGCGGCAAGCCCGCAGGGCTTCACGGTCCGCTGCTTTTGGGTTGCGGCCAGGGACTGGCGCTGCAGGGTTCATCGGCAAACGAAGGGCGGTTTCGTCAATTCATGCCGGAAATCTGCAAGACCCTGGACCCGTCATCTCTGGTCGCTTGTCAGCCCCGCCCCGGATCTGCCGCGCGGCGCATGCGCGCGCCCTGCCCTCACCGGCGCCGCCCACCCCGCCCGGCGGGAACGTCAGAATGCGGTGCTCCGACCCTGGCCCCATCCACCAACGCCGCCGCAGGCCTTGGCACCGGACCTGCACCAGTCAGAGCGCCAGATGTCCGCGCAGCCGCTCACCGCAGTGGACTCTCAGCGCCAGGGTTTGGCGAGACCCTGCGAGATGAGGTAGTTACCGGCATCAACGCCGCTCACCGAGACGGTGGCCAGCGTCCGCCCTAGGGATCGGTCCCGAGCCGCTCGAGCATCACGCGGCCCCGCGACAGCAGCCGGACCAGCGCCGCCCGCGAGGCCTCGCCCGCACGATAATCACACCATGCATAGGACGCTCGGCGGTCATGGCACTTGGGACTGTCGGGCAGTTCGGGGGCATCGATGTTGGCAATGCGTACCTTTTCGCGGCCGCAACGGATGGTGTCGCCGTCGTGGACGGTTGGAGAAAGACACAGGACGGCGTCGGCAAGAAGGACGGGCATGTCCGCAAGCCTAGCGCCCCTTGTCCTTCGCGCCAATGGCCCCGATCATCACCCGCAGGGCCGGCATCCATGCCGGCGAGCTTGGGTGGGCGGCGGTGCGACAGCGCCGACGCGCGCCCTAGCGAGTAGAGCGGGTTGCCCCCAGCCCGCGCGGGGCGCGGGCGCCGGGGTGCTCCCTTTCTTCTCGCCCTGTATTCATCATCACCACCTTATGCTTTATCGCCCGCCCTGATATGCTCATCATGAACACGCAAAAGTCTTGGGGATTCCTGCCGCAAGCTGGGCCGAATCCAGCCGGATTCGAGCAAAGTGGCCATGCGACGTTCCTGCCCAAACGGAGCCAGCCTCGTATCCTGCCATAAGGAGAACAGCCAATGACAGATCGACCGGAAATGCCGAGCGCACTGCAGGTCGCAAAAGCCCTTAGCCAGGTGCTGCGCGCCAAGCTTGCCGAACTTGATGCCGAAACGATCAGTCTGACCCGCGAGGAAGCCGCGCTTTGTCTTGGTCTTGCCAACGGTGTGGCTGAGAATCTCGATCAGGCGACCGAGAGTCGAGGCTAAGCCGGGCTGAATCCGGTCGGTCGGACTTTCTGGAGCGGCTCCTTTCGTTCGTAAGTCGGTCGATGTGGACGCTCGTTCAAATGGCCCCAGGGGCGACGCCAGAACGACCACTATGTCGATCGATCCTTAGTCGCCGCTTATTTTAGGCATCCCGGTGGGGCAAGATATGCCATTATGTCATAATCGTTGAACGGCTGCGCCACTCGAAGCGCGATTAATTGATTACACCACAGGAAATTTTGACTAGATTCTCCTTGTAGCCGATTTGGTGCTGCCAATTGCTGGATTGAAACACGAAAAAAATGGCCCGCGCCGATCATCTCGTCACTCTTGTTCGCGCCAGCTTTGCTGGCGACCGTGAGACGCTGCGCGCAGCGGCCGAGGCAATTGTCGCAGACGAACGGGCAAAAAAGCACCACATCGTCGCAGATCGCATCGAGCGCGCCCTAGGGACCGTGCCGGTCACGCCACCGCCCCTGACCACGTCCCAGCCCCAAGTGGGACCAGGCCGGGACACGATCATCGAGATCGAACCACGGGTCCGCTTTGACGATCTGCTACTTTCTTTGCCCGCCCGGGAGAATGGACGTCAGCTCATCGAAGAGCATGTTCGTGCCGATGTCCTGCGCGCTCATGCCTATGAGCCGCGCCATCGGATCCTGCTTTCCGGCCCACCTGGCAACGGCAAAACGTCCTTCGCCGAAGCAATCGCAGAGGGCCTCGGCCTCCCTTTCTTCGTTGTGCGCTATGATGCGCTGATAGGCAGCTACCTTGGCGAGACCAACGCTCGGCTGCGCAAGCTGTTTGACTACGTGCGCACCCAGCCAAGCGTCCTGTTTTTCGACGAATTCGATGCCATCGGCAAGGAACGCGGCGACACGCATGAAACCGGTGAGATCAAGCGCGTTGTCTCGTTCCTCCTCATGCAGCTCGATCAGCTGCCGCCTTATGTGATCGTTATTGCGGCGACGAACCATGCAGAGTTGCTGGATCGTGCGGTTTGGCGCCGTTTCCAGATGCGGTTGTCTTTCCCGGAACCCGATCGCAAACTTCTCGAGGTATTTCTGGACCGCATCATTTGTGGTTGGCCGGAGGTGCCACGCATGACGGTACAGAAGCTTGCAGGCCGGCTTGGCACGGTCAGCTATGCCGAAGCGCTCGACCTTTGTCAGAATGTGAGGCGCAGGCAGATATTGGGTTTGGGGGAGATCAGTATCGATGATGCGCTCGCGAAAGAGCTTGAGCTATGGAAGTCGCGCGTGCGGCCCGGAACTGTAGATGCCGAGCGATCCGACCAAGCCCCTGCTGAGGCTGACGCCAGACCAGCCAAGACAACGGCCCGCCGGCCCGCAAAAATTCCCCCGGGCGCCTGAATCGTTCCCACAAGACCGTCAGCAAGCAACATTCGCCCCGAAATTCGATCGCTTGGCTCAAGCGCTGGCGCGGGATGCGAGCGGACTTGAGTTGCGCGCAGATCCGGCTGCGCTGGCGCCGGAAAGACTGCTCGTTTTCGAAGTACGTGGCTCGGTGAGCAATTTTGCTGCAGCCGTTCAGCGCGTGAACGGCCTCGAACTGATCGATGAAGAGGAATTGGGCAGCGACGACGACAAGGATCCCATTGCCTATCTCCTTGTCCCAGACGCCCGCGCGCTAGCGGAATTGCTCTCCCTTTGGAAGCGCTGGAACGCCAATCAGCTTCAGTTCGGAGAGACGCCATGGCGTGGCGTGTTCGAACTGCTGCGTGATCTGCGACCCTGGGGGCCGCAGGACAGAGTTCAGCGACTGGACGCCGGTTTCCTTGCTGAGGAGATTGAGGGACGCGGCGAGGACGAGCTTGTGCCGCTGGAGATCGAGCTGATTTACCGGACCTCCGAAGCACAGGCTCAGGCACGGGAAGATGAAGTGCGCGCGGCGTTGACTGCACGCGGCGGGCAGATCATATCGCATGCTCGGCTGCCCGACATCGCATATCATGCCTTGCTCGTGGATTTGCCTGTACGGGCGATCAGGGAAATCATCGATCGGGCAGAAGGCGGTATCGCTAGTCTTGAGCCGGTCATGCACATCCGCCCGCAAAGCCTGGCGACGACAATCGAGATCGAGGATGCCACAGACGCCGGCGCCGCCGCGGCGGCCGGCGAGTTGCGCGACCCGATCCTGGCCCTGCTCGACGGCGTTCCGGTAGCCGCACATCCGCTGCTCGCCGCTCATCTAGTGGTGGACGATCAATTTGATCTCGAACCTCACGCGCCCGTGAACCAACGCGTTCATGGCACAGCAATGGCATCGCTCCTCGTGCATGGCGACAGGAACAATCCCGCACCGGCCTTGCCACGACGCATTCATGTCGTTCCGGTAATGGGTTCGGGCGACCGCTTCCCGGCACGACGGCTTGTGGTCGACATCATATATCTGGCCATTCGGGCGATGCGGGAAGGCGCGGATGCAACAGCGCCAGGCGTGCTTATCGTCAATCTCTCGCTTGGCAACGAACGGCGGCCCTTTCAATCGTCGTTGTCCGCATGGGCGCGACTGCTGGATCGACTTGCCTACCGATATGGCATTCTGTTCCTAGTGAGCGCCGGTAATGTGAAAGAAACCTTCGGTGTTCCAGCCTTTGCAACCGGAATGGCTTTCGAAGACGCCGATGCCGCTGCACGCTGCGATGGTACGCTGACCGCAATTGGAAGTGTCATTGCGGATCGCCGTATGTTCTCCCCGTCCGAGGCGATCAACGCGGTAACGGTGGGCGCCTCCAACGACGATTGGGTTTCGGCTGCTGATCGCCGCGCCGCCCGCGCCATCATCGACCCCTTTCCGGGCATTCGGGCAGCCAACCCGTCAAGCGCGCTCGGCCCCGGATTTGCCCGGTCGGTCAAGCCCGACATTTTGATGCCGGGAGGTCGCGAGCATCTCCGTCAGATGCGAACCGACGGTCATGTCTTCGTCCGACCGGCTGCATCGACGCGCCCCGCTGGTCTCAAGGTGGCCGCACCTCGCACCGGCGGTATCGAAATAGCCGAAGGTTATTCGGGCGGGACTAGCGGCGCGACCGCTCTGGCATCGCGCACATGTCATCGGATTCATGACGCGCTGGAGGCGGCGTATCCCGATTTTGCTCACCTGCCCCACATCCAACGGGCGGTCCTGATCAAGGCGCTGCTTGTCCATCCCGCTCGCTGGCCCGATGATATTGCCGCACGAATCAAGGAAATCATCGGTCCGGTCGGGGGCCATCACAGCCATATTAAAGACAACATCCGGCGCTTCCTCGGTTTTGGCTATGTCGACGCCGAAGACGCGGTAGCTTGCGCGGAGGACCGCGCTACTTTCTGGGCGGTTGGAGAACTTCTACGCGATCGCGTTGCCACTGTTCGTGTCCCTGTACCAGCGGTCATGAGCGGTCAGGCTCGACCGCATAGCCTGTCGGCGACGCTGGCGTGGTTCACGCCCGTTCAACCAGGACGAAAGAGCTACCGATCGGTTCGCCTTAAGCTGCTCGACCCCGCTGAGGCAGGCACATTGAGCGTTTCTCCGCGCAGTCTTCAACCCGACGGTAATCAGACCAATCGCGGCACCATATTCATGCGCTGCTGGGAAGGTGACAAAGCGCCGGTCGTTGGCCCGGATATGATGATTGACCTCGTGGTGCAGCGCGATCCGGATCCGGGCACCCCGATAGATGAAGCCGTACCATTCGGCTTGGCGATTACGATCGCCATGCCCGGTCTTGTCGGCCTCTATACACAGGTCGCACAGCGCCTTGGCATCGCGCCGCGTCAACCGGTCTGAGTCTCGTCGATCACGGCACAGCTGAAAAAATCCGCACAGGCTTATGCTTGTAGCCGCCCTGCCTCTGTCATAGACTGATCCAGCGGCCCATTCGGGGCCGCGTCAAACCGAAGGAGATGCGCGAGAGGTCGAACGGGCAGCGTCGATCGCGAGAAATTGGAGATACCCAATGATCCAGCGATACCGTGTGCTCGGCCGCAGCGTGGCCGAAGGCGATGATCTGCAACAGCTGCTTGCCAAAGCCTACGCGCAAAAGGCCCAGGTCCTGTGCGAATGCCGCAAGGGGACCGACTTGCGGCTCTACATTTCGCACCGCAATGACCGCTATGTGCTGGCACGCTGGCCGGGATCGGGCGCGCGCCATGCGACCGCCTGCGATCACTACGAGGCGCCTGACTACCTGACCGGCATGGGCCAGGTGCGCGGCAGCGCGATCCTCGACGATGAGACGAGCGGCGAGACCGCGCTCAAGCTCGGCTTCCCGCTGTCGCGCGGGAGCGCCCGGCTCGCGCCGGCAGCGCTGACCAACGACAAGCCGACGGTGAAGTCGTCGGGGCAGAAGCTGTCGATGCGCGGGCTGCTCCACGTCCTGTGGGACCGGGCCGAACTCACCCACTGGCATCCCAAGATGGCAGGCAAGCGCGGCTGGTTCGTGGTGCGCCGCGCGCTGCTCGAGGCGGCGGCCTCGTGCCGGGCCAAGCAGGAAGCCCTGCCCCATGTGCTGTTCGTACCCGAGAGCTTCAGGCTGGAGGAGAAGGAGGATATCCGCGCCCGCCGCCGCGCCGCGCTCGAGCGGGTCTACCGCTCGCGCGACGAGATGATGGTGGTGGTCGGCGAGATCAAGGAGATCGTGGCTGCCCACGGCGCGGAGCGGATCGTCCTGCGCCATGTCGGCGACATGCCCTTCGTGATGGACCCGGACATGGCACGCCGGTTCCACAAGCGCTTCGCGGGCGAACTCGCGCTGTGGCAGGCGCAGCACGGCGGCAAGGGCGAGCAGGCTCACCTCGTGATCGCGGGCTCGTTCGCGCGGCGGCGCGAAGGCACCTTCGATCTGATCGAGGTCGCATTGATGCCGGTCACGCCTGAATGGCTGCCCTACGAGACCAGCGACGAGCGCTACCTCATCGCCAAGGCGGTTGCCGAGAAGCGCCGGTTCGTGAAGGGCCTGCGCGTCAATCTCGACACCGACACCCCAATCGCGAGCCTGGTGCTCAAGGACACCGGCGAGGATGCCTGCGCGGTCCATATCCACGACCGCGACAATGAGGTGGCCGAACCGCTTGAAGCGCTGCTTGCCGGGCAAGGCGTCGCGCACCAGTTCTGGAAGGAAGGCGAGCCGCTCCCGGCCCGCGTCACGCGGCCACGAAGCTGGGAAGCGCAGGCCGCCGCCTGAAACCGGCTCAGTCTTCCGGACGCGGCAGCGGCCGGGTGGGCTGGAGATCGAGCCGGCGCGGCGTGGGCAGAGCCGCGCGCAGCGCTTCAAGGCGCCTGGGCACCTCGTCGGGATTCTGCGTAATCTCGATCCGCTGGAGCGAAACGATCGTCCAGACTGCCAGGTCGGGCCGCTCGGTCACGTGGACCGAGTAGGCGATCGGCAGCTTCTCGGGGTAAAGCCAGAGCAGCAGCACCGGGAGCGCCGCGAGATTGGGGCGGCCGTCTACGCCCAGAAGCGTGAGCACGCCCGCATCGCGATCATAGCGGCAGGTGATCCCGAGCGGCTCGGGATGGCCGACGAGGCCGAGAATGGTCGGCTTCGCGTTGGCGCCGAACACCGCATTGAGTTCGCCAGGCGGGAGCGCATCAGGGTCGGCCGCAAGGTCGGCGAGGAACAGTTCAACGGCGGCGAAGCGTGCAGCCTCGTCCGGGGTACAGGCAAATTCGAGTGAGAGCGTACGAGACGACATGGTCGAGGCTTTCGCTTGGCACCGCGCAGTGCCGCTGCCCCCATGCGTCATAACGCCGGGCCACAGGTATGAACTACGCAAATGCTCAGGGGTTCAAGGATCAGAGGACGAGGTGGCGCTCGACGTGGGCGCGCTGGCGGCTCCGCTGGAGATTGTAGACGGGGACGCCGTATGTCGCAGCGATGCGCAGCGCCTGACCGGTGCCACCCGAGGCTTCGCCGTCGGCGGTCCAGCACAGCACAAATTCCGAAGGGCTATCGAGTGAAGGCCCAAGCACCTGGAATACGTTGCGCGTGTGAAGCGCCTCGACGAAGGCCGATAGCCCGGCGAAGGCGGGATGATGCGCCGCAGCGATGGCGCGCGCCCTGCCCCAGAGTTCAGCGCCAAGCGCCTCGGGATGCAGAGAACTCGCCGAGCCGCGCCAGCCCGCCGACGGCAGGAAGATTTGCGCGTCGCGGCCAGCCCCGCGTTCGAACGCGCTGTCGGCGCCAATCGCGTGGCCCGAGCGCAGGACATAGCCGCGCTTGGTGAGCGCAAAGGCGGCGCGGGTCATCAGGCTGAGCACCTCGGGCGGCGTGGCGCTCGCGCCGATCCCGGAATAGTAGCGAAGCATGGCTGGTCTCCCCAGTGGAACACCGGCTCCAAGCCCCCTCCCCTCAATGGCCGTCGGCGTCGTCCGGATACCAGTCCAGCACCCGCGGGTCGGGATGCGCGGCCTCGAACGAGAGAATCGCCGCGTGGGTGATCCAGGTCGCGGGATCGCGCAGCGCCACATAGGCCCCGTAGAAGCAGCCGCCGCGCTCGACGAATTGGGCATGGACATCCTCGGTCACAGCCTCGCTGACCAGAAATCCGGCCATGCCCCGAATATGGACCGGCGGCAGCACGCCGAGCATGTCGTCGTGGAAGGCTTCGCTCACCCGCGACAGCGGGAAGCGGGCCAGCAGGGCGGCGCGCGGATCGGCGCTTCCCGTGTCGCGGCTGTGGGTCATGGCAGATTTCCTCCCAGCAGGACCAACGGCGGGATGGTCAGCTCAGCGCGGGCCAACGCGCGCTTCAGATCGCGCAGGCGGGTGAAGCTCTTGATCCACGACGGCGGGAACAAGACATATTCGTCCTCGCTCGCCGTGTAGTCGCGCATGGCCCCGCTGCCTTCGAACAAAACGATCTCAGGCAGGAATGCGCCGAGGCAGCCGCCAGACCAGCGGCGGAACGGCAGGCCGTGCTCGCAGCAGAAGGCATCGATCTGCGGGATCTGGCCGCCATTGAGCTCGGTGCCGTAGAGTTCCAGCGGCTTGCCAACCGCGAGCGCGGCGGGATCGAATGGCTCGCTATCCCAGTCGGTGCGCAGGTCATAGTCGGCCGCGTGGGCGGCGAAGGTGGCAAGGTGTCCCCGCGGCAAGGCGCCGCCGATGGTGATGTGAACGGGAGCGCGGTCGCCCATGGGCCAGGTCCTTTCGCGGGTGTCGTTGATCCGACCCCCGCTCAAGTCCCCCTCCCCTCGAAGTCAGCTGCGGCGGGCGGCCCAGCGCTCGGGCGTGCGGTCGACCTCAAGTTCGCTTGAGCATGTCCGGCACAGCGCAGATGCGTCAGCCGGTGTGCCCGCCAGCCATTGCTCCCAGTCGGTCCGCGCCAGCACAACCGGCATGCGGTCGTGAACCTCGGCCATCTGCGGGCAGCCATCGACCATCACCATCGAATAAGCCTGACCCCATTCCTCGGTCGGACGCCAGACCCCAGCGACAGCGAATGTCTCTTCGCCCGCAGGCGAATACCACGTGCGGGTCATTGCGCCTTTCGCGCCTTCAGCCTCCGCCCAGGCGGTGACCGGAATCAGGCAGCGGCGGCGCTCGAAGCTCGCCCGCCAGAACGCGCTGCCGAGCTTGTCCTCGCGCGCGTTGTTGACCGGCTTAGGCTTCAACGGCTGACCGCTCTTGCCTTTGAGCACAAGCGGGAAGCCCCAGGTCATCACCCTCACTTCGCGCTCGGCGATGACCAGCCCCGGATAGCCGGGAAAGACTTCGGCAGCGAAGTTCGCGCCCTCCCCTGCCCGCGCGCCGAACAGTCGGGCGATTTCAGCAGGCGCCTTGGTCATGCGGTACAAGTTACACATGGCACGATGCTTGTTTGAACGATCGTCCGTGTCAATCTGACAGGCGCGCGCTTGCAATTGTGTTCACTCTATGTTCTTTCATCGCCATGGAACGAATCGATACGTCTGCGGTCGCGCACGCGATCCTCGACGCACCGGGCTGGGCGCGCGTAGGCATTACTGCCCCGAGCTCTTGCCTGCGCGAGGATGCCGCACACGAACTGGCGCGCGTGATCGCCGATGCGGTGGACGCACCGGCACCCCTCACCTCACCTGAGCAATCCTCGCTGCCGCTCTCACCGCGCGCAAGCTCAGACGGCCGGCTGAGGCAGCAGCGCTTCGATCTGGGGATCGAGCGGAAACCCGAAACGTCTGGCGATCTCGGCGGCGTGTTCGAAATCGTCCGGACTGACGTGCAATGAACGCGCTAGATCCGCGAGCGTCTCGGCGCCGCGCGGTGCTGACAGTGCATGAAGATGGCCATGCGCCTGCGTCACGGCAAACGGCCAGGTCAAGGCGACGCCCACCACGTTCTCAGGCAGCACGATAAGCGTGTCGCCGGTGCGGATCGCCTCGTCGCACTGCGTGGCGTCGTAGGCATTGCCGGTGCTCGCGAAGACGTGATGGCGCCGGGTCTCGAAGGCAAAGCGTTCGCTATCGGTCAGCATGTTTAGGCTCCGGATTTCCCCATGCAAATAAGGAGGCGGAACGCCGGGCGGGGGGCAGTGCCGGCGTTCCGCCTCAGGCCGCGCGGGGGGCTCATCCGCGGCCTTTGCGTGGACGGCGGAGACCCGCTTGGGGTCCCCGCCGGTTGGAGTTGGGATTGCCGATCAGGCGTCGACGAGCGGCGGCAGCGCGCCATCGTGTTCGGCGCCGTCCTTGGCCTGCGCGCGGCCACGCTTGGCAGGCGGAGTCGCGGTGCTGTCACCCAGACCATCGCCAGCCTCTTCGGTGCTGCGGTCGCCGCCGGCGTCGTCGGCCGGGAACATGTCGTTCTCGCCGTATTCGGCCGAACCGAGCTGGGTGCTCCGGCGGCGCGGACGCTGCCAGGCGATCGCCATGGTGCCATCCTCGCGCGGGAACGCGGCGATGTAGAGCGGCTGCGCCATCGACGGATCGTCGATCTTGCCCTGGTAGAAGCTCTCGCCGGTCGAGTTCGAGGAGAGCTCGAAGAGCGCGCCGACGATGACCCAGCGGCGCTGGTCGTTGAGCGCGACGATCTCGAACTTGGGCGCGCGCGGGTTGCTGGAGGTCACCGGCCGCAGGCCGATGGTGCGGGTGATGGTGAGCGTTTCGACAGAGCCGATCAGCTGGCCGTTGGCGTTCTTGCGGATTTCACCGATGTTCATGGACGTTCTCCTAGGTGGATCGATTGCGACCGAACCCCTTGTTCGATCACTCTCTTCCCACCCCCCTTCCCTCCCGGCCGTCAGGCCGAAGCTGCGGGCACTGCCCGCAGGGGGAGACTTGGCCCATAATGCGCGGTGCTTGCGGAATGCGAAGCGGGACTTGGATGCCAATGCATGCGGTCTATCCCGCCACTCTCCCTATTTGGGATGGCTATGCGCAAACCGGACTTCATTCAGCCCAGCCAGCGCAATTGCTTTGGTAGTTCAAGTCCAACGATAGGCATGTTGAGGTTGACGGCAGCAACGGGGCTTCGCAGGATCGGGCGGTCGCAGAGTAACCAAACACGCGGATTGGAAATGAATATGGCAGAAAACGAAGCTGCGAAGCTGGGATCTGCGATCAAAGATGCGGCATCAAACTCGAAATCCGTTCTCGTCGAGGCGACAGTTCAGACACGCGACGACGTATCCACACCAGTTGTAATTTTGAGTTCCGATGACGCGGTCAGAGTGATCAGTGCCCATGCACCGCGGATAATCTATCTTGTTGAGCAGGCTTTCGACCTAGCCGGTGAGATCGAAGCTGCACGGGATGAGATGGACGACATGGGCGTCGAACGTTCGCCTGACCTTTTGAAGGCAACCCAGCGTAGGTTTGCTCCCCATGACGGGAAAATTGGTGCGACAATCGCGAGTTTCATGATTGATGGCGTGCTTCATACAACGGTCTCTACCGCGACTTGGCACGACGAATTCGGTGACACCGTCGAGGCTATTCTTGAAGAGTCCCGCGAAGGCGCCAGTGCTGGGCAGGTCGCGAAAAATTCCGAAAAAGCGAAGGCGATCGAAAGCAAGGCGTTGGTTCTGGTGAAGCACCCATCCTTCAACCATGGACGCGTCTCGTTCGACAAGCGCATGGCGCTGGCCGAAACACTCTTTCAGGATTGCGACCCCCACACGCTTTCAGAAATTACGCGGCGGGCGGAGAACCTGTTCTGGCTGGAGCAATCTGGCGTCCAGCTTGATGGGGTCTGATCAGAGCTGACCGATGAGTGTGGCCTTACCCAAATGCGTGACTAGGTCGTGTTGACAAAAGGGATTCCCAAACGGCTCAGGTTCTGATTCAACACTGCTCTTTGGGGAGTGGTCATGGGTCGTGGGGACTTGTCGGATG
>NZ_NCEN01000056.1 GCF_002280675.1 Novosphingobium sp. 32-60-15 | reverse complement strand
CCACTTACTGGTTGATCTGCGCCGGAAGATATCAAGCTGAGCGCGGGTTGATTATGATCATATTATCCTACCTTCTAAATTTCACTCAAGTTGCGGGCCGGAAAGTTGCTGATTTTCTGGGTCGCCGCTTTTGCGGCGCGTAAACGCGTTATTCTCTCCATCCATTGGTCGCGCCGAACACGGCGTGGCTAAGGCGCACCTCGCCGAATTCGTTAAAAATCCGCCATGCGGTCGATCGGCGGACCGCACGCGTCCCGTGCTGGGTATGCTGGCGCTTACCGGATAACGGCACACGCAACGCGTGCGCCCGCCCCGCCGATCGGTTGCGTGACATGGTCATCGGGGCTGGCGTGAATAACCAGGGCGGACCCATCGGCATCGAGAAGGTTCGGCCGGGATGACGCTGCGTCCAGCGAGACAAGTGCCGAGAAGGCTTCGGCATTGACGGTGCCGTCCGCCGCCACATGAATATTCGGCAATTCCCCAAAGTCCGGCCCTTCCGGATTGAGAAGCCCGTGAGGTGTCTTGTGATCCTCGTGGTTGATATGCGCGCCCGATTTCTGGAAGCCTTGGTCGGAGCAATCGCCAGTCGCATGGAAATGCATGGCGTGCCAGCCAGGCGTCAGCCCGGACGCCGTCAGACGCAGAAGCACGCCACTGCGACCGTTGGTCAAGGTCACCTCTCCGATCTTGCCGCCGCCGGCCTGAACGATGTCGCTCTTGACGGCTTTCGGCGCGGAAGTTTGCGCAATCGCCGCGGTTGCCGTTGCGAGTCCCAGGATCGTCAAAGCCGCTATCCCATATTTCATCGCTCTATCTCCTTCCGCGTGAATTATTTACCCTCGTCCAATGGACTGCGGAGGGTCGCCGGTCAGTGCCCTTTCCGGACCCGGCCCAGACCGCTTGTCGCCGGAGGGATGGCTATGGGATATTCCTCGCCTTTTTGCGACCGACAAGAGGCAACATGCGATGCAGCACGAGGTCGCGATCTATGAAATGGTGTTTTAGAGCGCCCAACACATGTAAGGCGAGGACGACGTAGATCGCTTTAACCATGATCTTGTGCGAATCACCGAGCGCTCCTGCAACATCCTCGTCCTGCGGTAGTGGCAGGTTAGGGGCTGGCAGCACTCCATAGAGCGGGACTTCGGGCGTAGCGCCTGCTGACGCCGCGGCCCATCCCAGCAACGGGACACCGATCATCAGTACGTAGAAGACAATATGGGTGCCGCGCGCCAGCGCCCGTTCCCAAAACCACATATCTTGGGGGAAGGGCGGCCAGGGATGTGAGATCCGCCAACCCAGCCTGAACAGGCTCAACAGCAGCACCGTGATGCCGACAGACTTGTGGAGTTGGTAATAGCCGAGCTTTTGTGAAGGCGCCGCATCTTCCATCCAACCCCCGAACGTCGCATTGGCGAAGATGAGGATGAAGATCGTCCAATGGAGGATGATCGAAACAATGGAATAGCGAGATTTGGCTTCTTGCATCGATATGTCCCCGGCAGCCTCTGGCGAGGGTAGCATGAGTCCAAGCCCGTTGCTTGCAGCGCATGCTGACCGGTTACGCAGAAGCACTGTGAGCGCTTGTGCGGGCCGCAAGCCCAACGTGCTTCCGGCGCGCGCCGTGAGGTTAGCTTGGATCCCCAGACAATCACATCGCTGCTCTCGCCGGCAAACAGCAAACCAGATCATCCGGGCTAGACACGTGCGACCCAATGCTCGGCCATCACTCAATGATCTTTGCAAAGGCATCTTCTTTGGAAGGGACTTTTACATCAACTCATCGATCAGCAGCAAGCCAAGGAAGCCGACAAAGAACATCGCGCTAATGAGTGGACTGTCGGGTCGCTCGTGTGCTTCGACAAGCAACTCTTCGGTGACGAGGTAGAGCAGTGCCATCAGACCGAAACTCAGGAGGCCCACGATTACCGGCGTCGGTAACATGGCGACGGGCATGGCGACTGTGGTGCCTAGTGGCAAGAGCAGGCTGAGCCCGAATACGGTTGCGATCACGCGCAGTTTTGACGCGAGCGTCTCACTGAGTTCGGCCGTGACGGTGACACCGAGGAACAACACCTCCAGCGTCAGAGCAACGGTCAGAAGCACGCCAGCCTTCTGCCCAGCGATGAATGCCAGCCCGAGGACCAGGCCATCGACAAGAATGTCAATGCCGACAGCGCTGAGCATCGCCACCGGGCCTTTCGCGCGTCCTTCGAGCTCCTTTAGAAGCAACATAACGCCGACGCCGATCATGCCGCCGACGAGCGTGGCAAAGGGCGAGGCATCGTGTTTGATCTGCGGCAGGATTTCAGTCGCGGCCGCCGCGAACACCACGCCTGCGGCAAGATGCTGCATGGCGCTGACAAAGCTCGCGCTGGGCCTTCGCAACAGCGACAGGAGCGCCCCGGCCATAACGGCCGCGACCGGGATAATCGTATAGGCGATCGCTGGCATCAACACCCCCTCAGGCGCGAGCGCATTTGCGCGAGGGCTTACCCGGCTCGCGAACATCGATGTCCTTACCGGACACGGTAAGGGTCATGCCATTTCCGGCATAGGTGCTGTCGGGGGCGGGCGCTGTCAGCCGCGCTGACGGACCGGAAGACCCCTGCCTTACATTGATCGACAATTCGTCCTTGAGAAAATCCACATAAATGACGTCGCCACCGACGCACCGATAGGTATGGCTCGCAACGATCGGTGGCGGCATCGCGACGGGTGGAGCCTCCGCCTGGTTGTTGCTGGATGTGTCGGCCGTGTCGGTGCCGGAGCACCCGGCAAGCAAAGCGGCGCACGGCAATGCCAGCAGAATAAGGTTTCGCGCCCGCGCAGTCCGGCCCGGGAGGTCAGCTTCCTTGGAGGGGCATGTCATGGCAATCTCCTTTCGATGGTAGGTGCTTACGAGCGTGGGCATACCGATCCGACATGGGCAACAACGCCCGGTGCCGGACCGCGATCATTTGAAGCCCGGTTCGAACAGTGTGCCTCCAAAAAGGTTGAGGTCGCGCGCTTCGGCACGCCCCATCGCGGCCAGCAGTGTGAATCCGGCAACATATGCATCGCGTTCGGCGGTGACGAGCTGGACGCGGCTGTTGAGCAGTTCCTGCTCCGCGTTGAGCACGTCGAGAACATTGCGTGTGCCGACGCTGTTTTCCGCCCGAACCCCCTCCAGGGCGAGCGTGTTGGCCGCAATCGCGGTCTTGGACGACTGGATCACCGTCTGCGCGGCCAGATAGCGCGAATAGGCCGCGCGCGCTTCGGCAACGACGCGCCGTTCGATGAAGATGATTTGCTCGATCGCCTGGCTTTCGAGCGCGGTTGCGCGCCGCACCTGGGCGGCCGGCAGGCCGCCTTGATAGAGCGGGATCGTCGCTGAAAGCCCGATGGTCGCCGTCGTTTGGGCCTGCTGGAACACGCGTCCGGGGATGTTGCTCGCGAGCGTACCGAGATAATTGTTGTAGCCGCTGCTTCCCACAACCGAGAGCGTGGGCAAGCGCGAGGCCGCCGCTACACGGACATCGTAGCGCGCAGCCTTGGCATCGGCCTTCGCCGCGACAAGCTGCGGATTGTTTTCGACGGCAATGGCGACGGCATCGGCGGACGATCGTGGTAGACCCGGCAGCGCCGGCGGTGATTCCAGATCGCGTGCGGGCAGGCCGACGAAACGGAGATAATTTTCCAGGCTGGTATCGAGTTGCGCGAGCGCCGTTTCGAGCTGGCCTTGGGCCACGGCAAGACGTGCCTCCGATTGCGCGACATCGGTACGGGTCAGATCCCCGACCTCGAAGCGATCGTGCGTAGCCCGAAGGTTGGTTTCGAGGACAGCGACATTGCGACGGTTGAATCCTACGATCGCGTCATCGCGCATAACGTCCATGTAGACAGAGACGATTGCCGTGAAGAGATCGGCTTCGGTGAAGCGCAGGTTCGCACGGCCCGATTCCACGCGCGCATCGGCTGCACGGATCCCGTTCTTGACGCGGCCGCCCTGATAGAGCGGAAACGATACGTTGGCATTTGCGCTCGTGGCCCGCAAGGGCGCGGAGAAGCTATTGGCAGAACGCACGACAAATTCCTGATAGTCGGCGGTCGCGCTCAATGCCGGGCGCGCCGCCGCCTTCGCGATCGGCACACCTTCATCCGTGGCGCGCAAACCAGCCCGCGCCCCGGTCAGGCTGGGATTGGTGCGATAGGCATGGATCAACGCCTCGCGCAGGGTTTCGCCATGCGCGGGGCTCGCCGCGATAAGTGGTAGGGCAATCCAGGCGAATCTTGGGAATGAGTTCATAGCGTATCTCCATTTTTCTGAAAAGTAAGCAATCGCGCCGTGACACGCGATGATCGCTGACATGACGGCCGCGGTCTCATCGACATCGCGCACTTTCACCACGTCCACGCCGGTCTGCGCGGCGGGATAGTCGTTGCCGCCCGGATAGATCGCATCGCCGAGGAACAGCATTCCCGCCAGCGGCACGCCGCTTTCCTCGCTTAGCCGCTTCAGGCCGTAGCCTTTGTCGACACCTTCGCGGGTCACATCGATCGACGTCGTGCCGCCAAGATTGACCGACAGGCCCGGCAGCGCCGCGCGCAGCGTCTCTTGAAGGGCGATGCGCTTGGCGCGGTCCGGGTCCCAGCTCTTCTTCGCGAGCAGTGGTGCGTTCTGGCCGAGGCCAGAGAAGGTAATCTGGCTTCCCCGATCTTCGACCCGAGCCCCCCAGGCCCGCTCATCGGCGACTCTCACTATTGACAGCGCGTGGTCAAAGGCAGCGCGGATCTTCGCCTTTTCCGCTTCATCGAACAACTCGGCATAGATTGTGCGCCACTCGCCGTTGATGAAGCGATAGAGCTTGGTGCCCGTGGTGGGCATCAGCCATAATCGATCACGCGCTGAGTCGGCCGGCAATCGCGAAGCGACTTGTCTATAGAATTGCGGCCAATCACCCCCCGAGATCACCGCGACATCCGCCAGCGCGAGCAGGCGGATGAGCAACGCTGCCATCTCGGCAGACAAGGGGCGTTTGCTTTCGGTAAGAGTGCCGTCGAGATCGAAGACGATCAGCCACTTCATGTCGCATCACCTGCTGGAGCGCGATCGGCGAGAAGGGGGTAGTGCATAGCTGACATCAGACTTTCTCTCGGCACAGATCCTTCATCGCAGCTGTCCGTCGTCAGAACATTTGGCGCAACTCGCGGCGTAGATTAGCGGAGTGTCGGCCTCGTCTGGGGATTGATGTTAGGCGGCGAGCCTGCGGTGTTGCAAGCGCCGATGTTCGATGGTCTGTCGCTTGATCCTTTCACGCTGTTTGATGATGGTTGGGGCTCTGCCGAAGTAGGCATCGGCGGGCGTCACGTTGTTCAGGCTCTCGTGGTATCGCTGGTGGTTGTAGTGCTCGACGAACGCCTCGATCCGGGCCTCGAGGTCGCCGGGCAGGAAGTAGTTTTCCAGCAGGATGCGGTTCTTCAGGGTCTGATGCCAGCGCTCGATCTTGCCCTGGGTCTGCGGGTGGCATGGGGCGCCGCGAACATGGCTCATCTTCCGGGCCTCGATGTATTCAGCCAGTTCGCCCGCGATATAACTGGGACCATTATCCGACAGCAGCCTGGGCTTGTGCAGCACCGTGGCGCTGTCGCAGCCGGAAGCCGCAAGAGCGAGGTCCAGCGTGTCGGTCACGTCCTCGGCCCGCATATTGGTGCAAAGCTTCCAGGCGATGATGTAGCGCGAGAAGTCGTCGAGCACGGTCGACAGATACATCCAGCCCCAACCGATGATCTTGAAGTAGGTAAAGTCGGTCTGCCACATCTCGTTCGGCCGGGTGGTCTTGGTGTGGAACTGATCGGCGGCCTTGATCACGACATAGGCCGGGCTGGTGATCAGATCGTGGGCCTTGAGCAGGCGGTAAACCGTGGCTTCGGACACGAAGTAGCGCTTCTCGTCAGTGAAGCGCACGGCTAGCTCGCGCGGGGACAGCTCACTGTGATCCAGCGCCATCTCGACGATCTGGTCCTGGATGTCCTCGCCGATGCGGTTCCACACCCGGCTCGGTGCCGATGGCCGATCCTCCAGCGCTTCCGGCCCGCCTTGGAGGTAGCGGTCATACCAGCGATAGAACGTCCGGCGGGCGATGCCGAGCTGGTCCAGCGTGCGCTTGGCGGACAGGTGCGACTGCTCGACGATGCTGATGATCTCCAGCTTCTCGGATGCAGGATACCTCATTCGTCGTCGCCCCCATCCGCGAGAATGCTTTTTTTGAGCAGACGGTTCTCGAGCGTCAGGTCGGCGACGCACTCCTTCAGCGCGCCGGTCTCCCGGCGCAGATCCTTCACCTCATCTGTGGTCGCGGCACGGGCAGTATCGCCGGCCAAGCGCCGCTTGCCCGCTTCCATGAACTCCTTCGACCAGGTGTAATAGAGGCTCTGGGCGATGCCTTCCTTGCGGCACAGCTCGGCAATGCTGTCATCGCCGCGCAGTCCATCGAGCACAATGCGGATCTTGTCCTCGGCCGAGAAGTGCCGCCGGGTGGCCCGGCGGATGTCCTTCACCACCGCTTCCGCAGAGGCCTTGGTGCGCGATTTTGCATTGGAGGATTTGGGTCTCATCTTCGTTCCTTCGTCACTACGACGAGACCCAAATCCTCCTTAAATCACAACCTCAAATCTGTGCCATTGGTGCTGACGGGGAACA
>NZ_NCEN01000029.1 GCF_002280675.1 Novosphingobium sp. 32-60-15 | reverse complement strand
TGACCGAGTAGGATGATGGAAAAGAGAGTTTTCCTCGCTTTGCTCGGTTGAAATGAAACCAAAGAGGACATTGATAATGACAATACCTGAGACCGGCAGCGCGTTGCTGCCAGCATATTTTCCTGCGCCAGACCTTGGCGATAGCAGCTGGGACATCCGCATTTTGCGCAAGGTTGCGCCACTGGCGACGACACCGCTGATAGGGCCGGATCTGGCGCGAAAGCCAAGCTACATCGGCGTGATCGACTGCGAGGCAACATCGACCGATCCGCACACGGCCGAGGTGATCGATCTTGCGGTCTGCGTGCTGGAAATCGATAACGTCGGCGTAATCACCGGCGTTGCCGAACTGAAGCAAAGCCTGCGCGATCCCGGTATGCCCATCCCGAAGGACGTGACCCGGTTGACGGGCATCAGCGATGCGGACGTGGCAGGCGCGCAGTTCGATGCGCAGGACTGGACCCACCTGTTCATGGAGTGTGATCTGCTGGTGGCGCACAATGCGGCCTATGATGCGGTCGTGCTCGAACGGCTGCTTCCGGGCATACGCGGAATGCACTGGGCCTGCTCCATGTCGGAAATCGACTGGGCGGGCCTCGGCTTCGACGGTAAAACGCTTGGCTATCTGCTGACGCAGATCGGATTCTACAGCAAGGGCCACCGCGCCATGGCCGATGTCACATCGCTGGTTCACTTGTTGAGTTGGCAAGGGCCTGACGGACGCTGCCTGCTGGCACATTTGCGCGACCGGGCCGATCGCATCACGACTAAAGTCGAGGCCCTGAACGCACCGTTTTCGCGCAAGGACATGCTCAAGGCACGCGGTTACAAATGGAATTCGAAGCGGCGTGTGTGGTGGGCAGAGATCGAGGACGATGCGCTGGAGGAGGAAAAGCGCTGGTTGACGGATGAAGTGCGCTGCACGCCATCGCTGGAATTCCTGACATCCGCTGGACGTCACCGCTGATCGCGCAATAGCCGACCACAAAACGCAATTCACCAGCACAATCGCAAAAGGGCTGAAGCCGCAAGGCTGTCGGCCCTTTTGCGCGTCTGGACCTACGCAAACGGAACAATACCCATGATATGCCGAACTTACCTTACCACCTTTGCCATCCTCGAAGACGACAGTGGCTATCCGATCGAGTTTGCCACGTTCAGCGTGGCCGACGATGGCAACCGCAATTACCGCTTCCATATGCGCCCTGGCGGGTTGTCGACGCACCCGGCCAATGATCTTGCCTGGCGCTTTCTGGGCCATGTGCCCGAAGGCAGCGATATTCTCAGCGTCATACCTTTGTCAGGCCAGCGCCCACTGGCGGAGAGTTTCGAGATCGGCGCCCTGGCCAGCGCCTTCCGCATGCTCGGCCTCCCGATTGAGGGTTACGGACGGATGCACGTATTACGCAACAGCGAATGGCAGCTTGTGCAATCCGCATTCGATCACGGTCTGCCCTATCGCGGGCCGGACCGGAAGCGTGGGCTCGAAGGCCAGATCGCGCTGCTGCCATTGCGCGCACAAGCGATCTGGCTGGCGTGGCTTTCAGAAACACGTGACATCCAGCCATCGGACAAGCGCGACGTTCTTGCCGCATGGCAGGCTTGGCGGGCGCTCGTGCGGATAGGGAAAGGCATGCCGTCGATCTAAGCCGGGGCCGTCAGCCCCACCATGCGCGGCCGATGCGATATGTGCAGTCGGTCATCCACCACAACAAGCAACCACCAACAATCCCGCAAACGGCCGCCCATCGAGGCGGCCGTTTGCGTTTCAAGCATAGGAAACAACACCATGAAGACGTTTACGACACCGGCAAACACCACACCTGCAACCCAACACTTCACCTTTTTCGATCTGGAAACCCACTGGGACGAAGTGCTGCACAACAATTACTGCTTCATCGAGCAGACCCAGAGTTGGCCACCCCGGATTGGCACCCGGCGCATTCATGCAGCAGCGGCCTTCGATCTGGCGCTGGCCGAGGACGGCACCATCACGTGCGAGCGGATTGCCAGCTGGACCATGCCCAATGACGGCGGCGAGAAAGGCGTGGTCGAGGGACTGTTCACGCACATGCGCGCACAGCCCGATGGCACCTGCATGGTGGGCTATGGTTCAATCGCCATGGACGTGCCGGTCCTGAAACTGGCGGCGATGGAATACGGCCTCGTCATGCCGACACAGTTGATTGCTTCGGCAGGAGACTGGAAAGAGGCATGGCGTCCGCATCTCGATCTTGGTCTTGCGATCAAGGGGCAAGGCAAAACCTGGCACCACCTTAGCGAAATCCTTGTGCGGCTGGGTATTCAGGCGAACCTTCTGCGCGACAAGGCCAAGGTCGGCTTCCCGCAGGCGCCAAACGAATGGCACGAACTGCGCAGCCACGTGGAACTGGACACGGTCCTGACGGCAGCGGCAACTCTCGCCTGGGCACGTTCGCAGGGCCATGCCGGGATTGATCCGGCCACGGCCAGCCATGCCTTGCTGCAGTGGTGGTCGCGCCATGGCACGCTCAGCCCGCGCTTTGTCGAACGTGTCGGGCTGGCATCGGATTCGCTGTGGCGGCGGATCGGTAGCAAGGCGCCGATGCTGGCCACTGTGGATTGACGCGGACGCCGGTCTGCAACGGCATCTGGCACTCTCACCAATCCCATCAAACCACAAGGAGAACGCCCATGACCTGATCTGATCGGGCCACCGCGCGCGACACAATGTCGTTTGCGCCAAGGCCAAAAGCGGAGCTTCGTCCGCAATATCGAAACCCAACGCCCACGGCCGTCGACGCAATCCCGCGTCGGCGGCCTTTTTTGTTTAGAAGGAAGTACAGCATGGCAAAGAAGCCAACCGATCCCCTGGCCCGCATGATCGCGGCCCAGACCAAACGTAACAGAGAAGCGGCAGCACTCGAAAGTCGCAAGGCGCTGGCGGCAAGGCAAGAACTCGTGCCCATCGCCGGCACCACTATCGTGCCCGATGCCCGTTACAGCGAGCGAACCCGTCGCCCTTATGGCGAAGGCCCCTGGAAAGCCGAATCTGAAAAGGTTGCATGGACCGATCCGGCGACTGGCTATCCCTGCATCATTCTGCGCCAGCCGGGCGGCGAACTTGCCGGCTATGTTGGCGTTGAACCCCATCATGCCTTGGCCGGGTGGGCAGCCGATGCCTTGCCCGGAAGCATCAACGACGGCCTGCACCGGCCGGTAAACTATGGCGCGGCCTGTCAGGAGGCGATCCCGGAGCGAATTAGCATCTGCCATGTGCCGCGTGCCCGGCATAATACGCCATCGCAGGCGCTTCATCAGGGGCGCGAACCGGGACGCTCCGGACAGGAACACGGCGAGGATCTTGCATGGTGGTTCGGCATGACGATGGATGGACCGCAGGACTACATTCCCCGGCGGGACACCAGCGGTTTGTCGCGCGATCGCGGGCAGGTATACCGGGACGAGCATTTCGTTTGTGCGCAAGTCACCGTTCTTGCAGGTAAGCTCAAGGCCCTGGACGATGCGGCCAAGTCCACTTCAGGCAGCACACCCGGCGCAGACACCGGCGCTTTGCCCGCCCCAAAGCGGGAGGATCGGGCATGAGCCGCAACCATAACAACAACATCGCTTATGAGAAGCGGCGAAACCCAAGGCTGCCTTGGGGTTACTGGATGACCATCTTATGGTGATCCTGATTTGCCCCTGGTCGACGAGGACGGCACGCGTTGGCAATCCTTGCGCACAGCATTGTGGTCCGGCCGTCTTGGGATGGGTGACAGCTATTTCGATGTGATCGAAAATCAGCTGGAATTCCTGCTCGCCGTGCTCGTTGCCATCGAACGCACAGTTTCCAGCCAAAGCGAATCGGCCAAGGATCTGTTCGGCGGTGACTGGCAAAAAGCCGCGCACTACAGCATGTGGCTCGAGGGGCACGGTCTGATCGAGGAGGGGGACCGGCTAAACAGGGCAACGATCACGCCTGAAGGCCGGGCGATCATTGCCATGCTGATGGCGACGCGCGATCCGGACCTCATGGCCAAACCCATCGGTCTTCGCAGTCTTGCCACATATGCCGGTATGCGCCAGGAACCCGACCGGGCCGCAATGGAGGCGGCCATTGCCCGGGCCGAGGCATCATTGCCAGCGATGCCAATCACATTTGCCCGGCACACCGTCGCAGACACGCCGGCGGTTGTCCTCATCGGCCCTGCACGATCGCGCATTGCCATCAGTGAGACGATCTGGGCGCTGCAGTTCGACGGCGAACACGAGCGAGACCTGTTTTACCGCTGGTTGTTGATCCGTGCGGATCGTTGGCGGCACTGGGCGGAGATTGTGCAGCGACAAGGCGCACCTGCCCTGACGCGGCACTTTCTGGCGCTGCGAATTGCTGAGGAGGCAGAGAAGGGGGGCATTTAAACGTCTTCGGCAACGATTGTAGCTGCAACAGGCGCATAGAAGTGGCTATCCCAATTTTGCCATCCAGCGAGAAAGTTGCATTTGAAGCCAAGAGTTTAATCGTTTCAAACTTGGTGCCCTACTTTCCGGGCCAATCTACCGAAATCATCTTTTCGCAGATTGGCCCGGCGTTTGATCATCATCTTGGTTGCGGCTCATGAGATTCCGCTTCCGCCAATCATTCAGGCAGTCTGCTTTTGCCTATACCGAGATCGGAACGGGTTTTGCGCGCTATTCCTGCCCCGGTTCTTGAACGCTCGGCCATCGGCAGCAGGCGGATTGATTGATGTTTTAGACCCTTGGTGATGTTGGGTATATACTTCTCCATCACTTCGAGGCGCTCTGCCAGCACCACCTCGATGCCTTCTGTCTCGATGCGCTTGGAATAGTGCTTCCCGTTCGTGCCCTGACGCGCATGTCCCATTATGTCAGCGCGAATGTTGTCGTTGATCCCGTCTACCTCGAAGCAACTGCTCACCAGACTGCGGATGCTGTGAATGTCGGAACGTTTCCCATCGGCGTTCACAGGTATGGCCATCTGGGTGCCGATATAATTGACCATGTGCTGCCAGGCACGGTCATAAAAGAACGCGCCCCCGCGTTTTTCGGGGTTCACGTAAAGCTCAGGGAACAATGCGGCGTGGCCTTCGGCCTTTATCGCGGCATGATAGTCTACGAAACCCAGCCGGAGCAGTTCCTTGGGTATCGGCAAAAGACGGTTTCTGGCTTCGCGCTTTTCACCTGCCATCTCGCCATCGCGCCCACGTGTCAGGTTGTCCCGGATCCAGACGTGCGGGACAGGCGAATCAACAATGACGTCATTTACTTCAAGGCCACAGATTTCCTCGCGGCAGGCACCGGTATAGTACCAGAATAGCGGGGCATAGTAGGCGGCGTCGTGATAAACTCTTGCGCCCCTTCCAGAGCTGCGCAGCCGGTTGAGGTGTCCATCGCAGCCAGTAAACAGCGGCGAGGAAAAAAGCTCTTGCAGATGCGCGCGCTTCCATGGCGGTCGCAAGTCAAGGCTACTGTTTTTGTTGGCTTCTGCTGTTCGTCCAGCCTTGAAATCGAGCACGATCACGTTGGCCGTCCCGGTTTTCCATGCCGTTTTCGTCAGTTGCATTGAAACTGTTGCCATCGTCGACATATCGCGGTTGACCGTTACGGCCTTGCGCCGTTTTGCATTCTTCAAGGCACCCGACGTGGCGATCTCTGCGCTGACATCGGCGAACGGGCGAGCCATGGGGCCCTTCTGATGCAATGTGCCGAATGCGAAATTGCCCGGTAGTGACTGCAAGCCCTCCTTGAAGTCGATTACGTCAAGGTGGTTGTAGTCGCCCAGTGCCTTGTCACCGGTGATCCAGGCAAAGGTCTGCATGATTCGCCGTTGCTGGCTGACATCGCCCTTCCACTTGCCATCGTTCTTCAGCGAGACGAGCGTGGGCTCGATGAGCTCGCTGAAAGGGCGTGGGTCCCGATAGAGAAACTGACACGGCAGCGCCGGCGAAGGTGAGGGGGGCAGCGAAGTGCTGGACGCACTTGTAATATCTTCAGCAGTTGGCCCTGCACTTTTGGGGACTATGCTTAGGACAGGACTTGGGGCTGGCGCTGAAGGAGCGACAAGAGGTGGGGCAGACTGTGAAGTGTGATTCTTGCCATCATCGTCCGGGAGAAGCCATCCTTCAAATGGGTCGCCGCCGACGATCGTCCTGAACCGCTCGTTTAGGGTGGCTAGAATGCTCTTGGCCTCTTCTGAAACAGGTCCGAAATCAGCCATCAGTGCCGCCGCAACGTCAGGAACATCAAGCAATGCAGCATCTGCAAGGTTCTCGCACCGGCGGGTTGCAGCCAGATATCCACGGAGCAATTGTGCGCGAGCAACTCCTCTTGCTTGCCCGTGGGTCGGCGCGCCAATGGCTTCAAGCCGCCGCTTTACATACGCGGCATCGTATTGCTCATTTAGCTGTTTAATGTAGTCATCGACACAAAAGGATAGGACCGCTTCGGCAGCTAGGCGTTCGCGCTCGCTCGTCGTCAATTCGAGTGGGTGGTCGGGCTGGAGGAGGACTTTGATCGCCTCTGATTGTTCCCGCGCAATTGACTCTATACTGCTCGAATGGCCTGCGTTTTCGAGGTAGCTGTTGACTAAGAGCCGCAGTTCGCTCTCTAGTTCATGCCGAAAGAGCGCCTCGATCTCGGCGCCGTTCAGCTGACGGCCTTCTTCCATCATCTGTGCAACCTGGTCCTTCACCACGACGAACCGCGATGAAAGCCGCGTCGACAGGCGTCGGGCATTCCGGGGATCGGCGGTCTTCAGCGCCAAGCTTACCGGCTTTGATATAAGATTTCGGAAATGAACCCGGCGGCGATAAACATATCGGCCCTGGATGCGGGTTACGTAAGGTATGCGGGACACAGGTCTTCACCTTTCCGCATGTGTCAGGGCCGTGTGCACTGGCTGTGTGCCAATGCTCGCGGCTGGACCATGCTAAAAGGCGGAAATCGCTCGCTTTTTGCGATAAAGTGGTCGGGGAGATAGGATTCGAACCTACGACCCTCTGGTCCCAAACCAGATGCGCTACCAGGCTGCGCTACTCCCCGACCGGGAGAGGTCCGCCGTTTCTGGTGGACCTGGGTTGTCTGTCCACCCTCATTCGGGTGACGACGAAGGCGCGAATGGCACCGGTTTGCGGGGAAGTCAAATCGCAACAGCAAGACAATCCCCGGAATCGCAAATTTTTTTGCCAATCGCCAAATTCGACGCATCTGCGCTGCCCGTCTTGCCGCGGGGCAGGTGTGGCAACAGGCTGGCAAAGCAAAGGGCAGGACCGGCACCCGTGGATCACGAGCGGCGGTCCTGCCCCGACTGGCGTGCAAAAGCCCTGCTTGCGGACAAGCCGGGCTGATGTGGCTTAGCCGTTCAGCTTGTCCTTGACGGCCTTGGCGGCAGCAAAGGTCAGCTTGTTCGACGCAGCGATTTGAATGGTCGCGCCGGTTGAAGGGTTGCGGCCTTCACGCGCCGGTGTGTTCTTCACCTTGAACTTGCCGAAGCCGTTCAGCGAAACTTCTTCGCCCTGTGCGGCAGCATCGGTGATCGCGGTGAACACACTGTCGACGGCCTTGCGGGCGTCTGCCTTGGTAAGGCCGTGGCTTGCCGCGATGATGTCGGCGAGATCGCTGTTGTTCATGGGTGTATTGTCCTCAATTTATAAAGAGACGGCACGGCTAACGCATGGTTATCTGGCAAAGCTATGCCCCCGGGCACTCTTTCCACTGAATTTTGCTGAATGGCAGTGTTTTTTCGTCGATTTTGGGGGCGTTAGATCACGAATCGATGAAATTCAGGAACTTTGGGCCAATTGTATCTTTGTGTCGCAAGTGCTTGCTCGGCCCAACAAGGGACGTGCGCAGGTGCCGCAATCTGCTAGACACGCGTTCGAAAGCCGTTCCGCGAAGGCGCGCGCACTGGTCCTTCGCGTTCAGATTGCAGCTATTGTAATGTTGCACACCATGGGCGTGTCCGGGACGGTGTCAGATACCAGTGAGACTATTCTTGCCGAACACACTGTCCTTGCCGTCCCGCTTGCAGACCATGTCCATCATCGCCGCAGGGGCCATCTCCATGCTGCTCTCGGCCTGTGGATCAACTGACAAACCCAAGAGCAAGCCCGAACCGGTCGTCGGCGTCATTATCGCGCGGGCAGGGCCGGTGGAATTGACCACCGAACTGGCCGGCCGCACAGAAGCTTTTGAAATTGCAGAGGTACGCCCGCAAGTCGCCGGTCTGGTGATGGAGCGTTTGTTTGCCGAAGGCTCGTATGTTCGCGCAGGGCAACCGCTCTACCAGATCGATTCGCGCATTTATGCCGCCAATCAGGCGCAAGCCTCCGCCTCGGTCGCTTCGGCTCAAGCCACGGTTGAAGCCAATCGGTTGAGGGCGGAACGCTTTGCCCTTCTGGCCGAACAGGGCGGCGTCAGCAAACAGGATGCGGCCGATGCCCGCGCAACGTACAACCAGTCGCGCGCCAGCGTGCAGCAGGCCCGCGCGGCATTGGCTTTTGCGCAAGTGAACTTGGGCTTCACCCGCGTAACGTCGCCGATTGCCGGGCGCATCGGCATTTCGATGGTCACCAAGGGTGCGCTCGTCACAACCAATCAGGCCAACCCCATGGCCAAAGTGCAGCGGCTGGATCCGATGTACGTCAACATCCAGCAGTCTGGCGCAGATTTCATCGCGCTGCGCCGTGCAATTGAAAGCGGCAAGCTTATTTCCGGCGCCGCGCCGGTAGAAGTGATCCTGCCTGATGGCTCTGCTTATCCGATCCTGGGCAAACTCAATCCCGCTGATATCGACGTTAATCCGCAAACCGGCACGATCACTGTCCGCGCTGTCGTGCCCAATCCAAAGGGTGATCTGCTTCCCGGCCTGTTCGTGCGCGCGCGCGTCGGGCAGGGCACAGTCCCGGGCGCAATCTTGGTTCCGCAGGCAGCGGTCAGCCGCGATCCACGCGGTCGCGCCAGTGTGCTCATCGCAGGCGCGGATGGAATGATCGAAAAACGCCAGGTCACGGCTGATACGCCGGTCGGCCAGAACTGGCTGGTTTCTGCGGGCTTGAAGCCGGGTGAAAAGGTTGTCGTTGAAGGACTTAATAATGCGCGCGAAGGCCAGAAGGCCAAAGTTGTGCCCGCTGGCAGCAAGCCCAGGGACGATGTCAAACCCGGTGCCAAACCCGGTGCCTCAGGTGCTGGAAAGTAACCGCCGATGATGTCCCGGTTCTTTGCGCATCGCCCCATTTTTGCCTGGGTGCTCGCCATCGTCATCATGGCGGCGGGCATTGTTGCTGTCTCCACAATGGGTGTCGAACAATACCCCGATATCGCGCCACCTACCGTGTCGATCAACGCAACATATGGCGGCGCGGATGCCGCAACGGTTGAAAACAGCGTTACCCAAGTCCTTGAACAACAACTCAAAGGGCTTGATGGATCGCTCTATTTCACCGCTAACTCGTCCAATGGCTCGTCCAGCATCACCGTCACTTTTGACAAGGGCACCGATCCCGATACCGCGCAAGTGCAGGTGCAAAACGCCATTGCACGCGCGATCAACCGATTGCCCGCGGTCGTCCAACAACAGGGCGTCAACGTCAATAAGGCGCAGTCCGACCAGCTCATGGTCGTCTCGATCTATGACAAAACCGGTCGTGCCACCAATTCCGATATTTCCGATTATCTGACCACCCATTTTCAGGACCCGATCTCGCGCGTTGAAGGTGTGGGCAATACGCAGGTCTTCGGCGGATCGTTTGCGATGCGGGTCTGGCTTGATCCGCTGCGCCTTGCCGCCGTCCAGTTGATCCCGGCAGACATCACTGCCGCACTGCAAGCGCAGAATACTCAAGTAGCTGCCGGGGAAATCGGTGGGAACCCGTCGCCTGAAGGCCAACGCCTGAACGCAACCGTCACCGCGCGGTCCCGCCTTGAAACGCCAGAGCAGTTTGAAAACATCGTCGTCAAAACCAACGTCGATGGTTCGGTGGTCAAGCTCAAGGATGTCGCCCGCATTGAAATGGGCGAGGAAAGCTACGGCTCGCTCAGCCGCTTTAACGGCATGCCTGCCACCGGCATTTCGATCAATCTGGCCTCGGGCGCCAATGCCATGCTGACCGCTGATCTGGTCAAGGCAAAAGTCGAAGAACTCGCCAAAGATTTGCCTCCGGCTTATTCCATCGCTTATCCCAGAGACAGCAGCACGTTTGTTAAACTTTCCATCGAGGAAGTCGTCTGGTCGCTGTTTGAAGCGATCGTGCTCGTCGTCGTTGTCATGTTCGTGTTCCTGCAAAGCTGGCGTGCAACACTGATTCCCGCCATCGCCGTGCCAGTGGTCCTGCTCGGCACATTCGGCATACTTTCGCTGGCGGGCTATACCATCAATACGCTGACGATGTTTGGCGTGGTCCTGGCCATCGGTTTGCTGGTTGATGACGCCATTGTCGTTGTCGAAAACGTCGAACGCGTCATGCACGAAGAAAAGCTGGGGCCATTGGAAGCCACAGTCAAATCGATGAACGAGATCACCTCGGCATTGATCGGCATCACCCTCGTGCTGACCGCTGTGTTCGTGCCAATGGCGTTTTTCGGCGGATCAACCGGCGCCATCTACCGCCAGTTCTCGGTCACGATTGTGTCGGCAATGGTGCTGTCGGTATTGGTCGCGTTGATTTTTACCCCCGCCTTGTGCGCCACTTTGTTAAAGCCGGTCGGCGATCACGAAAAGCCCAAGGGCCGTTTCTTTGCCAAGTTCAATTCGAGCTATGCGAGTCTTGAAAATCGCTACCGTGGTCGGCTTGCCCGAATCGTCGGACGACCTGCGCCATGGCTGGCGGTATTTGGCGCAATCTGCATCGCCATGGTGTTGCTCTACGTTCGCTTGCCGACCAGTTTCCTGCCGGCAGAAGACCAAGGCAACCTCTCGCTCAGCTATCAACTCCCGGTCGGCTCAACATCGGAACAGACCCGCGCCGTCGCGACTGAAATTTCACGCTATATCCGCGAAACGGAAAAAGAGAACGTCCGCGCGGTGTTTGTGGTTATGGGCCGTGGCCCATCCGGCTCTGCCCAGAACGCGGGCCAGGGCTTCGTGCTCTTGAACGATTGGGCCGAACGCAAAGGCAAGGATCGCTCTGCCGCCGCTGTTGCTGAACGGCTCAACGCCCATTTTCGCAAATCGCGCGAGGCGCAGATTTTCGTACTCGATCCGCCGCCGATCCGGGGCTTGGGCAATTCGGGCGGTTTTGAAATGTGGCTGCAGGATGCGTCCGGTGCGGGGCGTGAAGCACTTACCGCTGCGCGCCGCCAGCTTGCCAAGAGCGCAGAGGATGATGATCGTCTTGCCCAAGTCCGCCTCAGCGGTCTTGAAGATACTCCGCAACTGAAAATCGATATCGATGATCAGGCGCTCACCACCTTTCAAATTCCCCCTGCCAGTGTGAATTCCACCTTATCCATTGCTTGGGGTGGTCTGTACGTGAATGATTTCGTTGATCGCGGCCGGGTTAAGCGCGTGTTTGTCCAAGGTGATGCGCCCTATCGCAATGAACCGTCAGACCTTGGCCAATGGTTTGTGCGCAGTGCAAGTGGTGAAATGGCGCCGTTTTCTGCCTTCGCGTCCTCGCGCTGGACGCAAGGTGCGGTGCGGCTTGATCGCATTAACGGTGTTGCTGCACAACAATTGCAGGGCGCTGGTGCCCCCGGCATCAGTTCGGGTGAGGCTATGCAAATCATGGAGGACAACGCCGCTAACCTCGATGGCAACTTCACGGTTGCGTGGAGTGGCTTGTCATTTCAGGAACGCGCCGCCTCCAGCCAGTCAACCTTGCTCTACGCTGCCTCGATCTTCTTCATTTTCCTTTGTCTTGCCGCACTTTATGAAAGTTGGTCAGTGCCGGTTGCAGTGCTGATGGTGATCCCGCTCGGCATTATTGGCGCGGTTCTGGCTGTTTCGGTCCGTGGGTTCAGCAATGACATCTATTTTCAGGTGGCGCTGCTCACCACCATTGGCCTGTCTGCGAAAAACGCCATTTTGATCGTTGAATTTGCCGAAGCGGCCATGCAACGCGGGATCGATCCGGTCACTGCGGCAATGGAAGGCGCGCGTCTGCGGTTGCGCCCGATCATCATGACCAGCGTTGCCTTCATTGCGGGCGTTCTGCCACTGGCCACCGCCAGCGGGGCAGGCGCCAATGGTCGCCAGGCAATCGGCACCGGCGTGATGGGCGGCATGCTTTCCGCAACGCTGCTGGCCATCTTCCTGGTGCCGCTGTTCTTTGTGCTGGTGAAAGGCGCATTCAAACGCAAAAAAGTCTCGCCCGCGCCCGACCACCCGCCGCTCGAAGCAACGCAGGGAGAACCCGCATGAAGCTGCGCGCCCTCCTCGCAACACTTCCGGCATTGTCACTGACGGCTTGCAACCTTGCGCCTAAATATACCCGTGCCGAAGCGCCGGTGCCTCCTGCATTACCGCAAGGCCCGGCTTATACCGCGTTGCCTGCCGGAGAAACCACCGCCGATACGCTCGGCTGGCGCGATTTCTTTACCGATCCGCGGCTGCAACAGGTCATCGCCAAATCCTTGGCCGACAATCGCGATTTGCGCGTGGCCTTGGCCAATGTTGAACGGGCAAGGGCAGTATACCGCGTCAATCGCGCAGCATTGTTCCCTATCGTCAATGGTACTGGCACATTATCGGCAGTGCAGGGTACGCAAGGCCGCGTCACCGATAACTTCCTTGTTCAAGCAGGCTCCAGCGCATACGAAATCGATTTGTGGGGGCGGTTGCGCAATTTGGGTGCGGCGTCATTCCAGCGTTATCTCGCGACGGACGAAGGCCGCAAATCCACGCAGATCGCGTTGATCGCTGAAACTGCCAGCGCATGGTTGACGCATGCCGCCACGGCTGATGCTTTGCGCATCGCCCGCGAAACGCTTACCACGCGGCAAGAAACGCTTTCGATCAACGTCCGGCGCGAAGCCAACGGCATTGGCACCAAGCTTGATATCGCGACAGCCACTGCTCAATTGAATGCGGCCCAAACTGCGGTGGCGGATTTCACCACAGACCTCGCGCAAGCGCGCAATGCTCTCGAATTGCTCACGGGTGGTCCACTGGGCGACGACGTGCTGCCCACCACGCTTGGCAATGGTGATCAAACTTTGGCCACGCTTCCGGTTGGCCTCTCATCCGAAGTCCTGCTGCGCCGCCCTGATGTGATCGCTGCCGAACACACTTTGCGCGCCACTTATGCCGACATCGGCGTTGCCCGCGCTGCCTTTTTCCCCACGCTTTCGCTGACAGGTCTGTTTGGCTATGCCAGCGCAGGCTTGCTCAAAATATTTGAAAGCAGCAGCTTCCAGAAGACCGCGAACGCCGCGCTGCGCCAGCGCATCTTTGATGGCGGGGCCACGGCCAATAACCTCAAAGCTGCCAAAGCATCGCGTGACGCCGCGCTCGCCAGCTATGAAGCCGCCATCCAGAATGCCTTCCGCGAAGTGGCCGATGCGCTCGCCCGTCGCGGCACGATAGACGACCGTGTTGCCGCGCAAGTCTCGCTCGAAGCCAACGCAGCCACTGCCTATCGCCTCTCCACCGCTCGCTATGACGCAGGCATCGCCAATTACCTCGAACCGCTCGATGCGCAGCGCACGTACTATAACGCGCGCCAAACGCTCGTCTCGGCCCGCCTGATCAAAGCCGCCAACATGGTCGAATTATACCGCGCTTTGGGCGGCGGCCTTCAAGAACAGACCGTATCACCAACGCCGTAAGCGGATATGGCTCTAATGCGCGGACGTACCCGTCGTTCGTTTGATCGTGCCCGAAAAGCTCATCACGGCCTCATCGCCGGAAAAGATCATCCCCCGCACAAAGACCAAACTCCGCCCGGAACGCACGCATTCGCCACGCCCGGTCAATATCTGTGCCGGTGCCGCGGCACTGACGAATTCGCAATTCATCGTGACCGTCACCCCGTTCACTTCATCGCCGTCCGAACCGCCAATCATGAACAGGGTATAGTCCGCAAACGTCATCAACGCGCCGCCATGGACAGTGCCGTGGCCGTTCGCGTTCTTCGCATCGGGCAGAAAGCCGGTCACGATCCCGCGCTCGTCGCGCCTGACAAAGAATGGCCCGCTTGCATCCTCGAAAGGATCGTGGCCAGACCATTTCCACCAGCCACGCCAGTGGCCTTCCTCTTCCGCGATAAAGTTGCCCCGGATAGGAGGCTGCAACGAAGGCGCATCGTGATCGTTCATGCAACGTCCCTGACCGAGGGGCGCCAATTTGTCGAGCGTGATCAGGCTGCGGCTTGTTCCATTGACGCCATAATCCGGCTGGCCAGCGATTTTCCGGATATCCACGCATTCTCCACGCGCGGACCCAGCAACCAGTCACCGCAAATGCCGATCCGTGATTTCCCGCTCCATAGCGCGCCCAGATTGCTTCCGGTCGACATGGCATAGCGCCAGCGGTGCGCCGTTCCCATGACCGGCACCGGCATCTTGATCGACAGCGCCCCGCTTAAAGCCGATAGCAACTGCGTGGCCACCATGTCAGCAGGTTCTTCGATGTGCGCGCTTGACCAGTTGGGGTTGGCTTGAACCACCCACGCTTCCGGCCCGGTCCGCCCCGGCTTTGCCGAGTTGCGCGCCGCCCAGCTGATCGATCCGGCATCGCGCACCGTGTCGCGTTCGGTCGGCAGCTTGCCGTCAAATACAAACATCCCGGTCCAGCATGGTTGGGACCGTGCCGCCAGCGCTGTCGACGCCAGTGAAAGATCGTGCAGCGCCACAATCGCCGCAGTCTGTTCGGGGGGAAGTGCAACGACGACTGTATCAAACGGACCGCTCTGCATGCGTTCGCCGTCACCATTCTCGCCGGACAAGTGCCAGAAACCATCGCGGCGCACCAACCCGCGCACATTCCATCCGAAGGATACGTCATGATGATCGGCCAGGTCACGCACCACAGCGTTCATACCGGGTACGCCAACCCACGCTCCTGTCCCGGCTGCGGGCCAAGGCGATGCCACGCCGCAAGCAGACCAGCGCGCCACTTGCGCCATGAATGCCGGATCACGCACGGTGAAGTACTGTGCGCCATGGTCGACATGGGTTTCGCCCAACGGGGTCTGCATGCGCTTGGTAGACATGCGGCCACCGGGCCCACGTCCTTTATCGAATAAGGAGACACTGTGGCCGGCACGTTTAAGCCGGTCCGCACAGGATAGCCCAGCCATGCCGGCACCAACGATCGCAACACGCATTGTCACAGGTTTCCGTGGCTCAACCACGACCCATCAACGACAAGACTTCCTTGCGGCTGCTAGCGTCGTTGAGAAAGCAGCCAAGCATCCGGCTCGTTACCATACCCACGCCATGCGTCTTTACGCCGCGACCGGTCATGCAGCCATGCTGCGCTTCGATGACAACTGCTACACCATGTGGTTGAAGATTGTCCCAGATACATTTCGCCACTTCGGCAGTAAGCCGTTCCTGCACTTGCAACCGCTGGGCATAGCCGTGCAGCACGCGCGCCAGCTTGGAAATGCCGACGACACGGTCCTTGGGGAGATAGGCAATCGAGGCCGTGCCCGTAATCGGTGCCATGTGATGTTCGCAATGGCTCTGGAACGGAATGTCACGCAACAGCACAACTTCGTCGTAACCGCCTACTTCTTCGAACGTGCGCGAAAGGTGTACGCCCGGTTCGCTGGCATAGCCGCTGCAATATTCACGCCACGCCCGCGCCACGCGCTTTGGTGTGTCGATCAGGCCTTCACGATCCGGCTCATCGCCTGACCAGCGCAGCAGCGTGCGGATCGCTTCCTGCACATTATCTGGCACTACGATTTTGCCATCTTCGCCAACAACGTCGGCCATGCCGGAGGAGGCAGCGAGGGAAGGGGATAATACGTTCATCGGCGGATACTCCGGCAGGCAATGTTGCTGCAATGTTGTCCGAATGCGCGCCACCCCCATCAGGAACAACACGGACCAAAGGGCACGGATTGGAACTTAACCAAAACAGGCGTATATGGCCTGCATGTCTATCGCCGAAATGATCGCTTCCAGCCCCACGGCTGCCGTCATCAGCAATCCGCGTTTGCCGGATAACCCGATCATTGCCTGCAATGACGCGTTTGTTGAACTTACCGGTTATGCGCGAGAGGAGATCATCGGTCGCAATTGTCGATTCTTGCGCGGCGCAGGGACTGAGCCTGAAAAAGCGCTTGTCCTGCGCGAAGGCATTTGGCGGCACCAGCCCGTCATGGTCGAAATCTTGAATTATAAAAAGGACGGCACTCCCTTCCGCAACGCCGTCATGGTCGCCCCCATCTTTGATGCAGCAGGCGAGGTTGAATACTACCTCGGCTCACAAGTGGAAATGGGGGATGATCAAGCGCACGCCAATGACATCCGCCGCAATGGCGCTGCCGAGCGTGTTGAACGCCTCAGCCGCCGCCAGAAGGAAATTCTGGTTCTCATGGCGTCGGGCAAGTTGAACAAGCAGATCGCTTATGAACTCTCGCTCAGCGAACGCACCGTCAAGATGCACCGCTCCGCCGTGCTTAAGGGGTTGGATGTAAAGACCAGCGCCGATGCCATCCGCGTCGCCATCGAAGCGGGCTTCTAAGCCGCTTCGGGCAATTCAATCTTGCGCGCCGGTGCCAGTCGCAAGGCATCGGCAATCTCGATCACGTCTGCCACGGCCCGCGCTTCATCAAGCGTAAGCCCCTCAAACCCCGGCAAAAACGCGCGGCATGCCTGAAGCAGATTGCTGGGTGAGCGTTCCAGCTCGGAACGATACTCGTCCAATGTCCGGCATCCGTCGATCTCTCTCCACGCAATTCCCGTGGAAGACGGCCTTTCATGATAGGCCCACAACGCCAGAACGGCGCGTTCAACCGCAATCTGCGTCTGCTCTACCACAGCACCCCCCGCAGCCCGCGCTTTCAGGCGTTGGCGGTATCGGCGTTGGCGTTCGGCGTTGGATAAGGGCATGTCCTAAGCATATGCCTTGTCCCCATCAACCGATAGTCCGTTACGTTACTTAACGGCCGCTAATCTTCCGCGCCCGAACTTTGATCTCGGTCAAAGCATGATTGTATGTGTTGCATATGATTTTGTTCAGGCCGGACAGGAATTGCCACGCAAGGCAAAGTCCGGCGCAGGAGATGCGGAGATGACACCTGAATCGGTAAATGCGGATAACGCCATCCGCCGCGCGATACCGTTGTTCGATGGTGGCCTTGCCACACGCGGCTATGCGCTCAACGCCATGTGCTTTTCATTCAATGAAAAGGCCAACCGCGATGCCTTTCTGGCCGATGAAGAGGGCTATTGCGCGCGCTTCCATCTGACTCCTGAACAGCGCAAGGCCGTGGCTGATCGCAATGTTCTGGCCATGCTCGATGCCGGTGGCAACGTCTATTATCTTGCCAAACTGGCGGGAATTTTCGGCCTTGGCGTGCAGGATCTGGGCGCGCTGCAAACCGGTATGTCGGTTGATGAATTCAAAGCCATGCTGCTGACATGGGCTGATAAAATCCCGCATCAGGAGAACGCATGATGGCCAATATCATCGGCGGCTATTTCACCAGCCACGTCCCCGGCATTGGCGGCGCCATGGTGCGCGGCGATCAGGAAACGCCCTATTGGAAGCCCTTCTTCGATGGTTATCCGCCCATCAGCAAATGGTTGGCAGAGGCAAAGCCCGATGTCGCGGTCGTGTTCTCCAACGATCACGGCCTCAACTTCTTCCTCGACAAGATGCCCACTTTTGCGGTCGGCGCGGCTCCATCCTATGACAACGCCGATGAAGGTTGGGGGCTACCTGTCTACAAAAGCTTCACCGGCCACCCTGCGTTATCATGGCACCTCATCGACAGCCTCGTCCGTGATGAATTTGATATCACTACCTGCCAGCAAATGCTGGTCGATCATGCCATCTCCATCCCGTTTGAACTGGTCTATCCGGGCGTAGAGACTTGGCCGGTCAAGTTGATCCCCATCGCCATCAACACCGTCCAGTACCCGCTGCCCAGCCCCAAACGCTGCCTCGCGCTTGGCCGCGCGGTTCATCGCGCATTGCAATCATGGGGCGGCGATGAACGCATCCTCGTCTGCGGCACCGGCGGCCTTTCACACCAGCTGGACGGCCCCCGCGCCGGTTTCATGAACCCTGATTACGATACGTTCTGCCTCGATAACCTTGCCGCAAACCCCGATGCGCTCACCGGTCACACTGCGGAACAAGTCGCCGAACTTGCCGGCACCCAGGGCGTCGAAATCCTCAACTGGATCGCCGCGCGCGGGGCCATGGGCGATATCCCGCTCACCCAGGTCAGCCGCAATTACCACATCCCCATCAGCAACACCGCCGCCGCCAGCCTGCTGCTGGAACCCGCCTGAAAATGCGATCTGGCAGGGAAGGGTTGGCCAAAGCAGCCAACCCTTTGCTCCATTGTTCCCGACCTGATCGTTGGCAAGGCTATCGCCCAATCGGGGCTGCAAGCGTTCATCGCCAGACCAAGCGCCCAAGAAATCATAGCCCAACCCATGACGAAAGGGGGCCGCTACTCGCCCACCTCCGCCGTCCCGGACTTTGATGGCGCTTAGCCCTTTCGGCAACGTAAATCCCGATTCCGTCATGCTGAACTCGTTTCAGCATCCATTCCTCCCCAAGCATCGTCGGTTTGAATGGCGGGATAGACCCTGAAACAAATTCAGGGTGACGGAACAGCGGTAACGGATGCGGACGGGATACCCGCCAAACAAGGTCAGCACGACTGGGGGATGGGGCTTCATATTTCACGCAGAGACGCAGAGAAGAAGACGAGACGCGAAGAGGTCGGGTCTGACGGCAGAGCCGTTTTTCAAGGCAAACCAGGCCAAATCGTGATCGCCGGATTTTCCGGACGGCCTTGCGGCCAGAACCCTCCTCCGCGCCTCCACTTCATCTCCGCGCCTCTGCGTGAAACCTCTTCATCCACGGCTCAGGGACCATCCAATCGGCGGTGCCTGTTGAAACAAGTTAGGGCCTATCCCCTTGGGCAAGGTAAATCCCGGTTCCCGTCATGCTGAACTTGTTTCAGCATCCCTCCCTCTCCACAAACCGCCGTGTGACTGGATGGATGGACCCTGAAACAAGTTCAGGGCGACGAAACAGGGGTATGCAAACGGGAGATGCGCCATCTTTTATCCGGGGTGAGGCTTTCGCTTGCCCGCACGAATCCACAAGGAACGTGCCAACGCCAGAACCACAAAGCGCGCGGCCCACCAAAGCCCAGCCCGCGTCAGTTGTCCCGCGCACTCACCGCCAGCAATGCCAGCTCGGTGCGGTTATCGATGTTCAGCTTTTGATACATCGTATGCAGGTACACTTTTACCGTGCCTTCACCGATGCCCAGTTCTGCGCCGATATCGCGATTGCGCATGCCGCGTGCCACCAGCGCCGCAATCTTGCGTTCGCGCGGGTTCAGTTTGGCAAGCGGGCCAAGGCTGTCGGGCTTGAGCGATAAGTCGAGGGCGCGCTGCAAGAAGCACGGTGAAATCGCCCTTTCGCCCTCATGCACTTTGTCCAGCACATAGACCAGTTCGTCTTCCGCGCCGTCTTTAGAGATAATCCCCTCAACGCCTGCGCGCATGACCGCCATCAGCTGTTGATTGTTAATCTCGGCTGTCAACAGCACGACGGGACGCTTGTCACCGCGATCACGCAGCGTTTCAAGCGCTTGCACCCCGTTCATTCCCGGCATGTTGATGTCCAGCAACACGATTGCCGGGTCATGTGTCGCAATTGCATCCAAAGTTTCTTCACCACTGGCTGCTCCGGCCACGACCGAAAACCGCGTACCGCGCAACACAGCTTCCACGCCCGCTCGGATAAAGCCGTGGTCGTCAGCAACTAGAACAGGAATCATGCAAATTCTCCGGTACGGATAGCAATATCAAGGCGGGCACCTTTGGCGGTGCTGCCAACACGAAATTGTCCGCCCAAGGCTTCGACCCGTTCACTGATGGAACGCGGGCGGATTGCGGCAGCGGGATTGGGAAAGCCGGTTCCGTCGTCGGAAATGCTCAGCTTCAGGATGCCGTCTTCGTCGGTCAATTCGACGCACACTTTGCTGCATTTGCCATGGCGCACGGCATTGGCGATGGCCTCGCGCACCAATTGGCGGATTTCATGGGAAAGCTGCACCGATACCCACGGCGAATGATCGGGCAGGATCAGCTCGGTTCCGATCTGCCAATGTGCGCCGGTTTCCTGCAGCAGGGCGCGCAATTCATCGGCAATCTCGGTGTGGCGGTCACCGGCTTCGCCCCGCCGCAAACGCTCGATCAATTGGCGCAGGTGGGCTTGCTCGCGGCGCAGAGCATTCTTGATTGAATCGATTTCGCCCTCGGGTTCATGACCTTCCCGGATCCAGCGGCGCAGCGCTTCCAGACGGAACAACGTCCCTGCCAGAAATTGGGCGACGCTATCATGCAGGTCGCGCGCCACGGCATGGCGCACCCCGGTTTCGGCGGCATTGCGCGCCAGACTGGCCATCTCTTCGCGGTCCAGCGCATGGCCAATCTGATCGCCAAGCGCGCGCAGCAAAGGCAGATCGTCAACGCTCAGCATCTCGCAATCCCATGCAATGATATGTCCATCGCCCATCGCGGTTCGCAGCGGGACAAGGATGCCCTCGTTAATGCCATAATGCTGGGTCAGCTGTGACCGGACCGGCACCTTCAACATCTTAACGCCGGACACCTCCAACGTGATCATCCGGGACTTGGCGATGTTGAACAGCGTGGTTGGTACCGGCACATCCAACTGATCGCCAAATTCGGCCGGGCCAACGCGCCGCACCGTAATGCCCGCCGGGCTGCGATGGCGGAATTCCACCCAAGGCTCCTCGCTTGCCGCAAAAGCCAGGACCACCTGGCGCGCTCCCAGTACCGACGCGATTTGTGCCAAAGCAGAATCAAGCAATCGGTCATGCCGTTCCCCCAACAGACCTGTCGGTTCAGCAAACTGGATCATACGCCCCCCGCTGCGTGCCAATCCAAGCCACACCAGAAGGCTTGCTAACACCATCATATGGGCGGTGCGGCGGGCAAAGCGGAACAAGTCAACATCGATGCCCATCAGGAAAATCGTCAGCGCAATCACCAAATTCGCAAAAAGAAGCGCGCTTGCGGTCATTGCGGTTGCGCGCCATCCCCAACGCGTGGTGGCCGCAATCAAAAGAAATGCTGACGAGGCAAGGAAGGGGCTTTGTGATCCGCTATAGCTGGTCTCGATAAAGAATATCGTGGCCAAAACCGCCGTGACATCAATTACATGTGCCATAAGCGCCAAGCGGAAATCGAACCACCAACTGCGCCATGCCACAATAATCAACACTGCAGTCCACAGCAGGTGAGCGGTCGTGAAGAAAAGGCTGCTCGGTCCCCAGCGGAACGGAACTGCCGGATCGAGCCAGACCGAGAGCAAGAGCATCAACGTTAACGATGCGCGCGCGGTTGCAATTACTCTACCCGTCCGTCTCGTCAGCGCACTGCTACCCACCTCTCTGCTCCGTGATCCATTGTGCAAAATGCCAAACACGTCACTGCAAGCCGAACAAGGTAACCTGTGTATGTGCGGAATATCACTAAAGATCATTTTGGGCCGACAAATTATCGCGGATACTGCCTCTATCGAAAGTACGGTTGGATAAATCGGGCAAATGTTGTAAAAATCACTACAGGGACGTTAACCCTTTTCTTGTGGGAAGCGGCTCGCCGGGGTGCGCACATAATGATGGTAGATAGAGATCTGGCTGAAAACCCTCTGGTGGCGTTGACCGCGAAACAGCGTGAAGTTCTGGACCTGTTGATCCAGCACAAGACGTCGAAAGAAATCTCTCGCCTGCTCGGTATCTCGCCGCACACCGTGGACCAGCGCATCATGCTCGCCCGGGGCAAGCTGGGTGTTGGCTCGCGCAGCGAGGTTGCGCACGCCTATCGCACCCTGCTCGAAACATACGAACAACCCATATATGGACTTTCCCATATAGGTTTTCCGCCAATTACCGCTGAAAGCTTGGGGCAGGAAGACGAACACGTCGACCTGTCCGGAACCGGGGTCTTGCCTCCGACGCCGCAGGCGTCAGGGATCGAAGGCAGCACACAGGTTCCAGCAGTCCCGGTCCAAACCCCGGATACTGCCGGCCAGGTTGTCTATCACCCCGTCCTCCCGGAGATGTTCAACGGGCCATACGGCACCTTGATGCGGCTGGGTTATATCACCGGCATCACGGTGTTCCTGATCATAATCGTGCTGGGAGGGTTAAGCATGTTTGCGCAATTATCCTCTCTGCTTGATCGCTGATCGCGGTACGGCCCGAAGATCGTCTCCATCCGTAAGCCATGGCGACAGCGCGGGGGCGCTGCCGCTCTTGATAAAGGACCTGCGTCAAAAAGCGCAGGCGGGAGCCACGATGAACAACAGCAACAGCAATCAAGTTACCATCCACGGTCTGCGCATCACGCGTGATCTGCACGAAACCGAAGCCGCCATTGACGAAGCCCTGATCCGTCAGGCCAATCTTCTTGCCACCATGGTCCGCGCCCGCCGTGAAACGCCGGTCGGCGCCTTCACCGGCCAGGAAGCGCTGCTCCGTCTCGTGGCCAGCCAGAAGTCGATGCTCGATGCCAGCAACGAAATCGCCCGCGTCCACGGCAAACTCCTTGATGTCGGCCGTGAATCCGGCAGCTTTCTGGTCGATGATTGCCCCGAACGCGGCGTACTTCCTGCCGATACCGGCGCATCCTTGGCCCAGGTATCCTGATCCGATACTTTCGGGTTACGATCAAACAGGTGACTGACATCGGCCTATGATGTTGATTTGGACACTCCGCATCGCGATCGCGGCAATCGCCATCTTCGCCTTCCGCAAAGGGGGTGAGCCTGAGCGTCTTGTCGCGGCCGTGTTGCTGGCCTCTGCCGGGCTTGATGTGTTCAATCACATCTTGTTCGGGGAACCGGCGTTCTATCTGGTTAATCCCGGCCATCTCGTGATCGATGTCTGGTCGATGATTGCCCTGATGTGGATTGCCCTGCGTGCCAATCGGGCTTGGCCAATGTGGGTCAGCGCCGCCCAGATCATCGTCGTTTTGGGGCACGTGTCCAAAATCGTTGAATTGTCGCTGGTCCGCTACGGCTATTACGCGATGACTCAGGTGCCCTTGAACGTCCAGGCCGCGGCTTTGCTGATCGGAACGATTGCGCACATGCGCCGCCAGGAACGGATCGGCAATTACAACGCGTGGCGGCTCGACCGAAGCTGGGCCTGATCGCAAAGTCTCTACGATCTGCACCTTGGGGAAGGGGCTGATCGTCACACAACAGAAACAGCAACACGTACCATGACATTGTTGTTCATGGGGGAGCATCACTATGACCGTTCGCTCTATGCGCGCCGCCAACGGCCGCGCCACCACTGCCAAGCGAGGTCCCGGCAAAGCGAGAGCCGTCGAACTGGCCGTCTTGGCTGATACCATAGACCCCGCGATCGCCGCCCGCCACCTCACCATCGCGCGTGAGATCTATGCCGAGCGTCGCCGTCGCCACAAATTCCTGCCCGCTGACTTGTTCGGCGAACCGACGTGGGACATCCTGATCGATCTTTACATCGCCTATCGCGAAGATCGCCGCGTGCCCACCACCAGTTCGTGCATCGGCGCGCATGTGCCGCCCACCACCGCGCTGCGCTGGCTGCGCATTCTTGAATCGCGCGATCTGGTTGAACGCGAAGACGATGGCCGCGATGGCCGCCGCACCTTCGTCCGGCTCAGCCCGCATGGGTTGACCGCAATGGATGCCGCGTTCGCCAGCATCCACGCCAATATGTCGCGCGCCATCAATGCGGCCGATGTTGCGGATGCACCGCTGGAAACCGTTTGACAGTTCCCCGGAAGGCCGGACGGATAACGCACCCCCTCCGTCCGGCTGACCGGGTGCCCTATGGCGCGATCCGCATTGCGCTCAGCAAGGCCGTGTCTCGGGATCAGCCGCAGCATCTTCGGACGCCTCGGCGGCTGCCCGGGCCTCCGCCGCCTTCTGCGCCAGAACCTGCTCGCGCAGTTCCAGAAATTTGCGATGGATCGATGCCCGCACTTCCTTGGCGTCTTCGAAGCTCTGGCCGGCCCAGGCACGGCGCAGTCTGTCATAGACCGGATTGCCGGGTTTCAAGTCCTTTACCGCTATGGCACCGTCGCGGTCTCCGCCATAGCGCCCCGAACGCCGCGTCTTCAGCAAAAACGTCAAAAGCCTCGTGTCATAGCGTTTCCATGTGGCAACCACTTGTCCGTCCCACACCACGGGCCGCTCTTCCCCTGCAATCGCACGCTCCAGCGCGCAATCCTCCAACCGGCTGAAGCCCCGCTCAAGCGCCGCATCCCACGCCGCAGAAAAGCCCTCCGCCCCCTCGCGATGGCGCAACTTGTACAGCGCTTCCAGACTGACCCCGATGCTCCGCGCCGCCTGCGTCACAATCCCCGTCGCCGCCAGCATTGCCACAAACGCGCGCTGCTTGTCCGGCGTGATCGAATTGCGTCGCGGCACGGCATGCAAATAAGGATCAAACCGCACCAGCGGATCATCCTCCACCACCACCCCCGAAAACGCCACCACCGACGTCCGCCGCCCCGGCCGCACCGAAGCACACTCAAGCTCGCTCTGATTCTCGTCCATGCAAAGCGATTAACCTATTTGGTTATTTGTAGGAAAGTGAAAAGTTTGGCCGAACCAGCATTTTGGCCAACCCGCAGCAGCCACCTCGCCATAAATACCCTGCCGCTTGCAGAACTCACGGGAATGCGCAGATCAAAAGTGCCATCCCCACCCAGAAGCCCAAGCACCAATCTTCCCCCCTCCCGTTTACCGGAGGGGCCGGGGGTGGGCCTGCAACAACCGCAAAGCTGCTGCCAGTTGCCGAATGTGGATATAGCATGGCGAAGTGCGGTCATTGCCGGAGCCTGCGAGACATCGGACTATTTGGGGCTTTCGCAACTGTCACCGAAATTCCCAAATCTAATGGGCCGATTGTGGAAAACTGCGTCCAATATCAATATATACAGTACCAATGTCCTTGCCCATGTTCCACAAATGTTTCATTCTTAATGACGTTGCCAAAGGAGCCGGTGAGTGACGTCGTTTCGTTTTATCGATCTGTTTGCCGGAATCGGTGGATTGCGCCTCGGCTTTGAGGGCATTGGCGGTCATTGCGTTTTTACGTCTGAGTGGGACAAATATTCTAGAAAAACTTATCAGGCGAACTTTCGCGATAACCATGAACTGGGCGGTGATGTTCGGGAGTTTTCCGAGAACCCCGATCTCATTCCAGAGCATGACGTTTTGCTTGCAGGCTTTCCCTGTCAGCCTTTTTCAATTGCAGGCGTATCCAAAAAGAATGCGCTTGGGCGTCCGCATGGCTTTCTTTGCGATACCCAAGGAACATTATTTTTCGATGTTGCCAAGATAATCGAGCATCATAGTCCTGCCGCGTTTGTCCTTGAGAATGTTAAGAATCTGGAGCGACACGACGGAGGACGGACCTTCGCCACGATCATGAACGTGCTTACAAACGAACTCGGGTATCATGTTCAGCATCGGGTGATTGGTAGCCAGCCTTGGGTTCCGCAAAAGCGTGAACGCATCTTTATCGTTGGTTTCAAAGATCCCACCGCTTTCAATTTAGGTGGATTGAAAGTGCCGGATAGTGGGCCAACTCTTCGTAGCATCTTGCTGCCTCAAGACCTTGTCGATCCAAAGTACACTCTTACGCAGCATCTGTGGACTTATCTCCAAGACTATAAAGCGAAGCATGAAGCAGCGGGCAACGGCTTTGGTTTTGGGCTTTGTGGTCCTGATGACGTTACACGGACGCTATCAGCTCGGTATTACAAAGATGGCTCCGAGATTCTCATTGATCAGCCAAACAGTCGTCCGCGCCGCCTCACGCCGAAGGAATGCGCGCGTTTGATGGGCTTTGAGACGAACAAACGGCAGTGGGTTATCCCTTCGGATGTGTCAGATACGCAAGCTTATCGTCAATTTGGCAACGCGGTGGTCGTTCCTGTTGTTGAGTTCATCGCTAAGGGAATGCGGCAGTATATCAACGCCGCATTATCGCAACGCGGGGTAAAGTCACGAGCTGCATGATCATGGGTGCTAAGGTCATGGAATTTCGAAACTCTGCGTTCCCATCCAAACTGCCCATTGGCTTTTCGAAAGGCTAGCCTGTGGCATCTGCTAACTTGGCAAATTGGCTCGAACTGGTTTCAACCGGCGAGTATGTCTGGTATGTCAAGCGGCTGTCGGGCAACGACACTTTGGCAAACAAAAGTCATCAGGCAGGCCCTTACATACCGCGCCAGTTTATCTTTCGAGTGTTCCCTTCAATCAATGACAAGGGGATTAAAAATCCCGATGTGTTTTTCGATCTGCGAGTAGATTCGCATGACGAACAAAGCCGCGTTCGTGCGATCTGGTACAACAATCGGTTACATGACAATCCTGTTGGCGGACGCAATGAAACGCGTGTCACCGGATTTGGATGTCAATCGGCGTCCAAACGGGACCCACTATCGGCGTGCAAAAGGGAACCACCTGGCGGCGTGGCGCTGGGTTGATGGCGGGCGCGGATTTCGCGCTTG
>NZ_NCEN01000055.1 GCF_002280675.1 Novosphingobium sp. 32-60-15 | reverse complement strand
AGCGTGACGTTGACGCGCTTGTTCGGGTTGAGGTCGACCCAGTTCCAGAGTGCCGAATAGAGCTTCATGCAGACGAGCTGGAATCCATGCTCGTCGAGGCGCAGCGAGAGGATGATGAACCAGGCGGCGAGGAAAGCGAAAAACCACGCGATGAGGGGCAACTTCGCGCCCGAAAACCACATCAGGATCTCATGGGTGAGGAGCTGGCTGCCGCGCGTGAAATTGCCTGAGTTTCGCTGGACCCGGCCGCGCGCGGAATGATGGGTCAGCGGGATGTTTTTCCCGTTCGAGCGGATGTCCTCACGCGCCATGATATTGGACCAGGCGCTTGTCGGTTTCGGCCACAAGCCGATCGCGAAGCTCGGGATATTGCTCGCGGATGATGACGTCCAAAGCGAGCTGCTGGAACTCGCTGATCCGGGCGATGCGCCGGTGGCTGGCGGTTAGCAGATCGGACGAGGAGAGGAAGACGTCGAGAGCCGACCGGATGATATCGGCGACGCTGAGTTTCTGCTCGAGCGCGATGGCACTGAGGCGATCCCATTGGGACCGTTCCAGGCGCACATTATAGTGCCGGTAACTGGTAGCCAAAACCAACCTCCTAGCAGGGAGGCTGGTGGGGACTGAAGAATGGCTCAACTTATAGCGTAGAGAACAAGGCCGGGCAAGTTGATCGTCGAGCGCCTGAGTGCCGTAGTCTCTCGTAGTACGCCAAAACGGCGGATTTCTGCCCTTTCTGCTCTCCACAAAAGCCGTACTACAATGTAGTCTCGCGTTCCTCCGCGATAAGCCGTTGTGTAACAACGGAAACCCTGCACCTTCAGGTGCGTAGGGTGTGCATATCCTCAGAGACCGATTGCCGGGACATGGTCCCGAAGCGCGCTTCAATGCGGGCCTCCGGCCCCATTGGTCAGGCAAGGATCGTCACCCGAATGGGCGGAGACAAGGCTTTGCCTTGGCTCCGTGAGCTTGGTTGCCGGCGTCCGTTCAGGACGGCGGCACCTTAGCGAATAGAGCCGTCATCGGGCGACAAGCCCGATGCGCCCCCGACCCGCTCATCATCTTCTTCCGGCGATCCGCAAACGTCGTTATAGTCACCTTCGTTCAAAGCCCGATTAGCGTTGAACAAGAGGCCCTTATGGCAAAGACACTGGAACAGGAGCGCTTGGCGTTCGAAGAGGATGCACGTCGGCTGGAAGAGCGGCGCAAACGCCTGGAAGAGAAAGAACGCGAGCAGGCGATTGCGACGATCGAGAAATCGGGCCTGTTTAAGCTCGAAACCAGGCGGCTGGCGGCGCTTACCGATCGCATCAAGGCGCTGGGTATCGAGGCCGTCGAGAAGCGACTGGCGGCCTGAACCTGACCTGCCGCGCTTGTCGCGCGGCACGGACATGGGGGGTTCGATGCCCCCCATGTCCTTTTCTCTCCAACAAAAAAAGGGAGAGGCCGCAGCCCCTCCCTGGTGTGCTCAGTATTCGTCGGACATCCGCCCCGGCCTCCTGTCGTCTTGAATGACAGGGGAATGACTGTCGTTGAGGGAGCCGCCGGGTCAGGGACGCCGGCACAGCCGGCGCCGCGTAGCGGCGGTGGGGGTCACGATTTTGTTCGGCGGCCACCGGTGCCGAAGATGAAGCGCCAACGTCTGATCCGCCGAAGAAAATGGTGGGGCCCCGCCGTCCTTGACGCGGCGGCTCCCTCAACGACATGCTCGGAATTCTGTGAGAGATTTTATCCTCTGATGGGAGCGGAACGGCCGATCCAGGTGCCGTTGGGCGACGCTCGAACACGGAAGCGCCAAATGTGGTGGACTGGCTGGCGGCGTTGCCCCCGGTCTGGAACGCCATTCGACAGGTAGAGCAATTCGCCTCCAACCGTATGAAGCCGTCATACAGGCTGATCTGTCGCCGAACTGCGTGCGCAGGACGTCCGGGAATTTCTCCTGGGAGGCGCGATCGCCGGACATGCAGGTCTGCTCGGCTAGTCGGCGGGGAACGTTGCTGCGATCGTCTCAGCCCGGATCTGCGTCGTACACGCCCAGAGCGATGAGGCGGTCGGTGTCGAGGTGCGAGATGATCTCGTAGTCATCGCTCATCCAGTCAAATTCGCCGGCCCTGACGTCGTCTAGCGTGGCCCAGGCCCCATCCGCCCATACGGCGATATCGTCGTCGTGGCGCGTTGCTGCTGTGATCATCATGTCCTCCATTGAAACAAGGCACGCGAGCGGTCAGGCGCGACGGGTCCGGGCACGGACCGACCGCTTGCGGGCGGCCGCTATGCGGGGAGTGGGGGTGCCGATTTCGTCGTCAGCGAGCGTAGCGGAGCTTTCGGCAAAATTGGGGGAACCGCTCATCCTTGCCCCGGGCGCGGCGGGTCTGACAGATTGCGAATGCCGTGGGCGGAGGATGCGTGCTGATTCAGATTATAGGTCGCCAAGCGGGCGGCGTGTGATGGTTGCGGTGGTTGGCCGTCACGCTGGATTCGGCAGGTGGTTCCATCGGCTGCAGCGCGAAGAATAATGCGCGGCGGCTAGCCTATCGCACACAGGATCGCCTCGAAATGCTCGGCGGCTTTCTCGTGAACCGCACTGCTCTCAGGTGTAAGTTTCTCACCGGAGGGCACGCCCTTCCAACGGAGATCGGAAGCCGGTGGGACGATTTCAAGCCTCGCGCCCGGCAGTCAAAAAAAGGGCGCGCCAGCACTGCGGCGCGCCCTCCTTCATCGGCTGGGATCTGGACGGAGGCTATGCCCATTCCAACCGGGAAGTATCGTCGGCGTCCGCGGTCGCGAGCAGCTGGTCGAGGCGGCCGAGATAGACCGCGACGCCGTGCTCTTCGGCGCGCCGGCGCACGGCAGGATTGGCGAGCCGCGCGCGCATCGTGTCGATCGGGATTTCGCCCATGCTGTCGGGACGAAGGCCGAGGCCCTCGAGAAGCGCGTGGGCGTTCGCCGTGGCGAGATCGAGTTCAACGCCGAGGTCCGACGTCATGGCGACCGCCAAGTTGATCGTGCCGGTCTCCTCGATACGGTAGACGCTGACCCGCCGACACCGAAACTGCGCTTCTTCGATCACGGTGATGACGTCGGTCTGGAAGTCGAAGATGCGGGTGACGACGGCAAGCGCGATCGGACAGACCCGCGCTTCGAAATGATAGGACAGGAATTCGTCCTCGGCCGCGTCTGGATCGAGCAGGACGGTGCCGCTGCGCACGCTTTCGTCGCGGAGGAACGTCCGGAAGGCGGCGAGCTGGCGAGCATTGATGGTGGCGACCGGACGAAGTTGATCGTCGGCAGCGGTAGCGATGCGGAACGTGATGGACATCTCGTCCTCCCCTGTTGAACCGCATGTCCCTTCCCCCCTCCCCTCTGTCCGCTTTCGCGGGTCGCTGTGTGCTCGAAAGCGAGCGCGCAGGCGCTCAGTCCCCGGCGGCGCGAAGGGGCTCGATGCCCCTGAGCGCCGCATACCGACACGAAGAAAAAGAGGAGAGGCCCCGGCCGACGCCAGAGCCTCCCCACGAGCATTCACGCCCGCCGTGCGGTGCGCTGGTGCGCGAGGCGGACGATGTGCAGCGGAATGCCCGCCTGCCGCAGCTTCTGCGCGAGGTTCTGCTGAATCCCCGACCCTTCGCAGATGACGGCTTCGACCGGCTTGAGGTTCAGGATGCGATCGTTGCGGACAAAGGCGGCGCGGTTGCCTTGGCTGCGATCCAGGCGGAACTGGATGACCTTCACGCCGCGCGAGGCGGCCCATGCGTGTGCCACGGCATCGCAACCCTTGGCCTGAGCCGTTGTCGCGAGGATCATTTCCGGGATGCGTGCCTTGATACCGTCGAGGCCCTTCCAGAGCAGGTCGGCATCTTCCCACACCTGGCCTCCGGAGAAGGCAACCACCGGACCCTCGGGCGCGAACTGCTCCCGCCGCTCCCGGGCACGCGAGGCCAGATAGTCGCGGGCATCGATCATCGAGGCGTTGAGCGCGCTCGACACCCGGCTTCCCCGGACCGGCGAGAAGGGCTTTCCGGTTTCGATGCGGTACATCTCGGCGGCGTGGTCGCGCATGCATTCCATCGCCTCACGGCACCCCTGCAGCGTCTGGCAGAGCAGCTGCGTCTCCTCCAGTTCGGTCGCGTAGATTTCGGAAGGGTCGTAAGCGCGGGCGAGTTCTCCCAACTTCTTCGCCGCATCGTCCTCCCGACCTTCGATCCGCTTGGCGACGACATGGAAGCTGTTGGCGAACCCCCAGACCAGATCGTTGGCAAAGGGCTCCATGCGCGTATCGCGGAGCACATCGAACATCGTCTGCATCATCATCTCGACCGCGGCCCGCACCTGCTCGGGATCGGGCATGTCAAGCGCTTCGGGCGCTTCGACGATGCTCAGTTTCGCCATCTCGCTATGCTCGATGAACGCACCCTCGTAGGTCTGGGTCAGGTCTTCATTCTCGCGCGCGGCTGCAATGTGGCTGGCGAGGTCGGCGAAGTTCGTGAAGTTCTGCATGATAGCCTCCATGTCGTGATCTCATCCACTCGATGAGGCATCTCATTCGACGTGCGGCGGTCGTGGCAGTCAGGGACGTTAACCGGGAAGCCGGCGCAGCCGGACCCCGGTTAACGCCGCGAAGCGGGGAGTGGGGGAGCCGATTTTCTCGTGGTCCAGAACGGAGCGAAGCGGAGTGGCGGGCCGCGTGAAAATTGGGGGAACCGCTCATCCTTGACGGGCTCGGATCCCCGCACGTCATATCTAGGCATTCAGAGAGAGAGATTTTTTATAGGTACACCTCTCGGCAAGCGCCCCCGCAAGCTAGCGTCCGCGGTCGTGGTGTAATTTCCGGTGTAGGAGCTGGTGTATTTTGGGGTGGGGCATGCCCCACCCCAAAATGCGGCGGCTCTGGTGGCCACCGGGCTCATTGTTATGGTGGAGTTGCGAGACTTCAACCCTGACGAAGGAGTACCCGATGACCGAGAACAGACTACTGATCGAAGAGCTATCTGCGAAGAGCGGCGACGCTGATTTTTTACGGCTGATCGCTGAAAACGTGCTGCAGCTGATCATGGAGGCCGACGTTGACGGCCTGATCGGCGCCGGGCGGCATGAACGCAGCGGCGAGCGCGCCACCTGGCGCAATGGCCATCGCGACCGGACGCTCGACACCAGGCTGGGAACGCTCAACCTCAAGATCCCCAAACTGCGGGCTGGTTCCTACTTCCCCGCCTTTCTCGAGCCCCGGAAGATGGTCGAGAAGGCACTGGTCGCGGTCATCCAGGAGGCATGGATCGGCGGGGTCAGCACCCGGCGCGTGGACGAACTGGTCCAGGCGATGGGCATGACCGGCATCTCCAAGTCGTCGGTCAGCAAGCTGTGCAAGGATATCGATGAGCGCGTCCATGCCTTTCTGAAGCGCCCACTGACCGGGGAATGGCCCTATCTCTGGCTCGACGCCACCTACCTCAAGGTCAGGCAGGGCGGCCGGATCATTTCGGTGGCGGCCATAATAGCCATGGCGGTCAACACCGAAGGGCGCCGCGAAATCGTCGGCCTGCATATCGGTCCGAGCGAGGCCGAGGTCTTCTGGTCTGACTTCCTCAAGGACCTGCTGCGGCGCGGCCTGACCGGCGTGAAGCTGGTAATCTCCGACGCCCATGAAGGCCTGAAAGCCGCAATCACTCGCGTGCTCGGCGCCACCTGGCAGCGCTGCCGCGTCCACTTCATGCGCAACGCGCTGGCTTATGTGCCCAAGGGCCAGCACACCATGGTGGCCGCCGCGATCCGGCAGGCCTTTATCCAACCTGATCAGGACGGCGCCATCCAGACCTGGCGCCATGTGGCCGATCAGCTACGCGCCCGCTGGCCCAAGCTGGGCGCCTGCATGGATGACGCCGAAACCGATGTGCTCGCCTACACCGGCTTCCCCACCCAGCACCGATCGAGGAGGAAATCCAGCCTTTGCACATCACATCAAAGGCCGCCTGACGATGACCCGTGGCCACCGCCGAATTTACACCATCTTGACGGACGCGACCCCCCCGCAAGGTGATCGTCACCCGAAGGGCGTGCGCCGTTGTGGCGCGAAGAAGAAAGGAGAGTTCGAATGAACTGAGCTTATTGGCATAGCTCATGCCTGACCGACTTACCGGTGCTGGTGATGAACCGGCTGAGATTCCGAAAGGAAAACGGGACCATAGCATGTCGGGGTACGGATCGAAGTTGGGCGCCGCAGCCTGACGGTTGACCAGCAGGCAAGGCGCGCATGGTGAAGACTTGATTGTTTGAATCCCAGTTTCCAACGACCACTAGGTAGGTGACGGTGAACGCGGCTGACACACCGTCTCGAGCGGAGCGAGGAGCACGGCCCTGCAAATCGCTGCCAGTCCGCCCGGCGTGGCCCCGGTAAGGGGATTAAGGAAACGAACGGGGCACCTAAACGCGCCGCGACTCCTCACTCGCGCAACTGCGGGATCGCCTAAACAGGACGGCTTGCCGGACCTGCATGGCGACGGAGCCGTCATAGTAGTCAAATGCCCGGTGTAATGGCCGGGACAACCGCCGAGAGGCGGACGGGACAGCGGTATAAGCGGGAGCGATCCTTGTCGAAATCCGCGCGCCCGGGCGAAGGACGGCAGTTCTGTAAACTCGATGGATCAACGGAAAGGAACTGCTGATGCAGACCGCTACTATCCTGAGACGGATCGAGAAGCTTCCGGCCCTGTCGCGGGCGGGCAAGCGGATCAATGGT
>NZ_NCEN01000028.1 GCF_002280675.1 Novosphingobium sp. 32-60-15 | reverse complement strand
CTGGGCGTGTCATCGCGTATCTCCGCGACGGGCCGGCCAGAGAACCTCTCTCGACCTTCAAAACCCGTCACGGCGACAGCCGCAGCCCTCTCCCTCTCATGCGCGCCGGCGGATCCGACAGCTACCTAGTGACCGACACGCGGACCTGATCAAGCAGGCTCCGCGTCAGGGCCAAGGCCTGATCGGGCGACATCGCCAAGCCGCCGGTGGCCACCAATTCGGACAGTCCGTGCCGCTTATAGTAGGGGGCTAATAGTGGCGATCAGGGTGGCAAGGTCGGGATGCGCTGGTACAAATCCGACCTGCGCCGCTTCGCCGAGGGCTTTGGCGATGTCATGCCGCACCTCGGTGCGGCAGCGATCGTCGTCCCATCCCCGCTCAACAAGGAGCGCTTTGAGCCCGAGTTCGAGTGCATAGCCGACATTCTGTAAAAGCGGTTCTCCGCAAAGCCGGGCTTCAGGTTCGGCGACGTGATCGGCCATGACGAGGAAGCTCGCGGCCCGTTCGAGCAGATGTGCCTGAAGCGTGGGTTTCATCGCGTGAGTCTCATGCTGACGGTCAGAGACAACGCACGTCGCTGCGAATGGATTCCGCCTTCAGGATTGGTTGCCACCGCGGGGGCGTTGCGGGGCGCTCCCCGCAGAAGGGGTCGGGCGAGACGTGTCGTCTCGACCGCAGGGGAAGGCATTCCCCTCCTGGACCCAGACCCTTCTGGATTGAGGTTCGACGATCAGTTGCCGCCTTCGGGCGCGTGCCGCGCGCGGAGTAGGTCGCCGATCGAGCGTCCATGGACGCGGCAGACGGCGATCACCCGGTCGAAAACGATAACGCGGCCACGCCGCCCGCGCCGCGCCTCGCAAGCTACATTCTGACCGAACGCAACCTGCTCGAGGAGCGATTTGGACAGGCGGCCATCAGGGGCGTGGAGCTCCGGCGCGTCAAAGTCCGCCAAGCGCACTTCGATCCAGGTGTTTGGATCGCTGGAATTGCCAACGCACAGCCCGTCGCCGTCCCCGACATAGCGGACCGTTCCCGAAAACTGCTGCCCCGGCTGAGATGGCAGGCGACCTTCGCAGGGGTCCGCCCGGGCGGGCGTCGCCATCGCCGAGAAAGCAAGGGCGCAGAGGACGAACGCTGGTGGGCTCAGCACACGGCGCGCCACAATCACGCGGGATCCTCGGGTGCGGGAATCGTCAGGCCATAATCGGTCTTCAGCATATCGACGATACGAACCAGGGCGCGGTGGATGCTCAGCTCGTTGGCGCCGAATTTGTAGTGGCCGGTGATCAGCGCTTCGGGCTCGAGATCATCGACGCGCGCCTTGCGCTTCTCCTCCTTGCCGTCGCGGATGTAGGTGACAGGGTATCGGAATGAGCGTCCTTCGCCCTCCCAGACGCCCCAGGCGCTGTAGTTCTGGATGTTGGCATTGTAGCACTCTGAACCGATGATCGCCTCCATCCGCACCAGGATTTCGCGAATGGGACCGACCTTGGCGCGGGTGCGCTGAACGTAGCGATAGCCCTCGATCGCCTGTTCCACCGTCTCAAGCTGCATGGCGAACCAGTCATGCTCGGCGGCGGCCTTGCGTTTGTGTTCGGCAATGAAGTCGGACGGGACGTCATCGGCCGCGAGGGCGGCCAGGGCTTTGAAGGCCTCGACCTCCTCCGACACAAAGCCGTAAATCTCTTCCCAGGTGGAGTGGTATTCCTTCGCCTCCGTGAGGATCGCGGGCTTGTGGTCCGCAGCCTCCCCGTAATCGAGGTCTTCCAGCCCTCGGTAAGCGGTGGTTTCCGCGTCGGTCGAATACTGCTGCATCTCCCGATCCCCCGGCCATTCCTCGCGGGCGACGCGCTTGATCTCGGTCAGGATTTCGGAAGGAATATCGTCAGCCATATCGGTTCTTACTCATGCGTTTATCGACAGCCATGCGCGAGCGATCATGGCGTTGGTGTCACTTCGAGCAAGAGATAGTGTAGCGAAGTCGTCCCATCCGCCCACTGGAACTGGTAGTCGCGCGCTAGCGTGATGGGCGGGCCGAAGTCTCCGCCAGTGTTGTAAGTCAGAGTCTTTCCAGCCTGATATGTCGCCCCGTTGCGAAAGTCGAAATCGCTGGTCGCAAGGGAATACACCTCGTTGCTGACGTAGTGCAGGTGGTCGGTCGCGACGATCATGAAGCCGACATCTGCGACGTCACCGCAACTTTCAAGGCGCGCAATGTCTTTGAAGACCTCGTAGCGATTGTTGGGTTCTCGATGGTTCTTCCGCTTGAAGAATTTGAGCTCGATCGCGCATCGCCACTGTCGACCGTCATCGTCAGTGAGCCGGAACCACACATCGATGCGGCCGCGCTTGCCGCCGGCGCCGCGTAGAGGCTTTTCCAGCTCAACCGAGAAGGTCTCGCGCTCGCTGGTGATTTCGAGATCGGCAGCAGTGGCGATGATCCTGCCAAGGTGGAGTTGCAAGGTCGCTTCGCTTTCACACTGCACCCGACCGCCCGCTATCTGGCGGAAGAGGGTCGGAACCGACAGATTCACGATGGTGCGCAGGCGTTGAACGTTCCGCTATCGAGGGAGGACGTTGTTGGCCGAGATTCTTTTGAATGAGCAGGCAATCGCGCCCGGCGAACCCTATTTCGCGGTCTACGTGGACCGTCCTACAGGCGCTGGGCAATCGATCGTCGCCGAACTTGAAATGAACCTGGTTGGTCCGGTCACAGCGCAGATGGCGACACCACGCAGGCTTAGCGGCTTCGAGCTCCCCGCCCTCGAATTGGTGCATAAGGCAAAACAGCGAGCGGCCGAGCAAAGTGTGATGAAGAACCTGCTGGTCGATCCGCAGGGGCTTTTGAGTGGGCCAAGACTATGTTAAGTGATTAATACTAAATTAGGATTTCTCGGTCATTCGATTGTGAAAGGTTTTGTGTAAGTGTGTAAGGCTTGTGTAAGGCTTTCCCACAAAAAGTCGGACGCGCTTTGAATCGCCCCATCATCCTTTGCAGGCCATGATCCCACGGTCCAGAGGTAGCCAGCACCGGGGCGGCGGCGACGCAGCTGCATTCGAAACGGGATTGCGCGAGACGCCACATTTCCAAACAGCAGGCGCGTGCGCGCCTCCAGAAGTTTTCGGGCTGCCTTGTGAACTACTATCCAGCGCAACAGGAGAGTTTGGCCACATCCTTGTCGAAGGTTTGCGCAGCCAGCTTCAACCCCTCGACCGTAGTCAGATAGGGGAAGATCGTCGCGCCGAGATCGGCTGCGGTCATTCCGTGCTTGATCGCCAGCACCAGCGTCTGAATCGAATCCGCGCCTTCGGGGGCCAAAATCTGGCCGCCGAGCAGCCGGTCGCTTGCCTTGTCGGCGACTAGCTTGATCAGCCCGCGCGTGTCACGCGCCGCCAAGGCCCGAGGCACCGCATCGAGCGGGAGCAGCGATACCTTGACCTCAAGCCCTTGCGCACGCGCCGCCGTTTCGGTGAGGCCGACACTGGCCACCTGCGGATCGGTGAACACCACCGATGGCATGGCGCTATTATCATAGCCGTGCTGGTTGCCGGCAACCGCGTTGCGCGCGGCCAGCTTCGCGCCATAGGCGGCCATATAGACAAATTGGTCGCGGCCCGTGACATCGCCTGCGGCGTAGATGCCCGGAACGCTGGTTTCTAGATATTCGTCAACCACGATGCCGCCGCTGCGGCCCAGAGTGATGCCATGATCTTCGAGACCCATCCCGTCGCTGTTGGGGCGACGTCCGGTGGCGATCAACACTTGCTCGGCCGTGATGGTCTGAACCGTAGCAACAGTGTCGTAGTTGCCTTTGCGGTCGCAAGACAGGCTTTCGCAAATCAACTCTATTCCGTTGACCGTGGAATCGATACGCTGATAGCCGATGCCCGAGCACACGCGCACGCCCTCAGCTTCGAGATAGGTTTGCAGTGCCACGCCGACCTCGGGGTCCATTTCGGGCAGCAGGCGGCTGCGGCAACAGATTGTGACGGAAACACCGAGGCGCGCAAACATCTGCCCCAGCTCGACCCCGATCACGCCGCCGCCGATGACCAGCAAGGATTTCGGCAAGCGCTCAAGCGCCAGAGCCGAAGTGCTGGTAAGGTAGGGAACAGTGTCGAGCCCTGGAATTGGCGGCACAGCTGCGCGCGCACCCATCGCCAATATGACCTTGCCGGTCTCCATCGACGCATCGCCAACCAGCAACTTGCCATCGGCAAAGCGCGCCTTGCCCTCGATATAGCTCACGCCCTCATAGGCTGGTAGCAGGTCGATATATTTCTTCTGCCGCAACTCCGTCACCAGCTCGTCTTTAGACGTCGCAAGTGCGGTCCAATTGTCTAGACTGACACTGCCGCCAAGGCCAGGAAAGCGCGCGGAAGCCTTTCCGCCATGCACCGCCTCTGCGGCGCGGATCAGGGTCTTGGACGGGACGCAACCCACATTGACGCAGGTGCCGCCAATGGTGCCGTGGCCGATCAGTGCGACCCTGGCACCAAGTTCGGCAGCGGTAATCGCGGCGGAAAACCCCGCCGAGCCAGCGCCGATAACGGCCACATCGTATCCCTCCCGCCCAACTAGGCGGTCACAACAGTCGTTCATTACAGGTCGCTTTCCTCCGGCGCGTAGTTCGCCGCCCGATCTCAGTTGTTGACGGCGCGCGCCAGATAGCCTGCATTGGTCGATGCAGCGGCAATCGCCGTCGCATTGGTCCGGCGCGGATCATAAGTCGCGCGCGCAGTCTTGGCACCAAAATCAACGCTGACCGCGCTCACCCCGGCCACGCCTTCCATCGCCTTCTTCACAGTGATCGGGCAGGTGGCACAGGTCATGTTCTCAATAGCGAAAGTGGTTTGCGTTTGCGCGGTTGCAGCAGTCGCAGGGCGATCCTGCGCCGTGCCGCCAACTGCGAATGCGACCCCTCCGCCTGCCAGTGTCAGTACGGCAAGTCCGATAAGCAATATCTTTTTCATGAGTGTTTCCCTTCAATAGAACAGAGGCGCCCACCAATCGATGGAGAGCGCGAGGATGACGATGGCAAGCCCAAGCCACAGCACCGCTTTGGTGCTGCGCGCCGACTGCGGACGGACACAGTATGACCCGTCTTCGCACGGTGGTTTCGGCTTGAAATAAACATGCCAGAAGCCGTAGCCGAGCAGCGTGAGCGTTATCATAGCAACATACGGCTTGTAGGGTTCGAGTGCCGTCAGATTGGCGATCCAGGCACCGGAAATGCCAAGCGTGACGAGCAGCAACGGCACGATACAGCAAGCCGAGGCCAGCCCCGCGCCGATCAGAGCGCCCGTTGCAAGCCAGCCCGGCCGGTCGCCCTTGGGGATTTCGGGAGCAACGGAAGTTCCCTTTTCAGGCGTTGAGGCCACGACGCGATTCCTTTCTTTCGGTCTTATGAGTCGCAGTGTAATCTCTGTACCAGCTACAGACTCAAGAGGTATTTTATGACACCACAAGGCGGCATTCTGCGTGCCCAACTTGCCCGGAAGACCGGTTGCAATCTCGAAACCATCCGCTATTACGAGAAGGTTGGATTGCTCCCGGCACCACCGCGTAGCGCCAATGGTTACAGGGTCTATTCGCCGGAACTGGTGCAAAGGTTGCAGTTCATTCTGCGGGCGCGGGAACTTGGATTCTCGCTCGAAGAAATCAAAGCGCTGCTTGGCCTCGATGGGTTGCAACCCAATGCCTGCAACGAAGCGCATGACATTGCCAAGGCCAACCTTGCAATGGTGCGCTCCAAGCTGTCCGATTTACAAAGGATGGAAGCCATCCTTGCTGGAGCAGTTGCCGACTGCGAATCGCGCGACTTCTGCGGCTGCCCAATTTTGAACGCCTTGTCGGCTTCGGCGCTGGTGGCACAGTAAACCAAGCGGAGAGCTTGGTCGACCTGGCAACACTGCACACCGAACTCCACCGCGTGATCGCCTCCTGCCGTCACGGCACGGTCACTGACGTGATGGTGTGGACGGCCCCTGCACCAGCGTAACTGTGCAATGATGCGGCCGTTGTAGGTCCATGTGTGGTGCTCTCCCGAACGTCACGGACAAGTCACTGGCATCATGAAAACTCAAATTGACCACCTACCGCTGAACATGGGTGGGATGCGACCTACTCAGGGCCGCACGCTCGCGGTCATGCAGGTGTCTGCCGGATCACAATCGTTCAACAGCGTGAACACCTTGCGCATCCTCGGTCGCTGGATGCGGATGTTCACGATCCCGAACCAGTCGAGTGTCGCCAAGGCGTTCAACGAATTCGATGAAGCCGGGCGCATGAAGCCCTCCAGCTACTACGACAGGATCGTTGACGTAATGGAGGAGCTGGTGCGGTTTACCGTGCTACTGCGTCCGCACGCGGCCCAGCTCGTTGATCGCTATTCGGAGCGGAAGGAAGCAGGGGTGCCGATCGACATTGCCACCGATCCGTCGGCCATCGCGACGGCGGGAGCGAGGGGCAAGAGCTAACGGTTTTTAACTCGTTTGGGCACGTCCATCTGTCTACACCCGCGAGAATCTGCCTCTCGGCGATTCAGACAAACGAGAGTATGCCCTCATCTAAGAGCCATGTTCAGGTCGCACAGATGCGGGTTTTGACGGTATTTTTTCCGCGCCATTCCCCGAAACCGATTGACGTCGTGTTGAACGCAAATGCGACGAACGGGGCGAAAGATGACGATTGATCTGGAGATGTCGACGCTCGGGAGGGGTGCAAATTCTCCAGTAAAATCAACAGCCCGGTTTTTTGACGGCACACATAGCGGCATCTCAAAACAGGAAAAATATTTTGAATAGGGAAATCAGTTAGTTATGGTGTCGGCGCACAATCGAGTGGGAATAAGCGCGCGGCCTTGACCAAGCCGCTTGGCCAAGGCATTTTTGCGTGATGACCATTCACGTCAATATTGCCAAGGCAAAGTCAACGCTTGCCGAACTCATCGCTGCGTCATTGCGGGGTGAGGAGGTCGTGATCGATAACGATGGTGTGCCGCAAGTGCGGCTGATGCCGGTGGTGGCGGCTGACCTTCAGGACCGTGTGGCAAAGCGAAAGCGGATCGATGAGATTCTGGCGCGGGCCGATGCCTTGCCTCGAAAAGATGGCCCTTGGGAACTTGAGTGGGATGAGAATGGCCTGCCAATATGATCGCGGTCGACACTTCCGCGCTCTTGGCAATACTGTTTGGCGAACCTGAAAGAGAGCAGTTTCAGACAATTCTGGATAATTCTGATGCTCTTACAATTAGCGCCGGAACGCTCATCGAAGCAAGAATCGTCACCAGACGCAGAGCTGGCGATGATATGGTGGAGTTACTCCACGGCTTGATCGAACAGGCACAAATCAAGATTGAGCCAGTTACGGATCACCACGCGATAATCGCCCACGAGGCATTCCGGAAATACGGTAAAGGCAACGGCCATCCGGCACAGCTCAATTTCGGTGACCTGTTCAGTTACGCGCTTGCCAAAGCGCGCAATGCGCCGCTGCTGTTCAAAGGCAATGACTTCGCAGCGACGGACGTCTTGCCTGCGGTGAAAGCTGCCTAAACCGCCACAAACTTCCCCGCCGCGCGGTCTTTGCGCACTTTCAGCCCGTCAAACACCTGTCCGCTCATGGCGATCCATACGCCGGGGGCGGCGACTTGTGCGGTGGCAAGCGCCATGCCGAGGTTGAAGGGGGCGTCTGTCTCGGCGAAACGCGCGGGCGAAAGCGCGCCGGTTAACACGATGGTTTTGCCCGCAATGTCGGCGAGCACCTTGGCGGTGTCAGTCATCGTATCGGTGCCGTGCGTTATCACTACGCGCGCTTCGGGCGCTTCGCGCACGGCGGCTGCGATCAAAGCCCGATCGGCATCGGTCAGTTCGAGGCTGTCCTTGCGCATCAGTTCCATCACGCGAACCGGCAAAGCAACACGCGCCTGCTCAAGCACCGCCGGAATGCCGCTCTCGACGATCTGGTATTCGCTCAACGCATCGAAATAGGCTTTGTCGATGGTGCCGCCGGTAGTCAGGACAAGGATGGGTTGTTGTTGCATGGCAAGGCTTTAGCGCGGGCCTGCGTGTACAGCAACGGCGGCAGGGCGCAGAACCCTGCCGCCGCGCTTTATGCCACCGTTCAGAAGCGGTCGGCGTTCATCACTTTGGTCCAGGCCGCCACGAAGTCATTCGTGAACTTGGCCTTGGCATCGTCCGAGGCATAGACCTCGGCCACGGCACGCAGTTCCGAATTGGAGCCGAACACCAGATCAACCGGCGTTGCGGTCCACTTCATCGCACCGCTGGCGCGGTCCTTGCCTTCGTACAGCGCCGGATTGGCCGCAGACTTTGCCCAGACCGTGTCCATCGACAGCAGGTTGGTGAAGAAGTCGTTGGACAATGTGCCCGGACGGCTGGTGAACACGCCAGCGGCAGAACCGTCAGCATTGGCCCCCAGCACGCGCATGCCGCCCACCAGCACGGTGGTCTCAGGCACCGTCAGACCCAGCAGGTCAGCCTTGTCGATCAATGCCTCGACCGGGCCTTTATAATCGTCTCCGGCAAAGTAATTGCGGAAACCATCGGCCTTGGGCTGAAGGTAATTGAACGATTCCACATCGGTCTGCGCCTGTGTCGCATCGACCCGGCCCGGCGTGAACGGCACGCTGACGTCCTGCCCTGCGGCCTTGGCAGCCTGTTCAATCGCAGCATTGCCGCCCAGCACGATCAGATCGGCAAGGCTGACTTTCTTGCCGTCCTTGGCACCCTTGTTAAACGCGGTGCGGATCGCATCCAGCTTTGCCGTGACCTTCGCCACCTCTGCCGGATTGTTCACTGCCCAGTCCTTCTGCGGGGCCAGCCGCAGACGCGCACCATTGGCACCGCCGCGCATGTCGGTCGCGCGGAAGGTGGAAGCAGAGGCCCATGCCGTGCGCACCAGTTCTGCGGTGGTCAGGCCCGATGACAGGATGCTGCTTTTAAGCCCAGCCACATCATCATTGCCAATCGCCGCATAGTCGGCCTTTGGCAGCGGGTCCTGCCATGACAGCGTCACGGTCGGCACGTCCTTACCCAAGTAGCGCGCCTGTGGCCCCATATCGCGGTGGGTCAGCTTGAACCACGCGCGCGCAAAGGCATCGGCGAAAGCTTGCGGGTTCTTCTGCCAGCTTTGCGTCACCTTGCGGAAGCCGGGGTCTTCGCGCATCGCAATGTCGGTGGTGAACATGATCGGCGCGTGGCGGACATCAGGGCGATGCGCATCGGGCACCAGTTGCGCGGCCGCCGGGTCTTTGGGAATCCACTGCGTCGCGCCAGCCGGGCTCTTGGTCTTTACCCATTCAAAACCATAAAGGTTATCAAGGTACTGCGTGGTGAAGGCGATGGGGTTTGATGTCCACGCCCCTTCAAGGCCGCTGCTGACGGTGTCTTCAGCATTGCCCTTGCCGCACTTGTTGGCCCAGCCAAGGCCCTGCTGTTCAAGCTTGGCAGCGCCCGGATCTGCCGCAACGCATTCTTCCGGCTTGTGCGCGCCATGCGCTTTGCCGAAAGTGTGTCCGCCTGCGATCAGTGCCGCGGTTTCTTCGTCATTCATCGCCATGGAGCCAAAGGCACGGCGAATGTCATGGGCGGCAGCCAGCGGATCAGGCACGCCGTTCGGGCCTTCAGGGTTCACATAGATCAGGCCCATCTGGGTTGCGGCCAGCGGTCCCTTGAGGTTGCCCTTGGCATCGCGGCGCTTGTCATCCAGCAGCTTGGTTTCAGGGCCCCAGAACACCATGTCGGGCTGCCAGGCATCAATGCGGCCACCGGCAAAGCCCAGTGTCTTGAAGCCCATGTCCTCCATGGCGACATTGCCTGCAAGCACCATCAGATCGCCCCACGAAAGCTTGCGACCATACTTCTGCTTGATCGGCCACACCAGACGGCGTGCCTTGTCCAGGCTGACATTGTCGGGCCACGAGTTGAGCGGTTCAAACCGCTGCTCACCGCCGTCCGATCCACCACGCCCGTCACCGGTGCGGTATGTGCCTGCGCTGTGCCATGCCATGCGGATAAAAAACGGGCCGTAATGGCCATAGTCGGCAGGCCACCAAGGCTGCGACGTGGTCAAAGTCTTGCGGATATCGGCCTTTACCGCATCAAGATCGAGCGAGGCGAACTCTTTGGCATAGTCGAAGTCCGGGCCATAAGGATTGGCCTTCGCTTCATTCTGGCGCAGCGCGGTCAAGTCAACGTTCTTGGGCCACCACTCTTTGGCAGCAACGGGGCTATCGGTGATGGCGTCTGCATGGGCTGTACCAGCAACGGCCAGCGGCGATGCCGCTGCCATCAGCGCAACCAGTGCGATCCTGCGGAATGTCATGGTCGTCTCTCCTCCTGTTTCGCCCAATCTTGATCAGGCATAACAGTTGGTTAGATCAGAAAAGCAGCGCAGCCCAACGGGTTTAACGCGTTACTGTGATCGACAGAAACGTTCAATCTGCATAAATTTCGTAATATTTCCGATATTGCAGCGCAGCAAAAGGCGTTGGCGCAGCACGCCACGATGCCCGCATTCCGCACGCGCGAACCATCCCGGCAGGGAAGCATCACGCTTAAAACCATGGATGTTTCGGAGCTGAAACATGGAGCGGGCGAAGGGATTCGAACCCTCGACCCCAACCTTGGCAAAATATTTCGGCCACTTTTCCCAAACTTTCCCAAGTGCGATTATCTACGCTAAATCATATATTTATGATGTTTCTCTTTACGATTGTCTCCGCCCATAATACCCTCGAAACGCTTAAATCTGGAGACAAAATGGAGACAAAGCACCCCTCTGAAATCTTTGTCTCCAAATGGAGGGTCAAATATGCCGACCGCGAAGTTGAACAAGCGCAATGTGGACGCATTCGCGCCGCCTAAAGACAAACAGGCCGTCCTGTGGGACAGCGAGATTCGGGGTTTCGGCTTGCGGGCGCTTCCGTCGGGGCTCAAGACCTTCATCGTTCAGTACCGCAACATCGAAGGGATCAAGCGGCGCATCAATCTCGGCCGCTATGGTGTCATCACGACGGAGCAAGCTCGGGATCTGGCGAAGATCAAGCTTGGCGAAGTTGCTGGTGGTCAGGATCCAGCAGAGGCAATTCATCAGGCCCGCAGTGGCATGACGGTCGCCGAGATCTGTGACTGGTATCTGGTTGAAGCTCGCGCCGGCAACATTCTTGGCCGCAAGAACCGTCCAATCAAAGCCTCCTCGCTCGCGATGGATGAGAGCAGGATCAACACTCACATCAAACCGATTCTTGGCCATCGCATGGCGAAAAGGCTGACGATCGCGGATGTCGAGCAGATGCAGGCTGATGTCCGGGACGGCAAAACTGCCAAGGCTAGAGGTAAAGGCCGTGGCGGTCGGCCCGCTGGCGGACCTGGCGTCGCGTCGCGATGCCTCGGGTCGCTGCAAGCCATTTTGGGTCATGCCAAGCACAAGGGGCTGATTGCGGAACACCCAACTAGAGGAGCCAAGAAACTCGCCATCAACAAGAAGACGAGACGGCTGAGCACTGCCGAACTCGTCGCGTTCGGTAAAGCCATCGCCTATGCCGAACGTAATGGTGAAAATCCGACAGCACTTGCGGTGGTACGGACACTTGCGCTGACAGGATACAGACGGGAAGAGGCGCAGTCGATGAAGCGCGCCTGGGTGCATGCGGAGGGCGGGTTTGTCTCCTTCCCGGATACCAAAACCGATGCTCAGGTCCGCTCGATCGGCCCAGAAGCACTGAAGGTCGTTCTCGCTCAACCCGAGATCGTTGGTAACCCCTACGTGTTCCCGTCAATGACGGGCGCTGGCGCATACCAGGCTGCACCAGCCTGTTTCCGGAGAGTTTGCCAGTGGGCGGGAATTGAGGGCGCAACACTTCATACCCTTCGCCACACTTTCGGCAGCATCGCGGGCGAGCTCGGATTCACGGAACTGACGATACGGGCCATGCTCGGGCATGCTTCGCAGAACGTGACGCAAGACTACATCCATATCGATGAAGCTCTGAAGCTAGCGGTGCGCAAAACGTCAGACGAGATCGCCCGCCTGCTTGCCGAAGGCGCTGCATCGTTGCGCCCGGTCAGGCAAACGGCGGCGGTTGAAATTTAACCTTAAAGGTGTATTGTCGGAAGCCAGAGAGAGCATCTCGCGCTGGGGTTTGCCGGTGAGATGCTGAACGATATTCGAGCGACATCGGGCAAGGAGGTTTGAACATGGGTCAGACTCGGATTCATCCCAAGACCGGTGATGTGCTTCGGCGTGACGCGCGGATGCAAACGCTGAGCGTTGGCTCGTTGGCACGCGAAGTGGAGGTGCCGGGCTGGTATCCTGAAGGCGATGGCGATTCCATCCATTCGGGCGCTGAACTTCAAGCGATAGATCAAGCCTATCTCGAGTTGCGAGCGGCCTATGCCGCACGGGTCAAAGCCGTGCGCAAGAAGCTTGGCCTCACGCAAGAAGAGGCGGGTAGGATCATTGGAGGCGGACGGCGAGCGTTCCAAAAGTATGAGCGTGGTACAATGCAGCCCAGCGAAGCTGCGGTCGGCTTGATTGAGATTCTTGATCGCCATCCGGAAGAGGTGACAACTCTCCGCAATATCCGGCGGTAGGACAGTAAGAGGCGCTTCCAGGGCATTGTCCGAAAAATTTGCATGCATTTCGGACATGCTGCTTTTCTTGCACTGGCGTTAATTCGGCCCCGCCCGGAGGCGGGGCCGACGCTGGCACCTTAGCTTGGCGGGTTCCAAATGATGACCTTCTTCGAAGGATCATCGCCCGGCGCGTTGGCGATGTTGCCGTAGATGGTGCCGAATTCAGGAGCCGAGAGCGAGACCGAGACATATTCGGCGCCGGTGTTCTGCGAGAAGCGCTTCCAGCCTGCGCCCAGTTCGAAACCGTTCTTGCGGCTGACGATGCGATAGTCGGGTTCGCTGTCCTTGGTTTTGCGGTTGTTGGGGATGATCGCGATCGGCGCGGAGACGGTCAGCGTTGCGAGGTTGCCTTCGAAGCTGTCGTCGGACTTCACGGTGAGGTTTGCGATGGTAGCCATGTCGTTTCTCCTAAAGGTGGTCGGGGACCATCCCCGATGGCGCCAAAAAAAGGGGCCGGGAGCCGCCGTCACCGCAGCGTCAGCGAAGGGCGAACCCCGCACGGGGTTGACGGTACTAGGCGAGACGAGACCCGCAGACAGGCGACAAGGAGGGGTGATTTTCGCGCCACCGGAGAACGAATGTCACTCGGCAATCTCCGTTTTCATCGACCAAAAGTCGGGCGCTTCCTCCCCATCGGATCACTGAGTGGAGCGCAGCAGCAATCATCCCTCACACCCAGGAAATGTCTGATCGAGAGGCGTCGTCACCTTGGACGGCGAACGGGCAACAGCAGTGAGCTCTCGCTGAATTACACAGGTCGCGATGTGCAATATCAGCTCCCATATTGACTTTTGTGCAGAATATGAGCATATGAAGCCATGAAAGGATGTGCCGACATGGGTATCCAAGCTGCAGCCAACGCGCCTGCAAGGGGACTTGATCGCAAGGATCTGACGGGGCCAGCTCTGCGGACGTTCTTCCGCATTGCCGATGCCTGGGGCCTGAAAGAGCAGGAGCAGATGCGCTTGCTCGGTCTGGAGAGCCGCTCGACCTTCCAGTCATGGAAGCGCGGCGTGGTCGCGTCGCTGCCCAAGGATGCGTTGGAGCGGATTTCCTATGTCATGGGCATCTACAAAGGCCTGCAGATACTGCTGCCCAAAACGGCGGATGAATGGGTGCGTAAGCCCAACAAGGCGCAGGTTTTCGGCGGCGCCTCGGCGCTTGACCGGATGATGTCGGGCAATGTCGCCGATCTTTATGTCGTGCGCCAGTATGTTGACGGGCAGCGCGGCTGACCCGTGGACATTCCCACGTCTGAAGTCCGCTGGACGCCCTGTTATCGCATCATCCCGAGCCGGTTTCCGCCGATCTCGCTGTTCGAGGCAGTTGCCGATCCTGCCGATCTTGAAGCGGTCTATGCCATCGAGGCGATGACCAATGGCCGCCTGCGCGACGAAGCAGGCGAGCTGTCGCTCGTGCCGCCTGAAGACCGCGTCTCCGGCCCCGGCACGTCCGTGATCATGGCGGCGTTCACCCACCTCAATCCGGTCGGCGACCGCTTCACCGACGGCAGCTACGGCATCTTCTATGCCGGACTTACACTGGCAACCGCCATCGCCGAGACCCGACATCACCGCACGCATTTCCTGGAGGCCACCGACGAACCGGCGCAGGAACTCGACATGCGGGTATATGCCGTCGATCTCGACGCGAGCCCTCACGACATCCGGGGGCAGCGAGAAGCGTTGCCCGCGCTATATCATCCGAGCAGCTATGCCGTGTCACAGGAAACCGCGCGGAACTTGCGCAATGCAGGGTCGGACGGGATTGTCTATGAAAGCGTCCGCGATTCCGGCGGCGAATGTGCCGCTGTGTTCCGACCACGATTGTTATCGAACTGCCGCCAGGAACGGCATCTCTGCTATGTCTGGGATGGGCGCGCAATCAGTACGGTCTATGAGAAGAGGTTGTTGGACAGTTGAAGTTTTGGCTGTCTTGCTCCCCAAAGTCAGTCGCTCCACCGCTGAAAAATTTCTCATAAGCTGCCGTCAACGCAGTCGGCTTTCGGCTCAACGGAAAGGCAAAATCTGGGACAAAGCCGTCGTTAGCAGGTTAGACGGTGTCCGACGGCTTTAGGTAAACGCGGACGTCGATGAGCTTCCCTTCAATAACTAGGGAGTCGAAGAGCGATGAAACGCCGCTGCGCACAATTGGTAGCCAGCGGCGCGCGGGCTTCAATGGGCTTGTTTCTGCACTACCGCGCCCTGCGAATCCGGATCACCGGCACGAATGACCAAATAACGGCGCTCGGCCGGGGCAGCATCCGCGACAATCTGGCGGATCGGCCCGACGGCGTTGACGATGGCGGCGCCGGCCGGATTGGTCATGAACTTGGCAAGAGGTTGAATCGCACCCGTCCCGTCGGGTTTGGTCGCCAGTCCGAGCGTGAACGGTTGCTTGGGCGGCAGGCCGGCGACGGCGGCCTGCAAGATCTGGACCTGCCCCTGATCGAACAAAGTGACTTGGCTCTGGCCCTGGCCTGACAGGGTCAACTGGACCTTGCCGCTGGCCATATCGAGCGGGACCAGATTGGCCATGCCGTCGCCCGAAGGCACCGCGCCCGGTACATAGGCGACGCCCTGCGGCCCCTGACCGATAGGGATGGTCGTGAGCAGGCGGTTGGTGGCAGTATCGATGACCGCAACGCCGTCGCCATTCTCCAGCCCAACATAGATGCGGGTGCCGTCGCCCGAAGGCCATAACCCGTGCGGCAGCGCGCCGACCGAAACTGTCGCCACCTGTTCGAACGTGTCGGTGCGGAACACCTTGACGATGTTCTGCGTGCCGACTGTCACATAGGCGAACTGTCCGCGCGACGTGCGGGCGATGTTGACGTGATTGGTGATGGGGCCGGTGTCGATCGTCTTAAGGACAGCGAACGGCGGCTTGGCGTCGAACACCATTACCTTGCCGACATCTTTGAGCGTCAGCCAGACCTGCCTGCCATCGGGTGTCGCGGCGATGTCGGGGCAGAAGGGGCTAGCTTGGGCGACACGTCCGACGACCTTCTTGGCTTTGGTGTCGATCACGACCGTCTCGGGCGAGAAGCTCGAGCAAACGTACCCGTATTTGCCGTCGGGCGAGAAGATCGTCATGCCCGGGCCGTTCGGGACGGTGATGCGCGTGGTGGGTTCGAACGTCTTGCCATCGAGCACCTGGATATAGTCCTCGCCGCGAACGCTGACCCAGACCTCGCGCCCGTCGGGACGGAAGAACGCCTCGTGCGGCGAGCGGCCGACATAGGCGGTGTGCTTGACCGCGTTGGTGGCCGTATCGATGAAGGTCACCGAGTTCGACCCTATCGAGATCACTGCCAGCGTCCTGCCATCGGGTGAGAAGCCCATGCCGTGGACCAGAAGCTGCCCCTTGTAGAGTGGGCTCAGATTGGCGGGCGTCAGATCGCCGAGCTTGATGACGCCGAGCAGTCGGTTGGTTGATGGGTCGATGACCGATACCGTGTTGGAAAACTGGTCCGAAGTATAGAAGCGGTCCTGCGAACTGATCGGCCGGTCGGGCGTCGCATTGGGCACCTGCTGCGCGGATGCGGGGTTCGCCAGCAGGCCGAGGGCAGACATGGCGAACGCCATCTTGAGGTGATTCGTAATCATTTTCCGTCTCCCTGATGCTGGTGAGGCACACTCGGCGGTGCGCCCTTCTCGGCAAGGATCGCCTGCATGACCGCGATCTCCTGACGCTGTTCAACGATGATGCCCTGCGCGAGACGGCGCAGGCGTTCGTCCTTGCCGTAGCGCAGTTGCGCCTGTGCCATCTCGATTGCGCCCTGGTGATGCGGGATCATCATCGCCGCGAAGTCGCGGTCCGGATCACCGGACGGCGCGACCATCATCTCATGATGCATCTGCTCCATCGCGGCGGCCATGTCGGTGGCGAAGTCCTGGGGCGCCGCTGCGAGTGCGCCTGCGGATGCCGCGAGGCCGAGGCCGGCAAGGCCCAGTATCAGTTTCAAGCGCATGCCCCTTCTCATGATAGTCTCGCGATAACGCCTATGATGGCAGCCAGTGTCATCATCGCCGCCGGCAGGAGCAATATTTGCATCGTCGCCTCGCGGCCGCTGATCGTCCCGGCGAGGATTTCGACAGGGCCGCGCAGGAACTCGCCAAGGCTGCGCTGCCGCTCGCCCGGCGCAGCACTGTCAGCGAGGAGGATACCGCCGACGATCAGCGAGAAATACATGACCGTGAACAGCGTCACGACGACGAGGACACCTGCCGCTGCCGCATCGCGTGCGAAGAAGGCCCAGAATGACCCGACCATCATTGCATAGAACCCCACCAGCGCAACGAGCACATTAGGATGAACCCCGCGACTGGCGACGCCGGGCGCTGGTCGCTCCAGTTCGGCGTACGGATCATCGGATCGGACCAAGCGTAATGCCGGTCGCGTCGGTTCTTCCACCACTTCCTTGGGCTGAAACTCGCTCTCCATGATGCGCGTTGCCATGTCGGATCTCCTGATCGACAGCGCTGCCATTGCTGCATTGCTGTAACTGTGACCAAGGTGGCGCGTTGTTAGTCATCGATCCAACCGATGATATTTGTCGTTCCGATCACGAATGGAGATGAATGGCCTGGCTCGACGACCCCGACCTGATCAAGCGACGGCGGCAGTCCTTGGCGGATGCACATGTCGCACAGCTCGAATGCTGGCGCGAAGGGCTGTTGGCCGACGGCAGAGCTGTGCCGCATTTCGACCCGGCGGACGGCGGGGTCGACGCCCGGCTGCTGTTGCTTCTCGAAACCCCCGGTCCCGGGCCTGAGCGCACGCGCTTCGTGTCGCGCGACAATCCGTCCGGGACCGCCCGCAATCTGCGGCGCTATCTCGACGAGGCCGGCATCGACCGGTCCGATTTTGTACTCTGGAACACCGTGCCTTGGATCATGCATCCACCCGGTGCCCGCAATCGCACCCTGCGCAAAGCCGAGATCGATGCCGGGCTGGCCACGCTCCCCGGGCTTCTCGCGCTGCTGCCCAAGCTGAAAGTCTGCTTGCTGGCCGGCCGGGTGGCGACCAAGGCCGGACAACTCGTGTCGGCGCATGATGCTTCGATCAAGGTCATGCCGATGCCGCATCCCAGCCCGGCCAACGTCTGTACAAGTCCTCAGGTTGGGGATCGCCTTCGCGCGGCGTTCAGCGAAGCAGCGGCCCTGCTCAACCAATCGTGAATGACGATTGGAACGATCCAATCAACAAGTTGGAACGATTGATCGCGCCGGTCTATTGATCCCTGCAGGAGATCGATATGACCCTCGAACAGCTTCGTATTTTCGTTGGCGTCGCCGAGCGCGAGCATATGACCCGCGCCGCCGAGGCGCTCAACGTCACCCAGTCGGCGGCGAGTGCCGCCATCGCCGCGCTCGAAGCGCGCCACGACGTGCCGCTATTTCATCGGGTCGGGCGCGGCATTGAGCTCACCGAGGCGGGTCGCATGTTTCTGGACGAGGCGCGCGCCGTCCTCGGCCGGGCCGCGAGCGCCGGGCTGGCGCTGGCGGAGTTCCGTGGTCTCAAGCGCGGCACGCTGCGGATCGTCGCGAGTCAGACCATCGCCAGCTACTGGCTGCCTGCGCGGCTCGCTGAATTTCATCGTCGCCATCCGTTGATCGGCATCGAACTGGCGATCGACAACACCGACGGTGCTGCTGCGCAGGTGCTCGACGGCACGGCCGAACTTGGCTTTGTCGAAGGTTCGGTCGACGAGCCGGCACTTGCGCACTGGAAAGTCGCCGAGGACCGGATGTTACTGGTCGGCGCAGAGCCAACCGGAAATGTCGATGAAACCTGGGTCCGCGAGGCCAACTGGATCGTGCGCGAACAGGGATCGGGCACGCGCTCGACCTTCGAGGAGGTGCTGCGCCACCGCGGCGTCGACCCTGCCGATCTCCGCATCGGCATGACCCTGCCGTCCAATGAAGCGGTTCGCTCGGCTGTCGAAGCCGGCGCCGGGGTGGCAGTGCTGTCCGAACTCGTCGTGCGCAGGGCGCTGGCGGCGGGGCATCTGCATGACCTGGGTCTTGGGCTGCCCGCACGGCCGTTCGAAGCGCTGCGCCACAAGGAGCGTTACCGCACCAAAGCGGCCGACGCGCTGACCGATCTCGTGAAGGAGCATGGATGATGACCGGCGACCTCAAGCCCGTGCTCGGCGGCCTGCGTCCACTCTCGCGCCTCGATCATCCCCGCGAGATGATCCGCCAGTTCACCCCCAACTGGTTCGCCGCGACCATGGGCACCGGCATCCTCGCGCTGGCGCTACCGCAGGTGCCGGGCATCGGCCCGGCATTGAAGCCGGTCGGCGAGGCGTTGTGGTTTTTCAACATCGCGCTGTTTGCGCTCTTCACCGGCCTCTATTCGGCGCGCTGGATAATGTTTGGCCATGAGGCACGGCGGATCTTCGGCCATAACACGGTGTCGATGTTCATCGGCACCATCCCGATGGGCCTCGCCACGATCATCAACGGCTGCCTCGCCTTTGGGATCGCCCGGTTCGGCGACGGCATCGTCGGTGTAGCGCATGTCCTGTGGTGGATCGATGTCGCGGTGGCCGTGACCTGCGGCGTCGTCATTCCCTATTTCATGTTCACCCGTCACGAGCACAGCTTCGACGGCATGACCGCCGTCTGGCTGCTCCCGGTGGTCGCGGCAGAGGTGGCGGCGGCGAGCGGCGGGCTGCTGGCGCCACATCTCGCCGATCCGCATGCGCAATTCGTGACGCTGCTCACTTCCTATGTGCTCTGGGCCTATTCGGTGCCGGTCGCCTTCAGTATCCTCGCGCTACTCATCCTTCGCATGGCGCTGCACAAGCTGCCGCACGAGGGGATGGCCGCGTCGAGCTGGCTCTCGCTCGGCCCGATCGGCACCGGTGCGCTCGGAATGCTCGTGCTGGGTGCTGACGCGCCAGCGATCCTCTCGGCGCACGGTCTCGCCTCAATTGCCGGCATTGCCCAGGGTCTCGGTAGCATCGCGGGGCTGCTGCTTTGGGGCTTTGGCCTGTGGTGGCTGGCGCTCGCGATGCTGATCACCTGGCGCTACTGGCGCGCCGGCATCCCGTTCAATCTCGGCTGGTGGGGCTATACCTTCCCGCTTGGCGTCTATACGGTCGCGACCTTCCGCCTCGGCACGACCTTCGACCTCGCCTTCTTCGGGATCGTCGGGACGGTGCTCACCCTTGCCCTCGCGATGATGTGGGTGGTGGTCGCCGCCAAGACGCTCGCCGGCGCGTGGAAGGGCCACCTCTTCGTATCGCCCTGTATCGCGACACCCAACTGATCGCCTGAGGCGATCAAAATCGAAAATCCGATCGCTTGCCTCGACGAGCCGGGTCGGCCACGTTCGCCCGAAGAAGGGAATGCTATCATGGACAAGCTCGACACTTGGTTCGCCGCCGAAAGCAGTCGTCGCCGCTTTCTGGGTCAGGCCGCGCTCGGCGGCGCCGCGCTCGCTGCCGGCCCCGCACTCGCGCAGAGCCTCGTCGACCTGCACCTTCCCGGCGGCAATGCCGGGCGGCCGATGACCAGCGCCTTTCCCGGCAAAGGCAGCATGATCCTTCAGCGCATGCACCCGCCGCTGCTCGAAACTCCGATGGAGGTATTCGACCGCGACGTTTTCACCCCCAACGACCAGTTTTTCGTGCGTTGGCACTGGGCCGACATCCCGACCTCGATCGATGTCGATATTTTCCGGCTCACCGTCCGCGGCCACGTCAATAGACCGCTTTCGATCAGCCTTGCGCAGCTGCTCCGGTTGCCGCGCGTCGAGATGGCGGCGGTCAATCAGTGCTCGGGCAACAGCCGCGGCCTGTTCCAGCCGCGCGTGCCCGGCGCACAATGGGGCAATGGTGCGATGGGCAACGCCAAATGGCTCGGCGTCCGGCTAGGCGACATCCTCGACTATGCCGGCGTAAAGCCCGGCGCGGTGCAGGTGCGCTTCGGCGCCCTCGACCAGCCCGTCGTTGCCGGCGCACCCGATTTCGAGAAGGCGCTCGACATCGACCATGCTCGAGACGGCGAGGTGATGATCGCCTTCGGCATGAACGGTGAGCAATTGCCCCTGCTGAACGGCTTCCCTTGCCGGTTGATCGTGCCGGGCTGGTATTCGACCTATTGGGTCAAGATGCTCAATGACATCGAGGTGCTGCCCGGCCCAGATGACGAATATTGGATGGCCAAGGCTTACAAGATCCCGGCGACCCCGGGCGCCAATGTGAAGCCGGGCGCAAAGGACTTCCCGACAGTCCCAATCAACCGGATGATCCCGCGGTCCTGGGTCACCAGTCTCGGCGAAGGCCAGGCCATCGCATATGATCGAACGATCCCGCTCGGTGGTATCGCCATGGGCGGCGATTGCGGGGTCGCCAAGGTCGACGTCTCCACCGATGGCGGCCGCACCTGGTATCACACCCGGCTCGGTCCCGATCACGGCAAGTACAGCTTCCGCCGCTGGGACACGCAGGTGCCGCTGGCGGCGCGCGGAAATGTCCGGCTGATGTCGCGCTGCTGGAACACGGACGGGGTCGCGCAGCCGATGGCGCCAATTTGGAACCCGGGCGGGTTCATGCGCGGCAATATCGAAACCACCAACATCACTGCGTCCTGAGGAGAGCCGAGATGAAAGTCCCTTCGATCGGCATGCTATCCTTCGGTGCGGTCGGCCTTGCGGCCATAGTCCTGATCGCGATCGGCCCGCCCGGCAGCCACGTGCCCCCACCGCCGCCCGCACCCAGCGGCCCGGCACCGTCGAGCATCGCTTTTGGCGGGTTCGCGCTCACGTCGGACACGGTCGACCTGCCGATCGACGACCAGCAATTTCCCGACGGCCCGCACGCCGACGTGATCAACGCCAACTGCACCTCGTGCCATTCGGCCAGCATGGCACTGACCCAGCCCGCGCTCACGGCCGACCAGTGGAAGGCGACGGTCACCAAGATGAAGGAGGTCTATAAGGCACCGGTCTCGGAAAAGGATATTCCAGCGATCGTCGACTATCTGACGGCGCTGAGCGCGAAGCAGGGCAGCGCGGCGCCGGCCGGCAAGGAATCCGGAAGTCAGGGCGCTCCCGACGCGCCGGGCGGGACTGGCTGAGTGACTGATCGCCGCGCGCCGCGTTGATCGGATGAAGGAGGCGCCTGATGCGTATCGAGAAATTCGTCCATAGCTGCTTGAGGCTGACGCTCCAGGGCAAGCGGCTGTTGTTCGACCCAGGCAAATTCTCGTTCGTCGATAGGCGTGTCGATCCTCGCGACCTCAGCGACGTGGATTTCATCCTATTTACGCACGGCCATCCCGATCATCTCGACTGCGAGGCGCTACGCACCATCGTCGGCGATGGCGAACCGCGGATATTCGGAGGCAACAAGGTCGCAGCCACGTTGCGCAGCCAGGGCTTCACCGTCAGCGAGGTAAGAGAAGAAGGGCTCGACCTTGGACCATTCACGGTCCGTGCCCTGCCGGTGCGCCATGAGCCGATCCTCGCCGAAGAAATCCCGGCCGTCCTGGCATTTGTCGTCAATGATCGCCTTCTCAATCCCGGCGATAGCTTCGATGAACGGCTCCGCCAATTTGCTGGAATTGAGGCGCTGGCGCTGCCGGTGATGGCGCCGTTCCTGACCGAGATCGGCGCCCACGAGTTCGCCAGGTCCATGCGTCCAAGCCATGTGCTCCCGGTCCACGATGGCTATGCCCGCGACTGGTTCCTGACGCAGCGCTACGATACCTATGAGCCCTATTTCGAGAAGGCTGGCATGACCTTCCACCGCCTCCAGCAGCCCGGTGACGGGTTCGACCTGTGACGGACGACAAACCGGCCTGTCGGTCGCGACGGCCTAGTGCATCGACGATCCGAAGATCGCCAATGCGGCGATCGAGCAAGGCCAGTTGGACCTCGTCATGGTCGCGCGCGCGCATCTCGCCGATCCGCATTATCCCTATGTCGCGGCCCAGGCGCTCGGCAAGGACCGGCCATCATGGGTGCTCCCTGCGCCTTATGCTCACTGGCTTGAGCGCTACCGGGGGATCGGTAAAGCGGCGGCCCAGTGATCGGATCACCTAGTGCACACAGGGCAGCGCAAGGGCCACGTCGGGCCCCTAAAATAACCCTCGTACAGCCGATCGTTCAAGCATTAGCGCAGACGACCGACTGCCGAACTCTTAAATTATCAAGATCTTTGCACGATGACCGTATGGCGAGTTGTAGGATCGACGACTCCAATTGAGCGCTCATCTTGAGCGCACCGCTGCGAGACCGCTCACTGGAACGGAAATGGCGGGTTTCGACAGGATCGGCCATTGACGCGCCGGGCTGCGAACTTCTGGAAGTGGTCGGCAACCGACGCTGCTCATCCCACCATACAATTGGACGAGATGAGGCTAACCGTCTCACCGCTTCTCGCGGAAGTCCCAGAGCGGAATGCCCATCTTGCGCGCCTTGTCAGCCAGATTGTCCTGGATGCCGGTGCCCGGAAATACGACCAGACCTACTGGCAGAGCTTCGAGCATACGGTCGTTGCGCTTGAACGGAGCGGCCTTCTTGTGTCGGTTCCAGTCAGGCCGGAAGGCGACTTGTGGAACTCGGCGCGTATCGGCCCAGCAAGCGGCGGCGCGTTCGGCACCGGTGGGCGTTGCTCCATGCAACAGGACCATGTCGGCATGGCGCGCATGAACCCGGTCGAGGACATCCCAGATCGCCGAGTGATCGTTACAATCGGGACCACCGGTGAAGGCAATACGGGTGCCTTCGGGCAGCAGCACGCGGGCATTCTCTCTTGCGCGTTTGTCGAGGAAGTCGCGGCTGTCGATGATGGCTGAGGTCATGGCCTTGCGGTTGACGCGGGATCCGGTGCGAGGCGTCCAGGCCTTGCGGGCGTGGATGCGGAATTGATCGGCGGCGGCTTCGCGGAAGAATTCCATCGTGTCGCGGCGTTCGATGAGTGAGATTCCCTCGGCGATCTGGCGCTCAAGTTCGACCGAGCGCACTTCGCTGCCATCCTGTTCGCGCTGAAGGCGTTTTTGCGCCTGTTCATTGTCGTCAAGATCGCGTTCGACCCGCTCGCCGGCGCGGTGGAAGATGTTGACGAGGTTCCAGAGCAGGTCTTCGAGATCGGGTTCAATGCGGGTGTCGATCAAAGCTGAGACAAGCCCGTCGAACATGTCGGCGACCGCGCCACCGGCAAGGCGGGCATCGGGTAGCGGCCTGCCATCCGGTTCGTCCTCGAAGGGCCGATAGCCGTAGAGCTGCATTTCCTGGAGGAGATAGGCGGTTGAGCCGAGTTCGGGGGTGGTATCTTCAAGGGGAAGATCTGGGGCGCTTGCCATGATGGTCTCCGTGTCCTGAGCCGCGCCTCTCGCGGCCTTCGTGGCGACGACCAGCGGCGGCGGGCATGGGCCTGCACCGAGCGGAACCGCGCGGCCGGAGCGCCAGCGGAGGATGGCGAAGCAAGGCAATTTTGTTTCGCGATGCAAAGGGGCGCAGCCCCGGCGGAAAATAGCCGCAGCGCAGCCATTGCCGTGCCCGTGTTCGCTGCCGCAGTCGCCCCCTCCCGAAGGCCGAGGGCGTGGCGACCTTCAAGGATCGGGAGAGTTGGCCATGCGCCCCACTGCCCTGGAAAATCCCCCGCTTACCGGCCAGCTTCGATCATTCTTTTAGAAACCGCACGGCATCGGCGGCACTGATCTGCACCCGAATGGCCGCTGCCAACCGCTCGTGGCCATAGGCGGTAAGGTCGCTGTTGAAATCGTCGAGCCGGGGTTCAAGCGGTATAACCGCAATGCCCAACGGGTCGCAGCGCTCGATCAAGGTCGACAATGCCGTTGCCCCGGCGGGATCATCATCGCGCGCGACATAGAGGCAGCGCAGCGCAGCAGGGAACTGGATGGCAGCGAGGTGGGCGGCCGATAGTCCTGCGATCATGGGCATGGATGGCATCACCTGCCGCAACGACAGGAGAGTTTCGAGGCCTTCACCGGCAACCATGACACCGTCCGCTTTGCCGAACCGGACGCCCGAGCCGAGCAAGTGCCCCATGGCGCGTCGTGGATAAGCGACAGCGGCTTTGTCGTGGGATTGCGGATCGAGCCAAGTGCGGTGAACCCCCGTGATAGTGCCCTCATTGTCGGTGACTGCAGCGATCATGGCGGGCCATGCCTCCCGCACACCAGGGACATCATCTTCAGCAGGCCGATAGTAGCAGCGCGGATGGAAACGCAGCTGATCAATGCCGGACAGATCGATGATCGACCGGCGACCAAGATAACGCGCTGCGATGCTGTTCGTGATCGGCTTTGAGGCGGCCCATAGGCGCCGTGCCGCTTCTGGTGTGCCGGTCGGCGCTTTGCGTATGGTCGGGTTTCGGGGTTTGGCCTCAGCAGGCGGCGGCAGACTCAAGAACATGCGGGCTTCGTCGAGCGTCTCGCGCATGGTCCGGTGGGAGCAACTTGCCGCGATAATGTCGAGAAGATCGCCGTGTTCGCCGCTTTGCGCGTCTGTCCATTTGCCTGCGCCTCCCCTGCTCTCGGCTGTTGCAGACAATCGGACGTAGAGACTGCGACCCGGCGAATTGTGAACATCACCGACCAGCCAGTAGCGGCCTTCTCGGCGACCATTGGACAGGTAACGGCGGCAGACCGCCTCGGCTGAGGCCGCAAGGCGGCGGGCGATTTCGGTGGCGGGGCTATCCATGCGGGGCTCCTTCAGCAGGCTTTGCGTGCCGCGATCCGCTGGATCGGAAACCGGTCCAGCAGCTTGGCGAGCACATCCACCCCGACAGCCCCTGTCGGTATGTAGAGCTTGAGTTTCCACGAGACGATCTCGGAGATCAAGCCCATTGCCTTCAATCGCTCGAGGCCAAGATCATTGAAGCCAGTAAGTTCAATCCGCCAGTCATTCATGGCCCGCACCCGGGAGACCGTCTGATCTTCGGCCAGATGCAATTTGGCATCTCCGGCACACAGCATCGCCCAAGCATCGGCAGGCACGACGGACGCCGTGTCGTGCTCAATCACCGTGGCGACCCAGGCAGGCGAAACCTTGCGGCCGATGACGCGCTCGCCAGCATCGGTTTGCAGGCGGTAGACGCGGGTCGATTCATTGGGGAGCCGCCGCCAGATTGGCAGCAGCAGGCCTGAAACCATGTGCAGGGTCGAGGTTTCGAACTCGGGCAAGTCGGCAAGTTCGGCCTGCCAGACTTCGCTGAACCGCTCACGGTCCACCGGCTCCCAATGACTGGTCGCGAACACCTCGGCGAGAATATTGGTCGCCTCCAAAGTCCGGACGAGGCGGATGCGCGGGTGAATGCCCCCATCATCGTCGATCAGACTGCGCGCGCGCAATTTGACTGCCGCGCGCCCAGACCGGGTGTTGATCACCAGTTCGGCATCGCGATCCACTGCCATTTCTAGCGCCCTCTCGAGCACAACCGGCTCGATCCGGTCTTTGCGCTCGATGGTCAGGAGGTGGGTCACAGCTCCAGTGCCGGGATGGGTGTAGATGGTCTTGCGGTCGGAGACCGAGAAGCTCTCGGCGCGCAGGGGTTCAAGGCCCATTTCATAGGTCCCGCTGGCGATTGCGCCTTCGACCCGGGCCGTCAGCAGACCCTCGAAGGCCTCAAACAGGATGTTCTGCATGGAAATGGTGAGCGCCAGCATCCGGTTGAGGAAGGTCGTAATGGGAGGAAGCTCGTCCTTGAGCCCGCCGTCACTGTCGAGCAGCGACAGGCCGGTGGCGGTTTCAAATTGCCCCAGCGAACAGCCATCAACCTTGCCGCGCACCAGCAATTGGTAAAGCTGACGCAGGGCATCGCGGGCATAGAAGGATTCCAGATTGTCGCTGGCGCTGAACATGTTCTGGCCGCCGGTTTGCCGCTGGCCGCGCGTGATCGCCCCTAGACTGTCGAGCCTTCGGGCGATCGTCGAGATGAAGCGCTTCTGCGCCTTCACGTCGGTCGATACCGGGCGGAACAGCGGTGGCTGCTTCTGATTGGTGCGGTTGGTGCGGCCAAAGCCCTGAATGGCGGTGTCGGCCTTCCAGCCTGCTTCGAGCAGGTAGTGGACGCGGCGGCGCTGGTTCTTCACGCCAAGGTCGGCATGATAGGACCTGCCCGTGCCGCCAGCCTCGGAGAAGACGAGGATGTGCTTCTTGTCATCCATGAACGCATGGGTTTCAGCAATATTGGCTGAAGCAGGCCTGTTTTCGACGGCGAAGCGCACCGAACCATCGCTGCTACCGCGGGGCACAATGCGACGGGAACGGCCGGTCACCTCGGCAACCGCATCGCTCCCGAAATGCTGGACAATCTGGTCAAGCGCGCCGGGCACAGGCGGCAAAGCGGCAAGCCGCTCGAGCATCGCATCACGGGCACGGCAGGCTTCGCGGTTGAGGATAGGATTGCCGTCGGCATCAAAGGCAGGCCTCGAGGCGAGATTGCCCTCGCTGTCAGTGAAGGGCTCATAGAGCTGCACCGGAAAACTGTGCGCGAGATAGTCGAGCACATATTCTTTGCAGTCGCAATTTATGTCGAGTGTCGCAGCCGGAGGCGCGGGATTGCGGCGGTTGTTCATGATTTTACTCCAGATAATTATCGTTCC
>NZ_NCEN01000054.1 GCF_002280675.1 Novosphingobium sp. 32-60-15 | reverse complement strand
CCGAGGCCGTAGCCCACCATTGAGGCCGGCCACATCATTCCCAACGACGAGGTTTGCGCCCGGCTTGAGCCGAGGCCGAGAGGCGTGCTGACGCGTTGACGTGTTAACACGTCAACCTTCTGACACTTAAGCACTCGTTAACCTTGGCGCCGTCTGCTCCGTCGTTGCGTGGCGGATTCTGTGCGGTGGATTTCCGACTGTCCCGAATCCCACCACGCTGACGTAGCGGTGCGAAGTGTCGTGCCGATTCGTCTGATTGGGTTCCCCGTGTCTTGGCGGATGCGGAGGCCTAGACAGACGAAAGCCCGGGTTGGCGCCCGGGCTGTTCGATAGCTTGGTGAGGGGGAAAAACCCTCGGGTGTCGTCGCTGACCCCGAAGCTCCCCCAAAACCGAGTCGCAGTCAATAAAAAACCGCTTCGGCGGCGACGGCGAAGCTTTGCCTATCGGATAGCCGCGCCAGCGAAGGGCCGACCCAACGCGATGGGAAGGCAGATGGAGCTTGTATTGGAAGGCTTTGCGCTAGGCGTAGAGCCGGGAAGGGGAGGGCGACCGGCGGAGCCGGTTCGCCGTCACAGCCGGCCACAGGGCCGGTTCGAGGGCATGTTCTGGCGACCGTTCAAGCCCAAGGACGTGGCACGGTATCTCACAGCCGCTGAGCGGTTCGAGCGGGCCGGGAAGAAGCCAGGGGATCGCAATGGGCCGCTGGGGACCGTGGCGATCGAGGTGCTGCGCGAGCTGCTACGCCTCGTGGACTACAAGACGGGCCGCCTGGAGCCGGCGCTTCTGACGATCATGGCCCGCACCAAACGGTCTAAGGATGCCGTGGTCACGGCGCTAAAGGCGCTGCGTCGGCATGGCTTCGTCGATTGGATTCGCCGCTACATCCCGACCGGCAATCTCGGCGCCGGCCCTCAGGTGCAGCAGACCTCCAACGCCTACCGCCTGGCGCTCCCGCCGGCGGCCGAGCGGTTGCTAGGCAGGGCAGTGGAGGACGCGCCCATACCGGACGACCACGCCCACGCTATGGTGGCGCGTAAGGCCGAGTGGCAGGCGCAGCTCGCTGGCGTGGACCCCGAGGAGCGCAACGCCGCGCTGTTCGGCTCTGGGCCGCTGGCCAGCGCTTTCAGCCGTATGGAACGGGCAGTCGAACAGAGGAATGAGCGTGAGTCCGCCAGACAGTCTGAATCCCGGCACGAGTCTTAGAATCTAAGAGGGAGCGGAGTCGGCCTAATCGGCCGACAAGCTATTCTTAGGAAGATTTGGGGCCTTTCCGGCTCCTCAGAACCCAGTCGAACCGCCGTAGGGCCTCCGAGGGGAGGCTGCGTTTTCGGGCAGTGAGAACCTGTGACCCAAGGTGGGCTGTAAAACGCTCGCTGAGGCGCAAGGGAGGGCGCTGCGGCCGGAAAATAGGGCCACGAGAGGGGATGGAAAGCTCCGCCCGGCGTCGCGTCAGGCGGCGGTGAACAGGCCCCGGAACTCCGGCCCGTCGTAGTACCTGACCTTGGCGGCGATGGCGGGCGCGGCGCCCTGGCGCAAAAGGATCTCCAAGCTGGAATCCAGCCGCATGATCTCGTCCGGCGTTATCAGTTCGCGCCGCGACAGGTGAGCCGTGGTCGAGGTGGATTTGGTCTCGAAAAGCTGCATTCCGCCACGCGAGGTGCTGGTTCCCGTGGTTTGATAGCTCATGGTCGTGGCGCCGATCGACTTCGACACCCAGCTCGCGGTCTCCACGTCGGCGACGTTGAAAATTTGCACCACGCCGGCGTTGGAGACGAAGGTTCCGGCCTTTTTGCCGTAGGCGCCCCAAAGCTGGTGCATATCCTGGAGGATCGGCCAGAGCTGGAGGCCGTAGCCAGCCATCAGGCCGAAGGCCCGTTCGACGGGTTCGAGGCGGCCGAGGGCCGCGAACTCATCGAGCAGGAAGAGGACGGGCGCGGCCGGCCGGGCAGGGGAGCGGGCCAGGTCGTGGATCGCCTGGGCCACCATCAGCCGCAGCCAGCGAGAATAGGCGTCCAGGCGCTCCGGCGGCAGGACCAGGAACACGGTCGCCTTGGTTTCCTTCAGATCGGCGAAGCGGAAATCCGAGCTGGCCATGGTCCAGTTGATCCGGACGCTATCGAGAAAGTGGGTGTGGCGCTGGGCCGAGGAGAGCACGCCGGCCGCCTCGCGCTCGCTCTTGCCGAGGTGACGATTGGCGGCGCGGCGGACCAGGCCGCCGGCGCTGGTGGTCTTCTGCATGATCTCCAGCATCACCCGGAATTCTTGCGGGCTTGCGGTCAGCAGCTCGCGCACGGTGGCGAGTGTGCGTACCTCCGGCCCTTCGTTGCACACGACATAGAGGATCAGGCCGGTGATCAGCGCCTTGGCTTCCTCGTTCCAGTGGGCCTCGCCGACCTGGCCAGGCGAATCGTGGACCAGGGCGTCGGCGAGAAGCGCGGCGTCTTCCGCCAGGTCGAGACTGTCGGGGTCCAGGCCGGCGAGCGGGTTGAAGGCGGCCGAGGGCTGGCCGGAGATCTCGAACGGATCGAGCACATAGACCGGGCCGAACCGCGAGCGGGCGCGGGCGGTGATACGGGCGTTCTCGCCCTTGGGGTCGATGCAGAGCACCGAGCGATCGGCCGTCAGCAGGTTGGGAATGATGGCGCCCACGCCCTTGCCCGAGCGGGTCGGCGCGATGGTCAGGAGATGGGCTTGGCCAGCGTAGCGGAGGAGCTGGCCACCCTTGCGGTTCTCACGGCCGACGATCAGGCCCGCGCCGCCGCCGAGCGAGCTTTTGACCTGTGCCGCGCTGGCGAAGTGCGCCGAGCCGTGGACGCCGCCACGCGGTGCGGGGAGGGCGAACCGGGCGTTGAACCATCCGAGGCCGCTGACAGCGCCGACGACGCCGACGGCGATCGGGAGGAGCGACTCGAAGGTTTTATCGATGTGGGCCACGGCGGCGACCGGGATCAGCAGCAGGCGGCCGACCATGAAGCCGATCAGGTAGCCGGCGCCGACGTAGATGATCAGGGCGACGAACCGCAGCAGGCTTCTCATTCGGCGGCAACCGCTTCGGCCTCGAACGCGCGCTTTCCGCGACGCCGCCAGACCTCCGCTAGGTTCGCGCCGCCGTCGCCCTGGAGCTTATCGGCGAGGTCCAAAAGTCCGCCCAGAATCGTGGCGCGGTCGTCGTCGGTCAGGTCAACCAGGCCGGCCTTTTGGACGAGGCCGCCGAGTTCGATCAGGTGACGGGTGCGTTCGCGACGTTGCATGACCCAGGCTCTCGTATCGGTGCGGGCGCGGGTGGATTCAGCGCGGCGGATCGCCGTCGCCGCGCGATGCAGCGCCGCCCCCGTCGCCAGATTTTGGAGCATCAACGCCTGAGCGCCCCTTGCGTCCCCGGCGTTGAAAGAAGGCCGCGCCCTCGGAGCGCCACGCCTCCTTTTGCTCGGCCGATTTCGCGCCGTTCACCGCCGCCAGCAACGCGCCCGCCAACGTCTCCAGATCGAGCGCGTCGGCCCCGGTGACCGTGACCAGCTCCCCGAGCTGCAACACCCGTTTCGCCTTTAGACCCTTGGCCTTGTCCGAAAGCGCCCTCAATTCGGCGTCGATGTCGCGGGGTTTACGCATGGGGTCGGTCCTTACTGACGAGGCGGTTCAATCCTTCAACCCGAGTGAATCACTGTCCGCCCGCCGAGTCCATCACGAAAGGCCGTCAGGTTTCTATCATTTCAGCGCCAAGGTGATCTCTCGCGGCAACGGCTCCAGCGCCGTGGCGTCGGCGGCCTATCGTTCGGCCTGCGATCTGCACGACGAGCGGCTCGGCCGGTCGCAAAACTTCAGCAACAAAACCGGCGTCGTTCACTCCGAGATCATGGCCCCGGAAGGCTCGCCCGAACGCTGGCAGGACCGCGAGGCGCTGTGGAACGAGGTCGAACTTGGCGAGAAGCGGAAGGATGCTCAGCTCGCCCGCGAGATCGAGTTCTCGATACCACGAGAGATGAGCCAGGCGCAGGGCGTCGAGCTGGCGCGAGATTTTGTGCAGCAGGAATTCGTCGATCGCGGAATGGTCGCGGACCTCAATGTGCATTGGGACATCGGGCCGGATGAGCTGGCCAAGCCGCACGCCCACGTCATGCTGTCGATGCGCGAAGCCGGACCAGACGGCTTCGGCAAGAAGGTCCGCGAGTGGAACAGCACCGAGCTTTTGCAGGGCTGGCGCGAGCGCTGGGCTGGCCATGTGAACGAGCGGTTGGCGGAGCTGGGGATCGACGCCCAGGTCGATCACCGGAGCCTGGAGGCGCAGGGCATCGACCTGGAGCCGCAGCACAAGATTGGGCCGGCGGGGCTACGCCGTGAGGGCAGGGGAGAGGACGCCGAGCGCGCCCTGGATCACCGGGAGATCGCCCGGCGCAACGGCGAGAAGATCATCGCCGAACCGGGCGTGGCGTTGGACGCGATCACCCGGCAGCAGAGCACGTTCACCGATCACGACCTGGCGCGGTTCGTTCACCGCCATACCGATGACGCCGACCAGTTCGGCCAGGCGATGAGCGCGGTGAAAACCTCGCCCGAGTTGGTCGCGCTCGGCAAGGACGGCGCGGGCCGCGACCGGTTCTCGACGCGCGAGATGCTTAACGTCGAACAGCGGCTGGAGCGGTCGGCCCAGCAACTAGCGGAGCGCAGGGGACATGGGGTCTCGCCGGCGGCCCAGGAACTGGCGTTGGCCACCGGCGAGACGCGCGGGCTGGTGCTGGGGGGAGCACAGCGCAGCGCATTCCTCCATGTGACCGGCAATCATGACCTCAGTGTGGTGGTGGGCTACGCCGGCACGGGCAAGAGCGCCATGCTGGGCGTCGCCCGGGAGACCTGGGAGGCGTCCGGCTACCAAGTGCGCGGGGCCGCCTTGTCGGGGATCGCGGCGGAGAGCCTGGAGGGCGGCTCTGGGATCGCCTCGAGGACGATCGCCAGTCTCGAGCACGGCTGGGCGCAGGGGAGGGACGTGCTCACCGCGCGCGACGTGCTGGTGATCGACGAGGCCGGCATGATCGGCTCGCGGCAGATGGATCGCGTGTTGGCCGCGGCCGACCTCGCTGGCGCGAAGGTGGTGCTGGTGGGCGACGCCGAGCAGCTCCAGGCCATCGAGGCCGGTGCGGCGTTCCGGGCGCTCACTGAGCGGCATGGCGCGGCCGAGATCACCGAAATCCGCCGCCAGCGCCAGGACTGGCAGCGCGAGGCGACGCGGGAGCTGGCCACGGGACGCACAGGGGCCGCGCTGGACCGTTACGAGGCCGCCGGCATGGTGCGGGGCCATGAGACCCGGGAAGCCGCCCGCAGTACCCTCGTGGACGGCTGGGATGCCGTGCGTCAGGCCAAGCCGGAGGCCAGCCAGCTCATGCTCGCCCATACCCGGGCCGACGTGGCGGAGCTGAACCAGCTCGCACGCGGCCGGATGCGTGACGCCGGCGCGCTAGGCGCCGACCAGGTGGTGCAGACCGAGCGGGGTGAGCGGTCCTTCGCGGCCGGGGATCGGGTGATGTTCCTGCGCAACGAGCGATCGTTGGGCGTGAAGAACGGCAGTTTGGGCGAGATCGAAGAGGTGAGCCCGGCGCGCATGGCCGTCCGCCTCGACGATGACCGCCAGGTGGCGTTCGACGTGAAGGATTACGCCCACATCGACCACGGCTATGCGTCCACCATCCACAAGAGCCAGGGTGTCACCGTCGACCACAGCCACTTGCTGGCCAGCGACGGCCTGGACCGGCACGCCGCCTATGTCGGGATGAGCCGGCATCGGGAGACGCTGGCCGTCCACTACGGCGCCGACGAGTTCAAGGACCGCGACCAGCTCACCCGCACGCTCAGCCGCGAGCGGGCGAAGGATACGACACTCGACTATGGCGTGGCCTTCGCCGAGCGCCGAGGGCTGGACCGGGCGGAGATCCTCGCGGAACGCGGCGCGGCTCCTGAGGCCGGCCGCCCGACAAAGCGCAGCATGTTCGATGGGCTGAAGCTCGGCCGCGCGCCCGTGGCGGACAAGGCCCTGCAGGCGTCCGTCGTCAGAGGGCCGCCGGCGCCTGAGGAGGCCCTGCAGCGTGGGATCACGCGCTACACGGCCGCCTGGGCGGACGCGGAGCGGATGGGCGCCGAGGGCCTGCCGATCCTGCCGCACCAGAGGGTCGAGATGCAGAAGGCCCGGGAAGGCTTAGAGGGTGTGTCTCGCGAGGCGACGGCGGACCTGCGTTCCGCCCTCGCGCGCAGCCCGGGCTTGGCGATCCGGGGCGCGACGCCGGACGGCATGAAGGAGGTGCAGCGGGCGATGGCGCAGGAGGGCAGGGTGCGTCTGGACCCGGCCGTGCGGGCCGAGCGTTTCGTGGAGGACTGGCGCGGGCTCCAGGCGCGGCGGCTGGAGCTGGGTTCCAGCTACCAGAACGCTGACGCCCGCAAGGCCATCGAGGGCCGGATGAAGGCCATGGCGCAGGGTCTTGGGCGCGACGCCCAGGTGGACTCCATCCTTCGAGGGAAGAAGGTGGAGCTTGGCCTCGGGAAGGTCCGCGACGTGGCGGGCGTGAGCATGGGCGACGCGCTGGTCCGGTCGCTGAGCCTTGGGCGTTCTATCGGGCTGGGACGGTAGCGAGGTTTTCATGGCCGAGGACGAGGACCTGGGGGCCGATCCAGCGGCGGCGTTCGAGGCGCTGCGGGCCGAGGTGGCGGGGCTGAGGGCCGGCCTGGAGCGAGGCCGTGATGGGCCGGCGACGCCGGACTATGCGCCGACGCTCGGCAAGATCGCCGCTACGTTGGCCGCGATCGAGGCGCATCCGGCCCTCGCCCTGACGCCGGAGGTGTTCGCCTACCAGGTCCGCCAGGCGCGGGAGGCCGCCCAGCAGCAAGGCGGGCGGGATCTGGCGACCGCCGTGCAGCGGCTGGCCGCGGCGGGAGCCGAGCTGGAGCGCCTGGCGGAGCGGCAGCGCATCGGACGCGAGCAGGTCCGCCAGGTGGCTATCATGACTGCCATGGGCGCCGTCGCCGGCGTCATTGTGTGGGTAGCCTTCTCGGGACCGATCGCCCGCGCCCTGCCGGCGAGCTGGCGCGTACCTGAGCGGATGGCCGCCGCGACGCTGCGGCTGGACCGCTGGGACGCCGGGGCGCAGCTTATGCGAACCGCCGACCCCACCTCGTGGAATGGCCTGGCGGCGGCTTCGAGCCTGTGGCGGGCCAACGCCGACGTCTTGGAGGGGTGCGCCCGCTCAGCGGCCAGGACCGGCAAGGCTCAGCGCTGCGCTGTAACGCTGGGGCCGCCGCCCGCGCCAAAACCGGGGCAGGCAAAGGATTGAGGCGAGCCAGGTCGTGTGAATTCTTTAATGTTCGGAGAGCTGCGATCCCAGGTGGCGATAAAGACATTGGGAGGGACTGCGGAAGCTCAGCGTGGCTATCCCTGGTGGGCGCAGACCGTCGTCCTCCTAGCTTCAGCAGAGCGCCCAGATGAGGGGGGACGTGCTGATGGCGCGTATCAACTATGATGATGACAGCCCGGCTTCGCCGGCTTGAGGAGCGTGATGACTCAACCGCGACGCCGACGGGCGCCCCAGTTGCCGCTGCTCATCCTGATCGTGTCCCATCGCGTGGTGTAGCTGCGGCGGAGTGGTCACCGCGCTCTCCGGCAGGGCCGGGCTCGGTCAGGCGGCCATGATGGGCAGGCTGACGGCGGGATCATCGCTCAAGGCGCCGACGCTTTCCAGGGTCATGTAGCGGCAGCGTTGGACGGACCATTCATCGTTCTGCTCGAGCAGGATGGCGCCGACGAGACGCAGGATGGCCGCCTCGTTTGGGAAGATGCCGACCACTTCGGTCCTTCGCTTGATCTCGCCGTTGAGGCGCTCCAGCGGGTTGGTGGAGTGCAGCTTGGCGCGATGGGCTGCGGGGAAGGTCATGTAGGCCAGGACATCGGTCTCGGCCGCATCGAGGAAGCCGGCGAGCTTGGGTAGCTTTGGCCGTAGCTGGTCGGCCACCCTGCGCCACTGGTCCCTGGCGGCTGGGGCGTCATCCTGGGCGAAGGCTGTGCCGATAAAGGCCGAGACCACGCGCCGGCCGCTCTTGCCGGCATGGGCCATGACATTGCGCATGAAGTGGACCCGGCAGCGCTGCCAGGTGGCGTTCATGACCTTGCTGACGGCAGCCTTGATTCCCTCGTGGGCGTCGGAGGTGACCAGTTTGACGCCGCGCAGGCCGCGGCGCGCCAGGCTCCGAAGGAAGTCGGTCCAGAAGGTCTCGGCCTCCGAAGGTCCCACGGCCATGCCCAGCACCTCGCGGCGGCCGTCGGCGTTAGCGCCCACCGCCACGATCACCGCTACCGAGACGATGCGGCCAGCCTGGCGGACCTTCACGTAGGTGGCGTCGATCCACAGATACGGCCAGTCGCCCTCGATCGGCCGGGTGAGGAAGGCCTGCACCCGCTCATCGATCTCCTCGCAGAGCCGGCTCACCTGGCTCTTGGAGATCCCGCTCATGCCCATGGCCTTGACCAGGTCGTCCACCGAGCGGGTCGAGACGCCCTGGATGTAGGCCTCCTGGATCACCGCCGTCAGCGCCTTCTCCGCCAGCCGCCTGGGCTCCAGGAAGCCCGGAAAGTAGCTGCCCTTGCGCAGCTTGGGGATGCGCAGCTCGACCGTCCCCGCCCGGGTCTCCCAGTCGCGGTCTCGGTAGCCGTTGCGCTGGACCAGCCGATCGGGGCTCTTCTCCCCGTGCGCGGCTCCGGTTAGCCCGCCCACCTCCAGCTCCATCAGCCGCTCAGCGGCGAAGCCGATCATCTCACGCAGCAAATCGGCGTCCGGGGTCTTCTCCATCAGCCCGCGCAGGGCCATCATCTCGTCGGTCATCTTCGGTCTCTCGGTTTGCGTTGAAGTCTGCAAACCCGACCCTACCGAAGATCGTGGATGACCACCGCTACGCCGCTCGCTCGCTACGGCGCCATGCGGAAAGGCGCGCGTCGCGAGCGGCTACGCTACCCCCGCAGACCTACACCACGTCCCGGGACACGACC
>NZ_NCEN01000053.1 GCF_002280675.1 Novosphingobium sp. 32-60-15 | reverse complement strand
CGCACAGGAAGCGCCGGCCCACCGAGCACCTGCTCATCGACCCCGAAGAACTGGGCAAGGATACGCCGATCCTCGTCATCCAGCTTGCGCGGTGAGCCGCGCTTGATGAATTGCTGGATATAAGCGGGGTTGCGATTGAGTAGCCGCGACACCGCGGAATAACCCACGTTTCTCTGCCGGATCAGGCGATCCAGCTCTTCCCTGACATTCTCCATCTGCGTCGCCTTTCAAGGGGCGGTCCAGGTGAGGTGTAGGAATTCATCCTAGACTCGATAGGGTCTTCCTAATAAGAACATAACAAGAACACAAGTTGAATCTGATTCGAGGTAGACCATGAAGCTTCTGGATCGCATCGAGCGTCATCTAAAGGAGACCCACATGTCCGCGACCCGGTTCGGGAGACGGGCGGTCGGCGATCCGCGCTTTGTGCTGGACCTGCGGTTGGGACGGCGGCCCCGGCGACGGACGCTGGAGAAGGTCGAGGCGTACTTGGGAAGTTTTCTCGAATGATGCCGTGGGTCTGTCCGAAAAAGAGCAGCGCTCCAGGTATGAAAATTAGTGCTCATTCGGAATCAGACTCGTGATCTGGCCTGACCAAGAAACCCGGAGTGCTTTCTTTGCTCGGGTTGCGGCCACATGTAGAAGCGAACGATACTGATCAAGAATATCGACCCGGTCAGCTGCATCTACCGCTGATTTCAGAGCCACTGATGGCGGAAACGAGGCGTCAGCCATGAAAGGAATGGCAACGGCAAAAAATTCAAGTCCCTTCGCCCGGTGCATCGTAGTGATCCTCAAGCTCGGAGCAAAGGCAGAAGCGGCCGGACAGCGGGTGAACGCCAAGGGCATCGCCAACGGCACGGGCTTAAGGTTCCTGCCCGTCGAGCATTCCTGAAACCAGAATTGCTCATCCGAAGAGGCTGACGTCATCGCGGAACTGGTCTCCGACATACTCGCGCAGGGAGCAACCTGGATCGATCGCGAGGGTAACGAAAAGCCGCTCGAAATCGCTGACATACTGATCATCGCCCCCTACAATGCACAGGTGTTCGAGATCCAACGTCGCCTACCCCAGGCGCGGGTCGGGACGGTCGATAAGTTCCAGGGCCAAGAGGCGCCGATCTCGATCTATTCGCTCGCCAGCTCCTCGCATGCTGATGCGCCGCGCGGGATGGAATTCCTCTACAGTCTCAACCGCTTGAACGTTGCAACCTCACGCGCGAAATGCGTAACCATCCTTGTCGGATCTCCGCAAGTTTTCGAGGCCGAATGCCGCACGCCTCGCCAGATGCAACTCGCGAATGCCTTCTGCCGGTATCTTGAACTGAGTTCATGAAATTGCCGCCGAACATCGCTTGGCACCCGGGATTTTGTGTGTCAGAATCGCTACATTAAGCCCGGAAATCTGGGATAAAGTAGCGATTTTGAAGCAGTATTTCTTCTGAATGGGTGCCTCATGTTAAAGCCATCTGACGACCCTACTGCGACCGAGGACTGGAAGAGCCTCAGAGAGCTTGATCGAGCCATCGCAGAAGATCGTCTAACTGCCTACACGTGGAAGAAAACCTGGGCTGACCCCTGGGGGCGCATCAAGCTGATCGCCATCTTCGTCGGCCTCACTGCTTTTGCAGCATTCGTTGTCATCAACGATCTGATCCTCTGATCTTACCATTCTTTTACCTCGTCCGCGGCCTCCTCGCTTGCGCCCTTAGCTCCACGGGTGACAGCATCGAGGTTGCCTCTCGACTGATCGATCATCCCGCGGCCACGCGTCTGCGCCGCGCGCACCTCTTGCCTGATCCCCGATGGATCGGGGGCAGCGCCAAGATTTCCTGATCCACCGCCTCCACTCGGTCCTAGGGCGCGGACATCGCCTTGGCTCGCAACAGTGGGGCGGCTGACCGGCGCGAACTCGGGCAGCGTCAGCTCTCCTTCGATCTCATCGTGAAGTCGGTCAGCGTAGCTCTCCACGAACCGGGCCTGGAGCTGCTGTCCCTGCGCGCTCATCTGGAAATTGATGTCGTCGAACCGGACCGGGCCATAATAATCTCGGTTCACCTCGATCTCTGCCATGCCCCATTCGCGGTAGGCCTGACTGAGGTTGAGCGAACCGGCAGCGTTGGCGCCTTCATACCAGGAGGCTTGGTTCTCGAGGCGGCTTGCTAGCTCTTCAGCGCGCCGTGCCTCGACCGAGTAGGTCTGCGCTTCGGTCAAAGAGCGGCTAAGGCCCGCCGCGCTGGTCGAAACCTGGGAGCTCGAGCTCGAGCTGGTTTGGCGCAGAAAGCCCTCACGCGTGCTGGACCAGTTCCGGTTGTCCGAAAGTTGCTCCAATGTCCCGGTAATCCGATTGCGGTCTTCGGAGGCAATGCCAACGTCACTGTCCGTCCAGCTTTGATTTCGCCCACCTTTGGCACCGATCGAGGCGCTGCCTACTCCCTTGTCTCCTCCCAAACTAAGCGAACCTTCACCGTTCAAGAACCACGAAACTGTAATGTCGTCAGCCGCACGCCGGGATAGCCCGAACTGGCGCTGCAGGGTGGTGGAGGCGTTGTCGACCTCGCTGAATGCGGTGCCGATGCTGTCGTTGCTGCCGGTGCCGCTGACCGTCTCCGAGGATCGGCCCTGGCTGTAGGCATTGCGGATCTCGTTGAAGCGAGTGACAGCCGAGCTGGTCGATTGCTGGGCAAGGTTCGAATAGGTCTCGCTCTGGCCGCGGCTCTGGCTCGCCATGGTCGAGAGCCTGCTCGTGAAATCCTGCCCCAGCGTAGGCGTGAACGGGTACTGCGAATTCGGCACTGTCGCGAATTCCGCTCCGCCAAAGCTCGTAGTCTGGGTGCCCACATCGCTGAACCCGCGGGTCTGTGGAGCGCCATAGGAAATGCTCGGATTGAGCGCGCCTTGCGCAAACTGGCGGGAGAACACTGTCGAATTGTCGAGGTTGCTGTTGCCGAGCGAGACATTGCCGGTGCTGGCCTCGCGGGCCGCTTCCTCTGCCGCATTCTGCGACGGGTTGAGGTAGGAGGTCGCCTGTCCAGAGATCGCAAGCGCGCCCTTGGCGATACCGCCAGCAAGGAACGGAACCGAAGCGACGAGATAGCCAGCCAAAAGCCCGATATCGCGGTTCACGTCGGTCATGCCCGCAAAGGTCGCAAGCGACAGGCCCGTTCCGGTCCCAGCTGCCGCCACATCGCTTGCGCCCTTGAACATCAAGATCATGTGCAGGATCACGAAGAGCGGGCCCCAGGCCGCCAGGTAGAAGAACCCGGTCACATAGCCGCGCAGCGCAATCGGCCCGGTCTTGGGCATCAGGAACAGCGGAAAGATCACCGGGAACATCGCGTAGAACACGACCGTCAGCACGACGTTGAGGATGGGGACCCACTTCATCGCGTTCTCGGCGATCGAGGCATAGGTCCGCTCGGTCTGAATGTCGGCACGGGTCTGGGCAAAGACATCGACGCTCGAGGTCCCGCTCGCGCCCGCAAACCCGTGCATGGCCTGGTTCATCGCGTTGATCGTCAGGACCTGGCGGAAGATGTCGCTCGCGTTCTTCGAGACCCCCGAGAGATACTGGTAGGCGACCGGTAGGTCCGCGAGCAGCTTGGTCTTGGCGAGAGCCGCCGTCTGGCGTGGATAGAGCTGCCGCCCGGCGCTGAGCGCCATTGAGTCGACGAGCCCCGCCCACTGGTTCGAAAGGCTGGTATAGGCATCACGGCAAGTGACGATCGACGCCGTTACGCTGTCATCGGCCTGCCGGGTCACAAACTTCTGCGCCCGCGCCGCGCTACCGGGTGCGATTGTCGTCCAGATATCGTCGCTCTCTGCCAGCTGCTTCATCGAATAGCGGCCGAGCAGGAGATCATAGAACACGCATTGCCGGATGTGCTCGTCGAGATTGGCGGCAAATTCGGGGTCCGAGATGCGCAAGGAGCGCGTCGCTTCCATCAGCCGCGCGCCATAGATCATGCCGTTCTTCGAGTAGTTGAGGTCGTCCGGCAGGCCGAAGACCAGCTCTGCTGAACGCGTGAGATAGTCGCCAACCTGGCTCGTGAAACTGGCCATGAGCGCGAGCCCCAATGGCACGTTCGCGACGTTCGCAGGCGCAAGGCTCGGGTTGACCCGGTCGGTTACATGGACGTCCATGCGCGGCACCATCAGGCACATGTAGATGAGCGTCGCCCCAAGGAACCAGTTGAGCCAGGCCCGCCAGTCCTGGTTGAAGGCGAGTACGATGACGGCAAGCGCCAGGCCCATGACCATGGTTACCTGGATCAGGCTTTTGTAGCCGCCGGCACCGGTCCAGCTGGCGACGGCATTCAGGACATTGACGATGTACTCGCCGCCGCCGACCGTGAAGATCTCGATCATGGATTGTCTCGCCTTTTAAGGGACGATGGAACGGGACTGGAGCGCACGTGACCAGTCGAGCGATGCGGCCATCGAGGGGGACATCGAGGCCGCCAGCATGTTCTCGATCATCGCTGTCTTCTCGATGATCTGCATGATGGCCGAGACCTTGGCTTGCCCCGTCGCCTGGCGCTGCGCGAGGCTGGAGCGCACTTCGGCGACCTGCGCGCGCCAGATCGCGAGCTTGACTTCGTCCGCCGCGATGAAGCTCGCCATCGAGCGGCCTGCCTCCGACACGATCCGGTCGAGCACCGCGTAGAGCAGGTCGATGCTGGTGATCTCGGCAAGCGTGTCGCGGTCGTCGGTCGCCATGCCCCGGCCATAGGCGGCCTGAACCGTCAGGATCTTGTAGAGCGGGACCGAGGCGACCTGGAGCAGCTCCTTTTCCGCATCGCCGATCGCCGTATCCGAGCGGATCGCGGCCACCATGCTTCCGATGAGCGCGGCCACCCGCGGCCGGATGGCCTTGGCCGAACTCAGGCTCATGTCCCGAAACGTGGGATTGAGACACTGGTCCGGCTCGTCGCAGGCAAAGACCCGGACCGTCTGGCCCTGCGTGCCATCAAGCAGCGCGGTCACCAGCGTTGAGGATGCATCGCCGGCAAATGGCACGAACTTGCCCGGCTCGTCGTCCTTCGGCGGCACGTAGATCACCGTGCCGATCAGCGTCATCGCATATTCGGCAAGATCGCGGTCGAACGTGCCATTCGGCGAGAAGAAGGCCGACTTCTTGAGGACGTGCCAGGTGTAGTTGCGCGGCACAGCCGGGTTCACATCAGCATAGTTTGCCCCGGCCCCGGAGTTGGTCGAGCTCCTTTGACCGCGCGTCCCGCAGCCATGCTTAGCCGCGGCATAGTCCGTGAAGATGCCCTCGCTGTTGCCGATGGCCTCGCAGATCGCCTTGTCGGCAAGGTCACCCTTGGGCCAGAT
>NZ_NCEN01000011.1 GCF_002280675.1 Novosphingobium sp. 32-60-15 | reverse complement strand
ATAGCGCTTCATCCGGCCTGATGCCCCCCTGCGTCGCGCCAAAGCATACCGTTCAATGGTGCGTCAGGCTCGGTGCAGACTGTCCAGATAAGGCGACCAATTCTTCGCGGCCATAGTCCTTGGAGCCGAAGCTGCCGTTCTGATCGCGGCCAAGTCGGTTGGCATGGCCAGTCCAATGGCCAAGTTCGTGAAAAGCCGTGCGATGCCAGTTGATCGGCTCATGGAAATCGTCGGGCCGCGGCACGGCGACATAGTCATGCCCCGGGCTGTAATAAGCGGACGGGCCACCGATGCGAAAATCGGCGCCCGTCGCGGCAATCAGTTCCTCGGCGTGCGGCAGGATCAGGCCATCCGGGATGGGCGGCGGTGGGAGACAGATATGTTCGGGCAGGTCGTCACACTGGTCGACCGAGAACACCGTGAAATGCTTGAGGAACGGAATCCCGCCACTGGTTGCGGTGCCTTCGGTATCCGCTCGGCGACGTTCGCTGCTGGGCACAAAGCGGCGGGTGTAGATGATACCGACACCGCGTTCGCCGCGACGCACCGAGCCCCCCAAGGCCGCAGCCTGCCGGAACGTCAGGAAGGCATGGCTCGAGAAGCCTCGGGAGACGACGGCATGCCAGAGGGTGAGCACATTGATGCCACTGTATCGACGGGAACTGACAGCATTGTGCGGCATGCCTATGCCGGCTTTGGCCGTTCCCCAGGGCTGAACCCATGGGACGCGCCCAGCCTCGAGATCAGCGATGATCCGGTCGGTGATTTGCTGGTAAAGATTGATCCGCTCAGGGTTTGAGCGGGCAACATGTCGTTGCGCCATGGCAGGTCTCCGCGACGGACCCGCAGCGAGCCTCTCTCGCCGCTCTCAGCCCGTCACGGGGCCATCCCGTTCTCTTCCTCTCGCGGGGCGTTGCGGGGCGCCAGTCCCGCACGAAGGGGTCTGATGAGACCGGTGGGCTCAGCAGCAGGGGAATGCTTTCCCCTGCAAAGTCCAAACTACCCAAGATGCTCCCGGATGGCTCGCAATATACTTGCGGTACCCTTACCTGGGACCCAGATCGGGTCCTTCCCAGCCAAGGCTTCTTTTACGCAATAAAAGGCCTGATGACTGCTGCTCTTCCAAGCGAAGACGAACAGGTCAGCCGCTTTCGCGAGGCTCGTAAGTTGCGCTGTCGCGACAAGGTCTGAGTTCACAATGACCTTGCAGCCCGGGAAGAGTTTCTCGAGCGCAAACTTAGCCCGGCTCCCCGCTGCCTCCGCCAACGTGTAGATTCCGATCGTCTTACCATTGAGATTCGGTAGGGATGCAGCGCCGTGCTCGCCTGCTTCCGCATCTCGCTTCAAAGCGGTCAAAGCATCTGGGCCGACGCCGAAATCTTTCGCCAGCGTCTCGATCGGCAGTAAATCGGCCTGTACCAGCCGATGTGCAAACCCGGCGGCCTGGCCGAGCATGTTAAGGAAGAGCCTAAGGCGCGCGTCTCGGGTGTCGTCTGACGGGCACGGCAAGATCGCGAGCGTCTCGCTCACGTCCAGACTCCACGGCAGATATGCATAGGAGCCAACGCGCTTTTGCACATCCTCAAGGTCGCCCATGAGCGACACATATTCGACAGATGTCAGCCCCTGCTCGACCATCCAACTTGTCAGTTGGGCGAGTAAATCGAGGTCGGCACGCGAGAGCGTCTCATCCATCGCGATCAGCAGGAACAGCAACGATGCTATCGGCTTGGCCGCCGACGATGGTTTCTGGTCATCGGGGAAGAAGCTGGCATAAATCTGCGGCACTGCGGTGCGCGCGACAGCACCGGCATCACCATTCAAGCCACCGATGATGTCGGCGAACTTCTGAGCCATTTGGCCGCTGTCCCTTATCACCGATGCATCCCAAGTGGTCGGGGCGGATTGCGCATCGCGCTCTGCGCCCGCCAGGTTTTGACCCGCCTGCAATTGCTCGGCCCAAGCCATCCATGGATTTGTGTTCTCTGGGGGGAGTACAGTGTTTGAGGATGAGGCTGCGCTCACCGACTGCGCTTGTCGAAGGTTCTGGAGGTTCGTCGCTACTGCCGGGGCCAAACTATCGAAAAGTGCATCTTCTGCTTCGTCGACAATGCTCAGCAGTTTGTCGCGGGCTTCATCGGTGCCGATCGTGCGGACGCAGGAGACCATCCGACTGATCGTCTTCCTGCTGGGCGTTAGCCGCAGGTAAAATTCAAACGCCTATCGAACTGGCCATCATCGAACGCCTCGTCGGCTTGCTCCAATGTTGCGGCTGACGACGGCACAAGCTGTGGCGCGGGCGCAACTTCAAACAGCGAGGTGTCGGTGCCGGTTGGCAGAAGCCTAAACAACGCCTCTATGATCGAGGGATCAGGGTCAGGCTGCAAATGCTCGTACAGCGCGAACGCCTTGACGACACGTGGTGCACGAATGCCCCGGCGCGACGCGAAGAGCTTTGGATAGGGGATTCCAATGTGCTGCGCGAATGCGTCGCGCATCGCTGTGCCGTCACCAAGGACCTCCGCCTCTTCGACATATGTCCGATACAGCGATTCGATCAGGTCGGCGAGGATCTGGGGCGGCAGCGCGAGATCAGCCAAGGTCTTTATAAGCCAGTGATCGCGCGCGATCTGCGGCCAGAGCCCAAGCCCGGCGCTCAGCCGCACCTCGAGGTAGCGAAGATTCTCCTCATTAAGGCGGCCGGTTTGCTTGAACTCGGCGATCATCGCCTCGGCCTGGGTCTCGTCACCGGCGAGCAGGGCCCGTTCGAAGTCGCTGCGGATTGCCCCAACCGGCCGGACGCGTGTCCGCGTCGCGAGCGGTCGGCGTTCAAGAACGCTCGCAAAGTCGCTCAGCCGTGCAGTGATGGTCTGCATCGCCGCGTCGTCGGCACCCGCGATCCGATAGACGGTACCTCCGAATCGATCCCGCAGCGCGGTCGCCATCGAGTCGTTCGAATCCTTTGGCACACGCTCAAACCGGCTGAGCCAGGTTGGACCGAGCCAGGCATTGATCTCGTCGCCGAGCTCATAGCCACCCGCCGCGCCTTGCGTCGTCGCGTACCAGCCGGTGACCCCACCGCCTCGCATGAACGGCAAGATGAGCGGCGCGGCACGCGACCCCAAAAGACTAAGCCACTGTCGGACTTGGTCCGCTTCGCGCAGCGGGGCCGATCCGTCGAGAAGCGACGACCAGTTCAACTCGTTGGGTCTTGCGAAAAAGCGAGCCAGCCAAGCCTGTTCCTGTGGGGGCAGATGCTGGATCATCTGCGGGCTCCAACATAGGATTCGAAGTTGATCCGTGCCTCGGCAAGCGTCTTGGGAGTGGTGTCGTAGACAACCATCTCATCGTTGAGCTCGAGGCCGTTATAGGTGAGATTCATCGAGCCCGTTAGCAGGCCGCGCTTAAGCAGCACGCCCTTGATGTGCAGGTGCTGGCGACGGACGATGCACAGCCTGTCGCCGAGCCCGCCTTCGTCGGCAGCCATCGTAAGCGCGTCAATCAGCGGATCATTGTGGCTGTCCAAGCTGGTTGCTATGCCCAGCGTCGTCCCGCGCGCCATCAAGTCGGTCATCACCTCGATCAGCCGGATCTCGCGATTGCCCCATTCGGGATTGATTGTGCCGAAACCGCCCGCGCGGTTGTCGAACAGGACGATGTTGCTGATCCATGGGCTGACCAGCCAGGCACGCTGGCCGCCAGGCGCCAGTAGTTCGCCGAGGAACATCATCTGCAGCAGTTCGCGGATCAGATTCTGGCTGGTCACCGCGCTCTTGAAGATGCGTCGCGTCTCGAAACTCATTGCAACGCCTCCGCGACGTCGAGATCGACATGGAAGATGTTCTCGACACGGCGGACAGCCTGAACCCGCGCGAACACTGAGAGATAGACCGTCTGGACCGGATTGGTGGCGAGGAAGCTCAATGCGTCAGCAAGAAGCGGAGCGGCCGCCATCGGGCAGACCAGAGTCGCGGCGCCGACATCGGCCAAACGATCGAGGCACTGGTCCTGCCAGCCCTCTGCCTCGAGGTCTATGAGGCTCGCATCTTCTGCAAGATAGGCCTGCAGCATCAAGGGCTCGGGCGCGGGCAACTCAGCAAATGGCGAATAGATCCGCAGGCCCGATTGACGAATATGCGTCCCCCGAGGCCATAGCAGCCCGTAGATCACTCCGAAGCGCCACTGGTCCGGATTGACTGTGGGAGCATCGATGCCGGCGAGACCGAGTGCGGCGTCGATGTCGTCGGACCGGGCCAGCCTATAGGCGAGCACGCGTGCGTCGAGTTCGACGCCCAGCCGCGCTTCTTCAGTATTCCACATGCGCACCGCGTTGAGAAAAAAGGCATCACTGTCGCCGCTCGAGCCCGGACGCAGGATACGATTGGCTAGCGCAACGAGGAAGGCATGGAAGGTGACGAAGCCCTCCTCCGCCAGGACATGGCGAAGCGCGGTGAATGCCGCATGGCTCTCCTCCGCGCCCGACGCGTGCCGGAACCGCAGCGTGGCGGCCGGCAGCGGATCGTCGCGGTCCCCTTCGACCACGGTGATGAGGAAGCGACTCAATTGAAAGTCGCTTAGCGAGAAATCATTGTCGCGAATCGCCGCCGTCATAAGGCTGAAGAAGCGCCGCGGATCCTCGACATATTGACGCTGTGCTTCCTCGATTTGGCCGTTTCCGCCCGGCGTCATCTCGCTGATCCAGATCTCGCCACTAGCGCTTCCAGCGAGCACATCATCTGCTTCGCGGGGGCCGGCCGTGACGTCGAGCACTAGGCTGTCGGCGTCGATCTGCGGGCAGAGGCTAGTGATCGCGCTCAGCGCAGCCGCGCCGACGGTCGCGGCATAGCGCTCGCGCAGCCAAGGCTCCCATCCGGCGTCGATTGGCGTCCACAGGATGGCGGCGAGGTTGAACAAGCTATCGACCACCTGCCGATCGGCGAGAAATCCCGCTAAATCCTGGCGCAGCTTGTCCTGTTGATTGCCCTGCGCATTGGCATCATCGACAATCGCCGACTGGAACAGGATGTTCAGCGTCCGGTCGAGATCGAGCTCCGCGCTACCGTCGGCAAGGCGCGCCGCCGCCTCCCGCAAGGTGATACCCCGCGCCATGGCCTCGTGGCTGAGGGCCGCCAGCATGAGGTGCGCCAGCCAGTCGCGCGCGAACGGATTGTCGACCGTCTGCAGAATGGGGCCGTGGACCGCCTGATGATAAAACCGGGCGGTGCGCATCGCACGGTAGCGTGGGTCAGCCTCGACCCCGAGGTTAGACCACAAGGCCTCTGGAAAGCGAAGGCGGATGCACATCGCATCGACGGCGAGGCTGAAGCCGAGTGCAGCTGCTTCGCCGCCAACCTCGAAGATGAATTCCTTGGAAAGCGATCCGCCGTCGCGGAAACGAATGCCGGCGTCGCTGCCAAGCGCCATCCGGCGCACCTCGATCGGGCTGAGTCCTTCATGGCTGTAGAAGCGCACATCCTCGACCAACGGCGTCCAGGGGCTGCCGCGCGGTGGATCCAGAACCAAACCTGATTCCCGGGCGATCAGTTGGCTTCGCCAGCGCAGCCGGGCATTCGAAGTATCGACGACCGTTCCAGGCGGCGGCTGGACCTCTAGGACGCGCGGGCGATAGACAGGAACCTGGCGGACCGAGCCCGCGATCGCGATCTGCCAGTCTCCGAGCGGATCGAGCCTCGCGAACGGCTCCAATGGAACCATTTGCTCGCGGTTTTGGTCGAGCTCCGGGCACATCCAGTGGCGCTCGAACGCATGGCTGATGCCATAGCGCCGCGATACGCGCCCTGGCGCAAACTCGCGCAGTGCCTGGGCGATTGGCATCGCGACCTCATCTGGTGTCGCGGTTCCTGGCTGCGGTAGCACGATGTTAACTTCGGGCAGGTTGAGATCGCTGAACAGATTGGCCGGCGCGAACTCGGGCAAAGGCGAATTGAACACCTGATAATCGTCGCCGACCCGCCCCCGAGCCCGCCAATTGCTCTCTAGCCGACGCAGCGCCGTCGGCAGGACCTGGGTCATCAGCGGCCGGGGATGGTCCCACAGCAGCGGTGCGATGGCACCTTCGACCACCTTTAGAGCCGAGGCAAGATAGGCGGTATAACGATCCAGTTCGGCTGGGATGGTCAAGATGCGGCGGATCAGAACGGCCAGCGCCGTCTGGCGCGCGCGCTGGTAGCTGCTATCGGTACTAGCTGAAAGGTCGAGCCAGACGCTGCCCTGACGCGACGAACCGAGCGCCTGGCTCAAATAGTCAAGCGTTGCGTATACCGCTTGGATGCGCATGACATAGCGATTGCCAACCGGCAGCGTGCGAAGTGGCAGTTCGGGGTCGAACAGCAGATCATAACCCTGATAAGCGAGGCGATCCCGGCCATAATCCGACAGTACGGCGACGGTCCACGGACGCATCGTGCGCGAACGTCCCGCACGGCCCTTGCGCTGGAGGAACTGCGCAACGTCGCGCGGCGCCTTGTGCTGGATGACTGCACCGACCCGCGGATCGTTGAAGCCGACCTCAAGGGACGCCGTCGCAACGATGATGTCGAGGTTGTTTCCAACGCCCGGGTCCATCGACATCACGCGCCCAACTGACTTGCGGTCCTGGGGCTGCAGGTTGTGGCCGATCTCGACCACCGCTTCCCAATCCTGACCGTGGAGCTTCCGCTGCTCGACGGGCAATGGCCGACGCAGCGATGCTAGGCCACCATCCGGCCGATTCGCGAGGTCGGGTGCGCCGCTGCTCCGGCGACCCTCGGCGTCCAACATAGCGAAATACATGCGATTGGTGACGTCGATGTCGTCCGTGAACAGGAAGACGCGTTCACCAATGATACCCCGGCTTTTTCGCTCGTCGGGCGCATCGAGCAGACGCGACAGCAGCATGCCGGTCTGGATTGTCGTCGACAGCAATGCGGTGCGCGACACCGGGTCACCACGAAGCGCCAGGAGATATTCAGCACCTTCAGCGATCATCTCGCTGTTGGCCGGTGTGATCTCGACCGACGCTTGTTCGAACAAGCCCGTCAATTGCGCGAAGAAGCGAGCGCCATCCTTTAGGGTGGCGGACAGGCCGACGAAGCTCACATGTCGGCGCAGCAGCCGGCGCCAGCGCCGCAGCAAGAATGCGACCTGCGCGCCCGAGCTTCCGGAATAGGTATGGACCTCGTCGAGTAGCATCATCTCGACGGGACGCTGCGCACGCTCTCCAATTCCGAACAAGTGCCGGAACCGGTCGTCGCCCATGCGCTGGTTGAGCATTTCGGTGGTCGTGAACAATATGTCCGGCGCTTCAATCTGCAGTCGCTGCCGCGTGAGAATGATCTCATCGCTTTCGATTGACTCGGCGCATTCCAGACATTCGAGGCGCTCGCGATTGGCGCTCCGATCCGAGTCGCGCCAGGCCATATCGCCGTCGCAACCGGACGACGGGCAGCGCAGATACTCGCAGACGAGACCGTGCGACGTCGCACGCCAGCCACTGCGCGCTTCATGCGCATTTTCAGCAGTGCGGGGCGTGGGGCCGAAGAATGTGCCGATCAGAATCTTGCGCCGACCCGTCGCGGCCAAGGTTGCATCCAGGCGGCGGGCCTGGCTGTAGACTTCGGCAAACTGGTCCTTGAGCAATTCGTTGCGCGGGTAGAGCGCAAGGACCTTAACCCAGCGATCGCCGACCGCATCGCGCTGTATATGTGACGCAACACGCGACAGTGCCGGCAGATAAAAGGCCAGCGTCTTACCGCTGCCGGTTCCCGCGCTGACCAAGGTAGCGATCGACTGAGACCCCTCGAAACCCCCGAGGATCCGCGCGGCGGCGTCGATCTGGAAGCCGGCAAGCGCGAACGCGGGCCCGAAGCTGTCGACAAGCGCGGACAGGGCGGCGCGTGCCGACGGGTCAGTCGTGGCAGCGGCGATCCGCGCCAGCGCTGCGGCGGCGTCGATGTTGCGCCGCGGATAGCGGCGACGGCGCCAGATGAAGCGGAAGTCGGCGACGAGCGTCGGTGCGGTCTGCCAGCCGATCGGCCCCCTATGCTGCGGGAACAACTGGCGAAGCCGGAACAGCAGCCGCACCCCCTCGGCCATGCGTGAGCGATAACGGGTGGCCGGCTCCTCGCCAAGATCGAACAGCAGTGCCCGGCTGATCAGTTCGGCGATCACCTCGCCTGCATCATGGAAGCTGACCCCGGCACCTACCGTAGGGTCGTCGAGCAGGGCATCGATGATCCCGTGCATCTCACCCGCCGTAACATGGCCATCGACAAGTCCCCAGGTCAGCAGTCGGGCTTCGCGCTGTTCAATCTGATCGAGCGCGGCCAGGAGCAAAGTTTCATCGGCCTCCATCGGAACCCCGCGGCAGGATGCGATAGCTTGCGACGGCATGATTTTCGGTAAGCCAAGTTTTGACCGTGTCGGTTAGCAGATCGAGCGTCGCGCCCCCACTCTGCACGGCTTCTAGGAAGCGCTTCACATCGGTGGGAACGGCATAGTCGAAGGCTTTGGCGGTCTCGGTCAATTCGGCGGCAAGCGAACGTGCGCGTTCGATCGCGGCGCCATCCGCAGGCAGCCGTTCGAATTCAAGCCGAAAGGCTTGGTGAAGCTGCTCATAGCGCTTGAACGCCTCGCCATTGGCCGGTGTGAACGCAATGCGACCTTTGACGACGCCGGGGGCCTCACCGGTGAACGCTTCCTGGCGATAGGCCTTCCAACTCTTCGTCACCATGGCGGCGACATCACTTGACGCAGCCTTTATATCGCGGACCAGATTAGCCCAACTCACCCCCTTCTTAAGCGTCGCTGCCTTCGTTTCCGCCATGAACTTCTCGAGGAGCGCGGATGCGCGCTTGCGGGCGGCGTCGAGGCTCGGAGGAGCCGCTGCGGCGATCCCGGCATCGACCAGCAGCGTGCGCTGATCCAGCGCCCGACTCAGTTCAGCGGCCGGCGCCGCGAGATCGGACCGCAGATCCTCTAGCAGACCGGTTTCCTCGACGTTGGAGCCGAGTTGATCGAGCGTTATCAGCCGATCACGCAGAGTCTTTGTGCGCGCAGGAAGCGAAGTGCTCATGGGACAGCCTCCGGCACTGCGTGCACGCCGCTCACGCCTTCGAGCAGCGCAATGATTTCGCCTGCAGCAACGCTCGGATCGGATTGGCCGCGGATTGCCTCCTGCTGCGCAACGCGCGGCTCTGCCAGCGTTACGATCTCGTTGGCGATCTTCAGGAACGACATGGTGCGTTGAATCAGCCCAAGGTCGATCGACCCCAGTGCGTTCAAGAGCTTGGGGATCTGCTCACGATCGGCCTCGTCGACGATTGTTGCGGTCTTCGCGACTAGGTCAACGAAACGGCTGGTCTGGAACTCCGTCAGCCGCGTTTCAAACTCGGCGTGCTTGATCGATACCGCAGCCGGCCAGCAATTGGTCTTTTGCAGCAGCGGTATGATCTCACGCAGGTCGGCTACGAAGGCGTTCTTGTCGAGACTGTCATCGACAAAGTCGGCGATGTTTTCGCGGAAGCTGCGAAGCTTGGCGATTACCGTTTGCAACCGCGTCCACAGCCGTGCCTCACTCATCGTTGGGATGAAGCTGCGCGCCTCGTCGGGCAGTCCTTCGGGTAACGCGCCGGTCGGTGGCTCACCTGACAGCGCATCGAGCAGCCGCGGACTATCGATCGCGAACGGCTTGTTGCCTGCTCCTTGATAGCTTGCCGTTCGGTCGAGCAGAAGCGTCTGCAACATGTTGCGCGTGCTGCGGCCGTTGACGGATCCGAGCGCCTGTGCGCGCAGTTGGTCCCAGCCTTCCTCGAACATCTGATTGTCCGTCTGCGGAGGGGGCGAGAACAGGCCGCGCAACAGCGGTTCCGCCGCGCCCGGCCGCACGGGTGGAGAGAGACCTACGATACGTGACTGATTGAGCAAGGCTCGCCCGACCACGGCCGTTTGCGCGTTCGCATCCGCGACCAGCATCGGCACTAGTTGGGCAACAAGCCGGTCGATGATCGCGGCACTGGCGACATAGTCGATATCGGCTTCGGGATAGTCCCAGCGATTACCGTTGAAGCCTAACCGTAGCGCGCCGAGAAACCCTTCGCGCAGCGTCGCATCCTCGTCCTCATGCCGGTCGCAGACGACCAGTGTGCGACCCGCGACCGGGTTGTTGCGCGCGCCCGCGATGAACAGCCAAGTCGCCTTGATCTCCTGATCCGGAATGCGAAGCGCGGGCCAGTTGATGGCGCCCTTCAGCATCGCAGCAAGCGCGGCGCGCAACTCACGCGCGTCGGCCTGAACTAGTTCGGCGCCCCCTGCCCAAGCGTCCAGTTTTTTCGACCAGGCCGCGACGCGCGGATCCTGTGAGACCGGCGGCGATGGCGGTGCCAACGGCGCTGCCTCATCCTGGCCGGGAGGCGTCGGCGGGCTTGCGGGCCGCTCGTCCGGCACGAACGCCACATTGGCGAGGTCGGCAGGCGTCGGCAGCGAGAAGGTCGTGAAGATTGCCGGTGGCACATGAGCGAGTTCGCTCTGATCGGCCGCGTTCCCGGCCCAGACGGCAAGCGCCGAATTCAGACGTCGCTTTACCACTTCCGGCTGGCTCGCCTCGCGCACCAGTCCGGCGAGGTAGAGATTGGGCCGCATGCTGTGGAAGTCGGCGGGCGGAAAGGCGCCGCTGACGAAGCTGCCGCGCATCAGAAGCGGGCGGCGCAGGATTTCGTTGATCACGCGGCGCGGATTAAAGCCGAGCTTTCCCGCATCGGTCAGATGCCGCTGGGCAAGCTGCTCGATGGCCAAGCGATTGAATGGAAACAGCGCGTGGCCACGGTCCGAATAGCCGAAGGCGTTTAGCGCCTCGCCTTCCTCGTCGGTCTGTTCCTCGTCATTCCACGTCGGCAGCCAGTCGGTTAGGCCCTCGCCGGCGCCGCGCCGATCGAAGCGCGTGCGCAGACCCTCCTCACCCCATCGCGCGGCATTGAGATAGGCGCCGACCAAGTCAACCACGGCGCTCTTGATCTCGTCATCGCTCTGCTGCCGGTTGCCGATCACCCAGACGCGCTGCGCCCGGGTCAAGATCGTATCGCGCGATGCCAAATAGCCATCGGTGAGCGCTAGCGCGGTCCGCATCGTCGCGCGGACCTTCTTGCCGTCATAGGCGCCCTCCTGGACGCAAACCTTGAGCAGAACGTCCTGGATGCCCGAGAGCGCCGCAAAATCCTCCACCAGCAGGACGAGGTCCATATCGTCCTTCAGCAGGATCTCGCGGACCCCTAGAATGATCTCCTGCAAGCTGATCCCGCCCGTACTCTGCTCGAGCTGGAACACATTGCCGATCGCGGTATCGACGATTGCGTTGAGCAGATCGACTGCTGCCTGCCGGCGCCTCGCATCCGACACGGCGAGCTGGGTCTGGTAATAAGTCTTCACCGAGAGCGCGGCGTTGTTAAGATCGATATCGTCCGGAAGGATCAGATCGTCGGCGAAGAATTGGGACTTCGTCTCATCGCCCTCCGCGCCGTCTTCGCGGCCCTGGAGCGCGCGTGCGACCACGCGTGCGAGAACTGTTTCGTCGAAATGATCCTTGAGTGCAGCGTCCCCGAACAACTTAGGTAACGACAGCGCGTGACCGATCAGCGGGCGCAGGTCGGCGGCGCGATCCTTGTGCTCGCGGGCTTCGATCTGCATCGCCTCGGCACGGCTGGTCAGGGCATTCTCGATCTGCGCGCGGAACAGCACCACCGCTTTACGCTTGTCTACCTCGGCAACCGCGCTGGTGAGGTCGGCGCGTGACTTCTCGAAGCGCGGGTCTCCCGCCAGTGGCGCAAGGATAAGCTCGACGACCTTGCGCAAACTGGCGCTCTTCGGGATGCGAATGATGTGGAGGCGCTCGCGCTTGGGCGACCGCTGAAGCTGCGCATCGAGCCAGCGAACAATGTGCGATTTGCCGATTCCCGACGGTCCGGTGATAGGAAAGAGCAGATAGCCGCCGGGCACATCGTCGGAGAGGAAAGCGTCAAGCAATTGCTGCTCGGAAGCCGGCGTTTCGATGTTGGTGCCGGCGTTGCGGGTGGTGAGTTGCGAAGGCTGATGGACCGCCAGCAGTACGGAGACGTCGGCGGTCTCCGCCTCGTTCTTTATGCAGGCATTTACTTGGTCGGCCTCGGGCCAATATTTCTCGAGCATTACCGCGCCTTCCTCACCGGCGGCAACGCTACGTGCGAGACCTCCCGCCACGTGCGCATATTGGTTCCGGCCAGCGTCACCACGCCTTCGGTATCGCTGCGGTTCGCGAGCGTGATGGCGCCCTCACGGTCGAGCCGCTGGATCGCACGCGACAGCGAGGATGAGAGAAGCCCGGCGCGAGGCCGTGGCCAGGAACGCTCCTTCAGCGATGCTTCGACCTGTGTCCGGTACGCGCCGCCATCAAGCACCGGCAACACAGATCCGGCGCGTTCGATAAATGCCGGGCCTGTCAGTTCGCGGCTCGAGCCGAAAATGTCCGGCAGCACGTCTCGCAGCGCTAGCGTGGGATCAACGACCCATTGCATGCCGTCCCGGGCGAAACCCAAGTAGAGCATCCAAGCCTTGAGACCGTTCCAGCGGGTGTCGTTCTTGCCGATGGTTTGCTTCGCCGAGTCGACGATTTGGGCCTCTTCGAGTACCGCGAGCTTTTTGACATTTCCGTCGAGCGCATAGACGTCCTGCGCGAGCATCCACGCGACGGCACGCGAGAGATCGGCCGATCTCGACTTCTCGCGTTCCCAGAACCGCTCATTGTTTTCAGCCAGCATCGCCACGGTGCGGACGATCCTCGGCAACCGTGCTTCCGCCTCGTCAGCGGACTTGCCGAGGCCCGATCGATATGGCTCGGCAACGGTCACCGACCCGGCTTCCTGACTGAATAGGCCGAGTTCCGTCCAACGATTGAGCGTCTGCGTCAGTTGGCTCGTGTCGACCGCGTCTACAGCGCCGCCGCACGCAAGGAGAAGATCTTCACGGCTGCGCGGTCCGAATCGCACGATCGCGCGAACGAGCACGATCAGTACGGTATAGAGGCCGTCGCTCGCCTGGTTCAGGACACTCATTGGCGCGCCCCGAGCTTGAATTGGTCGGCGCCCAGCACGTTTGATCCGGTGTCCGCGATCCGGCGTCCCCTAGTCCAGGGATCGGGAGTCGTTTCTGGCGCGATGATAACGTGCAGCGGCCGCTTAAGCGTGAAAAGATGGGAAGGAAGCCTTTCTCCCGGGCCCCCGGTCCAGAGCGAAACCCGCGGAAGCTCGTAGGAAGAAGGGCGCAGCGCCTCCTCCTCGAGCGACTGGAGCAGCAGCACATGATCCTCACTCTGCTTGTGCAGCGTGTCGAGCGCGGGACTGCGTTGCCGGAACGCAGCAGTTGTCGCGATCTCGCGCACCGCGAACAGCGACACGAAGTCCTTGAGAAGAGCGATCAACACGGCATCGTCATAAGGTTCTTCCACCGGCAGGATAACCGGCACATCAAGATCAAGTTGCGGGAACCGGGCCGCGAACAGGCTAAGGTCGCGTCGGCCGACCTGTTCGATGCCATAGGCGGGCGGCGCGGAATAGTGGGTATTCACAGTGCCTTCGCGCCGATGCGTCGGGCATCCGCCGCAGGCGCGCGACACGATGACCGATCGGCCCGGTGCGTTGCTGCGATAGAGATGGTCAAGTAGCGACGAGACTTCGACCGAGCCCCCAAGCAGCTTGTCGAGCAGGCCACGGTTTTCGGCTGCTGCGTCGAACGAGCGTTGGCGTTCTTGGCCGATTAGCTCCTCGAACCGATCTTTGCTCAAATGCCCGAACTCAGCCATGCCGACGACCGCGCGCTGAAAATAGTCTGACCAATACTCTTCGTTGCGAAGTTCGTATTCGGACGCCGTCTCTGTTTCCTGCTGCGCGATCTTCGAGGGCGGTTGCGACTCGAGTTCGAGCATCCCCGCGCGCGCCATCATGATGAGCGTACGCATGTTCCACGACTCATTATAGTCCGATTGCTGCTTCAACCGTGGCGGCACGACAGCGAGATCGATTTCGAGCAATTGGCCGATCCCGTCGCGCTGCTCGCTATTGCTATACATAGTCGACCAACGTTCGAATGCCAGGTCGTCACTGATCAGCGAGGGCGACGCGATCTGATTGGCGGTCTCCTGATCCTCAAGCGAGTAGATTAGGAACGACGCAGAAGGGCAGCCATCGCGGCCGCCGCGGCCGACTTCCTGATAGAAGCGATCGAGAGTCTCGGGCACGGCGGCGTGGACCACTGTTCGCACGTCACGCTTGTCGATCCCTACCCCGAACGCTGAGGTTGCAACGATGCCGTCCAGGCGGTTTTCCGACCATTGCTCGATTATCCGCTGGCGATCGCGATTGGGCGTCTCGCCGTGGAAACAGTCGACACGGTCATAACCCGTCTTGCGCAGCAGTTTGATCCAGCGCTTCGCGTCGCTGCGCTTCGTAACATATAGGATGAAGGGACGCGGCGCGTGGCGCAGGATCTCCAGGACCTTGCGGTCTTTCGCGTCCGGATCGTCCTCGTGGTGAACCCAATACTGTGGCTCAGGGCGTAGGTGGATCGAGGCGACCATATGGACCGTGCGGGTCGGACCAAACAAAGCGTCGATGGTTGTGACCGTATCGGGTGTCATTGTCGCTGACATGAGCAGGGTCCGGAAGGGTGCGCTCGGCGGACATGCCGCGAGTAGTCCGCGCCGGACGCCAGCAAGCATCTGGAACGCCGGGCGGAAGCCGTCGCCCCACTGGCTTACCAAGTGCGCTTCATCGATGATCAGATAAGCCAGCAATCCGGTCCGCGCCGCATCGTAGAGCGCAGGCAGCAGGGCACCCGTAGCCGCTTCCGGGGAGCAATATAGGATACCTTGGCGGCCCTCGCGGATCGCGGCCTTGATCGCCATTCTATCCTCGCCATTTATCCCTGAATGCCAGGCGAGCGGCGGGACTTCGCGGCGGGGAAAGCGGCGCTTGAGCATCTGGCGCATCTGCCTTGCCTGATCGAGTACGAGCGCGGTCGTTGGCACAATGCACAGTGACAGGCCGCCCTCCAACCCACGCGCGAGTACTGGCGCCTGGGCTACGAAGCTCTTACCCGAGCCTGTTGGCAGCGCAACAATCAGCGTCTCGCCAGGCGGAAGCAGAAACGCGCTGCGCACCGCTTCGCGCTGCCCCGGCGATACATAGGTGTCAAAGCCGCTCGCCTCGCCGAGGAAGGGATCGATCGGGCGCTGCCAGTCGAGCCGGATATTCTGCTCCGCGAAAATGTCTTCGAAGACTGGATTGTCACGCTCTTCCAGCCACGGCGCGTACCATGGCTGAGCTTCAATCAAGACATGACCATTCGCCTCACTATGCGCGCGAACGCCGCACGACGCCCAAGCGGTGCGATCCGGCCAACCGGGTCTTAAGGGTACGCGCAACTGCGCCTGCTGGCCAGCGCGCAGCGATTGGCGACGTAGCACGTGCCGGAATAGCGCCATCGCATCAGGCACGCTCGGCAACCGCCCAGTTGCCTGCGATGCTTTCAGAATCTGGACTAGCCGGTTGAAGAGGCCATCGTTGATCTCGCCGCCGCCATCGCTGGTCGGGTCGAGCGTCAGATCCTGGAGGGCACCGAAATCAAACTCAGCCATTAAGCGCCACCCGATACACGATCGGTGGCGGGCCGACTTGCAGAGACGAAGACAGCCCCAACTGTATCGACTCGCACGCTTGGCGCGCGGATACCGTCTCGTATCGCTACTGCGAGACGTTCCTCAAAGGCGAGTTCTCCATCGTCCTCGGCGGCGACTTCAGCACGTGACCGCGCTCGCAATTGCCCGATCCGCCCGAGATCGATCTGGAGCGCCCGCTGCTCGGCCCTCGCGAGGCTTTCGATAAGATTCGGATCAGCAAGCAGTGCAGTTTCGGCAGCCACGCGTGCTTTTCCGCACAGGTCCGACCAAAAACTAAGTTCCGGAAGTCCTAGCTGGAGAACACGTGGCCAGCGCCGCGCGTTGAGATTGAGATCAAGCGCCCCACCCTGACCCGGTTCCGCCGCATAAGGCCGCGCCAGCCGGGCAAGCAGCGCCGAATCGGTCACCGTCGTTAACTCGCGGTCTAGCCACAGCGAGCGATGGAACGGCGGCAGGGCCATGTCGCCGCGCCGCCGGATCGCTGCGCCTGCCGCGCTGGTGTCACGCCGGTGATCGCACAATGTTTCGACGGCTTCGGCGATGTTGGCTTCGAGCACGAAGTCAAATCGGAAGTAGACATCCGCGACCGGATCACCGACGTGATCTGGATCGAAGCGCCACATTGCGAACGATCGCCCCCGGTCGTCGGCCTCGGTGATCCCGGTCATACCGCTCAATAGCGCGTCACCATAGCGCAGCAGCCCTACGCCGCGCGCGCGCGCGCTGCGGCCGAGCGCGGTTCGGCGCCGAAAGGTATAGGGAATTGTTCTGATAGACCTGCCGCTGCGCATATTCGGAGCAAGGTCGAGCGCGTCTGCACAATGGCTCATGAAGACCGGAAGCGGAATCAGTGTGTGTCGATTCGACGTTGAATAGACGTAACGGAACTGTGAGGAAGGTCCATCGCTCGCACCGTGTTCATCGCCCCTCCCGAACTGTAGCATCTGCTCAAGCCAAAGCGCGGTGTCGCTAGCCAGAGCCTGCCAATCCTCGTCAACATCGGCCAGTTCGTCTACGAGATCGCTCGGTGGCATCCCAAGCGCATCGAGCGCATCCTGCTGATCGATCGCCTTGATCTCGCGCTCAATCAGGCCATGCTCGCCAATGCTGTCGTTGGTCAGATCGACGAGCGCTTCGGCGCCGTCGGTGAATAGCGCGCGCGCGATGTCCCGCACTGTCTGCTCGATCAAATATTGCAGGCTGGCAACAGATCGATTGAAAACTTTGAGCGCTGAATCGACATAGGCGATCCAAGCGATCTCTATCGGATCATCCTCGCAAGCAAGGACGAGCGACCGAACTGCCTCGCCCGATCCGTAGCGATCGGCGCGCCCCAACCGCTGCTCAAGCCGATTGGGATTAAAGGGTAGGTCGTAGTGAACGACTACCTTCTTGCCGCCCTGAAGGTTGAGGCCCTCTTCAGCGCGGCGATCACAGACTAGGATCGGATGTTCGGCGCTGTCGCGAAACACCATCCAGTCCGTACCGTCCGGATCGTGCCGGTACACGACGATCCCGAGATGCTCCGCGATCCGCTTCGCCAACATATCGGCGGTCTTAGCGTCGGAGCAGAAGATGACGCACTGTGTCTTGGCATCAAGCAAGGGACGCAGCGCCTCGATCAGTGCGTCGGCGCGATCCTCGAACAAGCCACTACGCCCGAGGCATCGACTGATAGACGCAAACCGTACGGCCTCGCCGATCATTGCAGTTTGCCGCGCGAGGAACCCGATCATGCCTGCGCCCGAACCCGGATATTGCGAAGCCCGGTCGAGCACCTGCCAGAACGCGCGTACGCGGTCGGCCCAGAGCGCCTCGGATGCCGCAGCATCGAGCGCCAGCGCTTCGCCGAAGCGCCAGTCGTCGATCGCCGCGGTGAGCGCTGCGCGATCGCTGCTACGGTAGCGCACAATTTCCGCACCCGACCGTTCGGGAGTGAGTCCACCAATGCTGCGGCGACGATGACGCAGGATGCGGCGATGCAGCCGATAAACTTCGCTCAAATGGGCATGCAGCCGGCCGATGGCTTCAACAAGCGCCGGGTCGCTCTCGACAGGCATCGTCTCGACGATCGCGCGCAACGCCGAGGCATGCTGCTGAAGTAGGTCGTCATCCGGGAACAGCGCACCCAACTGGTCAATGGTGTAATCGAGATAAAGGGCATTTTCCGGCGTCAGGCCAGCAACGATTTCGGCAAGTGCCTGTCGCCCCTCGACTTTGCGACGGAATGCTGCCTCACCATCAAGCGGGTAGGTGCCGGGATCGAGCAGGTGCAGCATTTCGAGAAAACCGCGCTCATTGTGCAGTGCCGGTGTCGCTGACAGCAGCAGCACCCGCTCGATCGCCGGCGCAGTTTGGGCAATGTCGGCGTAAATTCCCTTGGCACCGCCCAAGCTGCGCTCAGTCAGGTGATGCGCCTCGTCGATGACGAGCATGGTTGCCCTTGGCAGGATCGCGCGGATGCGATCGCCATCGTCGAGTGCAACGACATGGATGAGACGGTCGAGGCTGCGACCGAGAAAGAATTTGCTCGCCAACTCGTCGCGCCACTGGCTCACGAGTGCCTGAGGCACCAGCACGAGGATGGTGCACTTATGCTGTGTGTCGAGCACGCATTGACGAATGAGCACACCCGCTTCGATTGTTTTGCCGAGGCCTACCTCGTCGGCCAGAAGGTAGCGCTGGACCGGATCCTGCAAGATGCGTCGTACTACCTCGATCTGATGCGCCTCGAGTTCGACCGCACAGGCCAGCAGCGCCGACATTCCTATCGATGCGGCGCGCTGGCGCATTTGCGAGCGGACGAAGGCGCTGCGCGCGTCCGAAAACCGCGGACTTTCGTTTATCCGGTTTGCCAGAAATGGTGTCGGGTCCTTTATCGGTGGAGCCCAACGCACGAACACCCCATCAGATTTGAGATGTTTGGTTTTGCTGTTGGGAAACTGGACGAGCTGGCTATCCCCGTGATCGTCGAGCAGCCGTCCAATTTCCCAAACCCCGACCGCTTCATCAAAGTGATAAATGCGGGTCTGCTCTGCGAGCGTCACGTGTTCAATTAGGTCTTGTTTGATCTCACGAACAACCGGATCCGACGTGGGGCCGTCAAAATACTGCACGGCACAGATCGATCCCACCTGGTCGATCTGCTTGCCTATTCCGAGTACCTGGCACTCGCCTTCTATCGCTCGAACAAACACAGCCACCCTTGCGCGAACCTTACAAAGGCTTGGATCGCTTACCTTCTGAAATGAAATTCAATACTATGTTTGGAACTTCGGCAAAGCTAGCAATAACATGATCGGGACGAATGCTTTGCAAGTCGGGTGCCCATCGGGGTTGAAAGCCGCCGGGAAAATATATCGTATTGACCCCAGCAGCCTTGGCCGGCGCGATGTCTCGATCGAGTTGATCGCCGACCATAAAGGCGTTGTCAGGCGCGTCCGTTAGCCGGAGCATGCGACGAAACAGATCCGGTCGCTTTGCTCCCTCGACGATTCGAGTGAAGAAGCCGACAAGACCTAGCTCTTCCGCCGTTCGCTTCACTCGAGCCTGCGCACCTTCTGTCAAGATAAGGACCGTACAGCCAATATCTTTCAACGCTACTAAGCCTGCGTGTACACCCGGCCGTAAGGGGGGGCGATGGCCAAGGTCGTCAAAATATGCACTAATCAGAGGCGGGGCTTGATCATCCGATAATTGTGCCACGCTCGATCCAGTCAGAGCAAGGCGGGCTGCGCGTTCGACATCTTCGCCATGCAAAACGTCTGCTAGCGCGTTGATTAGGAGTCTGGGCGGATAGCGAAGACCGGCATGATGGCGCTCGGCAAGCGCTTGATCCGCGACCCGTACGAAAGCCAAACGGTTGCTATCGATGATTTTCTTTCCAGTCACCTGCTCGATCGCAGCGAGCAAGTTTAGCTGCGCTGCCGCGAAAACACCGTCGGTGTCCCAGAGAGTATTATCAGCATCGATGAAGACCGTCGCGGAGGTGTCGTCTTTTCTCATGGACGAACCGTGACCTTCTGCTCTTCGTTGGACACAGTGCTGGTGGTGGGGGGGGGCGGAGTTGGCATGGTCTGAACTTGCACGGGTTGCGGTAATGTGACGACCTTCACCTCAGTTGGTTGGGTCGTCGGCTTGGTCGACACCAGATGCGTCATCACCCACGCTAGGAGCAGAATATAAACCAATAGGCAGCGGAGCGCATAGGACAGCAGGCTCTGCGCGGGCTGCAGGTAGCGTAGCTTGTCGGCCGTCTTGGCCGCGATCAGGTAAGCCTCACTCACATAGTTTTTGAGATATTCGATCTTCAGATTAGGGTTGAGTGTAGCTGTTTGCGCTTCGCCTTCGCCCTCGACCGTCACGAATGAATTGGCCCAGCCTTCGGGGGTCACGCCGATCATCTCGCGGAAAAACAAATAAGACCGTGTCTTGCTGTTCTGGCGCTCCACTGTCGCTTTCGCCGGATATTTGAAGCGCGTGCGTGATGCATGAAAGGTCACCAGCGCTCCTGACAGCGAGAACAGAATGAACAAGAAGAAGGAGGCGTAGGTCGCCGCTAGCAGCCACCAGTCGCGGGCCGACTGATGCGCGAGCGTCTTCAGCGGATATTCGGTCGCGAAACTTGTGTAGAATGCACCGGCGAGCGCAGTCAGGAAGGTCGAGATCGTCAGTAGCCTTGTCGCCTTCTGGTCTTGGTATTCTGTCTGGGCTTTGGCTTCCTGCAGCGAGGCCCTTGCAAATTCGATCGCCTCGTCGAGGCCAGGATCCTCCGGCTTGAGCCTTGCCCACGCGCCAAAGATGCCCGCAGGCATATTGTTCTTCGGCGGACTGTAGAATCTATCGATTAGCTCGTCTGAAGAAACGCTGCGTGAAGGCGTATCCAGACGTGGATAAAAATCGAGCGGTCGGTCGAAAAAGGAGGAAAATGCAGCAAATAGCCCATTGAGGTTAGCGCCTGTCTTGACCTTGCGAGTTTCTTCCTCCGCCATGGACGTAGGCGTGGACCAAGATGTTTCTCCGGGCACTTTGTTCTCGTTCACGATGCCAAAGCCCTCACAAAGCTGTCATAGCCCCGCGCCCGCAGTTCACATGCGGGGCAGACCGCGCAGCCAAAGCCCCAGCTATGCAATTGGTCGTGCTCACCACGGTAACAGGTATGCGTACCGATCCGGATCAGTTCGACAAGCTGCTGTCCACCAAGCTGGTCGGCGAGCTCCCATGTCCGGGCCTTGTCTAGCCACATCAGCGGCGTGTGAAGCACAGTGCGGCTGCCCATGCCGAGATTAAGCGTGACTTCAAGCGATTTGAGCGTGTCGTTACGGCAATCGGGATAGCCCGAATAGTCGGTCTCGCACATGCCGCCGACGAGATGCCTCAGTTGCCGCCGCGAGGCGAGTGCTGCCGCGAGGGTGAAGAAGAGCAAATTGCGCCCGGGAACGAAGGTATTCGGAAGGCCATCTGCGCGTAACGAGATTTCTGCATCGCGGGTAAGCGCGGTCTCGCTGACCTGGCCTAGCACCGAAAGGTCGAGCATGTGATCGGGCCCAAGTCGAGCTGCCCAAGCTGGGTTCAGATCAGTGACACGCGTCCGAAATTCGTCCCGACATTCGAGTTCGACACGATGGCGCTGGCCGTAATCGAAGCCGACCGTCTCGACAACTTCGAACCGGTCAAGCGCCCAAGCGAGGCAAGTGGCACTATCCTGCCCGCCTGAGAAAAGGACGAGCGCGCCAGTGCTCTCGGTCATGCCGTGATCTCCTCGCCCCAGTAAGAGCAGGCTTCGCCACTGCTGTCGCGGTAGACGCTAACCTTGAACAGGTTGCCGACCTCGGGCGAGAGCCGGTCCCAGATCCAGCGGCTGAGATTCTCCATGGTCGCCGGCCCCAAATCGTTGACCTCGTCCAGGAAGCGGTGGTCGAGCGCGTCGCGGGCATCGGCCATCTTCCGTTCGAGTAGGCCAAGGTCGACCACCATGCCGGTGACCGGGTCGGGCCGGCCGCGCACGGTTACCTCCGCACGGTAGCTGTGACCATGAATGCGCCGGCTCGATTCGGTGTCGATCAACCGGTCGAGGGTGTGGGCGGCGTCGAAGCGAAATTGCTTGCTGAGCTCGAACATCAGCGAATTCCGATCATCTTGTGCGACTGGAGCGAAAGGCGCCAGCGAGGGTTGTCGGTACAATAGGTGATTGCGGCCTCGAGATTGTCGGCTGCTTTCGGCGAGTCCATCGGTTGAAGAAAGAAATGGTCGAATGCGAGATGCTCGAACCGTTCTGGCCGAGCGCAATTCTGCGGGAAAACCAGTTTGAGTTCATTGCCGGTCCTTAAGACGATTTCGGCATCCTCTTTTGGACTGACGCAGATCCAATCGATCCCTTCTGGTGCCAGCTGCGTCCCATTGGTCTCAACGCCAATTTCAAAGTCGCGTTCGTGGAGGGCGTCGATCAGCGCGGTATTCACCTGAAGCAACGGTTCGCCGCCGGTCAGGACGACATAGCGTCGTTCAACTGAACCGCCCCACTCGCGCGCGATCGCGTTGGCGAGTTCGGCTGCAGTCGAGAATCGTCCACCCCCGGTTCCGTTTATCCCGACGAAGTCCGTGTCGCAGAACGTGCATATGGCAGCCGCGCGGTCTGCCTCCCGTCCCGACCAAAGATTGCAGCCGGAAAAACGACAGAACACCGCTACACGGCCCATCTGTGCGCCTTCGCCCTGCAGGGTTTTGAACAGTTCTTTGACGGCGTAACTCATGACGCCCGGCCCTCTGGCTCGAGCAACGGGGCTGGTGCTGGCTTACGGCGGCGGCGCAGATCGGCCTTAACGACGCCGACCAGATAATGTTTGAGAAGTGCGACGTCGCGATTGACGTTCTGGAGCGAATTCCAACGCCGTGTTTCGCCGTTAAAGTTCCATTCCCCGCTCGTCCACGCAGTCTTACCTCTCAGACATTCGATGCCCTCGCGGAATTCCTCGACGCTGCGGGCATCCGAGCGCTGGGCAAGCACTTCCATGACATCCCCGAGCGCTTGGATGCCTGCGCCGTGCAGCAGGCGCGATGTGGCAGGTTTGTGCCCGTGCCAATCTTCGAAGAACGTCGTCTTCACCGCTTCGAAGAAGTTGGACACGAGGCGAACGCAACGTGAAATGCCTTTCGGGTCACGGATCATCTCTCGCATCACACCGTTGCTCAGCGATTCCATGATGACCTTTTGCATGACCGTGTCGGCGATCATGCCGTCCGGCTGCGTATGTTGTTTGATGCGCCCGCTAAGAGCTGTCTTTTCGAAATTGAGCCGCGCCGTGATGTCGGCGGCAACCGAACGGCGGCTGAGCCGAGGGGGGAGATTGTCGACGGTTGGCAGCAGTTCGTAGATCAGGGATTTGGGTAGTGGTTTAGTGTTGTTGATCAGCACGAATTGACGTCGAAGCTCGGCCTCATCGCGGCAGATGAGGGCGGAGACAAAAATCTGGAAATCCCGGTTCACGCTCGCCAGCGCCGAGAGGCGCTGCTGGCCGTCGACGACTAATCCAGGAGTGCCTTGGCTCATATCGATGGACAATCTGACAAGGCCTTCACCAAGTTCCTCGACCATGACACGGTCTGTGAAGGCGACCACAATCGGATTGGGAAGGACCGAGTTGGGCTTGTCGAGATAGTCGCGGATCTCGCGGATATGTGCCGCCACTTGCGGGCGCTGAAACCCGCTGAGTTCACCCTGCGCGTCTCGCCCAATACGCTCGATCGATGCGAAACGGAGTACGTCCGCGGCACTAGCAGCGAAACTGAGCACGGTATGCTCATTGCTCTGCTGCGCACAGACGGTGAGGTAGGTCATCGGTGGGGTAGACGGCACGCTTCAAATCCAGTCGTTCAATGTGTTCGTGATAGATTGCGAGGTTATGTATCCCGCGGCGCTTGTTACGATTGCTGCCGCGAAAGATGATAACGTCGATCGCAGCATCCTGGCAGATTCTGCAGGAGCATTGCTTCCAAGGCTGTTCCGTGAGGGTAACTCGGTAGCGTTCTGCCAGGCGGGTCAGCACAATGCTGTCCTTGCAGTCTTCATACGGCTTCTCCTCCACAAGAGGGGCGCTGTAGACGAGCACGTTGTGGAGAGTTTCCTCTAGGTCTGCTTCGCCACGGTCGAACGCCCTCAACGAATTGAGTGCCAATGCTTCTAACCGGACGAGTTCCTCGGCCCGAAACATGCCCTTTTTCACACCACGCTGGAGTTTGGGGTTTTCGATCGCCTGGGGCACCCGTATCGAGGTGAAATAGCGCAGACCAGGGCCGTTGCCGGGCAGATAGTAATTCTGCTTGGCGTCCTTGAAGGCCCGGATCAGCGGCGATGTCGTATCGAAGCTGGCAATGTCGTAGCCGTGGAAGCTGTCGATATCGTCGGCTTTGGCAAAACCCAGAATGTGTAGTCGAGTTGCCGACGGGATGACGTCGCGGATCGCCTGAAGGCAAAGCTTAATCTCTGGGGATTTTAGAGGGACCATGCCACCAAGTGCCAAATAGTCGTATCCCATTGCGACTAACCGGCGCGCAGCTTCCGCCATGCTGCCGGGCGACCAGCCCTGCACCACGCCCATGGGGGTAAAGTCCGCGCCGATTGCAATTGTCTCGCGGCGGAAGCCATCGGCATTTTCGAGGGTGATCTCGAAGCGCTCTTTTGCGTTTTCGGAGCCACCTGCAAGGCCAAACTCGCTGGCGTCGAAATCGAAAATGATATGGTCGACCGAACAGCCATGGGTGAAGCCACACTCGTCGTAGAACTCAGCCATTTCGGCGGGCGTATAGGGAGGGCGCTCTTCCTGAACGTAGGTGAAGGCGCCGCAATCGCCGAAGATATTTAGATGGGCGAATTCCGGCTTGTCGAGCCGCAGAAATTTCCTCGCGCCGACGAGATGGAAACGGCGCGCCTGACTGGCGGTATATTTTCCTTTGACGCGGTGATCGCCGATGATGCCTCGCGAGACAAGCACGCCATCATAGGGAGCGTAGCCGAGGATCTCGTGCGGATAGGCGTCGTCCCAATACGGCTGGCGGTCTGCAGGACTGCGATCAGCGATGAAGTCGAACGCTGGATCCACATAGTCTAGACTATCGGCGAAAATGAACTTCATTTTGACGCTCGCGCCAGATCTCGCTCGAGATGGAACAAATGATCAGTAAGCTTCGTAATATGCTGCGAAGTTGACTGAATTTCGTTCCATTCGAGGCCCAAGCCTTCCCAGGCACCTTTGGTCCAACGGCAATGCGGCGCCAAACGCGCAAGCATGGTGCGCACAGCTGCAGCCTTGTCAGGCGCCGAGTCAGCCCGAAGCATTAATGGGTCCATAAGTGCCCCCATTGCCCGAATACCTGCTGAGTGCATAAGTCGACTTTCGGTAGGTTGCTTACCCCACCCCTCAGGAAATGTGTCTCGAACAGCACGCCAATAAAGCAGCAGGGCGTCATACATTGCAGCCGTGTCATTGCCCGAACCGCTTTGCTTGAATTGGCCAAGTGCACCTGCAGCAGTTTTTAGGCTGACCTTCATTACCTCAATGAGCGCAGTATCGGTGACGATACCTGTCCGATCCGATTCACGCTTGATCAAGCCATGGAACGGTGAATTCGGATCGGCGTTGAGCGCAGCGCATAACGCGCTCGGCAGTTGTTTTGCGGCAAGATCCCGTGGCAATAGAACGCTTACTTCAGGAAGTAGTTCGTTGATCAACGCTGTTGGAAGCGGCTTTACCTTATTTACTAAAATGAATTGCTCACGCTGCGTTGTTAGCGCGTCCGAAACAAACCCCACTACTGGCACTGCAATCGCTGAGTTTCTGGCGGCACCGAGAGCAAGGGAGCGCTGTTGGCCGTCCACAATCCACGCCGCCCGACGCCCCTCGGGATAGATAGGAATTGACAGTGTGCCGGTTTCACCGACTTCAGAAGCACCGCCTGGCGTTCGCCCGCGTGACTTCGAGAACTCTACCTCGGGTGAAAGGGCAAGAATGATTGCATTCGGGAAAAGCACCGGACCGCTATCCAAGAAGGCGGTAATATCCTTTACATGGTCACGAATCTCGCGGCGCTGGAAACCCTTAAGTTCATTGTCGTCGCGCCGGATACGGCTGATATCCGCGATTCGATTGATATCAGCTCCATAGATGAAAAAGGCATAGACACCGATGCCTTCACCTTGCTCGGACCGGACCGCGCGGATTTTGAGGCATTTCCTGTTGGTCATGACCGCTCTCCGCGAACTTGGCGCGCCAAAGTTGCAAATCGCCCTTGTTCACAGGCAACGCCTAGATCGTCACGAAAAAGCCGCAGCAGCTTTGACGATTTACCCTCTGCTGAATCCCAATGTTGCCGCATCAAGTTGAGCAGTTCAGAATCATCTCTGCGAATGCGGCTTTGTATCTTGGGCATACGCCAGCCAGCTAGCGCCGCATCGACGGCGGCCGCGTCTTCGGTTGCCGTCCCACAGGTCTGAAGGCCAGCGAAATGGCGCAAGGCCCGGGCTGCGAAGTCGCTTCGGGTTCCGCGTATATCACTATCGGGTCCATCAAGCCGATCATCATAAGGCATGACATAATTGCGCAACCCCTCTGGAATGCGCGACCTTGGAGTCCGGGTAAAGAGCCGAAGGCGAGCGAAGCGATCGATGGGCAAGCCCATAACCTCAGCCACAACCATCTCCATGTAACTTTCAGGGAGCGATGCCAGAATGGGAACATCGTCTGAGCCAGCAGCTACCAGAAATGACACAGCATATGGCGAAGATCGCTGCAGCGCGTCCCACCAATCAGCCTTCCGATACCGAGCCATAATTCGAGATGAAATGCTGTCAGGCGCATTTTCAGAGACAGTGCAAGCATAAGCAGGGATTTGCTCGAGTGCATCGATCAAGCCCAAACCCGCCGAAACTACAAAGAGCTTCGCATCAAGCACCTTCGCGGCATAAGATGCATCTTGAAACGATCGACCTCCGTAAACTTCCAGTGCCGAATAGCGAGGCGCGTTGCCGCGAAGTTTCTGCGCCCATTGCTGTGACACTTCACCGACATCACCTTTGACAAGCGACATCGCACAAAGCGCTGGATCGACGGGCTTGCGTTTTCGATTTGTACAGGTTGTGATAACGATGGCCAAAATTGTCGCTCATTGGATGAATGATTATCAGCATTTATGCTACAGCATCTGGCATCATTTTGCTACAATTAATGTCCCTTGATCAGGGTCAAGGTGCAACGATTAATGCGCCAGCGCTGGGGGTCAAATCCGACGCCAAACCGGGCTGTGTCCGAAAACCATGTCGCCAATCTGGTCCTTCGAAACTGTGCCCTCACCCTTTCAATCGTAGGTTGATCAAGCAAAGCCGATGCGGCGGAATGCCGAAGCGATCCTCTTTTCGCTGCGCCTCAAATTGTCGGAATTCTGACTGCAACCGAGGCCGCAAATGCCATGTTTTGGAATACGGGTTGCAATGCCGTCGGAGCCGCTTCCTATTGATATGAGCAGGTGTCCATTGAAGCTGACGGTATTGAGCGACTGAATTGCGCTGACAGCTAGCGCTACGTTTAAGGCATTCCTTTCAACCGCTTTGCTCCAAAATAGATCAATCATATTTGCACGTAAAATTCAGTATCAGCTTGATTGGTCAAGCATAACTCCAGAATGACGTTGTATGCGGCGAAATCTCCGGCAATTTATATTGCGATTTCAGTCCGATTACGCCTCAATGCCGGCAAGAAAGAGAACGGGGGAGCATTAGCAGCATGACGATCGAGGTTCGGCAACTCCGCTACGCCGTTCTGACCGCAGATACCCGCAGCTTTTCCCGTGCTGCCACGGCGCTCAACATGAAGCAGGCGACGCTGAGCCTGCGGGTTACGCAACTTGAGGACAAACTCGGCATCAAGTTGTTTACGCGTTCGACGCGGGGAGCTGAGCCGACCGAGATGGGCCAGGTCTTTCTGGAGTCTGCGCGGCGCATCATCACCGACATCGACAATCTGCAGACCACTGCGCGAGCAGTCAGCTATGGCGAACAGGGGCGTCTCGCTGTCGGTTACAGCTCCTCGCTGATGGCAGGCAATCTGAAGCAGACCTTCTCTGAGTATCTGACCCGATTTCCTGACGTCCAATTCGATGGCGAGGAAGCCGCTCCGGAAAAGCTGCTGAATGCCTTGCAGTCTCGGACCATCGATGTCGCGGTGGCTCCGGCCGGGATGGAAGAGAGCGGCATTCTGGCGCGCTCGGTCTGGTCTGACAGGCTGATGGTCGCCTTGCAGTCGGGCCATCGGCTTCTTGAAAGCGACCGGATCTACTGGAGTGATCTACGCCGCGAAGTGTTCGTGGTGCCGGGCGGCGGCATTGGTCCGACTCTAGCCAATCTGCTTGCTGCGCGGCTGACCGGACAAGGCGGGCGGCCGAACATCATCGTGCAGAATACCAGCCTCGAAAGCGTGCTGAGCATTGTGTCTGTCGGCCGCTTCATATCCATCGCAACCGAAGCCTCGCAGGGCGTGACATGGCCGGATCTCCATTTCCGTGATATCCACGATCAGAACGGCACGACGCGCCTCGAATTTTCGGTTTACTGGCGCGAAGACAATGACAATCCGGCGCTGCAACGCTTCTTTACCCTGATCAACGAGCGTTACCCCGTCTGAGGTGTCTTGCGCGCTTTGGCAAAAGCCCGGTCAGTTGCGATAAACCGCTCAAGCATGGGCGGAATAAGCCGCTCGGCGGTCGGCGCACCTTTGGCATCCCCGCCGTTTACGGCGAGCGCATAAGCCACCAGATCGCGGTGAAGCCGGGCAGAGAGCTCCAAGGTCAGCCGCACCGGCTTTTCATCTGCCAGATCAGCCAGTTTGAGACGGGTCATCGCGTTCCTCCTGCAAGCACAGGTTCGAGCACCAGATCGCGCGTCACGATGATGCGCAGCGAAAATCCGGGGCGCACGGTCAATGTCGGCGGCACGTTCAATTGCCGCTGCACGACCTGCCTGCCGGTCTGGCTTACGGTGTCCTGCGTGCCGAAACGCAGCGCTCGGATGAGATCGCTATCGCCGTTCGAGATCAGCTCTGTACCAGCCCCCAGCAATGTCGAAATGAGCGCGGCCTTGAGCATGTTGCCCCAATGATAGTTGGTCTGGTCTTCAAGGCCGGCCATACCGGCAGCATCAGCGCCGGGCAGGCGATCAAGCAGGATCGATTGACCTCCGGGAAGGATGAGGCGGTCCCACGCCAGCAGCACGCGGTTCTGTCCGGCGGCTACGTCGCTGTCATATTCACCGATCAGCCTTGAGCCTTGGGGGATCAGAAGTATGCGGCCGGTGGGGCTGTCATAGACATTTTGCGTAACCTGCGCCGTGATCTGACCTGGAAGGTCGGACCGGATGCCGGTGATGAGCGCTGCCGGTATCACGCTTCCGGCCTGTACAATGTAAGGCGATGCAAGACGCATGATGCGCTCAGGGCTTTCCGTGCTGCGGTTGCCGCGCTGTCCGAGAAATGCGCGGCGGCTTGACGTGGCTGTTGGTGCAGACGGTTGAGCTGGATCCGCACCTGGTATCGAAGATGATGGCGCTGGCCCTAGTGCGGTTGCAGACCGACTGTCGGTCGTTCCGGTCTCTCCGGCAAGAAACAGGCGACTGGTCCGGGCGCTATCACGCTCCTGCGCCGCGCGCTCACGCGCTTGCTCGGCGGCGGCAATCCGCGGATCGGGCTGTCCTGCGGCCGGGGCGGTGTCAATGGGCGGGATCGGGACATTTTGCCCGCGCTGCTGCGCGGCAACGATCGGGCCGCCGAGATCACCGGGCAGTGCAGGACCTAATTTTGGCACGTCGCCGTAGTTGGCAGGCGCACCGTTGACCGAGTCCGCGCGGTTGCGGCTGTTCGTGTCGTAGAGATTCTCGGCTGGCGCGTGGTTCTTGGGCTGAAGTGCGTAGATCAGCGAACCGCCAATCCCGACGCTGGCGATGACGCCAAGGATTGCCAATGCCTTGCGCGACAAGCGCATGACGCGCGGCGGTTCCCCGCCAAGGCGAAACCCGTCCGGGCTGGCCAGTGCAACCGGGCGCTCGTCGTCAGGCTCGTCGCCTTCGGCATCGACCTCAACGTCTGTTTCAACGTCGGTCTCGACTTCAGCCTCAACAATCCGGTTGGAGACCGGTGGCACGCCATCATCCTGCGGTCGCGTGTTCATGAGCGGCTCCGGCGGCGTGCGCGTTCACGCTCAATGCGAACCTGCTTGACGCTGTTGCCTGCGCCAAGCCGCAATTCGGCACGCTCAAACAGCCGGTCGACAATCATATAGCGGCCTTGCACGCGGTAGTTCACCAGCTCAGCTGCCTGATCCGCGCCAATCACGAACAGCGGCGGCATATCGCCGCTGGCAATGTCACCCGGAAACTCGATGAACACCTGCCGGCTGTCATCGAACACCCGCACTGGTCGCCATCCGGGATGATCGCCCCCGATGCGGTAGCGAAAGTTCAGGCTTGAGAAATCGATTCCCGCCGCCACCGGAGCCGTGCGTTCACGCTCGGCCTCGGCAGTACGCAGGGCGATCAAGGCGTCCTGCGGATAGGTCCAGGAGACTGCGGCCATATAGGTCGAGTTCGTCGCGCTGAGTTCAAGATGATAGGTGCGCCGATTTGTATTGATGATGAGGTTGGTGCGAATGTCGGCCCGCGTCGGCTTGACGAGGATGTGAACGCGGCGCGATGATCCGCTCCCGCTTACCGTGTCGCCGATGATCCAGCGGACCGTATCGCCCGATGCGACCGGCCCCGGTCCGACGAGTTCCTCGCCTTCCTGCAGCATGATGTCGGTAATCTGCCCCGGTGCGGTGTAAATCTGGAACAGGGCTCCATCGGTATAGGCATATTGCTGGATAGCATTGAAATAGCTGGTGCGCTCCGGTTCCACGCGCGCAGCGGCGTTGGCCCTACCAACACGGGTGCGCGGGTCGGCAGTCTCAACGGTCTGCGCCGATGCAGCAGGAAATGCATGGGGCTGAGCGCGCTGTTCGCGCGCCATGGCTTGGGCAGGGATGCAGATCAGTGTTACCGCTGAGAGCATAATCGATGTGCGGAGGGCGCGCGTCGGGCGGATCATTGGCTAAGCTCCTTTGACCAGTTGATGGCGTTGATGAACAGGCCGAGCGGATTCTTGCGCAGGGCATCGGGGGTGCGTGGTGGCTGCACGACGGTGGTCAGGATCGCTGACCACCGCGAAGTCTCGAGAAGTGCGCCATCCTGGTAACGCCGCTCAGTCCATCCAACGCGGAAGCTGTCGTTCGACGCACGAACGACGCTCGACACATCGACCGCGACCTGCACCTTGCCGACTTGGGCAAAGGGATCGTTGTTGCGCGCATAGTCATTGAGCGCCTGCGCGCCGCGGTCGGTGGTGAAGTCGTAAGCCCTGAGCCAGTCTTGCCGCAGCACGATCGGATCGGCGGGAATGGCGCGCACCTGCTCGATGAAGCGAGCAAGGTGGAACGCCATTTGCGGGTCGGTCGGGCGATAATCGACATCGGCAGGCGCGATGGCCTGTGCCTGGCCGAGCTTGTCGACCTCGACCACCCAGGGCGTGATCGTGCCGCGCGCCGATTGCCAGACGAGACCGCCTGCCAGCCCTCCCGAAAGCGCAAGGCAACCGAAGAAGGCGAGCCGCCAGTTTTTCGCCTGCACCCGTGCGGAACCGATGCGGTCGTCCCAGACCTGGGCGGCGCGTTGATAGGGCGTGACGGGCTCGGGACTGGTCCCGTAGCGGATAGAGGGGCGTCGAAACATGTAGGATCCTTTTCGGAAGTTTCAGCTTTTGTCGGAGATGTCGGGGCCAGAGCCGCCGCCGTGGCTGTCGCCGCCCTTGAGGGTGTGCGAGGCCATGTTGGCACCCTGCGTCATCGCCTGACGGCGCTTCATCGCGGTGGCCCATGCAGGAGGACCATCGGCAGCGCCGGTCGCTGCCGCATTGGCAGGCGTCCCGGCCTTGCCAGCGGCATAGTTCGCTTTGAGGCTCTCCGCGGCGCGGCGAAGTGGTGACGCCGCGCTGCTCGCGGCTGATTTTGCGACATTGGCGAGACCCGAAGCAGCCGCAGCCCGTCCGGTTTTGCCAGCGGCTCCGGCTGCATAGGCACCCGACGCGCCGCCTGCCGCGCGAGCACCGCCCGTGGCCGCGCCCGCCATGGCCGAGCCGGCGGCACCTGCCGCGAGCTTGGCACCTGCGATACCGCCCGCAATCGTCGCGCCAGCAGCGATCGCAGTGCCTGCCGCCGCCCCTGCGCCAAGCTGCGGTCCGCCCGACACAATGCCGTTGGCGATGCTGGGACCAAAGATACCAAGGCCGAGCAACGTCAGCGCTGCGAGCGCAATCGCCATGACCTGTTGGATGTCGGGTTCTACCCCGAGTCCGGCATTGATGAACTGTGTGAACAGGGTCGTGCCAATGCCGGTGATGACGGCAAGCACCAGGACCTTGATGCCGGAGGAAATGATATGGCCAAGGACGCGCTCGGCCATGAAGGCGGTGCGCCCGAAAAAGGCGAACGGCAGAAGCACGAAGCCGGCGAGCGTCACCAGCTTGAACTCGATGATGGTGACGAAGACCTGAATCGCCAGCACGAAGAAGGCGATCACGACGATCAGCCAGGAGATCAACAGGATCAGGATCTGCACGAAATTGGTGAACAGACCTACCGGCCCGACAAGATCGGCGGTGGCATCGAGCAGTGGCTGCCCGGCATCAAGACCGGTTGCGGCCACAACGCCGGGGCGCATGAAATCGCCGATGGCCATGCCGCTGCCACTGGCCTGCAGGCCAAGCCCGGCAAAGCTCTGGAGCATAATGCCAGCGAGATTCGAGAAGTTGCCAATGATGAAGGCGAAAGTGCCAATGTAGAGCGTCTTCTTGATCAGGCGCTGCAGCACATCTTCATCGGTGCCCCAGGCCCAGAACAAGGCAGCTATGGTCACGTCGATGACGATGAGAGTGGTCGACAGGAAGCCGACCTCACCGCCGAGCAGGCCGAAGCCGCTGTCGATATACTGGGTGAAGACCGTCAGAAACTGGTCGATGACGCCGGTATCATTCATGGCTGCCGCTCCCTTCCATGGAAAAATCGGCGGCGCTCAGCTTCCCACACCGCATCGCATCCCGATTCCGGCATGGTGATCGTGCTGCAGCGCTTGAGTTCTGCGGCGTGAGGGTTCGGAGATCCTGTCTCGTCCGCGACATAGGTCGTTGTGTCCTGCCGAGCCGGCGGCCGCGTTGCCGACACAACCGCGACCGCGATCAGCAATCCGCCAAAAGCAGCGGCTGCCGCCAGCTTGACCGACCGGCTCATGTCAGTTCCGGGTCCGGAAGCGGCGGAAACGCTCGCGGCCCTCGGCCTCGGTCGCGGCATTGCGCGCGGCCTCGATCGACTGCGCGCGGCCCTGCGCCGCAATGGCGGCGGTCAGATCGGCCAGTTGCTGGGTTTGCAAAGCCAGTAGCTGATTGCCGGCCTGTGCCGCCTGCAAAGCCCCGGTCGCTGACTGGCTGGCGCCGACCAGTGTCGTGATCGAGCTGCGGGTCGCACCCAGATTGCCGACGATCCCGGCCTGAACCTTCATTGCGTCTTCGAAGGCGCCGACGCTGTCCTGCCATCGCGCATTGGCGTTAGCGACCATCTGGGCCTGCCCGCCGGTCAGTGCCGCCCCCTTGTAACGGCCGTTGAACACCTGCTGCACGTCGGTAACGTCATAGGCAATGCGCTGGGCCTGGTTCAGCAACTGGCGGGTCTGGTCGACCTGTTGCTGCAGCGTCTGGATCGTCGAGACCGGCAGACTGGCAAGATTGCGGGCCTCGTTGATGAGGCTGGTCGCCTGGTTCTGGATCTGCTGGATCTGGTTGTTGATCTGCTGCAGCGTCCGGGCGGCGGTCAGCACGTTCTGCGCGTAGTTGCTGGGATCATAGACGATCCCGCCAAACTGGGCCTGCGCCGGCGCGGCGATCATGGTGCCTGATACCAGCGAAGTGGCGATCGCCGTCGCCATAAGAGCGCGGCGGAGGACGGGGATTTTCATGGGCGGTTTTCCTTGTCAGTTAGTGCGGGCGGCGGGGGAGGAAGCAGCTCGGCCGCCCATTCGAGGCTGCGGTTCTGGAGCCAGGCCGCTGCAAAGCCTTCGCGGCCATGGGCTGCGACAAGTTCGGCGATGCGGATCTGATCGGTTTTGGAAGAGGCGGCACTGAAGGCGAGTGCGACATCGCCCAGGCCCAGCTCGAACAGCCGGTTGCCGCGCCGCGACTGGCAGTAGTATTCGCGTTTCGGGGTAGCCCGGCTCAGGATTTCGATCTGGCGATCATTGAGGCCGAACCGCTCATAGACCCGTGCGATCTGCGGTTCGGCCGCGCGCTCGTTGGGTAGAAAGATGCGCGTCGGACAGCTTTCGATTATGGCAGGCGCGATGGCCGACGTCTCGATGTCGGCAAGGCTCTGGGTCGCGAAGATGACGCTCGCATTCTTCTTTCGCAGCGTCTTCAGCCATTCGCGCAGCTGCGCGGCGAACGCTGGGCTGTCGAGCACGAGCCAGCCTTCATCGATGATGATCATGGTCGGCGAGCCGTCGAGCCGCCCCTCGATCCGGTGGAACAGATAGGCGAGCACAGCAGCGGCCGATGACGCGCCGATTAGACCTTCGGTTTCGAAAGCCTGCACGGACGCCTCACCCAGACGTTCCTGTTCGGCATCAAGCAGCCGTCCCCACGGACCGCCGATGAGATACGGGGCGAGTGCCTGCTTCAATTCCTGGGATTGCAGGAGGACCGCGAGACCGGTGAGTGTGCGCTCGGCAGGTGGTGCGGACGCAAGCGACGTCAGGGCCGACCAAAGATGCTCTTTGGCAGCAGGGTCAATCACCATGCCTTCGCCGGCCAGCATCGCCGCCAGCCATTCAGCGGCCCACGCGCGTTCGCCGGCGTTGTCGATCCGTGCAAGCGGCTGCAGGGCGACGGCAGCGCTGTCGCATTCCTCGGCATGCAGCGCGCCGCGGAGATCCTGCCAGTCGCCGCCCATGCCGAGCGCCGCAGCGCGGATCGATCCACCAAAATCGAAGGCGAAGATCTGGCTGCCTTTGTAGCGCCGGAACTGCAGCGCCATCAGCGCCAGCAGCACGGATTTGCCTGCCCCTGTCGGGCCAACGATGAGGCTGTGTCCGACATCGCCGACATGAAGGGAAAGGCGGAACGGGGTCGAGCCTTCGGTCTTGCCGTAAAGCAAGGGGGCGTCACCGAAATGCTCGTCCCGTTCCGCTCCCGCCCATACCGCTGACAGGGGGATCAGGTGGGCGAGATTGAGTGTGGAAATGGGCGGCTGCCGGACATTGGCGTAGACATGGCCGGGCAGCGATCCGAGCCATGCCTCGATCGCATTCATGCCTTCGATCGTGCAGGTGAAGTCGCGGCCCTGAATGACCTTTTCGACCAGCCTCAGCTTCTCCGCCGCCAGCGCCGGGTCGCGGTCCCAGACCGTGACCGTCGCAGTGACATAAGCAATGCCGGCATGATCTGCGCCAAGCTCCTGCAGCGCCATGTCAGCATCGGCCGCCTTGTTCGAGGCGTCCGAATCCATCAGCACCGACTGCTCGTTGGTCATCACCTCCTTGAGGATGGCGGCGACCGATTTGCGCTTGGCGAACCATTGCCGCCGAATTTTCGAGAGCAGCTTGGTGGCGTCGGTCTTGTCGAGCATGATTGCCCGCGTCGACCAGCGGTAAGGGAAGGCTTGCCGGTTGAGCTCATCAAGCAGCCCGGGAAAGGTCGCCGTCGGAAAGCCAGTGATGGTGAGCGTGCGCAAATGATGGGCGCCGAGCATGGGTTCGAGACCGCCTGTCAGCGGCTCATCGGCCAGCAGCGCGTCGAGATAGACCGGCGTTTCGGGCACGCGAACGCGCTGCGTCCTGGTCGATACCGTGCTGTGGAGATAGGTCAGCGTGGCAGCGTCATCGAGCCACGCGGCCTCGGGCATAAATCCCTCAACCAGATGCAGCACGCGATCGGTACGATCAGCGAAGGATTTGACGAGTTCCTTGGGATCGACCCCGGTCGACGCCTTGCCTTCGTAGAGCCAGCCTTCGGCGCGCGCGGCTTCCTCGGGCGGCGGCATCCACAGCAGCGTCAGATAATAGCCGCTTTCGAAATGCGCGCCTTCCTCACGAAACTGTTCGCGGCGTTCCCTGTCGACCAGTGCCGACACAGGATCGGGAAAGCGGGATTGCGGATAGGCTTGTGCCGCGGTGCGCTGCGCTTCGACAAAGACCGCCCATCCCGAGCCCAGCCGCCGCAGGGCATTGTTGAGCCGGGAGGTGACGGCGACGAGTTCAGCGGGCGTGGCACTGTCGAGATCGGGACCGCGAAAGCGCGCCGTGCGCTGGAACGATCCGTCCTTGTTGAGCACCACGCCCGGCCCCACCAGTGCGACCCAGGGGAGGAAGTCTGCGAGACTGGCGGATTTGGTCCGATATTCCTGAAGCGACATCATGGCCGCACCCAGGTCGGATATTTGAGATGGCGGCGCGCGACATCGACAAACTGCGGATCGCGGCGTGCAGCCCAGACCGAAAGCACATGGCCGATTGCCCAGATGGCAAGGCCAGCGAGCCAGAGCCGCAAGCCGAGGCCAATCGCGCCCGCCAGCGTGCCATTGACGATGGCGAGTGCACGCGGCGCACCGCCTAGCAGGATCGGCTCGGCCAGTGCGCGGTGGACCGGGGCATAGAAGCCGGGGATGTCGTCTGCCGATGTCATCAGATCAGCGCTCCGCCGCCGAAGCTGAAGAAGCTCAGGAAGAAGCTCGATGCGGCAAAGGCGATGGAGAGGCCGAACACGATCTGGATCAGCCGGCGAAAGCCCCCCGACGTGTCCCCAAAGGCAAGGCTGAGGCCGGTGACGATGATGATGATCACCGCAACGATCTTGGCGACCGGCCCCTCGATGCTCTCGAGGATCGACTGCAGCGGAGCTTCCCAAGGCATCGACGAACCGCCGGCATGCGCCGGAGTGGCAGTGGCCACCATCACGAAGGCAGCGGTAGCAGCGAGCGCAACGCGATTGGTGCCGCGCCGAAGGGCATGGATCATAGGGAGTCTCCTTGGGTTTGGGTGGTGGGAATCAGGCGGTAGTCGCCGGTGACCGGGTCGAGCCCGTCGATGCGGGCCAGTTCGGCGAGGCGCCGCCCGGTGCCATCGCGCACCAGCACGGCAATGAGGTTGATGGTCTCGGCGATCAGCGCGCGCGGAACGGTGACGACCGCTTCCTGGATCAACTGTTCCATCCGCCGCAGCGCACCGATTGCACTCCCGGCGTGGATCGTCCCGATCCCGCCGGGGTGGCCGGTGCCCCAGGCCTTGAGGAGATCAAGCGCCTCGGCGCCGCGCACTTCGCCAATCGGAATCCTGTCAGGGCGAAGGCGAAGGCTGGAACGAACCAGATCAGAGAGCGAGGCAACGCCATCCTTGGTCCGCATCGCCACAAGGTTTGGGGCGCGGCATTGGAGTTCGCGGGTGTCTTCGATCAGCACGACCCGGTCGGTGGTCTTGGCGACCTCGGCGAGCAGGGCGTTCGTGAGCGTCGTTTTGCCGGTGCCAGTGCCCCCGGCGACAAGGATGTTCAGCCGCTGTGCAACGCCCGAACGAAGCCTGTCTGCTTCAGACGCGTACATGATTCCTGCGCTGACATAGTCATCGAGCAGGAACACCGCGACGGCGGGCTTGCGGATGGCAAAGGTGGGAGCCGCCACCACCGGTGGCAGGAGGCCTTCGAACCGTTCTCCGCTTTCCGGCAGCTCCGCTGACACGCGCGGTGCATCGCCGTGAACTTCGGCACCCACATGATGGGCAACCAATCGGATGATGCGCTCACCATCGGCTGCGGTCAGGCGTTCACCGCTGTCGGACAGTCCGATGCCCAACCGGTCGACCCACAGGCGTCCATCAGGATTGAGCATGATCTCGGTGATCTGCGGGTCAGCCAACCAGGTCGCGATCGATACGCCCATCGCCGTGCGCAGCATGCGTGCGCCACGTGAACGTGCTTCAATTCGGACTGGCTCAGCGCCCATCGGATACCCCGCTTCAGGAGCGGGACAAGATCGTCCGGCTCGACGGGGACGAGTAAGAGACGCAGAAAAGGGGCTAGTTCAACAAGGATTTAGCGTCGTAGCAGTGGGGGATAGAAAAACAGGGAGGAGCGTAGTTCGAAGCTCTTGGACTAGGGCTTTTGCGCCGACGACGTCGTCATCCAAGCGGCAGCCTACGACCAACTCAAGTCGTTCTCCGACGCTCGTGGAATGACCGCTCCTGCCAAAAATGGCCGTTCGGGTTTCGTTCAACCGCAGAGTCGCGGAGCGCCCGATCGGTGTCCTTCAATTTCTGAAGGCATGATCTCGAAACCAGTTATTCATTCAGGAGGTGGAATTACGCGCTCGCGGCTGGAGCCAAGTCACTGAGCGATCGTCAGATCCCAAGACGAAGGGGTAAGAGGCCGTGAGACGACAGCGGCAGAGCGTCCCTCGTCCGCCCGTAAAGTTTAAAATCGGCCGTGAGATGTGAATGGCTCGCTACCAAACAGGGGGCATGTTCAGTCGGCGGGCTATGGCGCTCCGCAAGGCCGCAGGCGATAGCGCGATACCGCGATCGCACCGTAAAAAATGGTTAGCAGCGCGAGATTGATCAACGCACCTCGCTGCTCGACCAGCGTTGCGCCCATCTGGTTGACGCCAACCATCAGTTTGATTCCCGGCGTCGTCGGCAGGAGGCGCGCCAACAGCGATAGCCAGTGCGGCGTCGCCTCGCTTGGCCAGGACAGACCGGACAGGAAGAAGATCGGGACCGAGGTGACGATCCACAACTGGATGGGGCGCTCACGCGTGCGGAAAAAGCTGGCGAGCGCCAACGCGCCGGCGACCGTCGCGGATATGAACAGCGCTGCGGACACGACCAGCGTCAGCGGATCGGCAGCCCCGCGCGGATAATCCTGAAACCAGAAGACGAAACCAGTGAAATAGGCGATGTCCGCGCACCCGATGACGAGAAAGGCCAGCGCGATGCCGAGCAGGGTGCGTGGCGCGAAGCTGAGCGTTCCCTGGCGCTCTCGCATCGTTGCGGCAAGCACGGTGAGCCCCATCAACAAGGTCTGCTGGATGATGAGAAAGGCGACACCGGGAAAGATCGTGCTGCCGTAGCCCTCGCGGGTGTTGAACAAGGGGCGCTGGATCATCGCCAGCGGGGCGGCGGCCGGCGCCCCGCTGGCCATCGCCTGGGCAACCGCAGCATCGCGTCCGATCTCTCCCAATGCCGCACCAATGCCGGCAAGCGCGGTCGAACTGCGCAGCAGATAGGCGCCGTTGCCATAGAGCGCGACGGTCCCTTGACCGCCGGACAGGATGCGCTGTTCAAAGCCTTGCGGAATCACCACGATCGCGCTCACCCGCCGTTCTTCCAGCCAGCGTAGCGCGACGGCGGGGGACGGGAGCCGCGCGACCACTTCCGCCTGTTGCAACGCGCCGAGCCGGGTCTCCAGCGATCGGCTGGTGGCGCTATGATCCAGATCGACCACCGCCACCGGCATCCGCACCGGCACCTCGCCGGAATAAGCGGTGGGGTAGAAGAAGGAATAAAGAAGGCACGACCCGATCAGCAGCAACAGCGCCGAGCTGTCGGCCAAGATTGCGCGGAAGGTGGCGAGGAAGGCGCGGCCGATCATCGTCGCCCCCAGGTTTGCGGTCGGCGTGCAGCCGCCAGGTAAAGCGGCAGCCCGATGCCTGTCCCGACGATCAGGAAGGCGAGCATAGCGAGCAGCTGCCCGGCAGATTTCATCGCGGGCGCGCCCATGCTCCATTGTTCCGACAGCAGCTTGGCGAATGCCGAATAGGGCAGGAGCGCACTCCAGATCCGGGCGAAGCTGGAGGCGGATTCGATCGGGAAAATCGCGCCCGCAAAGGCGAAGGAGGCGCCCGCGTAAAGCCCGGCGATCGATAACGTCCTGCCCATCGACAAGGTGAGGCCGACGATCAGCAAGGTCACGCCGATATAGGCGAGGTACATGGCGACATAGCCGATGAGCAGCAGAATCACGCTGCCCGCGACCGGCCAGCCGCGCAGCCCGGCGAGATAGCCGGTGGCCAGCAATCCCCAGCCGGTGAAAATTGCCAGATATGGCGTCAACTTGCCCGCCACCGCGGCGATCGCCCTCCGCCGATCCTCTCCGCCGATCCATGCGCCGATCGTGCCGTCGCGCAACTCGCGGCCCAGTGCGCTCGCGACGGCAACCATGAAGATCAGGTGCAGCAGCGCGGGGTGGATCAGCGCCACGAGTTGCAGTTCGTAGCTGCTCTGCGGATTGAACAGGATGGTGCTCTGCGCGGCAACCGGCGGCCGGCGCACCTGGCCGGGCCCGGCGAGAGCGGCGGCCTGCTCGGTGCCGAGCGTTGCGGCATAGGCCTGCACGACCGCGCCAATCTCGCGCAGGGCTGCCCCCGAAGCGGTCGAATAACTGGCGTTGTAAAAGGTGGTGATGCTGCCGGTCGTCCCGCGCAGCACCGCGCGCTCGGTATCCGCCGGGATCAGCACGACTGCATAGGCGCGGTTGGAGCGTACGATCCGTTCGGCCGCCTGCATATCTGGCACCTGCGCCACGACACGCAGCCCCGGCGCCGCATCGAGCCGGCGGGTCAGTTCACGCGCGACGGCGGTGCCGTCCAGATCGACCACCGCAATCGGCAGGTCGCGCATCACGCCCGCGGAAAACTGGATCGCCACCACCGCCATCAGCAGCAATGGCACCCAGATCACCAGCGCACGGTCCCAGAAACTGGTGGCGAGGAAACGCATTTCCCGGCGAAGCGCGCTGCCGAAGGCGTTCCCCACCCTGTTATGCCGGCCAGTCGAACAGCACGGTCATGCCCGGCCGCAGCGCCACGATTGGCGCGATGGGCATAACGCGAACCTCAAAGCTCTTGATATCGAAGCCGCTCGATTGCCGCGTTGCCCGCCAGGTCGCAAAGTCGCCAGCCGGCGCCGTATAGATCACGCGGAAGCGCGCGCGCAGATTGCCAAGCGCGGGGATTGTGCCGCTCAGTTCTTTGCCGCGGGCGAGGCCGTGGAGCTGATCCTCGCGCACGTTCAGCGTCACCCATGGATGGGCGGTATCGGTGAGCGTGAACACCGGAAAACCCTGCGGCACCAGTTCACCGGGCTGGGCGAGCCGCTTACCGATTTCGCCATCCGCCGGCGCGATGACGCGGGTTTCGTCGGCCGCCGCCTGCACTTCCGCCACCGCGCCGCGCGCTTGTTGCACCTGGCCGCTCGCTGCCTTTTTGTCCTGCGGTCGCGCGCCGGCCAGCGCGAGATCATATTGCGCGCGTGCCGCCTTGGCCTGTTCGGCGGAGGCGACGGCATTGGTGCGGGCCTCGTCCGCTTTCTGACCGGCGAGCACACCCTGTTCATAGAGCTGCTGGGTGCGTGCATAGGTGGTCTGGGCGAGCTCGGCGGCGGCCTTTGCGCGGCGCCACTGTGCCTCCGCCGCGCGGATATCTTCTGGCCGCGCACCTTCGTCCGCCTTGCTTTCCACCGCCTGCGCCGCCACGAGCGCGCCGCCCGCTTGTTCGGACTTGGCGGCAACTTCGGGGCTGGCGATTGTGTAGAGCAATTGCCCTGCCTTCACCGGCTGGCCCTCCTCGACATGGAAGGCGGCGATCCGCCCGGTCACCTTGCTACTGATCCGAAGTGCGCGCGCATCGACCATGCCCTGAAGCTGATCGGGCGCGGGGCGGTAGCTGAGCCACAGACCAAGCGCGAGCAGTGCCGTCACGATAATCGCCGCGATGATCACCATCGGCCGACCGTGCGTGGTGGGCGCGGGCGGGGCAGCGGGTGCTGGCGCGTCGGATGGTGCGGGTGCGTCGGCGGGAATGGCGGCGGGCACGGGGGCCTCGACAGGCGGGCGCGCGTCGTCTTGCGTGGGTTCGGTCATGGGATCACCTTGTCGGCCCGCGAGAGATATTCCGGCATCCGGTCGATCTGCCCGCTCATGCTGAGTAACCGGGCGAGCGCTTGCACATAGTCATTCGCCGCCTGTGCGCGCTGAATGCGGGCCCGGCCGCGCCCGAGTTGCGCGTCGACCACGTCGAGCGACGTCGCTTGTTGCTCGCGATAGGATAGGGTCTGGAGACGCACATTCTCGTCCGCCGAGACCAGCGCACTGTCGAGGAGCAGGAACCGTTTACGCGCCGCCTCCACGTCATTCCACGCCTTGGTCACGCCGATATCGAGCTGGGTGCGCGCCTCGCGCAGCCCGGCGTCGGCCTGCTCCACTGTCGCGCGCGCGGCCTCCACCTGCTGCTGCCGGCCCGCGCCGGAGATGAGCTTGTATTTCAAGCCGATGCCGATCGACCAATCGGGATCCGTGAGCAGTGAATTGCGTCGGTCGAAATTATATTGCCCAAAGCCGTAGATGGTCGGCCGGAGCTTTGATTGCTGGATCTTCACGCCGGCCTCCGCCTGGTCCTCCAGCGCCCGCAACCGGGCGAGCTGGGGATGTGTGTCCAGCGCGGCGGCCTTGAACGTGGCGAGCGGCGCGAGTGGCCGCGAATCGACCCCGAGCGGACTGATTGGGCGCACCCCCGCCGGCGCGCGCAGTATCCCGGCGAGCGCGGCATTGGCGGTGGCAAGATCGGAAATCGCCTGTGCATAGTCGCGCGCCGCGTCGTCGCGCGCGACCTCCGCCTGCAAGCGTTGCGCGCGACTGATGAAGCGTGCCTGTTCGAGCTTCACCGCGTCGGCAACGTGCCGCTCGAGGCCATCGAGCACATCGCGGCGGATGCCAAGCGCTCGTTCGGCAAGCTGTTGCCCGTAATAGGCCTGGACAAGCTGGACGAGCGCATCGTCGATCGCAATGTCCCGATCCGCCTTTGCCTGCGCGACCTGGGCGCGTGCGCCGGCCTGCGTGCCACTGATCTGCCCGCCGGCGTAGATTGGCAACGTGGCCGTGACGATCGGCCGTGTACTGGTGCGTTCCTGCCTGAACTTCAGCGGATCGGGGATGCCGAAGGCTTCCGCCACAGGTGCCAGCGAGCCGAGAGGCAGATAGAGCGTCTTTTGATATTCCAGCAGTTGCGCCTCGATATCGATATCGGGGCGGCCGAGCGTCCGGGTCGCTCCTTCCTGTGCTTCCTTGCTGCGTATGTTCGCGGCAGAAGCCTCGATCGCGTCGGATCGGTGGAGCAGCCGCTCTTGCGCAGCACCATAATCAAGCGGAAGCGGCAGCACGTCCTGCGTAAACGCCGGTGAGGCGAAAGCCACAATGCAGAGCATCGACCATGTCAAAAAGCGCATCGGCAGTATCTCCAGCTACGCCGGCCGGATTGATGCCGATTTTTGTCCGTGTAAAGAGTGATTTCGCATGTGGTACGCTCCGCACGACTGGTAGGAAGCTGAATGATCGGTTCATTCTGATGCGCGCCGAGGGCATTATCCCGGATTCAGTCCGTTCCTTCTCTTTTGAAAAATGGATTGGGGTGAAACTCGACTTGGATGAGAGGCGCATTTCTGAATGAACATTGAAAGATAGACATCGGCTTCTCACGTTGTTCTGCCGCGTGCTTCTGGACAGCAATCGACCAGATCTTGCTTGTTTCGGGGGATGACATCGGCAAATTATCGAACGTCCGCTCCTGCCGAAAGCCGCCGTTCTTCGTGCGCTTTTGAATGGCGGGTAAGTCCCACGATCCGGCATTCGGCTTCCGGCAGCACGCGAGCAATTCGAGGCATTCCCAAATATGCGGGCGAACGACTGCTTCTCCCGAAACCGTGCATTCGCCAGGCGAGGACCTGACGGGCGGCGGCAGTGTGCCCAATACGGTCGTCGGGCCTCGCTTTCCGCCGTCCTGTAAGCCGCCGCTCGTTCGAGAAGCGCGAGTCTTCAGATCATGGCCGTTAATCGCACTAACGATCGCGGGAGGGCGCGGCTCAAGCACGCCTTTCCCGGTGCTCGCCTTTTCCCTCAGCCAAGATCAGCAATCAGAAACGAAATCGCGACCGCGAGCATGATAACCGCAAAGATTCGCCTCACGATTCTCGTACGCCCCGCATCGGACAGCCAGTCATGGGCTGTACTTCCCACCAGGACGATCGCCAGGTGAATGGTCGTGGCGATGGTCACGCTGATCAATGACAGGATGAGCGCATTCCTCATGCCGAGCACTTCTCCGCGCAGGAACTGCGGCGCGACGACCATGAAGAATATATAGGCCTTCGGGTTAAGCAGATTGATCAGCGCGCCGGTCGCAAACGCTCGGTGGGGCGCGCTATCCAGCGGGATGAACCGGGATCCATTGCCTGAGTTGCGCCACGCATCGATCGCAAGCCATAGCATCATGGCGGCTCCCGCAAAGCGCAGTATATCCCATAGCTGAGGCGCGGCCTGCAGCACGGCAGCCAGACCCAGCGCTGCAACTATGCCATTTGCGAGCAGCCCAAGCGCGACGCCCCAGACGGCCGCCAAGCCCCGGCGGCGGCCTTCGGTGGCGGCAAGCCCCGCAAGCCAGGCCATGTTCGGGCCGGGCGTCAGCTCGATCAGCAGGACGGCAAGCGCAAACCCAAGAAAGTCCAAATGCTTCTCCCCTTCGGCTAGACGCTGGTGCCGAGCGCCCGTCCGATGCCCGCCGTGAGCGCCATGGCCAGCGCCCCCCAGAAAACGACACGCGCGACAGGCTTTAGCGGCCGCGCCCCGCCAGCGACCGCACCGATCCATCCGAGCAGAGCAAGGAACAGGAGCGATGCGACCGCCTCGCCGGGCACAAGCAGGGCCTGCGGGAGCAGCAGCGCCACCACCAGCGGAAGGAGGGCGCCCACGGTAAAGGTGCCCGCCGAGGTGAACGCCGCGGTGATCGGGCGTGCGGCGGTTATTTCGGTAATGTGAAGTTCATCGCGTGCGTGGGTTCCGAGCGCGTCAAACGCAGTCATTTGTTGGGCAACGGTTCGTGCGACATCGGCATCGACGCCGCGCGCCCGGTAAATGCCGGCGAGTTCCTCGAGCTCGGCTTTGGGGCCTGTGGCCAGCTCGAGCCGTTCGCGCTCGAGGTCCGACTGTTCGGTGTCCGACTGCGAGCTCACGGAGACATATTCTCCGGCTGCCATCGACATCGCGCCGGCGACAAGGGCCGCGACCCCAGACACAAGGATCGCCGAACGCGGCGCTCCGGAGGCGGTGACGCCGATGATGAGGCTTGCGGTCGAGACGATGCCGTCATTGGCGCCGAGCACGGCCGCACGCAGCCAGCCGATGCGAGAAACGAGATGGTTTTCGCGGTGGCTTCTCATGCATCTTTTCCTTGTTCCAAATTTTCGATCTTTTTGATCCCGTCGCCATCGACGAGATCTTCGACCATCAAGGCCATCAGGCCGACCTGCGAATGCACACCAGCCTTTGCGTAGATGCGTGCCAGCTGCGAACGGATCGTGCCTGGGGCTGCGCCGCGCAGGAGCGCAATCTCGGTCGCGTCGAACCCCTTGAGCGCGAACAAGGCGACATCGGCCTCGGCCCCGGTCAGTTCCCAGTCCAGGAACCGCTGTCGGACGAGGTCCGACATGGCGCCGCGCGCCGCGGCGACGGCCGTCTCGTCAAGCTGGGCACGAAGGATCAGCCAGCGCAGCTGCAGTAAGCCAAACACGACACCCGCCACGAGCGCCATTGTTGCGCCGGCCTCAACCAGCAGATGCATGCTCCAGCCATCAGTGGCGATATCCCCCGCGACGTCGGCGACGAAGAAGATCGTAGCCAGAGCCTGGAGGACCACCACGAAGGTGATCGCTGCCGCCCGTTGTTCGAGCGCTCTTCGTCTTTCCCGCATGGTCACGGTCTACCGCCCTGTGGGCAACATAGCCAACAGGATTTCCTTGCCACTGCGGCGCGTCTCGAACGCGACCCCCGCGACGTGAAGGACAATGAGGATGTAAAGGAGGTTCACGGCCGTTTCATGCACTTCGCCCCAGATGCCTTCTTCCTCGCCCTTGGCTCCCCTATCGCCATCACCGCGTTCAACGACCGCGTGTTGACCGGCCTCACTGGGCCGCTCCGCTTGGTCAAGAAAAGCCGTCGAAGGCGGTCCGGCAATCGCTATGCCGCTTGCGATAATGACTCCGAGCACGGTCCAGATTGCATAGACCATGAGCGCGCCGAGCGGATTGTGCGATCTATGGACTCCATTGCTGCCCGCCCGGATATCTCGCACATGGCCGAAAGCCCGATGCAGGCTCGGCGGGAAAGCAGAAAAGCGAGCCTCGGCGGGGCCGATCAAGCCCCAAAACAGACGAAGTGCCAGGACGGCAGCAAGAGCATAGCCTATCCAAATATGCGGCCCAGAGCCCTCTTCGGTGAGGAGAGCGTTAGCGAGGATCGCCGCGACGATCGACCAGTGGGTGACTTTGACGACAGGGTCCCAGCGCCGGAGCGAGGGGGCAGGATGGGCGCGATGTTCAGCGGGGCCCAGAGGTGTGGGATTGGACATGACATGCTCCTTCGTTGGTAGAAGAAACTGATCATGAATTATCAGCACGCTCTATCGGTAAACTGCTTATAATCGCGAGATACGCATCTGCTGACGTTCTCACGAGGTTCTACAGTTCCGTTTACAGGAAGCTTGGTCTGCTACTCGGATGGCGGGCCGAAAGCCTCCAGTCTGGGTACGGCCAGGCTTGCTCATTCGTAGGTTGAGACTGGCGGAGCCTGAAGGTCTGCTATTTCCGCAAGCTGCCAGTCGCTAGTTGAGCCTCAAGCGGCGGCTTTGTCCCAGGCCCGGCCAAGGACTCGTGTCAAATGCTTGATAAATTTTATCCGGTCATCTCGGTCGGACAGTTTGAACGTTAGCTCAAGTGCCACGTTAGTTTTCACGCCCCACTTCATCCCGCAGCTTCGGCCCCGCCTCCATCCGCCGGGAAAGTGATTCCACAAATCCGTGCCACCTCTTCTTGCCCATCGCCTGCGCCGCCTTCATTGCCGTGTCGGGTAGCGGCGGATTGCTGGTGAGCCAGAAGCGCACGAACAGGCCGATCGCTTCGTTCGTCAATTCCACATGCCATTCGAGCCGATCCAATTGCCGCGACAGACGATCGAGCCGCCTCGCCAGAGCGGCTTCCATCCGTTCATCCTGATCGGATTGCAGCAGGGACATCAACGCCGCTTCCACCACTTCGGTGCGCGAGACTCCGCGGGCATGCGCGCGTTCCTCCAGCAATTTGGCCAGTTCGATTTCGAGCCGGAAGGTTTGTTTGCTGTGGGGCTTCTTCCTCACAGGTCGATGCCGTCATCGGGGTCGAGCGATGCATTGCGGGCATTGTGGTTCATAGTGCGATCAGCTTCCCGTTTCGCCCTGGCTGCGTCATCCTCGGGCGCATCGCGATCAAGATCGAACTCGTTGACCGGTGGCTTGGGGGCGGGAACGACATCCTCATGTTCCCCCAGTTCGGGTTCTCGCCTGATCCCGGAGTTTGCCGTATCATTTTCGGATTCGGCCCCATCGGCATCTGACGGCACATCCGGCTTTGGCTGATCAACAGGCGGCTGTTCGGAGCTCTTCGCATCGGCCTGGGCTGGTTTGACCGGCAGCGGTGCCGCAATGGGTGCGAGCGCAGACCAGTCGTCCTTTGGCCGTTTCTTCGGGTGCAGCGGTTTGGGGGTGGGTGCGGGTAGAAGGCGCGCTCGAAACCTTGGGTCGAGAAAGTATTTCGCTTTTTCCGCGCGGATCGGCGGCGTGCTGGCCACCAGCACTATCTCCTCGTGCTCAGAAAATTGCTGAACTTCGCCAGGGGTCAGCAATGGCCTCGCAGTCTCGGTACGTGAGACCATGATATGGCCGAGCCATGGCGAGAGCCGATGTCCGGCGTAATTCTTCATCGCCCGCATCTGGGTCGCGGTGCCAAGTGCATTGGACACGCGGCTGGCGGTATTGTCATCATTGGCAGCGAAAGCGACGCGGACATGGCAGTTGTCGAGAATGGCGTTGTTCGATCCGTAGGCTTTTTCAATCTGGTTGAGCGACTGCGCGATCAGGAATGCCTTGATCCCGTAGCCTGCAACAAAGGCCAGTGCGCTTTCGAAGAAATCGAGTCGCCCCAGAGCCGGGAATTCGTCGAGCATGAACATCACGCGCTGCCGGCGACCCTTGGCTCTCAGCTCTTCGGTCAAACGGCGACCGATCTGATTGAGCATCAGGCGGACGAGCGGCTTGGTCCGGCTGATATCGGAAGGAGGAATGACCAGATAGAGCGACACAGGTGCCGCTGAATCGACAAGATCGGTGATGCGCCAGTCCGAGGCTCCGGTGACCTGCGCAATCACGGGGTCGCGGTAAAGGCCGAGGAACGACATGGCGGTCGACAGGACGCCAGACCGCTCATTGTCAGACTTGTTGAGCAGTTCCTGTGCTGCGGCAGCCACGACGGGGTGAACACCATCTTTGCCGAGGTGCGGGGTCGTCTTCATCCGGTGCAGCGTGGTTTCTATCGAACGACGCGGATCGGAAAGGAAGCCAGCGACCCCGGCCAGCGACTTGTCCTTCTCGGCATAGAGGACGTGCAGGATGGTGCCGACGAGTAGCGAGTGGCTGGTCTTCTCCCAATGCGTGCGCTTTTCCAGTGACCCTTCGGGGTCGATCAATATGTCTGCGATGTTCTGGGCGTCACGCACCTCCCAATCGCCCTTCCGGACTTCGAGCAGCGGATTGTAGGGGTTGGATGCGGGGTTGGTCGGATCGAACAGCAGGACGCGGCCGTGTCGGGCGCGAAAGCCCGCCGTCAGATCCCAATTCTCGCCTTTGATATCGTGGACGATGCAACTGCCCGGCCAGGCGAGCAGCGACGGGATGACGAGACCAACGCCTTTGCCGGAACGGGTCGGCGCAAAACAGAGAATATGCTCGGGGCCATTGTGCCGCAGATACCGGTTCTTGTGCGAGCCGATCACCACGCCGTCCTGTTTCAGAAGGCCAGCCTTGCGGATTTCCTTGTCGGTCGCCCAGCGCGCGGAACCATAGGTTTCTGACTGCTTCTCCTCCCGTGCGCGCCACACCGACATGGCGATCGCGATGACTATGGCGGCCATGGCACCCGAGACCGCGATGAAAGCGCCGGTCTGGAAGATCTGTGGTGCATAGGCGTCGAACGCAAACCACCACCAGAAGAAGGCATAGGGCGGATAGATCGGCCAAGGTCCAAGCCAGAACCAGGGCTGGCCGAGCTCGGATTGGTACGCAAGGGCGTGGGCCGTCCATTGGGTGGCAGACCAGATGCCAAGCAAGGTGACGCTGATGACGGCGATGACCTGACCCCAGAGAATGCGGGTGGCGTTCATTGAAAGTTACTCCTGATGAGGGGGTAAATGAGGGTCACAGACTGATCCCGCGTCCGCGGCCCAAGGCCCAGTCAACAGAACCGCCCGGCGACATGGTGCCGGTGATGTGCTGGCCGAGGTGCTGATCGAGCGCCGGGCGCCAAGGCACGAGCTGGAAGCCCAGCCCTTCGTCGATCATCGCGAAGCGGCCTGTCGACAGCGTCACCCGCTCCCGGTAGATGCCGCTGACATAGTCGCCTGCGCCCGACGGTTTGTGCTCAAGTCCCGTGCGCGCGGCGATGGCCTGAGCGGCGGCCGTCAGTTCCTGATTCTTCAGCGTCCCGACGAGATCCTGAGCAAGGGTTACCCGCTGGCCCTGACGACGGGCTAGCCCCTGCGTTTCGAGATGGCTGGCGCGGGCATCTAAGGCATCACGCACCTCGCGCCCGAAACCATTGCCCGTTGCTACGGGATTGCGGGCCACAAGCTGGCGATCAAGCCACGTCGCGCCGGGCGCTTTGATCTGTGCCTCGAGGGGTATGTCTGATCGTGTGGCGAGCGACAGCCGGTCATGCCCTTTGGCATCCTCCCATGAGCGCAGTTCGACGATCGATCCGGGTTTGGCGTCGCCGGTCATCTCCATGTCCTTGAACCGCAGATGGTGCGTGCGGCCATCGACACCGTCGACGATGGCATAGGCGCTGCCCGTCAGTTCGTCGTGGAGGCCACGTTCGACCAGGCGTCCGATGACCGGTTCGCTTGGAACGTCCTGATGCAGGGCCAATGCCGATACATCAAACCGCCCGCCGTCGCGGCTCATGGCATTGTGCATCGTCTTGATGATGTCGTTGCGCACCGAAAGATCGCGCAATGTGGTTTCGGCACCGGGCTCCAGAGCCCACACCGCAGGCCCCTCGCGCGCGGCCAGTCCCAGCTGTTCCAGTTTGGCGGCGCGGCCCAGAAGCAGCCGGCGCATTTCGGGATCGGCGTCGCCGCCTGGACGCAGATCGATAAGGCCTGCGGTATCCTGACCCAAGCGTTCAAGCTGCCGGTCAAGACTGGTCCAGCGCTCGGCATCGACCTCGCGTGCGAGCGCGGTGCGGATCTCCAGCTCGGTGCGCGGCCCGAGTTCGAGCGTCACCCGCTCTTCCGCCCGGAACCGTAGACCTTCGCTGATATAGCCCCGGTCAATGACGAGATCGGTGCCGTCACTGGCAACGCCGCGCACCAGCACATGCATGTGCGGATTGTCGGTGTTCCAATGATCAACGGCGACCCAGTCCAGTTCAGTGCCCAGATCCTTGGCCGCGTCAGCCATCAATTCGCGGGTGAAGGTGCGCAGGTCTTCCATGTCCCCGGCATCTTCGGGCGAGACGATGAAGCGAAAGTGGTGCCGGTCATCCTCGCAACGACCTGCAAAGGCATCCCGATCAGCCCTGTCGGTCTGGGCATCGAACATTGAGGCATCACGCCCGTCGCGGGTCACGCCGTCACGCTCAAGATAGGTGATGTGCTTTGCCAGCGGTGCGGCGCGGTAATGCGCACCTTTATGCCGAGCGATACGTGCCATGACAGTAACCCGGCGTTGGCCCAGTGTGCGGCGCATAACGGCAACCGTCCGACGCCCGCGCGCGGCTTTGCCGCTGCCGCTGCCGCGCTTCAGACCGGCTCGCCGCGAACCGGCATGACCCGCCTTGTTAGCGGCACGCTGGACCTGAGCGGCCAGCTTCTGACTTCGCCGTCCAGACGCTGCACCGCTGTCCCTGCTTCTTCCCGGCCGCACCCGAAATTCAGTGTCGTCGCGGCTCATTTTGAAGGTGCCAGACGATTGCGCGGCAGATTTCCGGGCGCGTGGGAAACATTGTATGGCCGGTTATGTCCGGTGCCATACGAAATTATCGCACTACAACAACCACATGAGGGCCAGGTGCTGGCACTCCTTTTATCTTGCCCTCCAAAATTGCCATCTCGCTTAAACACATGCTTCCCCGCCGTACCTTTCCGACACGACGCCCGAACCGTCAGAGATGCGCTGGTGCAACCCATCACGGATTTCGCGGTGAAAGCGACACAAACAGGGGGTGCGGCGCGGGGTTCGGTGACGGCAAAGAGGCCGACGGCGACGTAAGCCGGGTGCGCTGTGGCTGCACATCGGCCGTACCGTCATTGCTGCTCGCTTCTCCATCCCCGCGCGGTGTGAACAATGTAGCCTGACGCCAGGGATGAGCATTGGCAGGTGGCATGGCAGCAGGCGAAGCGATGCTGGCCATTCCAAGACTTGGCGCGATCTGGGCGACGTAGTTGACGGTTTCTGCCGGAAGACTGCGACGACCGGCAGCATAGTCATCGGCACGGCCTGGTCCCGCATTGTAGGCCGCCAGCATCAAGCTGACATTGCGATACCGATCCCACATGGCGCGCAGATAGGCCGCACCTCCAAGGATGTTTGCACGCACATCGAACGGGTCAGAGCCAAGGCCATGCCGCGCGCTCAGCATAGACCAAGTGCCGGGCATGATCTGCATCAGCCCTATGGCTCCGGCAGGCGAAACCGCACGCGAATTGCCGCGACTTTCCGCCCGCATTACCGCCCATATCCAGAGCTCAGGAATGCCGAAGCGCTGCGATGCCTCTGCGACATGCGGCGCATAAGGATGCTCTGCAAACTGGTCAGGCACCGTCGCAACTGCGGCAACCGGAGAAGTCGCCGCTGCCAAGCCGAGAGCGAAACAAGTGCCGGGAAGGAGAAGGTGAAGGCGCAGCCGAACGGCAATCCGAACTACGGAACACCTGCGACGGCGAAGCGAAGCAACGGTCATGGCCTATTTCCGATCGCGATTGGTCGGACGCGACCAGAGCAGGTGATGCTCGTCGTCACGGGACATGGATCGAAGCAGGTTGGCGCGCAGAGGATGGGCAAAGGCCGGGTCGTCGATCTGCACCGCGACAAAGGCACCGGCGCGCTCGCCTGTGCGGTTCCAGCCAGCACCAATTTCAGTGCCGGTTTCGGCATCGCCGAGCAGCACGCGCCAGTCGGGTGCATTGTCGCTGTCGTTCGATGGAGCCGGGACGAGCGTCACGACAGCATCGAGCGTGAGGGTCCGGATTTGCCCGGTAAAACTGTCCTGCGCGGAATGAAAGACGCCGATCATCATGGCCTGTGCTCCTGGTTGGTGGTTGGGGAAGCGGCGGATGCACCAAAGCCTCTCCAGCGCAGGGGCTGGTCAGGTGCATCACGGGTAAGGATGGGGTGTGCCGTGCCGATAAGACCGGCTGCTGGCAGAGCGCCGAAATAGCGCCCATCAAGGCTGTCGGGCGCCGGGTTCAACAGGAACAATTCGTCTGTCCGAACACGGTGACAGCCCTGCCAGCTTGGCAAAGGCCGACCCATTCTGTCGTGCGATTTGGCTATGGCGACACGCTTGCCGTCCACCGAGACGACAGCGCCGGCGCGGCACGCCCATTGCCCGGGCAAGGCCGCGACATGTTTCATGAGCGGCACGCCGATTGGCAGATAGTGGCGCTCGGCCATCATCCGCGCGGTCGCAGCCGGGGGCACAATGGCGACCAGTTCGCCAAACCTTGGGCGTGTGTCGCTCTCGAGGCGATAGAGGCCGACGGGCGCACTGGCGCTCGCGTTCCACATCAGTCGCGGTCGCGGCGACAGCATGGCGACTGCTGAGAACCCGGCGCTGAACAGGGCTGCCCACAGTATCGTGGCGCGAACATAGCGGCGGCGGCTCATGCTTCGAGCGCCTTGCGCCGGAGCCAGGCCGCGTGCCGCTCCGCTGTGTAAGCCCTGAACGGCATTCCGGCATTCAGCCGGTTGCCGACGTGGCGCCAGTGATCGGGCGATGCGTCGCACGGATCAACACCGGCGGCTTCGACCGCATCGATGGCCTGCAACACCTGTGCGACCTTGGGCCAGCCCTCGATGTGCAGCAGAATGTCAGCGCCGGGACGGACAAACCGCAACGTCGTGTAGGCCTCGCCCGGTGCCACTGCCGTCACGATGTCGATGCACGAATGGATGGTGCCATAGTCGTTCGACGACCAGCGCACGAAGGCGAAGACCGCGCCGGGACGGAAGGCGATGACGCGCGTGCGGCGGTTGATGATCGTGTCTGCCGCGATGCGCCCGAAGCGGATCCATTGTTCGTAGCGCTTCTCGATCCAGGTCACTTCGACCTCGGTCAGGGCGCTGGCTGTTGCTGACCTGATGGTCTGCGAGGAGCTGTGCCGCTGCGCAGTTGGCTCGCTCATGGCCGCGCTCCTGCCACCGCGAACCCGACAAGCTTGACGCGGACGTTGAGCAGGCCCGTCGCACCGAGATTATCCACAGGCGGCAAAAGGGTTAGCAAGAATCCGAAGGATTCTTTTCTATTAGCATCGTTAGAGGAGCGCCGATTTGCCGCAGATTTCTGCGGGTTTCCGCATGGTCCCGGTTTTCGATAGGCCGAGGATCGGGTTTCCGATGGGCCGAGTCCGACGGTTTTTGATAGGCCGAATGTCATGCCAACTTCTCCACAGGGAAACCGACGCGCCGGGCAGCGGCAACGAACGGGTCGACGGGGATGGGTTTGAAGATCAGCCGCTCGCGGCCGAAGCTGTGTTCAAGGCTCAGATGGTAGCCCGGGAGAGACTGCCGCCGGACGATGGTCCGCAGCTCGAATGCGAATTGCTTGAGCGGCGAAAGCGCACCTGATTTGAGATGAAGGTGCGGAACGTCGAAGCTCCAGCCACCGCGCTGATGTCCACCATGCTTGCGCACGATACGGTAGAGCCAGCGCTCGACGCCGCCAGTCAGCGCAAAGTAGGCGCGGTCGATCGTCAGGATCAGGCCGCGATCGAGCACACCCGCATAGAACCAGTCGGGCAGGATGAGCTCGATGCCAACGGCTCGGCCACGGTCGTCGAGTGTCTCCCGCCATTCGTTGATCCAGGAGAAGCGGTGGCGTCGGCGCTGGTGTTGCTGGCGGATCGACGTGGCAACGGTCGTCGATTGCAAGCGGTCGAGCGCTGCGCGCAGCCGCTCATAATGGTCCTTGCCGGTCCCGCGCCCGATGAAGGTCAGAATCTCGTGCGGACGGGCGGCGATGTGCCGAGATGTTGGGCGGCCTGCGTCGCGCGCTTCGACGAGCTGACTCGCCGCCCAAATCAGAATGTCGGCATCCCAGATGGTCGCCATGCCGTGTTCGGCTACGGCTTCGACCGAGATCCATGTGGCCCCCATTGCGAAGTCGATCGGCGCGGAGCGCCGCGACTTGGCAAGGCTGAAGAAGGGCCAGGACATCAGATCCTGAGCATCGCGCGCGGCAATGTCACCGGGCATCGAGTAGAACAGGTCGAGCTGCGCACATTTTTCATGCGCGGAAGAGGCAGCTGAACTTCGCATCAACGGCGCACCGGTCGCGCTGAAAGGCAAATGCCTTGTCCGGGATCGGATGTTGAATTGCGGCGACCATTTTGCGCCCAGGCATCGAGATCGACTATGGCATAGACAATCCGCCGACCAAGTTTGTGAAAGGCCGGCCCCGTCCCATAGCAACGGTGCTTTTCAAGCGTGCGGGCTGAGAGACCCAAATGCACGGCAGCATCGGGCGTCCTGACATAGCGTGGGAATACCGGGACGAAATCTCCATCCATGAAACGTCTCCTGTGAAGTGCCGGACACAAGGGGTTGGCCCGGCGAGCAGGAGGCGAGATTTGAGATTTTCAGGGACTTGGGTGAACGGACATAAGGCGTGGCTGCCGAATGTCCCGATCAGTGGCCGCTCAACAGGGCGAGATAGCCGCCGTCGCGCATAGCGAGCGCCTGTCGCTGCCAGCGAGCAATCCGTTTGCGCTCGCTCGACGTGTCCCATTCGGCGGCCGAATATCGCCCGGCATCGCGGGCTATAAGTTCGATGGCCAATTCGCGCGTGGTTGCACCGCCGGACAGCGCATCGAGCAACCGAAGCCATTGGACCAGACGCCAGTGCTCTGACGGACCGGGCGCAAGGCAGAACGGGAGCTTCTTCACATGTCCGAGACGGCAATGCTCATGAAAGTCGCAAACAGCGGCCTGCCGAGTTTCCCAAAATGCGTCGCCCGGAAGAACATAGGCGAGCGGTTCGGTCTCTGTTGTCTCGCCGCAAATATTCAGTCGGTAGCGGCGCTTCCCCGTCGATAGGACGAGATGCCGCCCTTTCTCATCACGGTGCTCGGCCGCGATATTCATGCTCCCGACAATTTCGGATTGGCTGCAGCCGTCGCAAGGGAACGGCGCCGGGCGCAGAAGGATGACGCTGGCCGCTGTAGATGGATGCCAGATGATCGGGAGATGGTGGGCCGGTAGGTCAGGGTCCGCAGCGAAAGACCAACCCCCAGTGCCGGGCCAGACGACTCAGCGCGAGTGGCGCAGCGTCAACGGCTTCAGCATATTGGTCGCGGTATTCAGGATTGCGGCGCAGGAATTCCTGCGCGAAATCCGTGCGGTCATAGGTTTCATACGCTTTGGCGTAATTCTCCGAACGCCAGTCGGGCGGCTTCTCCATCGCACCTCTCCTATGAGGTTTTTTTGGAGTCGAACGATCATGTCTGAGCCGTGACGAGAGAAGTGCTCGAGTCAGTTCCGGGCTCCCCCGCGGCAAGGCACAATCGATTGCGCCAGATTGGTGCTAAATGCCCAGTTCTATTGGGTTCGCGGGACCATCAGGTGTCTGTAGCCGTGTTGCGTCATCCACCTGGCGCGGGCGAGATGGGTATCATAGACCCTTCGCGCGCGATCCGGCTCACTGGCAGGATCAATGGCGAAGATGATCGAAACCACCTCTTCCCATGATGCCTCGTCCTTTTCGGCATCCAGCAGGCGAAGGTACGTGACAAGGTGGCGCTCATCATAAGCGCTCAATCGGTCTGACTGCGGTGGTTCATCGGCAAACTCAGGAGCCGACATGGGTCTCTCCTTGTAGCAAAACCCGTTTCGTGACTGCGCCGTTGCAAAACGCGCAGAGAAGCCGGGCGAACTTATCCCCAATCCGGCAGTGGGCTATCCCCAGCATCGGATAATGCCGAGCCCAGATTGCCGGGACAAAACATTCCCAGAGGCAATGATCTGCCTTTTGTAGTTCAGAAATTGTAAAATTGCTGCTGAGATTCGGTGAATGGCGGTGGGTTTGCGTTCAACGACCGCCAGGTTTTTCGAAAAATCGCACGGGATCGACTGCAAGTTCTGCTGCGAGTCGCTCAATCGTGTCGAGCGTCGGCGAGTTGGCTGCGCGTTCGAGAAGGCCGACATAGTTTCGGTTGATTCCGGCACGATGCGCCAATTCCTCCTGCGAAAGCCCACTGGCGTGTCGCAATCGCCTTAAATTCGTCCCAAAAATCTCCCGAAGCCTCATGCTTCGTGGGTCGGCGTAACCCTAATATACTGCCACCCAATATACTAGGGATTCGTCATCGCCCGGAGTGACCCGGGCGATGACTTGGCCGATTCAATGGTCGTTGCGGCGGCTCGGGCGGTTCCAGACCAGATCGTGACTGCCGTCCTCGGCTTCGAAGAGCTGGGCGAAAATGGGTGCCATGAAGCTGGGGTCGTCGAGCTTCACCGAAAGGTACGGCCGGTCGTCCTGGGTGTGCTTTTTCCAGGCTGCGCCGATTTCGACTTCGCCGATGAGGACCCGGTGGGTCGGGGCATTGCCGCTGGTGTTTTCTTCCGCGACGATCCTGACCGATTTGGCCTGAAGGGCGAGAGTGACGATCTGGCCCCGGAGTTCACCTGAAACCATCTTGAAGTTGCCGATCTTTGCCATGGGTATTTCCTTTCCGTTGGACGGGACCGCGCCAGTGCGGCCTCGATGCGCGGATAAGGGTCAGCCAGTGGCAGGCGCCGCAGCGTCAGCCCGCAGCGTTAGCGAAGGACGGTGTGGTCGGGCTTTCTTGTCTCGCGAGGAACGGCGGAACGCCGGGGGAAGAAAGTTCGGCAAGCACCGTTGCGGCAAGCCTGCCAAGCGAAGCGCCTTGCTGACATGGGCGCGGATCGAAAGAGGCCGTACTGGTCGGTCCTGCCGGGAAGGACGCCAGATGCTGATCGCATGCACTGGCTCGGGTGAACGCTGGCCCTGAACCCTCGTTTCAAAATCGGCCAAGCAAAGGAAGCGACTGGAACACCGGTATTGCCCCCTCACGGCCATCACTCGGCCGACATTGATTGGCCTGTAGAGGCTTGCCCAGCCACGGGACCGGCAAACTGTGAGGTGACGCGCCTATCAAGCTCCGACATCGTCACGCTTCGCCATGCCGAGAGGGATGTCGCCATAGCAGCAATGGATCCAAGGATCGTCAGCAGCATGCTGTTGTCCGTTGCCAGTGATCCAAGCGCGTGCGCGGCTTGAAAACCGGCGATGCCCGCGGGTATGGCAAAGAGGAGCGCGATCCCGGCACGGAGCATGGGGGAGCGGATAAAGGCAATGAGGCCCTGTCCAATCAGAAGCGTGGCAATGCCTGCCGCCAGTCCGCCCAGGATTGCTCCGAGTTGGCCGACATCATGGCGGAGTAGCAGGAAAGCACAAGTGAGCCCGGCATAGACAGGCAGCGCGTAGCTGGCGAGGCGGAAGAGCAGCGCGAGCACATAGAGGCCAGCAACGGCCCCGAGGATGAGAAAAATGGTCATAAGCGTCCCTTGTCTGGACGCGCTCGCCACCACCACCTCAGCGCAATCTGCAGTGCAAGAATAGCACGACAGGACGCAGGCCGAAAAGGCGAAATGTGCCTGAGATTAGCGGCTGAAGGGGTCATATTCGCGGACCACCTGTTCGGGGTCGCCATCAAATTCGTCAGCGGGGATGACGAAGTAGCCCTGATTGGTTTCGATGAGGACGATGACCGTCATCAGCGTCCGGGAGAGGTTCCAGCCAAGCGATTGTGCGGTTGCCAGTGGCATGTTGCGGCTCCTGCCTAGGAGCGGGACCACCCCGCTCGACAGTCGCCCCAAAGGCCGGGGGCTGGCCGCAATCACCGCAGCAAAGCTGCGGCCGCACGCGCACGCGTAGCGGACCCTTCACGGGTTGATTGAAGGAGGACAGGCTTCGAGCCCAGGGATCAGCGGCTAATGCGAGTGGATGGTTCTGCGGCGATCGGGGCCATTCCGATTACGCCAGTCAGATTCCGGCGGTGACATATTCTTCAGGTGTCCACCGTTGACGGCCAGATTCTCAAGATCGGTCAGGCACTATGCGGCCGGCAATATCAATGTGTGCGACCTCGGTAATCTAAAAAGACTTTGCCTTGCGCTGTTCTAGCGCAGCACGCTGCCACTCGACCAAGGGGTCCGACTGCAAGCAGCAAGATGAGCCGTTTCACACCGAACGCTAGGCGCAAGTTCGGGCGACATCGATCGACAATTTAGGTGCAAAAGGGGGCTCAAAATTCACGAGCTACGACCGGCTTTCCCCACGACGCCCCAACCTGTACCAAAATTGGAGACAATATGGAGACAATGGGGGTCTCGGCGAGGCGTTGTCTCCAGAATTTCAAGGGTCGCCGGTCGGCGAAATCGTTGATTTTATGGGAGAAAACTGGAGCGGGCGAAGGGATTCGAACCCTCGACCCCAACCTTGGCAAGGTTGTGCTCTACCTCTGAGCTACGCCCGCTCGAGCGTTTCTAGCCGGTTGGAAGTGTCCCTTCCGGCTGGGGTGTTGGCGCCTCTAACGGTGAGTCGGGATTTGCGCAACACCAAAAATGCACATTGGCACAACTCTCTGGGCAAAACCCCGTTTCCCCTTGCCGAACGCCGCGCGCTTCCCACATTATGGGCGAGAGATAATCGCAACAGATTTACCGGAGACGTATCTTGGCCAGCATGGGGCTTAACCTCGACGAACAGAAAGCAGTAGACCGCTTTCGCAAGGACGTGGTCGAACCGTCGATGACGCAACTGGTCATCCTCGATTTCTGGGCGGAATGGTGCGGACCGTGCAAGGCGCTGACGCCGTTGCTGGAAAAAATCGCCGCTGAATACGCGGACAAGGGCGTCGTTCTGGCCAAGATCAACGTCGATGAGGAAAAGTTCATCGCCGCGCAGTTTCAGGTGCGTTCGATCCCCACGGTCTATGCGATGTTCCAGGGCCAGCCTGTGGCCGACCTGACGCCCGCCCAGACCGAAACGCAGTTGCGGCAATATCTTGACCAGTTGCTGGCCAAGCTGCCGGTACAGGCAGGGGAACCGGCGCAGGATATCACCCCCCTGCTTGCCATGGCCGAAGAGGTTCTGGCTGAAGGCGATGGCGAACGTGCCGTCAGCATCTTTGCCCAGATCATCGAGATCGCACCGGACAACGCCCAAGCCAATGCGGGCCTTGTGCGCGCCCTGTTGCTGGCGGGGCAACGCGATGAGGCGCAGGCTGTGCTGGACGCGCTTGATCCCGCGCTTGCCGCAGATCCGGCAATTGCGCAGGCGCGATCCGCCCTTGCCCTGGCAGAAGACGCGCCGGAGGAGGCAGAGCTTGCCGCCTTGCGCGCGGCTGCGGCAGAACGTCCGGCCGATATGGATGCGCAACTGGCCTTTGCCAACGCGCTCTATGCCAGCGGCCAACGCGATGACGCCGCAGCCAAGCTACTGGCGATGGTTGCGACGGACCGGGAATGGAACGATGGCGCGGCCAAGGCGCGGCTGTTGCAGATCTTCGAGGCGACCGGCCTGGAAGACCCGTGGGTTTCGGCCACGCGGCGCAAGCTTTCCACTGTGATGTTCGGTTGATCCGATGGGCGCCACAGCAAACCCGACGCGCCTTTCGATCTTCCCGCTGACAGGCGCGGTGCTTTATCCCGGCCTGCAATTGCCGCTGCACTTTTTTGAACCACGTTACCGCGCGCTGGTCAGCGATTCGCTGGCGCGTGACCGCCGCATCGCAATGATCCAGCCGCAAGCACCGGTTGAGGGCGCGCCGTTGTTCACAGTCGGCTGCGTTGGCAAGATTGCCGATGTCGAGGCGCTTGATGACGGACGCTATAACATCATCCTCGAAGGCATTTCGCGCTTCCGCATCATCCGTGAACTCGAAGTGACCACGCCGTTCCGCCAGGTCGAGGCAGAACTGCTGGTCGATGACATGAACGAGGCACTCAGCGCTGTAGAGCGCGCTTCATTCGAGCAGGAATCGCGCAAATTTGCCGATGCCCAGGGCTATGCCGTGGATTGGGATTCAGTCGGACGGCTGGATGATATGTCGCTGATCAACGGCGTGTCGCAGATTGCGCCGTTCGATGCCGCCGCCAAGCAGGCACTGCTGGAGGCCGATAGCCTGAGCGCGCGGTGTGAACTGCTGGTGCAACTGATGCAATTTTTCAGCAAGCGCGACAATGATGATGGCGGGCGCGTTACGCTGCAATAACCCTAAAACTGAGCCTGTATCCCGTCGATCACGAATTGTGCGGCAAGGGCTGCGAGCAATACGCCAAGCAGACGTGTTATAACTGCTTCTACTTGCGATCCCAGCGCGCGGATGATCGGGCGTGCGCCAACCAGCGCGATGAAGCTGAGGACCATGACCGCGGCCAGCGCGCCAAGGATGACGAACGTCTCGGTCGAGCCTTTGGCCCGTGCCGTCAGCAGCATGACCGATGCGATAGAACCCGGCCCGGCCAGCATTGGCATGGCCATGGGAAATACGGCAACGTCTTCGACTTGCGGTTGCGAGGTGCGGACCTTTTCGGCGCGTTCTTCGCGCCGTTCGGTGCGCTTTTCGAACACCATGTCGAGCGCGATCAGGAACAGCATGATCCCGCCTGCAATGCGAAAGCTGTCAAGTTCGATGTGCAGCGCCCCCAGTAGATCTTCACCGAACAGCGCGAAGACCAGCAGGATGCCTGTAGCGATAAGGCAGGCGCGCATCGCCATGCTGAACGCCTGTTTGGCGGTGGCATTGGCAGTAAGGCCGGCATAGATCGGCGCGCAACCGGGGGGATCGATCACCACAAACAGCGTGACGAAGGCGGAGAGAAACAGTTGCCACATGGGGATTTACGCTCCATTCGCCTGAAAATTGCGGGCGACGACCTCTTGCATCACGCCATCCTTCCACAGCCATGCGGCGAAGCGGCGGCTGCCATCGGGCAGGACGGTTGATCGCCATGCCAACGTGCCATCGCGCGATTGGCCGTCCTTGCTATCGGTACCTTGTAGCGCATCGCTGGGCGGGATCGGCCCGGCAAGTGGCTGTATCGGCGGCAATTTGCTTTGCTTTTCAGGTTTGCCGTTGGCCTGCGGCTTGGCGGATTGGGATGGCTTGCGGGCAGGACAATCGGCCACTTTACCCTCGGCCCAATCCAGTGCGCGCAAGGGTGTTGGCAAGGCCTGGCCATCATCCAGCACCCACTTCCAAGCCACCTTGCCCTTTATCTGGCGCTGCCAGACGGTGACATATTCGCCATTGCTGCCGCCCGGACTCTGCCAGCCCCCAAAGGTAAGGCCCGCAGAGCCATCGCAACTGATCCAAGCAGAACGCGGGGCCCACTGGTTGGGACTGGCGGGGTCCTTGCGATCCTTCAGCGCCGCCTTGGCAAGCACCCGCCCGCCTTCAAACAATTCTGCTGCGTCATCGGCGGTTTCGCGGAACGCCGTCCACTGCCCCTTCTCACGCGCAAGGCGGGCAAAGGCGATGTCTGCGGCAATCAGCGCGCTGGGGTTGGCATAAGCGCGCTGAGGACGGCCCTGAGCCGCTCCCGGGGCAGGTTGCGCCAAGGCCGGAGCTGTAAAGGTGAGCAATGCGATAGGGATAAAGCGCTTCATGCGGCGCAGACTAGACGATGGCCTGCGCTCTGCCCACCCCCAACCCCTCCCGCAAAGGGAGGGGAAAGAAGCGCCTCAATCCCTAAACAGCGTCCGCAGCCAGTTCCAGCCCGGTGTTGCGATAAGCGGCGACCAGCGTATTGCGCAGCAGGACCGCGATGGTCATCGGCCCCACGCCGCCGGGGACGGGCGTGATTGCCGATGCAACCGCAGCGGCCGAGGCGTAGTCGACATCGCCCACCAGCCGCGTCTTGCCTACTGTGGCGCCTGCAACGCGGTTGATGCCTACGTCGATCACCACGGCACCCGGCTTGATCCAGTCACCCTTGACCATTTCGGGACGGCCCACAGCGGCCACAACGATGTCGGCGCGGCGCACCACTTCGGCCAGATTTTTCGTGCGGCTGTGCGCGACTGTGACGGTGCAGCTTTCAGCGATAAGCAATTGCGCCATCGGCTTGCCCACGATGTTGGACCGCCCGATCACCACAGCATCCAGCCCTGACAGATCGCCCAGCCGGTCTTTCAGCAGCATCAGACAACCCAGCGGCGTGCAGGGCACAAAGCCCGGTTGCCCCACCGCAAGGCGGCCTGCGTTGATGACGTGAAAGCCATCGACGTCCTTGTCGGGCGCAATCGTGGCGATGACCTTTTGTTCGTCGATGTGCGCGGGCAGCGGAAGCTGGACAAGGATGCCGTCCACCGCAGGATCGGCATTCAATTGCGCAACGACCGCCAGCAAATCGGCCTCGGTCGTATCGGCGGGCAGCTTGTGTTCAAAGCTGTTCATGCCCGCTTCGACGGTGCTTTTGCCTTTTGAGCGGACATAGACCTGGCTGGCAGGGTCTTCGCCCACCAGCACCACGGCAAGGCCTGCCTTGCGTCCTGCCTTCGCCTCGAATTGCGCGGCCAGCGTCCCGACCCGCGCGCGCAAGCCTTCGGCAAAAGCCTTCCCGTCGATCACAGCAGCCGTCATTGCATCATCCCGTTTTTGGAAAAGTGGCTCAAGCCCCGACGCTGGAAGCGGCAATGCCACCCAGCAGGATCATCAGCAGGTTAAGGCCGATAATCAGCACCATAGGCGAGAAATCGATCCCGCCGGTATCGGGCAGGATCTTGCGGATCGGGCGCAGGACCGGTTCAAGAATGGCGTTCAACGCCTTCCAGATGGCGGCCACCGCCTGATTGTGCATGTTCACGACATTGAACGAGATCAGCAGGCCGAGCACGAACTGCACGATCACCACGATCACGATGATGTTCACAAGGTAATTGATCATCGAAATCAGCGTGTACAAAAACATGGCGCTTTATCCTTCAAGCGGGCGGCATCTGCTTCTAGCCGACCCGCTCCTTCAGCCACAAGAGCCCCTACGGGCGCAACAAGCAGTGTTACGCCCGAACACTTAGGCGAGAATTGGTTCAGGCGCGAATTAAAGTGCCCGCGCCTTGTGCCGTGAAGATTTCCAGCAGCATCGCATGGGGCACGCGGCCATCGAGCACAACCGCCGCCTCGCACCCTGCTTCCACTGCATGGACACAGGTTTCCAGCTTGGGGATCATCCCGCCGCTGATCGTGCCGTCTTCGGCCAGCCGCTTGATGTCGGCAGGCCGCAGGTCGGTGAGCAGGTTCTTGTACTTGTCCAGCACGCCCGGAACATCGGTCAGCAGGAACAGGCGCGATGCGCCAAGCGCAGCGGCAATCGCGCCCGCCATCGTATCGGCGTTGATGTTATAGGTGTGCCCGTCCTTGCCCACGCCAATCGGCGCGATCACCGGGATAAAGCCCGCCGCGCTGACGGTGTAGATGATCGCCGGATCAATCTCTGAAGGTTCACCGACAAAGCCCAGGTCAACGGCTGTCTCGATGTTGCTGCCGGGGTCTTTGGTGGTGCGTTCCACTTTGGTGGCGGTAACCAGCCCCGCATCCTTGCCCGAAATGCCCACGGCCTTGCCGCCTGCCGCCGCAATCCAGCCCACCAGTTCCTTGTTGATCTTGCCCGAAAGGACCATTTCGGCCACTTCTGCGGTGGCCTTGTCCGTCACGCGCAGGCCATCGACGAAGCTTGATTCCACGCCCAGTTGTTTCAGCATGGCCCCGATTTGCGGACCGCCGCCGTGGACCACCACCGGGTTGATCCCCACAGCCTGCAACAAGACTACGTCTTCGGCAAAATCACGCGCGGCTTCGGGATCGCCCATCGCATGGCCGCCATATTTGACGACGAAAGTCTTGCCCGCATAACGCTGGAGATAAGGCAGTGCCTCGGTCAGCGTTTCGGCCTTGGCGAGCATCGCAGGATCGTGGTTCTGAGTCATGGCCGCGCCTTTACGCGCAAAGCGTGCGAAATCCAATATTGGCTGTGCGTTCCAGACTGAACAGAGATCGGGCAGGTCAGTCTACAGAATCAAGCTTGCGCCCGATCCACAGCACAAGCGCGATTATCAGCGGTATCAGCACCGCCGACAGCACAACTTTCGCAAGCATCTGCCCCGCCATCAACGCCATGATCGGCCGCACACCATAGAACGACACCGAGATGAAAATCAGCGTATCCACGATTTGCGAAAGCGCCGCCGCAACAAAGCCCCGGACGGACAGGAAACGCCCCACGGCCCCGCGCAACCGGTTGAATATCCAGACATTAAGCGTGACCGACACACCATAGGCGAGGATTCCTGCCAGCATCATGCGCCATGACTGGCCCAGCACGATCGGGAAGGCTTCCTTGGCAGGTTCATACATTCCCGTATCAGTGGGAAGCGTCAGCACAAACAGCGTGAGGAAAATGGCAAAGGCCAGCGGCAGAAAGCCATAACGCACCAGTCTGTCGGCAACCACTTTGCCATGCAGTTCGGCAACGCCGCTGGAAATGCCGACAAGCGTCAGGAACGGAAAGATTCCCGCCTCGACCGCCAAGGGACCAAGGGCCACTTGTTTGGCCCCCAAAACTCCGCCAAGCGTGACCATCCCGCCATAGAACAGGGCAAGCAGGAACAAAGAACGGGGGATTGCGGGCGCTGGGGCGGCGTTATCGTGCATCAAAGGCCGATAGCGCGCTTTTCAGCTTGCGCCAATTCGCTATTAGGTTCGTCTGAAACCAATTTGATCGCGGAGCCTGTCCCACCCGATGCGTGTCGTTTACAGTCTGCTCGGGATGCTGCTCATCCTTGCGCTCGCCTTTGCCCTGTCAACCAACCGCCGCGCCATTCGCCCGCGCGTGGTGGCCGCAGCCTTTGCGTTGCAGGCAGGCTTTGCCGCGCTAGTGCTTTATGTGCCGTTCGGCAACCGGCTGTTGCAGGGCGCGGCCAGCGGGGTTGAAGGCTTGCTCGGCTTTGCGCGCGCGGGCGTGGCTTTCCTGTTCGGCCCGCTGGCTGATCCGGCCATTGGCGGCACCAGCTTTGCCATTTCGGCACTGCCCGTCATCGTGTTCTTCGCGGCGCTGATTTCGATCCTCTATTACCTTGGCGTCATGCAACTGGTGATCCGCTGGATCGGCGGCGCGCTCGAAAAGCTGACCGGCATCAGCAAAGTTGAATCGCTGTGCGCTGCCAGCAACATCTTTGTCGGGCAGAGCGAATCCCCGCTGGTAATCCGGCCTTATCTTGCAGCGCTCAACCCGTCGCAATTGTTCTGCGTGATGACCGTGGGCATGGCGGGCGTTGCCGGAACCATCCTTGCCGCCTACGCCAGCATGGGCATCCGCATCGATTATCTGGTGGCAGCGGCGTTCATGTCGGCTCCCGGCGGAATCCTCATGGCCAAAATGATGATGCCCGATGAACCGCCCACACCGGCAGAAGTGGGCAGCGAGGCATTGCCTAACCCCCACGTCAAACCCGGCCTTGCCTCTGACGAGGAAGAGCGCCCCGCCAACATCATCATGGCCGCCAGCCAGGGCGCGCAAACCGGCGTGAAGCTGGCCGTAGCAGTCGGCGCGATGGTGCTGGCCTTTGTCGCGTTGGTGGCGCTGGCCAACGGCATTCTGGGATGGGTCGGCGGCTGGTTCGGCGCGCCCGAACTGTCCTTCCAGATGATCCTGGGTTATGTTTTCGCGCCTGTATTCCTCCTGCTGGGTGCAGATGGCTGGACCGAGGCGATGCAGGCGGGCGGATTGTTCGGCAGCAAGATCGTGCTGAACGAATTTGTCGCGTTCATCGAACTGGGCAAGGACACTGCGCTGTCCCCGCACACCGTCGCCATCGTCACATTCGCGCTGTGCGGCTTTGCCAATTTCAGCTCTATCGCCATCCAGATGGCAGTGACCGGCGGCCTTGCCCCCAATCAACGCCCGGTCATTGCCAAACTGGGCATGCGCGCATTGGTGGCAGGGGCGCTCAGCAACCTGATGAGCGCCGCCTTGGCGGGAATGTTCCTCAGCCTTTAGGGCTTTATGACTTTCGCAAGAACCACAACATGCCCCGTTCGTGTCGAGCGAAGTCGAGACACTGGGCGCGGTGTCTCGACTTCGCTCGACACGAACGGACATTTGGGTCAGATCAAAGTCATCGTGCTTTATAGCTGATCGCGCTACCGCCCTACTTGCTGTTTTTCGCCAGCCAGCCTGTCAGCCCTTTGACGAACAGGGGCCGTGCCTTGGCCTTTTCCGTCAACCCGCCGATGACCTGATCAACCGGACGTGCGGCTTCTGCAGGGACGCTGGCCTTGAAGGTTTCCAGTTTGGCGATCATCGCAGGGTCGGTTGCGCCGCTGCCAAGGCTTGCGATAAACGTCACGCGGCTTTGCGCATCGACCAAATCTTCAATGCGGGCGCGGTTGGCGATGGCAAAGTCATACGTGGCTTCGGGGAACAACCCTGCTGACGCCACGATCATCGCCGCGCTGGTGGTTTTGCCTGGCGTGTTCGTCAACGCCAGATCGCGTGCCGCCTTGGCCAATGCCGGATCGGATGCCCGGCCCAGCAGGGTGTAGAGGAACTGCCGCTCCACAGCGCTGTTTGATGCAGCCGCCATTTTCTGGATCGCATCCCAATCCGCCTTGGTGGCATTGCGCGCAACAATGCCAAGCCATGTGGTTTTCAGCGGGCCATCCATCGCCTTGGGATTGCTGGCCAGCGTTGCAAAACGGCGGCGCGCTTCGGCCACCACATCGGCATCACCCATTGTGCCAAATCCGCTGATCAGTGTTGAGCGCAGATCGGCATCGGGCAAAGCTTCGTTCGCCTTGGGTTCAAAACCCAACGCCATCAGGCGTGGCTTGTAATTGGCGGCAACTTTGGCGGCGAGCTTCTTTTGCGCCACCGGATCGGCCTCAAGCGCACGCCACGCGCCGACATAGCGCGCAAAGGCGGCGCCTGCGACAACCGGATTGCCATTGCCCGGCACCGCCGCCAGCAAATCAAGCGCCGGTCCGTATGGCTGATAACCGCTGCTGGCCAGTGCCAGATTGTCTTGCAGAAGCCCCATCTGATCGACCGGTTTCAGCGTAGGCATTGCGGTTTTCAAACGCCCGAGCATCTTGGGCGTGTAAAGCGAACGGTAATAACCCAACTGCCCCGCGTTAATAACCACGGGGCCGCAGCCGTTAACGGTGAGCGTGCTTTTGCCCCCGTCCATGATCGCGCGGACAGGTTCGCCGCCTGCCGAAACCAGCAGCGGCACTTTCCACATCGTGGGCTTTGCGGCCACTTCGTCCTTGCGGTCGATGCTGAACTCGCTTTGCGTCAGGGATAGGGTTGAAACACCCTTTTTGCAGGTATGCTTCGCAACACTCACCAGCGGGATGCCGGGCTTTGTGGTAAAGTCTGTGGCAATCGCAGTAAGGCCGGGCGCGCCTGCCTTTTCAACGGCTTGCCACAAATCCTTTGACCGCGTGTTGCCGAATTTGTGGTCGCGCATATAGCTGCGCAACCCATCGCGCCACACCGTCTCGCCGGCAAAGGCCTCCAGCATGGCAATGACCGCTTCACCCTTTTGATAGGTGATCGCATCGAAGGCCTGATTGGTTTCCTCAACGGTCTTGATCTCTTGCACCACGGGGTGCGTGGTCTTGAAGCCGTCAAGGCCCATCGCAGTTTCGCGCCCGCCAACACGGTCAAGCAGCGGGAACCAGTCAGGGTGGAAATGGGCGGTCGTCTTGGTTTCCATCCAGCTGGCAAAACCCTCGTTCAGCCACAGGTCTTCCCACCACGCCATCGTCACCAGATTGCCGAACCACTGGTGCGCCACTTCATGCGCCTGCGTGGTCACAAGATTCTGGCGGGCAGAGGCGCTGGTGATCGCCGGATCGTTGAGCAAGATGCGCTCGAACGTCAGGATCGCGCCCCAGTTTTCCATGGCCGAAAAGAACTGCGACTGGCCCGGTGCTGCCACGTTATCAAGCTTTGGCAGGGGATAGGGCTGGCCGAAGTAATCGGCAAAGAACGGGATCAGCGGCGCCAGTTCATCCAGCGCATAACGCGCCTGTTCACCGCTGCCTTTGGGGCTGACGATGCCCACTTGCACGCCGGGCGCTGCATCCTTGGCCATCCGTTCCCAATCGCCAAGGCCGAAGAACAAGAGGTACGATGACATCTTCGGGCTGGTGCCGAATGTGACGCGCTTCAGCCCCTTGTCGAGGCTTTCCTCTTTGGCCACCGGCATGTTGCTGATCGCCAGTTGGGCGGCGGGGACGACCGCTGACAGATCGAAGGTAGCCTTGTAAATCGGCTCGTCAAACATCGGCGCAAAGCGGCGCGCGTCGGGCGCTTCGAATTGCGTGAACAGGCCGCGCACGTCCTTGCCGGTGATCTTGTCAGGGTAATCAAGCGCGAACATGCCATAGGGCTGAGTGTTGATGACGCCGGTATAGGCCGTGTCCAGCCGGTATTTTCCGGGGCTGAGCGGCTGGGCAGCAGCAAACTTTGCGGTTTGGCGCGCGGCATCCATCGTCACCGTAACGGGAACGGGCGTGCCGCCCACTGGGGTCAGTGTGGCTGAGGAAATCTTGAGGTCCAGCGCGTGGAGCGTCAGAAACTCCGTCGCCTCGGTCACTTCAAGGTCAACCGAAGATGTGCCCGAAAACGTCAGGTTCGCAGCATCGGGCGTGATCGCAATCGTATAGTGTGAAGGATGCGCAACGCGCGGCAAATCGGTGTGAACCCCGGCGGCGGCAGAAGGGTTTGCCGCGGTTTGCCGGGCGATGACCGGTGCGGAAACGCAGGCGACAGTCAGCGCGAGCGCTGAAACAAACGAAATGCTACGCATGCGAAACCCAACTCCTCGGCGCAATTATAATTGGTTGCACTAGCAACCAGTCGGTGGCTTTGCTAGTCCTTACAACGAATTGCCGTATGGAACTGGGCCTACCCGACCGGCAGCGTTATCGCAGCAGTCAACCCAACAATGTCGCCGGTCGGGCCACGCCGGTTCGCCAGTGTCAGCGTGCCGCCATGCTGATCGGCGATCGCGCGCGCAAGCGTAAGGCCAAGTCCGGTGCCACCGGTGCCGCTGTTGCGTGAAGCTTCCAGCCGGGTGAATGGCTCCATCATCCGCGCAATGTCCCCTTCGGGAATGCCCGGCCCGTCATCCTCGATGCGCAGCACCGCCATCCGGCCTTCGCGCGCCAATGAAATACGCGCGCGCTCGCCATAGCGCAGCGCATTGGATACCAGATTGCGCAAGGCGCGGCGCAGCCACGTGGCGCGGATGGGCAGGACGATCCGGTCCGTCTCGCCCAGTTCCACCGCTTCGCCCATATCTTCAAACTCGCCGATAACATCGGCCACCAATGCCGCCAGCTCGTTCGGCTCGATGGGATCGGACGGACGGCCCACGCGGGCAAGCGAAAGTATATCGTCGAGCGAGCGGTTGATATCTTCAATCGTGGCGGCCATGCGCCCGCGCTCGACATCATCATCCACCGCCTCGATCCGCACGCGCAGCGCAGCCAATGGCGTTTTCAGATCGTGACCGATTGCCCCCAGCATGACGTCCTTTTCATCGAGCATCGCCCCGATGCGCGCTTCCATCGCGTTATGGGCCAGGATAAGGCCCTGGATGTCTTCCGGCCCATCAGGCTCAAGCTGCCCTTCAAGCTTGCGGTTTCCGGCAAAGTCCTCCACCCGGCGCGTCAGCACTTTCAGGGGCCGGGTGATGCGGCGCAGGATCAAGGCCATTGCACCCACCAGCACGAGATAAAGGACGATGGTTTGCGCGACGAGCGGCGCCAGCACCATCATTTCGCCACCTTCCGTAAACACGCGGGTGGATATCCACTTGCCCGAGGTTTGGCGCACTGCCGCAATGACCAACCGGGGCTTTGGCTCCTTGGAAAAAACCGCCAGCTCCCGGCGATGGCGCTGCATGAAGCGCAGACTGATCGCATCGTTTAAGGGGTTGCGTTCAAACACCACCACCTCGGCAGCATCAAACCCTTGCGCCCCCAGGATTTCCGCCAGCTCATGCTCAACCCGGTGAAGGCGTTTTTCACCCTCACGCTGCGGCGATGCATCGCTGTATACCGCACGGAAAGGTGATGATTGGCGGTCTTCATCATTGCGGTGCTGTTTTCGGCGTTCAGGTGGCGGACCAAGCAGACGAAACGCTGCCGAACTGACCATCGAAGATTCGCGGCGGTGGCTTTGCTCACGCCAGATCAGCACCGCCGAGATCGTTTGCGCCACCAGCAGGGCAACCGCAATGGCAGCCAGAACCTGGGCCTGAAGACTGCGCGGCCAGAAGCGTAATCCGGAAAGAAATGATGGCAAGTAGCTTACGCCTCTTCAGAGGTGGGCGCGCGTTTGCGCACTTCGGCGGCCAGCATATAGCCCCCGCCCCAGACCGTCTGGATCAATTGCGGATTGCGGCTATCCACCTCGATTTTCCGGCGCAGGCGCGAGATCTGGTTATCCACCGCGCGGTCAAACAAGTGCGCCTCGCGCCCCTGCACCATGTCCAGCAAGCGGTCGCGGTCGAGCACCTGACGGGGATGGTCAAGGAAGGCCAGCAGCAAGCGGAACTCGGCCGAGGAAATGGCCACAACCGCGCCTTCCTGATCAATCAGGCGGCGCTTGAGCGGATCAAGCCGCCAGCCTTCGAATTCGTAAATCACAGCATCGGCAATCTCGCTCGATTGCTTGCTCGCGCGGCGCAGGACCGACCGGATGCGCGCGACAAGTTCGCGCGGGTCAAACGGCTTTACCACGTAATCATCAGCGCCGATTTCCAGCCCGACGATACGGTCGGTCGCTTCACCCTTTGCGGTAATGAAAATCACCGGCAATTTTCGCGCCTCAACCAGATGGCGGCACAACGACAAGCCATCTTCACCCGGCATCATGATATCCAGCAGGACGATGTCGCAGCCAATCTCGTTCAGCCGGCTGCGCGCTTCGGCGGCGGTTCCGGCTTGCGTTACGACAAACCCCTGCCGGACAAGATAGTCCGCCAGGGGCTCGCGCAGGGCCGGTTCGTCATCGACGACGAGGACACGGATCGGCGTGTCGCTCATGACATTCAGTTGGCCGCAGGGGGTGGTGGAGGACCATCGCCCATCACGCCCATTCCACCCTTATGCATTGGGCCGTGATGACCGCGCATCTTGCCCATCATGGCGCGGCGTTCTTCAGCGGTAACCTTGCCGTCCTTGTTGGTATCGGCCATGTCGAAGTGTGATTTTGTCACGCTGTCGAATTCGGCGCGCGATACTGCACCGTCCTTGTTCGTGTCAGCCATGGCGAGCATGCGCATGCCACCACCCATCATGTCGTGATGGCCCATGCCGCGACCCTTGCCGCCCTCAGCGCGGCCTTCACCGCGCCACTTGCCGTGACCATCGCCGCGCGCTTCCTTGCCCGCTTTCATCTGGCTGTGATGGGCCATAAATTCATCGCGGCTGATTGCGCCGTTCTTGTCTGTATCGATCGAGGCGAACTTTTCGCCCATCTTGGCGGCGCGGTCAGCCGGATCGATCTTGCCGTCTTTGTTCACATCAAGCTTGGCCCACATCGTGTCGGACTTGGCCTTGGCTTCGCTCCAGGAAATGGTCTTGTCACCATCGGCGTTCATCTTTTGTGCTGCTGCGGGCGATGCAGAATAAAGCGCCATCGATGCAGTTGCCATAACGGCAGCGGCTGCGGCGATCTGGAATTTGGTTTTCATGTCGGGTGCTCCTGTGAGCGTAATAGGGGAGAAACTGCGGCCATCCGCCATCTGGCAAGGAAGGGGAGGGGGGAACCTTGCCCAGTGGGGGGACTGGTTGGGGACGACCGCAGTTTCCGTATTCCCTATCTAAGCGCCGGTTGTCGCGCGACTATGCCGGAAACCCCGGTTCTTTGTCGCAATTTGTCGCGCATGGTGCAGCCTGTTCACTTGCCCGAAAGCTGGAGCTTCACAACGGCGCACAGGCCGCTTCCAGCCAGCCAAGATCAGCACCGGCAAGCTGCGGTGCCAGAATAGCGCGCACTTGCGCGTGATAACCATCAAACCAAGCGCGTTCTTCTCCCGTCAGCAGCGCCACATCCACTAGCGCGCGGTCAATCGGCGCGAAGGTAAGCGTTTCAAAGCCGAAAAATTCGCCCTCTGCGCCTGCAATCTCGCGCCGTTCCACCAACACCAGATTTTCGATGCGGATGCCGTATTCGCCGGTTTTGTAATAGCCCGGCTCGTTCGACAGGATCATGCCAGCCAGCAATTCCTGTCCCGTGCCAGCTTGCCCGCCTGCGGCCTTTGCAATCCGCTGCGGGCCTTCGTGGACCGAAAGGAAGCTGCCCACGCCGTGGCCGGTGCCGTGGGCATAATCAAGGCCCGCCTGCCACAGGAACTGCCGCGCAAAGCTGTCCAACTGACTGCCTGCGGTGCCTTTGGGGAACACCGCGCATGCCAGCGCGATGTGACCCTTCAACACGCGGGTGAACCGGTCTTTCACTTGCGCTGGCGGCGCATCGGGGCCGATCCATACGGTGCGCGTAATGTCGGTCGTGCCGTCCACATATTGCCCGCCTGAATCGACAAGGTAAACGCTGTTCGGCTCCAGCGTGCGGCTGGACTCCGCGCTCACCCGGTAATGCACCACCGCGCCATTGGGGCCAGCGCCCGAAATCGTATCGAACGACAAGTCTTTCAGCAGGCCACCTTCAGCGCGGAAGGCCTGCAAACGATCAGCGGCGGACAATTCGGTGACGTCGCCTTTCGGCGCTTCTTTGCACACCCAACGTAAGAACCGCGCTATTGCAGCACCATCGCGGGCTTGCGCGGCGCGGTGGCCTGCCTGCTCGACCGGGTTCTTGATCGCCTTTGGCAGCACCACGGGATCGGTCAGCGGCACAACATTGGCCCCTGCCCCCTCCAGCGCATGGAACACCGCCGCAACCGCGCGTTCGGGATCAACCGCCACCTTGCGGCCCTTCAACGCCTCCAGCGCGGGCACAAAAGCATCACGCGGCTGCACCCGCACCGCATTGCCCAGATGAGCCGCAAGGTCCGCCGTCACCTTTTCCGGCGCGATAAACAGGTCCGCTGTGCCATCGGCGTGCGCAATCACGAACGACAGCGCCACGGGCGTGCGGTCCACATCGGCCCCGCGAATATTCAGCAGCCATGCCACTGAATCAAGCGCCGTCACCACGGCTGCATCAAGCCGTTTCGCGCCCAACCATTCGGCCACTTCGGCGCGCTTTTCATGCGCGGATTTGCCTGCGTGAGCCTCGGCATGGGGCACTGCGGGCGCGAGCGATGGCGCAGGCTGGTCTTCCCACACCACATCCACCGGATTGCGCCCCACCGGCAGGAGCAATGCATCCTTCGCCCGCAGCGCTTTGGCCACACCATCGGCCCAGCCCTTGGAATGCAACCACGCGTCATAGCCGATCCGCGCGCCTTGCTGCGCATGGTCTGCCAGCCACGCCGCAACGCTGGTCTGCGGCACCGATTCGTAAGCCCACAGTGCGCCGTCCACCTGATCACGCACTTGCAGGGTGTAGCGCCCGTCAACAAAGATCGCGGCCTTGTCTGCCAGCACCACTGCTGTGCCCGCTGATCCGCCAAAGCCGGTCAACCATTCCAGCCGCTGGGCATAGCTGCCGACATACTCGCTCATATGTTCATCGGAAATCGGGATGACAAAGCCATCCCATCCGTCCTTCGCCAATTGCTTGCGCAGGGCGTCAAGACGGGCTTCGTGCGTGTGCATCAACATGGGCAATTCCTGAATCATCCAAAGCCCGACTTGCGGGCATCATGTGCACACCATAGATGCGGGGGATGACACTTGCCACACCTCCCTTCGCCCCCAAAAAGCCCCACACCTTTTCGCACCACGGGTTGAGCGTGACCGACGATTACGCGTGGCTTCGCGATCCCGGCTATCCGGAAGTGACCGACAAGGACATACTCGGCCATCTTGAGGCAGAGAACGCGTGGTTCGAAGCCCGCATGGGCGAACGCAAACCGGTGATCGACAACTTGTTCACCGAAATGCGCGCGCGCATCAAAGAGGCTGACAAGTCGGTCCCGCAGAAGGACGGCAATTTCCTGTACTGGATCGAATACGAAGAGGGCGCGGAATACAAGAAGTGGTGGCGCCGCCCGGTGGGTTCGCCCGATGACGGCAGCGCGGACGAACTGATCCTTGATGAAGTAGCATTGGCCGACGGCGTGGAATACTTCCGCCTTGGCGCGATTGCAGTGTCGTCCGATGGCACCAAGCTGGCGTGGTCGGTCGATGACAATGGCTCGGAACGCTTCACAGCGCGGATAAAGGTGATCGCCACGGGCGAGGTTCTGGCGGACGAAATCCCCGGCACATTGTCCGGCCTGATCTGGGTGAAGAACGATACCGGCCTTGTTTACAGCCTCGCCAACGAAAACTGGCGGACCGACAATGCGCGGCTTCACTGGATCGGCCAGCCGCTCGAAAACGATGTGGAACTGTATCACGAGGACGATGAAGGCTTCCGCGTCGGCGCGGCGCTTTCGGCCAATGAACAGTGGCTGATCATCTCCACCGGCGATCATGAAACCGGTGAAACGCGGCTGGTCCCCGCGCACGATCCTTTGGCGGAACCAATCCTCGTCAAAGCGCGGCAGAAGGGCGTGGAATACGATGTCGATGAACGCGACGGCGTGCTTTACATCCACACCAACGACACCCACGAAAACTTCCGCCTCGCAACCGCACCGCTCGGCAATCCGGGTGAATGGACCACGCTGATCGAAGGGTCGGACGAGTTTTACCTCACCGGCTTTGAACTGTTCCGCGATTTCTACGTGGTCGAAGGCCGGGTGCGCGGGTTGGACCGCATCGAAGTGCGCTATTACGATGATCCTGCGCGCATCGAGCCCATCGAATTCCCCGAAGCCAGCTACGAAGCGTCGCTGGGTGATAATCCCGAATGGGCGATGACGGTGCTGCGCGTCGGTTATGAATCGATGGTCAGCCCGGCTTCGTCGTTCGATTACGATGTCGCCACACGCAGCCTGAAACTTCTGAAAGTGCAGGAAATCCCCAGCGGTTATGACGCCTCGCTTTATGAAACCGCCCGGTTGGAAATCGCCGCGCGCGATGGCACCTTGGTTCCGGTCAGTGTGGTCTGGCGCAAGGATCGTGCGGCCATTAATGGGCAGGGGGGCGGACCGCTTCACCTTTATGGCTATGGCGCTTATGGCATCGCCATCGGGCCGGGCTTTTCGACCACGCGTCTCAGCCTTGTCGATCGCGGCTTTGCATATGCCATCGCGCATATCCGGGGCGGCGATGATCTGGGCCGCGCTTGGTATAAGGCGGGCAAACTGGAGGCGCGCACCAACACCTTCAACGATTTCGTCGATGTCGCCAAAGGCCTGATTGATCGCGGATTTACGGCGGCGGGCAAGATCAGCATTTCGGGCGGATCGGCAGGCGGCGAACTGATGGGCGCGGTGATCAATAGCGATCCCGATCTGTGGGGCGCGGTCGTTGCGCACGTGCCCTTCGTCGATGTGCTGGCCACTATGCTTGACGCGGACCTTCCGCTGACGCCGGGCGAATGGCCTGAATGGGGCAACCCGATTGAAGACAAGGCCGCGTTCGAACTGATCCAGTCCTATTCGCCCTATGATCAGGTCAAACCGCAGGCCTATCCGCCGCTGATGGTCACCGCTGGTCTCAACGATCCGCGCGTTACCTACTGGGAACCCGCCAAATGGGTCGCCAAACTGCGCGAAGTGAAGACCGATTCCAACGAACTGATCCTAAAGACCAACATGGGCGCAGGCCACGGCGGCAAATCAGGCCGGTTCGAATCCTTAAAGGAAACCGCCGAGGAATTCGCGTTCATCCTGTGGCAGTTGGGCGTGGAGGCGTGACCAACAGCCACACCCTCACCTTCACCGCTGGCCCCGAACATATCGATGAGCTGGGCCATGTGAACAATGCGGTGTGGGTGAACTGGATTCAGGACATGGCCACCGCGCATTGGGAGGCGGTGGCTCCGCTGGCGCACCAGCAGGCCTACGTCTGGGTCGTGACGCGGCACGAGATCGATTATCGCGGCAACATCGCACAGGGTGAAAGCGTCGATGCGGAGACGTTCCTGCCCGAAGGCCCCACCGGCGCACGGTTTGACCGGCGGGTGGATTTCACCAATGCGGCGGGCAAGATCATCGTCAGCGCGAAAACCACATGGGCCTTGATAGATCGCGCCTCAGGCCGCCTGATGCGCGTACCCAAGGATGTGGCCGCGCCATTCATGATCCAGAATTAGGGGGCATTCCCTAAAAATTGGGGCAGTCCCCTTTCATTCGAAATCCCCCAAACCCGCTCACCCTGAGCCTGTCGAAGGGTGCCTGCACCACACGCGGCGCGTGATGCTTCGACAAGCTCAGCATGAGCGGGTGTGGTGATGTGCGGGGTTGGGGTATGAAATCAGCGTTGCATCACAGCACGTTGCCGTCCTTGTCGCGATAGATTTCGCGCCGACCCACATGGTTTGCAGGGCCGACCAGCCCATCTGCTTCCATCCGCTCGATCCATTTGGACGCGGTGTTATAGCCCACGCCCATCTGGCGCTGGATCCAGCTGGCCGAGGCCTTCTGGCTTTCGAACACCAGCTGGCAGACCTGACGGTACTTGCGGTCTTCGGGATTGTCCGATGCGCCATCGATATCGTCAAAGTTGAAGCCGCCGTCTTCGGGTTCTTCAGTAACCGAATCAACGTAATCAGGGCTGCCCTGACTGCGCCAGTGATCAGCCACCTTTTCAACCTCTTCGTCCGAAACGAACGGGCCGTGGACGCGTTTTACCGGATCGGTATTGGGCTTGTAGAGCATATCGCCCTTGCCCAGCAGTTGCTCTGCGCCCTGTTCGCCAAGGATCGTGCGACTGTCGATGCGGCTGGTCACGGCAAAGCTGATGCGCGTGGGCAAGTTGGCCTTGATCACGCCGGTGATCACGTCAACCGACGGGCGCTGCGTGGCCATGATCAGGTGAATGCCCGCCGCGCGGCTCTTTTGCGAAAGCCGCTGGATCAGCACTTCGATTTCCTTGCCCACCGTCACCATAAGGTCGGCCAGTTCGTCGACGATCACCACGATTTGGGGCAGCACTTCGTATTCAAGCTGCTGTTCTTCGAACAATTCCTCACCCGTATCGGGATCAAAGCCCACCTGGATGCGGCGGCCCAGCGGCTTGCCCTTGGCCTGTGCTGCGCGCACCTTTTCGTTGAAGCCCGAGATATTGCGCACCGCGATGGACGACATCTGGCGATAGCGCCGCTCCATTTCCTCAACCGCCCATTTCAGCGCGCGCACGGCCTTTGCAGGCTCGGTCACCACAGGCGAAAGCAAGTGCGGAATGTCGTCATAAGACTTCAATTCCAGCACTTTGGGATCGACAAGGATCAGGCGGCACTGCGCGGGCGTAAGCCGGTACAGCAGTGACAGCAGGATGCAGTTGAGGCCGACCGATTTACCCGAACCGGTGGTGCCAGCCACCAGCAAGTGCGGCATCGTGGCCAAATCAGCCACAATCGGTTCGCCCGAAATGTCCTTGCCCAAGATGATCGGCAGCAAGGCCTTAGAATTGGCAAACTTTTCACAAGCGATCAGTTCGCGGAACGAAACCATATCGCGGATGGCGTTGGGCAATTCGATGCCCATCACGGTTCGGCCCGGAATGGCCGATACGCGCGCGGAAATCGCGCTCATGTTGCGGGCGATGTCGTCTGCCAAGCCGATCACGCGGCTGGCCTTGATGCCCGGAGCCGGTTCCAGTTCGTACATCGTGACGACAGGGCCAGTGCGGACGGCGGTGATTTCACCCTTTACGTTGAAATCATCCAGCACGTTTTCCAGCAGCCGCGCATTGCGTTCCAGCGCCAGCTTGTCGATCTTCTGTTCCGAACCCGGCGGCGCTTCGATCAGGATGTCGATCGAGGGCAGTTCATACTTATCGAACAGATCACCCTGCCGGACTTTGGGGAAGGCCGCAGCAGGCGCGGGATTGCGCGTGGGGTCTGAAATCTCGGTCGGCTTGCGCGGGGCAAGCGATGCTTCGATGTCGATGGCATCGGCCACCGCGCGCGCTTCCTTGTCACGCTTGGCTTTTTTGGCGGGCGCGGCCACCGGCGTGTCATCATAATCATCGCCGTCCATGTCTTCGCGCGGGGCGCGGCGCAAGAACGGCGGCAATGACAGCATGCGCGCCCAGTCAAACGCAAACACGCGGCTGGCAATGGCCATCCCGACGCCAAGCGCAATCAACCCCAGCGGCGCGGAAAACCAGATCACCGGCACTTGTGGCAGCAGGCTGGCGACGCCCGTAATGGCCGCAGCGCCCAGCAAGCCCGCCATGCCGCCAAGGCCCGCAGGCAGACGGCTGGCATCACTTGCGCCCCACAGCGCCAGCGCCGTACCGATCAGTGCCATCGCCACAAACAGCAGCAAAGTTGGCCGCCACCAGCGCGGCGATGCCAGCTCGCCATCTTCGTCATCAAAGTCGATCAGATCGCTTTGCGCATCCCACAACCGGCGCGCAAACACCCACAACAGCGGCAAAAGCAGCGCTCCGGGTACACCAAAGAACAGCAATACGCGTTCAGCCGCCCATGCGCCGGGCAGGCCCATCCAGTTTTCGACCGGACTGCCCGATGCGGTGCTGCCCGAAGGATCGGTCTGGGTATAGCTGACCAGGGCCAGTGCAAGGAATACCAGCAGCGCAACCAGCACTCCACCGCCAATCAGTTCAAGGCTGCGACGCAAGGACCGGCGCAGCACGGCACGCCAGTCTGCCCCGCTTCCGCGTGCACTTGATCCTGCCCGGCTTGCCATGATTGCGCTTATCCCTGCCTTTACTGTTTCCACCATGCGCCTGAAGGGGACTCACCGTCAAGAATCCCGACGGGTTTACCTGTGATTCAGCCCGTCAATCGCCGCCCAGCCGTGGACAGGCAACCGTGCGGCGCGGCGCGCGGTCATCCCGCCAAGCGCGATCACCGGGATTGGCGATTGCTGCGCCATGCCTGAAAAGCGCACCGGCCCCAGCACTGCACCGCCCGGATGTGACCGTGTGGGGAAAACGGGCGACAGCAAAACAGCATCGGCCCCCGCCCGCACTGCATCGCCAATTTCGGCCAGCGAATGCGCAGTCGCAAGGCGCAGACCCTTGCACCCGGCAACCTCGCGCGGGCTGCCATAAACCCCGTCAGCCCCCCAGCCGCGCGGCACTCTGGCACCAATGACAGGAATGCCATGCGCGCGGGCAATACGCTTCAACCGCTCAAACCGCAGCCGCCGCGCCACCGGCGGCAGGTGGTAATGCCGGAACACCAGCGCACTCCCGCGTGGCAGACGCGCAAGGGCGCGTTCCAGCGCCGCATCGTTGCGGCAATCGCTGATCAGGATGAGACAAGGGACACGAGCCCGTTTGTTGGTCTGGCGCTTTGCCATCCTCACGCTATAGCACCGCGCCATGGAACAGGCAGCCCCTTCATCACCCCTTGGAAACGTCATCGCCCGCATTGCCTCGGCGGCAAAAATTGCGGGCCGCAAAGCGGGCGACGTCACGCTGATCGCCATATCCAAGACCAAGCCTGCCGACGCCATCCTTGATCTCATCGATCAGGGCCAGCGGGTGTTTGGCGAAAACCGTGTGCAGGAATCGCAGGAAAAATGGCCCGCCATCCGCGCCGCGCACCCCGATGTGGCCCTGCACCTTGTCGGGCAGCTTCAATCCAACAAGGCCGAGGAAGCCGTTGCCCTGTTCGATTGCATCCACTCGCTTGACCGCCCAAGCCTCGTCACCGCGCTGGCCAAGGCGCAAGACAAACTGTGCAAGCGCGTGCCGTGCTTTATCCAGGTGAACATCGGTGCCGAAGACCAAAAGGGCGGATGCGCAGTTTCTGATTTGCCTGCGCTTTTGGCACAGGCCCGCGATGCCGGGATCGACGTCATCGGCCTGATGTGCGTACCGCCAGCCGGTATCGAACCGGCGCCATTCTTCGCGCTGCTCGATAAGCTGGCAGACGACAACGGCCTGACCCAGCTATCCATGGGCATGAGCGACGATCTGGACATCGCCGTACAACTTGGCGCGACATATGTCCGCGTTGGCTCAGCTTTGTTCGGATCGCGCTGAATCCGCGTACCTGGTGAACGTCAGCGCGCCAATCAGTTGCGCATAGCCGCTCAGGAGTACCGATCGAGTTCGTTGCCCGTCAGCGTGACCACATGCAGCAGGTTCGTCGCGCCCGGCGTTCCGAACGGAACACCCGCCAATGCAACCAGACGTGACCCTGCGGTGCCAAAGCCGTGACGCAGGGCCATGCGCTTGCCCTTGGCGATCATCTCTTCAAAGCTGCCGATGTCCTTGGTGGTGACCGCGTGGGCACCCCACAGCAGGCCCACCTTGCGCGCGGTCTTGGCAGAAGGCGTCAGCACCAGCATCGGCACGCCCGGACGTTCACGCGCAACCCGGCGCGCGGTTGAACCCGACCCTGTGAACACGATGATTCCCGAGATGGGCAAAGTGTCCACAATGCTGGCTGCAGCTTGTGCCAAGGCGTCTGCCGTGGTCGGATCAGGCAGAGTTTCGATGAAGTGGACGCGGGCGGCATAGCCGGGATCGGCTTCCACTTGCGCGGCGATGCGGTGCATGATCGTCACCGCCTCTTCGGGCCAAGCGCCAGCCGCGGTTTCTGCCGAAAGCATCACGGCATCCGCGCCATCATAGACCGCATTGGCCACGTCCGAAACTTCCGCGCGTGTCGGCGTTGGCGCTTCGATCATCGATTCTAGCATTTGCGTGGCGACAACCACAGGCTTGCCCTGACGGCGCGCGCTTTCCACAATGCGCTTTTGCAACGGCGGCACTTCTTCAGGGTTCAGTTCAACGCCCAGATCGCCGCGCGCCACCATGATCCCGTCGGACAGTTCGATGATCTCTTCCAGCCGCGAAATGGCGGCGGGCTTTTCGATCTTGGCCATCAATGCGCCGTATCCGCCCATCAGGCGGCGCGCTTCGGCCACATCTTCGGGCCGCTGGACAAACGACAGCGCGATCCAGTCTGCACCGTGCTCCACCGCAAACGACAAATCGCGGCGGTCCTTCTCGGTCAGCGCAGGCACGGGCACGACAGCATCGGGCACGTTCACACCCTTGCGGTCGGAAATGACCCCGCCCACTTCGGCAGAACACAGGATTTCGTTCTCGTCAGCGCGAATGACGCGCAGGCGCAGCTTGCCATCATCAATCAGCAAGCGCTGGCCCTTTTGCAGCACGCCGAACAGTTCAGGGTGCGGCAGGCAGACGCGGGTTTCATCGCCGGGTTCCGGATTGCGGTCCAACGTGAAATGGCCCGAATGGCGGATGACCGCGCGGCCTTCCTTGAACTTGCCAACGCGCAGCTTTGGCCCCTGCAGATCGCACAGCACGGTGATGGCGCGACCCAGCTTTTCTTCCAGCGCGCGGATATTGGCGATGGTTTGGGCGTGAATGGCGTGTTCGCCATGGCTCATGTTCACGCGGAACGCATCGGCACCTGCGCGCACCAGCTTTTCCAGCATTTCAGGGTCGCTGCTGGCAGGGCCCACCGTGGCGAGGATCTTTACCTTGCGGCCCCTGGTAATCACGGCGCTCGGATCAGTCTTGGCCACAGCAATCATACTCCTTATGCATCAATGTCACGCGCTATGGCGTATGGCCTAAAAAAACCCAAGGACCATTACAATGGATACGAATTCAACACGTACTCAGGACGAGCCATTGGACACGCTGCCTGATGCGGTTGCCGCCGCTGCGTTCCGCCGTCTGGTGCGCCATCTGCGTCACCGCCATGATGCGCAAAACATTGATTTGATGGGCCTTGCCGGCTTTTGCCGCAATTGCCTGGCCGATTGGATCATCGATGCCGGCGCTGGCCTTGATAAAGCCGCCGCGCGCGAGGCTATTCACGGCCTTCCCGCCGCTGAATGGAAAGCGCGTTTCCAGACCGAAGCCACGCCCGAACAACTGGCGCGCATGGATGAAAGCCTGAAGAAAAACGGCGGAACACACTGAAGCATAGCGGCAGAGTTCAAGATTTCCACAAGCTGCTCTTTGCCGATAGGCGGCGGCGCGTCTATCAGCGCCGCCAACTGATTCACCCGTTACCCGGAGATTTCCCGATGGCCGAAACTGCCGACGACCGCCTGCGCCTGTTGATTGAGCGCATCGAACGCCTCGAAGAGGAAAAGAAGGGCATCGGCGACGACATCAAGGACGTCTACAACGAAGGCAAAGCGGTTGGCTATGATGCCAAAATCATGCGGCAGGTCGTGCGTCTGCGCAAGATGAAGCCCGATGACCGCCGCGAAATGGAAGCCGTTCTGGAACTCTACAAAACCGCTCTCGGCATCGAATAAGAATTGGGGTAGGCCTACTGGATAGAAACAGCGGAAGGCCTACCATGCTTTTGTCTACCACCAGCCTTATCGAAGGTCGTCCGGTACAGCGCTATCTTGGCGTTGTTACCGGCGAGGTGATCCTTGGCGCAAACATTGTGCGCGACCTTTTCGCCTCGATTACCGATATTTTCGGCGGCCGTTCGGGCAAGTACGAAGAAGTCCTTTCGCGCGGACGCGAACAGGCTTTGCGCGAACTTGAAGACAAGGCGCGCGCATTGGGTGCCAATGCCGTGATCGCCGTCGATATCGATTATGAAACCATTGGCGCGCGCGGATCCATGTTGATGGTCAGCGTCAGCGGTACGGCGGTACTGCTTTAACCCGAACCCCGCTGGAATGGTCATCGGGCAAACCCATCGGGCAAACATTGCCCGCAAGCGCGTCGTCGGCTAGGGGCAACCCACATTCCCGCAAGACCAGCAAGAAGCACGGACCATGGCAGGCCATTCCAAGTTTAAAAACATCATGCACCGCAAGGGTGCGCAGGACAAAAAGCGTTCGGCGCAGTTCTCCAAACTCAGCCGCGAAATCACCGTCGCGGCCAAGATGGGCATGCCCGATCCCGACATGAATCCGCGCCTGCGCGCCGCCGTCAACGCGGCCAAAGCGCAGTCGATGCCCAAGGACAACATCGCCCGCGCCATTGACAAGGCAACCAAGGGCGAAGGCGATAATTACGAAGAGGTGCGCTACGAAGGCTATGGCCCGGGCGGCGTTTCCGTGATCGTCGAAGCGTTGACCGACAACCGCAACCGTACAGCCACCAACGTGCGCACCGCGTTCTCGAAGAACGGCGGCAACCTTGGTGCCAGCGGTGCCGTCAGCCACGGCTTCGAACGGCTTGGCCTGATCGAGTACCCCGGCTCGGTGGGTGACGAGGAAAAGGTACTCGAAGCCGCGATTGAAGCGGGCGCCGACGATGTCGAATCAGATATGGGCGATGGTGATGAAAATCCCGGCAGCCACCAGATCTGGGTCGCGATCGAAAATCTTCACGAGGTTGCGCGCGAGCTGGAAAAGACCTTGGGTGAGGCCGAAGGCGTGAAACTGGCATGGAAGCCGAGCATCAAAACCGAAGTTTCGGCTGATGACGCTGCAACCCTGCTAAAGCTCATCGACGTGCTGGATGACGATGACGACGTCCAGACCGTCTGGGGCAATTACGAAATCCCCGATGACGTGATGGAGAAGCTGGGCTGACATGTTCGCCCTGGTCGCAAAAGCGCTACTGTCAGGCGTGCTGATTGCTCTGATCGCCGAGATCGGACGAAAGCTCCCGGCAGTTGGCGCTTTGGTGGCCTCTTTGCCGCTTGTGTCGGTTCTCGGCATGATCCTGCTTTGGCAGCAGCGGCCAGATGCTGAAAACATGGCGGTCCATGCAGAGGCAACCTTCTGGTATGTCCTCCCGTCCCTCCCGATGTTTCTGGCAATCCCGCAAATGCTGCGTATGGGCTTGCCATTCTGGATGGCATTGGCCGCCGGCTGCGCGCTTACGGTTGTTCTATACTTGGCCATGATGCATTTCGGCCCGCGTTTGGGCTTGCGGCTCTGATATGATCATCCTCGGCATCGACCCCGGCCTTACCGTCACCGGTTGGGGCGTGATCTCAAAATCCGGCAGCAACTTGCGCCACGTCGCCAATGGCCAGATCCGCACCAATGCCAAGACCAGCATGGCCGAGCGCCTTGTCGAACTCGATGCCGCACTTGCCGAGGTCATCGCGCTTTACGGGCCGGATGCAGGCGCGGTGGAAGAAGTGTTCATGAACGTGAACCCGCAATCCACGCTCAAACTGGGGCAAGCGCGCGGCGTTGCCATGCTGTCCATCGCGCGCTCGGGCATCCCGGTTGAGGAATACTCGACCAAAGTGATCAAAAAGGCGCTGGTCGGCACCGGCGGCGCGGAAAAGCAGCAGATCCAGCACATGCTGAAAATCCTGCTGCCGGGCGTGAAGCTTGCCGGCGAAGATGCGTCAGATGCCTTGGCCGTGGCGATTACCCACGCCAACATGCTCGGCAGCCACCGCTAAGACTTCCCCCCTCCCGCCTGAGAGAACGGTCGGGGGGGTGGGCTTGTCGGGCCTTAAATCAAACCCGCCAACGGACTGCTCGGATCAGCATATTTGCGTGTGCCCATCCGGCCCGACAAGTACGCATCACGCCCAGCCTCAACCGCCAGCTTCATCGCGCGCGCCATGCGCAGCGGGTCTTTGGCTTCGGCAATCGCGGTGTTCATCAACACCCCATCGCAGCCCAGTTCCATCGCCACGGCGGCATCAGACGCGGTGCCAACGCCCGCATCAACCAACACCGGCACTTTGGCACCTTCCACGATCAGGCGGATGGTGACGCGGTTCTGGATGCCAAGGCCCGATCCAATCGGCGCGCCCAATGGCATCACGGCCACCGCGCCTGCATCTTCCAGTTGCTTGGCCGCAATCGGATCATCGGTGCAGTACACCATCGGCAAGAAGCCTTCCTTGGCCAGCACTTCGGTTGCTCGGATGGTTTCGATCATGTTGGGATAGAGCGTGCGCGCTTCGCCCAGCACTTCCAGCTTCACCAGATCCCAGCCGCCAGCCTCGCGCGCCAATCGCAATGTGCGGATCGCGTCTTCGGCAGTAAAGCATCCGGCGGTGTTGGGCAGGTACGTGATCTTTTGGGGGTCGATGAAATCGGTCAGCATTGGCGCTTTGGGATCGGACACGTTCACCCGCCGCACCGCCACGGTCACGATTTCCGCGCCCGAAGCCGCTACAGCGGCTGCGTTCTGTTCAAAGTCCTTGTACTTGCCGGTGCCCACGATCAGGCGCGAAGTGAAAGTCCGGCCCGCAACGGTCCAAGTGTCTTTTGGCCAAGTATCCGTAGTATTCGTCACGTCGGTCTGTCCTCCACCCACAAAATGCACGATTTCCAGCACATCACCATCGGCGATCTGGACGTTTGCCAGCGTTGATCGCGGCACGATCTCGCCATTGCGCTCCACCGCCACTTTGGCTGGGTTCAATTCAAGGCTACGCACCAGATCGGCAATTGATCCGGGCGCGGCGCGGCGCGGTTCGCCATTCACGGTAAGGGATAGGGTATCGCTCATGCCGCCGCTTTAGCGCGGGGATGGCGTGGTGCAAGTAGCGCTTAGTGTGCGTGCCGCATGTTGAGGATGTGCGCTGTCGCCACCAGCAGCACGCCGCTCACGGTCAACGCCACTTCTTCACTGCCATGGCCCACCGCCACGGCACCCGCCATCAAACTCAGCCCGATGCTGCCAATCGCCAATGGCAGAAACCGCCCATGCCGCAGCGCGCCAATGCCGATGGTCGCAGCGCCAATCACCAGCGCAAACACCAAACCCCAGCGGTGAATATCAGGATTGAGCAGAACACCACCGCCCACGCCCAGCATTCCCACAAGGAACAGCCCCGCCACACAATGAATCAGGCACAGCCCCGAAAGGAGCACCCCGATCCGGTCCAGCCGGGTGCGCAAGGCAAGTATGGCGTCACTCATCTGCTACTCATATATGTTATAGTGTATCATCACGCAAGGGGTGCGATCATCTCCCGTCACCCTGCCCCAAGAGCCATGCAGCCCCGACAAACAATGCCTCTTGCGCTTTTTGGGGCGCAGGAGCAGTGCCCGCACCATGTCTGATGCCACTTCGCCTCTGCTGAAATCCAACGCCCAAGCCCTTGCGCGCTGGCTGTTTATCGTCGCCTTGATGGTCATCACCATCGTCGCAGTGGGTGGCATTACGCGGCTTACCGAATCGGGTGTTTCGATCACCGAATGGAAGCCTGTTACCGGCACCATCCCGCCGATTACAGACGCGCAGTGGCAGGCAGAATTCGCGGCTTATCAGGCCACTCCGCAGTACCAGTTGATCAACGGCCCCGCTGGTATGACGCTCAGCGCCTACAAGTTCATCTTCTTCTGGGAATGGGTTCACCGGCTGCTGGCGCGCACCATCGGCCTCGTCTTTGCCGCACCGCTTGCATGGTTCTGGATCAAGGGGCGTATTCCGCAAGGTTACAAGCCCCGCCTCCTTGCACTTCTGGCGCTTGGCGCGGCACAAGGCGCAGTCGGCTGGTGGATGGTCAAATCCGGCATCGTCAATGATGTGAAAGTCAGCCACTTCCGCCTCGCCGCGCACTTGCTCGTCGCGCTGTTCACGCTGGGCGGGTTGATCTGGACCGCGCTTGATCTGGTCGCGTTGGCCAAGGGGGAGCGCCGCGCGAAGCTGGGCGGTCTTGGCGCTTTGGCCTTGATCGCGCTGCTTGTGCAATTGTTCTACGGCGCGCTCGTTGCCGGGATGCGTGCGGGCACATCGGCAGGTGGCGGCTGGTTCAATTGGGACGCATGGCCGCTGATGCAGGGCAACCTGTACCCCGCTGGCGTCGATTGGGCGCTCGGGGCATCGCACGCCCTCCTGTCAGACCCGTTCCTCGTCCACTTCATCCACCGCTGGTGGGCATGGGTGGTGGTCGCCGTGCTGGTCGTCCTCGCCAGAGCCTTGCGCCCGCTCAACCGCAAAGCTTCGGTGGTCCTCCACTCGGTCTTCGGCACCCAAGTCCTCCTCGGCATCCTCACCGTATGGAGCGGCGTAACACTATGGCTCGCCGTGCTGCACCAACTGGTCGGCGCGCTGCTGGTGGCAGCAACGGTGTGGAGCGCGCATGTGTTGGGGACGAGGCGTTTTTGACGGACTATTTTCGGGAAGGTATTATTTTACCTCTCCCAAAACACCCTGATTTGCTTGACTCTGGCGGGCATATGCAACAGAGGCGCGCTTCCTCGCCGTGATGCACAGGTATTCGCCTGCCGTGTCCGGTGGATTGAAATTCAGGGAACCGAAGCGCCATGAAGGCACTAAGCAAGGTCACCCGGTCGATTAAACCGGCCGAGGTGGTAAAGAACTGGCATCTGATCGATGCCGAAGGTCTGGTGGTTGGCCGTCTGGCCGTCGTCATCGCCAATCGTCTGCGCGGCAAGCACAAGCCAAGCTTCACACCTCACGTCGATTGCGGCGATCACGTTGTCGTGATCAACGCCGACAAGGTGCGTTTGACCGGCAACAAGCTGAAGAACAAGATCTACTACAAGCACACCGGTTATGCCGGCGGCATCAAGGAAGTGACTGCGGACAAGGTCCTCAGCGGCCGTTTCCCTGAGCGTGTGATTGAAAAGGCGGTCGAACGCATGATCCCGCGTGGTCCTTTGGGCCGTGCGCAGATGCGCGCTCTTCACCTTTATGCAGGGGCTGAACACCCGCATGCAGGCACCCAGCCAGTGGCGCTCGACGTCGCTTCGATGAACCGCAAGAACAAGGTGGGTGCATAATCATGGCCGACACCGACAACACAGTATCCAGCCTGGCTGATCTCAAGGATCTGACCGCTGCTGCTCCTGTCACCACTTCGGCACCTGCTGAAGACGGCGAAGTTGCAGCACCTGTCATCCGCACGGGTCCGCCTGCACCAATTCGCGACCGCGAAGTTGATGCGCAGGGCCGTTCGTATGCAACCGGCCGCCGCAAGGACGCCGTTGCCCGCGTATGGCTCAAGCCCGGCTCGGGCAAAGTCACCGTCAATGGCCGTGACCAGCAAGTCTATTTCGCCCGCCCAACCCTGCGTCTGGTGATCAACCAGCCGTTCCAGGTTGCCGGTCGCGAAGAGCAGTACGACATCGTCTGCACCGTCAAGGGTGGTGGTCTTTCGGGCCAGGCCGGCGCGGTAAAGCACGGTATTGCCCAGGCCCTGTCGAAGTTCGAACCCGAACTGCGCAGCGCCGTAAAGGCTGCTGGCTTCCTGACCCGCGATCCGCGCGTCGTTGAACGTAAGAAGTACGGCAAGGCCAAGGCCCGCAAGAGCTTCCAGTTCTCGAAGCGTTAATCTCGCGCGGCTTCTGCCGAACGAAATCAAGGGGCTGGCCTTCGGGCTGGCCCCTTTTTTCTTGTCTGTCCTGCTTGGGCAACCGAAAGAGCATGGTAGATGAGAGGAAGCTGCCAGATGTTCAAACTCCCCCGCCCGATGGCCATTGGACAATTGCGCTTTGGCGGGCGTCTGGGCTGGGCGCGTGGTGCCACAGGTGCGCTGATCGGCGTCGCTCTGGCGGCTGTGTTTGGCCTGTCATTGCCCGATACCTACCATTGGCCGTGGATTATTGCCCCGATCGGAGCATCCGCCGTGCTGGTCTTTGCGGTTCCTGCCAGTCCTTTGGCGCAGCCTTGGTCGGTACTGGGCGGAAGCATGCTTTCAGCATTGGCAGGGCTCATTGTCGGCCATACCGTTGCGGTGCCCATGCTTGCATCGGGCCTCTCCGTCGGCATCGCCATTGCGGTGATGACATATACGCGCTGCCTGCACCCGCCCGGCGGCGCCTGCGCCATTGTCGGCGCGCTGGCGGCAAATGCTCCTGACGGCGGCTGGCTTGGCCTGATGCTGCCACTGCTGCTGAATGTCATCGCGCTGATCGGCGCAGGCTGGCTCTACAACAATCTCACCGGCCACGCATGGCCTCACACCCCCGTTCAAGCACCACCAACACCGGAAATCGGCTGGGCAGGCGCTTACGAAAGAGCCGACTTGGATGCCGTTCTGGAGGAATGGGACGAAGTCCTAGACGTGAACCGCCAAGACCTTGACGCGTTGTTCCGCGCGATTGAACGCCGTGTGCAGCGTCGTTGGGAGGGCGAGGGCAAATAGCGTCAGAACAAGCTTGCCTGCGCTGGCGGTTCCTCCGGATACGCAACCTCCATCATCGCCGCATCGGGATAGCCGCGCTGCATCGCCGCCGCGCCCGCACCGTCTGCCGAAAGCCAATGATCCGCATCCTCAGCCGATCCAATAATCACCGGCATCGCCTTGGGATGAATGCGGCCGACCATGTCATTGGGCGCGCAGGTGAGAAACGCGAACCGCGCGCCATCCTCCGCCTGTCGCCACAGTCCTGCAAAGGCGAACAGCGGCTGGTCCTTCAATCCAAACCAATGCTTGCGTTTGCGGCCCGTCGCCGGATCTGCCGCTTGCGACCATTCGGAAAATTCGGTCACCGGCACAAGGCATCGCCGAGCCGGATCAGCCAGTGCCGCGCGCCACATGGGCGAGGCAAGGTTGCGGATATTCGTCACCGGGCGCTTCACATCACCAAACGGCGGCCAGCCCCAACGCATCGTTTCAATCCGCCGTGCGCCTTCATCGGCCACCAGCACTGGCGCATCGCGGTCGGGGTATATTTCGTGAAATGCGGGCAGGTTCATTTGCGCATTGGCTACGGGCGCAAACATCTGCGCGATGGCTTGCACGTTGCCGGTCATGCGATACAAGTTGCACATAGCAATCAATATATCCGGAGAGCGCGCGATGGCCACCCAATTGCGACCCAATGTCGAATGTAGCGATGCCGAATGGCAGGCACGGCAGGATCTGGCTGCGTGTTACCGGATTTACGATCATCTTGGCTGGTCGGAATCGATCTACAATCACATTTCATTGAAAGTGCCCGATGAAGAGGGCGCGTTCCTGATCAACCCGTTCGGCCTGCTGTACAGCGAGGTGACCGCGTCCAACCTCGTCAAGATCGACATTGATGGCAATACGCTGGATGGCAGCCCGTATCCTGTAAACAAGGCAGGCTTCACCCAGCACGCCTATTTCCACCGCCACTTGCCCTGGGCACACGCCATTTCGCATGTCCACACCACCGCGACGATGGCCGTATGCAGCCTTGAAGAAGGGCTGATGCCGGTCAATTTTTATGCCTGCAATTTTGCGGGGCAATTGGCCTATCACGATTTTGAAGGCGTCACCGTACGCGCCGAAGAGGGTGAGCGCCTGCTGGCCAACTTGGGCAACAAGCGCATCCTGATGCTGCGCAATCATGGCCCTGTTGTACTCGCGCCCACTCTCCAGATGATGTTCCTGATGCAGTGGAGCCTGCAGCGCGCCTGTGAAATCCAGATGGCGACGCTGTCCATGGGCCAACCGGTGGTGCGTGTGCCCGATGACGTGGTGGCCGTGCACCAGCGCGATCTTGGCCAAGTGAATGCAGGTGGCGCCCCCGGCGCGGCGGACTTTGCCGCATGGACCCGGCGGATCGACAAGATTGATCGCAGCTGGCGGGATTGATCGCAGGGGCTTCTCCGCGCTAAGCCCCGCCCATGGCCCGCCTCACCGTGAACAATCAGCCCGTCCAGTATCGTCTTGAGGACGATACGCCGCTGCTGTGGGCGCTGCGCGATGGCGCAAACCTTACCGGCACCAAATATGGCTGCGGCACGGGGGAATGCGGCGCGTGCATGGTCATCGTCGATGGTCAGGCCATGCCCAGTTGCACGCTGCTGCTGGGCGAGGCTGAAGGCCGCAACATTACCACGATCGAAGGGCTTTCGTCTGATCGTTCGCATCCCGTGCAGCAAGCGCTGGTGGCCGAGCAGGCCATCCAGTGCGGCTTTTGCACGCCGGGCATAGTCATGGCTGCTGCCGCCCTGCTAACGGCCAACGCCAATCCGGCCGACGAGGATATCGCCAGGGCCATTACCAACATCTGCCGCTGCGGCGTCTACCCCCGCCTGATCCGCGCCATCCAGCGCGCCGCCCGCGTGTTGCGCGGCGAAGAAACCATCAGCGCCGCCCCGCCGCCTGCGATCACCGCACCGGGCGCGGGGAAACTTTGAAAAGTGTGACGCCCTCCCCCGGCAGGAGGGTGGGGGTACCGGGGGAGGACGCCAGCGGGGGGCTCTAAAACTTGGCCTTTACCGAAATACGCGCGTTCAGCGGTTCGCCGGTCGAGATATTGTTGTCGGTATGCGCCGCCGGGAAATAGTCGGTGTCGGTCAGGTTCTCGACATTCAACTGCACCGAAAAGCGGTCTGAAACATCGTAGAACACCGCTGCATCAACGCGAGTGAACGCAGGCAGCGTCACCGCATTGCTGATGGTGGCAAAGCTGTCCGATTGATGCGTGACGCCCAAGCCGATGCCGATCTGCCTGGTCACGTCATAGCGCGTCCACGCGGCGAACTGGTGGCGCGGCAATTGCGAGAGTTTCCGGCCAGCAGGCGCAGCGGTCGTTTGCGAGCGAACCTCGCCATCTTGCAAAGTATAGCCGACGCTGACTTGCAAATCAGGCAATACGCGGCCTGCCAATTGCAGTTCGATGCCCTTAGTGCGGGTCTTGCCGGAGAGTTCTGGCAAGCCGGTGACCGGATTGTTAAAGCGCGAATTCTCGCGATCCAGCCGGTATGCCGCAGCGGTGAAAGCAAGGCCGGGATTGATGTCCCACTTCACGCCCGCTTCAAGGTTTTCGAACTGCTCGGGTGCCAGAGTTGCTTGCGTGGGGTCCAGTGCACCAAACTGGTCGCCCGATTGCGGCAGGAAGCTGCGGGTGAAACTGCCGTAAAGGCTCATCGACGCTTGCGGCTTGATCACCACGCCAAACCGTGGCGACCATCTTTTGTCAGTGCGCTCAGCCGCCACACCATTGATGGCATTGCGCCCGGAGATGCGGAATTCGTCAAAGCGCACACCGGCAACCAGTTGCAAGAACGACGCCAGTTCAACCTGATCCTGCACATAAGCAGAAAGCGTACGAACATCGGTGCGCGCATTGTTCGTCAGCGCGCCATAGGTGAAGGCTGGCATGACGATGCGTTCCGCCAAGACCACTGTAGCGCTGTTGGTGCTGCGACGGGTCGAGAGCGTGTCTTGATCCGCTGCCTCGACCCCTGCCAACACCGTATGGCCAATGCCGCCGGTCTGGCCGGTCCAGACAAGGTTTGCCTGCCCCACCCAGCTATTTCGCAAAGTGCCACTGTCATAACCCGCGAGCGCAACCGTGTTCGCGGCGCTGACAGGTCCGCTGGCGAAGACATTGCCGTAAAGCTTGTCGGTGTGGCTGTACTGGCCCAGCACATTGAAGCTGAGGTTATCGGCCAGATCGTGATCGACACGGGCCTGCGCGATGTGCGCCTTTACCGTGGCGATGTTCAGATCAGCGCGGCCAAAGAACGTATCGTCAAAACCGGTAAGCGGCCTGCCGCCGACCGATGGCACACCGCGATCGGTGATGCGGCGGTCATCGTCGTAATTGTACGCCAGTTCCACCCGCGTCGCATCGCCGGGTTCAAATGCCAGCGTCGGGTTCACGCCGATGAAGCGGCCTTCGAAGTCCTGCCGGTGATTGTCGAATTCTTCGTATGTCGCGTTGAGCCGCCCGCCAACCGCTTCGGAGAAGGGCTGGTTCAAATCGGCGGCCAACGCAAATGCGCCGAAGCTGTCGACATTGGCGCTCGCCTGGCCCTTTGCGCGATCAAGATCGGGCGTCTTGCTCACGCGGTTGATCACCCCGCCGCCGCCGCCACGGCCAAACAGCAGTGCATTGGCGCCCTTCAGCACCTCGACGCGTTCGATATTATACAGCGAGCGGTAGTATTGCGTGTCGTCGCGCAAGCCGTCGAGATAGAAATCGGCGGTGGTGTTCTGGCCGCGCAGGGTGATCTGGTCGCGGTGGCCTTCGCCCTGCCCCAGCACCACGCCCGGAACATAGCGCAGTGCATCGCCCAGTTGCGTGATGCCCTGATCATCCAGTTGTTCGCGCGTCAGCACGGTGATCGTCTGCGGCACATCCACCAGCGGAGTCGGCGTCTTCACCGCATTGGCATCAACCGGGCGATAGCCATCAGCCGTGCCTGTCACCACGATCACCGGATCGGCAAAACCTGCATCTGCGGGAATCAGCTCGTCTGCATAAGCCGCAGCCGGAGCCAGCGTGGTTCCGGCCAAAAGCAGGCTGGCAAAGCGGTACATCGGACGGTTCACGGCAATTCCCTGATTTGATTATCATTCGCAAGAAGGTAACTATTGCGAGGCAATCGCATTTGCAAGGGAATAATTGCGAATTTTTCGCAATAAGCTTGATCTGGATCAATGCAGTCCCAAACGGTTGGACTTGCGGCACCTTCGCAACAGGTTAAACGCCTGTTCGGAATAAGGAGCAGCAGCAATGAAGGCGACGATCTGGCACAACCCCGGCTGCGGCACATCGCGAAATACCTTGGCGATTCTGAAAGATGCGGGCGTCGATGTGACGGTGGTCGAGTATCTGAAAAACCCGCCTGCCGCTGGCAAACTGGCGCAGCTTTACCGCGATGCCGGGATTACCCCGCAGCAAGGCCTGCGCTTGCGCGGTACTGAAGCGGAGGCGCGCGGACTTCCACAGGCTGACGATGCAACCGTGCTTGCCGCCATGACCGCAGAGCCCAAGCTGATTGAACGCCCGCTGGTGGAAACAGACAAAGGCGTGCGCTTATGTCGTCCGAAAGAGAAAGTGCTGGAAATTCTTTAGACAGCCAGAATAACGGTGGCGCTCACCGCTTTCGACGTACGGTGCCCAATTTTCGTCACCCTGAACTTGTTTCAGGGTTCATCTATCCACTCACACGACGGTGAATGTTCAGAAATGGACCCCGGATCAAGTTCGGGGTGACGGGGTTAGGGTGACGAGAGTGAAGCAAGCGGAATGAAGGCCGGTAAAGACCGGCCATCCGTTGATCAGAACGGCAGCGAATTGCCCGCGAGGATCAGTGCAGCCGCGCACCCCAGCACAACCACTTTGCGCGCAAAATCTTGCAGCGCGAACGCTGGCAATGGCGATTGGATCAGGGCGATGGCGCGTGTCATGCAACATCATTGCGCCGCCAGCCTTTAACAAACCGTAAAGGCGGTCAGTCTTCCAGCCATTCGTAAAGGGCAGCAAGGCATTCGCGCGCCAAAAGCTTTGATCGTTCCGGGCTCCACCCTCGGGCGGCGCAAGGCAGATCGTCGTTGTCCTTGAACGGCATTTCCAGCGTCATCGCCACTGCACCGAATCGCTCCGCCACCTGATTGGTCGACATCGTCAGATTGGCGCGGCCCGCTCCCGCCGTCGGATAACCCCGCTTGGTCTGGAAATCGGGCGTCCGCCGCTCAAGGATCTGGCGATAGCGGGTATAGCTGGCCCCTTGTGCCTCGGTCCACGACGGGATGCCTTCGAACCCGGCAATGAACACATAGGGAATCGCCTCGTCGCCGTGCACGTCCATTGCGAAATCGACGCCGGTCGCATCCATCGCATTGCGGATTGCCAGAACTTCGGGAGACCGTTCGGCGCTGGGTTCACGCCATTCGCGGTTGAGGTTTACGCCTGCTGCATTGGTGCGCAGATGGCCACGGCATGATCCGTCCGGATTGGCGTTGGGCACCACATGGAACCGGCAGCGCTGGCGCAAGGCGCGCGCATGCGGATCGGCAGGGTCGGTCAGCATATCCAGCGCGCCTTCCATCCACCATTCCGCCATCGATTCGCCAGGATGCTGACGCGCATAGAGCCAGACCTGCTTCGGTCCTTCACCCATCGACAGACAATCGATCGGTTGACCTTCGATGCTCAGGCCCAAGTTGCGGTATTCCACGCCCTCACACGCCGCCGTCTGCGCCACAAGATCATGATGCCGCTCCATCGAATAGGGAGCAAAATAGGCAAACCAGCAGGTGCCCGCCTGGGAGGTGTGACGGATGGTCAGCGTCCCGCCGTCTTCCTGCGGGTCATACGTGGTATCGGTACGGCCCCAATATTCGCGGTCTTCTGAAAACACCGCGCGATAGGCCGGCCAGCCACCGGGATAGGCCGATGCGCCAAGTCCGGTGATCTTGAGCGTTAATTCCCGACCGCCTGCACCATCGACACGGAAGTGGAACCATTGGAAAAACTCGGACGCTTTATCCTTGCGGATCGCCAGCCGCGCGGTTGCGCCCTCAACAGAAAGGACTGCGATATTGCCGGAATCAAATGCGGCATTGATGGAAATGTCGGTCATTTTACGCTGATAGTCTCACCCGAGGTTCCGGGGAAGCCTGTGAACAAGGCATGCGCCAGACGCGGAGCCGTCAACGCAGGCGCGGCTTCCTTGGCCTTGGCGTTTTCACGCGTTTCGGCACGGCCTTCCCACAGCGCCTCACCGCTCACCCGGTCCCGAATGCGCACCGATAGACGCGTCAACACCACATCCTTCGGTCCGCCGCCCAGATTGAAACCCAGACCCACGCCCAGCCCGCTGCCCCAGCCGCCGGTCTGCCCGCCAACGCCAACACTGACCGGTCCCCGCCGGTTTTCGCGCCGGATCGTCTCGCGCTCGACCATTACTTGCGCGATGCCATCTGCCGCGCCGGGTGTCGCACTGCCAAAACCTGCTGCGGTCAATTCGCGCACCACCGCTTCGCGCCACAAGCCGTCTTCAAGGCTGGCCGGATCACTTCCCGGTGCCAGTTCAACGATAATTGCGGCTCCCTTCAACCGGGGCAAGGTCTGCGCGGTGTGAAAGCGCGTCACGTCAACAGGCGCAGGCTTTGCGGCCAGCGGCGTGGCAATCAGCACCGCAAGGGCAAACGTGGCAGCAAAGCGTTTCATTGGCAGGCATCCCTCAATTCGGTGGCAAAGATGGCTGGCGCGCCGACCTGCCGCAATGGCAAATGGCACAATCGGTTACCCGACGGGCGCAACCACGGTTGCATCTTCAAACTGCGCGAATAGTGCGGAGGCCAGACGCGCCGCCACTGCACCGTTGTTCAGCCCCTCATCATCCTCACGCGTTTGCGCCTCGGCATGGCCTTCCCAAAGCACGCGGCCCGACGTCTTATCGCGAATGCGCACGTCCAGCCGTGTTGCCACAATCGCCTTGCGCGGCTTGGTCAGGTCCACATTCAGCGCCATCGCGGTGTAATTGCCGCGGTTGGAAACGCCCACTTCCATCGCGCCCGAAACCGGCTTGCGCTTCACTTCTTCGGGCACCACCACGTTGTGGGTAATACCGATCTGCGCAATTTGCCCGCCTTCTGCGCCGCTCACCGCTGTGTCATATCCCAGCTTGGCCAGTTGATCGACAACCGCTGCTTCATAAACCGGTAGCTTCCATTCGGCTTCAGCACCCGCCGCCGCAGCCACGGTTATTGCACCCTTGCCCAGAAGCCCGCCTGAATCACTGGAACGGAACGCTTCGACAGCGATTCTCTTGTCTGGCTGGCCCACTCGCCGCCCGTCATCCTGACGCAAACGCTGGTCCATCATCGGCCTGCCCCAACCGCCGGGCACGGGCTGGGCCTGTGTGACCGCTGGCATAGACAGGAACAGGGCGCCGCCCAAAAGCATTTTGGCATTCATTCGGATCAACCCCTTAACGACTTAGGCACGGCCCATCGCGTATGCATAGGCACCTGGCGCTGTCGCAGATATGAACGCCCGCAAGCACGGACATACAAGGCCGCACATAGCCTTGTGCGAATTGGAGTAACACGTTGATGACCAAGGTTCCCGTTCTCGTCACCGGCGGCGCAGGCTATATCGGCAGCCACGCCGTGCTTGCTCTGAAGGACGCAGGCTGGCCGGTTTGCGTGATCGACAACCTTGTGACCGGCTTCCGCTTTGCCGTGCCAGAAGGCGTGGCCTTCTATGAAGGCGACATTGAAGACGCAGCGCTCGTCGCGCGAATCATCGCCGAACAGGGCGTCAAGGCCATCATGCACTTTGCAGGGTCTGTGGTCGTGCCCGAATCAGTCGAAAACCCGCTCAAGTATTATCACAACAACACCGTCAAAAGCCGCGCATTGATCGAAGCTGCTATTCAAGGCGGGGTGCCGCACTTCATCTTTTCGTCCACTGCGGCGACTTATGGCATCCCCGAGGTTTCGCCGGTCCATGAAGACAGCGCGAAAAACCCGATCAATCCCTACGGCATGTCCAAACTGATGACCGAGGCGATGCTGGCCGACGTATCGCGCGCCCACCCGCTCAACTTCTGCGTCCTGCGCTATTTCAACGTTGCTGGCGCCGATCCGCAGGCACGCACCGGCCAATCGACGGCAGGCGCCACGCATCTGATCAAGGTGGCGGTCGAGGCTGCACTGGGCAAGCGCGAATCGGTTGGCGTATTCGGCACCGATTTCGCAACGCCCGATGGCACAGGTGTGCGCGATTACATCCACGTCTCCGATCTTGCCGCCGCCCATGTCCTTGCGCTTGAGGCACTTGTCGAAGCACCAGAACGCTCGCTCACCATGAACTGCGGCTATGGGCGCGGCTTCTCGGTGCTTGAAGTGCTCGATGCGGTAGACCGCGTCACCAACCGCAAGATCGTGCGCAATATGCAGGGCCGCCGCGCTGGCGATCCTGATGCGCTGATATCGGACAACCGCGCAATCAAGGCCACGCTGCCCTGGCAACCGGCCTATGCCGATCTCGATACCATCGTCATGCATGCGCTGGCTTGGGAGCGTAAGCTTGGTGAAATTCGCAAGGCCGGATAAGAGTCTTTTGCCGTTAAGTGCCGTGAACGGTTGACTTGGGTGCACGCCCTCTTTAACGGCCACGCTTCAGTTTTCAGCCCGGTCAGCTTCGGGCAAAGGGATTCGACATGAAGATTCGCAACAGCCTGAAGTCGCTTAAAGACCGTCATCGCGATAACCGCGTGATCCGTCGCCGTGGCCGCGTTTATGTGATCAACAAGACCCAGAAGCGCTTCAAGGCGCGCCAGGGTTAATCGAACAAGTTTCGGTGCAGTCTCGCGACGGCGGGGCTGCACCGGAAACACGGCAGGCTTCTTTAGGAAGCACGTTGCCCCCGCCCAAAAGCGGGGGCGCTGTCGTATGTGGGGCACACAAAGATGATCGAAGCAGTCGTCTGGGACATAGGCCGCGTGCTTGTCGAGTGGGATTTGTCGCGAATCTACCGCGATGCCATCCCTGACGAATCGGACCGCCGCCGATTCGTGACAGATGTCGTGTCCGAACAGTGGCACATGCAGCACGATGCCGGCGTCTCATTCGCAACCATGGTCGCTGCCCGCCAGGCGGAATTTCCCCAATACGCTGATCTGATAGCGCTTTACGCCACGCAATGGCTTGAAAGCATCCCCGGCCCGGTCGCCGGGACTCACGATCTGATCAAGCGCCTGACCCGGCGCGGCGTGCCCCAATACGCCATCACCAACTTCGGCGTTGATGCCTGGGACTTGTTTCGCCCGACTTTCCCCATCCTCGATCACATGCAGGACATCGTGGTTTCAGGTGTCGAGCGTCTGGTGAAACCCGGCGAAGCCATCTTTGAACTGGCCGCACAGCGCTTTAGCCGCAGCCCTGCATCAATGCTGTTCATCGATGACAGCGCCGCAAACGTCGCCACGGCTCGGCAACTGGGATGGACAGCACATCACTTTACCGGCGATGCGGCGGTCCTTGAGGACCAGATGGTGCAGTTGGGTTTGCTGCTAACCTCCTGATCGCGCGGCTTAAACCGCCGGCATTTGCTGGCTGGCGCAGTGGAAGCCGCCACCGCCAGCCAAAACCGCATCGCCCGTCACGCCAATCGTCGCGCGGTCCGGGAACAGTTCGGCAATTGCCGCCACGCCATCGTCATCATGGGGCGATCCAAATATCGGCACGACCACCAGATTGCTGGTGATCACAAAGTTCATATAGCTGGCGGGCTGGATCATATCGCCCCATTCGATCCGCCCCGGTGATGGCACTTCGGCCACGGCAACGCCCGCCGCCAGCGCGCGCGCCTTGGCATCGGCATAGATCGCGGCGTTCGGATCATCCGGCCCGGTGGCGCGCGGCAGGGCCAGCCGGTTGGGGGCTACAAACCGCGCCAGATTATCGACATGGCCATCGGTATGATCGTTGATCAAGCCATCGCCCAGCCACAGAACGCGGTCATAGCCCAGATCGCGCAAGAGCCGCGCTTCCAGATTGGCGCGGGACAAATGCGGGTTGCGGTTGGGATTGAGCAGGCACTGGCCGGTCGTCACCACAAGGCCCGTGCCATCGCCGTCCAGCGCGCCGCCTTCCAAAATCCAGTCGGCCTTGGCACCCGTCTCAAGCCCTGCAGAGGCCGCCAGATCCGCTCCGATTTCCTGATCACCGGGCATGAGATACTTCTCGCCCCAGCCGTTGAAGCCGAACAAGCGCGCCTGACGGTTCCCCGCTTCATCCAGCACCACCAACGGCCCTGTATCGCGCAGCCACACGTCGCCATAGGTCCGCCGCTCCAGCGTGACTGCCGCTGAAACCAGCGTTTTGGCGCGCATTTCATTGGCGGCATCGCGCACCACCAGCCGCACGTGCTGCCCGCTATCGGCCACGGCATTGGCAAAAGCGGCAATCTGCTCTTGCGCCCGGCCAATCACACCCGACCATTCTTCGGCAAGGTGCGGGAAGCCGACCCACAGCCAGTCCTGCGGGTGCCATTCAGGCGGCATGCGAAAGTTTGCAGTCATACGTAAGGGTATCCGGCGTTCTGGGTGTTGGCGGCTGCCTTAACGGCATACGCCGTCAGGTGGAACCACCAGCAGTACCAATCGCGATCAGTCTGGTGGATTCGGGTTGGAAACAGGATTGCGGATTCCATCACGCTTGATCCTCCCGCACATCACAGGCATTCCCCCGTTTGAAATGACCGACTTTGCAAACGCCCTAGCCCGCGCTCGTGACCATGCCCCGTTCCTGTCCATGGCGCTGGGCCGCTTGCCCGATCTTGAAGCGATGCTGTCCGCAGGCGATGTGGAACAAGCGCTTGTCCAGGCAAAGTCTGCAGGCGAGGGCATTGAAGACACCGCCGTGGCATTGCGCCGCGAACGGCTGGCACTGTCGCTGGTTCTGGCGATTGGCGATCTTGCGCACGCCTTTCCACTGGGCCGCGTCATCACCGAATTGTCCGATTTTGCGGACCGCTCGCTTGACCGCGCGATCATTGCGGCAATTCAGCGGCGTACGCCGGATGCACAGCCTGCGGGCTTTTCTGCCATCGCGCTGGGCAAACACGGCGCGCAAGAACTGAATTATTCGTCCGACATTGACCCGATCCTGCTGTACGATCCTGAAACTCTGCCCCGACGAGAGCGTGATGATCCTGCCGAGGCCGCGCAGCGCATTGCCCGCGCGTTGATGGAAATCATGTCGAACGTCACGGCGGAGGGATATGTCTTCCGCGTGGACTTGCGCTTGCGTCCCGCATCCGAAGTCAGCCCGCTGGCCCTGCCCTTCGAAGCAGCCATAACCCATTACGAATCAAGCGCTTTGGCGTGGGAACGCGCAGCTTATATTCGCGCGCGCGCGGCATCGGGCGATATAGCAGCAGGCCAATCCTTCCTTGATACGATCCGCCCCTTCGTGTGGCGGCGCAGCCTTGATTTCGGCGCGATTGCCGAGATTGGCCGCCTGACCACGCGCATCCGCGATCACTATTCCGCAGGCCAGGCGATTGGCCCCGGCTATGACCTGAAGCGCGGGCGTGGGGGCATCCGAGAAGTCGAATTTTTCGCGCAAACGCATCAGCTTATCCACGGTGGCCGCAACCCCGCATTACGTCTGCGCGGCACACGGGCGTCGTTGAATGCACTGGCCCACGCCGGGATCATTTCGGGCGAAGATGCTGAAGTCATGGGCGAAAGCTATGACCGCCTGCGCACCCTTGAACACCGCTTACAGATGGTATCCGACCAGCAAACGCACTCGTTGCCGACCGACCTTGCCGCGCTCGACAGCGTGGCAAAGCTTGAGGGCCTGCCCGATGGCGCTGCATTGGTTCGCGAATTGACTGATATTTCGGACGTGGTTGGCCGCCGTTTCGATGCCTTGATCGAAACGTACGCCCCCACCGGCGCGGTCCCGGTCGAAGCTGTCACCGTGGCGGATGAATTTACCGCGCGCATTGATGCGTGGGAGGGCGGGCAATACCGCTGCTTGCGCTCTGCCGAAGCGCGCGAGGCGTTTGCCCGTATCCGCCCGCAATTGCAGCGCGCACTTGCCGATGCCCCCGATCCGCCGCGTGCCTTGCTGCGATGGGAACAATTGCTTGCCGGACTTCCCAGCGCAATCAACGTGTTCCGCCTGCTCGAAGCCCGCCCTGGCTTGCTCGCGCTGGTCATGCGCATCTTGGCTCATGCACCCACTCTGGCCGATGAACTGGCCCGCCGCTCGGACTTGCTCGACACTCTGATTGATCGCTCTGCCTTCGATTTGCCCGGCAGCGTTGACGATATCGCGGCTGAACTTTCACGCGGCGAAGCGGGCGATGATTACCAGCGCCTGCTTGATACCGTGCGCGTCCGTGTGGGCGAAATGCGCTTTGCGTTGGGCGTGCAACTGATCGAGGGCGGGCGCGATCCGCTTGAAGTTGCAGCCGCGTTGTCGCGCGTGGCCGAGGCGGCGATCCAGGTTCTAGGCCAAGCGGCGATTGACGAATTTCGCCAGAATCACGGCGATGTTCCGGGCAGTCATCTCGCCATCCTTGGCCTTGGCCGCTTGGGCGGTGCTGCGCTGACACATGCTTCCGACCTTGATCTGGTGCTGCTGTTCAGTGGTGATCATGAAGCAGAGTCTGATGGCCGTCGCCCATTAGGCGCAACGTTATATTACAATCGCTTGGCACAGCGGGTCATCGCCGCTCTGTCAGTACCGACGGCGGCAGGTGCCCTGTACGAAGTGGATACGCGGTTGCGGCCATCGGGCGCGCAAGGGCCAATTTCCGTGAGTTTTGATAGCTTTGAGCGCTATCAGCGCGAAGAGGCGTGGACATGGGAGCATATGGCCCTGTGCCGTGCCCGCCCGATGTTCGGCACGGCACCGGACCGTGATCTGCTGCAACAGACGATTAGCCAAGTGCTTGATCTCCCACGTGATCCTGTAAAGCTCCGCGCCGAAGTGCTTGACATGCGAACCACCATGGCCGGGCACAAGCCGCCCAAGGGGCCGCTTGATGTAAAGCTGGCGCGCGGGGGGCTGGTCGATATCGAATTCATGGTCCATTTCCTGCAACTGCGGGACCATGCCGCGCGCACGCCAGACCTTGGCGAGGCCATCTTGACGCTTGAAAAGGCTGGACTTTTACCGATCGGCCTGCACGCTGCGCATGATTTGATGACGCGCCTGCTGGTGGTTGTCCGGCTAGTTGCCCCCGATGGCATGTTCCCGCCAGAGGCCAGTCGCGGCATTGTGGCATTGGCTTGCGGGCTGGAAAGCTGGGATTCGCTGTTGGATGCGGTGCTGGCAGCGCGGCACACAGTCGCGGCGGCTTGGGACCAACTATTTGATATTGCTTTGGAGATTGCGGGATGAGCGAGCGACTTGGAATTGGCGATGCGTTTCCGGACATCGCGATGACCGCACCTGATGGCGGTGTGGTAAAGGCTTCCGGTTTCGCGGGCAAAAAATTGGTAGTGTTCTTTTACCCGAAGGACGACACTCCTGGGTGCACCACAGAAAACAAAGACTTTTCAGCGCTCTATGCAGATTTCGCAGCAGCAGATGTGGCAGTTTTGGGTGTGAGCAAGGATCCACCGAAGAAGCATGTGAAATTTGCTGAAAAGCATGGCCTGACCGCACCACTGGCAAGCGACGCCGAAGAAGGCGGCGTGTCGGATGCTTTGGGCATCTGGACCGAGAAGTCGATGTATGGCCGCACCTACATGGGCATGGAACGTACGACCTATCTTGTTGATAAGGATGGCAAGATTGCGCAAATCTGGAACAAGGTAAAGGTAAAGGGCCACGCGGACGACGTTTTGGCTGCTGCAAAAGCGCTGTAATTTCAAACAGTTGCAAAAAGGTGGCGCAAGTGGGCGTTATGGTGCCGGAAAGTTGGCAAAGTGGCACGGTCCGGTCCAAAAGTCGCCGTTCTGTGGGCGATGTTGTCCGTGCAGCGCTGCTTACTGCCGATCCGGCCGCAAAAGTCATGGCAACGCGCGAGGCCTTCCGGATGTGGCGCGCGGGGCAGTTGGAGTTTGCTTTCGACTGCCCAATGCCTGACGTCCCTGCCCGTCCCGCTGCTCCGCAATTGCTCCACCCCGGCGCAATGCCAAAGCGCGGGCGCGGATCGGCGCATGGGCGGCTCGCACTGATCCACGCGCTGGCGCACATCGAATTCGTGGCGATGGATCTGGCACTGGATGCCGCCGGGCGATTTGGCGCGGAAATGGGGCATCAGTTCGTGGAAGACTGGCTGGGCGTTGCGGCGGACGAGGCGATGCATTTTGCGCTGCTGGCGCGGCGGCTGCGCACACTGGGCAGCTTTTACGGCGCGATGCCTGCGCATGACGGTTTATGGGACGCCGCGCGCGATACCGCCTATGATGTGGCGGCGCGGCTGGCGATTGTACCGATGGTCCTAGAAGCGCGCGGGCTGGATGTGACGCCCGGTGCCATCAGCAAGTTTGCGAACGCAGGCGATGAACGTACCGCGCGCGTGCTGCAACGAATCCTTGACGATGAAATTCGCCATGTGCGCTTTGGCACAATGCATTTCGTCGCAGTGTGTGAAAAACGCAGCGAATCACCGCCCAAAGCTTGGAAAAGGCTGGTTGCGCGCCATTTTCACGGGGCCGTTAAGCCGCCGTTCAACGACTCAGCCCGCGATCAAGCCGGTCTATCGCGCGAATTCATGGCAGGGGTTGCCTAAGCGCAACACCATCTACTACCCCCAATTCACGAGATGGCGGGGGGTTCCGACCAACTCTGAAATTTCCCAGGCGGCAGGCTTCTTTCCCTGTCGGTCGCCAACAAACGGGTTCGCACTGGGGGTCAGCGCGCACCGGATTGAATGCCACAAGGCATCAACCGGAACGCAGATTAAAAGGTCGTACGGGTCTCAATGTTGTTCAACAGCAAAACCTTCAAGACTGCTCTCGGTGCCTTCGCAGCCGTTGCCTTCTTCTCTTCCGCCGCTCCTGCGCTGGCCAACAGCTCAGCCTCAGCCGATATCGCTGCTCCGCTTCGCGCCGCCGAAGCTGCAAAAGCAGGCGTCTCGGTTGACAGTGGCGATCAGGAATTCCGCCGTCTTTTCGCCAGCTGGCAGCAGCTTGATAACGGCATCCTGCCATCGGCCAGAACAACCACAGCGCGCCGCGCCGGCGTATCGATCCCGTCATTGGCTCCGGTTACCGTGTCATACCTGTCAAGCGGATATGGCATGCGCAATCACCCCGTTCTGGGCGGTCGCCGCGCACACAAGGGCATCGACCTTGCGGCCAGCACCGGCACCCCGATCCGCGCAAGCGCCGATGGCGTCGTTGAAAAGGCAGATTGGTTCGGCGGATACGGCTTGTTCGTGCAGCTTGATCATGGCGGCGCGATGGAAACCCGTTACGGCCACATGTCACGCGTTGCGGTTGCCGAAGGCCAGCAGGTCCGCAAGGGCGACGTGATCGGCTATGTCGGCTCAACCGGCCGTTCAACCGGTCCCCACCTGCATTATGAAGTCCGCGTGGCTGGTGAAGCGGTTAACCCCGTTCCTTACATGCAGACCAATGGCGACAAAGTTTATGCCAGCAACGCTGCCACAGATGGCCGCGGCGGCCCTGAATAAGGCACAATTGCCTAGACTTGCATCTTGGAGAGGATGCTGAAAAGGGCACCGGCGACGGTGCCCTTTTCTTTTGGTTTCAGACGCTGTGTATGCCCACCCCCAGCCCCTCCCGCAGGTGGGAGGGGAGGCTGGATCAATCCCGCGCGAACCAGATCACGTGCTTTGCGCCTTTGCCGTTGCTTCGGGCGCGCACTTCGATTTCCTCGACATCAAACCCTACGTGCTTCAAGCGCACGGTGAAGTTGGGGTCTTTGGCGGCGGACCAGATGGCCAGGACACCGCCGGGGCGCAGCGCGGAGCGGGCAGCGCGTAGGCCTCGTGTGGAATAAAGCTGGTTGTTGGCCGCGCGGACAAGGCCATCGGGGCCGTTGTCGACATCCAGCAAGATCGCGTCATATCCGGTGCCGCCGACGTTAAGACCATTGGCGCGGATGACATCGGCCACGTCGGTCATCACCAACCGCACGCGGGGATCATCCAGACAACCGGCGGCAAGTTCTTGCATCGGGCCGCGCGCCCATTCGATGATTTCGGGCACAAGTTCCGCGACAGTGACATGCGCGTCCTTGGGCAATTTGGCGAGTGCGGCGCGAAGCGTGAAGCCCATGCCGTAGCCGCCGATCAGCACGGCGGGGCGTTGCGCGCCGCTGATCCGCGCAAGGCTTTGGTCGGCAAGCGCAATTTCCGAGCCGCTAAGGCGGCTGCTCATCAATTCGTTGCGATCAAGCACGATCATGAAATCGCGGTCATGGCGATAGAGGCGCAGCTCTTCGCCGCCGGGCACTTGCGCGGTGCCGATCAATTCGCGCGGGATCACGGACAAGCTCCTTGGTTGGTCGCGCCCGCCTTAGGCGCAAAGGACGGACACTACAAATGGCGGTTGCGTTGATTAAGCGATCGGTTAAACTCTGCCATGAACGCGGCCCTTCGAGACGCTGCGTCGCCCTTTGAGAGGATTTGGCCGGTGCAGCTACACCCGACGTATCATGCCGCCCGCAATCCATCCCGCGCTGCCATCATCATGGGCGGCAGCGGCCGGGTGTTGACGTATGGCGAACTGGATGCAGCATCGAACCGCTTTGCACAACTGATGCGCGCGCGCGGGCTGCAAGTTGGCGATACGATTGCGATGTGCCTTGAAAACACGGCGGACCTGTTCACCGTGGCGTGGGGCGCGCAGCGCGCGGGGCTGGTCTATGTGGCCATATCCGAGCGGCTTACAGCGCCGGAAATCGCCTATATCCTGCGCGATAGCGGTAGCCGTCTGGTGGTGGGATCAGGCCATACCGCGGCACTGCTGGATGAAGCGGCCGGCTTTGTGCCCGAGATTGCGCAATTGCGCTTTGGCGGCGGGCTTGAGGAGGAACTGGCGGGAATGCCTGACACACCGGTTGCCGATGAGCGGGCCGGATGTGACATGCTCTATTCGTCCGGCACGACCGGAAGCCCCAAAGGCGTGCGGATACCACTGCCGGATGACCCCGCGATCGGCGCGGCCAATTCGTTGGTCGGCCTGGCTACACAGGCGTTCGGGATTGGCGGAGATGCGGTCTATCTATCGCCCGCGCCACTATACCATGCCGCGCCGTTGCGCTGGTCGATGACCGTGCAGCGATTGGGCGGGACAGTGGTGGTGATGGAGAAGTTTGATCCGGAACAGGCCCTTGCCCTGATCGAGCGGTACAAGGTGACCGACAGCCAATGGGTCCCAACGCATTTCGTGCGGATGCTGAAACTGCCCGAAGATGTGCGCAACCGTTACGATATGTCCAGCCTGAAATGCGCGATCCATGCCGCCGCGCCCTGCCCCGTACCGATCAAGCAGGCGATGATCGAATGGTGGGGACCGGTCATACGGGAATACTATGCGGGAACAGAGGGCAATGGCTTTACTTATATTTCCAGCGAGGAATGGCTGAAGCGTCCGGGGTCTGTGGGGCGCGCGTTGCTCGGCACGATCCGCATTTGCGATGAGGCGGATGACGAGGTTCCAGCGCGGACCGAGGGGCAGGTCTATTTCGAGGGCGGCAGCCCGTTTGCCTATCACAACGATCCCGACAAGACCCGCGACGCCACCAACAAGCACGGCTGGACCAGCCTTGGCGATGTGGGCTGGGTGGACGAGGACGGGTTCCTGTTCCTGACCGACCGCAAGAGCTTCATGATCATTTCGGGGGGGGTGAACATCTATCCGCAAGAGATCGAGAACCTGTTGGTCACGCATCCCAAAGTGGCTGACGTGGCGGTGATCGGCGCGCCCGATGCGGATATGGGGGAGCGCGTGGTGGCAGTGGTGCAACCGCGCGACATGGCCGAGGCAGGGCCAGCACTGGCAACGGAATTGATTGCATGGCTGGCGCCGCAACTTTCGCGGATGAAACTGCCGCGCCAGATTGATTTTCGTAGCCAATTGCCGCGTGAGCCAACGGGCAAGCTGTTCAAGCGGCTGTTGCGCGATGAATATCGTGCGCTGGGTCAGGCAAGTGCGGTTGTGGTCTGATGCCGTGTCAGTTGCATAAAAAAAAGGCCGACCCGAAGATCGACCTTTGAAAAGTTTGGGAGAGGATGCCTGAAAGGCAAGTTCCTTTTGGGGTTTTCAGGGTTGCCCCGCAAGTGCGAAGGACGGAGTTACAGTTGCATGGGATGCAACCGTCTTGGCATTTGGCTGCCTGAAACAAAAAGGCCCTTGCTGTCCTTCATGCCTGCAAGGTGCTGGATCGCGCCCGAGATGCCGACCGCGATGTAGACTTCGGGCGCCACGATCTTGCCGGTCTGGCCGACCTGATAATCGTTGGGCACATAGCCTGCGTCAACCGCAGCACGGCTTGCGCCGATGCCTGCGCCAAGCTTGTCGGCCAGCGGCGTGATGATCGCCTCGAAGGTCGCGGCGTCCTTCAACGCGCGGCCACCCGATACGATGATCTTGGCGCTGGTCAGTTCGGGGCGTTCGCTCTTGGCAATTTCGGCGCTGACGAAAGTGGACAGGCCGCTGTCGGCGCCTGCGCTGACCGCTTCGATGCTGGCGCTGCCGCCGGTCGCGTCAGCCTTGGCAAAGGCGGTGCCGCGCACGGTGATCACCAGCTTGGCGTCTGTGCTTTCCACCGTGGCGATGGCGTTGCCCGCATAGATCGGGCGGGTAAAGGTCTTGGGGCCTTCGACCGAGAGGATGTCGGACACCTGCATCACATCGAGCAGCGCGGCAACGCGCGGGGCGACGTTCTTGCCGGTGGTGGTGGCAGGCGCGACGAAGCCGTCGTAATCCGCCATCAGGCCCGCGATCAGCGGCGCAAGGTTTTCTGCCAGTGCATTGGCATAGGCTGCGTCATCGGCCTTGAGCACTTTGGCAACGCCTGCGATTTGCGCGGCGGCTTGGGCCGCGCCGTCACAGCCTGCACCCGCGACCAGCGCGGTCACTTCGCCAAGCTGCGATGCAGCAGTGATTGCTGCCAGCGTTGCGTCTTGAACCTTGGACATCAGGCTACTCCCATTTCCTTGAGCTTGGCGACCAGCGTATCGACATCGGGCACCTTGATGCCTGCGCTGCGCACGGCGGGTTCGACAACCTTGAGCGTCTTGAGGCGCGCGGCGGTGTCGACGCCGTAATCAGCGGGCGTCTTGTTGGCCAAGGGCTTGGACTTGGCCTTCATGATGTTGGGCAGACTGGCATAGCGCGGCTCGTTAAGGCGCAAGTCAGTGGTGACCACAGCGGGCAGCGCCAGCTTCACCGTCTGCAGACCGCCGTCGATTTCGCGCTTCACGACAACCGAATCGCCTTCAACCGTGACTTCGTTGGCGAACGTGCCTTGCGGACGGCCCAGCAGCGCGGCGACCATCTGGCCGACCTGGTTGCTGTCATCGTCAATCGCCTGCTTGCCGGTGATGATCAGGCCGGGGGCCTCTTCATCGGCAATGCCCTTGATGATCTTGGCGACCGCCAGCGGCTCAACCTCGTCATCACACAGCACCAGAATCGCACGGTCAGCGCCCATCGCCAGCGCCGTGCGCAGCGTTTCCTGCGCCTTTTGCGGGCCAACCGATATGGCCACAATCTCGGTCACAACGCCCTTTTCCTTCAGGCGAATGGCTTCCTCAACCGCGATCTCGTCAAACGGGTTCATGCTCATCTTCACGTTCGCAAGA
>NZ_NCEN01000010.1 GCF_002280675.1 Novosphingobium sp. 32-60-15 | reverse complement strand
CGCGAGCATAAGCAGGATCGGTAGGGCGCGTATATAGTAGGCCACGCCACTTTCTTTCATGTCGGAGGCTTGAGCGCAATGTCCACTTTCCACCCACTTTCGGCCAATCAACACAAACCGCCCAAGGCCCAAAAACCGCCGTCATCCTGAACTTGTTTCAGGATCCATTTCTCAACGCAAGCCGCCGTTCGAGCGGATGGATGGACCCTGAAACAAGTTCAGGGTGACGAAGGGAGAGGGGAGTAACAGTGCCAAGTGCACGAACCCCCAAAAGCTGCCGTCACATTCATCGTCGCCCCGGGCTTGACCCGGGGTTAGGCTTTTCTTTGCTGCGTGCGGCGAGAGAAAGGGTTCGCGCAAAGACCGCAGAGACATAGCGTGGGGAGGCACAGGGGATCGCGGATCGATGGGAGGCTTTGTACATTCTCCACATCTCTGCGCTCTTGGCGGTCTCTGCGCGAAACAAGGGCACCTTGAGTCCGCTGCTGCAAGAGAGGCGTGCGCGGCACACGCCCCCTCTCCCAACCCTCTCCCCTGAAGGGGCGAGGGCTTTTGCTTATTCCGCCGCCGCCAGTTCCAGCTTGGGCATCATCACCTGGATGAACGCCAGCGCCACCAGATAGGCACTGCCGCAAATCGCGAACAACGGCCCATAGCCCATCCCGTTCGTCAGCGACCAGCCTGCGAATTCGATGATTCCCGTGCCCGAAAGGTTGCCCGCAACCGCGCCCAGCGCGATCACGCTGGCGACGCGGGTGGCGGGGATGATGTCTGCGGTCATGCCGAAGACGTTGGTGGAAAAGCCCTGATGCGCAAAGAGGCCGAGGCCGATCAGCACGGCGGCTGCCCAAGGGTTTGCGGTGAATAAGGCCAGCGGCATCGCCAGCACGACCAGCGCATAGAACAGCATCGATGTTTTGCGCGCGGCGTTCACGGTGCGCCCGCGTGACAGCAGGATCGGATAAAGCCCGCCCGATGTCAGCGCGCCCATGGCCGCCAGCGTAAAGATGATGGCGATGGGCCAGCCGAGCGCGCCTTGCGACATGCCGAACTGGCGGTTGAAGAAATCGGGCATCCAGAACAGCACGAACCACCACACCGCATCAATGCAGAACTTTGCGCCGATCACCGTCCACGTCTTGCGATCGGACAGCAACACGCCCCACGGCACGCGCGCGCGTTCAGGCATATCGCCCAGCGGCTTGAGGTTGCGGGTGCCAAACCACCAGCCTGCCAACCAGATAAAGCCGAGCGCACCTGTCACCCAGAAGGCCGCTTGCCAGCCGAAAGCCAGCGCAAAAGGCGGGATCAGCAGGGGGGTGAGGATTGCGCCGATATTGGGCGCGGTATTGATCAAGCCGATGGCGAAATTGCGTTCTTTTACCGGCAGATACATCGCCGCGGCTTTAAGGCCTGCTGGCGTGCTGACCGATTCCCCCGCCGCCAGCACGATCCGCGCGGCCACGAATTGCTGCACCGTTTGCGCCAGCGCATGGGCCATGCCCGCCGCGCTCCACACCGTGACCGCAATGGCATAAGCAACGCGCACGCCCAGCCGGTCAACAAACCAGCCGACGAACAGCAAGGTGCCCGCAGCGGCAATCTGGAACGAGGAGCCAAGATGCGCGTAATCCGCATCGCTCCAGCCGAATTCGGCCTCAAGCGTGGGCTTCAACAGCGCCAGCACCTGCCGGTCGACATAATTGAGCGCATTGCCAAGAAACAGCAGCGTCACCAATGCTATCGCGGTGCCCCGCGCGATCTTCTGCCCGCCGCCAGCATTCATGCATTCTCTCCGGTCTTGCAAAGCGTCGCCTGCGCTTCCTGCTTGCACATTACCCAACCTCGCGCGTAATGAAAGAGGCATATGACACCGTAGGACAGAAAATAGGAGAGAATGGTGGCGGGCCAAGGTGACGGCAGGCAGGAGATCGATTGGGCAAGCCTGCCATCGGCGGCAGACTTGTTTGGCGAGATCCATCTTGCCGAACACAAAGCCGCTGAACCGGAACCCCGCGATACGGTGTTCCACGGCCTTGCGATTTGCGCGATCGCGGCTGCGGCGGCGGCGTGGCTATCGGAACATTACCACTTCCCCATCATCCTGCTCGGCCTGTTGATCGGCCTGTCGCTCAGCTTCGTCGCGCGTGATCCCTACAGCCACAAAGGGCTGGACTTCGCCTCGCGCACTTGTTTGAGGTTTGGCGTTGTGCTGCTGGGCATGCAGGTGACCTTCGGCCAGATCGGATCATTGGGGGCTGCGCCGTTCGGCGCGCTGCTGGTGGTTATGGGCGTGACGTTCTTTGCGGGCATTATCGCGGCTCGCCTTGCCGGACAGTCCGGATATGTCGGCATATTGGCGGGCGGGGCCACCGCAATTTGCGGGGCCAGCGCGGCAATGGCGCTTTATGGAATCATCGGCAAGGAGCGGCTCAACCAATCACAGTTCGCGATCACGCTGGTCGTGGTATCGATGGCCAGCGCGCTTGCGATGTCGGTCTATCCGATTCTGGCTGAAGACCTTGGGCTGACTGACAGCCAGGCGGGCTTTCTGATCGGCGCATCGATCCACGATGTGGCGCAGGCCATCGGCGGGGGCTATGCCTTTTCCGAGCCTGCCGGAAGCTATGCCACGATTGTAAAGTTGTCCCGCGTGGCTCTGCTCGCCCCCATCGTCATCATCACCGGCCTTGCCATCGGCAATGCCGAAGACGCCGCCAACCGCCCTGCGTGGAAACGCCTTGCCTTGCCGTGGTTCATCACCGCGTTCTTCGCCGTTGTCCTGCTCAACTCGCTCGTCGCAGTGCCCACCCCGCTGCGCGATACGGCGCTCAGCGCGTCAAAGGGGCTGTTGCTTGTCGCGGTGATCGCCACGGCCATGCGCAGCCGCCTTGATCTGCTGATGGAAACCGGCATGAAATCGGTCTTGCCGGTGATCGTCGCAACGGTGGTCAGCTTTGCTGCCTCGCTCGCCTTTGCGCTACTGCTGCTTTAGGATCAGGGCCGAACCAAAAGGGCGGCGCTGCAGGCTTGCCAATCGGGATGATTTCGCCATAGTCGAGGTAAGCATATGGCGAATTGCCGAATATCGAATATTCGGCAGGTATGCAGTGGTATTCGATAAGCTCGTCTGGAGTTTTGAATAATGAAAAAGCTTTATGTAATCGCCGCCTCGCTGATGGTTTTGCCTGCGATAAGCGCAGTTGCCGCCAACCCGAACCCTGCTTTCAAACAGCGCCACCAAAACTTCGAAGCCATGGGCAAGGCGATGAAGGGCATATTTGACGAGTTCAAAAAACCTGCGGCCAGCCTTGCCAAAATCAGGGCGAACTCTGCGGTCCTTGCGCAATCCGCGCAGAAGGTGGGCGGCCACTTCCCCAAAGGAACCGGTCCCGGCGCTGGCGTAAAAACAGAAGCCCTGCCAGCAATCTGGGAAAAGCCTGCCGAATTCAAGGCGGCAACTGACCGCCTCGTCACCGCAACTGCCGGTTTGCAGGCCGCCGCCGCTTCGGGCGATATGGCGAAAATCAAAGCCGCCGCCGGTGCGGTCGGGGGTTCATGCAAAGGCTGTCATGACAGCTTCCGCAAACCCAAAGATTGAAACCCCGCCACATGACTGATCAGGTCCAGCACGTGAAAGTTGTGGTTTGGGACATTCCGGTGCGTCTGGTGCACTGGAGCTTTGTTGCCCTGCTTCCGGCCCTGTGGTGGACGGCCGAGACACGGCAAATGGACCTGCACTTCACGCTGGGCCTGACCATGGCGGGGTTGGTGGTATTCCGGCTGATGTGGGGCATTGTGGGCAGTACAACAGCGCGCTTCAGCCGCTTTGTGGCAGGCCCAAAAGCCATTTCGCGCTATCTCAAGGCACCGGAAGACAATCCGGTTGTCGGCCACAATCCCTTGGGCGCGCTCAGCGTCGTTGCGCTTTTGGGACTGCTTGCGTTGCAAGTCAGCCTCGGGCTTTTCGCGCAAGATACCGATGCGGTTGATTCCGGGCCGCTCAACCACCTCGTATCATGGGACACAGCCACCGCGGCAAGCGAGGCGCACGGCATCGTGTTCAACCTGTTGGCCGCCCTTGTCGTCCTGCATATTGCCGCAATCGTGTTCTATCGCATCGTGCGCAAAAATGATCTGGTCACGCCCATGATCAGCGGACGCAGGGCCTTTGCAACGCGGGTGGCACAGCCAGCGCTTGGTTCGTGGATCAAGGCCGTGGTGGTGGCCATGCTGGCCGCAGCCATCGCACTGTGGATCGGCTATGGCGTACCGCCGTGGGGGGCCAAATTCCCGTGGGAACAGACAGATACACTGCAAGATGTCCCCGCCGCTGATTCCTATATGTAAACGCGGCACGCGCCCCTGTTAAACCGCCGCTTAATCGTCTGGTAACCATCTTTTGGCATTGCCGGACCATGGCGCAAAGTTCGGGCACAACTGCAAACATTGGCGGTGAGATGACCAGCGCTGCGGGGGAAAGTTTCAGCGCGCCTTTGCGCTTGTTTGCCATCGCCACGCTGGTGGCTTTCGTGCTTTCGCTGGCGTTCTCGCAAGCGGCCAACATCACCACGTTCTACTTGCACCGTCAGGATCGCTGGCTGCTCTTGCTGGGCACTGCAATCCTGCTTTTGTGCGGCTGGCGTTTGCCCGCGCGCGCAGGTCTGCCCACCCTCAGTGCAAAAGCCGTTTTTGCCTGCACAGGCTTGCTGCTTCTGCTTACTTTTATCGGGCATTATCTGGTGCTGAGCGGCTATGACCGCAGCCGGGACGAACAGATGGCCAGCTTCGATGCTGTGGTCTTTGCCAGCGGCCATCTGGTCGCGCAATTGCCCGCCCTGTGGCGCGATCATGCCGAAGTGCTCAACGTCAGCTTCATGTATCCGGCAGACTCGCGCGGTGCCTGGATATCGTCCTATCTGCCGCTCAATGCCGGACTTCGCGCAGCCTTTGGCGCAATAACAGGTCCGCTGATGACCGCGCTGGGAGCGATAGCGTTATGGGGCTGTGTCCGCCGCATCTGGCCGCAAGATAAAGAGGCCGCAACGCTCGCCCTGATCCTTTACGCCGGTTCAGCGCAAATTCTGGTCACCGGCATGACCAGTTACGCCATGCCCGCCCATCTTGCGTTGAACTTGTCATGGTTATGGCTGTTCTTGCGCGGATCATGGAAATGGGATCTTGCCGCGCTACTTGTCGGCTTCATTGCGGTTGGCCTGCATCAGCCGATCATGCACCCGTTGTTCGCGGCCCCTGTTCTGATCACTCTCGTCCGGGATCGCGCATGGCGGCGGGCGGCGCTCTATTTCATCGGCTATGCCGTGATCGGCGCATTCTGGCTGTGGTGGCCCAGTTTTGCGTGGGGCTTGGTACAGGCCGATCCTTCAGCGCTGCGCCCGGCAGGTGTGGATTTCATGACGCGCACCATCGAGGTTCTCAAACACCGCGATTCCGGTGGCCTTGCTTACATGTTGTTGAATTTCCTGCGGCTTATTGCATGGCAACATCTGCTGCTGCTGCCGCTCATGCTGATTGGCGCAAGGGTCACGCGGGGCAATGCCCTTGCCGGTGGTCTGGTAGGCGGCATCATTCTTACCGTCTTCGCAATGGCCGTGCTCCTGCCGTATCAGGGCCACGGGTTCGGCTATCGTTATGTCCACGGGCTTATCGGCAATGCCATTTTGCTGGCCGTTTTCGGCTGGCGTGCGCTTGCCCAAACTGAAGTCTTTGGCCAGTGGCGCAGCTTCCTGGTGCGCACGACAATTGCGGGCGCCTTTATCATGATCCCGGTGCAAGGCTGGATGGCCTATGCCTTTTACGCCGCGCCAGCGCAGGCCTCGCAGCGGATTGACAAGATCGATGCAGATTATGCGGTAATCGGCGCCGGTGACGCGCGTGACGCCTATGATCTGGTCTACAATCCGCCGTCGCTGAACCGCCGCCCCATTCGTCTGCTGCGCGAAGCGCTGACCGCAAAAGCCGTACAAGACATTTGTGCTGGCGGCCCGACAGTCACATTCGTTGGCAACACAACGCTACAGCCGCTTGCCGATTTTTACCGCACAAGCTCGCCAACGGCAGATGCTGCCAATGCCCGGATCACCGCACACTTTGGTAAAGCCGGCTGCCGGATTGTGGAATTCAAGCCTTAATGGCTTCGACCAAGCGGCGCGCCATGGCATCCCAACTGTATGTATCAAGCGCATAGCGCGCCATTTCAGCGCGGTGGTCTTCCTGCGTTGCCAGCAAGTTCATGGCCATCCCGACCCGTGTCGCGGTGCCATCAACGTCGGCATGATCAACCTCGATGCCGACAATGAACTTTGCCGCGTCAGGATCAGCCAAAGCACTGTCCATGCCGCAAATGACCGGCAAACCGCAGGCCAGCGCTTCTTGCACCACCAACGGATAGCCCTCGCCCATGCTGGGTAACAGCAGCGCGTCAGCCGTCCGCATCAAAGCCGCGATCTCTGCCGGTTGCAGGCCGCCAACCGCTCTCACGTTGGGCAACCCCCATTTGCCGGGGTCTATCGGGCCTGCTCCGGCCAGAACAAAAGTCGCATCGCCCCGCGCCAAGGCCAAGGCGCGCAACACGGCCACACCCTTTTTCTCGACAAACCGGCCCGCAAAGAAAAACAGCGGGCCGCTGACTGGCAAACCATGCCGGGTTCTGGTGGCCGCGCTCTCGTCTGGCTGGCGGTGATCGTGAAAAACCGATGCGTCCACCCCGTTGAAGATAAGCAAAGGTGGCTTGCGGAACGGAACCTTGTCAAAAGCGTCCCGCACCGATGCGCTGATGAACACGACCTGGTCTGCCCATCGCAACATCGGACCGGTGACCAGAAAATTGGTAAGGCGCATTATCCCGCGCATGAAAGCGGACGAGAATTTGAGGCTTGCGATGTGCTGGATCAAAACGACAGGGCGCTTTTGAAGGCGTGCCGCCAGCACCGCGATGATTGATGTGATATACAGCGCGTCATGGACAATCACCGCATCAGTCTGGCGCACCGCGTGCCATAGCGCGATGATGCCGCGTGGCCCCGGCAGCGGCATGGGCAACCCGGTCAGGCGTTCGGTGGGGTTGATGCAACTTAGCGGGATGGTGGTGATTTCCGGCCCGTCCGGCAGCGCATCTGCTGCGCTGGCCGCCCAGACAACGTCATGGTTCTGCGCCGCAAATTGCCTGCAAATGTGGCCTGCTACCCGTTCGATGCCCCCGCCATGGGCTTCGAAAAAATGCGAGACATTCAGCACCCGCATCCGTCAGGCAGGTTCAAGCCGCAGGGTGATCTCAAGCCGGTTCGGGAAAACAAGCGCCATCAAGCCCCGGCGATAGCGCGCAGGGGCGGCTTGATCAGCGATTTTCCAGCCCGCTTGCTGGGTGGTTTCAACCCACTCGTCCCAGCCAAGATAATCTGCGGCAATCATGCCTCCGAACGGCGTATTGCCAATGGCATCCAGCGCGATGAGGCGAAGGCGGTCAATCATCCCCGTCTGAAGATGATCCTTGATATACAATGGCCCGCTGACCGTGCGGCGGATCTCGCACAGCAGTTCAACCCGTTGAGCTGGCGGCACGTGATGCAGCACGTTGTTCAAGGTGGCGGAATCAAAGCTGCCATCGGCAAATGGCAATCTTTTCCCGTCATATGCCTGCGCCCGCACTGTCAGACCGGCGCAAAACCTGTCGACCATATCGACCGTTTCCACGCGGGCCACTGGCATCAACCGCGCAATCGCTTCGGCAATAACGCCTGTGCCACCGCCGATATCCAGCAGGCTGGCGTGGTGGCCTTTCCACACCGCCATCAGGCTTTGCAGCATCACTTCTTGGTAGTGCGGTTTGCGGCGATGGTAGATCGGCAGATATCTGGCGAGGATCGAGCGTAACGCGACCGGATCGATAGTCGAAGGCATCGTGGTCATCAGCAGTCTTTCCTGTTCGGGGATTGCAGGATTCCGGTCCCGTTTATTGCCCAACGGCTCAACGCAAAATTGATTATCATCAGGATGACTGACGCAACAGGCGATGCAATGACCATTGGCAGGGCCAGAAAATCATGCAGCAAGCCCAACACGATAATGGCCATCGGAATATTCACCGCCATTCCGACAGCGTACCGGCCGAGACGTTGGATCGAGACCGTTTCCTGAAACGTAAACACACTGTGGAGTGCATAGCCTGTCAGCATCACGACAACGAACGACATGAGCACGGCAGGGACTGATGCAAATCCGGCAGCGTCGGCGGCTATCAAGACCACGTTGTTCAGCAACAGGCAAACGCCCGCCACAACCGGATAACGCATGGTGGGCCCGGTTTTCACGCCGCAACCTTCCGGGCACGCACCCAGTAAATGCAGGCATTGGTATCGCGCAGGTTCACAGGCGTGATGCAATCTTCCAGCCACGCCCGCGTATTCATTACAACCGCCAATGCACCGGCAATCATACCGCCCAGCACCGGTAATTTACGGATAACCCAAGCAAAGCCGGTCAACCGGATGATCGTGGTGGTGGCAAGCGGGCCAACCAGTGCCCGCGTTTCGCACACTGTAAAACCGCGATCATTCAGAGCCGCTTCAAGCCCGGTCCGCGTCCATCGCCAGTGATCTTCAGGATGGGGATGATAAAGCCAGTTGCCATGCGTTGACAGAAACAACGTACCATCGGGGCCCAACAAACGCTGTGCCTCGGCGCAATAGGCATCAAGATCGCGGACATGTTCCAGAACCTGGATGGAAAGCACCGCATCGGCGCTTCCGTCCGGCAGATCAACCTTGCCATCGGGGCCGATCAGCAAATCTGCACCTTCAACAATGTCTGCACCGCGATAGGATACGCCCAACTGTTCGATAGCAGTGCGATAGGGCATATCCCCGCAACCCAAATCAATCAGCCGCGCCCCTTTGCCAAGGTGGCTGCCAAGCTGCTCCTTCAAGGTGCTGGCAAGGCCGCGCAGCATAAGCCAGTCTGTGTCCCACAAGCGCGGGTTTAGCCGACGAGCCTCCATTGTTATGCGGCTTTCTGCATGGCGTTGGTTGGCACTTTGGCTGGCCCTGTACCGGGCTGGACCGTGCCAAACTGCGCCTGATGCCCCGCGATGACGGCCAGCAAGACCCCGCCCAGCGCTGTTTGCACCCCGATAACCCCCATACCCACCGCCAGCAGCAATGGTAGCGTGTTCGATAGCGCGGTAAAGGCATTGGCGCTCCACCACACACCCACCGCGCCAAGCGACAGGACAGAGGCAAGCATCAACCCGCCACCAATCAGCAGGGCGTTTTCCAAAGTCAGGACGGTTTCCAACCGGCGCAGCACGGTCCGCATGGGGCGATAGCCTTGGCGCACACCATAAAAGTGCGTGGCCAATGCCATAATGGCCGCAAAGTGCCCGGTTGTTACCATGAATGTCGCAAGGATCGTCCAGCTAACGCCAAAGCGCGTTTCGCCCGATGTGACCCCCAAATCATGCAGGCTCGCCATAGCCAGAACCAGCGCTCCACTGGCCAAAAGCAGTGCTGCAGGCACACCAAAAGCCCAGGTCGGGCTAAGCATGAACAAATAGCGCAAGTGCCGCCAGCCATCGCGCCATGGGCGAAGATGCGGGGCGCGGTCACGCAGATCTGGCGAAAGCGTTGCCGCCACCTGATCTGTCCGCATTTGCTTGAGGCTGGCCTTGATCACCATTTCACTGGCAAATTCCATGCCAGCGCTATCAAGCCCCAAAGCTTCATAGGCTTCGCGGCGGATTGCGCGCAGGCCGCAGTGGGCATCATCAATGCCTGCGCGGAAAAACAGGTTGAGCACGCCGGTCAGCACAGGATTGCCGATATAGCGGTTTTTCCACGGCATGGCGCCGCGCGCGATACCGCCCCTGAAGCGCGAACCCATGCACAAGTCAGCACCATCAAGCAGACGTCCGATCATCGGCACGGCATCGGTAAAATCGTAACTGCCATCGCAGTCACCCATGATCAGGTAACGGCCGTACGCTTCATTGAAACCACCGATCAGCGCCGCGCCATAGCCTTTGCGTGAGACATTTACGACACGTGCGCCCAGCACGGTGGCAAGCGCCTGACTTCCGTCGGTAGAACCGTTGTCTGCAATCACGATTTCGCCGGCAAGTCCGTAGCTTCGTTCGATCTGTGCCAAGGCTTCGCGGGCGTTGGCAATGCAATGGCGCAACGACTGCGTTTCGTTGAGGCAGGGCATGACAATCGAGACAGCGAGAGGCAAATGGTCGCCCTCGAAAGTCCCCTTATGCTGCAACTCCATGAAGCCCCCTAGACGTTCACCATGAACCGTTAACGATTAGGCGGAAAATGGTTAGCGATCGGTTAAAGTACCGGCTGCCCGGGCTTCACAGCGTCGGCCTTGCGCGAAGTGCGTATGGTCGCATGCAGTTATCAGGGTGATGGTAACCCCCGAACTTTGGGCACTCTTCGTCAAAAGGGGCGTCACCGCTGCTTTCTTTGCACATGCAAACAAAGGCGTTGACCAACTTTTGACACTTGTCCAGTCTTGGGTCTACGGCCAAGTTCGACTCGTTTGGGGCTTGGCCAAGCCTTCAGGGGGAAATTGCGACCATGAGCGTGGCCGAGACTGTTACCCGCGATACCGCCGACCGTCGCCTCAAGCGCTTGATGCGCAGCCGTTTGGTCCAGTTTGCGGGGCTTGCTGCCCTGCCCGCGTCGCTGGTATTTGCCCAGGCAGCGCGTGACAAATCAAACCCGGTTGAAACCGAAACCGGCATCCCGGTGAAGTCTGCGATCGTCACCGAAAAGTGCGGCACCTGCCATACTGCAGATGCGAAGGGGAACCTCTCGCGCATATCATGGGTGCGCACCACGCCTGAAGGTTGGGCACAAGTGATCAAGCGCATGGTGGCGCTTAACGGGTTGTCGATCAGCCCGGCGGAATCCAAGGCTGTTGTCCGCGCGCTTTCGGCCAGCCACGGTCTTGCCCCTGAAGAATCCAAGCCGGTCATGTATTTGACCGAGCATCGCATGGTCAATGAAACCAACATTCCCAACGAAACCATCCGCCAATCGTGCGCATCGTGCCACGCCTTTGCGCAGCCGCTGTCATGGCGGCGCTCCAAAGCGGAATGGGGCCTGCTGACCAATCTGCACGTTGCCATGTATTCGCAGGCCGATGCGCAATACCGCCGTGCGGTGGAAGACCCCACCCTGCCTGCGGTCCCGGCCGGTGGGAAGAAGCCGCTGCCGGTGGAAGTTGCGCTGGACTACATGAACAAGACCGCGCCGCTGATTACGCCTGAATGGGCAAAATGGGACGCGCGGGTGCAATCGGCCAAGCTGGGCGGCAAATGGCTGGTCAATGCCATGCTGCCGGGTAAAGGGCTTTATTCCGGCGAAATGATCGTCACACCTGCTGCCGGAGACGATGATTACACAACGTCCATCACGCTGAAATCCTTGAAGGATGGCACGACCCTGACCCGCAAGGGCAAGGGTCTTGTCTATACCGGCTATTCATGGCGTGGCACATCATCAAGCGGCCCCGAAGGCAGCCGCGCCGATGCGCCAGAAGATCATGAAACGCGCGAAACGATGTGGTTCGCGCCCGATCGCAAATCGGCGCAGGGCCGCTGGTTCTGGGGCGATTACAAGGAGTTCGGCTTTGACGTAAAGCTGACCCGCGCCGCTGCCGAGCCCACCATCGCCGCCGTATGGCCCTATGCGTTGAAGGCCGGAGCCAAGGGCGCGACGCTGAAACTGGTCGGCGATGCATTCCCTGCCGGTCTCAAGCCTTCCGACATTGATCTGGGCAAGGGCTTGGTCGTCAGCAAAGTGGTTTCGGCCAGCCCGACCGAGGCCGTTCTAACGGTCGATGTGGCAGCAGACGCCGCAGTTGGCGCGCATGATGTGGGCCTTGGCGGGTCAGTGCTGGCCGCTGGCCTGCCCGTTTACAAAAAGGTCGATTACCTCAAGGTCGTGCCCGATACCTCGCTTGCCCGCCTTGGCGGCAGCGAAAAGCACACGCCGGGCTATTCGCAGTTCGATGCCATCGGTTACGACAATGGCCTTGATGGGAAGCCCTACACGGTGGACGACGTGGCGCTTGGTCCCGTCGACGTTTCGTGGAAGATGGAAGAGTTCCAGACGGTCTATTACGATGACGACGTCAATTATGTCGGCAAGTTGAGCGATAACGCGCTGTTTACCCCGGCGATTGACGGGCCAAATCCGGAACGCAAATGGGGCCGCAACAATTACGGCGAAGTCTGGGTCGTGGCCACTGCGAAGTCTGAAAAGGACGCGCTGGGCAAGCCGCTAACCGCCAAGTCGTTCATGATCGTGACCGTGCCTGCCTATAAACGCTGGGATCAGCCGGAGGTGGCCAAGTGACAACCGTCCTTTCCCCCAAATACCGCCGTGGTGACATCCACCTGTTTGACGCTCAAGGCCAAGGTTTCGTGTACCTTGCTTCGGCAGGGGCGATCTTTGCGCTGGATGAAGGTGCGGCCAGCGTCATGGCGCTGCTCGGCGAAAAGCAACTTGCCTATGGCGAGATGGTTAGCGCGCTGGTTGAGGCCAATTATTCGCGCGCCGATGCCGAAGACCTGATCCGCGAACTGCGCGCCGTGCGCGGCATCGTCTCGGATGAAATCCGCGAAGCGCCGCTGGCCCCGCCTGCCCCGCCTGAAGATTATCCGCTGCAGGCGCTGGTGCTGAACGTCACAAACCAGTGCAATCTGGCTTGCACGTATTGCTATGAATTTGGCGCTGACAAAATCGCCACGCCTGCGGGCAAGCCCAAATACATGACGCTGGAAACCGCCAAAACCTCGGTCGATTTCCTGCTGAGCAGTTCGGGTGACCGCGAAAGCCCGCACATCACGTTCTTTGGCGGTGAAACGCTGATGAACTTCAAGCTGCTGCGCGATGTGGTGCTTTACGCAAACGAGGCCGCCGCCGCGAGGGGCAAGCGGATGACCTACAGCCTGACGACAAACGCCACGCTGCTGACAGACGAGATCATCCAGTTCCTGTCCGATCAGGCGGTGGGCGTCACCGTTTCGATGGATGGCCCGCCCGATCTTCAGGACAAGCGCCGCGTCTATAAAAACGGCAAGGGTTCTTATGCAGTCATGGAACCGCGCCTGCGCAAGCTGATTGCCGGACACAAGACACGCGCGATCACCGCCCGCGTCACCTTGACCGAAGGCGTGACCGATGTGATCCGCATCTATCGCCACCTCAAGGATGATCTGGGCTTTCACGAAGTCGGCTTTGCGCCGGTGACGGATTCGGGCGAGCAGACCTATACGCTCGACAGCGATGGCATGGACACGGTGGTTTCCGCCTTTCACGAACTGGCCGCCGAGTGGCTGGCATTCGCGCTACGCGGGGAAATGCACGGCTTTTCGAACGTGTCCGAAACCATCAGCGAACTGATCCAGGGCACCAACAAGTCGCACCCTTGTGGCGCTGGCCTCGGCCTTGTCGGCGTCAGCCCGTCCGGCGATCTTTCGCCCTGCCACCGCTTTACCGATGCCGATACCCATGTACTGGGCCATGTGACGACCGGGCTGGACAAGGAAAAGCGCACCGACTTTCTGACGCGCGGCCATGTTGGTTCGAAGTACGAATGTGCATCGTGCTGGGCGCGGCCACTGTGTGCAGGCGGATGCCATCACGAAGCCTTCGTGCGCTATGGCGATACCGGCCACGCCAATCTGCATTACTGCGACTGGATCCGCGAATGGACCGATGCGTGCCTGAAAATCTACGGCACCGTCGCTGCCCGCAACCCCGAATTTCTTGAACGCTTTGCTGCACGAAAGGGCTTGTCATGAAGCACCTGACACCACTGAACAAGAAGGCCAAGCGGATCGAGGAAACGATCTCCTCGACCGAAGAAGACGTTATCGCGCTTCAGCAAAAGCCGATGCACACCCCGATGGGCTGCTCGATCTCGTTCTCGCCCGGTTGGGAAGTGGACGCAGGTGGCGGCACGGCGGGCCTGTGCCAACCGGCAGAGCGCGACATTTACGATTGCTATGTCACCTGCTTCTGGCCGGTCCAGGTGCCCGACCATGTGAACTATTCACCCGATTGGGCCAGCAATTGCGCCACGGCGGCCAAGGACTGGCGGAGCCTCGACATCATCTTCCCGTGATGTTTTGCGCTGTTGTCAATTTGCCCTGATCACCCTGACCGGAAGAGCGTTTCCATGAAGAAACTCGGTGTTTATATCGCTGCCCTCCTTGCCGGAACAAGCGCCGCGCAGGCTTCGACGCTGTTCATGGGTTCGTATCCCGACAAGATGCTGGTGCTGGATGAGGCGACAGGCGCAGTGCAGGACCGGCTGACGCTGGCATCGGGACTGCCCACATCAATGCGTTTGTCGAACGACAAATCGAAGATTTACGTGACGACGATCACCACCAGCGGGATCGAAGTGATCGACACGAAATCAAAGAAGGTCATCAATTCGTTCAGCCTGAACACGCCGACCACGCGCTATCGCTTTAACGGCGGCGTGCCTGATCCGACCGGCAAGTTCTTTTACACGATGATCCAGAAGTTCGAGAAGCTGCCGGACCGTTATACCGTCAGCCCGCAGATGTTTGGCGTGATCGATCTGCAAAAGAAGTCGGTCGTGCGCATGGTTGAAGTGCCCGAAGAAGATGTGCGCAATGGCAGCGGGCGCGGCAATTACATGATGTCCGCCGATGGCAAGACCATGTTCCTCATCCGCGACAAGGTGCTGGTTATCGATACCGCTGATCTGAAAGTGAAAGACCGGCTGGAGTTTTCCAAGCCTGAAGCGACCTGTATTGAAGGCGTGAGCTTTGGCGGGGGCGTGGAAACGCTGCGCAACCCGAATGAATACGTCTCGCTGTTCAACGCGCAAGACCCCTATATCCGCAACAAAATCTTCGGTGTGGGCCGCTTCGATCTGGCGACCAAGACCTTCGCCTTCCGCCCGATTGGCCCTGCACCGGTGGGCGGCGGCATGGCCGGTTTGCAGGTTTCGGCCGACATGAAAGAAGGCTGGACCGTGGTTACGCAAGAGAAGGTCGGCAACAAGCGGTGCGAATTCTGGCACTTTGATCTTTCAACCAATCTGGTGAAGAACAAGGCTGAATTCCCCTGCCGCACACGCTTCCAGTTCGGCATGTCGGGCGATGGCAAGATGCTGTATATCTATGGCGCAAGCTATGACATCGAGATGTATGATGCGCAGACGTTGGCGCATATCAAGACCATTGATCTGGGCAATGACACCACCGGCGCGGGGATGATCATCACCCAGTGACGGCCAGCGATCTCTTCCGCGCGCCCCTGATTATGTTGCGCGGGCAGGGTGTGGCGGTTGCGACCGCCGCACACCTGCTGAACCGCGCCGGCATCAGTGTAGTTCACGAGCCGGGCACGCGCCGCCCGGTTCCGGTTATCATGTTGAGCGACCCGGCTTTGGCGCTGCTCCGCGATGTCTTTGCCAAACCGGATCTGTTTGCGGACAAGGTTCGGATCGAACGCCGCGTGGTGCGCTGGGGGGCGGGTGAAGCCGTCGCCATGCCGCATGGCGCGGTGGTCGTTTCCGAACACGATCTGGCAAATGTTCTTGATATGTTTCCCCAGGGAAACTTTCCAACATCAGGCGATACCAATGGTTTGACCACCATTTTCGGAATGGCGCCGTTCCCGGCTGCCAGCATCCAGCGATTCGGCGAAAGGCTATCGGCCACGGCCCGCGTGCGCCTTTCCGCCAACGCAGATCCGGCCACATGCTGGATTGAATCGGTGGATGATGGTTGGCTGTTCCTGATCCCTGATGGCATGGGCGGCGCGTGGCTGCTGGCCGTGGGCGGGGTGCCCGATATCCTTGCTGCACAAGCGCCAATGATTGCCCCGCTGATTGAAACAATAGCGCCTGCCAGCGGCACGTTCGACACATCGCCGCGTATGCTGGAGCAGTTGGCGGGCGAAGGCTGGCTGGCGCTGGGCACGGCGGCGCTGGCGTTCGATCCGATCTGCGGCGATGGCACCGCGCAGGCCGTGCGCGAGGCCATTCTGGCCAGCGCCGTTGTCACCGCGCTTGGCCGGGGGGAAGACCCGGCAGCCCTAATAACGCATTACCAGTCGATGCTGCTGGCGGCGATGCGCCGCCATTTGCAATTGTCGCTGCCTTTTTATGGCGGGGCGGGATCATCACCATGGTGGCGCACACAATATGCCGCATCGCGTGGCGGATATGACTGGTGCACCGCCCGTTTGGCGAAGATGCCCGAACCGCGCTTTGCCCTGCACGGCTTTGATCTGGTCCGCCGGGAATTGGTAGCGTGAATAAGGCACCTGCCCCCAAAATTGCACCGTGGAGCACCTATGGGCGGCTGTGGCCCTGGCTGAAACCTTACGCTCCGCGCCTCGCGCTGGTGCTGCTTGCCAGCCTTGTCGCTACCGGCCTTAACCTTGCGCAGCCGCTGATATCCAAGCTGATGATCGATGAGGCGCTGATCAAGCGTGATTGGGACATGCTGGTCAAGATCGCTGCGCTGATGGTGGGGGCAACCGTTGGCGGATTTGCGGTCAACGCATTGGTTTCATACCGCTATGTCGCCATTTCCGCCGCGATGCTGTTTGATATGCGAGTGGCGTTGCTGCGGCATTTGCAAAGGCTTTCCCCCCGCTTTTACGGATCGTTCCGGCTGGGCGATCTGATGTCGCGCCTCAACAGCGATGTGTCCGATGTGCAGCGCGTGGTGGGCGATACGCTGCTTTCGGTGGTCAGCAATGTCCTGTTCTTTGCAGGCAGTGTGGCGATGATGCTGTGGCTGGACTGGAAGCTGTTTCTGGTGGGCACGGTGCTTGTGCCGCTGGCTGTCGCCAGCTTCCTGCATTTCCAGCGCCGGATGACCGACCTTTCGCGCCAGATGCGTGAAAGCGGCGCAGATATCGGCAGCCTGCTGGTCGATACGATCATGGGTATGCGCACGGTCAACACATTGGGCGCAGAGGCGCACGAGGCAGGGCGTTTCCGCGCAGCCAACGGCGGTTTCATCGCCACGATGCTGAAAATGCAGACCGTCTCGTTCATGACCGGCGCGCTGCCCGGAACGATTGTTACCGCATCCAGCGCGGCGGTAATGATCTATGGCGGCAAGCAGATCATCGATGGCACGATGACCATCGGCGCGCTGGTGGCGTTTATCACGTATCACGGGCGGTTGCTGGGGCCGGTGCAGGCATTGATGGGCCTCACTGCGGGGCTGGCGACGGCGCGGGTGGCCTTGGCGCGGATTTTCGAATTGTTTGATACCGCCCCTGAAGTGACAGAGGCAGCATCGCCCAAAGCCTTGGCAGGGGTGAAACGCGAAATCCGTTTCGAGGGCGTTTCGATGGATCACGGGCGCGAGGCAGTGCTGCGGGATGTGGACCTTACAATCCCCGCAGGAGCAATGACCGCGATCCTCGGGCCATCGGGCGCAGGAAAATCGACGTTGGCCGATTTGCTGGTGCGGTTCCACGATCCGGTTACAGGCCGCGTGACGATTGATGGCATCGACATGCGCGAACTGGCGCTGGCTGATTTGCGCGCGCGGGTGCTGCTGGTAGATCAGGCCCCGTTCCTGTTCAACGCAACGATCGCGCAGAACATCGCCTTTGCGCGCGAAGCGGCATCGCGCGCAGACATTGAGGCGGCGGCAAGCGCGGCGGGGCTGGATCCGCTGATTGCGCGCCTGCCCGAAGGTTTGGATACGCGCACCGGCGAACGCGGCCTTGCGCTGTCTGCCGGAGAGCGACACCGCATCGCCATCGCCCGTGCGCTGCTGCGCCAGCCCGATGTGCTGATCCTGGATGAGCCGACAGCGGCTCTGGACGAGGCGACAGAGATGGTGGTGGCGCAAGGGCTACGCCGCGCTTTGCCCGACGCCACATTGATCGTGATAACGCACAAACCGGCGCTGGCGGAAATGGCCGATCACGTCATCCGGCTGGATCACGGCCACGCCAGCATTGCACCGCAGGTGACCACACATGGCTGACCCCTTGCGCATCGCGGTGATCGACAGCGGGGTGCATCCCGCCCATCCGCATATTGCCGCCGACTGGCTGCTTCCAGGGCTATCATTGCTGGCGGACGGTACGGTGCTGCATGGAGAGGACGAGGCGCTGGACCGGCTGGGCCATGGAACCGCTGTGACAGCAGCCATTCAGGAACAAGCGCCCGATGCCTTGATCCTGCCGATCCGGGTGTTCCGCGAGGGTTTGCGTGCCAGTGCGCGGGCGCTGGCGGGCGCAATCCGTTGCGCGATTGAAGCGCGGGTGGATCTGATCAACCTCAGCCTTGGCACGCCCAATGCAGCGCATGCCGATGTGTTTGCGGCGCTGGCCGATGAGGCAGTGGCGGCAAGAGCATTGATCGTGGCCGCGCGCGAGGCCGAAGGTGCGCCGTGCTGGCCGGGGTGCTTGCCGCAAGTACTGGGCGTGGGGCTGGATTGGGATGTGCCGCGCGGGGCTCCCGGCCTTGGCGCAGATGGGGTGGTCTATGCCGCGGGCTATCCCCGCCCCATCCCCGGCGTACCGCAACAGCGCAACCTGTACGGCATCAGCTTTGCCGTGGCGCAAGTAACCGGTTGGGTGGCGGCGAACTGTCATGGCAGGCCTATAGCGCGCGCCGACGTGCTGGCCCGGTTTGCGCCGATTGACGTACACGCGAGTGAGAAGGTGCAGCCTAGACAGGACGCATGATCCAGACGACACGTCCGCCTGTCCGCAGACCCGCGCCGCCTGCAGCGGCATTGGCCGAGGCTGAGGCATTGCTGGACGGACAGCCACATGTGGCGCTGACAAAGGCTGAAGCGCTGCTGCGGCAAGCGCCTGGATATCCACCCGCAGAGTTCCTTGCTGCGCGTGCTTTGCGACGCATAGGCAAAGGCAAGCAAGCCTTGGCGCGGCTGGATGCACTGGCACGGGCCAATGCGCGGGTGCCCGCAGTGTTGTGGGAACTGGGCGAATTGAGCGCGGAACTGGGCGACAACGGGCGCGCGGTGGCAGCGTTGCAGGCGCTGACGCAAGTGCAGCCGGGCATTCCGGCGGGCTGGTTCGTGCTGGCGCGGTGCTTGCGCAAGCTGGGACATGCGGGCGATGCGTGGCGGGCAGAGCTATCGGCCATCTACGCTTCATCGCACGATGCCGAATTGCAAAAGGCCGCCTTGGCCGTGAACGACGGGCAATTGGACGAGGCCGACGCGGTGCTGAAAGCGCGGCTGGTGCGACTGCCCGATGATCCGCCTGCATGCCGGATGGTGGGCGAAATCGCATGGCGGCGCGGGGATATGACGGCGGCGCTGGAATGGGTGGAGCGCGCGGTTCTGGCGGCTCCCGGCTTTGATCTGGCGCGCGATTTCCTGATCCGGTTGCTGATGCAGACCAACCGACTGCCCGATGCGCTGGCCCATGCCGAAGTGCTGATCGAATCGCCGGTGGAAGCGCCGGGGCACAAACTGATTCTGGCCTCCGTGCTGGTGAAGCTGGGCCATCAGGACCGCGCGCGCGGGATTTACGAAGAGCTTTTGGCCGCACAGCCCGAACAGCCGCAAGTGTGGCAGAACCTTGGCCACGTCCTTAAAACGCTGGGCGCACAGAACGAGGCAGTGAACGCTTACCGGCAGGCTGTGCACTATCAACCGACGATGGGTGAGGCTTGGTGGAGCCTTGCCAATCTGAAGACGGTAAAGCTGGACGCGGGTGATATTGCCACGATGCAAGCCGCACTGGCATCGCTGGATGGCGAGGCGGAGGAGCGCAAGGAGGATGTGTTCCACCTGCACTTCTCTTTGGGCAAGGCGTTCGAGGATGCGCGGGATTATCCCGCATCGTTCCGCCATTATGACGCGGGCAATGCCTTGCGCCGCACGATGGTGCTGCACGATGCCGATAGCTTCAGCGCCGAAGCGCGCGCTGCGGCGCAGACGTTTACCGCCACCTTCATCGCACAAATGGGACCGGGCGGTTGCCCTGCCCCCGACCCGGTATTCGTGGTGGGCTTGCCGCGTTCGGGATCGACGCTGGTGGAACAAATTCTGGCGAGCCACAGCCAGATCGAGGGCACGATGGAATTGCCCGAGATGATGATGATGGCTGCCCGCCTGCAATCGCGCGTGGACGAGGGTGAATTTCCCGATTTTGGCGCAATGATAGCCTCGCTTTCGCCCGATGACCGCACGCGATTGGGCGAGGAATATATCGAGCGGACGCGGGTGCATCGGCAGACCGACCGGCCCCTGTTTATCGACAAGATGCCCAACAATTGGCAGCACGTGGGCCTGATCAAGCTGATCCTGCCCAATGCCAAGATCATCGATGCGCGGCGGCATCCGCTGTCATGCTGCATTTCCGGCTGGAAGCAGCACTTCGCGCGTGGCCAGACCTTCACTTATGATCTGGGCGAGATCGGGCGCTATTACCGCGATTATGTGGGGCTGATGGCAGCGTTTGACATGCATGCCCCCGGCGCTGTGCACCGCGTGATTTATGAAGAGATGGTGGCCGATACCGAAGCGCAAGTGCGGCGTGTGCTGGACTATATCGGCCTGCCGTTCGAGCAGGGCTGCCTTGAATTTTACAACAATGACCGCGCCGTGCGCACGGCCAGTTCGGAACAAGTGCGCAAACCGATCTTCCGCGACGGGCTTGAGCCCTGGCGGAATTACGAGCCATGGCTTGGGCCATTGGTCGATGCGCTGGGGCCGGTTCTGGCGGCTTATCCGGACGCGCCCTCCGCCTGATTTTACGGACGCTGTGATGCCCACCCCCGACCTTCCCGCAAGCGGGAGGGGGGAGAAGCGTTTGCGCAAAGCTCCCGCCCCCCTTACGGGCGCGGGGCCCTTCCTCTTTAACAAAAAGAGCCCCCACGATTTCTCGTGGGGGCCAGGCGCCTTACGCAGGTGTAAGATCGCGGATTAGTAGCGCTGCCCCCAGCGGATGCCGAAGAACTGCGGCTTGATGGTGAAAGTGCGCGCAGAATCCGAGCAGAACGTGATTGAGCAGAAGGTGTTCTTCGTCAGCTCGCCACGCTTGTCAAAAGCGTTTTGCAGGAAGACATCGAGGGTCCAATTGTTCTTCTTGATACCAGCGGAAAAGTCGAAGCTGACGAAGCCTGCCGTGTTTCCGTAAAGGTTGTTGTTGAACACGTTAAGGTCTTGGGTTGCATTGCTTTGATACAGCGCGGCGCCTTGGATATAGGCATCGGCATCACCCATCTGCGTGTCATAGCGGATGGACGTTGTGCCCTTGAACTTTGGCTGACGGGGCAAACGCGTGCCATCTGCTGCGGCGACTTGCGGGGTTGGCGGGGATGAACCCGGAACGATTTGGCCAGCGGCGCAAGTGGGCAACTGTGAAATCGACAAAGTCGCGGCATCAAACGCAAAGTTGCAGAAATTCCCCTTCAGCTTTGCATCATTGTATGCGCCGCTGGTCGAGATCGTGAACGCACCCAGTTTGAGGTCGGCATCGAATTCTACGCCATAAACGCGCGCTTTACCGGCGTTGCCCGTCATGCCTGCGCCTTGCGCCCCGGAAACAACTACCGAATACTGGATGTTGTCCCAATCTTCCATGTAAACCGCTGCGTTAAAGCGGAACTTGTTGTTCCAGGTGCCCTTGAAGCCCAATTCATAGTTGGTCAGCGTTTCTGATTGGAACGGTGGAACCGTGGCAACGCCGATGTTGCGAATGCGCAACGGCCGGTTGAAGCCGCCGGGACGGAAGCCGGTTGAGTAGTTGGCATAGAGCATCTTCGATTCATCAAACTGCCAGTTCAGCGCAACCTTATGGGTTTCACCATTTTCCTTGTACCGCCCGGTTTGATCCGCTGCCGCAAGGTTTGTGTTGAGGCACTGCAATCGCGCTTCGGGGAACGGCACCGGACAGCCCATCTGGCCAGTCGGGACGTAAAGTGAAGTTACCGTATTGCGCGCAGATCCTGCCACACCGGCAAAGCCGACAATGAGTGCCCTTCAGCAAAGACCGCGTAATCACTCCAGTTGTTGTTGTTCTCGGTCATGTAGAACGCGTCACGCTTCACCGCGGGCGAGCCCAGAATCATCGTGCCGCCTTGCGCGGTGGGGATGCCGAAACCGGCAGGATTATCGTCACCGCCACCCGATTGCGTGTAGCCCACGATCTTGTCCAAGCCGTGAATCGCGTAATCGTTATTCACTTCGTTCTTCTGGCGGTGGTAGAAGCCGCCAAGCGTGACATCAAACGGCCACGATTTTGGCGTCGAGATGCGCAGTTCCTGGGTGAATTTCTTTTCGTTACGCAAACCCCGATAATACTGGGTCGGGTTGATCAGGCTGTTGCACTTCAAAGTTGCACCCGCACCGGTGCAGCCGTTCTGATCAAAGAACTGCAGGTAGTTCTCATACCCTGCACCAAATTTGTCATAGGTGACGGTGTAGTAAGTGTAATCGTTGCGCAACTTAACTTGCCGCTGATAATAACCAGTGGCCGATACGATATCCCAATCACCAATGTGGCCGTTGATGGTCAGCGCAGCCTGATAGAACTGGTCGTTCTGCTGCGTGATATCATAATCATGCACTTCAAGATCGCCAACGCGCGGATCAAAACCGAAATATCCATTGGCGATTTGTTTTTGCGCAGTAACTTGCGGCATGATCGCCCAGCCGTCAGCGGGTTCCCACAGCACTTGCAAGCGACCGCCATAGCCTTCGATCGTGTTGTAATCGTCTTGCGCAAAGTCAGCGTTGTTGATCGTGAAATTGGTGTCCGGGTTATTGTCGCCCAACGTCAGCGTGGATGACGAACCATCATTGAATACGCCATTATTGGGCGTGTTATCGATGTACCCACCATCTTTGCGGTAAAAGCCCATCGCGCGCACGGCCAAGGTGCTGGAAACGGGCACGTTGATGAACGTCTGGTACTGGCCGCCGAAATCGCCCTTGCCGTACTTGTTCACTTCAGCATCATAGCCGAATTCAAACGTATCAAGCTTGGGTTTGTTCGAGATGAATCGGATCGTACCGGCCAGTGAACCCGCGCCATAGAGCGTGCCTTGCGGACCTGACAGCGCTTCGATGCGCGCGATGTCATAGACCTGCACGTCAGGCAGGCCGGTGCCGGTGATCGGAATATCGTCGATATAGTAACCGACCGATTCACGCGCGCCACCGGCTGGCACGATGCCGCGGAAATAGGGCGTGTTACGGCCCGGGCCAATGCCTGCAAATGTGACCGATGGCAGCAATGCGGCAAAATCGGTCAGGCCCTTGATCTGGCGCTGCGCGAGCACTTCGGTGCTTAGCGCCTGCATCGAAATCGGCACCTTCTGGATTGATGTGGCATCGCGCGTCGCCGTCACGATGATCTCGCCAAGGCCGCCGCTTTGATCGGCGGGCTGTTCGGCGGCAGGAGCGGTGGCTTCCTGCGGTTCGGCGGCGTGTGCAGCCAGCGGTAACACGAGCGTTGAAAGGATCGTGCTTACACCCAGTGCCCTCATGGCCCGTGATTTGAGCCCGGTTTTAGTCTTCATCAATTCAACCCCCTATGCTGAAACGCAGGTCTTCCCGCACCTTCACCGCACCCGTCCCTTGGTCTCCGATCTGGAGGCTCTGCTGCGTTGCAACATGAGCTTACGCGTCACTCCAACGGTCAAATCCGGCAGGGCAAACACCGCCGCCGGGCAAAAGGCATGTGCGCCCTCAGCCCCCGCCACGCATGGCGCAGCCAGTTCAGCTTTGTTGTATTACCCCGGTGACAAGCGCCGTTTTATTTCAGTTCCCTGACGTTTGTCCGGGATTGATAATGCTGCACGGCAACATGGAGTCAACTTCCTTTTGGGAGAGCCATGTACGCAATTCCGGCATGTCGGGGGTGGGGACGGCGGAATTTTTGGGGGTGATCGAAGGTTGTCTGGCGTCAGTCCCACCACTCGGCCAGCATGGGCAGCAGTTCTTTGCCAACCAGTTCGATAACCGGGCCATCATCGCGCCGGATATAGGCCATGGAGCCATGGCGATGGCGCGGCGATGCCCCGGCCAGCAGGATCTGCCAGCCTTGTGCGCACAGTTCGTCCAACGCATCACCGACACTATCAACCCACACGCCGATGTGCGACATGTCGCCTGTGCGTAAGGCATCGTAAGGCGAACCCTGCTGTGTTTCGACCAGTTCCAGGCGGACGGGTCCCGCGCGGGAATAGGCAACGCGCAGATGCGCCTCACCGCGCCCGTGTTCCGGCGTCCAGACGCGCAACGGATCAAATGCGCGGACGGGTGACCATGTGACGCCCGTCGCGCTGGTGATGTCCGCCATGGCTGATTCTATATTTTCGACGATGATGCCGTGATGGAAAATGCCGGATAAAATATCCATGGTGCTTTTTTGTCCTGGTTCCGCGCCCGATCTGGCTTGGCTTTTATGGCCCCACAAATCGCAGATTTACCAATCCTTGCCTATCGCCAATCCGCGCTTTACAAGCATACATGTATGTTTTTATTATGTGCGTACAAGACCCACTTTCCAAGGAGCGTACCATGCCAGATCAGGCGACCAGCCGGGGTCATCAAGCCGACCTTGATCGCATGGCGTGGGAGCGGGACCGCAAGGACCCGCCCGAGGGTTTTCCGGCGCTGCCATCCATACCGGCGGCGCGCTATGTCGATGCCGATTTCCTGAGCCTTGAGCAGCGCGAGATGTGGAACAAGGCCTGGCTCTATGCCGGACATACCGATCAGGTGGCCGAGCCGGGATCATGGTTTCTGACGCGCAGCACCGGCAGTCCGGTGATTGTTGTGCGTACGCTTTCGGGCGAGGTCAGGGCGTTTTACAACACCTGCAAGCATCGCGGTGCGCCGCTGGTGAAAGAGGATGCGGGCAGCGCGCGCGGGTTCGTCTGCGGTTATCACGGGTGGAGCTACACGCTTGACGGCAAGCTGACGGCGGTGCGTGACAAGCGCGATTTTCCCGATTTCGATATGGCGTGCCATTCGCTTTCATCGGTGCGGTGCGAGTTGCTGGGATCGCTGATCTTCATCAACGGTGACCCTGATGCCCAGCCTTTGATCAAGCATATCGGCCCGATGGCGGCTGAGCTTGAGGAGCTGCAACTGGCGACGCTGAAGCTGGTCGATGCCCGTGAATATGAAGTTGATTGCAACGTTAAGGTGCTGCTCGATGCGTTCCTTGAGGTGTACCACCTAAAATCGATCCACGAGAACACGGTGGACCGGTTTCTGGATCACCGCGCCATGATCGTGACGCTGTGGCCCAACGGGCACAGCCGAATGGTGACGCCCAACCGCAGGGAAGGCTGGGTGGACCCCGGCACCAAGGGGATGCCCGAAATTCCGACGGTTTCGGAATTCACCGCGACCAACAACATCAGCTATCATATCTACCCCAATTTCGTGATGCCGCCTGCGCCCACGGGGATTCCGATCCTGCAATTCTGGCCGCTGGGGCCGCGCCGCACGCGGGTTGTATCAAGCTGGGTGGCGCCAGATCATGATCCGGCCAACCCCAACCCGCTGTGGGAAACCCGCATCAAGAACTGGGAGCGGATATTGTACGAAGACCTGCAATTTGCCCCGCAGATTCAGGAATCGTTGGAAGGAGCAGGCTTTGAGGGCATGTCGCTGAATTATCAGGAACGGCGGATTTACCATTGGCATGAGGAGCTGGATCGCCGCATCGGGATTGACCGGGTGCCGCAAGGTGCGCGAATAACGCCTGTGCTTGCCCCGTTTGTGGATCACGGTTGATCGTGGTGCCAATGCCCCCGAACAAACTGGCTGGAGAAATCGGCGCGGCCAACCCGTTCCCCGACGACCCCGATCTTGAACGCCACGCTGCGTACGAATTTGACCGTACAGGACCGGATCGCTTTCAATCGCGTCCATTGCCCAGCGGGTTGCTGCGTCTTTTTGGCGGGCTGATTGTTTCACAAGCACTCGCAGCGATGCAGCAGACGGTGCCTGACGATAAGTTCGCCCATGCGATCCACGTGTTCTATCAGCGCGCGGGATTGATTGATCGTCCTTTGCACTTTGCCATAGAGCGCGACACCGATGGCCGCAGTTTTGCACAACGCCGGGTGTCGGTAACGCAAGACGGGCAGCCGATCGCCTATGCTATGGCGTCATTCCAAACGGCGGAAGCAGGCGGCGTACATCAAGACGCGATGCCGAATGTGGCAGGGCCTGAAGAACTGGAACCGCTCGCGTCCATCCTTACGCGCAGGTTGGCCGATTTGCCGCTGCGACACCGGCCATTTTGGTGCAGGCGACAGCAGTTTGATTGGCGTCCGGTGGAAGAGTTTTGCATCGGCAACGCAGATATCCGTCCTGCCCGCCGACATTTCTGGCTGCGCGCAAACGCCGTGGTGGAAGCACCGCTGCCTGTGCATCAGCGGCTGTTGGCCTATGCCAGTGATACACACATCATGCAGACGGGCCTGCGTCCCCTGGGACTATGCTGGACCGATGATCACTTGCAAACCTCCAGCCTTGATCACGCTATCTGGTTTCACGCACCATTCCGCGTGGATGACTGGCTGCTTTATGTGATCGACAGCCCCGTGGCATCAGGGGCACGCGTTTTGGGCACCGGCACAGTGTTCAAAAGGGACGGTACGCTTGTGGCCACCGTGGTCCAACAAGGTCTGGCCCGGCGGCTTGATGAAAAGCGCGAGGGAAAGATCTGATGGCCCATCCAGAGATGTCCCCCCTCAGCACGCCGTGGCTTCAGTTTGAAGATCTGGTCATTGGCCAGGTCCGGCGCTCTGAATCGCACACGGTGACCGAGGATGAGATCGTGACTTTTGCCAAAGCCTATGATCCGCAGTGGTTCCATACAGATCCTGAAGCGGCCAAAGCATCGGTGTTCGGCGAGATCGTTGCAAGTGGCATCCATGTGCTGGCGATGTGGCGTCAGCTTGATCACACGATCAATGCCGACATTGATTTTGTCTGCGGGATAGGCTGGGAACATTTGCGCCTGAAACGTGCGGTACGGGCGGGCGATACGATCCATGTGACGAGCGAGATTATCAGCCTTGAGCCATCGCGCAGCGGTAAAGATCGCGGGACGGCGGTGACGCGTTATGCCGTGCTGCTGGACGATGGCACGCAATGCGTGACGTTCGAGAGCATCAATCTGGTGTATACGCGGGGCGCGCGGGCCAATCGTTCGGCGAGTGCAGCGGCTTCATCATAAGCTTGTGCCATCGCGGCTTCGACCTGTTCGGGTGTGCCATAAGTCGGGCGCACTTGGACGACGTGAACGTCGGTAATGCCGATGAAACCCAGCCACGCTTTCATGAACGCGGTCTGGAAATCCAGTTCGCTGTCAGCTTGTCCCGGCCTTATATCCAAGGCCCCTGAACAGATCAGTATGGCCTGACGCCCTGCCGCCATGCCGGTGACGCCTTCGGCGCTGACGGAGAAGGTGAGGCCGGGCTGGGTGAGCACGTCGATGTATTGTTTCAGCCGCCACGGCACACCGAAATTCCACATCGGCACGCTGAACACATACGTATCGAACGACAAGAAGTGCTCGATGGTCTTGCCAATCTGCGCCCAGACCTCGTGCATTTCAGGGCTGACCTCGCGCCCTTCGATCAGGGCATAACGCCCTTCGATGGCTGCTCCGTTGAAGTCTGGCAGGTTGATGGCTTCAAGGTCGAGCGTTTCGGGGTCGGTCACGCCCGACTGCCCGATAAAGCGCCGCGCCACCATGTCTGACCGCGAGCGGTCTTTGCGGGGGCTGCCGCTGATGTGGAGCAAGCGCGTCATCCTGGGGCTTCCCTTCAATTGCCGGTGAGCAGGGCGGGCTGTTCAATTAACCGGGCAAGCGCGGCCATGAAGCGGCCGGCGTCTGCCCCGTCGATGGCGCGGTGATCGCAACTGAGTGACAGGTGCAGCACCGGCACGATGCGGATCGCGCCATCATCGTCGATGGGTTCGGGCCGTGCCGTGCCGACTGCCAAAATCGCGCCTTGGGGTGGATTGATGATGGCATCGAACTGTTCCACGCCAAAACTGCCAAGGTTGGATAGCGAGAAGCTGCCTCCTGCAAACTCCTCGGGCCGCAATTTTCCGCTGCGGGCTTTTTGCGCCAGTCCTTTCATGGCATTGGCAATCTCTGCCAGCCCAAGATCGTCAGCGCCGAACACGATGGGCGTTACCAGTCCGCGATCGGTTGCCACGGCCACAGCAATATCGGCCTGATGGAACTGGTGGATGTCAGTGCCGTGGACCTGAATGTTCACCGCAGGCACTTCAAGCAGTGCGAGGCCGCAGGCGCGGATGAGGTAATCGTTGACGCTGGGCTTTTCGCCCGTGGTGGCCGCGCGATGCGCCAGAAGGCGATCTGCGCGGACTCTGCGCCGCACATAGAAGTGCGGGATTTCCTGCTTCGATTGCGTCAGGCGCCGCGCGATGGTGCGGCGCATCGAGGACATTGGCACAACGTCTGGCGCACCGCTTGCGGGGTTTGCGATTGGCGCGGCGTTGATGAGGGGCGCAACCACGACGGGCGGTGGCGGCGGCATAGCATTGGCAATAGCTGCCATGACATCGACCTTACGCACCCGACCGCGCGGGCCGGTGCCGGTGACTTTGGCAAGATCGAGTTCGTGCAGTGCGGCAAGGCGGCGGGCAACAGGCGTTGCCATGACCGGGCCTTCGGGCAGGAGCGGGAATGCGCCGACCAGAGAGAGAGGCTGCGGCGCGCGCGCGGCCTGATGGACATCCTGCACCGAAATCCGCCCATTGCGGCCTGATCCGCGGACTTGCGCCAAATCGACGCCCAGTTCTTGCGCGCTTGCCAGAGCCACCGGGCTGATGGCAATGCCTTCAAGCACAGCGACAAGAGCCGCGGGTGCGGGCGTATCGGCTTCAGGTTCGAAGCTGGTTTCGGACGGGCGGAACCCTGCGATCAGCGCATCGATTTCAGCAGCCGTGGCCTCGCCCCCATCGGATAGGACCGCCAGCAGCGCGCCGACCGCATAAGTCTCGCCCGCCTTGGCGATGATCCGGACAAAGCAGCCATCAGCTTCGGCCTCTACTTCGTTCGTGATCTTGTCGGTTTCGATCAGCGTCAGCACCGTGCCGCGTGCGAAGGGGGCGTTTTCGGCCACCATCCATTCCGCGATGGTGCCTTCGGCCATCTCGATGCCCCATTTGGGCATGGTGAATGCTTTGAGCTTGGCCATGGTCTGCCCCCCGCTCAACGAAACGCAAGGGTACGACGGATCGCACCCTCGATGGTCTGCGGCGATGGCAGCCATGCCCGTTCCAGCACGCGCGAGAACGGGATTGGCGCGTGCGGGCCAGTGATCATTTCGGGCGGTGCCTTGAGGCTGGTGAAAGCGCGTGTGGCGACCAATGCGGCAATATCGGCGGCAAGGCTGCAACGCGGCGGGCTTTCATCCACCACCACCAAGCGTCCGGTCTGTTCCACCGAATCAAGGATCGCGTCTTCATCCAACGGGCTGGTGGTGCGCAGATCAATCAGATCAACGCCGATGCCATCAGCGACGAGTTTATCAGCCGCTTTTTCAGCAAAATTGACCATGCGGCCACAGGCAACCACGGTAACATCGCCGCCTTCGCGCACCATCCGGGCCTGACCGAACGGAATGCGGTAATCGCCATCGGGCACTTCACCCTTCACGCCGTAAAGCGCCTTGTGTTCAAAGAACATCACGGGGTCATCGCCGCGCAAAGCTTCAGTCAGGAGGCCCTTTGCATCGGCGGGCGTGGTGGGCAGTACGACTTTGAGGCCGGGCATGGCGGTGAGCAGGGCATATACCGACTGGCTGTGCTGTGCCGCCGTCTGCATGCCCGCGCCATAGACCATGCGGACCACAGCGGGGCATCTGGTCTTGCCGCCAAACATATAGCGGAACTTGGCCATCTGGTTCCACAACTGGTCCAGGCTGACGCCCACGAAATCGGCAAACATCAGTTCGGCCACCGGACGTTTGCCCGCCAGCGCAGCGCCTGCCGCAGCGCCGATAATCGCGCTTTCCGATATGGGGGTATCAATCACGCGGTTGGGGCCGAACTTTTCCCACAGGCCGCCGGTCGTGCCCCAGATGCCGCCGATGGCCTCCGGCCCGCCGGCGGTGCCGTTGCCGCCCACCACATCTTCGCCCAACACAAGGATATCGCCATCGCGCTCCATCTCGTCGTGCAGGGTGCGCAGGATTGCTTCGCGAATGTTCATCACAGCCATTGTCGCAAATCCTCAGTAATATTCGGCGTAAACATCGTCGGCGACGGTTGCCGGATCAGGATCGGCCCCGGCCCGCGCCTGTGCGACGGCTTCATCAATCAGGATCCGCACCTCATCATCGATGGCGTCCATTTCGGCGTCGGTCAGCAGTGCCGCGTCTGTAACGACCTTGCGAAATGCCTTGAGGCAATCGCGCTCTTCACGGATACGGTCGAGTTCGCCGGAGCCACGATAACGCTGCGGATCGCCTTCGAAGTGGCCATAGAAGCGTTCGGTATCCAGTTCGATGGCAGCTGGCCCGTTTCCGGCACGGACATATGCGAGAAGATCGCGGAACTGTTCAAAGGTATCGAAGAAATCGCATCCGTTGGCGCGCCAGACTTTCATGCCGAAAGCCTCGGCGCGGCTGGCGATGTCCTTGGCCGTGCCGACAGCATAATCAACGCCAGTATGTTCGGAATAATGATTGTTTTCGAACACGAAGATCGCAGGTGCCTTTGTCACGACAGCAAGGTTCATCGCTTCGAACGTGGTGCCCTGATTGCAAGCACCATCGCCGGAAAAGGCAATGCCGACGCGGCCCTTGCCATCCATCTTGGCCGCCAGCGCAGCGCCCACCGCCTGCGGTGCGCCGCCGCCGACAATGCCGTTGGCCCCCAACATGCCGACCTCAAGATCGGCGATGTGCATCGATCCTGCCCGTCCCTTGCACAGGCCATCGGCCTTGCCATAGATTTCGAGCATCATGCCTTTCACATCGCAGCCCTTGGCAATGCAATGCCCGTGGCCGCGGTGAGTGGAAACGATCTTGTCATCAACTGTCAGCTGGTCGCAAATGCCGACGGCCACAGCTTCCTGCCCTGCATAAAGATGCGTGAAGCCACCGATCTCGCCGGTCTTGATTTCATCGTGCAGACGTTCTTCGAACGCGCGGATCGTGCTCATGCGCCGGTAAGCGCCGAGCAACTGGTCATGGCCCAGTTGCAACATGCCTGTTCCTCTCAGATATCGTCCGGGGATTTGCCGCCGGGGCCATAGATGTAATCGTCCAGCACCTTGTGGAAGTGGCGGATGCGCAATTCCTGTTCACCGATCCACAGGCCGGGGAAGTTGTCAGACTTCATGCCCAGTTGCACCGTCGGCAGGTTATACGCGTCCTGATCGAGGACTTGCCCGATGCTGCGATCGCCATGCTTGAAGCGGCGATGCTTTACGCGCTCGGGCCACTCCTCACCCTCGGGCACCAGTTCGAACACCCAGACATCATAAAGCATCTTGTTGGGATCGGTGGCGTGGGGGCGCATCCGGAACATCAAGACATCGTCAGCGTGGACGTTCAGCGACGCATTGGGAAAAATGAGATAATGGAAGTCATCAGTCAGTTGGTCATCATTAAGCGCTGAATAATCCTTGCCTTGCGCAGGGCCATGCTTTCGCTTGAACAACTGCACATCCCGGCGAATGTCGGTTATACGCCCTTCGTATTCCGCTGGGTCCATGCCCGCATTGCGCATGATCTCATCGATTGCCGGAGGGATTTGGCTAGGAAGTGCCACACGCGGCGAAATCGTGGCAAACGGGATCATGTAGCGGGTGTGACGTTCATAGCAGTCGATCTGGATGTTCACGTCATCAAGATACCACTTCAGCTGCGGGTGGACGCCCTGCACGTGGTAACTTTCGTTGAAGGCATCGACCGCAGCCTTCCAATTGCAATCCCATTCCACCGTCACGTCACGCTTCCACGCCATGCGTTCGGGATGGTAGGGTTCAAGATGCTGTTTCAGCGGCGCAATATAGTCGTCAAACGGTTCGACTTCGGGGTTGAGCGAGAACCAGACAAAGCTGTTCCATTCGGTGCACGGCAGGCTGGGCAACGCCATTCCCGGCGGACCGCCCTGTGTGAAAGTGCAAAGATCTGGCAAACGCTCAATCACGCCATCGAGGCCGTATGTCCAATGATGGTACATGCAGCGGAATTCTGTTGCGTTGCCCAACCCTTCAGGCCGCAAACGGTTGCCGCGATGCAAGCAAACGTTTGGAAATGCGCGTAAAGCCCCATCGTGCTGACGCACGATCAGCACGCTTTCCTTGCCGATATCGGTGCAGATATAGTCACCTGGCTCAGAGATATCGTCAGCGCGGCCGCCAAGTAACCAGACCTTGGTCCAGACCCTCTCCCATTCCAGCTTCATGAATTCTTCGGAATAGTATCGTTCCGCCGGGATGATCGCAGTGCCAAGTTCCGGTTCGGGAGCCTTTTCCACCGGGGTGCCAGTCGTCACAGTCGAAGGGTCCACGCGGATCACATCGACGACGCGCTTTACGTCCATGCGCGCGGTGTCCCACATCAGAAGTGCGTCCGGTTGGTATAGGCTCCATCGACCACAAGGTGCGAACCACTGCACCAGCTGGCCGCCTCACTGGCAAGGAACACAATGGCACGGGCAATTTCTTCAGGCTTACCCAACCGGCCCATCGGCTGCTGGCGCAATTGCGCGGCGTAGAACTTTTCCATCGTCCCTTTGATCATGTCCCAGTTGCCGCCTTCGAATTCGACGGGACCGGGCGATACGACATTGACGCGGATGCCATCCTTGCCGTGGGCGAGCGCGAGTTGCTTGCCATAAGTGATCAGCGAAGCCTTCATCGCGTTGTAAGCTTGCGGGCCCCCCATCGCCTCAAGCGCTGAGGTGGTGGCGACAAGAACGATCGAGCCGGAGCCTTGCTTGGTCATGTGCGGGATTGCCGCTTCGACGGCGCGGACAGGCCCCATCACATCGGTTTCAAAGGCGTTGGACCAGTATTTTTCACTGCCAATGCCGCCGCCGGCAGAGCTGAGCGGGATCAAAACATCCACGCCATCAAGCGCTTCAATTGCCCAATCCAGCCACTCCTTGTATTCATCGGCCTTGCGCACGTTCACCGGCTTGCCGATAACCTTGGTGCCATAGCGGGAAAGTGACGCCACCGCGTCCTTGACGGAATCTTCCCCGCGCGCGCTGAGTGCGATATCGCAACCTTCGCGGGCGAGGACTTCGGCAACGGCAAAGCCGATTCCGCGCGCGCCGCCAACAACGATGGCTTTCTTTCCCTGAAGCCCGAGATCCATGAACAATCCTTTCCCAACGCACGCGCATTCAAAGGGATCTTGAGCGGCACACAATGACCGCATAGCGCCGGAGCAATCTGCCCGAGCGCCGATGCCGCGCTGCCTTTCCCTATGGGGGCGCAGCCGCTTGCATCATCCATTCTCCCTCGTCCCGCACTCTATTGGCAATGATCCCGAGTGCAACAAAAAAACATGCTTGCATGCTTTTTTATGGTGCCGCATGATGTCCTGACAAGCGCGGCCCGTGGCAATGGGCGCAAGACAACAACTGCGCAAAGCTACACGGGGAAAGGCCGCTCGACAGCGGATACAAACGCATGGCGACACAGGCAAAGCGGGCAATGTCCGCGCAATCGTCCAACCCATTGGCAGAGCCGGTTTCAAAGCATGGCGCCGCGAAATCGGAACCCGGCCGCCAATCGCTGAAAAGCGCGGCAACCCGCGCGCGGTTGGTGGATGCAACGATCCGCTGCATCGTACAGCACGGCTATGCCAACACCGTCACGCCGATGGTCGCAGCGGAAGCCGGGCTTTCACGCGGGGCCATGTTGCATCACTTCATCAGTGGTGATGCACTAATCCGGGCAACAATCGTCGAATTGCACGACCGACGACTGAAAGCGTTTCGGCGCGCATCTCAGGCCAACGTCGGCGACGTGCGCTCCATGGTGCGCGATTACTGGCAGCAATTGCAAAAACCGGGGTTCATCGCCTTTCAGGAACTGGCAATGGCGGCGCGAGCCGATGCTGCGCTGGCTGAAATCCTGCTGCCGCTGCAAGCCGAATTCACACAGAAGTTTCAGGCTTTGGCAGGCCAGCTCTATCCCGAATGGGTGCAGGAACCGGAGCGGCTAAGGCTGGCGATGGCGCTTTCGCAAATCCTGATGGAAGGCATCCAGATTGCCAGCCTGACCGGGGCCGTGGACAAAAGCCTGATTGATCCTTTGCTGGATTTCCTTGAAATGAGTGTTGTTGCGCTGCGCCCCGGACAAGGACCTGAGATGACGATGAAGGCCGAACAATGAGCGGGCGCGGCAAAGGCCCGCTTGCGGGCTTACGCATCCTTGATTTGACCAGCGTGTTGATGGGGCCGTATGCGACGCAGATCTTTGCCGATCTGGGCGCGGATGTGATCAAGATTGAAGGTCCGGCAGGTGATACCACCCGCGCCATCCCCCCCGGCCCGGATTCTACGCGCGGCGCAATGTTCCTGAACGTCAATCGCGGCAAACGCAGCCTTGCGCTTGATCTGAAGCAACCTACGGCGCGCGATGCAGTGCTGCGGTTGGCGGCAAACGCCGATGTGTTCATTCATTCCATGCGGGCGCAGGCCATAGCGCGGCTGGGGCTAGACTATTCCGCGCTGTCTGCTGCCAATCCCCGGATTATCTACGCCAACCTTTATGGTTATGGCCGCAACGGACCATACCGCGATTATCCCGCTTATGATGATATCGTGCAGGCCGCATCTGGCATCGTTGATCTGCAAGCAAGGCTATCGGGCGGGGAGCCGACCTATTCTGCCAATGTGATTGCCGACAAGGTCAGCGGCCTGACCGGAGCCTATGCGGTGATCGCGGCGCTGTTTGCGCGCGAACGCAGCGGAGAAGGTCAGGAACTCGAAGTCCCGATGTTCGAAACTATGGTCTCGTTCGCTTCCGTGGAGCATTTGTGCGGATCGCTGTTTGAACCGCCGCTGGGGCCGCCCGAATATCCGCGCGCCACGTCGCCATCGCGCAAGCCCTATCGCACGGCGGATGGCTATGTTGGCGTGATGATCTACAACGACAAGCAGTGGCAGGCATTCTTCCGCGAACTGGGCGATCCCGACTGGTCGAAAGACCCGATGTTTGCATCCTTGCGCAGCCGGACCGAGAACATCACCACGGTGCTGGCCCAGGTTGAGCGCGAAATGGAAACGCGCCCGACCGAGGAATGGATGGCGCTGTTCCGCCGTGCCGAAATCCCGGCAACGCCTATTGCATCGCTGAGCGATTTGCTGCGCGATCCGCACCTTGAGCAGACTGGCTTTTGGGAAGAACGCGAGACAGAGGCCGGACGCCTGCGCTTCCCCGGCATCCCCACATCGTTTTCACACACGCCCGGCGCCATTGGCGACCCCGGCCCTGTGCTGGGCGCAGACAATCACGCGGTGCTGGCAGAAGCAGGTTTTAGCGATTCCGAGATTGCCGCCCTGAAAGAAAGCGGCGCGGTGATTTCATAAAGGCTTGACGCCCGATGCCGTTACACGGCGTCGGGCTGCAATTCCGCGATCAGCATATCACGCAGTTTGAATTTCTGGATCTTCGAGGTCGACATCGGCCATTCGTCGATCACGCGGATGTGACGCGGGATCTTGAAGCTGGCCAGTTTGCCTTTGCAATGGGCAATAAGCTCGGCCTCTGAAGCGCTTTGGCCATCGACCAGTTCAACAAAGGCTGCGGGCACTTCGACATAGCGCGCATCGGGCAGGCCGACCACTTGCGCCAGTTTCACCGCCGGATGCGATTGCAGCATGGCTTCGATTTCAGCGGCGGCGACATTTTCACCGCCCACCTTCAGCATATCCTTGGTGCGACCATGGAACATCACATTGCCATCAGCGTCGATGGAGCCCACGTCGCCTGTATGAAACCAGCCATCGCGCAAAGCTTCGGCGGTTTTTTCAGGCGCGTTGTAATAGCCTTTGAGCATGTTGGGGCTGCGCAGCACGATCTCGCCCCGCTCCCCTGCCCCGCACGGCGCACCCGTTTCGGCATCAAGGATGCGCACTTCCCATTCATCCAGCGGATAGCCGCAGCGTTCGGTGCGGGTTTCGTAGCTGTCGCTTAACTGGCTGGTGGAAACCGTACCCGCGGCCTCAGTCAGGCCATATGTACCCACCTGGATGGTATGTGGCATGGCGGCTTTGACCGCTTCCTTGATCCATGCGGGCTGAACAGCGAAGTTCGAATTCATCACGCGCAGCCGCGACAAATCGGTTTGCGCAAACGACGGGTGATTGATGAGGTCCTGCATGATGGTGACAAAGCTGGGATAGGCAATCGTCGCGCCTTCGCGCCCCAGCATGTCGAGCGCAAGGCCCGGTTCAAAGTGAGGCACGGTCATGTAGCAGCCGCCGCGATCAAGGATCATCGTCATCGGCAGGATGCCCGCGATGTGGAAAATCGGCAGTGGCGACCAGACCTTGTCCGCCGCCGTGCATTCATAGCGTGTGCCCAGATTGCGGCTGTTGCCCACTTGCCCGCGATGCGAAATCAGCGCGCCCTTTGGGCTGGACGTGGTGCCGGATGTATAGAGGATCATCGCCGTATCTTGCGGATCGACCGCATCAATCCGGGCATCGACTTCGCTTTGCGGCACTGACCCGCCCTGCGTAAGCGCGGATCCAGCGGGCATCATGGCCGGGTCGCATACTTCGTCGAGCGAGATGATATGGCGGAGCTTGGGCGCTTCTGGAAGATTCAGGTTTTGCGCCGCCACTTGGCCGCTCAACGATGGGAGGGCGGCGATGACACGTTCACAATAGTCGAGCGAATCGGTCAATTTCCCGGCGGTGATCAAGGCCACCAGATCGGCATCGCGCACGACATAGGCCAGTTCATGCGCCTGATAGCGCGCATTGATCGGGACCGCGACCGCGCCTGCCATGGCAATGCCATAGAATGCTTCGATAAATTCCACGCACGTTGGCATCAGAAGGCCGACATGTTCGCCCGGTTGAACGCCCAGAGCAATCAGCGCCCGTGCCCATCGCCTCGCCGACCGATCAAGTTCGCGATAGCTGATTCTTTGATCGGGGAACACCAACGCTTCGGCATCGCCGAATTCTTTCGCGGAGGCCCTGATCATTGCACCCATGGTGTAAATTGATTGCCGGTGCACCATTCATCCCCTTACCCATATGGCCCTCACCCATCCGGGTGAGTTCAGTCTACCGTGCTTGCGCTGGCGCTGTTGTTTAAGGAGAATTGATACACCGCCGGAATAAAAAGACAATCATATCTGTCTTTTTTAGAGAGATATTTCCGCTATTGTCGCAGCCCTGCTGTCCAAATCCAGACCTGTCGCGCAGCAGCAATAAACCTTTGCGCATTGCGGTTCTTGCGCCATCCAGCACCATCGCGCTATGGGCGAATTAAGAAGCGTGCAGCCTGCGCTGCACGTTAGACATCAGGCGAATAATAATGGCACTTTCACGCACACGGGTTACGCGGCCCGTTCGGCAACCTCGCCCTGTTGGCGACAAGGGGCCCCAGCTTCAGGCGGCAAAAGCAGCGCAAACGCGGGCGCGACTGATTGATGCAACCGTGCGCTGTCTGGTCAAACACGGTTATGCCAATACGACAACGCCAAAAGTTGCTGCTGAAGCCGGTCTTTCACGCGGCGCGATGATGCACCATTTTGAAAATGGCACGGCACTGATCAAAGCCGCGATTGCAGAATTGCATGACAAACGCCTGCGCGCATTCCGCCGCGCCGCAGATAAGCCCGATCATGAAGTGACCGACCTTGTCGAAACCTATTGGCGGCAACTGCAAAAGCCTGCGTTCATTGCGTTTCACGAACTGGCCGTCGCTGCCCGAACTGACGCAGAATTGGCCTCGATCCTGATGCCGTTGCAAGACGAATTCCGGGAAAAGTTCAACGCGCAAGCAGAGCAGCTCTTTCCCGAATGGGCGTCTGCTCCGGCAAACTTCGAACTGGCGATGACGCTGTCGCAAACCATCCTTGAAGGTATGGCCATCAGCCTTCAAACCGGCGCCATGGATTCTGCCAAAGTTGAACCGATGCTGCGCCATCTGGAAGGGCAGATCGGCGCGCTTGCCCCGCCAGCCAACACTTGAAATTCATGGAAACAGGCGGTCAATTCCAGGCCGGAATCAGGCCTGAACTACACATAAAATGACAGTGATTTCCGCGCGTAACGACGCGGATATGACTAGAAGTCGGCAGTGCGGCACCAATCAAAATGCGCAGGCTCTGTGCAAAATGAAAATCAAACCTGTTTGTCTTTTTTGTCGCATCGCGCTAACCTCCCCGATAACAGGTTCGACGGGACCAGACACATGATCGAACCGCGAGGGGAGAGCCTTTGGACGCGCCGAAGATGAAAGAACCGAAGATTTTTCGTCCCGAGCCGGGTGATCCGGGCCGTCCGCGTCGCGGGCTGGACGATGAGACGCTGGTCCAGCAGACAAGCGTTTTTCGCGATGATCTTTTGGCGGGACACACAATCCTGATCACCGGCGCAGGCAGCGGTATGGGCAAAGCTGCGGCTTATCTTGCCGCACGGCTTGGCGCAAACGTGGCCATTTGCGGCCGTGACATGGAAAAGTTGGAGGGCACTGCAGCCCTGATCCGCGAGAGCACAGGCAACGAGACTTTTTGCCAATCTACCAACATCCGCGATCCTGATGCCGTTGAAGCGCTGATTGCCAACGTTCACGATCATTTCGGTGGCCTGGATACCGTGGTGAATAACGCTGGTGGCCAGTTCCCGCAGGACGCGATTGATTTCAGCCGCAAGGGCTGGATGGCGGTGATCGACACCAATCTCAACGGTACGTGGTGGATGATGCAGGAGGCTGCCAAACGCTGGCAGGCCGATGGCAAGGCCGGGCACATCATCAATATCGTTGCCAATGTGGAGCGCGGCATGCCGCAGGCGGCGCATACTTGCGCGGCGCGCGCTGGCGTCATTTACCTTTCGAAAACAGTGGCTACGGAATGGGCGCCGCTGAACATCCGCGTCAACTGCATTGGCCCCGGCGTGATCGAGACCGAGGGCTTCCGGATGTATCCCGAAGAAGCGCTGGCACGGTTCCACAAAGCCAACCCGATGAAAATGCGCGGCAATGCATGGGATGTGGCCGAGGCCATTGCTTATCTGGCATCGCCTGCCGCGCGCTTCATGAACGGTGATCTGATGATCATTGATGGCGGGCAGGCGCAATGGGGCGTGATCTGGCCTGCGGGCATGCCGGATTACTTTTCGGAAGATGGTGCCGCTTAAACATACAATAATCGGGAGAAGGTTATGGGCCGCGTAGAAGGCAAAGTCGCTTTGGTGACAGGCGGGGCATCGGGGCTTGGCGCGGCAGACAGCGCTGCGCTTGCCCGCGAGGGGGCGAAGGTGGTCGTGACCGACGTCAACCTCGCCAGTGCACAGGCCGTGGCACAAAGCATCGGCGGCGGCGCGATTGCGCTGGCGCTTGATGTGTCGAGCGAAGAGCAATGGATTGGCGTGATAGCCGAGATCGAGAAGCAGTTCGGCGGTTTGCACGTTCTGGTCAACAATGCCGGTGTGGTGCTGAACGCCGATGTCGAAGACACTTCGCTGGAGAAGTTCCGCTGGGTCAATTCGATCATGACCGATGGCGTGTTCCTCGGCATGAAGCATGCCATTCCGCTGATGAACAAAAGCGGCGGCGGATCGATCATCAACATGTCATCGGTCGGCGCGCTGCTCGGCTATCCGATCTACTTTGCCTATTCCGCTGCCAAGGGCGCGGTGCGTTCGATGACCAAATCGGTTGCCGTCATGGCGCAAGTGAAGGGCTACAAGATCCGCTGCAATTCGGTGCATCCCGGCGCGATTGAAACACCGATGGTGCAACAGGCAGAAGGACGCCCCGGACAAGTGCAGGAAATACCGGCAGGCGTTTTGCCATACGGCACGCCCGGCCATCCAGATGATGTGGCGGCGCTGGTTGTATTCCTGGCATCGGATGAATCGCGCTTCATTACCGGTGCCGAACTGGTGATCGATAACGGGGTGACGATCCGCCCGTTCTGATCGACGGACATCAAAAAAGGGGGGCGACACCGCGATGGTGCCGCCCCCCTTTTTTATGCGTAATACCTTGGCCTTAGCGGGCCATGCGTCGGTCCAGTTCGGCGTGGAAGTGGCGCAGACGACCTTCCTGTTCGCTCCACAATGGCCCCTTGAAGCCGCGCGAGTGGGCGCCCTTCTGGACAACGGGGAGAAGATCGCTGTCCTGATCGAGCACTTCGCCAAGGCAGGGTGGTTCGCCAAGCTTGGTGTGAATCACCTCGGGACGAGTGCGGCCAGACAAGTCCACTTCAGGCCCCAAGCCCATCCAGGCGGGCGCGCCATATCCCGGCGCATCGACATGGCGATAGAGGATGCAGGTGTCATAAGTGAACTGGTTGGGATCGGTTGCATGCGGGATGAAGCGGTGCAGGAAGACCGCTTCAGGATGGCAGCCGATCTGCACATTCGGGAAGATCGAATAAACGACCGAGTCCGAAAGCTGGCTGTCGCTGAACCGGTCGTAGCGCAGGCCCAGTTCATCTGACCTGTGGCGCTTGGCCTGCTGCACGGCGGCGCGGGTTTCGCGGGCAGTGCCTTGATAGGTTTCGGGGTCAATTCCGGCGTCGCGCAGCATCATCTGGATACCGGGATTGACGCCTTCCTGATCGGGATAGCGCTGGCTGGGCTGCGCGAACGGCACGAACTGGCGGCTGAGACCGCCCGGCCAAAGATCGATCTGCGTGCGATCATCCATCAGGCACTGCGTTTGCGGGTGCACGGCGTGCAGATGGTAAATCTCGGCAAAGGCATCGACCCCGCCCTTCCAGTTTGCCCCCCAATCAGAGCGGCGGTGCTGCACCACGTACATCTGATCGATTTCGTACAGTTCCAACTGGGGCAGGATGGGTGCCAGAAATTCGCGCAGTGGCTGAATCTCGGGGTCCATTGAAATGAACACCAGTCCGGCGGCCACTTCGCAGCGCACCGATGTCAGGTCAGTGCCGTGGCACAGCACTTCGGGGCGGAATGTTTCGGCATCAGTGACCGCAATGTTGCGGCCATCAAGCGCGAATTTCCAGCTGTGGAACGGGCAGGAAAAGCGATCCAGCGATCCTGTTTCACCGCTGACCAACTGGCTGCCGCGATGGGGGCAGACGTTGTAATGGGCGCGGATCACGTTTTCGTCATCGCGCACGATGATGAAGCTTTCCGGCCCGATATCGAACTTCATGAAATCGCCGGATTCGGGGATGTCGGATGCAGAGCCGGCCAGAAGCCAACTGCGCGCAAACACCTTGTCCCATTCCTCGCGCGCGAAATCGGGGCTGGTATAGCGCTGCGGATCAGCGCGGCCTGTGCCGTTATCGATGCGGTTTGCGCGATCGTTGAACGGATGGTGCGCGCCGGTGTGGATGTCCCAAAGGTCAAAATCGGTCTTCATGTCCGTCTCCCGTTGACAGGAACGGCCGCGCCCTGAAGCGCGGCCGTGTGTCTGGTTCTTGATCCTCCCGAGCGATTACGATCAGGGGCCGCGGAACTTCACGCCAATTTCAGCGCCGAAGTAACGCGGTGCGCCGAAGTTGGAGTTGAGCCAAAGTCCGGCGACGTTCTGCGATGCAATGCGATAGCGTTCATCAGTCAGATTGCGGCCCATCAAGCGGACATAGTACTTGTTGTCCACTTGCGAGAGGGTCAGCGATGCGTTCACCAGCGTACGTGCGTTAAGGAACGTGTTGCCGCGTGGATCATCGATTGCCTGCGTGTTGAGGTTCTCGCTGGTGTAGGCAGCAGATGCATTGGCAACGAACTTGAATTCGCTGCTCACCGGCACTTCATACGTGCCATCCACCGTCCACTGCCACTTTGGCGCGCGGTCAAGCGGAGCGGTTGACAGGTCATACCCTGCGCCGGGCGCAGTGTAGCTGTCATAAGCCGCATCCTGATAGCCGAGCACACCACGCAAGGTGAACCCTTCGAACAGACGGGCGGTTGCTTCGGCTTCAAGCCCCTTCACCGTGGCGCTTGCCGCGTTGACGAAGATTGTCACCTGGTTTGACTGGCCGTTTACAATGATCGGCACGTTGAGCTGCTTTTGCAGATCCTTGTACTTCACATAGAAGCCGGTGAGGTTGAAGCGCAGGCGGCGGTCAAACAGTTCGGTCTTGATGCCAGCTTCATAGCTGTCAGCCGTTTCCGCATTGGTGGCGCGTGCCGCTGTGCGGAATGCGTTAACGTCAGCACCGAAGGCTGCAAAGCCGCCGATCTGGTCATTGAAGCCGCCGCTCTTGAACCCGCGCGAATAAGTGGCGTAGGCAAAGACCTCGGGCGTGGCCTGCCAGCCAAGGCTGGCGCGCCAGGTTGCACGACGCGCGCTGTTATCAACGCGGATGACACCGGAAGGATATTTGAACACGCTGGCATCAAGCGCATCGTCAATCTGGATCGAAGGATCAAAGCCGCCATTCAGCGCAGGAATGAATACCTGCTGGCGTCCGTACCATTCCTTGTCCTCCCAAGTATAGCGCACACCGGCGGTAAACGTGATTTCCGGCGTGATCTTGTAAGTGCCTTCGGCAAAGGCTGCCTTCGAACGCGACTTTTGCGCATTACAAAGAATGTAAGGCGTATCGTTCCAGTTGCCGAATGGCAGCGGGCCGGAAGTCAGATCAAGGAAGCCGAGCAACTGCGCAACGCAGAAGTCGATGGTCTCGCGCTGGTAGAAACCGCCCAGCACCATATCGAAGTTACCGCCAAGATCGGTAGCAAAGCGCAGTTCCTGCTGGAAGGTCTTGCGGTTGTCATCGCGCGTTGCATCGAAGATCGAAAGCGGCTGTCCGTCGGCCGCAATCGGCACAGCGCCGGCGTAAGAGTTTGGAATGCGCGATTCCTGCTTGCGCCAGCCGGTAACTGAAGTCAGCGTGCCGAAGTCGAAATCGATGTCACCGTTGAGGTAAATCCCGTCAACCGAGATGCGCTGTCCATCGCGCATCTTGATCAGGCCATCCTGGCGATAGCTGACCGCCGCATTATCAAGCGGATCGCTGCTGTTCGGGTTGGGACGTACCGAGTTCAACAAATCGGTCAGGAACGGTGCTGTGCCGGTGTAAAGACCGTTTTCATTGACCGAAGGGACGGTTTGCGACTTGTCACGCAAATGTTCGTATTGCGCCAGGAAGCTGATGCGGTCGCTTGGCTCCCACAGCAGCTTGGCACGGAAGTTGAGCACATCCTTGCCACCTGCCGAAGCGCCGTCGAGGCAGCCCGAGCGACCATTGAACTTGTTCGGCACAAAGCCCGTGACAGGGCCATAGCAGGCGCCGTTCTTGTAAAAGCCATCGGTTTTTTCCATGCCGCCGACGAAACGGAACGCAAGAGTATCGCCGATGGGCACGTTCAGCGCGGTCTGGAACTTTTTCGTGCCAAAGCTGCCATATTCGGCCCGTGCGTCAACGCCCACAGTGCCAAGTTCCGGACGCTTTGTGCGCACTGTAACGGCACCGCCGGTGGTGTTCTTGCCGAACAGAGTGCCTTGCGGCCCGCGCAACACTTCGACTTGCGAGACATCAAACACGTCGAGCAATTGCGTCTGGACCGAGGACACGACAAAATCGTCCACCAGAACCGCAACAGGCGGTTCGAAGTAAACAATGATCGACGTCTGGCCGACACCGCGCATGGCGAAGGATGCTGCGTTGAAGTTGGTGATGGTATTGGCCGAGAAATTCGGCACAAATGCCGCCAGATCACCAAGGTCACGCGGGTTGGCCTGCTGGATCAGCTGGGCATCCACGGCGGACACTGCGATCGGCGTTGATTGCAGGTTTGAATCACGACGCAGCGCGGTGACAACGATTTCGCTTAACCGGTTGGAATCCAGCTGGTCAGTACCAACGCGCTCAGCAGACTGAGCACTGCTCTGGTCAGCTGCGGTATTGGCCATTGCCGGCGTTGTCATGGCCGCTGCAACCAAGGCGCATACAGCTGTTGATCGCTGCAGAAAACTGCTGAACATCCGTCTCTCCTCATTTCCCGCCATCGTTGCAGGTTGGGTCGAAGCTTAACCCCAAAGAGACATTTTGCAAGCAGACATGTATGTTTTTTTAGAGGTCCGTTCGGGCAGTCCGCCGACACCCTGCTTACGGGAATGGACTGCCCATAAATCTGGGCCCTGGAATACATTCATGATTGTTTTTGAAAGGCGGCAGAGTATCATTCCGCAGCAGGAGCCCGAAGAGGCCTTCGACGGGAGAATGCAGAACGTGGCTGATCTTGAGTCCAGAATTGCGCGGTTGGAAGCCGAATCGCAGATCCGCCAACTCGTTGCCCGCTATAGCTTTGATATCGATGACCGCCGCGTGGACAGCGTGCGCGCGCTGTTCGCAGACGATGCGGTGCTGCGTTCCCAAGATGGCGTCATGCACGCAGCGGGCGTCGATGCGATCATGGCGCAATTCGATGGCCGTTTTGCCGTCCTTGGCCCCGGCCACCATGTAATGCACGATATTCAAATCGATTTTGTCAGCGATGATGAAGCGCGCGGGCGCGTATCAGGCCATGCCGAACTGTGGCGCAATGGCCGGATGATGGTCGCCGCCATTCGCTACGCCGACCGCTACTGCAAGTGCGCCACTGGCTGGAAGTTTGCCGAACGCGTGCTCGGCTTTCTCTATTATGTACCGGTTGAAGCTTACCCCGGCATTCTGGGCCGTCGCAACCGCAATCATGCTTATGCCGATCCCCTGCCCGCAGACTTCCCCGAAGGCACAGCCGACTGGATCGCATACGAACAATCACATGCCACAACGGCCTGACACACACATTCCTGCGGGAGAGACAATCAATGGCATTCTCATTCCTATCGCGCTTTCGCATTGCACCTGATCGGGAACAGGATTTTGTGGCGCTTGCCGTGCAGATGGAAGCGCTCGCCAAAGATGAGCCCGGAACGCTTGGCTACAAATTCTACCGACTGGACGAACCGAACATGTTCGCCGTGTACGAAAGCTTTGTCGATGAAGCCGCCGATGCCGCGCACATGGCCTATGACCACAACAAACCGCTGATCGAAAGCATGATCGCCTGCATGGACGGCAACTATGTGCGTGAATTGTTGCACGATCTTGTGGCGACACCCGGAGAGTGATGACCATGGCCAAGAAAAGCTTCATCGCACAATTGCGCACAAAGCCCGAAAAGCGGGACGCCTTGATTGCGCTGCAAACCGAACTGAAAAATCTGGTGTTCGCGCATGAGCCCGACGCCATGGTTTACGAACTTTTCCAATCAGATGACGATCCGGACCTGTTCCAGTGCGTTGCCACGTTCCGTGATGATGCGGCGTTCGAAAAGCACATGCACATCGATTTCCATGATCGCCTCGTGCCGCCAATCCTCGAATGCCTTGCCGAGGATATGACCATCGCTTTTTACCGTTCAATCGGTTGAGCCAGGGGGACTTTGCATGAACACCATCTTCAAACGCGCGCTGGCGCTGTGCCTCCCTGCCGTTGCGCTCGGCACCGTCTCGCTTGCAACGCTGCTGAACGCGGCCCCGCCGCAGCGGATCAAATCACCCGAAGACCTGCAAGTTTACGATACCCCGCGCATTGATCCGGCAACCGCACCGGGCCGACCCATTTTTGAGCAAAATTGCGCCATGTGCCACATGGGCGGCGTGCCCAAAGCGCCATCGCCAGCATTCCTTGCGATGCTACCGCCTGATTCCATCGTGAATGCGTTGACGCATGGCGTGATGCGCGCACAGGGCGAAAGCCTGACCCGGCAAGACAAGATCGCGCTTGCCGAATACATCACGCGCACGCCTTATGATTCCTACAAACGGCCCGCGCCGCCGCCGGTATGCACCGGCTCTGCGGTGAACTTCGATACGGCAGACACGCCCGCGCCAATTGGTTGGGGGCGTGACAATCGCCGCTTTGTGCCCGCCGGTATTGCGCAGCTTTCTGCAGGCGATGTGCCGCGCCTGAAGCTCAAGTGGGCCTTTGCCTATCCTGCGTCCAATCGCGCGCGTTCCCAGCCGACACTGGCATGGGGCACATTGTTTGTGGGCAGCCAGGACGGCACGGTCTATGCCTTTGATCCTGATACGGGCTGCACGCGCTGGACCACGCGGTTAAGCGCCGAAGTGCGCACGGCGATCGTCGCCGATCCCGAAACGAAGCGCCTTTATTTTGGCGATCTGCTGGGCAAAGTGCACGCGCTTGATGCGCTGACCGGCAAAGAGCTGTGGGCGCACCGGATGAGCGATCACGCCGACGCCACGATCACGGGTACGCCAACGCTGGGCGGGGGCCTGCTTTATGTGCCCTTGTCATCGCTGGAAGTGGTGCAGGCTGGCGATCCAAAATACGCTTGCTGCACATTCCGCGGCTCGGTCGTGGCGGTCAATCCGGTAACCGGCGAGGAAGTATGGCGTGCGTGGACTGCGGGTGAACCCAAGGAGAAGGGCAAAACCGCAGCAGGCGCATTGATCCTTGGGCCATCGGGCGCGCCTGTCTGGAACAGCCCGAGTTATGATGCGCAAACCAACCGCGTTTTCTTTGGCTCGGGCGAGAATTACTCCAGCCCGGCTGATGAAAATTCGGACGCCATTTTCGCGGTCGATGCCCGCACGGGCCAGCGGATTTGGCGCACGCAATTGACCGCAAATGACGCCTGGAATGTTGGCTGCATGATCGGCAACGAATCGTGCCCGACAGAAAACGGGCCTGATTACGATGTGGCGGCATCCCCGCTGCTGATCAACACCGGGCCTGCAACCCGGATGCTGGTGGTTGGCCAGAAGTCAGGGCAAGCATGGGGCCTTGATCCCGATACGGGCAAAATCGCATGGGAAAAACGGCTTGGCCATGGCGGCACCCAAGGCGGCATTCACTTTGGCATGGCCGCCGAAGGATCAACCGTATTCGTGCCGGTGAACGACATGGCCGACACGTATGACGCGCGCATCTATGACAGGAAACAACGCGGCGCGGGTCTTCATGCGCTAAACGCCGGCACGGGCAAAGTGCGTTGGTTCGCGCGTGCACCATCCAGATGCAAGGGCGCGAAATTCTGTGACCCCGGTATCTCTGCTGCCGTTACGGCGATCCCAGGCGTGGTGTTTGCCGGGCATCTTGATGGCATGTTCCGCGCCTATAACAGCAACACCGGCGCGGTCTTGTGGCAGACCGACACAACCCTGCCCGTCCCGTCGATCGATGGCGGCACCGCCAAAGGCGGCAGCATGAGCGGCCCGGGCGCAGCCGTCTGGAAAGGCAAGGTCTTCGTCAATTCAGGCTATGGCATGTACAGCCACATGGCAGGCAACGCCCTGCTGGTATTCGCTCCGGACAAGCCAGCCAAACCAAAGCGCAGCGCCGCCAAATAGCCGAACACCGGCCGCGTCAAAATCCGGCCGGATCGGCAGCACAAGCAGCCCGATTAATACGAACCCTAAAACGTTGAAAAGCTGGTGCACCCGACAGGATTCGAACCTGTGACCCCTGCCTTCGGAGGGCAGTACTCTATCCAGCTGAGCTACGGGTGCTGAAGCTGGAGTGCGACCTAGCAGCGCCTTGGCGTGGTTGCTAGTGGTTTTGTTGTGGCTTTAAGCAGCCGAGTTTGCGTTTTAGCGATTTGGTAGGTGGCGGGCGCGTATCAGTGCGACTCATGCAACCGACACCTTCTGGCACTCGTGATTCGACGCAACCTGGCCCGACGCAGGGGTCTGGCCAGCCGAGCTTTGGGCAGGCGTCAGGCAATGCCTTGTCGATGACATGGGCCGCGTTGCATGATGCCGCGGGGGTTGTTTGCACATTGGCGGGCCTGCCTCAAGAAATGCGCAAGCCCGATATTCGCAATTTCCCGGCGATCATGCGCGACACCGGCGGGTGGCGTTATGATCTGGCCAAGCAAGGTGTCGATGATCTGGCATCATTCATGGAGCCGGGATTGACGGCCTTGCTGGCCGTTTCAGCGCGGGGAATCTCGCCTGTTCCGGCGGCACAGGCGCTGTGGAATGAGTTTGTTACCTCGCGCGCTGCGCTGCTGACGCTGATACCGCCGTTGGGCATAAAACGCCGCGCCTGATGGGTGCTATTGTGTGCCCCACGTGGCGCAGTGCGGATCCAGCCCCACCAATTGCCGCCGTAAAGATGCGCGAGCCAAACGCTCAACCTCGGCCTTGCGCCGTGCCGCTGCCAGCGGGATCGTCGGCGCAGGCCGCAGGATTTCTGCATCATAACCATCGGCCACGATCACCCCGCAGGCGTGCGGCAGGAAGTCCTCGGTATCGAGCACCGCACGATCAAGATGCGGGGCAAGGCCCCAATAGAACCGGTCACAATGATCGAGATAATCGGTCCATTTGCTATCGCCGAGCAGATCGGCGCGGCTAACCTTGATTTCCACAATCACAACCTGACCCTTGGCATCGATCCCCATAAGATCGGCGCGGCGGTTTGACCGCAGCGGCATTTCGGGCAGGCACCAGATATCGTTGCGCGCGAACAGGCGGCAGATACCCCGTGCCACTGCCCGCGCTTCACGCTCTACAGCGGCTTCGATTACGGCGGTGGTTGATTCGCTCATGCCCGTCACGATAAGAACAAATGACGAACGCGTAAAGCGCCTTTACCAGATGCCCCCCATTACCAAATGCCCCCCTTTACCAAATTCCCAGCGTCTGGATGAACAGCCACACCCCGGTTGCGACGAGCAAGGCCGCCGCGATCATCCGCACCACATCCAGCGGCACACGCTTTATCAGGGCTTGCCCAAGGAAAACGGCGGGCACATTGGCGATCATCATGCCAAGCGTGGTGCCCGCGGTGACTGCCAGGGCATCGTTAAACCGCGCGCCCAATGCGATTGTCGCGATTTGCGTCTTGTCGCCCATTTCGACGATGAAAAACGCAACCAGTGTGGTGAGGAACGGACCAAAGCGAGAGGGCTTTGGCGCGTCGTCATCGTCAAATTTGTCGGGCACCAGTGTCCACAGGCCCATTGCGACGAAGCCTGTGGCAATGGCGAAACGGAACCACATGCCATCAAGGAACGCCGCAGCGGTTGCGCCCAGCAGCGCGGCAAGGAAATGATTGGCGAGCGTGGCGAACAAGATGCCCAGCACGATCGGCACCGGCTTTTTGAACCGGGTGGCAAGCACGATAGCGAGCAATTGCGTCTTGTCGCCAATTTCGGCGAGCGCGACGATAGCGGTGGACGTGGTAAAAGCTTCGAACATGGACATCTTCTCGGGGCCGGACGGAAGCTGAGACAACGACGGCATGCCCTCTCCGTCCGGCCCGGACGAAAAGCTGCCGTCATTGGTCTCGTCCAGAAGGATTGCTCCGTCTGCCTGCGCCATGGCCTCTCAGCCAAGTATGTTGACGCGCCATCAAGACGATGGATGGGACCGCGCGGGCACGGTGACTACTCCCCAAGTGACTTGGGGCATCCGATAGTCGCGGATGGCCAAGCCTGCAAGTGCGCGCTAGGCGACAAGCGATACGAGGAAACCCATGTCCAGAACCCTTGCCATAGCAAGCCTTGCGCTTGGCCTGATTCCTTCGGCGGCTTTGGCCGGGGATGTGCCGTTTTCGATTGCCGCTTCGGTGCGGCTGCGGGTCGAATCCATCGACGGACAATTCCGTCCCAATGCACCAACCAACGATACGATGGTCTCGCTCAAAACCACGATTGAGGCTGAATACGATGCAGGACCGGTGCGGTTCGGCGCGGAATTGTGGGATGCGCGGGCTTGGAGGCAGGATGCTCGGTCATCTGCGGGGACGGCGGAAGTCAACGCGCTCGAACTGGTGCAGGCCCACGTCAAGGTTGAACTGGGCAGCAAGGCCGGTGGCGGCCACGGCATGCTGACGGCGGGGCGCTTTACGCTTGACCTTGGCGGGCGGCGGCTGGTTTCGCGCCAGCGCTTCCGCAATACGACCAATGCTTTTACCGGCGCGCATCTGGGGTGGACGGCGCAAGGCGGGCAGAAGATCGACGTGATATGGGCGATGCCGCACGTGCGCTTGCCCGAAGACGCAGCAGGCGTGCGCGCAGACCGCGTGGTGTGGGATCAGGAAAGCACCGACCTGATGTTCTTTGGCGCGCAGGGCACTTTGCGCCAAGTGTTGGGCGGCGTGATCCAGCCTTACGCCTATGGCCTGATCGAGCGCGATAGCCCTGACCGGTTAACCCGTAACCGCCGCCTTGGCACGGTTGGCGCGCGCCTGTTTCGTGCACCATCGGCTGGCCACTGGGACCATGATGTTGAAGCGGCGTACCAGTTCGGCCAAGCACGGCGATCAACCAGCGTGGCAGACGTTGCCGACCTTGATGTGTCCGCCTGGCTTGTGCACGCAGAACTGGGCAAAACACTGGCGGGGGGCTGGCACCCGCGCATTGTCGCCATGTTCGATGCCGCCAGCGGCGATGGCGGCAGCGCGGAAAAATTCAGCCGGTTCGATACGCTTTACGGCGCGCGGCGGTTTGAATTCGGGCCGAACGGGCTTTACGGACCGTTCAGCCGCGCAAACATCGTGTCGCCATCGGCACGGTTGGAGATCGCACCCTCAAAGCGCACCGACGCCTTTGTTGCGTGGCGCAGCGCATGGGCGCAAAATCAGCGCGATAGCTTTGCCGCAACGGGCGTGCGCGATGCCAGTGGCGCTTCGGGCAGGTTGGCAGGGCATCAGATCGAGGCGCGCGTGCGGCACTGGATTGTGCCGGGCCTGCTGCAAGTGGATGCAGGCGCAGCGGTGCTGATCAAGCGCGGCGTGCTGCGCGATGCGCCCAATGCGCCCGCCACAGGCAACGCCCGCTATGGCTATGTGGACGTGCTGCTGACGCTTTGACGCTGCGCAACTTGCGCAAGGATTGCGTTCTTTTCCGCAGCGCTTGCACCGCCCCAAGCTGCGATTTCGCCAAGCGTGCGTGCACAACCCCGGCAAATTTGCGTCACCGGATGGATTGTGCAGATTTTGGTACAAGGGCTGGGCGGGTCGGCGATCACTTTGCGGCAGGTGCCTTTTCACTGGCGAGGCGGCTCATCAGCAAAGCCGCGCGTTTTGCCTGCGTCCAAAGGCTTGGCACGTCAACTGTCTCTCCGGGCGCATGGTCACCCGTTGAATAAGGGCCGAGGCCTACAAGCCCATCGATATAGGCCGCAACAAAGCTGATGTCGCCTGCCCCGCGCTTCATCGGATCAAGCGGCTGCATTTGTTCAAGCCCCAGCGTGGTGTTGACTGCATTGAGCCGCGCCAGCAGCGCCTTGTTGCCATAGGTCGGAGCCATCGGGGGATAGCCTTCGCTGAATTCGATCCGCGCGGATGTGACGCCGGGAAATTTGCGCGCGACGATTGCTTCCATCTTGCGCATGGCGGCGGCGTTCTGTTCAGGGCTGAGCGTGCGCAAATCGCCCCGCGCAACCACTTTTCCGGCGATGATGTTGGTTTTGCCCTGTGCCGAAACATGGGCGTTATCCGCCGCAACTTCAGCCTCGGCCCCGCCGGCAATCAGGCCGACGTTGAGCGTGAGATAGGGTTCGGGCAGTTCATCACGCAGGGCGGTGATGATGCGCGCGGCGGCATAGATTGCGCCATCGCCAGCGTTCGCGCTCCATACGCCGCTGGAGTGGCCGGATTTCGCATCAATCGTCAGCGTCCAGCTTTGCGATGATCGCCGCGCGATGGAGCCCATGTCCTTGCCGTCAACGCGGCTGAGGCCCTCGAAATCCAACGCGACGTGTGCGGCTTTGGCAGAGGCGACCAGATCGGCGCGCGCCACCTCAACCGGATGACCGGCCTCTTCCTCGTCACCGGTCAGAAACACTTCGATGTTGGCGTCTTTCAGGGTGCCTGCCGCTTGCATCGCGCGCAGCGACGCCACGATCACCGCAATGCCGCCCTTGTCATCGCCAACGCCCGGTCCTTTGGCTTTGTCGCCTTCCAGAACATAGCGCTGGAACGGCGAATCAGGTTCGAACACAGTATCAAGGTGGCCAATCAACAGGAGCTTTTTGGCGCCTTTGCGGCCCTTGTGCGTCAGCACGAGGTGTCCGGCGCGCTCGGTCTGCTCCATCGCAATCCAGCGCGCCGTAAAGCCCAGCGCCGTGAATTGCGGGATCACAATATCGCGCACCTTGCGCACGCCATCCAGATTTCGGCTGCCCGAGTTCTGGTTGACCATCGTCTCGAGAAATTTCAGCGTGCGCGCCTGTTCGGCATCGACCGTGGCAATCATCCTTGCCTCGGTCGGTGAAGGCGCTAACGGCGAAGACGCTGCCTGCGCAGACCCGGTTAGTACCGCCAGACCAGCCAAAATTCCGAACATCACGCGCATGCCGCACTCCTTTGCCGCGCACGTTGGCGATGTGTGCCAAGGCTGGCAACGCCCTTCTCGCCGGAAAATCCTTGCTTTATCGCAGGTCCGAGCCTAAAGGCACCCCAGCACGACTAGCGGCGGACTTCCGTTGCAATCCGGGTGCTGGCGTGAGATTTCGCTGAAATGGCAGAAATCCGCCCCGGATGAATGGTTTTTGCCCCGCCCGCTTCCCCTTTCACGCACGGGTCGCATGATCGACCCCGCGCGTCTCCTATTCAGGTTGGTGCGCACAGCGAACCAAACCCGCACGTCCGCCTTTGGCTGACGTGCCTATGAAAGCATTTCCATGTCATTTTTCGCAGAACTCGGCCTTGCCGAACCCATTCTCCGTGCGCTTGAAGCCAAAGGCTATAGCGATCCTACTCCGATCCAGCGTCAGGCGATCCCTGCGCTGCTTGAAGGCCGCGATCTTCTCGGCATTGCGCAGACCGGTACCGGCAAGACGGCGGCGTTCGCGCTGCCATCACTGCATCGCCTTGCTGCCAACCCGATTGAGCGCAAGCCCGCTTCGTGCCGGATGCTGATCCTTTCGCCAACGCGCGAACTGGCCGCACAGATTGCCGACAACATCGAAGGCTACGCCAAGTACCTCAAGATTTCGGTCGCTTGCGTATTCGGCGGTGTGCCGATCAGCAAACAGGCCCGCCGTCTGGTGCCCGGCATCGACATCCTTGTCGCAACGCCCGGCCGCCTGCTCGACCTGATCGACAACCGCGCGCTGACGCTGGGCCGCACTGAAATCTTCGTGCTGGATGAAGCCGACCAGATGATGGATCTGGGCTTTATCCATGCGCTGAAGCGTGTGGCAAACCTGCTGCCCAAGACGCGCCAGAGCCTGTTCTTCTCGGCCACGATGCCAAAGGCGATTGAGGACCTGGGCAAGCAGTTCATCATCAATCCGGTGCGCGTCGAAGTTGCTCCCAACTCGACCACGGCGGAACGCGTTGAACAGTACGTGACCTTCGTCAATCAGGCCGAAAAGCAGGCGCTGCTGACGCTGCGCATCCGCAACCTGCTGGAAACCAAGGAAATGGACCGCGCACTGGTGTTTACCCGCACCAAGCACGGCGCTGACCGCGTTGTCCGCCATTTGACGTCTGCCGGGATCGAAGCACGCGCCATTCACGGCAACAAGAGCCAGGCGCAGCGCACTGCCGCGCTTGATGCGTTCCGTCAGGGTTCGTGCCCGGTTCTGATCGCCACGGACATTGCCGCGCGCGGCATCGACGTTTCGGGCGTTTCCCACGTGTTCAACTATGAACTGCCCAACGTGCCTGAACAGTACGTCCACCGCATTGGGCGGACAGCGCGCGCGGGCGCCGATGGCATCGCGATGAGCTTTTGTGCGCCCGATGAAAAGCCGTACCTCAAGGATATCGAACGTCTGACCCGCCTGAAGGTGGATACGATGCCCCTGCCTGAAAACTTCATGGCCGAAGCTGCCAAGCTTCCTGCGCCAAGCCGCAAGCCTGCCGAAGAAGAGCGTGACGCCCGCCATGATGCCCGCGCCCAGCGCGGCAATGGTGGCCGTGGCGGCAACGGTCAATCACGTGGCGGCGGCGGTGGTGGTGGTCAAAGCCACGGAGGCCGCGCGCAAGGCCGCGATGGTCGTCCACGCGACGTCAGCCCGCGTCAGGAACAGCGTGATGGTGAGCGCGGCAATGATCGTGGTCCCGTCCGCAATCCGTTGGGTGATGCAGGTGCTGCCGGTGACAAGCCCCGCACCTTCCGCCCGCGTGGCGGCGGCGCTCCCGGCGTTGGTGCGCACCGCAACAAGGTGCGCCGCGCAAGCTGATGCATAAAGGACAGCCCATGCCCCAAGGCAGGGCTGTCCCTTCGCCGCAAAGCTTGGCATAGCGCGAGCCATGAACAGCGCCTTTGCTTCTGCCCTTGCGATGACGATGATCGTCGCCTTGCGCTATTTGGCCACCAGCGGGCTGTTTGCATGGTTGACGCATAAAGTGCGGCCCGGACATTATCGCGGGCTTGGCAAACAGATCCGTTCGGAAATCACGTGGAGCTTGGCCACGGCCGCCATCTATGGCGTGCCAGCCGGGATCGTCGCGTGGGGTTGGCAGCAACGCGGCTGGACAAGAATTTATACCGATCCGCTGGCGTATCCGCTGTGGTGGATGCCTTTATCGTTGCTGGCCTATCTCGTGATCCACGATGCGTGGTTTTATTGGACGCATCGCTGGATGCACCGCCCTGCGGTATTCCGGCAGGTTCACGCAATCCATCACGCCAGCCGCCCGCCCACGGCATGGGCGGCGATGAATTTCCACCCGATCGAAGCGGCCATTGTCTCGCTGTTGATCCCCGCGCTGGTCTTCGTGATCCCTATCCACGCCGGCATGCTGGGCATGGTTTTGCTGGTGATGACCGTGATGGGCGTGACAAATCATATGGGCTGGGAGATTTTCCCCAAGGCCCTTGTTCATTCAAGGTTGGGAGGCTGGCTGATAACGGCAAGCCATCATAACCGCCATCATGAACAGTATCGCTGCAATTACGGCCTCTATTTCCGCTTTTGGGACCGGCTTTGCGGCACAGACAAGGGACTATCCGCCCCATGAAACGTATCACTTTGCTGCTGCCGCTGCTTCTGACGCTGGGAAATGCACCGGGCGCGACAACAGTCTCGGTTGACATCACCGGGCTGCGCAACAAGACCGGCTTGGTCCATGTCTGCATGACCGCAAAGGCTTCTGTCTATCCCAAAGGCTGCGACAGCGATCCACAACGGCGCGTGGCGACGATCAAAGCAAGCGATGCCGGATCACTGGTGATCAACGATGTTGCGCCGGGCCGCTATGCCATTGTCCTGTTGCATGATGAAAACGGCAACAAGAAGATGGATATGAAGTTTATCCTTCCCAAAGAAGGCTTTGGCTTCTCGCGCGATGCTCCCCTGCGCATGGGCCCGCCCAGCTTCAATGCCACCGCATTTGACGTTGTGGCAGGCAAGCCCGTGCGGATGACCATGAAAGTCCGCTATCTCTAGTGCCCTTGCAAGCGCATCCCAAATCCGGCGGGGCACTGGCGCCGTTCCATTATCCGGCCTTCCGCGCGATCTGGTTGGCCAACCTGTTTTCGAACATTGGCGCGATGGTCCAATCGGTCGGCGCGGCATGGCTGATGACCGAACTGTCGACCTCGCACGTGATGGTTGCGTTGGTGCAAGCATCGGCAACGATCCCGATCCTTTTGCTTGGCATATTTGCGGGCGCGATTGCCGATAATTTTGACCGGCGACGGGTCATGCTGGCCGCGCAAACCGGAATGCTGGTCGTATCAGGTGTGCTGGCTGCGCTTTCATGGAGCGGGAACATCGGCCCGTGGTCATTGCTGGTGCTCACGCTGATGGTGGGCATCGGTACGGCGCTCAATGGCCCGGCGTGGCAAGCTTCGGTGCGCTTGCAGGTTGCGCCGCGTGATTTGCCGCAGGCGATTTCGCTTAACGCCATATCGTTCAATCTGGCGCGCAGTGTCGGCCCGGCGCTGGGCGGCATCCTGATTTCACTGTGGAGCACCAGCCTCGCCTTCGGGCTGAACGCTGTCAGCTATCTTGGCATGATTGCGGTGCTGCTGATGTGGCGGCCAGAGGCTCCGGTACGCCGCAAGGAGCCTATGCTTTCGGCCATTGCCCGGGGCATGCGCTTTTGCGCCCGTTCGTCACCCATCCGCAAAGTGCTGCTGCGGGGCCTGGCCATCGGCCTTGGCACCGCCAGCTTGCAAGCGCTGATGCCAAGCATAGCACGCGACATCCTTCGGGGCGATGAACTGGATTATGGCGTGATGCTGGGCGCGTTCGGCATCGGCTCGATTATGACGGCGCTGTGGGTCTCGAAATTGCGACGGCGGTTTGGCAGTGAGGTGGTGGTGACAGCGGCGACGCTGATCCTGGCATTGGCGCAAGTGCTGCTGGCCAGTGCGCAAAGCCTGCCGCTCGCCATCGCCGCGTCGTTTGTGGGCGGCATGGGTTGGGTATCGGCGATGACCAGCCTGAACGTCGCCATGCAATTGCGCAGTCCTGAAGATATTCTGGGGCGGTGTTTGTCTATTTATCAGGCCATTACCTTTGGCGGGATGGCACTGGGGGCATGGGTTTGGGGCATGGTCGCAGACGCAGCCAGCCTTGCCACGGCACTTTATGGCGCCGCCGGCTGGCTTGTCCTGACGCTTGCCTTGCACTTTTTTGCCCCTATGCCGACGCGCGAAGAAGGCATCCTTACTGTCGTTCCGGAGAAGCGCCCGTGACCATCGATTCCCGCCCCTTACGCTCCGTGCTTTACATGCCCGCAAGCAATGCGCGCGCCATGGCCAAAGCACGCACGCTGGATTGTGATGCTGTCGCGCTCGATCTGGAAGACGCCGTCGCGCCCGAGGCCAAAGCTGATGCGCGGGCAGCACTGGTGGCAGAGGCGCAAGCGGGCGGCTTTGGCCATCGCCGCTTGATCGCGCGGATCAATGCGCTGTCCACGCCGTGGGGGCACGATGATCTTGCAGCGCTGCGCCAAGCCCCGGTTGAGGCTGTGCTTGCGCCCAAGGTTGATGACGCGGCCGATATCGTCGCACTATCCCAAGCGATGGATAATGCAGGCTTGGCGCCGGACGTGGCGCTGTGGGTGATGATCGAAACCCCGCGCGCGGTGCTGGCGCTGGAACGCATCGCGGCTTGCGCTGCGACAACAAGGCTACAGGGTTTTGTGCTGGGCCTGAACGATCTGGCCAAAGATAGCGGCATTGCACAATTGCCCGGCCGTGCTGCGTTTGTGCCGGTGCTGACCATGGCCGTGCTGGCCGCGCGCGCAAATGGCTTGATCATCCTTGATGGGGTCTGCAACGCGATTGAAGACACCGCCCTGTTGGAAGCCGAATGCGTGCAGGCGCGCGATTCGGGATTTGATGGAAAAACGCTGATCCACCCTGCGCAACTTGGGGTTTGCAACCGGGTATTTGCGCCAAGTGCCGATGATATTGCCGAAGCACAAGCGCTTGTTGCGGCTTTTGCCGAACCTGCCAACGCGGGCAAAGGCGCGCTGCGGGTTAACGGAAAAATGGCCGAATTACTGCACCTTGCCCAAGCCAACTTGCTGCTGGACAAAGCACGGGCCATCGCCGCTCGCGGATAACTGCGGCACCATCTCTGGCGCGACTTAAGCACATTTTTACAAAGTTGCGCCAAACCGGTCTCTCACAAGGGATTTGGTGAGCCTGATGGATAGCTTTCGCGGATTTGACCGGCACGATACCGACACGGAACTCGACCTTGCCGGCTTCGAGGATGAGGTGATCAGCGAACCGCCACCCCCGCCCATCGGGCTGGACGAGCGCCGCATGCAAGTGCGTGCCTATAATTATTGGGCCAGCCTGCTGGGGGACGGTACTTTTCCGCCGGTCACCACCCTGCTCGAAGGCGTCTATCCAGACTTTGCCGAAAACGCGGTGCTGCTCCACTTTGACGACGGGATTGAAGATCCTGCGATCAAATTTGTGGGCACCAGACTTGCCGAAGAATGCGGGACCGAAAGTTCGATTGAACGGCTGAGCCAGGTTCCGGGCCGTTCGCTGCTTTCGCGCATCACCGATCATTACATGCAGATTATCGCCAATCAGGCCCCGATTGGTTTTGAAGCCGAATTCGTCAACCAGCATGGCCGCACGATTCTCTATCGCGGAATTCTATTGCCGTTCTCGTCTGACGGTTTGCAGATTGATTACATCATGGGTGTGATCAACTGGAAAGAGCTGGCGGATCAGGCCACCACGGACGAACTGTTGCTGGCAATCGGACAAGTGCTTGATGCACCACAACAAAAGTCCCAGTCGCGCCGTTCGCTGATGGAATCAAATGACGCATGGGCCGATGGTCCGACGGTATTGGATCTGGCTACCTTCCCCGAACCCGCCTTTGGATCAGAACACGTCCTTGCACTGGATGGCTTCGAAGCGGACGCAACTGTGGCGCTGCCACAGGACGAACCCGAAGCGCTGGCCGATTGGCTTGCTTCGGCGCGCGATCTGGCACGCGTTGCCAATTCCAGCGAGGACCGCACCCGCAGCGCGCTTTACGCAGCGATTGGCCGGGCGTGGGACTTTGCCTTGGCCGCACAAAGCGCGCCCGATGATTTTGCCGAACTTCTGGAAGATGCGGGCCTGACGATGCAGGAACGCGCACCGATGACTCCGGTGGTGAAGCTGGTGTTTGGCGCCGATTACGACAAGACACGCCTGACCGAATATGCCGCCGCCCTGACCCATGCCCAGCGCATCGGGCTTAGCCGTGGCGAATTGGGCCAATATCTGGCTGAAGCGCACGGCGGGTTGAAGGGCGTGGTCACTACCGAACGCCGGATGCGCCGTGAGGAAGCGGGCCACGCCCTGGCCAAACGCGGCCCTGAAGCGCTGGCTGAATCGCTACGCGCCCTGCCGCCACGCAAGGTTTCCGAAATTGTCCCTGCCGACGGCGCCGAATTCGCACTGGTTCTCGTCCGTCGCCTTGAAAATGGCGAAGTTGCGATGATCGGTGAAGTTATGGACGATGCCGCGCTGTTCGAGCGCGCCGCGCGCAACCTGATCGGGCAATAGGCGCAAAGAGGCTGCTTTTCACTATGCCTCGCGCCTGCTAGCCCTGCCTCATGGCACGGGTGGCAAAAGGCGTGTGGCGCATGGGTTGGATCGGCTGGACAGCGCTCACGCTCGTCCTGCTTGGCGCTGTCGGCTTGGTCGCGTTTCGCCACGCGTTAAATACCAATGCTGTTGCGGTGCTGAACGGCGGCGACAAGTTGCTGAATGGCGGCGATGGCGCAATCAGGCAAGTGGCCGCCGAGCGGTTCGGTGCCGACCCTGCGCAAAAGCTGGAAATGTTTGTGCCCCAAGGCGCGAAGGGCTCTTTGCCGGTCATCCTGTTCGTTCACGGCGGCAGTTGGGCCAGCGGTAATCCGGCAGACTACCGCTTCATCGCCCGAACCCTGTGCGCGCAAGGCTATGCCGTCGTGCTGGCAGGATACCGGCTTTACCCCCAGGCGCGCTTTCCGGACATGCTGGAAGACGGCGCTGCGGCGCTTCGCTGGGTGCATGACAATGCCGCAAAACATGGCGGTAATCCCGCACGGATTGCGCTGATGGGCCACTCTGCCGGGGCCTATAACGTGGCGATGATCACGCTCGACCCGCAATGGTTGAAGCAGGTCGGGCTGGATGATCGGGCAATCCGTGGCACAGTGGCGCTGGCCGGTCCGTTCGACTTCTTCCCTTTTGATACAGACGCCACGATCAACAGCTTTGGCTCTGCACCCGATGCGGCGCTGACCCAGCCGATCAACTTTGTCCGCGGCAATGCGCCGCCCATGCTGTTGGTAACAGGCGATGCCGATACGCGGGTAAAGCCGCGCAACTCCAAGGCACTGGCCGCGCGCCTGACCAAGGCTGGCGTGCCAACCACCCCGATCCTGCTCGAAGGCGTTACGCATGAAAAGATCATCATGCAGTTCGCCAAGCCGTTTTCCCGCGATACCCGCGCGCTTGATGCGGTCTTGCCGTTTCTGGCGAAAGTGACCGCACTGTCCGCTGCTGCCCCGTCTTCAGTTGCCGTTAAGGCCCAAGCCCGATAATCGGAACTTGTGATCATCCGCCCCAGCAAATTGAACCGGCTTCTGGCCAAATGGGCAACCGGCTTTGCCGCGTTGTCACTGTGCCTTCAGCCCGCCACCGCGCAATCGGTGCTGCGCGATGCCGAGACAGAGGCCCTGTTTCGTGATGCGGGCGCACCGATTTTCAAAGCAGCGGGGTTTGATCCGCGCGCGGTGGATCTGGTCCTGCTTAACGACGGCTCGATCAACGCTTTCGTAGCGGGCGGGCAAGCGATCTATATCCATTCGGGCCTGATCGGCGCGGCAGACAACGTCAACGAACTGCAAGGCGTGATCGCGCACGAACTGGGCCACATCACCGGCGGCCACATCATCCGCTTTGATGAAGGCATGAAGCCTGCCACCGGCATCACCGTCCTCAGCCTGCTGTTGGGCGGGCTTGCTGCTGCTGCCGGATCGCCCGACGCGGCGATGGGCGTGTTCATGGCCGGACAACAGGCCGCGATGGGCAAGTTTCTGGCGTTCAGCCGCGCGCAGGAATCATCAGCCGATGCTGCGGGCGCAGAGTTCCTTTCAAAAGCGGGCCTTTCCGGGCGCGGATCGATTGAATTCTTCAAGAAGCTGCAAAATCAGGAATTCCGCTATGGCTACAATGCCAGCGCCAATCCCGATGCAGAGTTCTATCGCACGCACCCGATGACGTCTGATCGCCTTGCCACCCTGCAAGACACTTACGAACAAGACCCTGCCTGGAACACGCCGCCAGCGGCTGATTTGCAGGCGCGGTTTCAACGGGTGAAGGCCAAGCTTTATGGCTATCTGGCCGATCCACAAGACACTCTGCGCGCCTATCCGGCATACCTGAACGACATTCCCGCCCGCTATGCCCGTGCTTATGCGTTTCACAAGGAGGCCTATGCTGACAAGGCGCTGGAAGAAACCAAAGCCCTGATTGCGCAAGACCCGAACAACCCGTTCTTTCTGGAACTGGAAGGGCAGATCCTGCTGGAATCAGGCCGCCCTGCCGAAGCAATCGTTCCCCTGCGCAAGGCGGTTGCCGCCACCAATAACGAACCCTTGATCGCCACCACATTCGGTCACGCGCTGATCGCAACCGAAGACGCCGATAACTTTGCCGAGGCCGAGAAGGTTCTGCGCACCGCCGTTGCGCGCGACAAGGACAATCCGTTCACATGGTACCAGCTTGGCGTGGTCTATCAGGCGCGCGGCGATATTCCCCGCGCCCAACTCGCCAGCGCAGAACAGCAGCTTATGAACATGCGCCTGCCCGAAGCGCTGCGCAGCGCCGAAGCCGCCGAGGCCGCCCTGCCCAAGGGAACGCCTGATTGGTTGCGGGCGCAAGACATTGCCATGTCTGCGCGCGCAATCATTGAGCGGCAGCGCAAGTCGCGCTAGGGCCTGCTGCAATGACTGAAACCAAACCCCGGCGCATTGGCGCTTTCGTCCTTGTCGCCGCGCTGTTTGCCATAGGTGGCGCTGGTGCCGGATGGTGGTTTGAAAACCAGCGTTCAGCAGGCACAGAAGGCAGCGATGCGCAACTGGAAGCCTCGCTTGCCAGCGCCGGGATCAGCGGCAAAGAGCGCGCCGCCATCGAAGGGCTGGTGCGCCAGTATATTCTGGAACACCCCGAAGTGCTGCCACAAGCGATGGAACGCCTGCAACAGCGTGAATCCGCCGCCCAGATCGCCCCCATGCGCGGCGCGCTGGAAACGCCCTTCCCCGGTGCGGTGCTGGGCAATCCCGCCGGCAAAGTCACCCTGGTGGAATTCACCGATTTTGCCTGCACTTATTGCCGCCAAAGCATGAAAACGCTGGAAGGCCTGATCGCAAAGAACCCTGATTTGCGCGTGGTCATCCGCGAATTGCCGATCATTGCCCCCGAAAGCGCGCCAGCCGCCCGCATGGCGCTGGCCGCCGCAGCACAGGGCAAATACGCCGCTTATCACAAGCAGATGTTCGAAGGCCCGCGCCCCAGCGAGGAAAGTATCGCCGCCGCCGCAACGGCCGCAGGAGTGGACCTTGCCACCGCGCGCAGCTTTGGCGCCAGCAGCGGTGTGGAGGACGAGTTGAAGCGCAATCTGGAAGTGGCCCGCCAATTGGGCGTCAACGGCACACCGGCATGGGTGATTGGCGACAGGATGATCTCCGGCGCAGTCCCCGCAGCCGACTTGCAGGCCGCCATCGACACGGCGCGCAAGGGATGATCTGCGTTTCTGGTCCGATGTCTCCGGCTAAGGCTAGCTTCCCTGCCATCTAACCGTTACAATCCGTTCATGGCCGCATTGCCGTTCAGACCGACGCCCTTCTTCGGCAACAAGAACCGCGCTTTCTGGCGCTTGCAGATCCTTGGCTGGGGCGGCGCAATGCTGCTGCGCGCGGTATCCGCCAGTGCCTATACCCAGCCGTGGTCATTCCTTGTCATTGTGATCATCGCCACGATCACCGGATTTTCGATCTCGCTGATCCTTTCGGTGATCTACCGTGCAGTTATGGGTAGGCGGCCCATTTTCACTTGGGGAGTAACCGCGCTGGTGCTGTCGCTGGCAGTGAGCTTGTCTGCCTTCATCAACTCATGGGTGTTCAGTCTTTACTTGCAAGGTGGCGATGTCAGTTTTGCGCAATTGTTCATCGGGGCGCTCTACCTCGATCTCACGCTGCTTATTTCGTGGACCGGGCTTTATTACGCGATCAACTTCTTCCTTCAGGTGGAAGAGCAGAATGATCAATTGATGCGGTTGGAGGCGCAAGCGACCAGCGCCCAGTTGGCCATGCTGCGCTATCAGTTGAACCCGCATTTCCTGTTCAACACGCTCAATTCCATATCAACTCTGGTGCTGCTCAAGCAAACCGAACCTGCCAACGCGATGCTTTCGCGGCTATCATCGTTCTTGCGCTACACGCTGGTTAACGAGCCCACCGCGCGCGTTACCGTGGCGCAGGAAATCGAGACGCTAAAGCTTTATCTCGACATCGAACTGATGCGCTTTGAAGAACGGCTGCGCACCGAATTTCGCGTTGATGACGCCGTGCGCAATGCGCTGATGCCCTCACTCTTGCTGCAGCCTCTGGTTGAAAACGCCATCAAATATGCGGTCAGCCCGCTGGAATATGGCGCGGAAATCACCATCGAGGCGCAACTCGTCGGCTCCATGCTGCGCGTCACCGTGTCTGATACCGGACCGGGCTTGCAACCGGGCACAGACCCTTCAACAGTATTCGGAGCCAGCAGTGATTCCACCGGTATTGGCCTTGCCAACATTCGGGATAGGCTGGCGCAGGCTTACGGCGAGAATCAGCGTTTTGATATTTCCAATCGTCCCGAAGGCGGATTTCAGGTCGTGCTAGAACTACCGTTCGAAGCGCGCGAACCTGCAGCCGCCGCCATTCCGGTGCGGCGTGCAGCAGGGGCACCTGCATGATAACGGGAACCAAACGCTACTTCCATCGTCCTGTCATATGGCCTGCCGGATTTGCTGTAATCCGGCGCGCTTTAACAGGGGAGCATTCACGGGGGCAAAACGTGATCCATAAGGGAACCGCATGACCATCCGAACCATCCTCGTCGACGACGAAAAACTGGCTATCCAGGGGCTGCAATTGCGGCTTGAAGCCTTCCCTGATGTCGAAGTGATCGACACCTGCTCGAACGGGCGCGAGGCAATCCGCAAGATCAAGACCGAAAAACCGGACCTTGTGTTCTGTGACATCCAGATGCCCGGATTCGATGGTTTTTCCGTGGTCAAAGGCGTGATGGAAATCGATCCGCCACTGTTCGTCTTCGTCACTGCCTATTCCGAACACGCTATCAAGGCGTTTGAGGCAAATGCGGTCGATTACCTGCTCAAGCCTGTGGAAGTGGACCGGTTGGCCGACGCGCTTGACCGCGCCCGCACCCGCATTGCCGAAAAGCGTGGCCGCGAAGAAGCGGACAAGCTTAAAATCGTTCTGGCCGAAGTGGCTCCTGACGCCATGCCCGACAGCGAGGACGAAGGCGAACCTGTCGCCGGACGCTTTGAAAAGCTGATCAACATCAAGGATCGCGGGCAGATTTTCCGCGTGGATGTGGACACCATCGAACGCATCGAGGCGGCGGGCGATTACATGTGCATTTACACCGGCGACAATTCGCTGATCCTGCGCGAAACGATGAAAGACCTTGAACGCCGCCTTGATCCCCGCGTGTTCCAGCGCGTCCACCGGTCAAAAATCGTCAACCTCGATCAGGTCCGCCAGGTCCGCCCCCACACCAACGGCGAATGTTTCCTCGTGCTGGAATCAGGGGCCGAGGTGAAGGTCAGCCGCTCCTACCGCGACGTGGTGGCGCGCTTCGTTCACTGACCCTGCGCTAACACGGCGTAGTCGAGACACTGTGCAATGTGTCTCGACTACGCTCGACACGAACGGTGGGGGTGGTATTGGGCTGCACATGAGCAGTTTCTCCATTCCCGGCTTTGATCTGGAAGCCTTCGTCGCCGCCACGCTTGCCGAGGATCTGGGCAATGGCCTGCCCGGTGGCGGGCATGACGTCACTTGCGAAAGCGTGATCCCCGCCGATGCGCGCTTTACCGGCGTGATGGACAGCCGCGATGCGATTACCGTCTGCGGGCTACCCATTGCCGCAGCGTTCTTCCGCGCGCTTGATCCTGAGATGACCATCGAAATTCTGGTCGAGGAGGGCGCGCGCGTTCCTGCCGGATCAGACCTTATGCGGCTGGAAGGCAATGCCCGCGCGATGCTGACGGCAGAGCGCAGCGCGCTGAACACCGTGCAGCACCTCTCGGGCGTCGCCACGCTGACCCGCCAGTATGTCGACGCGATTGATGCATTTGGGGGCACTACCAAGGCCCGCCTGCTCGACACCCGCAAGACCATCCCTGGCCTGCGCCACCTTGAGAAATACGCGGTGCGCACCGGTGGCGGCAGCAATCACCGCATGGGCCTGTGGGATGCCGCGATGATCAAGGACAACCACGTCCTTGTCGCGGGCGGCGTGGCCGAAGCTGTGCGCCGTGCGCTGTCAGCAGGCGTCAAAGATGTCATCTGCGAGGTTGACCACATCAATCAGATCGAACCTGCCCTGGCCGCTGGCGCCACCCGCCTGCTGCTCGACAACATGGGGCCAGACATGCTGCGCGAGGCTGTGGCGCTGGTTGCAGGCCGCGTGCCGTGCGAGGCATCGGGCGGCGTCCGCCTTGATACCATCGGCGCCATTGCCGCATCGGGTGTCGATTACGTCTCGGTCGGCCGGTTGACGCAAAGCGCGCCCGCCGCCGACATCGGCCTCGACTTCACGCCGCTGGGCTGACAGTCTGCTTCCTATGAAACCTGACCGACCCGACACGCTGCGCTGGTTCGAATATGCGCTGATTGCCAGCCAGATCATTCGCATCGCCACAATTTCGCTGCATATTGAGGTGATGGCCAAGATCACCGGCCTTGCCCCGCAAACGCTTCTGATCAGCCCGTTTGTGAATGCGGCGGTGCTGATTGGTTTGGGGCTGGCCATAAGCCGGGGCAAATTCGGCTTTGCGCGATGGTTTTTGATTGTGTTGATTGCGCTGGATGTTGTTGGCCTTGCAGGCATTCCTTCGGTTGCGGCCATGATCGGCGTACCGTTTGCCGCGTTCTCGACGGTTGCGGTGTTGCTGTTGATAGCGGCCGCCATCCTGATGTTCCTGCCAGCCTCGAACGATTGGCTGAAGCGTGACAGGCCAAGCTGACGCCATGCGACGCCTCCTGACGGCCCTGTGCCTTGCCGCTGCCACCCCGGCCCTTGGCCAGGGCTGGCAATGCCGGGTGCCGCCACAAGTCTCTGTGCCCGCCATGCCAGAACCGGACGCGCCGCCGCGTGTGGTGCCGACCACCGGCTATACGCTGGCGCTCAGCTGGTCGCCCGAGTTCTGCCGCACGCGCAAGGCCGATCCTGCCCATGCCACGCAATGTTCAGGATCGATGGGGCGGTTCGGCTTTGTGCTGCACGGACTGTGGCCCGATGGCAAAGGCGGGGCCTACCCGCAGTGGTGCCCGGTACGTCGCGCGCCTGATGCCGCCACACTGCGCCGCAACTTGTGCACCACGCCGTCTGCCGATCTGCTCATGCACGAATGGGCCAAGCACGGATCGTGCATGACCAAAGACCCTGCCGCCTATTTCGATCAGGGCCGCGTCCTGTTTCAGGCCATGCAGTTCCCCGATATGGCGCGGCTTTCGCGGCAACCGGGCCTTGATGCCGGAATGGTGCGCCAGGCACTGGTCATCGCCAATCCGCGCCTGAAGCCCGACATGGTCAAGCTGCTGCTGAACCGCAGCGGCTGGCTGCGCGAAGTCCACGTGTGCCATTCGCGCGCCATGAAACCGGTGCGCTGCCCCACGGGCAACGGCCCGCCCGATTCGGTGCCGGTGAAAATCTGGCGCAGTTTCTAACGCCGTTCACGAAAAAACGTGCGGAGCATGTCTGCGGCCTCGGCCTCGCCCATGCCCGAATAGACTTCGGGGCGGTGCAGGCAGGTTGGTTGATCAAACACCCGGCTGCCATGTTCCACCGCACCGCCTTTGGCATCGGGCGCGGCATAATAGACCCGCGCAATCCGGGCGTGGACAATCGCGCCTGCACACATCGCGCACGGTTCAAGGCTGACCCACAAATCGCAATCGTCCAGCCGTTCCTGCCCCAAAGCACGGGCCGCAGCGCGAATCGCCAGCACTTCGGCATGGGCGGTGGGATCGCACAGCGCGCGCGGCTGGTTGTGGGCCATGGCGATGATCTGCCCCTGCCGCACCACGACGGCACCTATCGGCACTTCGCCCGCATCGCGCGCAAGGGCGGCTTGTTCCAGCGCTGCGCGCATCGGATCGGGAAGAGGCCAGCGGGTCATCGCAATCGGGCTAATCGCCAAAGTGGCATTTCGCAATGTGCGAATCCTTGACTTTGCCTGTTGGATCGATAAGAGCCGCGCCTTCCCGATAAGTGTTATCGACCAGACAAGTGAGTTTTAGCCATGTCGCGTATCTGCGAACTGACCGGTAAGGGCCGCCAAGTCGGTCACAACGTAAGCCACGCCAATAACAAGACCAAGCGTCTGTTCCTGCCCAACCTGCAGAACGTCACGCTGATGAGCGAGAAGCTGGATCGCAGCTTCAAGTTCCGCGTTTCGACGCACGGCCTGCGCTCGGTTGAGCACAACGGTGGTCTTGATAACTGGCTGTTGAAGCAGTCGGACGTGAAGCTCAGCTCGCGCGCCCTCAAGGTGAAGCGCGATCTGGTCAAGGCTTCTGCCGCCTAAGACCTTCTCCCGCAAGGGACGCAAATTTCAAAAGCCCTCTTTCCCATCGCGGAAAAGGGGCTTTTGGTCTGTGGCGCTTATCCCGCTTGCATATGTCACCCTCTTTCGTCACCCTGAACTTGTTTCAGGGTCCATCCCTCCATTCAAACCGCCGGTGCGTGGGGAGAAATGGATGCTGAAACAAGTTCAGCATGACGGGCTGCAGTCTCAAACTACTCCCTTTAAACAGGGGCCAGAATCGGTTTACGACGGGTGCGCTTGCAGAGAGAACAGCCGCCTATTTTTCAGCGGGCAACTTGGCGGGATCGAGCCGCAATTGCATCAACCGGGTTTCCTGAAGCGCCAGATCATTGGCATCGGAAATCAGCCAGACCGCCAATTGCCAGTCTGCGGTTGGACGCACAGCCATACCTTCGTAATTCTCACGGACTGCGCTGCCTTCGATCCGGGCCAGCTCTTGCGTTGCCAGCGGGCGCTTCACGTCCAGCCTTGCCAGATCGGCCAGCACGATGCGGTTGGAAAAGTGCGGCGGAAACAGGCCGAAACTGCGCGTCAGGATCAGCAACCGGCCATCGGGCAGCGGCACTGCATCAACCGGATCAAAGCCCGCAGGCAGGATGATGCCGAACTTCTGCACCGCCGAAAAGCCCGGACGCCCTGCAAACAGCAAGCCAAGGTGCAGCCCCCCGCGGCCGCCGCCGCATGTTTCGCACAGCATGACCCAGCGCCCGTCATTCAGCCGCGCCATGGCCTCTGCCCCGCCGTTTTCGGGCCAGTCACGCAAGGCAGGGACCGGATAGAACCGCGCCGGGCCACCCTTGCGGCCGATGCGCGCCACGTGCCAGTCATCTTCCAGCCCGATCCATAGCGAACCATCCGCAGGATCACGCACCGCCGCCTCGGTATCGAAATACTCGCGATCATCCTTGCGCGGGCGATGTACCAGCATCCGTCCCATCGGGAGCGTCACCGTCCCTTCGGCACGCGGAGGCACAAAACGGAACCAGCCATTGCGGTCACTGACCGCCAGGAACTGCCCGGATGGCAAAGGGACAAGCGCGGAATAGCCGCCGAAGCGCTTGTTGCCCGACGATAGCCGCCACAATTGCTCCAAGACAAACGGGCCAAGCGCGGTCCGGTCTGCCAAGGGCACCGTTGCCGTCAAAGACGTGATGCGAACGCGGCCATCTTCAGCCGGAAGCCTATGCCAGCCCAAAGTCACCCACAAAAGCGGGACAAACAACAGCATCATAAGGGTAAATCGGCGCACGGCACGCCGATGGCAGATCAGGAAGATGCGTCAATGGCTTTGCGCCCAAAAAACCGGTACTTGCGAAAACTCAGGCGGGCTTGAATTTCAGCGCATCGCCATTGATGCAATAGCGCAGGCCGGTGGGCATCGGTCCATCGTTGAACACATGGCCAAGGTGCCCGCCACATTGCGCGCAATGCACTTCGGTGCGGGCCATGCCCAACGAACGATCCGTGCTGGTGCCGACAGCGCGCGGCAGCGGCTTCCAGAAGCTGGGCCAGCCGGTGCCGCTGTCAAACTTGGTCGATGATGCAAACAGCGCGCTGCCATCGGCTGCACAGACAAAAGTGCCTTTGCGCTTTTCCTTGTTCAGCGCCGATGTCCCGGGGCGTTCCGTGCCTTCTTCGCGCAGGATGTAATATTGGGCGGGCGTCAGCAACCGGCGCCATTCGGCTTCGGTTTTCTGGATCGGGAACTTGCCCTTGGCGACAGGCTTTGCGCTGCATGCACTGGCAAACGGCATCGCTACGCTTGCGCCCAGAAACGCGAGGAACCGGCGGCGGGGAAGATCGGTCAAACTGCGCATGATGGCGATAACCTTGGTGTCCTGCCGACAGGCTGGAAGGGTGAGAGGGCCCAAAGACTGAAGCCTATCGGCAGGACACGGCCAAGACTAGCCGCCTTGTGCCAAACCTATCGTGACCCCTGTCATAAGTGAGACTACTTCACGATTTTTCAAGCCCGGCTTCGGTCTTGCGCAACGCTCTCAACGTGTTTGGCCTGCTCCGCGCCGCAGCAGCCGCGCAAAGACGCCTTTTCCCTGTGAAGGCCCCGATTTCATCACGCTGCGGCGGAACAATTGCGCCCCTGCCCGCACGATCAGGAGCACCCACAGCCCTTGCCACGCCAGCGCCAGGATATGCGGCCACACTTCCGGATATTGCGCCGCACGGGCCAGCATCGCGTATGGCGAACTGACCGGGAATATCCACGAAACCCATTCCACCCATGTACCCGCCGCCGTCAGCGCATAGCTGGAGAAGAAGAACACCATCAACTGGAACATCGACACCGGCATCGACAGCGTCTGCACTTCACGCACAGTGCTGGCCATGCCGCCGACCGTCAGGAACAGCGATCCCAGCAACAGATAGGCCATGGCGAAATAGAGGAAGCCAAGCATCAGGAACAGCGGCCAGCCGACCGCCGGTATCGCCAGCGCAGGCATGCCCTGCCCGCCCAGCATGACAAGCGTGGCCCCGGCCGCGCCCCACACCGCAATGCCGACAAGGCTGACGCCCAACATGGCAAACAGCTTGCCCATGAACATTGCGTCCATCGGGATGGCAGCGGCCAGCACCTCGATGATCTTGTTGCCCTTTTCCTCGACCAGATTGGACAGGACCATGCCTGCCAGAAGCATGGTCAGTAGGAACAGGATCACTTGCCCGCCTTGCGCGGTTGCGGCTTGGCCGGAGCGTACCTTGGCCACCGTGCCCGCCACTTCGTCCATCGTTATTTCGGGATAGGCCAAGGCCTTGTCAGACCGCGCGGTGGCAGCCAGATTCGACACCAGCCCGCTCCACAGGCGCAGCCGTTCCGGCGGGCCGGACAGGACCGGCGCGTCCAGCGTTCCGCTCAATACGGCTGTCACCTGACGATCACTGCTGGCCAAAGCCGCGCGGGCGTTGAACGCCTCACCCGCCTCCAGACGTTTGAGCACCACAATGTCAGGGATTGGGCCAGCCAGCCGCCCGTCCAGATCATCGCGCGCGCGAAGCAGACGATCCACGTCTTCACTGCCCATCGCAAGGCCGATGCTGGGGCGATCCGCGCTCTGCTGCACTTTATCGCCGATGTTTCCGGCCAAACCGCCGACCAGAACCGGGAACAGCGGCCCGATCAGAAAGAAGATGAAGGTCTTGGACCAGATCACCGCCACAAAATCGCGCCGCGCGATGACCAGCGCCGCGCGCAGCTTTTCAGACCACATTGTCATGGCGTGTCGCCCCCATTTTCACCAAGTGGGCCTTCTTCCAGCGCCTTGGCCGCTGCCTCACCGGCAATCGCCACGAAAGCATCGTGCAGCCCCGCCCGCTCGATCGACAGGCTGAGGATGCCCGCATTGCCTTCAATCAGCGCGCGCAGCAGCGGTTCGATGCCCGTTTCGGGCAGCGTAAAGTACCAGAACGCCCCTTCGTGCCGCGCATCGGCGGGCAAGGCCGCGCGCCACGGCCCGTCGGTCGCGCGCGTTTCCAGCCGCACTTGCGGGCGCAAACGGTCCCGCGCCACATCAACCGGCCCGGCAAACGGCACTTTGCCGCCCGCAATGATCGCCACCTGATCGCACAACCGTTCGGCATGGGCGATGACGTGGGTGGAGAAAATCACAGTCGTGCCGCGCGCTGCCAAGGCCCGGATCATGCGTTCAAGCTTGCCCTGATTGAGCGCGTCTAGGCCCGAGAACGGTTCATCAAACACCACAAGATCGGGCTGGTGGACCAGCGTGCCGAGCAATTGCACCTGTTGCGCCATGCCTTTGGACATCTGCCGGATCTGCCGGTCAGCGGCATAGCCAAGGCCGTGCTCCTCCAGCATTTCGCGGCCCAACCGGCGGCCGTCTTTCAGCGGAACCCCGCGCAAAGCGGCCAGAAAGGCGATGGCCTCATAAGCCTTCATCGCCGGGTACAGCCCGCGCTCTTCGGGCAGATAGCCGATACGCCGCGCTACTTCTGTGGGGCGTTCACAGCCCAGCACGCGGCGGTAACCGGCGTCCGGATCAATGATGCCCAGCAACATGCGCAACGTCGTGGTCTTGCCCGCGCCGTTCGGCCCCAGAATGCCGTAAATCGACCCCTTGGGCACCGCGATGTCGACCCCATCGACCGCGGTGAAACCATCGAAGCGTTTGACCAGCCCGCGCGCCTCGATGGCGAGTTCCACATTCGCGGCCTCAGCCCCGTTGCCGGACACAGGCCATTCCCCTAGCTCTATTTTCATGGTTCATAGGCGTAACGATAAGCAGTGAACGGGCAGGACAGCAAGTTTGGTTAACCGCGCGTCAGGACTTTTGCAGGAACGCCTGAAAGCCGAGGCGGCGCGGCTTGGCTTTGCGGCCTGCGGCATTGCGCCTGCCGCCGATGATCCGCAATTGGGCGAACGGCTGGAACAGTGGCTGGGCGATGGCCACCACGGCACGATGGAATGGATGGAGGCGCGCCTGCACCACCGGCGCGGGCCGCAATCGCTGTGGCCACATGCGCAAAGCGTGATCGCGCTGGGCATGAGCTATGCCCCGGCGCAAGACCCGCGCGATCTGGCCGCCCATGGCGATCACGGGCGCATTTCGGTCTATGCGCAGGGCGGCGATTATCACGATGTGGTGAAGCGCAATCTCAAGGCTTTGGCGCGTTGGTTGGTCGCAGAAGCCCCCGGCGAGGAGGTCAAGGTTTTCGTCGACACGGCCCCTGTCATGGAAAAACCGCTGGGCCAATTGGCGGGCATCGGCTGGCAAGGCAAGCACACCAACCTTGTCAGCCGAACACATGGTTCCTGGCTGTTTCTCGGCGCGATCTACACCACCATAGACTTCGCCCCCGACACCCCCCACGCCGACCGCTGCGGATCATGCACCGCCTGCCAGACGGCTTGCCCGACCGATGCTTTCCCCGCACCTTACCGGCTGGATGCGCGGCGCTGCATTTCATACCTGACAATTGAACATAAGGGGCCGGTGGCGGAAGAATTGCGCGCCGCGCTGGGCAACCGCATCTATGGCTGCGACGATTGCCTTGCCGCCTGCCCGTGGAACAGCTTTGCCGCCAGCGCGCAGGCCAACCGCGCGTTTCTGCCTCGTGCGGAATTGAGCGCGCCCCGCCTGGCCGATCTGCTGGCGCTGGACGATGCGGCATTCCGCAAGGTATTTTCCGGATCGCCGATCAAACGGATCGGGCGTGACCGGATGGTGCGCAATTGCCTTTATGCCGCGGGCAACAGCGGGGATGCCGCGCTGTTGCCTCAAGTCGAGGCGTTGACCGGTGATGCCGATCTGGCGGTGGCCGACGCCGCGGCTTGGGCTTTAGAAAGGCTGGGGGCGGTGGTTGCCGCCTAAACCAGCATTTCCTTCAAGGGCACCCCCGCATCGGCCAGCAGTTCAGGCGCGATCTGCGCGCGGGCTTCGACCAGTTTCTTGCCCTGCACATAATCCTTGACCATGTTCACGCAATCAAGCGCGATGACCTTGCCGCCTTTGAGGTAAACGACCGAGAACGAACGCGTGGCGGGATCGCCGCGCAGCACCGCGTTATCGTGGCCGGTCGAAAGGCCGACGGTTTGCAAGCGCAAGTCATACTGGTTGGACCAGAACCACGGCGTCGCCTTGTAAGGCACGGACACGCCGCAGATATCCTTGGCAGCCGTGGTGGCCATATCATTTGCGTTCTGGACGGATTCCAGGCGGATTACCGCGCCATCGGCAAAGTCATTGGCATGGGCCGCGCAATCGCCAATCGCATAGACATCGGGCAAGGACGTGCGGCAAAACTCGTCCACGTCCACCCCGTTGCCGCCTGCTGCGCCCGCGATGATCAAGGGGCCGATGCAGGGGATGATGCCGATGCCCACGATCACGATATCGGCAGCGAGCAAGCTGCCATCCGCCATGCGAACGCCGGTCACTTTAACGCCATCGCCTTCGATGCGATCCATCGCTGCGCCGGTGCGCAGATCAACGCCGTGGGCGCGGTGTTCGGCCTGATAGAATTCGGATAGTGATTCACCGGCAACGCGCGCCAGCACGCGCGGCAGCGCTTCGAGCAGGGTTACATGCACATCAAACTTGGTCAGCACGGCGGCCGCTTCCAGCCCGATATAGCCGCCACCGATGACCACGGCGCGCTTGGCCCCAGCATCAAGTTCGCGCATCAGACGGTCAGCGTCTTCCTTGGTGCGCACGGCGTGAACGCCGGCAAGATCGGCGCCCATGCATGACAAGCGGCGCGGATCGCCTCCGGTGGCCCAGATCAGCTTGCCGTATTGGACTTGCGTGCCATCACCCAGCTTGACGGTGTGCGCTGCCGGATCGATGCTGACGACTTCTGATGAAAGCCGCATTTCAATGGCCTTATCCACCCAGAATTGTTCGGGGCGGATGCAGATGCGTTCAAACGTCTTTTCGCGCGCCAGATATTCCTTGGATAGCGGCGGGCGTTCGTAAGGTATTTCAGGCTCACGCCCGATAACCAGCACGCGCCCTTCAAAACCATTCTGGCGCAAGGCAATAGCTGCTTGCGCGCCGCCGTGGCCTGCGCCGACGATAATGACGTCCGCATGTTCGATCTGCGTATTCTCGGCCATTCGAATCCTCCGCTCTGTGCGGCTCGGTTTGGCCAAAAGTGCGCCCTCGTCAACTGACCGGGATCAAAAATTATAGATTTATGCGGCTTCGGCTTCAACGAATTCGGGATAGAATGACGGCGCACGTGTTGACCAGCCATGCGCCGTGGCAGCGGCTTCGCTGATCGATTGCAGTAATACGCGGCGCTGATCCGGGCGGATGATTGGCAAGGCCGCCGCACCACAGAATGCCGATGGTAGCCATGGGCGCACTTCAGCGCCGAATAGCCGTTCGTACAGGAACCTGTAGGCAGAAAAGCCCTCGATCCGGCCTTGCGCAAGGTCGAAGGCAGTTTGCTGCATAAGCCGTGCCATGAATGGTTGCAGGTTATCCAACCCGTCGACCATCGGCAGAAGTTTGCGCACTTTTTCCAGATCACGATAGGCCACGAGCTGCGCTCGGATGGATGCCGCTTCATCATCGTCACGCGCCCAGCGCTTCACCGCATCCCCACGGTCAAGCGCGATGTCCAGACTGCGCCGGATATAACGCTGTTCGCAAGCCGCAAAGCTGGCAAATTCGCGCAGTTCAGCAATGGTCAGTCCGCTCGCATCGTAACGCGCCATATTCTTGCCCCCTGTCGCTGGCGGAAACGGTCCGCGCGACAGGCTGAACCTTGTCAGCTCTTGGTTAATTCCACGTAACCATAGCCTCCGCAGAGCCTGCAATGACCTTTAGCCAAAAGCGCTGTATGCGCCGTAAAGGCTGGTCAGCGTCAGGACCACGCCCACGAGGATCAGCATGGTCTTGGCCGGGATGTGCTTTGCCGCCCATGCGCCAAGCGGTGCAGCAGCAATACCGCCAATCAAAAAGCCCAGCGTTGCCCCAGCAAGATCGGCAAAACCGAGTTGCCAGATGAATGTTGCCGATACGGTGAGCGTCAGGAAAAACTCGACTGAATTGACCGTGCCGATGACTTTGCGCGGATCAGCGCCCTGAATCAGCAGGTTGGACGTTACAATTGGCCCCCAGCCGCCGCCGCCTGCCGCATCCATAAATCCGCCAACCAGCCCGAGTGGTGCCACCAGACCTGCGTCCTTGATCTTGGGGGGATAGAGAATGCCGCGCACCAGCAGATAAACGCCGATCCCTGCCAGATAGAGCAAGACCCACGGCTTTACGACCGTGGCATCAATGGAGGAAAGCGCATAGGCCCCCAGCACGCCGCCAATCACACCCGGAATCAGCAACCGGAAAAACAGCTTTTTGTCGATATTTCCGTGCAGCAGGTGGCTGATGCCCGATGTTGCCGTGGTAAAGCATTCGACAATGTGCACACGTTGCGAGGCGAGCGCAGGCGGCACGCCAAGCACGCCGACCATCAAGGTATTGGCGATCACCCCGAATGCCATGCCCAGCGCGCCATCAATCATCTGCGCGGCAAAGCCGACCGCGATGAACGGCAGCAGCGCGGCAAAATCTATACCGGCGATAAACTCCATCGCGATTCCTTCCCTGTTGGGCAGGTCAATAGCCGGATTTAATCTCTACCAAAACAGAAGAATTATTTTGAGGGCACGAAACGCCTCTATCTTGCGCCAAAACGGGATTCAGCGTTTGCGATAGCGAAAGTACCAGACCTCGTGATTGTAAACCGTGCGCGCTTTGTGTTCGTAGCGGGTTTCGGGCCAGCCGCCCGGGCGGTTCTGGAAATCGCGGCAATCCTTGGCCAGCCATTCAAACTGGTGCTTGTGGCGGCGCATAACCATCAGCGCATGGCGCAAATAGACATCATGATCGGTGCCGAAGCGGAATTCGCCACCGGGGCGCAATTTTGCCGCAAACATATCGATCGGGCCATCGTTCATCATCCGGCGTTTGGCATGGCGCGCTTTGGGCCAGGGATCGGGATGCAGCAGATAGAGGAACGACAGCGCACCATCGGGGATGCGCGCCAGCACTTCCAAAGCGTCACCGTGGTGAATGCGGACATTGCCCAGCGGAGCGTGCGCGCCATTGTCGCCCGCCACATGCGTCAGCGCCTGCGCCACGCCATTCAGGAACGGTTCGGCCCCGATAAAGCCATGATCGGGCAGCATATCGGCGCGGAATGCCATATGCTCACCCCCGCCAAAGCCGATTTCGAAGTGCAATGGGCGGGGTTCACCAAACAAGCCTTCCGCCGTGATCGGCCCTTCGGCCGGCATTGCGATTTTGGGCAGAAGCGTATCAACCAGCCCCTGCTGCCCCTGCCGCAACGGCTTGCCCTTTGCCCGGCCGTAAAGCCGGTTCAGCGTGGTCGGATCGCCAGATTTGTGCGCAGTCATCAAAGCCTCGGTAATTTGGGCGGCGGATGGCAGGCGGGCAGGCGCGGGTCAATGGCCTCGTACCAACCAAAACGGCCCGCCAAACAAGGCGGGCCGTTTCGGGGATGAATGGCGATTCGGAGGATTAAGCCGCTTCTGTGGCTTCCATGTCGTCAGGATCGCGCAGCACATAGCCGCGGCCCCAGACGGTTTCGATGTAGTTTTCACCGCCACAGGCATGCGCCAGTTTCTTGCGCAGCTTGCAGATGAAAACGTCGATAATCTTGAGTTCGGGTTCGTCCATGCCCCCATACAGGTGGTTCAGGAACATTTCCTTGGTGAGCGTGGTACCCTTGCGCAGCGAGAGCAGCTCAAGCATCGCATATTCTTTGCCGGTCAGGTGGACGCGGGCGCTGTCAACTTCGACGGTCTTGGCATCGAGGTTGACCGAAAGCTTGCCGGTGCGGATGACCGATTGCGAATGGCCTTTTGAACGGCGCACAACCGCATGGATGCGGGCAATCAGTTCTTCACGGTGGAATGGCTTGGTCACGTAATCATCAGCGCCAAAGCCGAATGAGCGGACCTTGCTGTCCATTTCCGAAATGCCCGACAGGATCAGGACCGGAGTTTGTACTTTGGCGACGCGCAATTTCTTGAGCACATCATAGCCGTGCATGTCTGGCAGGTTCAGGTCGAGCAGGATGATGTCGTAATCATAGAGCTTGCCGAGATCGAGGCCTTCTTCGCCAAGGTCGGTTGAATAGACATTGAACCCTTCGGTCGTGAGCATAAGCTCTATCGCCTTAGCGGTTGTCGGTTCGCCTTCGATCAGGAGTACGCGCATTCAACCGCCCCTTAATTTGCCATGTCCCTGTGGCAATTAACCCGGGATCAATCCGTGTTCATCACCATTAACCATAGGATGAATGAACATAAAAGGTTAATTTGTTGTAAACGCAACCACATGAAAGGATGACGTTAACCACGCATCAGCCCGGTAATGACTCAAAAGAGATTATAAACGATTCAGAATGAAACCATTTTTGCAAGGATTCCGTCGTGTCCCAATATGAATCAGGGGGCATTTACAGGCAGGCTACAAATCGGCTGTGGTTAATGCTTAGGGCGATTCCAATAGACAGAGCCATGGCCAGCCCTGCGAATCATGCCCCGGCAATCCCCAAACTTGATGCCGCTTCGCGCAATTTGCGGGCCGAAGCGGTATCATTTCGGAACGCTGCCAGTGCTTTTTGCAAGGTTTCGGCGGCCTTCTTGGGCTCACCCAACTGCATCCGGCTGCGCATCAGCATGATCCAGCCGTCGGCATTGGCAGGGTCTTTGACGAGCTTTTCCTCCAACCCGTCAACCATCCCGCGGATCATTGCTTCCTGCTGGCCCTTGGGCATTCCGGCAGCAGCCTTCATCTGTTCGGACGTGGGGCCGGGAATGCCGGCTGCCGCTTTTTGCGGGCCGTCAGTCACCGTGCCGTTTGCAGGGCTTGCAAACTTTGCCTCGGCCAGACGCTTTTCAACGTCGATCTTGCGCTTCTCGCCCACGTTACGGATGACTTCGCGAATGTCGTCGGCATAGGGTGCGTCGGACGGCGTGTCTTCGAGCAGTTTGAACCACGCGTTGATCGCCTGACGCGGCCGCCCCGCAAGATCGAGCGCGACGGCCTGAAAATAGCGCGCACGCGCGTCCTCGGGATCAAGCTTGATCGCCTTGTCGAAGGCCACCTTGGCATCGCGCGGCATCTTGCCTTCTTCCTTGCTGGCCAGCACCAGGGCTTCCCCCAGAAACGACCACGTTTCGGCATGTTCTGGATCAAGTTTGGTCGCCTGCTTCAGCGCGGTGGCCGCTTCGGCAAAGCGTTCGGTCTGGAAATAGGACCAGCCGAGCATGCGCCAACCTTCGGCATCATCGGCCTTTTCGGCCAGCTTTTTTTCAAGCTTGGCAATCACATCATCAACCGAGGGCTGCTGGTCTGGCGTCGGTGCAGGCGGGACAGCGGCAGGCGGCGGCGTTTCCGGCCCGCGCATCATGGCAAACCCGCCTGCACCCAGCGCAATCAGCGCGGCTGCCGCCAGCGCAATTTTGCCAAAGCGTGAGCCTGCTTGCGCTTCATCGCGCTTATCCGCTTGATCAGGGCGCGGAGGCTGAGGCTCGGTCATTGCAAACTCCTGTCGGGTGCCTTGGGCGGCACCGTCGCTCCTGTTGCGCATATCTTGGCAGGCGGGTGCGTTGCAAGCGCTTGAACAGCAAGCCGCTTAATCAGCGCTGCCTTGCACAAATTGCGGCTGGCAATGCGTGGCACATCGGCTAATGTCTGCCGCACAGGGGTCGCAATTCGAAATTTGGATGAAGGCAGGCGTGGGAACACGCGCCGTCTTTGCGCGCAATGCGGGGGACGCATGCCGGTGGGCGAGGTTTTCAAAGTCGCGATTATTGGTTCCGGCCCCGCAGGGATGAGCGCGGCCGGACGCGCGGCGCAGCTTGGCCTTGCCCATGTCCTGCTGGAAAAGACCGACCACCTTTCCGATACGATCTATAAATATCAAAAAGGCAAGCATGTGATGGCCACGCCATCGCAATTGATCTTGCGGTCCGATCAGGAATTTGATGCGGGCAAGAAAGAGGACATCCTCGACAAGTGGAACAGGCGCACTGCCGAACTTGGCGTGAATGTGAAATTCAATGCCGATGTGAAATCGATCAAGGGCACCGGCCCTGCCATCGAAGGATCTGTCCAGAAGATCGTCACCCGCGCCCGCGATGGAACAAGCACCACCACCGAAGTGCAGCGCTATGCCCCGCCCTACGCCATAACATTGACCAATGGCGAGACAGTGATGGCCGAAACCGTGGTGCTGGCCATCGGCACGCAAGGCAACCCCAACCTGATGCGCTGCCCCGGTGGTGATCTGCCGCACGTTACCTATCAGCTTGATGATCCCTATGCAGTGCTGGACCAGCACATCATCGTGATTGGCACAGGCGATGCCGGAATTGAAAACGCGCGCGGTCTGGTGGAGGATGCAGCGCAGGGCAACACCGTTACCGTGCTCAACCGCAGTACGAAATCCACCAACGTGCGCGAAAGCTTTGCCACCGCCAAGGAGCCCAACGCCAAAGCGCTGGTCGAAGATGACGCGGCGGGCAAGCTGACGATCCGGTACGAGACCGAAACCAAAGCGGTTGAACCCGGCTGGATCACGCTATCCACACGCGATGGCGAAGAGCGCATCCGTTGTGACCGGATCATCGCGCGCATCGGCTCTGCCCCGCCGCGCGCCTTTGTCGAAGGCTGTGGCATCGAATTTGCCAGCGCGGACCGTTTGGCATTCCCGACGCTGTCGCCGCAGTTTGAATCGACCGCGCCGGGCATTTTCGTGATCGGCGCGCTGGCGGGCTATCCGCTAATCAAGCACTGCATGAATCAGGGCCACGATGTGGTCGAATTCATCAATGGCAACACCAGCCTGAAACCTGCCGACGAACCCTTGCTGGAGGCCAAGTTCGCCGGTCTTCCGGGCAAGCGGTCGGTCAACGAATGGCTGGAATTCCTGCAAAAGAACGTCGGGATCCTGCAAGGCATGACGACCTTGCAGTTGCGCGAATTCATGCTGGATTCCGAAGCGCGCGGGTATGCTGCTGGCGATGTGGTGTTTGAACGCAATGATCCGGGATCATCTTTGTTCGCGATTGCATCGGGATCGGTCCACGTGCGGATTGATCCCGCTGACCCATCAAAAGTCATCCCGATTCCGTCCGGCACGATCTTTGGCGAAGTTGGCTTGATCTCAGGACGGCGGCGCGGCGCAACGATTGTGGCCGCAGAGGACACCGTCTGTGTCGAGATCAGCCGCAATGCCGCGCTGAAACTGCAAAGCCAGGTGCCCACGGCGCGGCGCGCGATTGAACGTATCTCTACCGAGCGCCAGATCCTGCAAATGTTCGGATCAGGGCTGACCAGCGCCGATGTGGCCGAAGTGGTGGAAACCGCCAAGATCGTGTCGGTCCGCGCAGGCGATGCTATCATCAAGGAAGGCGACGAGGACAAGGATATCTACGTTATCCGCGTCGGATCGATGATCGTGGAAAAGGAAGTGGGCGGAAAGCCGGTGTTCCTGTCGTACCTTCCCGCCGGTTCCTATGTCGGTGAAATGGCGCTGATTGACGGGGGCCGCCGCACCGCCACGGTGCGCGCTGCAATCAAAAGCGAAGTGATCAAGATCGATGGCGAGGCGTTCGGGCGGGTGCTGGCGGCCAAGCCCGCGCTGCTCGAACGCGCGCGCAAGGACATGGAAGTGCGCCGCGCGACCAACGCCTTTATCGAATCCAAAAAAGACAGCTTTTCCGGCATCGTCGATCTTTATTCCGAACAGGCCAAGTTCCTCGTTTCGCAGGGGCTGGGCGAGGCAACCGACGTTCTGCTGATTGATGAACGGCTGTGCGTGGGCTGCGACAATTGCGAAAAGGCCTGCGCTGACAGCCACGATGGCCTTTCGCGGCTGGACCGCGAGGCGGGCAAGAGCTTTGCGCACCTGCACGTCCCCACATCGTGCCGCCACTGCGAACACCCGCACTGCATGGCCGATTGCCCGCCCAATGCGATCAAGCGCGGGCCGGACGGCGAAGTGTTCATCAACGATACCTGCATCGGCTGCGGCAATTGCCAGCGCAATTGTCCCTATGGCGTCATCCGCATGGACAAGGTGCCGCCCAAAAAGCCGTCGCTGCTCAGCTGGCTGTTCTTCGGATCAGGGCCGGGACCGGGCGAGCCGCCCTATAAGTGGTCAAAGAAGAACACCAAATACACCGGCGACCCTGCGGTGGACGAATTGCTTGACCGCAAGAAGGCGATCAAGTGCGACATGTGCGCAGGCATCGAGGGCGGCCCAAGCTGCGTGCGCGCCTGCCCAACCGGCGCTGCCATCCGCGTTTCGCCGGACGAATTCCTGACCGTGTCTCGCCTCGAAAACGAAGGGGCCTGAGGCAATGGCAACCATCGCCCCCAAAAAGCGCACCGGTGCCAGCCGAGCCCGCACCAGCACGCACGAAGGCTTTTTACGCCATAACAACATGTTCTGGGGCAAGTTGTCTGCCGCCATTGCCGTCGCACTTCTGGCTCTGTATATTTTCGTGCCCTTGCCGGGGCAGCACTTCGGTTCAAGCTGGCTGGGCTATACGCTGGGAACCATCGGCGCGCTGCTGATCCTGTGGCTGACCATGCTGGGCATGCGCAAACGCGCGATCACGCCCGGGCGGTGGAGCCTGAAAGCCTGGACCAGCGCGCATGTTTACCTGGGACTATGCCTGACAGTGATCGGCACCCTGCATTCGGGCTTCCACTTCGGCTGGAACGTCCACACGCTGGCGTGGGCTTTGATGCTGCTGGTGATCGGATCAGGCATTTTCGGCATCTGGGTCTATGCCACGGCACCGCGCGCACTTTCGGCCAACCGATATGACGATGAAGGCGCGATTACCGAGAAGCAGATGATCGAAGCAGTGCGGTCATTGGACCGGCAGATCCATGACGCGGCGCAAACGCTGGATCCGCAAAGCGCCGCACTGGTCAACCTCAGCCTTGAGCAGGACCCGTTTGCCGGGTCGTTCTGGAACCGCATAACCGAAAATTACCCCAAATGCGCCACGCGCCATGCCGCCGCCGAATTGCGCCGCATTCGCGCCTACCAGCCGCGCATGGGCGATGATCCGGCCGACAAGGTCGATGCGCTGCTGACCCGCAAGGAGGCCATGCTGGGGCGGATGCGACGCCATTTGAAACTGAAATCATGGTTGCAGGCGTGGCTCTATGTCCACGTGCCGGTCACCTTTGCGCTGATTGCGGCGCTTTCCGCCCATATCGTCAGCGTCTTCTTCTACTGGTGAGCGATCAATGAGCTTTCTTGTCCGCCAGATCGCGCTCAAATCCAGTGGTGAGGAGATCGTGCGTCCCTCGACCATCGATGGCACCGAACTGGTCATTGGCCGCGATGCCGCATCGGGCATTCACTTGCCCGACCTTGCAGTTGATCCGCGCCATGCCCGCATAAAGCAAGCCGCCGACGGAAGCCTGACCATCGCCTCGATTGGCGAACTGGCGTTCGACGTAAACGGACGATCAGCCACGCAAGCCACGCTTGATCCGGTTGTCGGTGCCGAATTGGGCTTTGGCGGCCACCGCATCACCGTTTCCCGCGATAGTGACACGGGCTTGCCCACATTCACCGTGCGCCGCGTCGAAGCCGTTTCTGACTCCGCCGAAGACAAGGACATCACCACCGCTTACACGCTGAAAGGCTTGCTTCCGGGCAAGCGGATGTCGGCGTGGAGCTTTGCGGTCATGGTGCTGATCGCGTTTCTGGCGTTCCCCATCTACAGCTATGTCACTTACAAGCCGCTGGCGATGCAGGAAAAGGCGCGCCGCCCCGACAGTTTCCATGCCGATCAGACGTGGTCATCCGGGCCGTTGAGCGTTGCCCACAAGAACCTGGGCAGCGATTGTCAGGCCTGCCACACGCAAGCATTCGTTGCCGTGACGGATAACGCCTGTCTCACCTGCCACACCAAAGATGCGCATGACCACATTGCCGACAAATCCCGCCTGCTGAAAGCGCGCGGCGAGCCTGCCGGGATGGCGGCCATCCAACGTGCTGTTGCAACAGCATTTAACCGTCCCGCCGGAAGATGTGTCGATTGTCACACCGAACACGAAGGCGAAGGCGCTATGCCTGCCACTCAGCAGAAGTTCTGCGCCGATTGCCACAACGGGATGAAAGGTCGCTTGCCCGATACGAAGATCGCCGATGCCGCCGATTTCGGAACGGCCCATCCCCAGTTCAAGCCGATGATCATCAGCGGCATGGACGGAGACAAACCTGTGTTCACGCGCGCCAACTGGACGCCAACCCTGCAGGAAAACAACGGGTTGAAGTTCACGCACGGCCAGCATCTGTCAAAAACCAACGGCATTGCCCAGATGGTCCGCCGCCTGCCCGGCCAGTTTTCCGGCAGTGAAGCACTGGATTGCAAGGATTGCCATCAGACCGATTCCACCGGCACCCGGTTCAAGCCGGTTGAGATGGAAGATTCGTGCCAGTCCTGCCATTCGCTCAGCTTTGACCAGATCGGCGGCACGTTCCGCACCTTGCGCCACGGAAAGCCTGAACAGGTCGTCGCCGATTTGCGCTCCTTCTATCGTGGCGGTGCCCCTGCCCGCCCGGCCAACCTTTCGGGCTTTGCACGAAGGGTGCCCGGCGATGCCGCCTTGCGGTCTACTGCTGCCGATTATGCGCGCGCCGTACGGTTTTACCCCACACGCGCGGAACAGGCCGTCGCCCAAGTCTTTTCGAACGGCGGCATGTGCTATGATTGCCATACCGTGACGCGGGGCGGAACAGTGGCCAGCGGCGGATTTGCGGTGCAACCCGTGGCGCAGACCAGCCGCTATTACCAAAAAGGCTGGTTCGATCACAAGCCCCACAACAAAAGCGATTGCGCTGATTGCCACACGCAAGCGGGCACTTCCAACAAGGCCGCCGACTTGCTGGTGCCGGGGATTGATGGCAAGGGCGGCTGCCGCACCTGCCATGTCGGCGGAGATGGAGCAAAGCTTACCACCGCGTCAGTAAAGGACCCTGTCGATTCTTCCTGCGCAATGTGTCACTCCTATCACATGGATGCAGGTGCGCCGTGGGCGCCCACGAAAGATCGAAAGAAAGACGTTGCGCAGACTGTAGCCGTGGCAGACCGTCCACGGCTCCCGGTCAAGCTGCACTAGAGCTTTGGCGGGGGAACATGCTGATCGCGCAGGTCACTGATATTCATCTGGGGTTCGAACCGGATTCCCCCGGCGAATTCAACCGGCAACGGCTTGACCGTGTGCTGGAACAATTGGCCCGCATGGAGCCCCGCCCGGACCTGCTGCTCGCCACAGGGGACCTGATCGACCGTGGTGACCGCCCGAGTTACGAGCGTCTGCGCGAAGCGTTTTCGATCATCCCCTTCCCCGTCTACTATGCGATGGGCAATCACGACGAACGCGCCACTTTTGCCGAAGTCTTTCCCGAAGCCACATTCGATGGCGGCTTTTTGCAATACGTCGTGGAAGGCGGGCCGTTGCGGATCATCGTGCTCGATACGCTGGAAGAAGGGCGCCACGGCGGTGCCTTTTGCGAAGCGCGCGCGGCATGGCTGAATGCGCGGCTGGATGAAGCCGCCGACGTGCGCACGCTGATCGTGCAACACCACCCGCCGGTTGAAGTTGGCATACCATGGATGAACACCGACCCGGCTGAACCGTGGGTCGAGCGCCTTGGTCAATGCTTGCGCGGGCGCAGCAATGTCGCCGGCGTGGTGTGCGGCCACATTCACCGCGCCATAACCACCGCTTGGGAAGGCACGATTGTGGCCACGTGCCCGTCAACCGCTCCACAAGTTGCGCTCGATTTGCGCGCAATTGACCCTGATGTGCCCGATCAACGCCACCTGATCATTGCCGATCCGCCCGGTTTTGCCCTGCACTGGTTCAACGGACGCGAATTGATCACGCATTGGGATACGGCAGAGGACCACCAGGTCCTCGCCCGCTATGACGCCAATTTGCAAGGCATGATCCAGCATATGCTGGCCGAGCGGCCCCAGCACTAAGCGGGATCAGCGCACTCCGGCCAGTGTCTTCTGGCGGCGGCGCTGCACCGAACTGCCAAGGCCGATAGCCTCGCGATATTTGGCCACGGTGCGGCGGGCAAGATCGAAGCCTTTGGCTTTCAACAGATCGACCAGTGCATCGTCCGACAGCACGGCCTTGGGGTCCTCGGCATCGATCAACTGGCGGATCGATGCCTTTACAGCCTCGGCAGAGGCGCCTTCGCCATCGGACGACCCGACCCCCGAGGTGAAGAAGTATTTGAGTTCGAACGTCCCGCGATCACAGTGCAGGTATTTGTTCGAGGTGACGCGGCTGACCGTGGATTCGTGCATCGCAATCACATCGGCAACGGTTTTGAGCGTCAGCGGGCGAAGATGCGCAACGCCGTGCCGGAAGAAGCCATCCTGCTGCTTCACAATTTCAGCGGCCACTTTCAGGATGGTTTTCTGCCGCTGGTCCAATGCTTTAAGCAGCCAATTGGCATCGGCCAGCTTTTCGCCCAGCCACGCCTTGGCCTCTTTGGAAACACAGGCTCCGCGCATTTCGACGTAATAACTGCGGTTGACGATCAGGCGCGGCAGGGTGGCCTGATTGATCGCAATGTCCCAGCCTCCCAAATTTCCCTTGGCATCCTTGCCCGCACGGATCAGGATATCGGGCACCACTGCTTCGCCCATCCCGCCGCCAAAACGCATGCCGGGGCGCGGATCATAGCTGCGCAATTCGGCCAGCATATCGGCAAAGTCTTCATCATCGACATTGCACAGCCGCTTCAGCCGGGCGACTTCACCGCGTGCGACAAGTTCGAGATTATCGATCAGCCGCGCCATGCAAGGGTCATAGCGGTCCGCCTCTTTGGCCTGCAGCGCAATACATTCCGCTAGGTTGCGCGCGCCAACGCCGGTGGGATCAAGCGATTGCACCAACCCCAGTGCGCGTTCGACCACCACCATCGACAGGCCCAGCGCGGTGCAGGCCTCGTTCAACGGGATCGTCAGATAGCCCGCCTCGTCAATCTGGTCGATCAGCCAACGCGCCACGAACAGCAATTGCGCATCGGATGTGGTCGTGCCGATTTGCGCATGAAGGTGCTCGGCCAGCGTTTCATCAAACCGGCCGCGTTCATCAATATCTGGGCCTTCCCCGCCGCTGCCGGTAAATTCGCGCGAGGAGGAAAGGTCGATCAATCCGCCATCGCCGGTATCCCTGTCACGATCGAGCGCGCTGGCATCAATATCCAGCGGGCGGTCCTCGGCAACGCGACCTTCGGCAACAAGCTGATCGACCGGCGAGGTTTCGAGATGGGTGCGGCGCAGTTCTTCGGGCACCGCTTCGACGATTTCGGGTGCAGCTACTTCGCCGATTTCAAGCAGGGGGTTGGCATCCATCGCTTCACCGATGAACGTCTCGACCTCAAGATTCGATAGCGCGAGCAGCTTGATCGCCTGCTGCAATTGCGGCGTCATCACCAGCGACTGGGACTGCCTCAGATCGAGTCTGGGCCCGAGCGCCATGATCTAGATCCCCCCCGGGCGTAGCATCAGAGCGTAAAGCCCTCGCCCAGATAGAGGCGGCGGACATTGGCATCGGCCACAAGCGCTTCGGGGCTGCCGGCAAACAGCACCTGTCCGCCGTAAATGATGCAGGCCCGGTCTACAATGTCGAGCGTTTCGCGCACGTTGTGATCGGTAATCAAAACACCAATGCCACGGCCCTTCAGATCTTTGACCAGATGGCGAATGTCGCTAATGGACAGCGGATCGATCCCGGCAAACGGTTCATCAAGCAGGATGATCGAGGGCCGTGCGGCAAGGGCGCGCGCAATTTCGCACCGGCGGCGTTCACCGCCCGAAAGCGCCATCGCCGCGCTGGAGCGCAGGCGGGTGAGGCCGAATTCATCGAGCAGGCGTTCAAGCTCTGCCGCACGCGTTGCCTTGTCCGGCTCGATCAACTCAAGCACCGTGGCGATGTTCTGTTCCACCGTCATGCCGCGGAAAATCGACGTTTCCTGTGGCAAATAGCCGAGGCCCAGCACCGATCGCCGATACATCGGCAGTTTCGTGATGTCGACGCCATCAAGCAGAATGCGGCCCGAATCCGGACGGACCAGCCCCATGATCGAATAGAAACACGTCGTTTTGCCCGCACCGTTCGGGCCAAGCAGGCCAACCACTTCGCCCTTGCCCACGGATAGCGAAATGTCGCTGAGAACCGCGCGCTTGTCATAAGATTTGGCGATCGACACAACCTCAAGCCCGCCCTGCGGGATCGGCGGCGCGGCGTTTGCAACAGTGGGAGCGTCGTCGGTCAAAGTCATCGGTTCAGTCTTTTTGCAAGGCTCAGGCCACTCTCATTAGCGCGTCGTTGCCATGCCGCAAACCCGCCACATGCGAACTGGCAGGATTTATGCATGGGTCCACCCAAAGTCCTAATCCGGGAAGGTTAGCGCGCAATTAACCTTGCAGTCGATTGTGTCGCGTGATTTACTGACGTGGGATAAGGATCAAACACAAGGAAGCGCCATGAACAAGGCCCTCCAGGCAGAACAAGCAACGGCCCAGGACGAGGCCAAATTGCAGAAGCTCGATTGGCGCAAAAAGATGAGCGACAATGTCGCTTATGGCCTGCTGGTCTACACCGCCCTGCAAATCTTCGTAACGATGCATGAAATCCAGGGCAGCAGCGCGTCAATCCTGCCGCTGTTTGTGCTGGTCGTTCTGGTCGCGGCGATCATTCCGTTGTTCCGCAATTTTGAACGCCGGTGGGAGCTGCTGACCGACGAACAGGCCCATAATCCAGGGTTCAAGGCCGCTTTTCGCCGTGATCAAGTGCGGGTTTGGCTCTTGTCTGCTGTGCTTCCTTTCGCCATCACCGGCTCGTTCAAGGTGCTTAGCATCCTGTTCTGATCGAAACATTGCCCCGGCCTCAAGCGGGCGCTAGACCGCGCAGCGTAAACGCTTGCGAAAGGCCTGTTCATGCTATCACCCGCCGAAGCTCAAGAGCGCTGCGAAGCGCTGATCGAGCGCGCGCGCCGCGCCGGGGCCGATGCAGGCGATGCGATCTATGTCGCCAGCGCTTCCGAATCGGTCCAGGTGCGATTGGGCGCGCTGGAAGATGTTGAACGATCGGAATCCGAACACATCGGTTTGCGTGTATTTGCCAATGGCGCTTCGGCATCAATCGGATCATCCGATCTTGGCGATGAGGCACTGGATGAACTGGCTAGGCGCGCGGTGGCAATGGCCCGGCTGGCGCCTGCGGACAAGTTTGCAGGTCTTGCCCCCGAGGAAATGCTGTTGCGCGGTGACGCGCTCGAACTTGATCTGGATGATCTGACCGAACGCAGCCCGATGGATTTGCGCCGCCTTGCCGAAGAGGCTGAAGACGCCGCGCGCAGCATTGCTGGCGTCACTAACAGCGAAGGCGCAGGCGCCAGCGCAGGGCGCGGGCTGTTTGCACTGGCCACCAGCCACGGCTTTTCCGGAGGCTATGCCGCATCGAGCCACAGCATTTCGGCCAGCGTCGTCGCGGGCGAAGGCGGCACGATGCAGCGCGATTATTCCTGGCGCAGCACACGCCATGCGGCGGACCTCAAAGGCCCTGCCGAAATCGGCCGCGAAGCAGGGACACGCGCCGTATCGCGGCTTAATCCGGGCCGGGTGAAGAGCGGACAAATGCCGGTCGTATTCGATCCGCGCGTTGGCAATTCGCTAATCGGGCATCTGATCGGCGCAATGTCGGGCGCGTCCATCGCGCGGCGCGCCAGCTTTCTGCTCGACCGCGATGAACAGCAATTGTTCGATAGCGCCATCACCATCACCGATAATCCCCACGTCCGGCGCGGAATGCGGTCACGCCCGTTTGATGGTGAAGGCCTGCCAACCGGCGCGCGCAATCTGGTTGAAGGCGGGCGGATCACAGGCTGGTTGATGGATTCTGCCGCCGCGCGCCAGCTTGACAGCCAGCCGACCGGCCACGCCTCGCGCGGGTCATCCGGCCCGCCGCATGTTACCGCCAGCAACGTGGTGCTATCGGCAGGAACGCTGAGCCCGGCGGAGCTTATGGCCGACATTGCAGATGGCGTATATGTGACCGAACTGATCGGCCACGGGGTGAACGGTGTGACCGGCGATTACAGCCGCGGCGCTTCAGGCTTTCGTATCGTCAATGGTGAACTGGCCGGATCAATTGCCGAATTCACCGTTGCGGGTAACCTGATCGACATGTTCGCCGCGCTGACCGCTGCCAATGACCTTGAAATCTATCGCGGGATCGATGTGCCGACCTTGCGTGTGGACGGCATGAGCATCGCGGGCGACTGATAGACACAAAAAGGCCGCCAAGTTCGGAGAAACTGGGCGGCCGTTTTGTTACCAGTCAAAAAGGATCAGGCCTTTTCGGCAGCCTTGGCGCGTTCAATCGCTTCGATTGTGATGCGACGGGCATCGGCAGCGCCGCCCCATGTACCAACGCGAACCCACTTGTCCTTTTCCAGGTCCTTATAGTGGGTAAAGAAGTGTTCGATCTGCTGCATCACGATTTCAGGCAGATCTTCACGTTCCTTCACGTCCGAATAATACGGGAAGGTTGAGTCGACGGGAACGCAGACCAGCTTTTCATCGCCGCCATGCTCATCTTCAAGGTTCAGCACCGCAATGGGGCGGGCGCGGACCACCGAGCCTGCCAGAAACGGCGAACGCGCAATCACCAGCGCATCCAGCGGATCGCCATCGGGCGAGAGCGTGTGCGGCACAAAACCGTAATTTGCGGGGTAACGCATGGGCGTGTGCAGGATACGGTCAACGAACAATGCGCCCGAAGCCTTGTCGAATTCATACTTCACCGGCTCACCACCGATGGGCACTTCGATAACTACGTTAAGGCTTTCTGGCGGATTGTCGCCAGTGGGAATCATGTCGATGCGCATGTGTTCGGCCTGTATAATTGATTGAAACGATGGTTTCGCCCCTAGCGAAGGCACCGATATACAGCAACAAGACTTATGGCTGAGTTAACTTTCAGCCAATTTTGTCAGGCATGACAACAACAATCGCGTCGGCAGAGCACCCTCCCCGCTGTGACCAATTTCGCCACCGGCTCAACAAGTCTTGCACCCCTTCGTCAAGGGAGGGGCTCGGGGAGGGTTTACTGCGTCAGCATTTACATAAAATACAATTACTTAAATCAAGGCGCTCACTTCTTTTTTGCAGCCACCGCCGCGCCGGAACGCTTGGGGTTAAGCAGCAGATCGAGGCCGGTTGGGGCTTTGCCGGGGGCTACGCGCTCCAGCCATGGATAGCGCAGGCCATCCTTGTAATCGATCTTGACCGTTTCAAACCGGCTGCCGCGCTTGGTCAGCAATTCAATCGGCTTGCCCGAAGCGCCTTTGGCTGCGGTCACCGCCTTTTTCATATCGTCAGCGCTATAAGCCATGCCGTTTACGGCCATGATCTGTGTGCCGGTGACGATTCCGGCGTTGAACGCGGGGCTGTCCCACCGCGTACCGGTGACTTTGCCGTCCTTGTCGATGGAAATGCCGACCGAATTGGCAAGGCTGAGGCCTTTGCCGAAGTCCATTCCGGCCTTCATGTACGGGTTGGGCTCTTCCTTCCACACCAGCTTGTAGCCGCCCTTTTCAATGCCGTTCAGCGGTGCGGGCTGGCCCGGTTGATTGATGCGGGTGTCGATCAGCTTGGCCCAGTCATAGGGATAGAGCGCATTCAGCTTGGTCACGATCTCGTCCACCTCGAACGGGATCTGTCCGTAATCGCCCGGACGCATGCCAAAGAAGGACTGTGCGAAATCATCGATGGATTTCTTGCCGCCGGTGCCTTCGCGCAGGATCTGGTCGATCTCCAGCCACACCAGCGCGCCTTCGGTGTAGTAATCTTCGTTCCGCGCGAGCGAGGCAAACGGCTTTGGCTTGCGCGACGCGAACACCGGATCGAACCCGGTATCTTCAACAGAACGCCAATCACGGCCCGGTTGCTGCGTAAAGCCGCCCGCCCACGCCGCCAGCATGCCGAGCACAATGTCTTTGCCCTGCATGCCTGACCGCGCCGCCAATACGGCGCCCCAGAACTGGTCCTGCCCTTCATAGGTCCACAGCAAGTCCCCCTGCATCGGCTGGCGATAATCAGGCGTCCAAAGCCGCGATGGGCGCCGGAATTTGCCCGACCATGAATGCGCATATTCATGCGGCAGCAGGTTACGGTCCCACTCCTGCTTGCCCCATTCGGTAAATGCTTCAGGCTCAAGCTGGTTTTCGCTCGACCGGTGATGTTCAAGGCCGATGCCGCCAATCTTGTCAGACAGCGCGAGCAGAAATTCGTAATGGTCAAAGTGGTTTGCGCCGAATGCCAGCTTGGCTTCGGTCACCAGCGCCTTGTGCGCATCGATATGTTCGGGCTTGGCTTCAAGATGCTCTGCCTTGTCTGCAACGACGTTCAGCGTGACGTTCTGACCCAGATCCCACTTGCGGAAATTCTTGCCGGCAAAGATCGGCGAATCGACCAGCGTTTCGTAATCGGTCACGGCCCAGGTGGCGCGGTTGCCCGCGATGCTCAGGCCATCCAGCGCCGTGGCGGCGGTCCAGCCCTGCGGCAAGGTCACGGTCGGCTTCACCTTGATCTGCCGCACATAGTGTCCGGCGGGATAGAGGCTCATCTTTTCCCACTGCAGGTTCAGCATTTCGGGCGTCATCGTGATGCGCCCTTCAGCCGACGTGATGGGCGAGGTGTGGATGAACCGGGCAACCACGTCCTTTGCCCCTGAAGGCAGCATCACATGGAACGCAAATACCTCAACCCGGTCACGCTTCCATTCAACCGGCTTGCCATCAACATAGAACTGCACGCCAACCAGTTCGGACAGGGTGCCGCGCGGGCCGTGGTTGCCCGGAAGCCATTGCGGATAAAGCAGGATCAGCTCTTTCGCGCCTGCTGCCACCGGAATGGTTTGCGTGACGCGATAGGCTCCGCGTGCAACATCGGACGCATCGATATCCAGCGTCATCGTGCCGGGATAGGCCACATCGCGGGCATCGGGCACCGTCTGGGTGATCGGCACGGCCACGGGAGCAGAGTTCTGCGCCATGGCAAGGGTTGATACCGAAAGGGCGAGGAGGAGCGGGGCGGACGCCACGAGAGCTTTGATGGGGTGTGTCTTTTTCATGACGCAATTCATGGCCCGAAGCGGTCGCATCCGCAACCATATCTGCACACCTTTTTGACAGTGCTTTTCGTTTGGCGCGAATGCGGCTAATCGCGCAGCCATCATGAGCCAACAAACCCCAAATATTCCGACCCCTCAGGCTATCCGTGGCACGCAGGACATTTTCGGTGCCGATGCCGAGGCTTTCGCCTTTGTCGTCGAAACATTCGAACGCGTGCGCAAGCTCTACCGCTTCCGCCGCGTTGAAATGCCGGTGTTTGAAAAAACAGCGGTTTTTTCGCGTTCGCTGGGTGAGACGACCGATGTTGTGTCCAAGGAAATGTATTCGTTCGAGGATCGCGGCGGGGAATCGCTAACGCTGCGCCCGGAATTTACAGCAGGCATTGCCCGCGCTTTCATCACCGATGGCTGGCAGCAATATGCGCCGTTGAAAGTGGCCACGCACGGCCCGCTGTTCCGCTATGAACGCCCGCAAAAGGGCCGCTACCGCCAGTTCCATCAGCTTGACGCCGAAGTGATCGGCGCAGCCGAACCGCAAGCAGACGTGGAATTGCTGGTGATGGCGGACCAGTTGCTGAAAGAACTGGGCATTGCCGACGGCGTGACGCTGCAATTGAACACACTGGGCGATGGCGCCAGCCGCGATGCATGGCGCGCCGCGCTGATCGAATACTTCCGCGCCCATGCTGCGGAATTGTCGGAAGATTCGCAGGACCGGCTGGAACGCAACCCCTTACGCATCCTCGATTCCAAAGACCCGCGCGACAAGGTGTTCACGGGCAACGCGCCGAAGATTGATGATTACCTTTCCGCCGAGGCGCAGGACTTTTTCGGCAAGGTGACGTCCGGTCTGGACGCAGCAGGCGTGGATTGGACCCGCGCCCCCACACTTGTGCGCGGCCTCGATTACTACCGGCACACCGCGTTCGAATTCGTCACCGACCGGCTGGGCGCGCAAGGCACCGTGCTCGGCGGTGGCCGCTATGACGGGTTGATGGAAGCACTGGGCGGGCCTGCGACGCCTGCAGTCGGCTGGGCTGCGGGGATCGAGCGGCTGGCGATGCTGGTGGGTGGCGAAAGTGTTAATTTTGACCCGACGCCGGTGTTCGCAATTGTGCCAGACTCACCTTCAATGAGGGACGAGGCAGACAGAATCGCAGCGCACCTGCGCTCAGTCAGCACTCGACCAGATCGCAATAGCGACTACTACATTTGGACGTCTTTCAAAGGCCAAGGTAAAAAGTTGGCCGAGAAAGCGAAGAAAGAAAAAGTCGACGCGATCCTTTTCGTGCGTGAAGGTGAAAAACCCGAAGATCGACTTCACCTGACGAACGTAAAGGGAAGTCAAGGTGACGCGATGGATGACTTGTTCAATATCCTTGCACGCCTTCCTGCGCCTTATACCAGCTTATCTGGCGAAGGCTAAATGGTGCTCTTTAAACCCACCGTCACCCTGAACTTGTTTCAGGGTCCATCTCTCCCCGTGCACCCCCATCGCCTGCGGAGGGATGGATGCTGAAACAAGTTCAGCATGACGGTTTCTCGGAGAGGTCAAATACCCCCGTCACCCCGGGCTTGACCCGGGGTCCCGCTGTTCTTTTCGCGGCGGCTGATCAACAAGCGGGATCCCGGGTCAAGCCCGGGATGACGAAGTGTGGGGGTGTGGCATGAGCGTTTCCGACACCCGCCTTGGCCACATCACCCACCGCTTTGCCGAACTGGAAGCGCGGCTGGGTTCAGGCACTTTGGAAGGCGCGGACTTTATTGCCGCCAGCCGAGATTATGCCGAGCTTGAACCCGTCGCCCGCATCGCGCAGGAAATCGCGGCGATGCGTGAGGAAATCACCAGCCTTGCCGCGCTTGATGATCCAGACATGCGTGAACTGGCCGAGGAAGAGCTGGCGCGGATCAACGCCGCATTGCCGGAAGCCGAACACCGCCTTGCCATTGCCATGCTGCCGCGCGATTCGGCTGACAGCCGCCCGGCCATGCTGGAAATCCGCGCGGGCACCGGCGGGGATGAGGCAGCGCTGTTCGCTGCCGATCTGTTTCGCATGTACGAAAAGTATGCTGTAGAGCAAGGCTGGCGGGTGGAAGTCGTCTCGGTCAACGCCAATGACATCGGCGGCTACAAGGAAGTGGTCGCCAATGTTGCGGGCAATGGGGTTTTCGCCAAGCTGAAGTTCGAAAGCGGCGTCCACCGCGTGCAGCGCGTGCCTGTTACCGAATCGGGCGGGCGCATCCACACTTCTGCCGCCACTGTCGCCGTTCTGCCCGAACCTGACGAAGTTGACGTGCGGATCGAGGACAAGGATCTGAAGATCGACGTCTATCGCGCCAGCGGTGCGGGCGGGCAGCATGTGAACACCACCGATTCGGCGGTGCGCATCACCCACTTGCCCACCGGCACGGTCGTCACCTGCCAGGACGGGCGCAGCCAGCACAAGAACAAGGACAAGGCGATGCAGGTTCTGCGCGCCCGCCTGTTCGAAGCGCAGCGCGATGCCGCGCAAGGCGAAGAGGCCGAGGCGCGCAAGGCGATGGTCGGATCGGGCGACCGGTCTGAACGCATCCGCACCTATAACTTCCCGCAAGGCCGCGTGACCGACCACCGCATCAACCTGACGCTGCATCGTTTGCCTGAAGTGCTGGAGGGTGTTGGGCTGGGCGAACTGGTCGACGCGCTGATTGCCGAGGATCAGGCCAAGCGGCTGGCCTCGATGGATGGCTGAGGCGACGGCGTGACCGTAGCCCAAGCCATTCGCGAGGCCGCTGCCCGCCTTGCGCAAACCAGCGATACGGCGCGGCTGGACGCCGAAGTGCTGATGGCACACGCGTTGGGCTGTTCGCGATCCGATGTGCTGTTGCGCCACATGCAGGCCGATGTGCCAGCCAGCTTTGCCGCGCTGGTTGAACGCCGGTTGGCGCATGAACCGGTGGCCTATATCGTGGGTCATCAGGAGTTCTATGGCCTTGATCTGGCGGTCAGCCCCGCTGTGCTGATCCCGCGCGGCGATAGCGAGACGCTGATTGACGCAGCGCGCGAAAGATTGGCCAGCCATCCGCCGCAGCGCATTCTTGATCTGGGTACAGGGTCGGGCGCGCTGCTGCTTGCCGCCCTGTCAATCTGGCCCGAAGCCGAAGGCATCGGGATTGACCGTTCGCCAGAGGCGCTGGCCATCGCTGCTGCAAATGGGGCGCGACATGCGCCAAATGCGCGGTTTTTGCAGGCCGACTGGACAAAAGCGGGCTGGAACGACGGGCTGGGCGCGTTTGACCTGATTCTTGCCAATCCGCCCTATGTTGAAGATGCGGCGGACCTTGCCCCGTCAGTACGGGCGCATGAACCGGCGGGAGCGCTGTTTGCAGGGGCTGACGGGCTGGATGATTATCGATTGCTGATCCCGCAATTGCCCTTTTTGCTGGCCGATGACGGGATCGCCATGGTCGAGATTGGCTGGACGCAGGCAGAGCCCGTCATTGCGCTGGCAAGGGCTTCAAATTTCGCGGCAATTTTGCACCATGACCTTGCCGGACGGCCCCGCGCGATAGAAATGGCGAAAAACCGCATAATTCCTCTTGGCAAGGCCGCGGCAGACGACTAACCGTGTACCTAGGTAAAGAGCGGATGATGGCTTCCCGATCTTGCCTACCTCACCATTTGCAGGGATGAACGGCCAAAGGGGCCGGGACGAGAGCAGATGCTGGGAACCCCGATTCGCCCGTCTTCAATGATGGGCTGAACCGGTGGTGGAGATTGCGCGGCTAACGGGTAGCACGGCAATACGGGTTTAACCTGCATTCCAGATGGGCCTGAATTCCAGTTGGGCCGCCCCCAAACAAGGAAGTGCCTGAAGTTGAATAACAACAATCGTGGTAACAACCGCCGTCGCGGGCGCACCAATAACGGTCGCCCCCAGAATGGCGGGCAGCAGCTCAACCGGATCGACAGCCGCGCACGGGGCAATGCCCCCCAAATGCTGGAGAAGTATCGCAAACTTGCATCGGACGCGCACCTGAACGGTGACCGCGTGCAGGCCGAATACTATCTGCAATTTGCCGATCACTACTTCCGCGTGATTGCCGACAGCCGTGTCCGCACCGAAGATCAGCGCACCCGCCCCCTTGGTCCCAACGGCGAACGTTGGCAGGAACAGGACGGCGAGGAAGAAAACAACGAATTCAGCGCAGAAGGCGATTACGCCGCGTTCGAACGCGCACCATCGCGCCAGGAGCGTGAAGAGCGTCCCCGTGATGAGCGCCCCCGTGACGATCGGCCACGCGAGGATCGCGAAGACCGCCAGCGCCAGGACCGTCAACGCGATGATCGTCCCCGTGGCGACCGCCAGCGCGATGATCGGCCCCGTGACGACAGGCCTCGTGAAGATCGTGAAGACCGTCCGCGCCAGGACCGCCAGCGTGATGACCGACCGCGTGAAGATCGGACACCCCGCGAAGATCGTGGTCCACGTGAAGATCGTCCACGCGACAACCGCCGGTTTGATCGTTCGCGCGAACGCGACGCAGAGCCCCAGGTTGCTGCGGTTGCGGCCCTGCCCGGTGAAGGCATTCCCGCGATTGAGGGTGAACCTGTCGCTGATGCAAACGACAATCCGTTTGTTCGCGATGCCCGCCCTGCACGTGGCTTGCGTCCGCGCACCGAACGCCGCCCGCGCGTTGAACGTGAGCGTGATCACGATGATGCGCCCGCCGCGCTTGATCCATCAAGCCTGCCGCCTTCGATCAGCCTGCGTAGCGAGCCAGAGCCAGAACCGGCACCGGTTCCCACTCCGGCACCTGTTGCCGCAGACCCTGTTGAGGCCGCTGCCAGTGATGACGCGGCTCCTGCGCCCAAAAAGCGTGGCCGTCCGCGCAAAAATCCGCTGCCTGTTGAAGGCTGAGGTGTGACGCTTGGGGCTGGCCGCTTGCGGTCGGCCCCGGCGCACCCCATAGCGGTTGGGCATGCTGCGATTGATCACGCCCCCCCGCCCGCAACTTTACACCATTGCCGCCGGTGCACTTGCTGCAACCGGCTTTCAACCGTTGGGCCTATGGCCGCTGACGCTCGCGGCTTTGGCTTATCTGCTCCACCGTTTGTACGTGGTCAAAACCTGGCCCCAGGCGTTGCTGTCGGGCTGGTTGTTCGGGCTTGGCCTGTTCACTGCGGGCAATGGCTGGATCGCCACGGCCTTCACCTATCAAGCCGAAATGCCGAAATGGCTGGGCATGATCGCCGTCGTGCTGATCGCGCTTTATCTCGCGATCTTCCCGGCCATCGCCACGGTCGGTGGCTGGTGGCTTGCACGCACGCGCAGCGCGGCATTGCTACCGGCATTTGCGGCTTGCTGGATCATGAGCGAATGGTTGCGGGCAATGCTGTTCACGGGCTTTGCGTGGAACCCGCTTGGCATGGTGACGCTGGGCGGATTCGACCGGCCCGGACTTGCCCTGCTGGCACAATGGACCGGCACTTATGCGCTTTCCGGCTTTGTCGTTCTATTGGGCGGTTGGTGGCTGTTTGCGATAAGATCATGGAACAAGGGCCAGAAATGGGCCGCTGCGGCTTATGCGCTGGGCCCCGCTGTGCTGATGGTCCTGCCGCTGGGCAGTGCGATGATGGGGGCAGAGCGGCGCGAGGGTACGCTGCCGTTCACGCTGGTCCAGCCGGACGTACGGCAGGAAGTCCTGAATGACCCTGCCAATTACGAAAACCAGTTCCGCGATACTGCCACGCTCTCGCTCCCCCGCCAGCGCGGAACCCGGCGCCTGGTGCTTTGGCCGGAAAGCGGCGTGCCCGATTTCCTGCGCACCGGCTATCCCCAGTTCTGGTATGAAGATACCACATTTGCCGCCAACCCGGTTTTGGCGCGCGAGCGGATCGGGCGGGTCATTGGCCCCGGCAGCCTGCTGCTGACCGGAGCTGTCGACATCGCCATGAAGGACGGGAAAGCCAAAGGCGCTTACAACGTGGTGACCGCGCTGGATGATACAGGCGCAATACGCGGTAGCTATGCCAAGGCGCATCTGGTGCCGTTCGGCGAATATCTGCCAATGCGCGAATGGCTCGAGCCGATTGGCCTTTCGCGATTTGTGGCGGGCAGCCTTGATTTCCTGTCCGGGCCGGGGCCTCGCACCATCGATTTTGGCCCACACGGCAAAGTTGGCGTACAGATTTGTTATGAAATCATCTTTTCGGGCCAAGTGGTTGATCGCGCGAACCGCCCGGAATACCTGTTCAATCCCTCAAACGATGGCTGGTTCGGTTCATGGGGACCGCCGCAACATCTGGCCCAAGCCCGGATGCGCGCGATCGAGGAAGGACTGCCGGTCTTGCGCGCAACCACCACAGGGATAAGCGCAGTGATTGATGCCGACGGCGTAGTGCGCCGCTTTCTGCCGCTGAGAAAGGCCGGGCGAATCGATGGGTTCGTGCCCCCGCCGCATGTGCCAACGCTGTTTGCCAAAATGGGTAACGCAATGGTTCTTGTCTGGTCCGTAGTGCTTCTTGTCATCGCGCTGGTTGCCAGCACCACCCGAAAGCGCTAGAGCCAAGCCAGACATAAAGCTTTCTTTATATGAGGCTGGCAATGCGCACAGAATACCTGTTTACTTCCGAAAGCGTTTCCGAGGGGCACCCTGACAAGGTTGCTGACCAGATCAGCGATTCAATTGTTGACCTGTTTCTTTCAAAAGACCCCGAAGCGCGCATTGCCTGCGAAACCCTGACGACGACGCAACTTGTTGTTCTGGCTGGCGAAATCCGTTGCAAGGGCGTTTACGAAGACGGGGCATGGTCGCCCGGCGCGCAAGAGGAAATCGAAGCCACTGTGCGCGAAACGGTGAAGCGCATCGGTTATGAGCAGGAAGGCTTCCACTGGCAGAGCTTTCGCTTTGAAAACAACCTTCACGGCCAGTCCGCCGAAATTGCGCAAGGCGTTGATGCCGGTGACAACAAGGACGAAGGCGCAGGCGACCAGGGCATCATGTTCGGTTACGCGACAGATGAAACCCCCGATCTGATGCCTGCCACGCTGTATTACAGCCACAAGATCCTTGAGCGCATGGCTGCAGATCGCCATTCGGGCGTCGCGCCATTCCTTGAACCTGACGCCAAGAGCCAGGTTACCTTGCGCTACGAAGGGTCGCTGCCTGTGGCCGCCACGGCGGTTGTGGTATCTACCCAGCACGCCAAAGGCTATTGCCTGACCGGTGAAAACGCTGATCCGGCCAAGTATGCCGAACTCGAAGCCTATGTGAAGCGCGTGGTTGCCGACGTGATCCCGCCCGTGCTGCTGCGTGACACCAAGTATTACATCAACCCGACCGGCGCGTTCGAAATCGGTGGTCCTGATGGCGATGCGGGCCTGACCGGACGCAAGATCATCGTCGACACTTACGGCGGCGCAGCCCCGCATGGCGGCGGTGCGTTTTCGGGCAAGGACCCGACCAAGGTTGACCGTTCGGCCGCCTATATCACGCGCTATCTTGCCAAGAACGTGGTGGCCGCTGGCCTTGCCACCCGCTGCACGATCCAGATCGCCTATGCCATTGGCGTATCACAGCCGCTCTCGCTCTATGTCGACACGCACGACACCGGCACGGTGGCTGACGACAAGATCGAACAGGCAATTCTGGGCATCAGCAAGCTGGGCGGCCTGACCCCGCGCAGCATCCGTACCCACCTTGGCCTGAACAAGCCGATCTATCAGCCCTCGGCAGCTTATGGCCACTTTGGCCGCAAGCCTGAGGGCGATTTCTTCCCGTGGGAACGGCTTGATCTGGTCGATGACCTGAAGGCTGCAATTGCCTGATTGATCAACGCATTGCGCAAAGCAATGGCGGCTCGTGTCCTTCGGGATGCGGGCCGTTTCCTTGTGATGGGTTTCATCTCTGCTTTCCTACAAGACACCCTGCGCGCCACCACACTGGCTTTTGGCGGAGCCGGACCATGCGCGACATCACCCCACGGATTGCCCTTGAACTGATTGCCCACGAAGGGATCGTCACCGAAGCCTACAAAGACAGCGTGGGTGTGTGGACGTGGAGCGTGGGAATAACCGATGCATCAGGCCATAAGGTTTACCCGCGCTACAAGGACAAGCCGCAGCCGCTGGAACACTGCATCGGCGTCTATCTGTGGCTCTTGCGCGAAAGGTACCTGCCCCCCGTTCTGGCCGCATTTGGCACTTATGAACCGACCGAACCTGAACTGGGAGCAGCCCTGTCGTTTCACTGGAACACGGGTGCCATTGGCCGCGCCAGTTGGATCAAGCGCTTTGTCGCCGGGGATCGTGCAGGGGCGCGCAAGGCGATGCTTGATTGGGCACGCCCTGCTGCCTTGCTGGCACGCCGCCGTTTGGAACAAGCGCTGTTTTTTGACGGGAAATGGAGCGGGGACGGCACCGCGCTGGTCTATGGCGTGGCCAAGCCATCGTATCGTCCATCAAGGGGTAAGCGAATCACCGTTCAGGCCGTGGTTGAAAGCCTGTTTGCAAACGAAAATCATGCTTCGGTAGTCACCCTGGAACCGGCATGCGGCATCACAGCAATTCCGAAGCGCAGTTGGTTTGACCGGCTGTTTGAATGAGAACGGCCAAAACAGCGGCTAAAATGGTTCAGCACGGCGCATTTTGTTCCCGGCGGATGGATACGCCATCGGCAAAGTGGGCGATATCCGCGCCAGAGCGTACCGAAAGGCACTTTGCGCATAAATCGCAATGCGTTAGGCTTGTTAAAGTCGCATAAACCAGGTTCGGGATATACCGCCGATATGAAGTTCCGCACCGCTAGGATCATCGCCGCACTGTTCACCGCAGTGCCCGCGCTTGTCGCAACTGTTCCTGCCGTGCAGAGCCGGACGCAAAATTCCGTTCTTGACCAGCGCGATCAGTATATCCAGCAGCAGATAGCCGCAATCGCCGCAGAAGGCCGTGGCCGAATCGGTGTTGCGGCGATGGACCTTGATGGTGGCGGACAGGTTTTTGTGAATGGCGACATGCCGTTCCCGATGGCCAGCACCGCTAAGATCGCCGTTGCGGCAACGTTCCTTGAGCAGGTTGAAAAGGGCACATACCGGCTGGACCAGCAGTTCCCGATGATGCTTCGCGTGCGCGAAACCGGGCAGTTGGGCCCGGTTGCACCGCTGCGCGAAGGCACGGTCATGACCGCACAAAGCCTTATGGAATTGATGATCACCCGCAGCCACAATGAGGCAACGGACGGCCTGATCAATGTTGTCGGAGGGTATGAAAACGTCAACCGGTGGCTGACCCGCAACGGGATAACCGGCCAGCGACTCGACCATACCATGGCCACGCTGGTGCGCGATGACGGCAAAGTTGATCCTGCCCGCGTAATTGATACCCGCACATCCAGCACCCCTCGCGCCATGATCGCGCTTTTGGCCGCGATTGATCGCGGTGGCGTTTTAAGCCCTGAAAGCCGCGCTGTTCTGCTGGATACGATGACCCGCACCAGCACAGGCAAGACCCGCATCCGTGCAGGCCTGCCCGAAGGCACGCTGGTGGCGCACAAAACCGGTACGCTTTGGGGCGTGACAGATGACGTGGGTATTGTCCGCCTGCCTGACGGGCGTCATCTGGCCGTGGCATTCTTTGTCACCGGGCCTGAAGGCCATGCAGCCCATGCCAAGCTGATCGCACGGATGATGCGCACCATCTATGATGGCTACAGCCAGCCTGTGATGAATGGCACGCAGGACATCGTCCGCCGCCGCTGATCTTCCCGGACACTGCAATCAAAACCGCCGCGCAGCCTGTGCTGACGCGGCGTTTTTTGGTGCGCGTATCAAACACGCAGACAGAGAAAAGGGGCGCGACCCGCGAAGGCCACACCCCTTAAACTCTTATAATCATCCCTTGCGGGAAGATTACATAGCAGCAGCTTCAGAAGCGGCTTCCGAAGCAGCGCCCGAAGCGTCAACGGCAGCAGCCGAAGCGTCAGCAGCAGCTTCAGTTGCTTCGATAGCAGCTTCAGTAGCTTCTTCAGCTGGCTTTTCCGAGCAGCCAGCGAGAGCGAAGGCAGTGCCGGCAACGGCGGCGAGGATGAGCTTGCGCATGTTACAATCCCTGGATTGAAGTGAACCGCGCCGGGCACGCAGCCCGCCGCAAAGCCTACTCAGCCGGTAGACTTCTAGGCCCAATTAATCGGCAATTCATCAGCTTGCAAGCATAACACGACAATAAGGTGTCACAGCCCGCCTATCCTTCGGGCGGGAATGCCTTTTTTTCGCCTGAATCTCTAGCGTTCAGGCCATATTTGCGCCCGCCAAAATCTTGTTAGTCCTGTTGTGTGCAATGCCGATGACGCAGCCGCATCGCCCTGCTAACACCCCGTGATGGACGAAAAGCAGCATCTTTATCTGGTCGACGGCTCGGCTTACATCTTCCGCGCCTATCATCGCCTGCCCCCGTTGACGAACCCGGCAGGGGTGCCGGTTGGTGCAGTCTATGGCTACACCACGATGCTATGGAAACTGGCCGAAGACCTGCACAAAGCCGATGGCCCGACCCACCTGGCCGTGATTCTGGACAAAGCCGGAACGTCGTTCCGCAACGATTTATACGATCAATACAAGGCCAACCGCCCGCCTCCGCCCGAAGATCTGGTGCCGCAATTCCCGCTGATCCGCGATGCCACGCGCGCCTTCAGCCTCGCCTGCATCGAGGAGGAAGCGCTTGAGGCCGACGACATCATCGCTTCTTACGCGCGCGCTGCCAGTTTGCGCGGCTGGGACGTAACGATTGTTTCATCGGACAAGGATCTGATGCAGCTTGTCGGCACCTGTTCCGAGGGCGGCGGGCGTGTCGACATGCTCGATACGATGAAGAATCTGCGAATCGATGTGGCCGAAGTGGTCGAAAAGTTCGGGGTTGAGCCTGAACGAGTCGGCGATGTGCTCGCGCTCATGGGTGATTCGGTTGATAATGTCCCCGGCATTCGCGGGATCGGCCCGAAGACCGCGACCAAACTGATCCAAGAACACGGCGATCTTGAATCGGCGCTGGCCGCCGCGCCTGCGATGAAAGCCAGCAAGCTGCGCGAGAGCCTGATCGAGCAGGCCGATATGGCCCGCCTTTCGCGTGTGCTGGTGCAGTTGAAAGAGGATTGCCCGCTTCCTGTAGCGCTGGAGGATTTCAAGCTGGGCCAGATCCCGCGTGATCCGCTGGCCGCGTTCCTGACCGAGCACGGCTTTACCAGCCTGCTGCGGCGTCTGGATGGCGGGCAGGGCAGCCCCGGCCCCAAAACGCAGCTGAACCCTGCCAAGGCAGACAATGCCGCCGCGCCTGCCACTCCTGTCGGCACGGTGCGCCCCCTGCCCGCTTGGCCAGCGATTGATCGCGAATCATACGTTTGCGTCCAGACCATCGCTGATCTTGAACAGTGGATCGCGCGCGCATTTGCTGCGCGGGTGGTGGCGGTGGATACCGAAACCAGCGCTCTCGATGCGATGCGCGCCGATCTGGTCGGGGTCAGCCTTGCAACCGGCCCCAATCAGGCGTGCTACATCCCGCTGGGCCACGGCGGGACCGATATGTTCGCCGAAAAGCCCGCACAAGTGGACAAGGCCGCCGCTTTGGCGTTGCTCAAGCCGCTGCTGGAAAGCGATGCGGTGCTGAAAGTCGGGCAGAACATCAAATATGATCTCAACGTGCTGGCCCGCCACGGCATCGCAGTTGCACCCATCGACGATACGATGGTGATGAGCTTCTGCCTTGATGCGGGGCGCGGCGAGGTGGGCATGGCCGGGCACGGTATGGACGAATTGTCCGACCGACACCTTGGCCACGCCACGATGACGTTCAAAGACCTTTGCGGCAGCGGCAAAAAGGCTATCTCCTTTGCCGAAGTACCCCTGCCCGATGCCACCCGCTATGCCGCAGAAGATGCAGACGTCACATGGCGGCTGCACCGCCTGTTCAGCCCCCGCTTGGCCGAAGAGGGCGGAACCCGCGTTTACACCCGCGTAGACCGCCCGCTGGTGCCCGTTGTCGCCATGATGGAGCGCAACGGCATAAAGGTGGATCGTGAACGTCTGGCAGGCCTCTCCGCCGAATTCGCGACGCAGATCGCGCGGCTCGAAGGCGTGATCCACAAAGAGGCCAACATAACCTTCTCGATCGGCAGCCCCAAGCAGCTGGGCGAAGTGCTGTTTGAAAGGCTGGGCTACAAGGGCGGCAAGAAGGGCAAGACCGGCCAATATTCCACCGACCAGTCGGTGCTGGAAGGCCTTGCAGCGCAAGGCGCGAGCGTTGCCACGCTGGTGCTGGAATGGCGGCAATTGTCCAAGCTGAAATCGACCTATACCGATGCGCTGCAAGCTGCGATCAACCCCGATACGGGCCGCGTCCACACCAGCTACAGCCTTGTCGGCGCGCAGACCGGACGCTTGTCGTCCAATGATCCCAATTTGCAGAACATCCCGATCCGCACCGAAATCGGCCGTCAGATCCGCGATGCCTTTGTGGCCGAACCGGGCAATGTGCTGCTGGCGGCAGACTACAGCCAGATCGAACTGCGCCTTGCCGCGCACATGGCCGATGTGCCCGCATTGAAGGAAGCCTTCGCGGCAGGCGAGGACATCCATTCGCGCACCGCAATGGAGATGTTCGGCACGGTAGACCGCGATACGCGCGGCCGCGCCAAGACGATCAACTTCGCCATCCTTTATGGCATCAGCCGCTGGGGCCTTGCCGGTCGGCTGGGCGTGAGCGCGGATGAAGCCCAGGCGATGATCGACCGCTATTTCGAACGCTTCCCCGGCATCCAGCGCTACATTCACGATACCTTGGAAAGCGTTCGCGAGCGCGGCTATTCCGAAACGCTGTTTGGCCGCAAGACGTGGTTCCCGCGCATCGGATCGAAGAATCAGGCCGAACGGCAGGGCAGCGAGCGCGCCGCGATCAACGCCCCCATTCAGGGCACCAGCGCAGATATCATCAAGCGCGCGATGGCCCGCATGATGCCCGCTCTGGCAGAGGCGGGCCTGGGCCATGTGAAGATGCTGCTGCAAGTGCACGACGAACTGGTGTTCGAACTGCCTGCGGGCGATGTCGATGCGGCACGGCCCGTCATTGAACGCGTGATGGCGACGGCGGCGGAACCTTCGGTGAAGCTGACAGTACCTTTGGGGGTCGAGATCGGGACGGGGCTATCGTGGGGAGCGGCGCATTAAGGTTGGCGCCGTGGGGTCAATTCAACGCCGCAAACTTTGCCAGATCGGCCGTGCCCAGCATCAGCACATCTTCATGCGGTACCGAATTGGTCAGCGCATAGAACGCTGCGGCATTGTCTCCGGTCAGGCCCATTTCGCGGTAGTAATTGACGTAAGCCTTGTTGACCGGATCGCTGGCGGCAAAGTCATCAGGTTCGCGCCCGTTTTCATCAATCCATGAATGGACCACGAACGCTGCGTCCGGCGCGGCGCTGCGGGTGGCTCCTGCAAGGAACAGCTCAACCGCGCCTGAACGCACCGAGCCATGATCGGGCACATGCGTTGCAATGCCGCGCGCGCGGATCATCCGGCCCAGCCGCAGATTGGCGAAGTCATCCACGGTGCCGGGGCAATCGGCCATTTCCAGTACAGCGATGCCGGGATAGGCGCGCAGCATCTTCTGGAAATCGGCGGGCGAATAGCTGTCGGTTTCGGCTACCAGCGCGGCGCGGGTATCGTCCAGCACCGTGAACGGCCCGAAGTTGGCCACCCCTTTATTAGTAAGCCCTGGGCGCGCAGGCGGCTGGTGCAGGCCGACCAGACGTTCAGACCCTGCCTCTTCCACCTCGACAACGGTCGTCTCGGTCCATTTGACGCCGTTTTCCACCCAGGTACGGGTAAATACCTCGCGCGCCGCAACGGGCTGGCAGGCCAGCAGCGCGGCAAGGGCAGGAAGGATCAGGCGGCGGAACATGAAGTGTTAATCCGCCAGCCCGCCTTGCCGAATTGCCAAGGAAAGCAGTTAAGTTGCGTTTACTTTAATATTTGCCTGTTTTGCGTTGGATTCCGTTTCGCGCAGAGGCGCAAAGGAAAAAGAGGCCGCAGGGATGTGCGCTGTTCCGACAGGCCTTTCCTGTTTTGTGAACATAGTTGCAACGGGCCGGGAGTTGACCAAGCGGCTTTGCCGTTAGCGCGGCATCTTTGCGCCCTCTGCTTCCTCGGCGTCTCTGCGCGAAACACTTTAATGCTTCGAAAATGGCGGCAATGCGCCGCAATCGCTTCCCTCTGCCTCTTGCCTAAGCAATGACCCTTAGCGGATTGGAGAGTTCATGGTCGCGCTGGTATCGACGGTCGCCTATCTCGGGCTGGAGGCGCGCAGCGTCGAAGTGCAGTGTCAGGTTGCGCCGGGGATGCCCGCGTTCAAGCTGGTGGGCTTGCCAGACAAGGCGGTGGGAGAAAGCCGGGAGCGGGTGTCATCGGCACTTTCGGCGCTTGGCCTTGCGCTGCCGCCCAAACGCATCACCGTGAACTTGTCGCCCGCCGACCTGCCCAAGGAAGGCTCGCACTATGATCTGCCCGTGGCGCTGGCGTTGCTGGCAGCGATGGGCGTGGTCGATCTGGAACAGATTGCCGATTATGTGGCGGTAGGCGAACTGGCGCTGGATGGTCGCGTTTTGCCATCGCCCGGTGTGCTTTTGGCGGCGCTTCATGCCAGCGGACAGGACAAAGGCCTGATCTGCCCCGCCGCGCAAGGGCCGGAGGCGCGCTGGGCCAGCGGGATCGATGTGATCGCCGCGCCCGATCTGGTCGGCCTGCTCAATCATCTGAAGGGTACGCACCGCCTGCCCGCACCGAAACAGGGTGAGGCCGAACCGCCGCGCCGCCGCGCCGATCTGAAACAGGTGAAGGGACAGGAAACCGCCAAGCGCGCGCTCGAAATCGCCGCGGCGGGCGCGCACAACTTGTTGATGAGCGGGCCGCCGGGAGCGGGCAAATCGCTGATGGCATCGTGCCTGCCCGGCATCCTGCCCGAACTGACGCCTGCCGAGGCGCTGGAAGTATCAATGGTGGCATCGGTGGCAGGAACGCTTGAGGATGGCCGGATCAGCCGCGCAAGGCCATTCCGCAGCCCTCATCATTCGGCTTCTATGGCGGCGTTAACCGGCGGCGGGTTGAAAGTGCGCCCCGGCGAAGTCAGCCTGGCGCACCTCGGCGTGCTGTTCCTTGACGAATTGCCCGAATTCCAGCGCGCCGTGCTTGATTCGCTGCGCCAACCGCTCGAAACCGGCGAGGTGACCGTGGCGCGCGCCAATGCCCATGTCACCTTCCCCGCGCGCGTTCAGCTCATCGCTGCAATGAACCCGTGCCGCTGCGGGCATCTGGGCGATCCCGCGCTGGGGTGCAGCCGCGCCCCGCGCTGTGCCGCCGACTATCAATCCAAGGTATCAGGCCCGCTGCTGGACAGGATCGATCTGCACGTCGAGGTTGATCCGGTTTCTGCCGCCGATCTCGCGCTGCCCCCGCCTGCCGAGGGATCGGACCAGGTGGCTGCCCGCGTGGCCCGCGCCCGCGCCATCCAGACTGCGCGGCTGGAAGGTACAGGCCGTCGCACCAATGCCGAACTCGATGCCGAACTGCTTGATACTTACGCCACGCCTGATGAGGCAGGCCGCCGTCTGCTGGCCCAAGCCGCCGAAGCGATGCGGCTGTCAGCGCGCGGCTACACCCGCATGCTGCGCGTCGCGCGCACCATCGCCGATCTGGGCGGCGCAGACACCGTGGGCCGTATCCACATCGCCGAAGCGCTCAGCTATCGCAGAGTCGCGCCTCGGGCTTAGATGTTTCGCGCAGAGGCGCGGAGGGAGCAGAGATCGGAGAGATTTTGCGCTGCACGCCGTTTTATTGCCATTTGAGGCAAGGTTGAGAACGCAAGGCGGCTTCGCCGCAGTTTGCAGCGTCTCTGTGCTCTCTGCTTCCTCTGCGCCTCTGCGCGAAACAAGAATTACAAGCTACGCCCGATAAGGATCAGCAGCATCGCGCCAACGACCGAGGCCAGACAGCCCGCGCGGTTCACGCCATCGCCAAAGTTGCCGCTGCTGCGCCAACTGGCAAACAGGCCCGCAATCAGCGCACCGCCAACGCCCAGCAGGATCGTCTTGAACAGCCCGATGTCGACAGCGCCCGGATAAAAGAACCGTGCGAGCACACCGACGATCAACCCGGTAAAAACGATCGAAAGAATATTCAGCACGCTGGCGCTCCATTTCTGTGGACACAGCATATGGTGTCTGTTGACCGGTTCTTGTCCACAATTTGCTGACGTGCACCAAATATATTTCAGTTGATGACATTTGGCACTTGAACTGCCGCTTCTTCCACGCGTCGCTGCACTGCAGCATAAGCCGTCAAGCGACGAAGCGAATCGGGCTTGCGACGAATCGAGTCCCCCTCAGCACCATTACCCCCTTGTGCGAGAATGTGGTTAAGGCACTATAGGTTGTGGTTGGGCTTCGGGGGAACCTCTAGACCTTGTTTTTGGGCTTCGAGCCGCGTTTTTGCGCAGTTTGGCAAAGATTTGTCACTGCGAATGCGCGCTCGCCCGCGATTTGTGAATGCTGCGATGCGGTTCTGTCGGGAAATATGTTCCTGATGTGTTCCAAATTCGCTATGTCGGGGCAACAGCCCTGATTCGGATTGGACGACATGCCTGATCGCTTCGCGCGGGCATTGATACAGGGGTTGCGACGTGGATTTCAGAACCGGAGACGGCGTGGTGGCTGCACAGGACGAACTGGCTCTTGCTGAACAGGCAACTGCCGGAGAAACAAAGGCAATTGATATGAATACCCAGGACGCTGGCAGCGATGCGCTGGTCGCCGGAATGGCGGCAACCGTTGCAGCAGCGGCGATTGCTGCGGCTGAACCCGTCAGCGATTCCAAGAAGGTCAATCCGCGCCGGTTCACCATCGTCACCGATCATTCGCGTGATGCGCGCCTGACCGATTTCGGCAAGGATACGCTGGACGACCGCTATCTGCTGCCCGGTGAAAAGTATCAGGATCTGTTCGCGCGCGTGGCCGATGCCTATGCCGATGATCAGGAACACGCCCAGCGCCTGTATGATTACATTTCAAAGCTGTGGTTCATGCCGGCCACGCCCGTGCTGTCCAACGGCGGCACCGGTCGCGGGTTGCCGATCTCGTGCTATCTCAACTCGGTCGATGACAGCCTTGAAGGCATCGTTGCCACGTGGAACGAAAACGTCTGGCTCGCCTCGCGCGGCGGCGGCATCGGTACATATTGGGGCCAGGTGCGCGGCATTGGTGAATCGGTCGGACTGAACGGCAAGACCAGCGGCATCATCCCGTTCGTGCGCGTGATGGATTCGCTGACGCTGGCGATCAGCCAGGGTTCGCTGCGCCGTGGTTCGGCGGCTTGCTATTTGGATGTCAGCCACCCCGAAATCGAAGAGTTCCTCGAAATCCGCAAACCTTCGGGCGATTTCAACCGCAAGGCTTTGAATCTGCACCACGGCGTGCTGCTGACCGACGATTTCATGGAAGCCGTGCGCGATGGCCGCGAACATCACTTGCGCAGCCCCAAGGACGGGTCGATCCGCGCCACGGTGGATGCGCGTTCGCTGTTCCAGAAGCTGGTCGAAACCCGCCTTGCCACGGGCGAACCCTACATCGTCTTTGCCGATACCGTGAACCGCATGATGCCCAAGCATCACCGCGATCTGGGGCTGAAGGTTTCGACATCGAACCTGTGTTCGGAAATCACCCTGCCCACCGGCCGCGACCACCTTGGCAATGACCGTACGGCAGTGTGCTGCCTGTCATCGCTGAACCTTGAAACGTGGGACGAATGGAACGGTGACAAGCTGTTCATCGAAGACGTGCTGCGCTTTTTGGATAACGTGCTGCAGGATTACATCGACCGCGCGCCCAGCGTGATGGACCGCGCCAAGTATTCCGCGATGCGCGAACGCAGCGTCGGAATGGGCGTGATGGGCTTCCATTCGTTCCTGCAGATGAAGGGCATCGGCTTTGAATCCGCCATGGCCAAGGCGTGGAACCTCAAGATGTTCAAGCACATCGCGGCCAAGGCGGATGAAGCCTCGCTGATGCTGGCGCAAGAACGCGGGCCTTGCCCCGATGCTGCAGACATGGGCGTAATGCAGCGCTTTTCATGCAAGATGGCGATTGCGCCTACCGCATCGATCAGCATCATCTGCGGCGGTACATCGGCCTGCATCGAACCGATCCCGGCGAACATCTATACGCACAAGACGCTGTCGGGCTCGTTCGTGGTCAAGAACCCCTACCTGCAAAAGCTGCTGGCCGCAAAATCCAAGGATTCCAACAATGTGTGGAACACGATCCTTGAAAACGGCGGTTCGATCCAGCACCTCGATTTCCTCAGCCCCGAGGAAAAGGCGGTTTTCAAGACCAGCTTCGAAATCGATCAGCGCTGGCTGCTGGAATTCGCTGCAGACCGCACGCCCTATATCGATCAGGCGCAGTCGCTGAACCTTTACATACCGGCAGACGTCGACAAGTGGGATCTGATGATGCTCCACTTCCAGGCATGGGAACGCGGCATCAAGAGCCTCTATTACCTTCGTTCAAAGTCCGTGCAGCGCGCAGGCTTTGCCGGTGGGGTCGAGGCTGACAACACCGCCGCCGCCCCCGTGATGGAACTGGCCGCAGCCGAGACGGACTACGAGGAATGCCTCGCCTGTCAGTAACTCTCTATATTTGAGGTAACTTCATGCCTACCCCGGCAGTCATAGCACGTCCCAAGACGTCCGACCGGCTGCCGGGAGGTGTCCCGGCGTTACAAATCACGACATTTCGCGGCTTGCCGGTCAGTCCGGCTATGTCCAATAGCAATCCTGCTTGCACGATCCCAGTCAAGCCCGCTAAGGCGGTTTTGTCTAGTTCTGCGATCTATTCGCATTATCAAAAGGTTTCGTATCATGCGCAAGTGGCACCGGTGGATCACGGTATTTTTCGGCGTGTTCATGCTGTGGATGGCCTTCACCGGCGTCGCCAGCCACGTGACTGCCCTCTGGCCAGCGGGCGAACAGGCCGGACCGCCGCCCGTCCCTGCGGGCTTCGTCTGCCCCGAAACCATGATGTGCCGGCCCAAGGCACCTCCGGGCGGGGTGAAGTCGCTGGTCGGCTGGTTCCATCACCTGCATTCGGGCGAGGAATTTGGCCCCGTCGGCACCGCAATCTCGCTGATGACCGGCTTTGCCCTGCTGTTCTTCAGCATTTCGGGCCTGTGGATGTATTTCACGATGTGGAAGAACCGCAAGGATCGGGGAATCAAGCCGGGCATGTTCTGGAAGTAGGGGGCTGCGCTTCTTCCCCCCTCCCGCTTGCGGGAGGGGTCGGGGGAGGGCCTGACTTAAGTCCTGCCCCCTCACCCGAAAACTTACTCTTCTTCTTCAAACAGGCCGTGCGCAACGGCGCCGTTGGCCGAAAGGCGGACTTTGTCGCCCTCAACTTCGGCGACCAGCCCGCACGACAGGTAATGATGGTGGCCCGAATGGGTGCCGCCTTCATGCCCCGCATCGTTTTCCGCTTTGGTCAGCTTGATGCGGTGGCCGACGATGCCATCCACGGTGCCCACATGCGTGCCATCCGCGCCGATCACTTCCATGTGTTCGCGGATATGCGCCGACCAGTCGGCGTTCGCGTTTTCGGTTTGATGTTCGCCCATGGCAAATCTCCTGCGGTATCAGTAACGTCTGGCCTTCCCGGAGCATCCGGCGGCCTTGTGACCAGAACCGCCAGCGGCCCTGCCCGTTCCGCAATATTCCACCGCCGCACACCAATGGCGCGAAATTTGTCCTTCAAGGCCCTGTCCTTCAAGGCATGCCGAAACCGCACCGCTATCCACGGCCAAGCACCTTCGCGCGCTTTGCCCGCACCCAACCCATCCCTATATTACCAGAATCAATACAGGACGCCCGATCATGTCACTTCTTGAAGCCCGCAAGACATACAAGCCCTTCGAATACCCTTGGGCCTATGAATTCTGGAAGCGCCAGCAGCAGATCCACTGGATGCCCGAAGAAGTGCCATTGGGCGAAGATTGCCGCGATTGGGCGCAGAAGATTTCCGAGCATGAGCGCAACCTGCTCACGCAGATCTTCCGCTTCTTCACGCAAGCCGACGTGGAAGTGCAGAACTGCTACCACGAACAATATGGCCGCGTGTTCAAGCCGACCGAAGTGAAGATGATGCTGGCGGCGTTTTCCAACATGGAAACCGTGCACATCGCCGCATACAGCCACTTGCTCGACACCATCGGCATGCCCGAAAGCGAATATGGCATGTTCCTCGAATATGAGGAGCTGAAGGCCAAGCACGATTATTTGCAGACATTCGGCGTTGATAACGACGAAGACATTGCGCGCACCCTGGCGATGTTCGGCGGCTTTACCGAAGGCCTGCAATTGTTCGCCAGCTTTGCCATGCTGATGAACTTCCCGCGCTTCAACAAGATGAAGGGCATGGGCCAGATCGTCACATGGTCGATCCGCGATGAATCGCTGCACTGCGAAGGCATCACCAAGCTGTTCCATGCCTTCGTGGCCGAGCGCGGCTGCCTGACCAAGGCGGTGAAGGAAGACATCATCGATTGCTGCCAGAAGACGGTGCGCCTTGAAGACGCATTCATCGATCTGGCCTTCGAACAGGGCCCGGTTCCCGGCATGAGCGCCAAGGAAATCAAGCGCTACATCCGCTACATCGCCGACTGGCGCCTCAGCCAGCTTGGCCTGCCCGCGGTCTACATGATCGAAGACCACCCCCTCCCCTGGCTCGCCCCGCTGCTCAACGGCGTAGAACACGCCAACTTCTTCGAAACCCGCGCCACAGAATATTCCAAGGCCGCCACGAAGGGCGACTGGAACACGGTCTGGAGCAGCTTCGACAAGCGCCGCAATGCGAAATCAGCCGCGAATGAAGCAGCGCCGCTTGAGGTTGAGGTGGATATGTTCGGCAGCGCCGGGATCGCGGCGGAGTAATTCTGCCATTTTGTTAGTTACGAAACGGGCGACGCAGCGATGCGCCGCCTTTTTTGTATTCTTGCCCCCTTCCCGCCTGCGAGAAAGGTTGGGGATGGGCATTAGGCAATCGCCGAATATGGCGCGACCGTTGCGCACGCTTCGAGCATAGCATAGGCACCGCCCATGGAATTTGATGACCAGATGCGCCGGTACTTCTGGACCGATGACCTTGCCGCTGCCACGCCTGCCGCGCTTGAGGCAGGCGTTGAACACATGCTGGTAGACTTCGGGCTGGAGAAAGACCGCGCGCGGCGGTTCGGGATGTGGTCTTTGCTTTATATGCTGTCGGCCGCACCTGATTTGGACGTGGCGTTCAAAGATCCGGAAGACCGCGATGCCGCGCGCAACTTCATGGATATGATTGACCGCGCCTCGCCAGAGCCTTGAGTTTTGGCGGTGGGCTTGCGCGGGCGCACGGCGCAGTGCATAGGAACAAACCATGATCGCCAAGCTCACCGGCATCCTTGATGATACAGGCCCCGATTGGGCCGTGATTGACGTGAACGGCGTCGGCTACCTCGTGCAATGCTCGGCCAAGACGCTCACCCATCTCGGCATTCGCGGCGATAAAGTCGTCGTCCACACCGAAATGCAGGTGAGCGAGACCGACCAGCGCCTGATCGGCTTTACCAGCGCGGGCGAACGCGCATGGTTCCGCCTGCTGACAGCAGTGCAGGGCGTAGGGTCCAAAGTGGCGCTGGCCATCCTCTCTGCGCTGGCCATTGAAGAATTGCAGCGCGCCTGCGCCAACGGCGATGCCGCCATGGTCGCCCGCGCCAACGGTGTCGGCCCCAAACTCGCCAGCCGCATCGTCAACGAGTTGAAGGACAAGGCAGGCGGCCTCGCAGGCTATGCCTCACCCGCAGGCATGGACGCAGACATCGGCTATACCCTGCCAGGCTCGGCCAGCGCCGATGCAATCTCGGCCTTGCAGAATCTGGGCTTCAAGCCATTGGTCGCCAGCACAGCAGTCGCCAAAGCGGTCGAGGAACTAGGTGAGGATGCAGGGCTGAACGACCTTGTGCGCGTGGCGCTGAAGAGGGCGGCGGGGTGAGGCGCAGTCTTGGCCTACTCCTTTTTGTCGTCGGCCTTGCTGGCGGCTGGCTTGCTAACGAAGCCACAGAATTCGTGCAGATTGACGCTTGCTTAGATAGCGGCGTTGCATGGGATTATCAGGGCAAGCTTTGTCAAAGACCATGACGGTGCCAACTTTTTGCAAAGGCCAATCTAGTGCGTCCTATCCTGTTACAACTTTGCCACCCCGCCCCAAAACCGGTATAATCCAGCCATGACCGACCTCAGCTTTTCCATTCCTTCGCCGCTCCATAGCAGGATCGAGCATCGTGCGACCGAAGCCGGTTACGCCGATGTGGGCGATTACGTCCGCGATCTGATCGAGCGGGATCTCGAAGGTGCGGCAGATCAAACCGCTTGGCTGCGTGCCATGATCCAGGAAGGATTGGATTCGGGTATCTCTCCTGAAACACCCGAAACAATCATCGAAACCATTATTTCGCGGCGAAATTCCGCGCGTGATTGAGATTCGATTCTCCAATGCTGCGGAAAACGACCTTGCACAAATCGATACCTACAGCGTGAGCACGTTCGGTAATGCGGTCGCTGCCGATTACATGGGTGGCTTCACCGGCGCATTCCGGAAATTGCGTGATTTCCCCGAAGCGGGGCGGGCAATGCCCGCGTTAGGTCGTGGCATTCGTTACCTGAGCTATCGTCAACACGGCATCGTCTACCAGTTCACGGGTGACGATCTGCTGATCGTGCGTATCATACATCATGCCATGGATGCTCGAAGGGCTGTGAAGCAGGTCAAACCATGACAGACAACCCCCTCCTATCCCCCGACCGGCAGCACGAAGACGTTGACGCCGCGCTGCGCCCCAAAACACTGCATGAATTCGTGGGGCAGGAAGCCGCGCGGGATAATCTGCGGGTGTTTATCGAATCGGCCAAAATGCGGCGCGAGGCGATGGATCATGTGCTGTTCTTCGGCCCGCCGGGACTGGGCAAGACCACGCTGGCGCAGATCATTGCGCGCGAACTGGGCGTCAATTTCCGCGCCACGTCCGGCCCGGTCATCGCCAAGGCGGGCGATTTGGCAGCGCTGCTGACCAATCTTGAATCGGGCGATGTCCTGTTCATTGACGAAATCCACCGGCTGAACCCCGTAGTCGAAGAAGTGCTCTATCCGGCGATGGAGGACCGCGCGCTTGATCTGATCATCGGTGAAGGCCCCTCGGCGCGTTCAGTCCGGATCGATCTACCGCCCTTCACGCTGATCGGCGCGACGACGCGGCAAGGCTTGCTGCAAACGCCATTGCGCGACCGTTTCGGCATTCCGGTGCGGCTGCAATTCTACTCCGTGGCGGAACTGGAACGTGTGGTGGCGCGCGGGGCATCACTGATGGGTGTGGGCATTGACAAGGGCGGGGCGACCGAAATTGCCCGCCGTGCGCGCGGAACGCCGCGTGTCGCAGGCCGGTTGCTGCGCCGCGTGCGCGACTTTGCGCAAGTCGATGGCGTTGAAACAATCACCCAGAGCGTGGCCGATAGCGCGCTGACCCGGCTGGAAGTCGACAAGATCGGGCTTGATCTGCAGGACCGGCGTTACTTGATGATGATTGCCGACATTTACAAAGGCGGGCCGGTTGGTGTTGAAACGCTGGCGGCGGGACTGTCTGAACCGCGCGACACGATTGAGGAGGTGATCGAGCCTTACTTGATCCAACTTGGTCTTGTGGCCCGCACTGCACGCGGACGGTGCCTGAATGATCGCGGATGGCTGCATTTGGGAATCACCCCACCCACCGGATCGACCCCGTCGTTTTTCGATGAAGACGGATCACTTTAGAACTCTGGATGGATTCGGTTCCATAATGGGACATTGTTAACCGCTGCGCTGTTGCGGTCCCGATTTCGGGCAGATTCAGGTCCGCAAACAGGGTTAACGGCATTGCTCTGCCCGCTTCGTTCTGCGCTTTTGGGTTTATCAGGAAAGGCAGGCAGAGCGTTAACCCCTCTTTGCTAGAGCGCTTTCCCAGGGAAGAACGAGAGCACAGATCATGTCGGTTCGGATGGCTTTGGCAAAACTGGCGGCAGCAGCAGCAGGCGGAGCAATGCTCGGCGGCGGCGCAGTCCACGTATCGGAAGCCCCTTCAAAGGGCGAAATTCATCGTGTGAAGCCAATCAAGGTGAAGCAGGCCCAGCCCGTCAAGCGCAAGATCGCCCGCCGCGCTGCACCGCGTGAAGTGCATCGTGCACGCCGCATCGTGACCACGACGACAACCAAGACGTGTGAGCCAGCCCAGCAAATGGCGATGGTTCCGGTCCCCTACATGCCCCCCATGCCACCCCAGCCAATGAATGGCGGCGGCGGCGGTGTGCCCGTGGTTATCGGCGGCGGCGGAATTGGCGGCTTTGGCGGCGGGTTCTTCGGCGGCTTCTTTGGTGGCGGCGGTGGCGGTAGCGGTGGTGCCGGCGGCAGCGTTGTCATCTCGTCAACCAGCACAGGCTCAACCTCTACCTCGGGCGGTTCTACATCGACTTCGGGCGGCTCCACCAGCAGCGGCGGAAGCTCCAGTACGACCGGTGGCGTATCAACATCAACCGGCGGTGTTTCAACGTCCACATCAACCGGTGGCGTTTCCACTTCGACCGGTGGTGTCTCGACATCAACGTCAACAGGTGGCGTTTCGACGTCAACGGGCGGTGTTTCGACCTCTACGGGCGGCGTTTCAACCTCGACCGGCGGCGTGTCGACATCAACCGGGGGCGTATCCACGTCGAGCGGGAACGTCAGCACATCTTCCGGCAACGTAGCTTCAAGTTCGTCCACCTCGACCTCGTCAGGGAACGTCACGTCGTCTTCGTCAACCTCGACGTCATCCAGTTCATCAACGTCAAGCAGCACCAGCAGCTCGACATCGTCGTCAACTTCCACCTCGACCGGCGGGAATACGACGAGCGGAAACACCACGAGTGGCAATACCACCAGCGGGAACACGACGGGTGGCACGGAAGTGCCGGAACCATCGATGATCATCCTGTTCGGCGCGGCTGCGGCTGGCCTTGTCGCCCGCCGCCGCTTTGCCAAGGCAAAAACGGCTTAATTCACGCAAGCTAAAGTCCCCGCCCTCCGGCGGGGCACATGAAGGGGCGGCCTCCGGGGGGAGCCGCCCTTTTTTGTTGGTCAGCATGGTGCAAGACCTGTCGGCCCCGCTTGTCGGCCATGAAAAAGCCCGCCGGGGATGATCCCGGCGGGCTTTTGTTTCGGCAATGCCGCGCTGATTACGAAGCGAGCTTGCGCAGCACGTAGTGCAGGATGCCGCCGTTCATGAAGTATTCTACTTCATTGGCGGTATCGATGCGGCACAGTGCGGTGAAGGTCAGCTTGGTGCCATCGGGGCGGGTGACTTCTACTTCCACGTCCTGACGCGGTTGCAGGCCTGCAACGCCCTTGATGGTGAAGGTATCGTCACCGGTCAGGCCCAGCGAGGTGCGGTTCTGCCCCTCCTGGAATTGCAGCGGCAACACGCCCATGCCGACAAGGTTCGAACGGTGAATACGTTCGAAGCTTTCGACGATGACCGCGCGTACGCCGAGCAGGTTGGTGCCCTTTGCCGCCCAGTCACGCGATGAGCCGGTGCCGTATTCCTTGCCAGCGATCACGACCGTTGGCGTGCCATCAGCCTTGTGCTTCATCGCCACATCGTAAACCGAGCCGGTTTCGGCGCCATAACGCGAGAAGCCGCCTTCGATGCCGGGGACCATTTCGTTCTTGATGCGGATGTTGGCAAAAGTGCCGCGCATCATAACATCGTGGTGGCCACGGCGCGCGCCATAGGAGTTGAAGTCGGACTTGGCGACCTGATGCTCCATCAACCACTGGCCAGCAGGGCTATCAGCCTTGATCGAGCCTGCGGGGCTGATGTGATCGGTTGTGATCGAATCACCCAGGATCAACAGCGGTTTGGCTTCGATGATGTCATTCACCGGCGCAGGCGTCATGGTCATGCCATCGAAGTACGGCGGGTTGGCGACATAGGTCGACCCGGCGCGCCATGAATAGGTTTCCGATCCCGTGACGTTGATCGCCTGCCAATGCGCATCGCCCTTGTAGACGTCGGCATAGCGGGCCTGGAACATCGCGCGGTCCATGCAACCGGCCATCGTCGTGGCGACTTCGCTGTTCGAAGGCCAGATGTCCTTCAGATAGATGTCAACGCCAGCCTTGCTCTTGCCGATGGGGGTGGTGGTGAAGTCTTCGATCACCGTGCCCTTGAGCGCATAGGCAACCACGAGTGGCGGCGAGGCGAGGAAGTTTGCGCGAACGTCTGGCGAGACGCGGCCTTCGAAGTTGCGGTTGCCCGAGATCACCGCAGCGGCGACGAGGCCGTTGTCATTGATCGCCTTGCTGATCGGTTCCGACAGAGGGCCGGAGTTGCCGATGCAGGTGGTGCAGCCATAGCCGACAAGGTTAAAGCCAACCGCATCGAGATGTTCCTGCAGGCCAGCGCGGTTGAGGTAGTCAGTGACAACCTGCGATCCGGGAGCCAGCGAGGTCTTGACCCAAGGCTTGGGCTTGAGGCCCAGTTCGTTTGCCTTCTTGGCGACGAGGCCCGCAGCAACCATCACGCCGGGGTTCGACGTATTGGTGCATGAGGTGATTGCGGCAATCGTCACGTCGCCATCGCCGATGTCGTAATCGGTGCCAGCCACGGGAACGCGCTGGATGGCTTTCTTGTACGTGTTGGCCATATCGGCGTTGAACACGTCATCAACTTCGGGAAGCGACACGCGGTCTTGCGGGCGTTTGGGGCCTGCAAGCGATGGTACGACGGTGGCAAGATCGAGTTCGAGCGTCGAGGAGAAGATCGGCTCAACCGACGGATCGATCCAGAAGCCCTGCTCCTTGGCGTATGCTTCAACCAGCGCGATCTGCGATTCTTCACGGCCGGTCAGGCGCAGGTAATCCAGCGTCTTGTCGTCAATGCCGAAGAAGCCGCAAGTTGCGCCATATTCTGGTGCCATGTTGGCCAGAACCGCGCGGTCAGCAAGGCTGAGCGAGGCAAGGCCTGGGCCGAAGTATTCGACAAAGCGGCCCACAACGCCATGCTTGCGCAGCATGTTGGTGGCGGTCAGCACGAGATCGGTTGCGGTGACGCCTTCCTGCAGTTCGCCGACCATCTTGAAGCCGACAACTTCGGGGATGAGCATCGATACGGGCTGGCCGAGCATCGCAGCTTCGGCTTCGATCCCGCCAACGCCCCAGCCGAGCACGCCAAGGCCGTTGACCATGGTGGTGTGGCTGTCCGTGCCAACGCACGTGTCCGGATAAGCGACGGTCTGGCCGTTCTGGTCAACGCTGGACCACACCGTTTGCGCGATGTTTTCAAGGTTCACCTGATGGCAGATGCCGGTACCGGGAGGAACGGCGTAGAAGTTGTTGAGGCTTTTCGAGCCCCACTTGAGGAAATCGTAGCGCTCCATATTGCGCTGGTATTCGATTTCCATGTTCTGTTCGAAGGCCTTGGGGTGGCCGAATTCATCAACCATGACCGAGTGGTCGATCACCAAGTTGACTGGCACCAGCGGGTTGATCTTGCTGGTATCACCGCCAAGCTTGGCAATGGCATCGCGCATCGCGGCCAGATCGACCACGCAGGGAACGCCGGTGAAATCCTGCAACAGAACGCGTGCGGGGCGGTACTGGATTTCGTTGTTCGAAGCAGAAGGGTCCTTCTGCCAATCAACCACGGCCTTCACGTCATCGGTCGAGACGGTGAACCCACCATCTTCGAAGCGGAGCAGGTTTTCGAGGAGCACCTTCATCGAGAAAGGCAGGCGGGAAACATCGCCAAACTTTTCCGAGGCCTTCTTCAATGAATAATAAGCGAACTCTTTGCCGCCGATATTCATCGTGCTGCGGGTGCCGAGTGTATCTTGTCCGACCTGGGTCATGGCGTTGAGTCTTCCCTCCTGTCGTGGCCGTTGCTGCCAAAGTGCCACGCGGGGAAATGCGATGGATTTTGTCCACGCAGCGCGGCGTTTAACGGCCTGAAAGCGACTGCCCGATGCGCGTAAACCTGTCGCCCGTCAAGGCGCTAGTTGATGAAACACATGCATGTAAAAGCTTAATTGCGACTATTGATTATCATTAGCACAAATGCCTCAATTCGGCATCTCTGGCCGTGGCGAATCAGGCTTGCGCCACGTCGCATAAAGACAGCCCGCAACGATCAGGACGACCCCGCCCAGCGTCGCCAGTGTGACAGGTTCGGCAAAGGCGATCCAGCCGACCACAGCTGCCCACAGGAACGCGGTATATTCCAAAGGAACCAGCGCTTGCGCCTCTGCGCGGGCGTAAGCCCAACTGAGCAGCATCAACGATACGGTCGACATGGCAGCCGACATCACGATCAACCCCCACGCCGCAGCGCTGGGCCAAGGGGCCAGCCACCATGCGCCGATGCCAAGGAACAGGAACGATACAAGCGTCTGGAAAAAGGCGACTTCTTCCGGCCCGGCGATCTGCGCTTGCTGGCGCTGCAACACCAGATTCCACGCATAGAGCACCGCCGAGACGAGAATGGCGACAAGGCCTTTGACCGCCTCTGCATCGATCTGGCCTTCGAACTTGCCCCAACCGATGACTGCAACGCCCAATAGCGCCAGCACCGAACCGCCAATTGCCGCCGACTGGATTTTCTCGCCCAGCATTACGGCGGCCAGATAAAGCGCGATCAGGGGCGCAATGAAGGATAGCGCAATGCCTTCGGCCAAAGGGGTGCGGACGAGCCCGTAAAAGAACAATGTCGCCATGGCGGTCCCGACCACCCCGCGCAGAATATGGACTTTCATGGTTGCCCGTGCAGGCCAGCCTTGGCGGGCGCGCAGCCAGAGCGGCGCCATCATCACCGATCCGGCAAGGCCCCGCCAGAACATGGCGGCATAGGCCCCGGTCATGATCGAGGCGGCCTTCATCACGCCGTCCATGATCGAGAACACGCCCAGGCCCAGCAGTACCGCAAGGATCGGCATCAAAGGCGCACGGGACGGGTTCATGGCGGCGGGCTTAGGCAAAGTCGGTGTTTTTAGAAACCACCTTGTGCGTTGTGCATTACAGAATTCAGGCTGTGGCAAGGCGCAATGCTTGATCACGCTTCTGGCATGGGGCAGGAACACTGTGACAGCATCGGATTTGCATGCGGCTATGGCCGGTGCGCGGAAATACAGGGATACAAACGTGAAGCGTGTGATCGACGGGACCGGCCTTTCCGGTAAGCTTGGCGCAGTTGTGTTGGGCATGTCGCTGGTGGCGCAGCCACTTTCCGCGCAAACCACATCAAACACCGGCCCTGTAGACCTGACGCGGCAGGTGCAGCTTGCACCTGTGACTGCACCGCCTGCCGTAACTGTTGCGGCACCACTGCCACCTTTGCCAGTGCCGCACTGGTCACAAACCGATGCGCAAAGCCTGCTTGCCGCGATCAAGGGCATTGGTGCGGACGGTCTGATACCCAAGGATTACCAACCGGAATTGCTGTCTGCGGCCATCGTCAAAGGGGAAGGCCCTGAACTGGACGAGATTGCCACGCGACTCTTCACCTGGCTTGCCGAAGACTTGCGCGACGGGCGCACACCGATGACCGCGCGCGTGCAGTGGTTTGCGGTTGATCCCGATCAGGACGTCAACCCGACATCGCTGATCCTTGCCGATGCGCTGGTGCGCCGCGATATCAAAGGCGCACTGATGGCGCTGGCCCCGACCGTGCCCGATTATGCCGCCTTGAAGGCCGCGCTGCCCAAGGCGCAGACGCCCAAGCAAGCCGCGCTGATTCGCGCCAATATGGACCGCTGGCGCTGGTTGGCGCGTGATCTGGGCACGCAATATCTGCTGGCCAATGTGCCCGAACAGATGCTGCGGATGACCGTGCGCAACAAGATCATCAAGACCTACAAGGTGGTGGTGGGCAAACCCGGCCGCACGGCAACGCCGCAATTGGCCGAAACCGTGGAAGGCGTGATCTTCAACCCGACATGGACCGTGCCGCAATCCATCGTGGTGGGCGAAGGTCTTGGTGCGCGGCTGGTGAACAATCCCCGGCAAGCCGCACGCGAAGGCTACAAGGTGACCAAGCTGTCTGACGGCATGATCGTGGTTGTCCAGCAACCCGGTGACAGCAATGCACTGGGTCGGATGAAGCTGGACATGCCGAACGAACACGCGATCTTTCTGCACGACACGCCGAGCAAAGCCGCGTTCAACCTGCCATCGCGCGCATTGAGCCACGGCTGCGTGCGGGTTGAAGGCGCGACCGAACTGGCGATGACGATGGCCATTCTGGGTGCAGGCATGACGCCGGATGATGCCATCGCCGCGCACACGTCCAAGACTTATACCAAAGTGCCGATGACCAAGACCTTCCCGGTCTATCTGACATATTTCACCATGGCGCGCGACGTGAACGGCATGCTGCGGTCATTCCCCGACATTTACAATCGCGATGCGCCCGTGATGGCCAGCTTTGCCCAGCCGCGACAGGCCCATACTGCCCAGCGCAAGAGCACCGAGGAAGTGATCAAGCTGGATAACCCGCTCTGAGGACAAGACAAAGCGTCTGCGCGCGCAAGGCGCGCTACGCGTCGCGGGATGAAGCGATCGAGGCCGCAAGGGTGAGCGGCCTTGTCCTTCATCCATACAAGTGTGAGCGGTGTTTCCGGTTTCATCTGACCAGCCGCACCAAAGGGCGGCGTCAGCCGAGGCCTTTGGCATCAGGGCCATGATCCTCGTTGATTTGCCCGGGCTTTGTTACCTTGAACAAGGCATGCCCCTAACCCCGTCATGCTGAACGTGTCGAAGGGACCATTTCTCCCCACGACCTGCCTTCTGTACGAACTGCAGTGTGCGTGGATAGATGGATCCTGAAACAAGTTCAGGATGACGAAGTAGGGATAACGTAAGGCCAGCCGGTTTCACGCAGAGGCGCAGAGAAGAAGCGGAGGCGTGTTCTGGCCGCTGGCCATCCGCATACCTTACCCTTGGCTCGTCACCCTGAACTTGTTTCAGGGTCTATCTCTCGATTCAAACCGACGCTGCTTGCCGAGAGATGGATGCTGAAACGAGTTCAGCATGACGGAGTTAAGGGTTTACGTTGCCGAAGGGGATAAGCGCCAACTTGTTTCAAGGTCCATCCCACCATTCACACCACCGGTGCTTGGGGAGAAATGGATGCTGAAACAAGTTCAGCATGACGATGAAGCCGGCAGTTTTGCAAACGGGCGACGTCAGGCCGAGCGTGTTTAGCCCAACCCGTTCAGCCCAGGCCCAGCCTGTCAGCGTAAATCAGGCGTCCGCCCGAAAGCTGCCACAAGGCGTAATTGAAATCCGCCTCGCTCATCGCAAAACAGCCGTCTGAACGGCCGAGTTTGCCGAAGCGGTCAAGCATATCGGGGTTGGCGTATTTTGCCGGATGGAGCACGATGGCGCGGTCCAGCGCATTGGAGTTTTCAGGCGACAAGCCGGTGAGCCGGATCGAGGTGCCGTATTTGCCCTTGTACCATTCGTTGGTCAGATAGGCCCCGCGCGAGGTGGCAAGGCTGCCGACGACGTTCGAGAAGTTCTTGAGAAAGCCGTCATGTTCAGGATCAGAACCGCGTCCGTGCGAGACGAGGAACGAATTGACCTCACCACGTTCCAGATTGGCAAAGTGGAAACGCGGCAGTGACGATGGCATGGCGAAATCGGCAATGGCAACAATATCGGTGCGCCAAAGCGAAGCCCGGTGCCGTTCGGCCTGTTCTTTTGCCACAGTCAAAATGCGGCGGTGCTGTTCATTGGGATAATAAGTGGCTGCGGCCACGCGCGGCGGGAACACAGCGGCAGCGGCGCTTGCCACCACGCCTGCCAGAACCGTCCGTCTATTCACCGCGATGCCCATATGCCGTCCCTATCACGCAATATCCTTATGCAGCGTGAATGGCCGTATTCTACCCATTTGCGACCGGATTTCCAGTATTCGCGTCTAATTGTTTCCGCTGAGTTGCACCAAAGCCTGACCATCGACGCGCATGACCGTCCATTCGTCCATGAATTTGGCGCCGAGCGACTTGTAAAAGCCGATGGCCGGTGTGTTCCAATCAAGCACGGACCATTCCAGCCGCGCGCAATCGCGTTCGATCACCAGCGCGGCCAGGTGCGAAAGCAAAGCCTTGCCAAGACCGCTGCCGCGCGCTTCGGGCCGGACAAACAGGTCTTCAAGATAGATACCCGGCTTGCCTTCGAATGTTGAGAAGTTGTGGAAGAACAGGGCAAAACCTTGGGGTGTGCCATCAAGTTCGCCAATTACCACTTCGGCGTAAGGACGGGGTCCGAACAGCTTTTGGCCCAGAACGGCTTCATCGAAACGGACTTCGTGGGAGAGCTTTTCATAGTCCGCCAGCGCGCGGATCAGGCTTGCGATCAACGGCAGGTCTTCGGCGGTGGCGGGGCGGATGGAGATGGTCATGGGGCGAGACTACCAAATTTCGGGGTAGGCAAGCCAGCCCTACTCCGCCGCTTCGGTAGCATTCCCGGCGTCTGTCGTGGCGTTTTCCAGTTCGGCGGCTTTGGCCTCGACAAGGCTGACGATGTGTTCAAGCATGTCTTCGGATTGCACGGTGTGGTCGGTCACGCCCGAGAGGTAAACCATGTGTTTGCCGTTGCCGCCGCCCGTCAGGCCGATGTCGGTTTCGCGCGCTTCGCCGGGGCCGTTGACCACGCAGCCGAGGACCGAGAGCGAGAGCGGCGTCTTGATGTGCGACAGGCGGCTTTCGAGCGCTTCGACCGTGCGAATCACGTCAAAGCCCTGCCGCGCGCAGCTGGGGCAGGAGACAACGCGGACGCCGCGTGTGCGCAGGCCCAGCGATTTGAGGATTTCAAAGCCGACGCGCACTTCTTCTTCGGGTTCAGCCGAGAGCGAGACGCGCACGGTATCACCGATGCCTGCCCACAGCAGGTTGCCGATGCCGATGGAGGATTTGACGGTGCCGCCGATCAACCCGCCTGCTTCGGTGATGCCAAGGTGCAGCGGGCAATCGACCGCTTCGGCAAGGCCCATATAGGCCGCGACCGCGAGGAACACATCGGAGGCTTTGACCGCCACTTTGTATTCATGGAAATCGTGGTCTTGCAGCAGCTTGATGTGATCGAGCGCGGATTCGACCAGCGCTTCGGGACAAGGTTCGCCGTATTTTTCGAGCAGGTCTTTTTCAAGGCTGCCGGCGTTGACGCCGATGCGGATGGCGCAGCCGTTGGCTTTGGCGGCGCGGACCACTTCGGCCACGCGCTGGCTGCTGCCGATGTTGCCCGGATTGATGCGCAGACACGCTGCGCCCGCATCTGCGGCTTCAAGCGCGCGCTGGTAGTGGAAATGGATGTCGGCGATGAGCGGTACGCGCGCGGCGCGGGCGATCTGGCGGAAGGCCGCGGTGCTTTCCACATCGGGGCAGGACACGCGAATGAGATCAGCGCCCGCTTCTTCGCAGCGGCGGATCTGGTTGATCGTGGCGACCGCATCGGAGGTGAGCGTGTTCGTCATCGTTTGCACGGTGATCGGGGCGTCGCCGCCAACGGGAACCGCGCCAACCATGATCTGGCGGCTCTTGCGACGCGCGATATCGCGCCATGGACGAATGGATGACATGGTGCCCTCTATAGAGCCAAGCCGTGACAACGGGAAGGCGTCTATAGCTTTGCGGCGAACATGAATTCGGGATCGCAGTGATCGCCCACCCAGAATTCGATATCGGCTACTTTTTCAAAGCCGAAACGCCGGTAAAACGCCTGCGCCTGGGGGTTATCGGCATAGACCGAAAGCTGAATTTCGTCTGCGTGCCAGTCTTTGGCCTGCGCCGTGGCCCATTCCATCAGCCGTGCACCGTGGCCGCGCCCGATCAGATCGGGGTCGGTGTAGAGCTGTTTCAGTTCCATCGGGGATTGCGCATCGGTGCGGGATGGCAGGCTGCTGGTGCGGATGATCTTGCAGAACGATGCGATGCTGCCGTCCTGTTCGATCACGGCCACGCGCATCGCAGGATCAGCCAGTTCTTTCAGGACTTTGGCGGGCGTGTGTGCATCATCAAGGAACTGCGCGAGGTTTTCCGCGGTGTAGAGATGGCCGAACTTGGCCAAGAAGGCGCGGCGGCCAAGATCGGCAATGGCGGCAGTATCGGCGGGCATGGCGAGGCGAGGCATCATGCCATTCGCCATAACGCCACCAGCCGCGCCGCGCTACGGGATCAGCCTTCCTTTTCGGCCTTCACTTTGGTGTAGGGCACGAACTGGCCAAGTCCGACCGAACCGCGCCAGAAGCCGACGTTGCGATCAATCATGCGGACAATATCGACGCTGCACAATTGCGATCCGAAGGGCGTTGTCAGCATGATGTCATCATCGCTTAGAATGCCTGCACCCGACGTCGGGCGATTTACCCAGATGGTGCTGCCGGATTCATAGGCAATCGCGGTCTTATCATAAACCCGGGTCTGCATGACGCGGGGCAGATAGATGCAATCCACCGGCTTTCCGGCAACGCGGCCCTCTAGCTTCTTGGCGAGGGCCTGTTCGGGTGTAAGGCGCGGCTTTGCGTCTGCAGCCACCCCGGCAAGCAGGAGTGATCCGGCGGTGAGGCTGGCGGCGATTGTGCGGGCAACTCTGGTCATGGCAGGCATCCTTTGCGAGTCGTTCCCTGAACGATGCCATCGCGCATCTGAACGATAGCTGAAACGGCGGCCTAGCCGGTGCCGCCAACCGTCAGACCTTCAACCAGCAAGGTCGGCTGGCCGACGCCTGCGGGCACGCTTTGCCCGCCCTTGCCGCACACGCCCACGCCTTCATCAAGCGCGAGATCGTTGCCGATGCCGGTGACGCGGGTGAGGACGGTGGGGCCATCGCCGATCAGCGTTGCGCCCTTGATCGGCGCGCCCAGCTTCCCGTTTTCAACGAGATAGGCCTCGGTGCAGGAGAACACGAACTTGCCGCTGGTGATGTCCACCTGACCGCCGCCGAACGATTTGGCGAAAATGCCGTTCTTGATGCGTGAGAGCAGTTCTGCGGGATCATCGTTGCCGGAGCGCATGAACGTGTTGGTCATGCGCGGCATGGGGGCGTGGGCGTAGGATTCGCGGCGGCCGTTGCCGGTGGGGGCCACGCCCATCAGGCGGGCGTTGAGCCGGTCCTGGATATAGCCTTTGAGGATGCCGTCTTCGATCAGCACGTTTTCCTGTGTGGGCGTGCCTTCGTCATCGATGGTGAGCGACCCACGCCGTCCGGGGATGGAGCCATCATCGACCACGGTGACGCCAGCCGCTGCAACGCGTTGTCCGATGCGGCCCGAAAAGGCGCTGGTGCCCTTGCGGTTGAAATCACCCTCAAGCCCGTGGCCGACGGCTTCGTGCAGCAGCACACCGGGCCAGCCGGGGCCGAGCAGCACGGTCATTTCACCCGCAGGCGCGGCAACCGATTCAAGATTGACCAGCGCCTGCGCCAGCGCTTCATCAATCGCGCGGTTCCACGTTTCGGGCGAGAACAGATCATCATAGAGCCGCCTGCCGCCAATGCCGAACGATCCGGTTTCACGCCGTCCGTCCTGTTCCGCAACAATCGAGACGTTGAGCCGCACCAGCGGGCGCACATCATGGCCGACAAAGCCATCGGCCCGCACGATTTCCACGACCGACCACGAAGCGGCGAGCGAGGCTGAGACTTGTGCCACGCGCGAATCACGTCCGCGCGCAGCGGCATCGATGGTTTCCAGCAGCTTGACCTTGGCTTCAAACGGCACGGCATCAAGCGGCGAGGCATCGGTATAAAGGTGGCGATTGTTGTTGCGCGGCGGCGGGGCAGGCTGGCCCTTGGCAGGATCAAGCAGTTTCAGCGTCTCGCCCGCGCGGGCAATGGCGGCGGCAGAAATTTCGTTGGCGTGGGCAAAGCCGGTCATCTCGCCCGAAACGCCGCGCAGGCCGAATCCGGCATCGCGCGAATAGTCCGCCGTTTTCAACCGGCCATCGTCAAAGCCGAAGCTTTCAGACGCGATGAATTGCAGATAAAGTTCGCCATCATCGCAGTTTTGCAGCGCATCACGCGTGATGCGCTGTGCGTCATCAGGGGTGAGCAGGCCGGAGCGGTAGAGCAGCGAGCGGGGGTCTGTCATGGTCATCCCCGCCGATATAGGGTGGGTTCGGCCCGGGGGGAAGGCTGCTTGTAGGGCATGTGCGTGGCGTGGCGTGGCGTACATCCTTCGACAAGCTCAGGATGAGCGGGTTTTTGTTTGATTTACTCCAACCGCTCATGCTGAGCTTGTCGAAGCATCAGGACATCAGGCCGCCTGCGCGCTATCGGCAGGGCCGCCCTTCAGGACGAAGCGCTTGTCGCAATAGCCGCATTCGACGTAGCCGCGTTCATCGATTTCAAGCCAGACGCGCGGGTGGCCAAGCGCTGCGCCGCCGCGAATATCGGTGGAACCATCGCATTTGACGCGGGTGGTGTTGGTAAAGACGGTTTCAGGAGCCTGTTGCATGGCGGCACCGCTAGCAAATGCAGGGCTTACAGACAATTGCGTTTTGATGCGGCTTGGGGCAGGCAGCAGAGCCATGAACACCAGCCCCGCGCTCACCCCTGCCATCCGCATCAAAGATCTGGTCAAGCGCTATGCTGCCACCAGCAAAACAGCCGGCAAGCTGGCGCTGGATGGCGTGAGCTTTGACGTGCCGCAAGGGCAGATTTTTGGCCTGCTTGGCCCCAATGGTGCGGGAAAATCCACGCTGATCAATACATTGGCCGGGCTAGTGATGAAGACATCCGGCTCGGTCGAGATTTGGGGCCACGATATTGACCGCGATGTGCGCAATGCCAAAGCATCGATCGGCATCGTGCCGCAGGAAATCGTGTTCGATCCGTTTTTCACCCCTGCCGAAGTACTGGACAATCAGGCCGGACTTTATGGCGTGCCAAAATCGATGCGGCGCACGATGGAATTGCTGCGCGCGGTCCATCTGGAGGACAAGGCCAACGCTTATGCCCGGTCGCTGTCAGGCGGGATGAAGCGGCGGCTGCTGATTGCCAAGGCGATGGTCCACCGCCCGCCTGTGCTGGTGCTGGATGAGCCCACCGCAGGGGTTGACGTGGAATTGCGCCGGCAATTGTGGGAACTGGTCAGCGAAATGAACGCAGACGGCGTGACTGTGGTGCTGACCACGCACTATCTGGAAGAAGCCGAGGAGCTGTGTGACCGCATTGCGATCATCAATCACGGCAAGCTGATTGCCAACAAGCCCACGCGCGAACTGGTGGATATGGCGCGCGAGAAGATTGTCGTGCTGACGCTGGACCGCGATGTTGCCCAAGCCCCCCAGCACGAATCGTTTGCCAAGTGCATCAGCACCGGTCCGCGTCAGGTGGAAATCACTTATGACAAGGACCGCGTGACCGCAGGCGAAGTGATGTCACTGGTGCAAGGGCAGGGCTATGCCATTGTCGATGTGTCAACACGCGAAGCCGATCTGGAAGATGTCTTCGTCAGCCTGACCAGCAAACCTCGCGATTAGTCTTTCAATTCAAGCCTTTTTTGGTGCGGCGCTTGCGCCAGCCGCCGCCTTCGAGCCGACGGATAAGTACTCCACAAGTCTTGCACGTACCCTGATGGTGCAAACCGGTCCACTCAACGTCCTCACGGATCGGTCGATGTCGGTTGAATAGGCAAAACACGCGCATCATGACGTTCAACCTATTGCTGTTTTCAAGAAAACTACGTGTAAATACGTATCATGCTGCAATTGCGAAGCAAGGCCTTTGTCAGCTCGTCACAATGTTTCGAAATCCGTTCATGGATGAATGCAGGTCTTTCCAGCCGGTTAGTCTCAAGCTAGGGCAAGGACCCGCGCCCGTCTGGCCGGGATGAGGATGGAGAACCGCCCATGAGCGGCGCGCAATCGAGCGGTACAGAATTGGCAGCCCACGATGTCCTGATTATCGGATCAGGCGCGGCGGGGCTGACGGCGGCTTTGGTTCTGGCCGAAAAATGCCGCGTTCTGGTGCTGGCCAAAGGCGGACTGGATGGCGGTTCCACCAACTGGGCGCAGGGCGGCATCGCCGCCGTGCTGGATGCCGGTGACACGTTTGAAGATCATGTCCGTGACACGATGGTGGCAGGCGCTGGCCTTAACCGGCGTGAAACGGTTGAATTTGTTATCGAACATGCGCCAGCGGCGATTGCGCGCCTGATTGAACTGGGCGTGCCGTTCAATGCCGAGGCGGGGTCATTGCACCTGACGCGCGAAGGCGGCCATTCGCACCGCCGGATCGTGCATGTGGATGATGCCACGGGCGCGGCTGTGCAAAAGGCTTTGCTGAAGGCCGCGCGTGAACATCCCAATGTGACGCTGCTGCCGGGCCGCACCTGTATTGATCTGATCACCGGACGGCACGAGGCCGCGCGTTATTCGGGTTCTGGCCGGGTGTGGGGCGTCTATGCGCTGGACGAGGCGACGGGCCGCGTGGAAGCGCACACCGCGCGCGCGACGATCCTTGCCACGGGCGGCGCGGGCCGCGTCTACCAGTTCAGCACCGCGCCGCGCGGCGCAACCGGCGATGGCATTGCCATGGCGTGGCGGGCAGGCGCGCGCGTTTCCAACATGGAAATGATGCAGTTCCACCCGACCTGCCTGTATAATCTGGACGTCAAAAACTTTCTGATTACCGAGGCTGTGCGCGGTGAAGGCGGGCGGTTGATCAACCCGCGCACCGGCAAGCGGTTCATGGAATTTTACGATCCCGCACGGCTGGAACTGGCCCCGCGCGATGTGGTGGCGCGCGCGATCGATTCCGAAATCAAGCGGTTCGGACTTGATTTCGTGCATCTGGACATCAGCCACATGCCCGCCGATTTCGTGAAGGGGCACTTCCCCAACATTTACGAAAAGCTGATCGGGCTGGGGATCGATATGACCACGCAGCCGATTCCGGTGGTTCCGGCGCAGCATTATACCTGCGGCGGGGTGCTGATCGATCTGGACGGACGCACCGATTTGCCGGGACTTTATGCAGCGGGCGAATGCACCGAAAGCGGGCTGCACGGCGCAAACCGGCTGGCGTCCAATTCCTTGCTGGAATGCTTTGTGTTCGGCGATGTGGCGGCGCGCGATATCTTGCGCCGCTGGGACAGTTTCGATGCCCCGCCACCGGTGCAGGCATGGGATGAAAGCCGCGTTACCGATTCCGACGAGGAAGTGGTGATCAAGCAGAACTGGACGGAAATCCGCCGGTTCATGTGGAATTACGTCGGCATTGTGCGCACCAACAAAAGGCTGGAACGCGCCGCGCACCGCATCCAGATGCTGAATGACGAAGTGAACGATTACTACGGCCACTTCCGCGTGACGACCGACCTGATCGAACTGCGCAACCTGCTGCAAAGCGCCGAACTGATCGTGCGGTCAGCGCGCGCGCGGCATGAAAGCCGGGGGCTGCATTACACGCTGGATTACCCGCAAACCGATGATGTGGCGCTTGATACGGTGATTGTGCCTTAGAACGGGATGGCGTTAATCTGAGTCAACTTTCCGTTCGTGTCGAGCGAAGTCGAGACACTTTGCGCGGTGTCTCGACTTCGCTCGACACGAACGGGAGGTGTTTTGGATCGGCGTAAAACCACCGCGATCTAGGCTCAGGACTCATTGCGGCAGCCAGAAGATGACGATTGCGGCGATGCAGATAGCGGACATGAATGTGTGGGCGCAGCGGTCGTAGCGTGTGTGG
>NZ_NCEN01000009.1 GCF_002280675.1 Novosphingobium sp. 32-60-15 | reverse complement strand
CAACAACCAGAGTTCCGACAAAAGCAGCGCCTCCTCAACGCCGCTATTGAATCAAGCCATCGCCGCCAGCGCAAGCGATTTAATGGGTCCTGAGCCTAGCGATGTTTATTTGGTTGTCGAAGGTCTGTTGTGCGTTTCCCTGATTTCTGCCCAAGGCCGCGAAACGGTTTTGCGGTCAATCGGGCCGGGTGAAATCTTCGGGGAATTGGCGGCCATTGACGGTGAGCCGCGTTCCGCTGATGTTGTGGCCTCGCAAAACAGCAGTCTCCTGTTCATTCCGGGCAAGACTTTCGTCTCCCTTATCGAACAAGAGCCTGTGCTCAGCTTGTGGCTGTCGCGCTATCTGGCGCATCAGGTGCGCTATCTCACCAACCGCATTTACGAACTTTCGACGATGGCGGTCGGTACACGGCTCCAAGCCGAATTGTTGCGGCTGGCAGAATTGCCCGATAACAAAGGCGGGGCGAGCATTTTGCGCGTTCCCACCCAGTCGGAACTGGCCGCTCGCATTGGTACTAACCGTGAAACTGTCACGCGCGAATTGTCGTTGCTGGTCCGCGAACGCCTGGTGGTAAAAGAGGGCCGGCGGATATTGATCCCGTCGATCACCAAACTGGCAGAGCGGATTAAACGCTATTCACAGACCGCGTGATTGAAGGCCTCTATAGAGGGCATTGCCACACCGGTACATTTGCGAATAGTTTTGGCGCGTATGAACAACGATCAGGCCTTGCCGCGCTCAACTGTGAATCGCTCGTCGGGGCTGTTTGGCCGGATCGGCTGGTTTATCGCGCGCTGGGTGGCGGCGTTCCTGTTCCTCTCGGTCGCGCAAGTGGTAATTTATAAATTCGTGCCGGTGCCCATTACCTTGACCATGGTGATGGACGATAATCCGATAACAAAAGACTGGACCGCGCTTGAAGATATTGACCGCGATATGGTGGCTGCGGTCATATCGGGAGAAGATGGCAAGTTCTGCGTCCACGGTGGTTTTGATCAGGATGCAATCATGCAGGCGTTCAAACGCAACGCCAAAGGCGGGCGCATTCGCGGTGGTTCCACCATCAGCCAGCAAACCGCAAAGAATGTGTTTTTATGGCAAAACGGTGGTTATGTGCGCAAAGCGCTTGAGGCTTGGTACACCGTCCTTATCGAAACGATCTGGGGCAAGCGCCGGATCATGGAGGTCTACCTCAATGTTGCCGAAACCGGCATTGGTACATACGGCGTCGAAGCAGGTGCGCAGCGCTACTACGGCAAAAGCGCGCGCAAACTCAGCCCGGTTGAAGCAGCGCGTATCGCTGCCGTTCTACCGCAACCCAAGAAGCGCGAAGTGAACGGTGCGGGTGGCTTTACCCGTCGCCACGGCAATTCCATCGCGCGACGCGTGGCCGTGGTAAAGAACGAAGCGCTTGACGCTTGCGTCTATCGCTAATCAATATCGCGCAAGTTCCTTGCGGCCGGTAAACCTCAGCCCGCGTCCCCCTCCAGCGGGAAAGCCATTTCCACCACGATGCCCTGATCGCCAAAGCTTCGGGTAATCGTGCCGTTCAACTGGCGCTCGGACGAACGGATCAGTGCCGAGCCAAAGCCTTCGCGCCCAACTTCTGGCTTTGCGCCGCCAGCGGCCGTGCCAATTTCTTCCCACAACACGCGCGCCCGGCCATCTGTGCATTCCCAACTCACGCGCAACAACCCGCCCGGTTGTGACCATGCGCCATATTTGACGGCGTTCGTCACCAGTTCGTGCAGAACAAGCCCCAGCGGCACCGCATGACGCCCAGGCAGCACCAATGCCCCGCCCGACAATTCACAGCGTTCGCTGCTGGACTGGTAGGGCGCGATAACTTTGGCGATCAAGTCCGCAAAATCGACCGTTTGGTCCTGTCCAGTGCCCTGCGTCACTTCATGCGCGGTCACCAAAGCGTGAATGCGTTTGGCGATCCGATCAACCGCAGGCGCCGCCGCCGCGTCCCCCCGGGCCGACATCTTGACGATGGCCAAAATCACCGCGAACAGGTTTTTAACGCGGTGATTCAATTCCTTGGCCAGCAAATCTGCGCGGTCCCTAGCTTCGGCAATCGCAGCGGCACCTTCCGCCATGGCTTCCGCCTCGGCCTTGCGCACCGCTTGCCACAAGCCCAGCGCCAACGCGCAGACTATGACCACGAACAGCGCCGCAAGCGATGGCACAATGCGCGCCTCTGCGGTAGCCGCAGCAAGCGCCGCGCGGTCCAACCTGACCTGTTCGATGCTTTCCAACTGCGCCACCGACCGGCGCAGGCCCTGCATTGCCAATTGGCCTTCATCAGACAGCATGCGCGCGTGGGCATCAGGAATGCGGCGCTCTTTGACCAATCCCACCACGTCCGACATTTCGACCCACTTGGCGTCGCCCAACCGTGAAATTCCGGCTAACAATTGCGCCTGGTCGGGCGGCAGATCATCGCCCATCTGTTCGCGCAACCGTGCCATTCCAGCAGCATATTGCGCCTGCCCCTCAAGATAGGGCGCAAGATAGCGCGTATCGCTGGTGATGAAATAGCCGCGCTGCCCGGTTTCCCCACTCATCGTTGCGCGCACGATGACATCAAGCGTCGCGATTATGCCGCTCGTCCGCACAGCCTGTTCGCGCTGAATGCGTTCGGCGTTCACCGTGGCGAGAATCAGCGCGAAAGTGCCAAGAAGTGCCAGCGCAACAACGCCAAACAGCGCCAATGTGGGGATGCGCGGCGCGCGCTGGTACCAGCGCAGTTGGGGGAGGGACTGCCCGGATTCGCTCCTGATGTTCATATCGCGGTCCGTAAACCTTCCAAGGCATTGCCGCAACGCGTTGAACTGATTGATCCTTCTGTCACAGGGTTGACGCCTTGCGGGGCTTCGCCTATCGGCCACAGCCTGATTCCGGCACGTCGCACTTGCGGCGATGTTCGCCTGTTCACCGATTTTAATGAGAAGAGCAAACAGATGAAGCGCACTTTCCAGCCAAGCAACCTCGTGCGTGCCCGCCGTCACGGCTTCCGCACCCGTTCGGCTACCCCGGGTGGCCGCAAGATTCTTGCAGCCCGCCGTTCGCGCGGCCGCAAGAAACTGTCGGCCTGATCGCAGCCGAAAACCTTCCGGACAGTGCGGTCCCGGGGATGACCCGAATCGCCACTATTCGGAAACGGGCGGACTTTGTTGCCGCCAATCGCGGAATCCGGGTCGCAAGGCCCGGATTCGTGCTGTTGGTAAACCGTGATACGGTGCCCGCTGCCGAAGCCGATCTGCGCTTTGGCGTAACCGTCACGAAAAAGATTGGCAACGCGGTTGTTCGCAACCGCATGAAACGCCGTTTTCGTGCGCTTTTGCGAGAAGCCTTGCCAGACGCTGGCATTCACGGCGCTGACCATGTGCTGATTGGCCGCGAAGGCGGGCTCGAGCGCGATTTTGCCGCTTTGCGCAGCGAGTTGGCCATTGCGCTTTCGCGTGCAGCAGATGGCAAAGGTGATGCTCCGCGCAAACGCCCACATTCTGGCAAGCCGCGCAAGTGAAGCGCCTGCTCATCCTGATTGCGCGGGGCTGGCAACTTGGCCCATCACGGATTCTACCGCCATCGTGTCGCTACAGCCCATCATGTTCGCAATATGCGATTGAGGCGGTTGAAAAGCATGGCGCGATTAAGGGTGGCTGGCTGGCGACGAAGCGGCTATTGCGCTGCCATCCGTGGGGTGGGCACGGCTACGATCCGGTTCCGTAAGGCCCGAGCCGTAAGCCTGTCCTGCGAACATAATTACGGGCTGCGCTTGCGCGGCATTTGACTGACAGGACGCGAACACGGTGCAGAATCAGCGCAATATCATTCTGGCTGTGGTGCTTACCGGCCTGCTGTTGCTGGGGTGGGAATCGGCAATGAGCTGGTTCTATCCGCAAGCAGCCAAGCGCCCCGTGGCCGCAGCTTCGGCACCGGCCGCAGCCGCCAAGCCCGGGCGCGAAGGTGGCTTGCTGAACGCTGCCGACGTTGCGCTTGAAAAGAAAGACTTGCGCGCCGAACTCGCCGCTGGTCACCGCGTCATTATTGATGCGCCGGGCCTCAAAGGTTCGATCAACCTGATGGGCGCGCTTGTCGATGACGTTTCGATGGCCCGTCATCGTGAAACGGTCGATAAATCCAGCGCGCCGGTGCGCCTGTTTTCGCCCGCCGGAACCCCCGCGCAACACTTTGCCCAGATCGGCTGGGTGGGTGAAGGCGTCGCTGCCCCTGACGCCAAAACGATGTGGACCGCCGAAGGCACAAAGCTGACACCGCAAACGCCGGTCACGCTTCGCTGGAGCAATACGACCGGTCAGACCTACACGATTCGCTATGCCATCGATGCGGATTACATGATCACTGCAACCCAAAGTGTTGCTAACACCGGCCCTGCGGCCGTGGTCGTGCGCCCCTTCGCGCTGGTCAATCGCACGGAAAAAACGTCGAGCATTGACACCTGGCAGCTCCATTCAGGCCCTATCGGCGCGTTTGATGGCTCGGTGAATTTTGACAATAACTATTCGACCGTGGCCGAAGCGCCGGGTGGTGCCATCGCGCTTAAGGGCGTGTCCAACTGGATCGGCTTTACCGACATCTATTGGCTTTCGGCGCTCATCCCCGATGCCGGTGCCAAGGCAGAGGCCGCTTTCCGCGCGCTCGGCAAAGGCATCTATCGCGCTGATCTGATCTATCCCACGGTGTCGGTCGCTCCGGGCAAGGTGCAGTCACAGACTGTCCGCTTGTTCGCCGGTGCAAAGGAAAACTCGGTTCTCGAAAAGTATGAAGCGGCTGGCGTTTCCAACTTCAGTTTCTCGATCGATTGGGGCTGGTTCTCATGGTTTGAAAAGCCGATTTTCTGGCTGCTCGATTCGATCTTCAACAAAGTCGGCAACTTCGGCCTAGCCATCATCCTGCTCACGCTGGTGGTGCGCGGCGTGATGTTCCCGATCGCACAGCGCCAGTTCGCCTCCATGGCCGCCATGCGCGCATTGCAGCCCAAAATGAAGGCACTGCAAGAACGCTACAAGGATGACAAGCAGACGCAGCAGCAGAAGATCATGGAACTGTACAAGGAAGAAAAGGTCAATCCGCTTGCGGGTTGCCTGCCAATCTTCCTGCAAATTCCGGTGTTCTTCGCGCTTTATAAAGTGCTGACGCTGACCATAGAAATGCGCCATCAGCCGTTCGTTTTGTGGATCAAGGATTTGTCCGCGCCCGATCCTGCGCACATCCTCAATCTGTTCGGCCTGCTGCCGTTTGATCCCCCCAGCTTCCTCGCCATCGGCGTTCTGGCAATCCTGCTTGGCATCACCATGTGGCTGCAATTCAAGCTTCAGCCCGCGGCGATGGACCCCGCACAGCAGCAGATCTTTTCGATCATGCCGTGGATCATGATGTTCGTCATGGCACCATTTGCCGCAGGGCTTTTGCTTTACTGGATCACCTCGAACCTGTTGACCATCGCCCAGCAAAAGTACCTTTACAGCAAGCACCCGCAGTTAAAGGCGCAAGCTGACAAGGACCAGACGGACGTCAATCGCGCCGTCACCCGCGAACAGAAGGCTGCTTCCACACGGAAGCCGAAAACACCTTGAACCCAGAAGATATCCAACCCGACGCCCGCGAACTGGCAGCCAACGCTGCGGTCAAGGCAGAGTTGATCGAACGGGCGCGCCTGTTGTTTGCAGGCCGCATCGAATTCCTTAAATCTGCGCCCGCGTTGCACTTCCTGCCCGATCCCGATGTGCCCGAAATTGCCTTTGCGGGCCGGTCGAACGTCGGGAAATCGTCGCTGCTCAATGCTCTGACGGGTCGCAAATCCATTGCGCGTACCTCGGTTACGCCGGGCCGCACGCAGGAGCTCAACTTCTTCGAAGTGGGCGATCCTACACTCCTGCGTCTGGTCGATATGCCTGGTTACGGCTTTGCCAAGGCTCCGCCTAAGGTAGTGGAGCAATGGCGCAAACTGGTGCGCGATTTTCTGCGTGGCCGCGTTGTTCTCAAACGTGCGCTGCTGTTGATCGATGCCCGCCACGGCATCAAAGACGTCGATACCGAAATGATGAAAATGCTGGACGAGGCCGCAGTCGGCTATCGCGTCGTCCTGACCAAGGCTGACAAGATCAAGGCCAGCGAACTTGATCAGGTCTATACCGAAACGCTTGCCGCCGCGCGCAAACGCACCGCCGCCTATCCCGAAGTGCTGGTCACTTCATCGGAAAAGAAAATGGGCATCGAAGAATTGCGCGCCGCCGTTCTGGCCGACAGCGAGATTTAAGCTTTCGCCCGCAATTGCCGCTCTGGGCAGTGCAAATCTGTTCAGCCTCGACACTGCGAACCTGAACGGCTACGCGGCGTCGAAACGGTACAGGGCAAATGCGATGAAGCTCATCATCGGCAACAAAAACTACTCAAGCTGGTCCTTGCGCGGTTGGCTGGCTGCAAAGCAGTCCGGCCTCGCCTTTGATGAAGCTGTCATCCCGCTCTATGGCAAGGCTTGGGGTGACGCGCGCCGTGATGAAAGCCTCGCCCCGTCATCAGGCAAAGTGCCGATCTTGTGGGACGGCGATGTGGTTGTTTGGGACAGCCTTGCGATCATCGATTACCTTGCCGACAAGGTAGGGCGTGACCGTTTCTGGCCCAAGGACGACGCGGCGCGGGCAATGGCGCGTTCCATGGCCGCCGAAATGCACTCTGGCTATCTGCCGTTGCGCCGCCACCTGCCGATGAACATCCGCAAACGTGTTGAAGGCTTTCCCATTTCGCCTGAAGTGCGCGCCGATATCGTACGCATCCTTGGTCTTTGGGCCGAAGCGCGCGCGCGTTTCGGCGATGGCGGCCCTTTCCTGTTTGGCGCGTTTGGTGCAGCTGACATCATCTACGCGCCGGTCGTTTCACGCTTCATGACCTATGGTGTCAGAGTTCCCGGCTTTGCGCTGGCCTATATGGACGCAGTCTGGACGCACGACTGGATGCAGACGTGGGTCAACGCAGCCGAGGCTGAAGACTGGGTGATCGAACACTTTGAAGAGGCTACCGTTTGATGTTTGATCCTGTCCTTCTTGCCGAACAGTTGATCGATTGCGAGAGCGTTACGCCAGCGACCGGCGCGGTGTTTGATTGCCTTGCCGCCATGCTGGAACCACTTGGCTTTACCATTCACCGGTTCGTTGCCGGTGAGGCGCCGGACGGACCGGTGGAGAACATGTTCGCAATCCGCCAAGGCCCTGAAGGGTCGCGGCACTTCGCTTTTGCAGGACACCTTGATGTCGTGCCTGCGGGCGAGGGCTGGACGTCTGGCCCTTTCAAAGCCGAACGCCGGGGCGAACTGCTTTACGGACGCGGGGCGGTGGACATGAAAGGTTCCATCGCGGCGATGGTAGCGGCGGTGGCTGATGTTCCGGCAGAGGCGGGTACGCTCAGCTTCATAATCACTGGCGATGAAGAAGGCCCCGCGCGCTTTGGCACCGTGCCCTTGATCGAATTGATCCGGGAACTCAAAGCCGAGCCGGACTTTTGTCTAGTGGGTGAGCCTACGTCCGTTCACCGGTTGGGCGATATGGTGAAGATTGGGCGGCGCGGCTCGGTCAATATGTGGATCACGTGCAAGGGCGCGCAAGGCCACGTTGCCTATCCGCACCTTGCCGATAACCCCATCCCGCGCCTGATCGCGCTGCTGGCAGAACTCGACGCGCTGGTGCTTGATGGCGGGACCAAGTGGTTCCAGCCATCGAACCTTGAAGTGACCGATCTTGAAGTGGGCAACATGGCCACGAACGTGATCCCGGCCGAAGCCCGCGCGCGGATTTCTGTCCGCTTCAACGATCAGCATTCGGGGACAACGCTGGTCGCCATGGTTGAAGAAATCGCGCGCCGCCACAAAGGTGAGGTGCGCGCGGTCATTTCGGGCGAAAGCTTCATCACGCTTCCCGGTGCGTTTTCCACGATCATTGCCGATGCCGTAAAAGCCGAAACGGGCCTCAATCCTGAATTGTCGACCAGCGGCGGCACATCAGATGCGCGGTTCTTGCGCGCGGTTTGCCCTGTGGTCGAATTCGGTCTGTGTAACGCAACCATGCACAAAACCGACGAGGCGGTGGCGATGGCGGATTTGCATGTTCTCCAGCGAATCTACACGCGAATCGCTATTAGCGCGCTTTCCTGAGCACGATGTAGACCGCGCCCGCGCCGCCGTGGCGCGGTTGAGCAGGGCGGACAGCGGCAATATTGCGCGCGTGTGGGCTATGCGCCAGCCAGTCGAGCAGCTTTGCGCGGATTACCCCGCGTCGCGATCCGCGCGCGTCATGCTCATCATGCGGGCGGGGCTTGCCCGCGATCAGCAGGATCACGCGTGATCCCATGGCCAGGGCCTGTGCGATGCCTCCGTTCAGCCGGCCGTGCGCTGCATCAAGGTTCATGCCGTGAAGATCAATGGTGACATCGGGCACGATGGATCCGCGCGCCAACTTGCGATCCCACGTTGAATCGAGGCCGTGGTTTTGCAACGGACGGGCAATTGGCGAAGGCGGGGGCGGAGCAGGCAACGGCTGCGGCACGCGGCCTTTGATCGCCTTGGGTTGGGCTGGCGTGTGGATCGCTGCCGGTTCAGCCAGCACGGGCTTTGCCTTGCGCACCGGGTTCAGCGGGACAATGGTTGCCGCAACCCGCTCCCACAGCGCAGCCTCATCGGGCGAGAGGCCGCGTGGCGCGCGCATCAGCGCTGGCCCAGACGCGCCAGCGTGCCCTTTGGCAGGAGGATCAGCGCACGTCCTCGCGCACTCATCCCGCCGGCAATTTCGCGCGCTTGTGCTCCTGCGCCCCAGAAACTGTCAAAACGGTTGGCGCCGCGAATGGCCCCGCCAGTGTCTTGCGCTACCCACAGTCCGCTGGCGTCCTTACGGTCAAGCTGCAGCCAGACCGGTGCACCCAAAGGCACGAAAGCCGGATCAACCGCGACGGTCGAACGTCCCGCAATCGGAACGTTCAGCGCGCCCACCGGTCCAGCGCCGGTCAATTCGCGGAAGAACACATAGCTGCGGTTCATTCGCATCAGTGCGCGGCCCTCGGCAGGAAAGTCGCGCAAATATTGCTGGATGCCCTGCATCGATCCCGAATATTGGCCAGGCGCACTGCCGATCAAGCCGCGTTCGCGCATCACTGAGCCGATGCCAACGTAAGCGTGGCCATTTTGCCCTGCAAAACCAAGGCGGAGTACGCTGCCATCGGGTGCACGCAGGCGTCCAGAGCCCTGGATTTGCAAAAAGAACACTTCGACAGGATCAGCTGCCCAGCCCAATTCAAGGCCATTGCCCGCCAGTTCGCCGCTGTCGATTTGCGCGCGGTCATAGTAGGCTGTGAACACGCCCGCATCGTCATAGCGGCCCAGTGGCATCCGGCCATCGGGAAGCGGTTGGGCATCCCCGGGTTTGGCGCGGACAAGGTCTGGCGGCAGCTTGTATATGGGTACGTCAAAGCCGGGCTGGCGCTGGCGGACGCCTGAAATTTCAGGTTCGAAGTATCCGGTGACGAACGCGTTGCCATCACCCACTTCAGCGGTTTCGAAATAGGTCGAGAAAAAGCGCGAAGCATCGCCTGCGGGCCATGCCGTTGCGGCGGCGCAGGCCGGTGCCCAATCTTCAGGACGGGTCAGGCCCGATGTGTCAGCGCGTTTCGTAAGCCTGCTGCATGATTGCACAAACGTGCCGAGCGCTGCGGCGGTATTGTCTGTTTTGAAGCCAAGGCCCGAGGTAAGCGGCCCTGTTGTCACTCCAGCCAGCGCGGCCGTAGCGCCTGTCACAGCAGGCTTCGGCAGGACGGGCGCTGGCCCTGCGCCCTCAGGTACGAGCCGAACACAACTGCCCAGAAGCGTAAACGCGATCAGGAAGGATAGACGCAGCATCCTACGGTTATGCCGAGAATTCCCGGCTACGTCTTCCCCCCGCATCGCCTTGGTTCAGGCTTCGTCAGTTTCGTCCAGCAACCAGTCGGGATCGCTTGAGGTAAGATCGCGGCGGAATGTCCACACGTCACGCGTTTCAACCGCATCGTCGAGCGTTCCGGCAATAACCTGGCCTTCCGAATCACGCGTGATCGAAGCGATGTCTGCCAGAAAGCGAACAGTGATTCGCGCAACCATACCTTCAAGTGAGGCGGCGATGATGCGGGCTTCTTCGATGCGGATCAGACGGGCTTCGACCGTTTCACCAGCAGCAATGCGCGCATCGATGGCCGAGGCAAAACCTTCATACACATCGGCGTCACAAAGTTGGTTTAGCTCTTCCTTATCAGCGCGCCAAAACGCATCGAGAATCATGCCGTAAGCGCCCTTTGAACCGGCAAGGAACTGGGCAAGATCGAAGCGGCGGTCTGCTGCGATGATCGCACGAACGCCGATTTCGGCGCGATTATCAAGCGTGCTGGGTTCCGGAGCCACGTTTTCCCGCGCACGGTTGCCATTCGCGCCACCTTCGACAAGGCGCGGCGTCACGGGCTGTTGGGCAACAGTGCGGTTCTGCGATGAAGGGTCGGGCTGTTCGATTCGGCGGCGCACAGGCTCTTCATCACGCTCGGGCCGACGGCCGAGTACGGAGTAGAGACGCAGGCCCAGAAAGGCTGCAATCATCGCCAGGATAACAATCTGAACAATCACGCGCATTAATCCCGAACTGGCCAAATTTGCCCAAAGCACGTTTGGCATCGTTTCAACTTGCCTTAAATAGGTACGGATTACAAATGAACAACGCGTGCATGACCCATAGGGCGAACCGAAACGGGCAAGATTTCGGACCGCCCGTTGCAACTGCCCTTTAAACAAGGCGCATTGCCGCGTGATTGCTGTGGTGCTAGGCGCGCGGCCAAGGATAAATCACCAGGAAAGCTGTCCTCATGGCCGACGAAGGCAACATCATTTCGAATCTCAACCTTGACGAGCAGGGCCACGGCGGACCCGTTCCCAATGGCGAAGACACATCACCGGCCATCGGGCTGATCTCACAATATGTGAAAGATCTTTCGGTTGAAAATCCGAATGCGCCAGAAAGCTATCAGTGGACTGAAGTCCCTGAAATGGCCGTGGACTTCAACATTTCGGCGCGCGTCATCCAGCCTGAAATTCACGAGATCGAATTGAAGATCAACGTGACGTCAAAGGGATCGCAAGGCACCGCGTTCATCGTTGAACTGGCCTATTGCGGCCTGATCGGCATGCGCAATGTTCCTGAAGATCAGGCGCATCCATTCCTGTTTGCCGAAGGTCCGCGCATCCTGTTCCCTTTCGCCCGCCGCATCATTGCTGATGCCGTGCGCGATGCAGGCTACCCGCCGATGATGCTGGAGCCGATTGATTTCAACGGCTTGTACATGCAGCAACTGGCGCAGGCCCAAGCAACTGCCGAAGCTGTTCCGGCCGGTAATGCCTGATTCCCGGATCGCTCGAAAACCCGCTCTACCAAGGTATGAGCGGGCTTTGAGTGAAGGGGGCAAGCCATGAACCTTCTCAAGGCAACCGGCACGATTGGCGGGCTGACATTGCTCAGCCGCGTGCTGGGCCTTGTGCGCGACAGCCTGTTTGCGCGCTACGTGGGCGCAGGTTTTGCCTCGGACGCATTTCTTGTCGCGTTTCGCCTGCCCAATATGTTCCGCGCGCTCTTTGCCGAGGGCGCGTTTTCATCGGCCTTCATTCCGATGTTTAACCAGAAAGTCGCCGACCCTGAAGGCAAAGGGTTGCGCGATGGTCTGGACTTTGCCGAAGCGGCGCTGGCGGTGTTACTGCCGGTGCTGATTGTGATGACGGTGCTGCTGGAAGTGTTCGCCTGGCCGGTCACTTTCGTACTATCGGGCAAATTCAACGGGGTAAGTGCCGATCAGTTTGCCTATGCGGTGCAGCTTTCGCGGCTGACGATCCCCTATCTGATGCTGATCAGCGTGGTGTCGCTGTTTGGCGGCATCCTCAATTCGATGAACAAATTCTGGGTCAACGCTGCGGCACCGATCCTGTTGAACGTGACGCTGATCGTGGCCCTGTTGGGCTTTCATTCCGACGATCCGCTGATTACCGCGCGCAATCAGGCGATTGGTGTTTCTGTTTCGGGTGCGTTGCAACTGGCGTGGCTGGCGTGGGCCTGCCGCAAAAACGGTGTCCGGCTGCGGTTGCGCCGCCCGTGCTTGTCGCCAGAGATCAAGCGGCTGATGAAGCTGATCCTGCCTGCTGCTGCGGGCGCAGGCGCGGTGCAGATCAATCTGGTGGTTTCGACCGCGTTGGCAGCGTCGTTGCTGGCCAATGGTTCGGTGACGTATATCTATATGGCAGACCGGTTGAACCAGTTGCCTTTGGGGCTGATTGGCATCGGTCTTGGCACGGTTTTGCTTCCGACGATTTCGCGGCAACTGGGCGGGGGCGAGGAAGCTGCTGCGATGGACACGCAAAACCGGGGCATGGAATTGGCGCTGCTGCTGACCCTGCCTGCTACCATGGCGTTGATGCTGTGTGGCGAGCCGATTACGGCGGCGCTGTTCGGCTATGGCAAGTTCGATGCGCAAGACACGCATTATACGGCGCAAGCACTGGCAGCCTTTTCCATCGGATTACCAAGCTACATTCTGGTCAAAGTGCTGACGCCGGGTTTCTATGCGCGGCAGGATACCAGAACGCCGGTACGCTTTGCCACCATCTCGATGGGGGTGAACCTTGTCGGCAACCTGATCCTGATCTTGCCGCTGCAGCACATGGGACCACCGCTGGCCACTGCGATTGCTTCAACCGTCAATGTGTGGATGCTGTATCGCACGTTGGTAAAGCGCGGGCACTTTGTGGCCGATGCGCGACTGAAGCGGCGGGTTTGGCGTTTGGCGCTGGCTGCGCTGGCCATGGGCGGCGTGTTATGGCTGGGTCAGGGGCTGGTCATGCCCTATGTCGCCGGCACCTGGATGATCCGCCTTGCCGCAATGGCTGCACTGGTCACGTCCGGAGTGGTGGTCTATGGGCTCGCCACGGTCATTCTGGGGGCGTTCTCCAAGGATGATCTCAAACTTCTCCTGCGGCGTCGCCGTACCAATTGAAGGCCAATTTGATGCGCATCGTTTCCGGTATCCAGCCCACGGGCAATCTCCACCTCGGCAATTACCTGGGTGCGATCCGGAACTGGGTGCGCATGCAGGATGAATATTCGGCCAAGGGTGCTGAATGCCTCTACTTCCTCGCTGATTTGCATGCGATTTCGATGCCGCACAGCCCTGCTGAGCTTGCGTCGAACACGCGCGAAATGGTGGCCGCACTGGTTTCATGCGGGATTGATCCGGACAAGTCGATCCTGTTCAATCAGGCGCAAGTGCCCGCTCATGCCGAACTGCAATGGCTGCTGAATGGTACGGCACGAATGGGCTGGTTGAACCGGATGACGCAGTGGAAGGACAAAGCAGGAAAGAACCGTGAGGGTGCCAGCGTTGCGCTGTTCACATATCCCGTACTGCAGGCTGCAGACATCCTGCTGTATCAGGGAACACACGTTCCCGTGGGCGATGACCAGAAGCAGCATCTGGAACTAGCCCGCGACTTGGCGCAAAAGTTCAACAACGATTTTTGCCCTGAAGATGCGCCGTTGTTCACCTTGCCGGAACCGATCATTCCGCCAGAAGCGGCGCGCATCATGTCTTTGCGTGATGGCACCGCCAAGATGAGCAAGTCTGATCCTTCGGACATGAGCCGCATCAACCTGACCGATGATGCCGATGCGATCATGCAGAAGGTCAAGAAAGCTAAGACCGATCCGGAGCCATTGCCAGCCACGGTTGAAGGATTGGCGGGGCGGCCCGAGGCGAACAATCTGGTTGGCATTTATGCCGCGATGGTAGGCCTTGCGCCTGCTGCGGTACTGGCTGAATTTGAAGGCAAGGGCTTTGGCCAGTTCAAGCCTGCGCTGGGCGAACTGCTGGTCGAAAAGCTCTCGCCAATGGCGGCGCGCTATCGCGAATTGCGCGAGGATCGCGAGGCGCTGGATGCGATTTTGTGCAAGGGTGCGCTGAATGCACGCGATCTTGCCGCACCTACATTGACCCGCGCCTATGAAGCACTGGGCCTCGTAAGGGGTTAGTGGACAACCTGAATTGTTGCGGAACATGGCCCGCCTGCAACATATGTTGCAGGGGCCATTCAACGTGCATTCAGCACCTCCCGTCCAAAAAGACGGCATGCTAAGTGGTCTTGCGTCCGATAAGGATGTGGTAGGCTGCACGTAAGGAGTCGCAACGATGAAAACCCTATTGCAAAGCAGGCTCTTGGCGACGGGCAGGCGGCGGCTTGCCGGCGCGATTGCCGTGCCTCTGCTGCTGGCCGCTCTGGGCGGCTGTGCCACACCATTCAAGGCGGATGTTCAGCGCTTTCAAGGCCAACTTCCAGCTCCGCAAGGCCAGACTTTTGCGATTGTTGCCGATGATCCCAAGGACGCAGGCGGCCTGGAATTCTCGCAGTACGCGTCGCTGGTTGGCGCTCAGATGCAAAAGCTTGGCTATATGCCAGCCAGTGCTGAAACAGCCGACATGATTGTAAGGTTCGACTATGGCGTTGATCAGGGCCGTGATCGCATTCGCCAGACCGGTTTCAACGATCCCTACTGGGGTGGTTGGGGCGGCTGGGGTGGCTGGGGCCCGGGTTGGGGTCCGGGCTATCGCAGAGGCTTTGGTCGCGGCGGCTTTGGTGGCTATGGTGGCGGCTGGGGCTGGGGTTGGAACGATCCGTTCTTCTTCGGTGGTGGCTTCGGCGGCGGCGGTGTTGATGTAGTCACGGTTTACACCAGCGGTATCGACCTGAAGATTGACCGCCGGACCGACGGGCAGCGCCTGTTTGAAGGCAAGGCTGAAGCAGCTTCGCAATCGAACCGCTTGTCCTATGTCGTGCCGAATCTGGTGGAAGCCATGTTCACCGGCTTCCCGGGCAACAACGGCGAAACACTACGCATTTCCATCGCGCCTGAGAAAAAGACGGTGAAGAAGGTCAAGTAACCTTTCGTTGCCGGATTAAAAAAGGCCTCGCAGTTATGCGGGGCCTTTTTGGTTGGTGGCGCACGACAAGGACAGATTTCGTAAAATCACCCCTTCAACGCGGCCAATCCACCGGTTGAACCAAAGCCGCCTTCGCCGCGCGCGGTTTCGTCCAGTTCGCCAACTTCAAGCCATGTGCCGCGCGTAACCGGAGCAACAACGAGTTGGGCCACGCGGTCACCCCGGCGGATGGCGAAAGTTTCAGCGCCAAGGTTAATCATGATGACTTTGAGTTCACCGCGATAATCGCTGTCAATCGTGCCTGGCGTATTGGGCACGGTGACCCCATGTTTCAGCGCAAGGCCGGAGCGGGGGCGGACCTGGATTTCATAGCCATGCGGGATGGCGAGAGCGAGGCCCGTAGCCACCGCGTGGCGCGCGCGAGGGGCAAGGTCAACATCCTCGGCGGCAACCACATCCATGCCTGCGGCACCCGCTGTGGCATAGGCCGGAAGGGGCAGGCCCTCACCGTGGGGCAGGCGCTTTACTAGGACCGGGACTTCAGGCGAGGACATCGGCAATCCTTTGGACGAGGGCGACAGCGGCGGCATCCTTGGACATTTCGCCAAGGCTTTCGATGCCCGTAGCGCTGACGATATGCAGGGCGTTTATTTCGCCGCCCATCTTGTGCGTGGCGACGTCATTGGCGACGATCCAGTCGGCACCTTTGCGCGCCAGCTTGGCCTTAGCGTGAGCCAGAACGTCGTTGGTTTCGGCGGCAAAACCGATGACTAGCGGCGGGCGCCGGGCAGATTTGCACAAACTGGCAAGGATGTCAGGGTTTTCGACCAATTCCAGCGGCGGCACGTGCCCCGAACCATCTTTCTTGATCTTCTGGTTGGCCTCTCCGGCCGAGCGCCAGTCAGCCACGGCGGCCACCATGATCGCGATATCTGCGGGCAGCGCTGCATCGACAGCCGCAGACATCTGGCGCGCGGTTTCAACGTCGATACGCGTGACGCCTGGTGGCGTTGGCAGGTTGACGGGGCCAGCAACAAGCGTGACCTTCGCGCCTGCCTGCGCGGCGGCGGCGGCGATGGCAAAGCCCTGCTTGCCGCTGGACCGGTTGGCAATGTAGCGCACCGGATCAATCGGCTCGTGCGTGGGGCCCGCGGTAATCAGGATGTGTTTGCCGGTGAGCGGCCCTTTTGCACGCTGGCTGTCGAGGTGGCTTGCGATAGCGGCCAGCACTGCATCGGGTTCAGGCAAGCGTCCGGGACCATATTCCCCGCAAGCCATCATGCCATCATCAGGATCAAGCACGGTAACGCCTGAGCTGCGAAGTGTGGCGACATTGCGCATAGTCGCGGCGTGCTGCCACATCCGCACGTTCATGGCAGGCACGGCCATCACGGGCTTGTCTGTGGCCAACAGCAGCGTCGTGGCCAGATCATCGGCAATCCCCGCCGCCATGCGCGCCATGAGGTCTGCCGTGGCAGGGCAAACGACGATAAGATCGGCCTGTCGCGATAATTGGATATGGCCCATTTCAACCTCGTTCTTGAGGTCCCACAAGGTCGTATGGACGGGGTTTTCACTCAGCGCGGCCAAGGTCATCGCGGTGACGAAGTGCGCGCCGCCATCGGTCAGCACACATGTCACCTCTGCGCCTTGTTTACGGATAAGCCGGACCAGTTCGCAGGCTTTGTAAGCCGCGATGCCGCCGCCGATGATGAGGAGAATGCGTTTGCCATTCATTGCATCGCGCTTGTGCAATGGCAAAGACTTGTGCGCAATCCTTTTGCGTGTGCGCCCCAGATCAGGCACACTTGGGACCAATCAACTAAGGATGCGGGAATGCGCTTAATTCTAACGGCCTTGGTATTTCTGGCGGGCCTGTTTGATCTGTTTCTGGCCATCGGGTTTTTGACCGGGCCTGAGCAGGCGGCTACCGGGTTTGGCATTGCAGCCACCGGCATTGGCGGAATCTCGACGATCCGGGCCGATTTCACATCATTCTTCGGCGTTGCAGCGTTTTGCATGATGTGGGGCGCTTGGCGGCGCAATGCCGACTTGTTGCTGGTGCCTGCGCTGCTTTTTGGGGTGTCGTTCGTGGGACGCGCGATCAATCTGGGTGTGTCGGGTGCTTATCCCGGCTGGCCTATGCCGATGATTATCGAAGCGGGCCATGTGTTGCTGATGCTGGCGGCATGGCGGATGCTGCCACACCACAAGCTGGCCGACATTGCGGCTTAGGCATTCTTCGTTTTCCACCGTGCGGCCAAAGCGAACACCGCTTTTTGTGCAGGGCGTTCGAACCTGGCGTGGCTGATGAAGCCTGCGGTGATCGCGGCGGCGACGAACGAAAGCATGAACCACGGTTGACGGGCGATGTCGCGGGGCACGCCGATGGCGTCGATGATCAGCACAACCGTCAACTGGATCGGGATATGCCAAAGATAGATGCCGTAGGAGGCATCGCCCAGCTTTTGGCCGAAGCCGAGACGGCCCTTGGCGTCTGACATGTCCGCAGCGAGGGTAAGGAAAACCACGCCGAATGTGCCCGCTATCGTGGCGGCATCACCGCTGCGGTAAGTCGATTTAAGCCAGAATGCCGCTACGATAAGCGCCGCGCCAAAGGGCAGAAGATTGGCCGGACGCAGCCAGCCCTTCAGCGTGGCAGCATAGACTGCGCAGCCAAGGAAAAAGTAGCCGACGCACGATAGCACGTCTTTGTTCGGCCCGCCTTCGAGCATGTACCAAAGCAAACCGGCGCCCAGCACAAATGCGAGAGCAAGCGGCAAACGGCGAAGGGCCGGCAACGAAAGCCAAAAGACAAGATACGCCAGAATCTCTGTCGAAAGCGACCACGACGGGCCGTTGAACGACTGGTTATCCTGCCAGCCCCAATATTGCATCAGCGGAAGCGAGAGTAGGAAGTGTTTGATATCGTTGGTGTGATAGATGAATTCCGTGCCGGTGCGCGCGAAGTATATGCCCTGAAGCAGCGCCATCAGGCCCAGCGTCAGCAGATGCAGCGGCCACAGCCGTGCGAACCGGGCGAGCCAGAACCGGCCTTGCGCGCGCGGGTCTGAAAGATAGACGTGGGCGAAGACGAAACCCGATACCGCCCAGAAATACTGCACAGCCGTATGGCCGTGATTATACAGCCAGCTTAGCGTGTCGTACCAGGGCTGGATCGCCCGGTCGACGTGGACGTGATAGGGCACAGGTGGCACGAAGATGTGCTGATAATGCCAGAACAGTACCATGATTGCCGCCAGCAGCCGTGACAAATCCAGCGCGTGGAAGTGGCGCTGCGGCAGGCGCAAGTGCGAAAGGGCGTGGTTAAGCAAAGGCGGTCTTCTTCAGCCCCAGACGCCAAGCGCGTGGGCAATGGTCATAACCGCACCGCCCGCAACAAACGGCACGATCTGGCCCGGCCAGTTGCGGCGGCGGCGGTTGGGGCCAACGATGAGATCGATTTCCGGCAGCGGCGGAGCTTCGGGCGCGCCGCCTTTGGGCGGGTACTTTTCTTCGATCCGGCGGACCAGATCGGGCAGGCCGAACAGGGTCTTCACGCCTTCGCGCACACGGTCAGCGATAGCCGCTTCGGGGCCGAGTTCATCGCGGATCCAGTTGCGCACGAAAGGCGCTGCAGTGTCCCACATGTTGATTTCAGGATCAAGCTGGGTGGCGATACCTTCGACCATGACCATCGTTTTTTGCAGCAACAACAAGTGCGGCTGGGTCTGCATGTCGAAATCGCGGGTGATCGCAAACAGGCCGTCCAGCATCTGCCCGACCGACAATTCGCTGACCGGACGCCCGCGCATGGGTTCACCCACCGCGCGCAGGGCCGTGGCGAATTCATCGACCGAATGGTAGCTTGGCACATATTGCGCTTCGAAGTGGATTTCGGCAACGCGGCGGTAATTGCCCGTGGTCAGGCCGTAAAGAATTTCTGCCAGCCATTGACGGGCGCGGCGATCAATCCTGCCCATGATGCCAAAATCAATCGCGGTGATCGTGCTGTCGGCTTCAACGAACAGGTTGCCCTGATGCATGTCGGCGTGGAAATACCCGCCGCTGATCGCCTGGGTAAGGAACGCGATGACGAGGCGCGCGGACAAATCCTTGCGATCAATGCCCGCTGCATCAAGCGCACGAGTATCGCTGATCTTGATGCCGTCGATCCAGTCGAGCGTCATCACTTTGCCGTTTGTGCGGTCCCAATCGATGCTTGGCACGCGATAGCCCGCATGCGCGCGCATCAGATCGGCCAGTTCCGATGCTGAAGCCGCTTCACGCCGCAAATCAAGTTCGCGCACCGTCCAGCGTTTGAAATTGGCGATGACCATGCGCGGGCGCAACCGGCTCGCCTCGCCGCCCAAAGCTTCAAGGTGGGCGGCGGCCCATTCATAGGTATCAATGTCGCGCGCCATCTTTTCACGCACACCGGGGCGCAGGATCTTGACCGCAACCTTGCGGCCTTCGGTGGTGACGGCGCGGTGAACCTGCGCGACGGATGCAGCGCCAACGGGTTCGGGATCGAATTGCGAATACAGCGACTCAAGCGGCTTTTCGAACGTGCGCTCGATCTCTGCCCGGATGACCGCGAAATCAACCGGCGGCAATTTGTCTTGCAGCGCCAGCAAGTTGTGTGCGGCTTCCTCGCCTACCAGATCGGGGCGGGTGGCAAGCGTCTGGCCCAGTTTGATGGCCGCAGGGCCGATGGCGCGGAAAGCGCCTGCATAATCGGGCGTCTTGGGCTGGCGCGTGCCAAACCGCGCGACCCGGCATAACGTACGAACGGGCGCTGGCGTATTGGGATCAGCCTCGATCCCGCGCAAAGCGCCGTGGCGCGCAAGCGTCCGGCCCCAGCCAAGCAACCGGCGCAAATGTGTGGCGGGGTGAGTCAAAAGCTCAGACCTTCCAGCCTGAATGGATCGCCACCAGGCCGCCAAGGATCGGCTCAACCTTGGTATGGCGGAAGCCTGCTGCGCGGATCATGCCTTCAAATTCGGGCATGGTCGGAAAGCGGCGGATCGATTCGATCAGGTAGCGGTAGGATTCCTCGTCGCCCGCGATCATCTGGCCCAGCTTCGGCACCAATTTGTGCGAATAGGCGTCGTAAATTTCCGAGAAGCCCGGCCATTGCGTGGTCGAAAATTCAAGGCAGAAGAACCGCCCGCCGAATTTCAACACGCGGTGCGCTTCGGCCAGTGCCTTGTCGATGTGAGTTACGTTGCGGATGCCGAACGCGATGGTGTAGGCATCGAAGAAGCGGTCGCCAAAGCTAAGTTCTTCGGCATTCTGGCAGGACCAGACAAGGCCATCGATGCCGCGCTTCATCGCGCGTTCGATGCCGACATCCAGCATGTCCTGATTGATATCTGACACCGTGATCTGCGCGCCCGAAGGAGCCATGCGGAATGCGATGTCGCCGGTGCCGCCAGCCATATCAAGGATCGTCTCGCCATCCTTCGGGCGGACGCGGCGCACGAACTTGTCTTTCCACAAACGGTGCATGCCAACCGACATGGCATCGTTCATCACGTCATATTTGGCGGCAACGTTTGAAAAGATCGCGCCAACGCGGCCTTCCTTTTCATCAGCGGGGATATCTTCATAGCCAAACGAGGCGGTTTCTTGTGCGGTCATACCTTGCGCCTTTAGTGGGGAATTGCCCGGACGGCAAAGGGTGTTAGGTGGGGGTGTTAGGGGTGATGGCGTTATGCCCGAATTACCAGAAGTAGAAACCACTGTCCGTGGACTTGCAACCGTGCTTGACGGGCAGGTTATCACCCGCGTTGCGGTTAATCGCGCCGATTTGCGGCGTCCGTTCCCTGTGGACTTGGCCCAAGCGTTGACAGGAGCGCGGGTAACCGGCCTTTCGCGGCGCGCAAAATATGGCCTGATCCACACCGACCGCGACCGCACAATGGTGTTCCACCTCGGCATGTCGGGCCGCTGGCGAATCGATCCAGATGATATCGGCAAACATGACCATCTGGTGCTGGAAACCGGGGATGGCCGGGTTCTGGCGTTGAATGATGCCCGCCGCTTCGGGTCGGTTGATCTGGTCGATACTCCCACGCTCGAAGTCTGGCCGCAATTTGCTGCGCTGGGTCCGGAACCTTTGGGCGACGGGCTGTCTGTGGCGCACCTTAAAGCCGCGTTCAAGGACCGGATTTCGGCAGTGAAGCTCCTGCTGCTCGATCAGCGGATCGTCGCCGGTTTGGGCAATATCTATGTCTGCGAGGCGCTGGGCCGTGCGGGCATTCACCCCGAGCGCGCGGGCGGCAAAGTTTCCGCCAAGGCGCTCACCCAGTTGGTCCCCGCCATCCGCGATGTCCTTAACGAATCCATCGCAGCAGGCGGATCAACCTTGCGTGATTACGCCCGCCCCAGCGGCGAGTTGGGCTATTTTGCGAGGGATTGGCGCGTTTACGGGCGCGAGGGTGAAGCCTGTACCTGCGGCGGCACGGTAGAACGCGTGGTGCAAGGCGGGCGTTCGACGTTCTTTTGCGCAAAGTGCCAGAAATGATGAATGAGCGGTGGGGTGTTTAGCGCCGCTTCAACGTTGGCGCTTTTCCGCTTCGGCAATTGCAGCCTTTGCGATGGGTTCCATCACGGCATAGCCTTTGGCGTTGGGGTGGATGCCGTCGGGGGCAAGGTCGGGGTTGATACCGCCTTCGGCGTTGACCAGCGCTTTGTGGTAATCGGCGAAAACAGCGCCGCGGGTCTTTGCGAAATCTTTGAGCCAGGCGTTTAGGGTGACGACCTGCGATGCAGGCGCAATGTTTGGCCGCCACGGGAACTTCGCGGCGGGCAGGATGCTGCCGATCACTACCGCAATGCCGTTGGCGCGGGCCAGATCGACCATGGCGGCGATGTGATTGGTGTACATCTCGGGGCTGGACGGGCCGGTATTGCCCGCCACATCGTTCGTGCCGATCATGATGTGCACGACTTTAGGCCGGAGCCGCACTACGTCCTGATAGAATCGCACAAGCACCTGCGGGCTGGTTTGTCCGCTGATCCCGCGCCCGATTGCGCCGCTGACGAAAAGCGATGGCGCAAGGCCAACCCAGCCTTCGGTGATCGAATCGCCAATGAATACGACGCGTGGTGCTTGGGCGAGTTGCTTGTCAGCTTCGGCATAGCGGCACAGCCACGCCCAATCGTTCTGGCGCACATAAGGGTGGCCCGCGTGGAAACCCTGCGTCTGCACGGAGCAGGGCTTATCGCTCATCCCTTCGGCAACGGCGGCTGGCGCTGCCGGACGGTTTTGTGCCCAGACTGGCGTTGCAACCAGCGCCAGCGCCAGCCATGCTTTGCGCATCAGATGATCCCGACAGCCTTGCCGGCGCGTTCGAACATGCCGATGATGGTCTGCACCTGATCGGCGGTATGTTCGGCGCATAGTGAGCAGCGCAGCAGGGTCATGCCCGCAGGCGTTGCCGGCGGGCGGGCAAGGTTGACGTACAGTCCTTCATGCAGGAGCGCCTCCCACATGGCGGCGCCGCGTTCCAGATCGGGCATGATGACCGCGATGATCGCGCTCTGCGCTTCGGGCGTGCCAAGCTGGAAGCCCAGATCGCGCAGGCCCTTGTGCAGGACACGCGAGCTTTCCCACAACTTGTCGCGCTTGGCCTTGCCATGCATCAGTTTGCGGATGGACGTGGCGGCGGTGTGGACAACGCTGGGTGGCAATGAGGCGGTGAACACATAAGGGCGGCAGACAAGGCGCAGGATTTCAAACTTGGGGTGGTTCGAAACGCAGAAGCCGCCAACCGTGCCGACCGACTTCGAGAATGTGCCGATCACGAAATCGACGTCTTCAAGGCAGCCCTGGTCTTCGGCCACGCCGCGCCCGTTGGGGCCGATGAAGCCCATCGAGTGTGCTTCATCAACCAGCACCATCGCGCCGTTTTCCTTGGCGACGCGGATCATTTCCTTGAGCGGGGCAATATCGCCCAGCATCGAATAGACGCCTTCAAGAATGACCAGCTTGCCCGCGCCTTCGGGAATGCGCTTGAGGCGCTTTTCCATGGCCACGATGTCGTTGTGCTTGAACGGCACGACTTCGGCATCGCCCATCTTGCAGCCGTCCCAGATGGAGGCGTGGCTGTCGATGTCGAGCACGATGTAATCGCCTTTGCCCGCAATCGTGCTGATGATGCCAAGGTTGGCCTGATAGCCGGTGGAGAAGACCATGGCATGATCCATGCCGTAGAATTCCTTGAGCGCTTCTTCACAGGCGCGGTGCCCGGCATATGTGCCGTTCAGCACGCGGCTGCCGGTGGTGCCAGCGCCGAAATCATCAAGCGCCTGCTTGCCTGCCGCAATTACATCGGGGTCAAAGGTCATGCCCATGTAATTGTAAGTGCCGAGCAGGATCGTCTCGCGCCCGTTGCACACTGCGACAGTGGGCGAGATCACGCGTTCCATCACCAGATTGAACGGATCTTCAACCCCGCCTGCCAGCAGCGCGCGGCGCTGTTCGATCAGGGGATCAAACTTCGAAAAAAGGTCGGTCATGCGCTTGTGTTATCCTCTGCCACCGGCAACCGGGGGGTTAACCCTGAAGTTTTGTCACCGCGTCGATCAGTTGGCCATATGTCTCAATTTCAGCTTGCTGGTTCATGCTGATGATGATGTCAAAATCGTCTTCGATGGCGGCAACGAAGTCCATCACGGTCAGGCTGTCCCATTCCAGATCGCCGGCAAACGTGGTCGCTTCGGTAACTGCGACGCCCTTTTTGTTAAAAGGTTCAATCAGTTCGGCGATCTTTTCGGCAGTTGCGGCGCGATCCATGTGTTTCTTCTCCAACGGGCAGCCTTTGGGCGATTAGCCCCTGCCAGACGATTAAGGCGGAAAAGCGGCGATTGCCCCTGCTTGTCAAGCGCAGCCGGTGTATGCCATCCCCGATTAACTGAAGATTATGGGCAAAACCCGAAGGGAAGACCATGCCAGAAATGAGGGGGCAGCCCGCCAGCTTTTCCAACCAGGCCATCCATCTTGTCCGCACCACCCAGCAAATCAACGTCACGCTAAGCCAGATGGCCGATACCAAGGCATCGATTTTGATGGGCGCGACGTTTGTGGTGTTCACGATTGCGGTGGGGCAGGCCCGAAACGGCGCGATGCCTTGGTCGCTGGGCGTTTTGGCCAGCTTTGCCTTCATATCGGCGTTGTGCGCGGTGTTCGCCGTTTTGCCTTCGGTCAGCGGGCCTAATACGGCCAAGGTTGGTGAAGGCGCGCCGAACAAGCTGTTCTTCGGCTATTTCACGCACATGGACGAGGCCGCGTGGACAGACGAGGTGCTGGCCGAACTGCATTCGGACGAGACCGTCTTCCGCATGATGCTCCACGATGTCTATCAGAACGGGCAAGTTCTGCAGCGCAAGAAGTATCGCTACCTTGCTTATGCCTACAAAAGCTTCATGGCCGGGCTGTGCCTGACGGTAATCACCTTCATGATCGAACACGCCACAGCTTTGACGCAGTGATGTGTCAGACCAGCTTGTTCACCGCCACCATGAACGGGCCAATCGACACGGGTTTGGCCAAATAACCTTCGGCGCCTGCATCGCGGATCGATTCTTCATCGCCTTTGCCGGCATAAGCGGTGACCGCCAGAATCGGGATGGCTTTCAATTCGTCGTCGGCCTTGATTGCGGTGATCAGATCCATGCCGGAAACTTCGGGCAACTGGATATCCATGATCACCAGATCGGGCATGAACATGCGCGTTTTCGCAATTGCCTCGCGCCCATCGGCCACAGGCTCAACCTCGAACCCGTTGGCGCGCAACAGGTCGCAGAACAGTTTGCGGTTGAGGTCGTTGTCCTCGACAACCAGAATTCTTTTTGCCACTGACAATCGTGTTCCTGAACGGCATCCAGTTGCCGCCTTCGGTCGCACCCATATTGCCCGAGAAAGGCCCTGACAATCATTCGCGAGCCCGCTTCCACGCCTGATTCATCCGCATTGGCCCTTCAGGCCCTCGGCTGGGTGCTGTCCGATGGCCCACGGGCCGAGCGTTTCCTCGGCCTGACCGGACTGACGCCCGAGGAACTGCGCGCCGGTCTGGCAGAGCCTGCGATTTTGGGCGCAGTTCTTGATTTTCTGGCGAATCACGAGGCAGACCTTGTCAATGCGGCAGCGGCACTCGACATTTCGCCTGCGGCCATCATCGCCGCCCGAAAGGATTTAGCATGAGCCGCCCCTTGATCATCAGCGACTGTGACGAGGTGCTGCTGCACATGGTCGCCCCGTTCCGCGATTGGTTGGCTGAAAAGGAAGGCGTGACCTTCCTGATGGAAAACGCCGACTTCGCCAAGGCGCTGCGCTACGCCAAAGATGGAACAGCGGTGCCGACAGAGGAAATCTGGACCCTGCTGAACCGCTTTTTCGATACCGAAATGTACCGCCAGCAAGCGATTGCGGGTGCAGTGGCGGGCATCAACACGATTGCCGAAAACGCAGATGTCGTAATTTTGACGAACCTGAATGACCATCGCCGGGAAACACGCGCACAGCAATTGGCCGATGTTGGCATCAATGCCCGCGTGTTCACCAATCAGGGGCCAAAGGGACCAGCGCTCAAGGCCATTCTGGATGAATATAACCCGACACGGGCGCTGTTCATTGATGACCTGCCGCAGCACCATGATTCCGTCTCGCAATTGACGCCGGACGTGATCCGGCTGCACTTGTGCGGTGAACCGCTGATTGCGCCGCACATCGATTGCGCGCATCAGGCAGGCCATGCCCATGCGCGGATTGACCAGTGGGATGCGGCGCTGCCGTGGATACTCGAACAAATGCATGGAGAAGACGCGTGACCGATACTGTTGAAGCCCGGCTGACGGAATTGGGCTTGGCGTTGCCCCAGGCAGCGGCGCCTGTGGCGGCCTATGTGCCCACGGTTGAAGCGGGTGGTCTGCTGCACGTTTCGGGTCAATTGCCGTTCATCGATGGCAAGCTGGTGACCGGGCGCTTGGGCAAAGACGTCAGCACGGAAAAGGGTAACGCCGCTGCACAGGCTTGCGGGCTGATGATCCTGGCACAAGTCAAAGCGGCGCTTGGGTCGCTCGATCGGGTAGAGCGCGTGGTAAAGCTGGGCGCTTTCATCAGTTCGGCCAAGGATTTCACCGACCAGCCCAAAGTCGCTAATGGCGCTTCGGAATTGATGGTGGCGGCGTTTGGCGATGCGGGCAAACACGCGCGCAGCGCAGTAGGTGTTCCGGTTTTGCCTTTGGGGGCGGCTGTAGAAGTCGACGCGATCTTTGCTATTCGCTCTGCTTGACAGTTTCTTTGTCACGCCGCCCGATCAGGCGCGCGTAGGCTGGCTGCGCGGCGTGACTTATGCCCATCGCGGGCTTCACGGTGCTGGCTCCAGCGGCGGCGTGCCAGAAAATTCGCCTACCGGCTTTGCACTTGCGATTGAACGGGGGCTGGGCATCGAATGCGATGTGCAGCGCACTGCCGATGGGCAGGCCGTCGTGTTCCATGACTGGGAACTTGAGCGATTGACCGGACAGACCGGCGCCGTCCTTGATCTCCGCATGGACCAGTTGACCAAGATTGGTTTGAGCGGCAGCGATGATTGCATCCCCACGCTGCGCGAATTCCTGACGCAAGTTGCGGGGCGGGTGTCTGTGTTGATCGAGCTTAAGTCCAAGCGCGAATTGCGTGCGGCACCGCTGTGCCTGGCTGTGCGGCGGGCGCTTGAGGGGTATCGCGGGCCGGTGGCGGTGATGAGCTTTGATCCGCGTGTCTCACGCTGGTTCGCCCGCTATTCGCCGCATATCGTGCACGGGTTGGTGGTGACCGAGAACGGCAGCCGAACGCTGCCCGCGCGGATCAAGCGGCGTCTGGCGTTCTGGCAGGCCAAGCCGCAATTTCTGGCCTGGGACATCCGCGATTTGCCCAGCAAGTTTGCGGCCACGCAGCGCAAGCGTGGTTTCCCGTTGCTGACGTGGACCGTGCGGTCGGCGGAACTGGCTGCGCGGGCGACCGACTGTGCCGATGGACCTATTGCCGAGGGTGCAGGGCTGGGGGCATAAGCGCGCCTGTGACTTACACCGCGCGCATCTACAAATCCGTTTCGGAAATTGCCCCCGAGGATTGGGACCGGCTGGCAGGCAGTGGCAATCCGTTTGTTTCGCACACGTTCCTGAAGCTGCTGGAAGATTCGCGGTCAGTCGGCGCGCGCAGTGGCTGGTCGCCTCTGCCGATTGTGATCGAAGGCGAAGATGGCAGGCCAGCGGCGGCTTTGCCCGCCTATCTGAAAAGCCACAGCCAGGGTGAATATGTGTTCGACCATTCATGGGCGGATGCGTGGCAACGTGCGGGCGGGGACTATTATCCCAAGTTGCAGATAGCGGCGCCTTTTACGCCAGCCACCGGGCCACGGTTGCTGGTGGGGGATCAACCGGAACTGGCTCTGCCGCTGCTGCGCGCCGCCGAACAATTGTGTGAAAACAACGGGCTGTCTTCAGCGCATGCAACGTTCATCATGCCCGAGCAATTGCCGCTGTTTGAAGAAGCCGGATGGATGCTGCGAAGCGACATCCAGTTCCACTGGGACAATCGCGGCTATGCCAGTTTTGACGATTTTCTGGCGGTCCTATCATCTGACAAGCGCAAGAACCTGCGCAAGGAACGCGCCAAGGCTCAAGATGGCGTCGAGATCCGCGCGCTGACGGGCGACGGGATCAAGCCCGAGCATTGGGACGCGTTCTGGATTTTTTATCAGGATACCGGCGCGCGCAAATGGGGGCGGCCCTATCTGACGCGTGAGGCGTTTGATCTGATTGGCGAGCGCATGGCCGACAAGGTGCTGCTGGTGCTGGCTTTTCTGGATGGTCAGGCAGTGGCGGGCGCGATCAATTTCATCGGGGCAGATGCGCTTTACGGACGCTATTGGGGGGCGCTGATCGACAAGCCGTTCCTGCATTTCGAACTGTGTTATTATCAGGCGATTGATGCGGCGATTGCCTTGGGCTTGAACCGCGTTGAAGCAGGCGCGCAGGGTGGCCACAAGCTGGCGCGGGGGTATGCTCCGGTGCAAACATGGTCAGCGCACTATATCGTTGATCCCGGTTTCCGCCGCGCGGTCGCCGATTTCCTTAAACAGGAACGCGCAGGTATTGCGCAGGACCAGTTGCTGTTGGGTGAGCGGACGCCGTTCAAGAAGGGGTGATACGGCAGAGATTGTCGGCTAGGCCATCGTTCAAGTTTTTACAGAGATTGGGAATTTCATCTTGGATACGATGATCGAATTGCCGGAAGACGCTGCTGAACCGGCTATGGCCGGGCTGATAAGCCGCACGGCGGCATCCTTGCGGGACATGGCGGATCAACTTGATCAAGGGACTCTGCTGGCGCAGTTTGAATGGGTCATTCCAATGTCGGACATCGGCAGCGCACGAATGGATGAGCATTGCAATGCCATCGCCGAGCGTCTGGGCAAAAAACAAATGGCAGTTTATGCGATCTGCTTCGATGATGCCGTTCCGCTCGACCGTGTTTACGATGTTGTTGATGGCAACAAGGCGCGGAATAAAGCGTTGCCGGCGGCGGAACGCCGCGCATTTGCACGGGTCAACAAGCGCAAGCGCAATATCGGCAGTCGCTGCCTCTATATCGGAAAATCTGAAAAGGCGGCTGAACGTATCCGCCAGCATTTGACCGAGGCGCACCCGGCCACTTTCGCAATCCATCTCAATTACTGGCCGAACGACATCCCGGGAAATCTGAATGTCCAGGTGATTGGCGTGTCGGACGTGCAAAGCGCGCTGGTGCCGTTTATCGAAGATCAATTGGCCAGCGAGATGTCACCCATACTGGGTCGGCGCGGGTCTGTTTGATTGAGCGGCAGAAATCCGGCTTAAGCAGCGGCCCGTCCTGCGCGTAGCCATTCGCGGGCGCGGCGTTGGGCTTCGGCGATTTCACGGGCAGTCATTTCATCGGCAATGTCTGAACGGCACAAGGCGGCTTCTTCGTGGCCACCCACTGCGGCAAGGTTGAACCACTTGTGCGCTTCGATCAGGTCACAGGTCACGCCATGGCTGCCTGTGGAAAAGGCAACGCCAAGATCGAACAAGGCATTGCCATCGCCGTTGGTGGCAGCAGCAAGGCACGATGCGATCAGCAAGTCGGCAGTCTTGGCCGAATCGGCAATGGCTATCGGGTTGCTTTCATCGGCAACCAACTTGATCCAGGACTGTGTCATTTCCCATTACCCCCGTGATGGAGCACAATCCACCTGCTGCTCCGATGGGGCCAAAGTCTCGAAACTTGGTCAATAAATGGTTAACGCTGCCAATGATCTGTTTTCAGGTGCCGCATATTCGACATTTTCCGGTGCCATAGGGTGCGCTTCAGGCATCCTTAATGCGGGGAATGCGCCAAATAGCTTGTGCCCTTTTCGGGCGGTGCCTATAGGCCCGCAAGTAAGAAGCCTGCTCACCCGTAAGGGGAAAGAAGCGGGCCGGGAGGGGTGAGCAGCTTGTTATGCGGAGGGCCGAATGGCTGGGGTTTTGAGTGACGAAATCGATGTCCTGGCAAAGGCGCGCCGCGCCATGCCGGGTGATTATGTGCCCACTGACGACGAACCCTATATGAACGAAGCGCAGCAGGATTATTTCCGCAAGCTGCTGCTCGAATGGAAGAAGTCTATCCTGTCAGCTTCGGCTGGAACGCTTTCTGCGTTGCAGGACGGACCAATCCGTGAACCTGACCTCAACGATCGCGCGTCCAGCGAAACCGATTGGGGCATCGAGTTGCGCACACGTGACCGGCAGCGCAAGCTGATCGCCAAAATTGACTCGGCCATGCGCCGGATTGATGAGGGCGAATATGGTTACTGCGAGGTAACCGGTGAGCCAATTGGTCTGGGCCGCCTTGTTGCGCGTCCAATCGCAACGATGACGGTCGAAGCGCAAGAAGCGCATGAGCGTCGCGAGAAAATTTCCAGAGATATGTAACGGGTCGACCGTCTTCGGACGGCTGTCCAGTTTGCCATGTTTGGTTAAATTTGCGCGGAAACTAACGCGACTTTAACTTTAATCCTTAGGTGTTCGCGAACGAATTTCTGGGAATAGTACAGACGAAGGCGCATGCGGCGCTTCACTGCTGTAACGGAAACTCTGATAGTGGCGGGACTTCTGGTGGCTGACATCGACCATAGGCAATTGGCGCGTGACAGCTTGTTCCTGATGGCAGAAGTTCGTCTGGTCGGATCAGAAGCCCAATACCGCGTGAAAGTGCGCAATCTGTCTGCCGGTGGCATGATGGCCGAAGGGCCGATGACCGTGCAGCGCGGGAGCCAGATTGAAGTCAACTTGCGCAACATCGGCTGGGTCCAGGGTGTAGTTGCGTGGATTCAGGACAATCGTTTCGGCATTGCCTTGATAAACGAAATTGACCCCAAACTGGCGCGTGCGCCGTTGGTCGCGGGTGAGGGTACGCCCCGGTTTGTAAAGCCGCCGATTTCGTTTCACGGAACCGGGCCGTTGCGCAAAGTCTGAATGTGCGGCTGCGCAATTGCGCAGCCAGTCACACAAGACCTGACCTTGGCGCGGCGTTCTGCTAAGTCTGCATCCATGCTCGGTCGTTTTTCTGCAATCCTCATAGTGGCGCTGGCGCTTGGCGCTTGTGGCAAAAGCCAGGACGGTGCGCTTGGGGTGGCCGTGATGGGTGATTCGTCCGCTTTGAAAGAGCGCGGTGTGCGGCTTTCTCCGCAGGCCCAACTGGTCCGCGCCGCAACGACCGAAGGATTGGTCGGCTTTGATGAACAAGGCCGCGTGGTTGCTGCGCTGGCTGACCGCTGGATCGTAACGGACAACGGGCAAAGCTACATCTTCCGCTTGCGCGATGGCACATGGCCGGACGGTAAACGAATCAGTGCCGATGCGGCCGCCACAGCGCTGCGCAAGGCCATTGCCGCATTAAAGGGCACGGCGCTCGGGCTTGATCTGGCCGCGATTGATGAAGTGCGCGTGATGGCAGACCGGGTGATCGAGATTGATCTGGTGGCTCCGGTTCCCGAATTGCTGACTTTGCTGGCGCAGCCTGAACTTGGCCTGCACTATGGTGGACGGGGCGTCGGGCCGATGGCGTTCATGGCAGGAGAGGAAGGCGCGCAGGACTTTGCGCTGATTCCCCCTGAAAAGCGCGGGTTGCCCAAACAAGCCAATTTTGCCGCGCGCGCACGGGTGCTTGCCGTAACTTTTGCACCCCCGGCCAAGGCAGTCGCGTTGTTCAATGATGGCTATGTTGATGTGCTGCTGGGCGGCAAAGTGGACACTGTGCCCTTGGCCGGGCGCATCGGCTTGACGCGCGGCAACGTCCGGCTTGATCCGGTCACCGGCATGTTCGGCCTTATGGTGGACCGCAGCGACGGCTTCCTTGCCGATGCGGCCAACCGCGAGGCGCTGGCCATGGCGATTGACCGTGATGCGCTGCTGGGGAGCTTTAATATCGGTGGCTGGCAGCCGACCACGCGGATCGTCTCGCCCGACGTCGAGGATGATTTGGGCACGATTGGCGAACGCTGGCAGGGCATGAGCCTTGACGAGCGTCATGCCCAGGGCGCAGCGCGGGTTGCGGCGTGGAAAGATGCCGGGCGGGCCTTGCCGACGCTTAATATCGCCATGTCGGACGGTGCAGGGTCCAGCCTTGTGTTCGGGGCGGTGCGTGACGGTTTTGCCAAGATCGGCATTACGGTGCGCCGTGTGCCGGAAAGGGACCGTGCCGATTTGCGCCTGATTGACGTTACCGCGCGTTATGGCCGTGCCACGTGGTTCCTCAACCAGCTCTCGTGCACCGTCCAAAAGGCGGTCTGCAGCCCTATTGGCGATGAACGTGTTGCCGAAGCCCGCCGCGCTACCGATCCGCAAGCGCGATCGGCGCTTCTGGCTGAAGCCGAAGCCGAAATAACGGCGGCAAACGGCTTTATCCCCATCGCGCGGCCTTTGCGCTGGTCGATGGTGCGCAGTGGCACAAACGGCTTTGCGCAGAACCCGTGGGGCTGGCATCCCTTGCCACCTTTGGCATGGCTTCCCAAATAAGGGCAATGGACAAGCCTTTCATCCCGCATTCGCCCACCACCGCTCGCCGTCTTGAGCGGTTGCGGCCAGAACTGCCCGGTCTGGGCAATGATCCGGCATCGGTGCGCCAGCGCGTTGAAATGCTGGAGCGTTTGCTGGAGCGAAGCTTCAAAATTCCCGTGATCCGCCGCGATGTGGGGCTGGATGCCATTGCGGGCATGGTTCCTGTGCTGGGCGACGTCGTGACCGCAGCGATGGGCGCTTATGTCGTGTGGGAAGCCCGCAATCTGGGCCTGTCCAAATGGCAGTTGTGGCGCATGAGCGCAAATGTGGCGTTTGATACCGCGATTGGCGCGGTGCCGCTGGTGGGCGATGCGTTCGACTTTTTCTTCCGGTCAAACACCAAGAACCTGAAGATCCTGCGCAAACACCTTGATAAGCATCACCCCGCGTCTGGTGTGATTGAGGGATAACCCCTTAGAAATCAATCGCGATTCCGTTCTTTTCCCAATCGCCGAACCGCGTGGGATCAATGCCGTCCGGATCGTTGCGCTGTTCTGCCGCTTTGGGTTCCGGCGCAGGATCAGTGGTCCAGTGTTCGGGACGGGCAAAGTTTGCCGGGCGGGTGGTGGCGCGAGGAGTCTGGTTGCTCATAGGTGCTAAATGGGCGTTTGGCGTTCGAAGCGCAATTGCCATTTGGGGCAGCAGGGGCGATAGGCCGGTCGTATGGCCCGAAACAACAACCCTGATGAAGTCCCCGGCGTCCCCGCCCGCCTTGCCGCGCTGCGCTTGCTCGATGCCGTTTTGCGGCGTGGCGAACCGCTGGACCAGGCCGCGCCGCCTATCCTTCGCGCGATTGAGCGCGGCGATGACCGTGCCCTGGCCACTGCGATTGCGCAAGAAGCGCTGCGCTGGATGGCGGACCTTGATGCGCTGATCGATCAGGCAACACGGACTGTGCTGCCCGAGGATGCCAAGGCGCGCAATGTGTTGCGGATCATGCTGGCGCAGGCGCTGCGGTTGGGCCTTCCGGGACATGCCGTAGTTGCCACCGGCCTGCCGCTGTTGATGGGCGGGCCGCGCCGGCTGGCGCATGGTGTGTTTTCGGCTGTCACCAAGGCCAATCCGAAATTGCCCGAAGCCCCCAGTCTGCCCGATGCGGTGGCAAACCGGTGGGACGTGGCCTGGCCGGGGCGGGTAGAGGTCATTGCGCGCGGGCTGGCCGAACCGCCGCCGCTTGACCTTTCCTTGCGCGACGCAAGCCAGACGGCGCAGTGGGCCGAGGCGCTGGGCGGGCAATCGCTGGCACCGGGCCATGTGCGCCTTGCGCGCGGCGGATCGGTGGAAGCGCTGCCGGGCTTTGCCGAAGGTGCGTGGTGGGTGCAGGATCTGGCCGCCAGTGTGCCGGTGCGGTTGCTGGGTGAAGGCGCGGGCCGCCGTGCGCTGGATCTATGCGCGGCTCCCGGGGGCAAGACGTTGCAACTGGCGGCGGCGGGCTGGAAAGTCACCGCGCTCGACAAGTCCGCGCGCCGGGTAGAGCGGCTGCAGGACAATCTGAAGCGCAGCGGGCTTGAGGCCGAGGTCGTGGTGGCCGATGCGCTGACGTGGACGCCTGAAGAACTGTTCGACGCCATCTTGCTGGATGCGCCATGCAGCGCCACCGGCACCTGCCGTCGCCATCCCGATGTGCTGCACCGCATGGCCAACATGGCTGAACTTGGCGATTTGCAACGCGCCATGCTGGAACGCGCGGCGGGTTGGCTCAAGCCCGGCGGACAGCTTGTTTACGCGGTGTGCTCGCTTGAGCCGGAAGAGGGTGAGGCGCAGGCCGATGCCTTTGGCCTGTTAACGCCAAAGCCGGTGACGGATGAAGAACTGCCCGCCGGTATTGCCGCCAGCAACGGCTATTTCCGCGCCGACCCCGGAATGCTGGCCGAAGTGGGCGGGATTGACGGGTTCTTTGCCGCGCGTTGGGTAAAGGGTTAGGGCTTCAGGCCCACCCCCGGCCCCTCCCGTAAACGGGAGGGGGGAAGAAGGCCATTTTTATGCCTTGACCCTGTCAGCAAAACTTTTGCGTAGTTTCATCAGTTTGGGCGGGATGACGGCGAGGCAATAGGGATTGCGCTTGCCTTCGCCTTCCCAATATTCCTGATGGTAATCTTCTGCCGGATACCATTTGGCCGGATCTTCGATGGTCGTCACAACCGGCGCGGCTCTGCCTGCCTGATCACGGGCAATGGCTTCCTTCGCCTCTATCAGTTGCACATCGTCCAGCGGGAACAGCGCCGAACGGTACTGTGTGCCCACGTCATTGCCCTGCCGGTTCAACTGCGTAGGGTCATGCGTGGCAAAGTGAATGTCCAGGATATCGCCATAGCTGACCATGGTTGGATCAAACGTCACGCGAATCGCCTCGGCATGGCCGGTGTTGCCCGAACAGACCTGCTTGTACGTCGGGTTATCAACATGGCCGCCGATGTAGCCGCTTTCCACGTTGCTGACCCCGATCACGTCGCGGAACACCGCTTCGGTGCACCAGAAGCATCCACCGGCGATAATGGCCGTTGCTTGTTCGCTCATGCGTCTTATTCTCCTTATATGGAACCAAGATAGGCAGGCGCACCCCGCTTGTCATCGGCCCGAAGGAGAATCCCCCCATGCGCAAAGCCAGCCTTGCCACTTTTGCCCTGATTGCATCACTAGGCTTGTCGGTGCCCGCCGTTGCCCAGCATGAAGGCCATGCGATGGCCAAAGCCGCGGTTGATCCCGCGTTGGCAGCAGCGGTTGCCGATAAATCGCGTGCAGCCGATAGCCAGCGCGACAAGTATCGCCGTCCTGACGAAACGCTTTCGTTCTTCCAGGTGGCCCCCACGATGAAAGTGGGCGAATACGCGCCGGGTGGTGGCTGGTATTCGCGCCTGCTCGGCCTCTACCTCGGCCCCAAGGGCAAGCTGGTGGGCCTGTTTGCCGATGCCACCAAAGGCACAGAGCAAATGCAAACCAACGTGGCCAAAAACGTTGCAAAGTTTCCCGAAGAGGTTGCCGGATGGGCGAGCATGCCCGCCGACAAGTTCAGCGCGTTGACGCTTGGCGCCATTCCCGATGCGGAAAAGGGCACGTTCGACCGCATTCTGGTGATGCGCGCGCTGCACAACATGATGCGCTCCAACGTGGCTGACAGCGAAATTCGCAAAATGCGCGAATTGCTGAAAACAGATGGCATGATCGGCATCGAGCAGCACCGTGCCAAGGCTGATGCGCCATTCGCCTTCACCGATGGTTCGAAAGGTTACATGCTGGAGTCCGACATCATCAAGCTGATGGAAATCCACGGCTTTACCTTTGTCGGCAAAAGCGAGGCGAACGCCAACCCGAAGGACCCTGCCAATTGGCCGGGCGGCGTGTGGACGCTGCCGCCTTCGCTTGATGGCGCAAAGGACGAGGCCGAAAAGGCACGGCTGACCGCGATTGGCGAAAGCGACCGCATGACGCTGCTGTTCCGCAAGCGTCCATGACAACGCGCCACGAAGGTTGAATTGATGCGGGCGGCGGCTTAGGTCAGGCCCATGAGCCAGATCACCGTCGCCGCCCTGCAACTTGCCCTCAACGCGGGCGAGACTGAAAATATAGCCGCCGTTTCTGCCTTGGTGGAGGGCGCTGCCAAAGCGGGCGCGCAAATTGTGCTGCCGCCCGAATTGTTTGCGGGCCCGTATTTTTGCAAGGTCGAAGATGAGGCGTTGTTCGCGCTAGCCTATCCGCTGGAACAGGACCCGTCTGTTCGGGAAATGCGCAAGCTGGCCAAGGCGCTGGGCATTGCCATCCCGACCAGCTTCTTTGAGCGGGACGGCCACCATTATTACAATACGCTGGCTATGATCGGCCCTGACGGCGAAGTTATGGGCATTTATCGCAAAAGCCACATTCCCGATGGTCCGGGTTATGAAGAAAAATACTATTTCCGCCCCGGCAACACCGGTTTCAAAGTGTGGGACGTGTTCGGCACGCGTATTGGCGTCGGGGTGTGTTGGGACCAGTGGTATCCCGAATGCGCGCGCGCCATGGCGTTGATGGGGGCAGAATTGTTGTTCTATCCCACCGCCATCGGCACTGAACCTTACGACGCCGATCTTGACACCAGCCGCATGTGGCGGCGCGCGATGCTGGGCCATGCGGTTTCAAACTGCATGCCGGTAATCGCGGCCAACAGGATTGGCAGTGAAGACGGCCAGCGGTTCTATGGCCACAGCTTCATCAGCGACGAATGGGGCGATTTTCTGGCCGAATTCGGCGCAGGTGAAACAGGCGTGTTGAGCGCCACCATCGATCTGCCGCGCGCTGCCACGCATCGCGCAGGCATGGGCTTTTTCCGTGACCGCCGCCCGCAGCTTTACACGCGCCTGTCAGAGGACGTGTGAATCGCTATCTGATCGCGCTGGGATCAAACCAGCGCCATGTGCGCTTTGGCAGTCCGGTAGCGATTCTGCGCGCGGCTTTGGCTGAATTGGGCGCGCAAGGCCTGCTGTTAGGGGCTGCCAGTCCGGTTATGCGCAGCCGTCCGGTGGGGCCATCTCAGCGCGAATATGCCAATGGCGCGGCAGTGGTGCAAACCGATCTTGAGCCGCCCGAACTGCTCGACCTGCTGCAAGACATCGAGAATGCGTTTGGCAGACGCCGTCAGGGCCAGCGCTGGCGGTCACGCACGCTGGACCTTGATATTGTGATGTGGACCGGCGGCGGTTGGGCCGATGACCGGTTGACCATACCCCATGCAGAGTTCCGCAAACGCGACTTTGTTTTGCGCCCTGCGGCGCAAATTGCGCCGGGCTGGCGCGACCCTTTGACCGTGTTGACGGTGAAACATCTGTTCAGCCGCTTGACCCGCCGCGCATCGGCCCCTAGGTGACGCGCCTTGCTTCGGTTCATACGTGAATCGGGGCGGTGTGGACCCGTAGCTCAGTTGGTAGAGCAACGGACTTTTAATCTGTAGGTCTCGGGTTCGAGTCCCGACGGGTCCACCACCTTTCTCCTCGCACCCTGTCGCAATACGCTCGGCGTTCCTCGCCTTGGGCCTCCTTTTGCGCATGTCTGCTCCCGATCTCCAGAAAACAACTGACTGAAGACATCGGAACGCGCTCCGATTCAATAATCCACCTGACATTCGTTTTCAAAAGTGGTATCAAGTGAAACGAAATAGAGGAGCGCTGCCGATGGATATCTCGCCGGTTACCGGCCTGCCCAACCCGCTGGGCCTTGATGGTTTTGAATTCATCGAATTTACCGCGCCCGAAAAGGGCCTGCTCGAGCCGGTGTTTGCGGCGATGGGCTTTACGCATGTCGCTGATCATCGGACCAAGGCCGTGCATCTGTGGCGACAAGGCGGGATCAATCTGATCGCCAATTATGAACCGCGCAGTCCGGCGGCCTATTTCGCGGCGGAACATGGCGCGTCTGCGTGCGGCATGGGGTGGCGGGTGAAAGACGCCGCCAAGGCTTATGCTGTGGCGATAGAGCGCGGGGCCGAGCCGGTCCATGTGGAAACAGGGCCAATGCAATTGCGCTTGCCTGCGATCCGCGGGATTGGCGGTGCAATCATTTATCTGGTGGACCGTTACGACGAAGACATCTCGATCTACGACATCGATTTCCGGTATTTGCCCGGGGTTGACCGCAATCCGGCAGGGGCCGGTTTCCACACGATCGATCACCTGACGCACAATGTCTATGGCGGGCGGATGGCGCACTGGGCGGCGTTTTATGAACGCATTTTCGGCTTCAAGGAAATCCGCTTTTTTGACATCAAGGGCGAATATACCGGCCTTACCAGCCGCGCGATGACCGCCCCCGATGGCCTGATCCGCATTCCGTTGAACGAAGAAGGCGCAAGTTCCGGCAAAGGGGCAGGTGGTGGCCAGATCGATGAATTTCTGCGCGCTTACAATGGCGAGGGCATCCAGCATATCGCCTTTGCGTGTGACGATCTTCCGGCCTGCTTGGACCGGTTGAAGGCGCTGGGGACACCGTTCATGTCACCGCCGCCTGACACCTATTACGAAATGCTGGAGGAGCGGTTGCCGGGGCATGGCGAACCGGTGGCAGAGTTGCAGCGGCGCGGGATTTTGCTGGATGGATCGACCGAGGATGGCGATCCGCGCTTGCTGTTGCAGATCTTCTCCGAAGCGATGGTCGGGCCGGTGTTTTTCGAATTCATCCAGAGGAAGCGCGATGAAGGCTTTGGCAACGGAAACTTCACCGCCCTGTTCAAATCAATGGAGCGCGACCAGATGCGGCGCGGCGTCTTGCAGGTTGAGGACGCGCAATGACCACAGCCCCCAAACTGTCGCGCATTCATCATGTGGCCTATCGCTGCCGGGATGCTGCGCAGACGGTCGAATGGTACGCGCGCGTGCTCGGCATGGAATATGTCACCGCCTTTGCCGAGGACAAGGTGCCGTCGACCGGTGAAGACGATCCTTACATGCACGTGTTTCTGGATGCGGGCGGCGGTAACGTACTGGCGTTCTTCGAATTGCCGAACCAGCCCGAAATGGGCCGCGACCCCGCAACGCCCGCGTGGGTGCAACATCTGGCGTTTGAAGTGGCGGATGAAGCGGCGCTGCTGGCAGCCAAGGCACATATCGAGGCACAAGGCATCGACGTGCTGGGGCCGACGTACCACGGCATTTTCCGCTCGATCTATTTCTTCGATCCGAACGGACACCGGCTGGAACTGGCGTGCAACATCGGCACGCCTGCACAATATGCCGAGCTAAAGGCGCTGGCCCCGCAGATGCTGGAGGAATGGAGCAGAACCCGCCGCGCTCCGCGTCAGGCCGCATGGCTGCATAGCGAGCCAAAGCTCTAAAATGCCAAAGCCTTAGAACGGAAGCGTAGACCCGTCCCATGACTTCAGCGTGCCGGTATCGGCAGGAGATAGGCCATCAATCACGCCTAGCAAATAGGTGGCGGATTGTTCGGGGGTGAACAGCTTTTCTGTGGGGACATTGCGCTGGAACGGGCGTGATAGCGGGGTATCGACCGTACCGGGGTGCAGGGTAACGGCGATGGCCGCAGGGTTTGACCGGCCCAGTTCGATTGCGAAATTGCGCACCATCATGTTCAGCGCCGCTTTGGATGCGCGATAGGAATGCCAGCCGCCCAGACGATTGTCGGCAATCGAGCCGACCTTGGCCGAGATTGCGGCAAACACCGATTTTCCGCCCTTCCGCAACAGCGGAGCGCAGTGTTTTCCAATGAGTGCAGGGCCAATTGCATTGATCGCAAACATTTCGGCCATCGCATCGGCGTTGAGCGCGCGCCACGATTTTTCCGGGCCTTCGCCATTGTCGCGGATCAGACGCCCTGTGGCCACGATCACCAGATCAAGCGGGCCGCCAATGGTGGCACATGCGGTAGCAATTGTGGATTCATCTGCCAGATCGAAGGTATGTGTGCGGACTTTTGCGCCAGTTTGCAGCGGCTTTCGGGCAAGAGCGTGAACTTCTGCCACGTCGCTATGGGCCGCAAGCTGGCTGACCAATGCAGCGCCGATGCCGCCACTTGCCCCGAATACTGCGCATCGCAATCCGTTTTCCATGACGCAGCCTGTGGAACGGGGTAAGCTGTCTGTCGATATGGCCGTTCGCGCATTGCTGTATTGCAGCTATAATACAGCTTGCACGGCGGGCGTTGAAATCCCATGTTGATGACTGACTATTTTTCGAAAGCACGATTGCGATGGCCACACCTTCGACCGAGACCGCGACGATCAGCCCGTTGACGCTTACCCCGCCCGATCCCGTGCCGGTAGTCGCGCCGGTGCAGGCTGCGGGCTTGGTGCCAGTTTCCGATGAAAACCGTTCAAAGCTGGAGGCCAAGGTTGATGCCTTTGTGGCCGACCTTATCGCGCAAGACACGCAGAGCCCGGAGTTCGGCAAGAAGGTTGACCAGTTGACCAACATGGGCCGCAAGGAAATTGCCCAGGCAGCGGGCATGGCCAACCGGTTTCTGGACCGGCCTATCCGCGCGATGGACAAGGACAGCGGCGTGGGGTCTGATCTGGCCGCACTGCGCCGCACGGTGGAAGAGCTTGACCCCGGCAAGCAGGGCAAGCTGTCATCGGGCCGCAAGTTCCTTGGCATCATCCCGTTCGGCAACAGCCTGAAGAAGTATTTCGATGGCTATGTTTCGGCACAGAGCCACATTAAGGCGATCCTTGACCGGTTGGCATCGGGCAAGGACGAATTGCTGATGGACAATGCCGCGATCGATGTTGAACGCACGAAGTTGTGGGAGGCGATGGGCAATCTGGAACAGATGATCCACATTTCCAAAACACTGGACGCCAAGCTTGAAGGCGCTGCGGAAGACCTTGACCATACTGATCCTGCCAAGGCCAAGGCTATCCGCGAATCTGCGCTGTTCTATACCCGCCAGCGCACGCAGGATTTGCTGACTCAAATGGCTGTGACGGTGCAGGGCTATCTCGCGCTTGATCTGGTCAAGAAGAACAACGTGGAACTGGTGAAGGGCGTTGACCGCGCCAGCACGACGACCGTTGCGGCATTGCGTACGGCGGTTACCGTGGCGCAGGCGATGACCAACCAGCGGCTGGTGCTGCAACAGATCACCGCGCTGAACACCACCACCGCGAACATGATCGATTCCACCGGGAAGCTGCTGCGCGAACAGACCGGCAAGATCCACGAACTGGCCGCCGCCAGCACGATCCCGCTGGAAACGCTGCAACGCGCATTCCAGAACATCTACGACACGATGGACACGATCGACACGTTCAAGCTGAAGGCGCTTGATTCCATGAAGCAGACCGTGACTACGCTGTCTGGCGAGGTGGAGAAATCGAAGGGCTATATCGCGCGGGCAGAAGGCGCGGCGCAATCAAAGCTGGCGGGGCCGGACAGCTCGCCCTTGTTGAGCCTGGAAGTTTGAGGCGCTGATGGCCAATAGTCCTGCGCAAGACAGCCAGCGCATTCTTGCCGAAGCCAAATCCACGCTTGTCCGTCAGCAAGCAGGCGGGCGGCGCAGCATCGGTCAGCGTTCGGCCGATATAAAGCGCCAGCATCGCGGCAAGAAGCTGGCGCGCATGGCGATGGCCGTCAGCGTGGTGCTGGTGGCGGCGATGGCGGCGGGGCTGGTGCTGGACGGCATCGGCATTACCGGCGTCATGGTGCTGGCGCTTGCGATTATCGGAACGCTTTGGTTCTTCGCGACGTTTCCCAAGCTGAAAGTGCCCGATCTGGCGGCGCTCAATTCAGGCGATGTGCGCACGATGGTGGGGCGGACCGAATTGTGGCTTGAGGCGCAACGCCCCGCATTGCCCGCGCCTGCGGTGCAGCTGGTGGACCAGATCGGCGTGCAATTAGATGGGCTTGGCTTGCAGCTTGAAGGCATTGATGCTGCTGAACCGGCGGTGGGCGAAGTGCGCCGTCTGGTGGGTGAACACTTGCCCGGCATGGTTGAAAGCTGGCGCAAGATTCCGCCGCATTTGCGCAAAGAAGAGCGCGGCGGGCGCAATGCCGATCAGCAATTGAGCGAGGGCCTTGGCAAAATCTCCAAGGAGATTGACGAGATTACGCGCCAATTGGCGGCGGGCGATCTTGATGCGCTGGCGGTGCGCGGACGCTATCTGGACTATCGCTATGGCGAAGGGCTAGACGACGCTCCCCAGCTTGCCGCACCAAAGGAAGCCTGATGCGCGTTGCCATTCCCCACACCCTGACCCGCGATGAAGCGCGCCGCCGTCTGCGCGACAAAGCGGAACGTGCGATGGAAAAGGCCGAAAGCATGGCCACGATCACCACGTCATTCGTCGATGATGATCACATGGCGATGTCAGTCACCGCAATGGGCTACACCGTTGATTGCGCGGTGGAACTGACGGATACCGAACTGGTGGTCGACGTCGACCTTCCCGCCACCCTCGGCTTTGCCAAACGCATGATCGAAGGCATGATCCGCGAGAAAACGGGCAAGCTGCTGACTTAGCTGGTATGGCAGCTCCCCGATGTTTTTTGCCTAAAGCTGCCGCTCGGGACGCGACGCCATTGCGGACGTTTACGCTGCGCCTGTATGCTGTTTCGATGAACTTACTCCGTCGAATACGTTGGGTCGTTGATCGCTCGCTGATCCGTGATGGCTTTTCGGGCAGACTGACCTTGTTTCAGAGACTTCTTGCGTGTGTCCCGACGGTAATCTCGATGGCCTTAATCTGGTTGATTGGCCTAAATCAAACTCAATGGCACGGTTACGCCCTGCTCGCCGTTGGAATGGGAGCAACAGTATTTTTTACACTGTGGATTTCATGTAGGTCTATGGCTGCCTCGGCAAAGACGAGAAGATCTGAAAGAATAGCGCGAGACGAGATGTGCCATCGGCGTCTGGATAGGCCCTAAAATCGGTCATTTGTCAGCTTCCCACCCACATCCCGTCATCCAGCGCATAAATCCCGAGCCCCAAAAACTGCCGTTCCTCTTATCGTCGCCCCGGGCTTGACCCGGGGTTAGGCTTTTTTTCGTGCGAAAAAGAAGCGGGACCCCGGATCAAGTCCGGGCTGACGGGGGCAGGTGAGGGATCGGTCAAATATCTTTGCGTTCAAGCTCCAGCAGTTCTTGCGGCAGACGCAGGGAGTTGGCGGCGATGCGGGTTTCGAGCAGGAGGTAGACCAGCGCGATCATCAGCAGGCCGATTGCTGCGGAGAAGGTGATGCCGGTCAGGTTGCCAAGGTTGCCGCCAAACATTTCGCCCAGAAAAAGCGATCCGACCGTGACGCCAATCGCAAGGCCAGACAGCACCAGCAGCAGCAGCGCGCGTCCGATCAGGTGTATTCGCCGGTCAACATAGCGGATTTCAACCACGACCACATCATGGTCTGCCCCCACGGTTTCGCCATGCAATTTCTGCAATGTGCGTGACCGGTCGACAATCCGCCCGAGCCGTGTCGTCAGAATGTTCATGATGTTGCCGATGGCGACAAGCACGAATACGGGGGCCAATGCCAGTTGGATCGTCTGGGCAATAACGCCGGTATGGGCAGCATTCATGTTGGGCCTCGCGGAATGGACCATACCCCTGCCACGCGCGCGCAACCAAGGGCAAGCAGGATACGTCTGCGCTGTGAATGCCGGTTGCTTAAAACCAAGTCCGGATGCCGATGACGGCGCTGAAGGAGGAAGCGCTTTCACCATCGGCCCGCGCCAGACGTGCCGTTTCGCCCAGCTTGCGCTCCCAATGCACGCCGACATAGGGGGCAAATTCGCGCACGAATTCATACCGCAGCCGAGTGCCAAGTTCGATCTTTTCAAAGCCTGCGCCAATGCCCAGTTCCGGCACATCCTGCGCAGCGGCATCAATTTCGACTGATGGTTGCAGGATCAGGCGCTGCGTCAGACGCATGTCGTGTTCGGCCTCAAGCCGGAAATGCACATCGCCTTTGTTTGAGACGAAGGCGTGCGCGCCGACTTCGAACCAGTACGGCGCAAGGCCTTCTATGCCGATGACTCCATAGGTGCGGTCCGGTCCAAGCCCGAAGTCCTGCCGCGCGCCCAGTTCGAAATTCCACCACGGATCAAGCGCGTGGCGCCAGGCTGCGCGCACTTCGCCGGTTTCAAGCGCCTCGCCGAATGCTCCTTCGCCTTCGGTTTCAACGGCCAGCCGGTCAATATCGCCGCCGACCCAGCCCATGACTTGCCAAGCATAGCCATCGCGGCCGTTTGTGGCGCGATATTCAAGGCGGTCACCGATCAGCGCGTTGCCGTAAAAGCGGCCTTCCTGCGACAAGGCAGCGCGCGCTTTGGCCATGCGCGATGCATCCCAGAATGCATCGGCGGGATGGTCGGTCGGCACGGGTGGAGGCGGGGCGGTGCCAACCTCTTCAGGGCCTGCCTTCATCTGGCCCATGTCATGGCCCGCATGCGGGTCTTGCGCAAAGGCCGGAAACGACGCCAAAGCTGCGCATGCAAGCAAAATTGTGCGAATTGCGCTCATGCCGCTGGGCCTTTGTCGGCGCGGACAGTGACGACGCGCATCATTCCGGCATGCATGTGCAGCAGCATATGGCAGTGGAATGCCCAATCGCCCTCGGCATCGGCGGTAAGGTCAAAGCTGGCCTTGCCGCCGGGTAGCACGTTGACGGTGTGCTTGCGCGGACGATTGCCTGCCTCGCCCGTGACCAGTTCAAAGAAGTGGCCGTGCAAGTGGATCGGGTGGGGCATCATGGTATGATTGATCAGGTTAACCCGCACACGCTCGCCTGTACGGAACGGGATGGGCTGCGCGCCTTCAGACATCGTTTCACCGTCAATAGACCACATGTAGCGCTCCATGTTGGCGGTGAGGTTTACATCGATCTGGCGCGTTGGCGTGCGCGGGTCGGGGTTGGCCTCGCGTGATCGCAATTCGGCATAAGTCAGCACGCGATGGTCTTCGTTTTCCAGCCCGGTGCCGCGATCTGCCAAGCGGTCTGCGGGCATGGGCGAGATGGTGGCGACACCCGGCCCCGGCTTCACCCCGGGGGCCAGCGACAAGTCGCGCATCTTCATCGAATGGCCGTCCATGCTTTCATTGGCAGGTTTTGAAAGGTCGATTTCGCCGCCCGATCCCATGTCCATGCCTGACATGTCCATGCCCATATCGCGCATGTTCAAAACCGGCCGGGTGCGCAGTTTGGGCACAGCGCCCACCATGCCGGGTTGTGGCGCCAGCGTGGCGCGGACAAGGCCCGACCGGTCGATGGCCTCGGCGATGATGCCGAATGCCGCAGCCTCGGCCGGCTGCACGATCACGTCGTATGCCTCGGCAATCGCGATCTGGATTTCGTCAATTTCGACAGGCTGCACGTTGCACCCGTCGGCAGCGACAACTGTCATCGGCAGGCCGGGAATACGGAAATTGAAGTTGGTCATGGATGAGGCATTGATGATCCGCAGCTTTATCCGTTCACCCGGAGCAAACAGTGCGGTCCAGTTCGCCAGTGAATCGTGGCCGTTGATCAGGAAGCTGTACGTTGCGCCGGTCACGTCCGAAATGTCAGTCGCATCCATGCGCATCTTTGCCCATTCCAGCCGCTCCTTCAGGCTTTGATCTCGCCGCTTGAGCAATCCGCCCACGGTCTGGCGCTGCCAGTTGTAATAGCCGCCCATTGTTTTGAGTTTGCGCAACTGGGTGTGCGGATCGATCGGGCTCCAATCGGCCAGCATCAGCACGTATTCGCGGTCAAACGTCACCGGATCGGGGGTGGCCGGATCAATCACGATGGGGCCGTAAAGCCCGACGGCCTCCTGCATGCCCGAATGCGAATGATACCAGAACGTGCCCGGATGCAAGATCGGGAATTCATAGGTGAACGTTTCACCCGGATCGATGCCGGGGAACGACACGCCGGGCACCCCGTCCATCTGGAAGGGCACCAGCAGCCCGTGCCAATGGATCGAGGTCTGTTCCTGCAGGGTGTTGGTAACCGCAATCCGCACGTTCTGGCCTTCGCGCAGGCGGATCAGCGGTGCCGGGATCGTGCCATTTACCGCGATGGCCGAAGCGGCACGGTTGCCAACCGCATAGCGCGCCTCGCCAATGCTGAGTGCAATGCTTTCACCAGAGAGCGTGCCGCCGGTATTGTGCCCGGCCAGCGCGCCTTTGCCGGAGCGGTGGCCGCTGCGATGACCGCCGTGGCCAGATTGCGCCCAAGTAGGGAAGAGCGGAGCCAAGCCCAGTACGCCAGCACCCAGCAGCATACGACGACGATCAAGCAGCACGTTATTTTCCATCACAGCGCAATACGCGCGAGACTGCATTATCCCTCAAAAATATTTTTGAAATTTCCGTCGCGCGCGATAATCACGACAATGCCGACCACCACAGGAACCCGCAAGAATAAATTTTGAGGGATCAGCGCAAGCCTTGCGTATTGTAATGGAAAAGTGGTCTTCAGTATCCCGGTTCCGAAAGGTTTCCCAATGCGCCGCCTCGCCTTTTTGCTTGCTCCCGCACTTACCATGATCGCGCTGCCCGGCGCTTCTCTTGCCCATACCAAGCTGCTGTCATCCTTTCCTGCTGCAAGCACCACCGTCGCCAAGCCGACCAAGCTGACGCTGACTTTTTCAGAGGCGCTTGTCGGGCAGCTTTCAGGGATTGAACTGGTGATGACCAGCATGCCAGGCATGGCCAATCACGCGCCCATGCCAATCAAAGGCTTTAAAACCGCTGCCGATGGCAAAGTCCTCACCGTCACCCTGCCGCGCGCCCTGCCTGCGGGAACGTACGATCTTCAATGGCATGCTGTGGCCAGCGATCAGCATCGCGTTGAAGGCAAGTTTACCTTTACCGTCCGCTAAAATCGCATGAGGGGGCAGCCTGTTCTTGGCGCGCTTTGCTGCTGGCACTGCGCGCTTGCCCCTGATCGGCAACAAAGTTTCCCCGCAACAGCGCTTGACCTGAATCGGGTTTGCCTAGCACATGGCAAAGCGCAACCTATCACGGAGGGAATGTCCCATGTTTAGCCATGTCATGGTCGGCAGCGACGATATCGCTGCTTCAAAGAAGTTCTACGATGCCACGTTTAAGGCGTTTGGCGGTCCGGAAGCGATGACCGATCCTAAGGGCCGCCTAATTTATCAGCACAATGGCGGCTTGTTCATCGTTACGCAGCCCATCAATGGTGAGCCGGCCTGCGGCGCAAACGGCGGCACCATCGGCTTCAAGATGACCCCGGAACAAGCCAACGCTTGGCATGAAGCAGGCTTGGCCAATGGCGGTACGGCATGTGAAGATCCCCCGGGGCCGCGCGAAGGTTCGCCCTACTATCTTGCCTATTTGCGTGATCCTGCTGGCAACAAGCTGTGCGCGCTGGATATCATCGCCTGATGGGCATCGAGACCGTTTCGACAACAAAGGCGCACGGCGGCACGCTGGGTGTCTACAAGCACGATTCGGCCTCGACGGGGACAGGAATGACCTTTTCGGTCTTCCTGCCTCCCCAGGCTGAGGCGGGCGCAAAGCTGCCGGTGCTGGTTTATCTTTCGGGCCTTACCTGCACCCATGCCAATGTGACCGACAAAGGCGAATATCGCCGTATCTGTGCCGAACTTGGCATAGTGTTCGTCGCGCCGGACACATCACCGCGCGGCGAAGGCGTGGCTGATGATCCTGCCGGTGCCTATGATTTCGGCCTTGGTGCAGGCTTCTATGTCAACGCCACGCAAGCGCCCTTTGCCGCGCATTATCGCATGTGGGATTACATCGCACATGAACTGCCCGCGTTGATTGGCGCAAACTTTCCGGTGGACCTTGATCGTATGGGGATCACCGGCCATTCGATGGGCGGCCATGGCGCATTGACGCTTGGCCTGACTTACCCCGAAAAGTTCAAGTCGCTCTCCGCCTTCGCGCCGATTGTTGCGCCGGGCCAGGTACCGTGGGGCCACAAGGCCTTGGGCGGCTATCTGGGCGATGATCGGGCAGTATGGCGCGCCCATGATGCTGTGGCGCTGATCGAAGGTGGCAACCGCCCTGCCGGTGACATTCTTGTTGATCAGGGCGATGCCGACAATTTCCTTGCCGAACAATTGCGGCCCGAACTGCTGGCTGATGCCTGCAAGGCGGCAGGCGTTGATCTGACGCTGCGTTTGCAACCGGGTTATGATCACAGCTACAACTTCATTTCCACGTTCATGGAAGACCACGTGCGCTGGCATGCGGAACGGTTGTAGGCAGGGCCTCGCCGAATGAAGCCTTAGCCCGGATCAAGTCCGGGCCGACGTTAACCGGTGTGTAAAATCGTCGGCCCGCACTTGATCCGGGCTGAGGCTATAGTTTCGAACTCAGCGAACCTGCTTCGCCACCGCATCCAGCAGGCCGTTGACGAACTTTGCCTCGCGTTCATCAAAGAACGCATGGGCGACATCAACATATTCGCTGATCACGGTGCCGATTGCCACGTCATTGCGCGCCAGCAACTCGTAAGTGCCTGCACGCAAGATTTGCAGCATGGTCTTGTCAAGGCGGGGGATGGCCCAGCCGCTGGCGAGTTTGGACGTCAGCAAAGCGTCAATTTCGTCCCGCCGCGCTTCAACGCCGCGCACGATATCGTCGAAGAAGTTGATGTCTGCCTTGGCATATTCAACGTCTTCGATTTCCGCGCCAAGACGGTGCTGGTGGAACTCGTCGAGCAGCAGGTGCAACTCGGTCCGCTCCATATCGATCTGATACAGCGCCTGTACGGCGGCAAGGCGCGAATTGGCGCGGGCCTGTCCTGAAATGCGGCTCATATGCCAAGCCTCAGTTCGATGGATCGGGCGTGAGCGGCAAGACCCTCGGCGTCGGCAAGGGCGATGGCGGCAGGGCCGACGGCGGCAAGCGCAGCGTCAGAGGCGGCGATAAAGCTGGTGCGTTTCATGAAATCCAGAACGGAAAGGCCCGAGGAAAAGCGCGCGCGGCGCCCCGTGGGCAGGACGTGATTGGGACCGGCGACATAATCGCCGACTGCTTCGGGGGTCATCCGGCCAAGGAAGACCGAACCCGCGTGGCGTATCTGGTTGAACAGGGCTTCGGGATCATCCGTAGCGATTTCGACGTGTTCGGCGGCCAGCGCATTGGCGAGCGCGGGCGCTTCATCAAGCGAATCGACCACAATGATCACACCGAACGCATCCCAACTGGCCTTGGCGACTTTGGCCGTGGGCAGCATCGCAATTTCAACGCCGATCATATCGGCTACCTGATCGGCAAACCCGGCGTCATCGGTGATCAGGATCGATTGCGCGACAGGATCATGTTCGGCTTGGCTGAGCAGGTCGGCGGCGATCCACTGCGGATCATTGTTGCCATCGGCGATCACAAGGATTTCCGAAGGCCCTGCCACCATGTCGATGCCGACAATGCCGAACAACTGGCGCTTGGCTTCGGCCACCCAGGCATTGCCAGGGCCGGTAATCACATCGACCGGTTTGATGCGGTCGGTGCCATAAGCCAGTGCGGCCACGGCCTGCGCCCCGCCGATGCGCCACACTTCGTCAGCTCCGGCCAGGTGCGCAGCGGCCAGTACCAGCGGATTGGCTTCACCCTTCGGCGTGGGCGTGACAACAACCAGCCGTTCAACGCCTGCAACCTTTGCCGGAATGGCGTTCATCAGCAGCGATGACGGATAGGCCGCGCGTCCGCCCGGAACGTACAGCCCTGCGCCATCAACCGCGCTCCATCGTGCGCCAAGCCGCATGCCGGTGGCATCGGTATAATCACGGTCTTCGGGCAATTGCGCTTCGTGATAGGCGCGGATGCGTTGCGCGGCGAGTTCCAGCGCGGCGCGAAGATCGGGCTTCAGTGCATCGAATGCCTCGCGGCAGGCTTCGGCCGGAATGCGCCAGTCATCGTCAGCTGGGAGGTGGCCGTCGAACTTGGCGGTGTATTCGGCCAGTGCTTCATCGCCGCGCAGGCGCACGTCGGCAACGATGGTCTGCACATCGCGCGCCACGTTCTCATCACTTTCCCGCCGGTCCTTGACCAGCCGGGCGAAGGCGCGGGGAAAATCGGGATCGCTGGATTTCAAACGCTGCATCACGCGGCATCCTTTTGCGCGACCAGCCCGCGGAACGCATCAATCAACGCGCCCATGCGCGCGCTATCGGTTTTCAGCGAAGCACGGTTGACGATGAGGCGGGCCGATACCGGCAGGATCTGGCTGGTTTCAACCAAGCCGTTGTCCTTAAGCGTACGCCCGGTGGAAACCAGATCGACGATGCGGCTGGCAAGGCCCAATGAAGGCGCCAGTTCCATCGCGCCATTGAGCTTTACGATTTCGGCCTGAACGCCCAGCTTTTCAAAATGGCGACGCGTCAGGTTGGGGTATTTTGTCGCAACCCGAGCGTGGCTTTCGCGCGCGTTGGCGCCGCTTTCCACCGCACCAACGGGTTCAGCCACCGACAGGCGGCAGTGCCCGATGTTCAGATCAACCGGTGCGTAGAGGTCGGCATAATCGAATTCGTCGATCACGTCAGAGCCGACAATCCCGGCATGAGCCGCGCCATGTGCCACGAATGTTGCCACATCAAAAGCGCGCACGCGAATGATCTTCACGTCTGCACGGTTGGTGGCAAAAGAGAGCGCACGCGACGACTTGTTGAAAAAGTCGGCATCAGGCACGATCCCGGCTTTCTCCAGCAGGGGCAGCGCCTCATCAAGGATGCGGCCCTTGGGGATGGCGAAAACGAGGGGTTTGGGCGTAGACATAGCCCGCTGCCCATATGGCACAGACACGCAAAGGGCAACCGAATGAACCCGATCACAAAGATCGGGTTCTTCGAAATTGATCAGCCCAGAAAGGCATCCAGCGCGGTGTTGACCTTGTCCGGTGCTTCCCATGGCACAAAATGGCCGCAATCATGGACCGGTTCCAGCGTCAGGTTGGTCACCAGTTTGTCCATGCCTTCAAGGTTGCAGGGCGGCAGTGCGAGATCGTCCAAGGCCCAAATGACGAGCGTCGGAATCGCCAGCGGGGGCAGGGGCGCGTCCTTGTAACCTTCGGGCAGGGCGAAGGGTGCATCCATCGGCGGCACGTTGATTGAACTGGCACGATACCAGTTGATCATGGCGATGGCGGTGTCAGGGTTTGACCAGTCCTGAAGCATGGCGTCGCGCTCGGCATCTTCCAAAGCAGCCGAGCGGTTCCATTTGAGCGCTTTCATCAGCAGTGCGCCAAGGCCATGTTCGCGCACCAGCGCATCGTTAGCCGTATCGCGGAAGGCGCGCATATATTGGCTGGCTTCGCGCTGTTGCGGATCGGTCCACAGCAGGCGCGGGAAGATTACCGGATGCGGCGCGTTGGCGATAACGGCGCGGGTTACGCGCGTGCCTTGGCCCATCAGCGCCACGCCCCATGCAATCGCGCCGCCCCAATCATGGCCAAGGATGGTGAATTGCCCGACACCCAAGGTATCGGCCAGTTGGAATACATCACCGATTAGCTTGTCCGGCGTATAATTTTCAACGCCTTCAGGCCGCGATGATCCGCGATAGCCGCGCTGGTCGGGCGCGATGCAGCGGAAGCGGCCTGACAGGTGCGCAATCTGGTGCCGCCACGTGCGGTGGCTTTCGGGAAAGCCGTGCAGGAAAATCAGCACCGGCGCATCGCGCGGGCCGGTGTCAACCACGTCCAGTTCAATCCCGCTGGCCAGCGTTACGCGTGTCATGTTCATGCGGTCTCTCCTATTGAGTCCAGCGCGACCAGATCGAGGATCGTGTCCGGAAAGATCGGCTCGTGCCACTCGCGCACTTCGGCAAAAGTGAACCAGCGCGGCTGCATCTGCATTCTGCGTTCCAGTTCGGTCTGCCCCCTCGTATCAACATCGAAGGCAGCTACCCGTACCCTGTAAAACCGTTCGTCCGAGGTGATCGGTTCGCCCTCCAGCGTCACGTAATCATCGGCGCGGCGGGCAATTTCGGGGCCGGGGTCGGTGTCCAGCCCGGTTTCTTCGAACAGTTCGCGCCGTGCGGCGGCGGCAAAATCCTCGCCCGTATCACATTCGCCACCCGGCGCGCACCAGAAGGGCGGGCGATTTTGTGGTGCATAGCGGAACAGCAGCAGGCGGTCCCGGTCATCGGTCAGCAAGATGCGGGCTGACCGGCGGATACGGCGGGCCACCGCCCGATCACTCACCGCCGTATTATTCAGCGCCTTATCGTTCATCAGGCGCACGGGCCTTGATCGCCATGGCATGGACCCTCTCACCCGGCAGGTCGCCTAGCGCCTTGTTGACCATGCGCTGCCGGTTCAGCCGCGATTCGCCTGCAAAGGCCGCGCTCTCGATCTCGATCGTGAAGTGCGATTCGCCCGATCCATCATGGCCTGAATGGCCCGCATGGCTGGCGCTGTCGTTAATGACCGCAAGGTGCGTGGGGGCAAAGGTCTGTGTCAGCAGACGTTCGATTTCTTGTGCGATTGGTCCTGTCATGGCTTCCCTTCTAGCCGCTCTGTCGCCATGTGGAAGGGGCATGCGCAATGACAAGTTCCACGGCCGCGTTCAAAGTGACGGACGCATCTGCTATGCTCCGGGGTGTGATGATCCCGGCGAGTTCCGTGCGCCCGGCGTTCGCGCATCGGGCTTTGATGGTCCGGGCGATTATCGCTGGTTCTGCCTGGAACATGTGCGGCAATTCAACGCAGGCTATGATTTCTTTGCAGGCATGAGCGCCGATGAAATCCTTGCCGCGCAATCGCCATTGGCCGGATGGGAGCGCGAAACGCGGGCTTTCCGTCCTGATGCCGGGATTGATGCTGCCCCACTCTGGGCCGATTTCACCGATCCGCTGGATGCCATCTCCTCACGTGCCAGAGCGCGGCGGACAGACCACGAAAAAGCTGCCGAAGCGGCACGGCGCGGCATAAGCCCTGACGAACGCAAAGCCTACGACGTGCTCGGTCTCGGCTTTGATGCCGACCGGCGCGCATTGCGTGGCCGTTATTCCGAACTGGTGCGCAAATTCCACCCTGATCGCAACGGTGGTGATCGTGGGTTTGAAGGCCAACTTCAAGCCGTTGTCGAAGCGTATAGCCTGCTTAAAGCCAGCGCTGCGTTAAAGTAATATGGCTGCCTACTTGCTTTGTGTCCTCCCACGCTTAAGAATTCAGTTCAAGCAAGTTCGGGAAGATGTGGAAGACGGGCAGTAAACGTGCGGTACGGCACATTCGGCGCCTCTCTGCATCGGTACTGCCTTGTGGATCAGCGGAGTCAGCGGTGGCGACCGACGAATGCGATACTTATCTGCGGATTGAGGCAGGCGGCACCGTTCGCGAAATAGCTTTGCTACGGCTGGGACTGTGCGGTTTTGGCCGGGTGCCATCAAACACGATTGTCTTGGATGATAGTCTGGTATCGCGCGAACACGCAATGGTCCGCCGTAATGCCAGTGGCATGTGCATTTTGAATGACCTTGGCAGCACGAACGGCACGTGGCTTAACAGTCGGCAAGTGCTGGGTCCAACGCAGCTCAAGTCTGGTGATCGCATTCAAATTGGCCGCCAGATCATCGAATTCGTGCAAAATGCCGCTCCGACGGAGCTGCCCGAGCAAACCGATGGCCGGACGCAGTTTTACATGGACCAACAACTGGTCAGCGCGATGGTGATCGACATGCGCGGCTTCACGCAACTTGCCGCTGCGATGGGGGAAAAGGCGATTGCCGCGATGATGGCTGACATCAACCGGGAAGCTGGAGAATTGCTCACCGCGTCGGGGGCGTGGTCGGTCAAATTTATTGGCGATGCGATTTTGGCGATCTGGCTTCATCCGACAAACGCTCTGATGCGCCGTGATGTGGTGACAGTGCTGGACGTGGTCAGCGGCTATCAAGAGATTTTTCGGCTGGCAGAAAAACGCCACAAACCTCCCGCCGGGCTGCGCTTCGGCTGTGGTTACAATGCAGGAACAGCGTCTGTCGGCAATATCGGTAGCGGCGCAGCAGCGGACTTCACAGCTATGGGAGAAGCGGTGAATATTGCTTTCCTGCTGGAATCCGCGACCAAACAGTACGGCTGTAACATCTTGATTTCAGGGTCGGTGTTCAGCGCTTTGGGTGATGTGCGGTTTCGCCCGGCGCAGATGATCAATGCCGACATAAAAGGGTATGACCATTCGGTGCCGGCATTGGCCCTGAACTTTGACGAGGTTGCGCACTTTCTTCAGGCGTTCCTGCCTGTGTGATCGGCACTCTTTTGTTCATTGCCGAAAATCCCAAACGAAAAGAGGCCCCGCAAAGGGGCCTCTTGACGTTCACATCATCAATCTAAAGATCAGGCTGACACTGGAGCCGCATCGCGGACCGACTGGTCAACATGTTCGGCAAACTGCTGGAAGTTGTCCACGAACTTGCGGACCAGTTCCTGCGCGGTCTTGTCGTATTCCTCGCCATCGGCCCATGCGCCGCGCGGATCAAGCAGGCGGGTTTCCACGCCGGGCACTTCGACAGGAACTTCGAAGCCGAAGTTCGGGTCTTTCTTGAAGGTGGCGTTGTTAAGTGTGCCGTCGAGTGCTGCGTTGAGCAGTGCGCGGGTGGCCTTGATCGGCATGCGCTTGATGCCTTCCTGCGTGGCCTTGCCACCGGACCAGCCGGTGTTGACCAACCAGCACTTCACGCCGCCCTTGGCGATGCGTTCTTTCAGCAGGTTGCCATAGACCGACGGGTGGCGCGGCATGAACGGTGCACCAAAGCAGGTGCTGAACGTGGCTTCGGGTTCGGTCACACCAATTTCGGTTCCGGCCACGCGCGCGGTGTAGCCCGAAAGGAAGTGGTACATCGCCTGATCGGCGGTCAAACGCGCGATCGGAGGCAGCACGCCATAAGCATCCGCCGTCAGGAAGATCAGGTTGGCAGGGACCGGGCCGAGGTTCTTTTCCGAGCAGTTCGGAATGAAATCGATGGGATAAGACCCACGGCTGTTTTCAGCGAGGCTGTTGTCGTCAAGATCGATCTCGCGGGTAACCGGATCAATCACCACGTTCTCAAGGATCGTGCCGAAACGCTTGGTCGTGGCGAAGATTTCAGGTTCCGCTTCGCCCGACAGACGGATCATCTTGGCGTAGCAGCCGCCTTCGAAGTTGAACACGGCGGTGTCCGACCAGCCATGTTCATCATCGCCAATCAACGTGCGCGAAGCATCGGCGGAAAGTGTGGTCTTGCCAGTGCCGGAAAGGCCAAAGAACACAGCGGTCTTGCCGTCTGGACCAACGTTTGCCGAGCAATGCATCGGCATCACGCCCTTGACCGGCAGCAAGTAGTTGAGGATGCCGAATACCGACTTCTTCATTTCACCGGCATATGCCGTGCCGCCGATCAGGATCAGCTTTTCGGTGAAGTTCACCGCCACCACGGTTTCGCTGCGGCAGCCATGGCGCGCAGGATCCGCGCGGAAGCTGGGCAGATCGATGATCGTGTATTCAGGGGCAATCGTTGCCAATTCAGCATCAGTCGGGCGGACCAGCAACGTGCGCACAAACAGGTTGTGCCATGCAAATTCATTGATCACGCGCACATTCACGCGGTGTTCGGGCTGGCTGCCGCCAAACAGGTCGGCAACATAAAGCCGGTCTTTTTCGCCCAGTGCCTTGATGAAATCAGCTTTGAGTGCGGCAAAGTGCTCTGGCGTCATCGAAACGTTGGTCTTGCCCCACCATACGGTGTTTTCCGTTTCTGCGTCGCGGACAATGAACTTGTCCTTCGCGCTGCGGCCCGTGTGCTTGCCGGTTTCGACCACCAGCGGCCCATCCACTGAAAGCAGGCCTTCGCCGTTGCGCACGGCATGTTCAACCAACGACGCTGTGCCGAGATTGGCGAACAGTTCGGCCGGTTCAGGAAAGCCTTGGCTGGCGAGGGATACATTCAGGCTGTTAGCGGACACTTGTGGCCTCCCGGTGGCGGCGCGGACGCGAGGGAGCCCCGCTCTACGCACAATTGCGAATACGAATGCGCTGATTCTCGTTCGGCGCATAGTGTCTGCGCCTTGCTGCGTCAAATGCCAGACTTCAACGAAGTTTTTTGCGCAGCAGATTGCGCGTTGTGCAACTAACATTGCAATCGCATGTCGGCATAAAGTTGCGCCCCGTCCGTGGTGCCGGTATTCACCCTGTCATGGGCAGTCATCCACCTGAGCGCAGCGAACCTTCGGCTGACCCAAGAACCATCGCGCTGGTCGATGATGACCGCAATATCCTGACCACGGTTTCCATCGCTTTGCAGACCGAGGGCTTCGTGACCCGGCTTTACAACGATGGTGACACCGCGTTGAAGGCCATGCTGGACAACCCTCCAGACCTTGCCGTTTGCGATATCAAAATGCCGCGTATGGACGGCATCGAACTGTTGCGCCGCCTGCGCGAAAAAAGTGACCTGCCGCTGATCTTCCTCACCAGCAAAGACGATGAAGCCGATGAAGCGCTTGGCCTGTCGATGGGGGCTGATGATTACATCGCCAAGCCGTTCAGCCAGCGGCTGCTGGTGGCGCGGATCAAGGCGATCTTGCGCCGGAGTGACATTGTGAGGCGTGAGGCGGAAGAAAAAGAACCCAGCGGCGAACCATTGCCCGATCCCATCCGGAGGGGGCGCCTCGTTATGGACCCCGCGCGGCACGCCGTAACGTGGAGCGATGTGGCGGTTTCGCTCACCGTCACCGAATTCATGATCCTTGAAGCATTGGCCATGCGCCCCGGTGTGGTCAAAACGCGCAACCAATTGATGGACGCAGCCTATCACGACGATGTCTTCGTCGATGACCGGACCATCGATAGTCATATCAAACGTCTGCGCCGCAAATTCCGCGTGGCAGATCCTGAATTTGGCGCCATCGAAACGCTTTATGGCGCAGGATACAGCTTTGCCGAAGAATGACGACGCGACGCCAGTGCGCCGTCGGCCACGCCTTGGGCGGCGTTGGCGCATTCGCGGCGTATCGCTCACCACGCGCATCCTGTTCTTCAATGTCATCGCGCTGGCCTTGTTGGCGGGCGGTTTCTTCTATCTCGACAGCTACCGCACGCAGCTTGTCGAAGAGCGTTTCAAACTGGCCCGTGCCGAAGCTGACATTGCCGCCGATGCATTGGACGGCAGCCCGATGGCGCAGCGCCGCAAGCTGCTGGCCCGTATTGGCACCGAACAAACCTTGCGCTTGCGGCTTTATGACAATCAGGGCCATCTGCTGGCCGACAGTTTTACTTTGGCCCCGCCATCCTTCGCGCTGATCGATCCTGAAACCGAACCGTGGTATCAACAAGCGGCACGCCTGCTTGATCGCGGTGTAGACTTCATCGTCAACGCACCATCGGTTGAACGCTATAGCGATACCGCCGAGCAGCCTGCCGGAAGCTGGCCTGAAATTGCCGCCGCGCGCAAATCGGGCAAGACAGAAGTGTTCCTGCGTTACGCACCAGACCGCACGCCCGTAATCACCGCCGCCGCACCTGTGGGCAACAATGGCGAAGTGCTGCTCAGTTTGCGCAATGCCTTGGACGTTACCCAATCGGTGCGCGATGCGCGCCAGACGCTGGTAATCATCATCGGCTTTGCGCTGCTGCTTTCGATCCAGCTTTCGCTGTTCCTTGCCCGCACCATCGTCCAGCCTTTGCGCGCGCTTGTCCGTGCCGCGGTGCGCGTGCGGTTGGGCCGTGAACGCGAAGTTGTGGTGCCCCGCCTGCCTGATCGCGGCGATGAAATCGGCCTGCTCGCGCGCGCCGTATCCGATATGACCACCGCGCTGCGCCAACGCATTGACGCGGTGGAAATGTTCGCCGCCGACGTTGCGCACGAACTCAAGAACCCGCTCGCCTCGCTGTCCAGCGCGCTGGAAACGATGGAGCGCGTCGAAGACCCGGCGCTTCGCCGCCAACTGGCGGCCATTGCGGCGCATGACGTGCAGCGGATCGACCGGCTGATCACCGAAATTGCCGACGCCAGCCGCATTGACGCCGAACTCAGTCGAGCCACTTTCATGCCGCTTGATCTGGCCGCGCTGGCCTCGCAAATCGTTGGCGCGCGCGATGTCCGCACCAACGCATCAACGCCCATTCGCTTCAAACATGCAGGCGGGGACACTCTGATCCCTGGTGATGCCGCGCGGCTTGAACGCGTGCTTGAGAACCTCCTCGACAACGCCGTGTCCTTTACGCCAACAGGCGGCGTGGTTGAAGTTGTCGCTTGGGGTGACGAAGAAATGGCGCATTTGTCCGTATCGGACGAAGGCCCCGGCATTCCCGCGCCTGAACGCCAGAAAGTTTTCGAACGGTTCCATTCGGTCCGCCCCACCGAAGAAGCGTTTGGCGCGCACAGCGGCCTTGGCCTTGCCATAGCCCGCACCATTGCCGAAGCACACGATGGTACGCTGGCTGTGGATGACAGGCCCGACGGCAAACCCGGCGCCTATCTGGTGCTCAGCCTGCCCTTGCTGGCCGAAGAGGAGGCAGAATGACCATCGCGCGGCAAGCAACCTGTGTTGCCATCTGTGGACGAGGGGTGCTGATTGAAGGTGCACCCGGTTCTGGCAAGTCCAGCTTGGCGCTTGCCCTGATAGATCGCGGCGCGGTGCTGGTGGGCGATGATGGCATTATGATCAACAACAGCGATGGGCGTTTGATCGCAAGCCCCCATCCCAACATCATCGGCAAACTGGAAGTGCGCAATGTCGGATTGGTGGATATGCCAGTGTCCCCGCCTGTTGCCGCAGGGCTGGTGATCCATCTCGATCCGGACGCCCCACGCTTTATTGATAAGGCAGAGGCAGTCACTATCGCAGGCGTCGCGCTACCATTGGTCCGGCTCTTTCCTGATAGTCCGGTCCTCGCTTTGCGTGCTGAAATTGCCCTACAGACTTTTGGGCTGATGATTTCCTGATACGGGACAACTCCGCTTCCGGACTTTTCATTGCCTGCGCAAAAGCGCAAAGCATTGGATGATGGCCAAAGAGTCGAACCCGCAACGTATCTTACTCGTCACTGGTCTGCTGGGTGCAGGCAAGACGACAGCCTTGCGCACCCTGGAAGACTTGGGCTGGGAGGCAATCGACAACTTCCCGATCCGCCTGCTTGACCGTTTGCTGGAAACCGGACCCGGTTCGGCGCGCGTCGAATCAGGCGCGCCCATGGCGATTGGTTTTGACACGCGGACGCGCGGTTTCGATCCGGCGCGTACCATCGGGATCGTCAAAAAGCTGGCGCAGCGGAAAGATTTGCAGGTCACGACCCTGTTTCTTGATTGCGCGGGAAGCGAATTGGAGCGGCGCTATAACGAAACCCGCCGTCGCCATCCGATGAGCGAGGATAAGCCTGCTGCAGCCGGTATCTCGGCAGAGCGTGAATTGCTTGAACCTTTGCGCCGCTGGGCCGACGTGGTGATCAGCACCACCGCTTTTACCACGAATGACTTGCAACAGGCGATTCGCGCCCAATTTTCAGCTGAAACGCCTGCACCCACCACTTTGACGATCAGCAGCTTCGGTTTTTCACGCGGCACGCCGCCGCTTGCTGATCTAGTGTTTGATATGCGCTTTCTGGCCAATCCGCACTGGGTGGATGACTTGCGCCCGCAGACCGGGCGCGATGCCCCCGTCGGCGCATTTATCCAGCAAGATCCCGCCTTTGCCGAAGCCTTCGCCCGCATTCATGATCTGCTTTTACTACTGCTGCCACGCTACCAGGAACAGGGCAAAGCCTATGTCCACGTTGCCTTTGGCTGCACCGGTGGGCGGCATCGTTCGGTATTCATGGCTGAACAGATAGCTTCTGGCTTGCGCACTGCGGGATTTTCACCCACATTGCTGCATCGCAACCTGTCGTCACGGGCGGCTGACATGCTGGAAGGCGTGCAGGCCCCGAACGGCAAGGGATAATGATAACGATGATGGGCGGGGCAGTACTGGAAGTCATGCATTTCGATTCCCAGTCGTCTTGTGTCCCCCGCATCCATGCCAAGCTTGCGTTCATGCACGGTTTGGCAAGATGTTTGGCCGCACTTCGGAGCCTGCCCTGTTCATGATTGGTCTGATCCTCGTTACCCACGGCGCACTTGCCGAAGAATTTATCCATGCGATGGAGCATGTCGTTGGCCGACAAACGGACGTGATCGGCGTCTGCATCGGCCCCAACGATGATATGGAAAAACGCCGCAAGGAAATCGCTGATGCCATCAAACGCGTCGATAGCGGCGAAGGTGTGATCATCCTGACCGATCTGTTCGGTGGCACTCCATCCAACCTGGCCATTTCATTAATGCAAGCCGGCAAAGTCGAAGTCATTGCCGGGATCAATCTGCCCATGCTGATCCGTCTGGCCAAGGCGCGCAATTGCATGGGCGTAAAAGAAGCGACATCGGCAGCGCGCGACGCTGGCCGGAATTACATAACGATCGCTTCCGAATTTCTAGGGCAGGATGCGTGAGATGTCAGATCAGGGGTACGTCACCCGCGAAACGGTGACGATAGTAAACCAGCGCGGCCTTCATGCCCGTGCCAGTGCCAAATTCGTCAACGCTGTGGCCAAGCTGCCCGAAGGCATTGACGTGATAGTTGCCAAGGACGGTACTGACGCCAATGGCGCGTCCATTCTCGGGTTGATGATGCTGGGTGCGGCCAAAGGTGACACGGTTGATGTATCCGTTTCCGGCCCGGAAGGCGATGCCGACGCGATCCTGATGAAGCTGACCGGATTGATTAAGGACGGCTTCGGCGAAGATTGATCTACTTGCCGCCCGACGTTTGCTGACGCATGGGGGCGCAATGACGCGCAAGATCATCACCGGCTATTCCAACCCCACGGTCAAATTCGTGCGATCTTTGCGCGAAAAGAAGTACCGGCGGCTGGAACGCAAATTCCTCGCCGAAGGGCTTCGCCTGCTAACTGACGCCCGCGAAGGTGGCCGCATCCCTGAAATTTTGCTGATGGCGCAAGGACGTGAGGGGCATCCTCTGCTTGATGAACTTGAAGCATTGGTCGATGCTGCGGGCGGCGAAGTGATTGAACTGCCGGTCGATATTCTGGCCAAAGTGACCGGCAAGGAAAACCCCCAAGCCGTCGCCGGAGTTTTCGCCGAATGGGATACGTCGATCCAACGGATTGACCGCAAGGCCGCGCCAATCTGGCTGGTGGCGCATGCCATGCGTGATCCGGGCAACCTTGGTACGATGCTGCGGACAGCCGATGCGGTGGGTGCTGGCGGGTTGATCCTGATCGACGATTGCGTGGATCCGTTCTCGGTTGAAGCGGTGCGCGCCAGCATGGGCGCGATCTTCACCCAGCAACTGGCGCAAGCGCGCTGGGAAGATTTCGCAGCGTGGTTGCGGGCAGGGCTGGGGCAACTTGTCGCCGCCAGCTTGCGCGAAGCCGTGCCCTATCGCGGCGCACCATATACCGCGCCTTGTTTCGTCATGGTCGGAAACGAATCGCGTGGCCTGCCAGAAGACTACGAAATGGCCTGTGATTTGCGTGTGACCATGCCGATGAAGGGCCGCGCCGACAGTCTTAACGCTGCGGTTGCTGGCGCTGTCCTGGCTTATGAAGTTCTTGCCACGCTTGATGAGTGATCGCTGACAGGCCGGTTAATCAAATGGTCAGCCGTTCTGTGCATTATCAACGCCATGCGCAACGCTCTCGCCATGATCGTCGTTTCGGCTACTCTGCTTGGCAGTTGCGCCACGGCGCCGTCTGCCACCAGCGCGCTGTCTGATACGCGCTGGAAGATCATGCGGATTGATGGCGCTGCGCCGGTGATGCCTGACAAGGCCTCCATGCGTTTTGACCAAAACCGGCTTGGCGCCAATGTCGGTTGCAACGGCATTGGCGGCGAATATCGCATCGAAGGCAACCGGTTGATTGCTGGCCCGCTGATGGCCACGCGGATGTTCTGCGAAGGCCCCGTCTGGCAACAGGAAGAAGCGGTCAACGCCCTGCTTTCTGCTGCGCCCGAACTGTTGCGCAGTGGTAAAACGCTGCGGCTCACCTCGGGCGGCCACACCGTGGAAATGGAATTGAGCGAAAGCTGATCAATCACCTGCAATGAATGCAGTGATTTGCCAGCCATCATCCTTGGGTTCGGCAATTAACCGATAGTCCAGCAGGCTGCGCAATTTGGCTGTTTCGACCCAGCCCTTGTCACCATTATCCAGTGTAACGCGGGTGGTCTTGGCATCCGGCTTATACGCCATCGGATCAATCTTGACGATAAACCAGCCAACATTGCCAAGTTCCTTGCCCCTTGGCCCATCCCGAAGCGGCACATTCGCGTCCGTGACGACCATGGCGGTGTAACTGTCTGCGTCCTCGGGTACGTTCCAGAATACCCACGGCATTGCCGCCAATCCGCCTTCAACCGCACAGCCAAGTGGCAAGAGCGCGTCAAGTTCGCCCCATAACTGGCGGTCAGGGTCGGCCAGCCGCTTTTGCAGTTCGCCCACACCGCTGCCACCGCCATAGTCCAGTGTCACATCAGGGGATGCAAGTGCGGCAAGCGCGGCTCCATCACGCGCGCGTACCGCTGAAACAAGCGACTTGCGAAACGCAGGCCAGCCCGGCGCCGTGGCGCAATCGTCTTGTGGGGCATAAGCTATGCCAGCAATGCCCTGGGGTTCTACGCTGGCCGAAGGCGAAGGACTTTCAACGGGTTCGGGCAAAGGTAAGGCGCTGGGTTCAACGACAGGCGCTGCACTGGATGACGCTGTGGAAACGGGCGTCGCCTCACGCTCACACCCGGCCAGCGTCAACCAGAATGCCGCGATCAGCGCTGATCCTGCCCGTCTGTTCATTCCGTAACCGCATCTCCTTCAAAGGCTGCAGGCTCTGCATCGGCATAGCGTGGCGCGGCTTCAACCAGCGGCACCTCTTCTACCTCACGTTTGCCGATTTCGATATGCTTGTCTTTCAAGCGTCGACCCGCTGACAAGACGTTGCGTTCAAAGCTGCCGACAAATTTGTTGTAATTCGTCACCGCGCTATCAAGACCATTGCCGACGCGCTTCAAATGTTCGGCGGCCACGGCAAGGCGGTCATACAATTCACCGCCCATGCGCCCGATTTCACGTGCCTCGCGCGCCAAGCCGTCCTGCCGCCACACTTGCGCCACAGTGCGGGCAATCGCGACCAGATTGGTCGGGCTGGCCAGCAGCACCCGCCGTTCAAACGCATAGTCCCACAAGGCGGGATCACGTTCGAGCGCGGCGGCTATGAAATGCTCACCCGGAACGAACATCAATACATAATCCGGCGCTTCTTCAAACTGGCTTTGATAGGATTTCGCTCCCAGCGTCTGGATGTGGTTGCGCATCGATTGGACATGGGCGTTAAGCGCGATCTTGCGGGCGTCGTCATCAGTCGCCTCGAACGCATCCTGATAGGCGTTGAGCGACACTTTGGCATCGATCACCAGCAGCTTGTTTCCGGGCACGCGCACGATTGCATCGGGCCGCAACCGTCCTTCATCGGTCTCGATCGATTGTTCAGTGACAAAATCGGTATGCTCGGCAAGGCCGCACTGTTCCAGCACGTTGCGCAATTGCAATTCGCCCCAGCGCCCGCGCGTTTTGGGGCCATTGCGCAAGGAATTGCCCAATTGCGCCGCCGCCGCGCGCACAGCTTCCTGCCCGTCGCGCATTGATTGGATCAGGCCGGTGAGGTTGCCGAACGCATCGACGCGTTCCTTCTCCAACTTGCCGACTTGCTCTTCATAGCTTTTTAGCCGCTGATCGACCGGCGATAACAGGGCCTTGAGCCGTTCCCCGCTCGACTTTTCGCTCTCTTCAAAGCGGGCCTGCGCGCGCGCAAGGAAGGTTTCCTGCGCTTTTTCCAGCACTTTGTTGCCCGCGTTTTCAAATTCCTTGCGCAGCGCCTCTTGCGCCTCGATCAGCATGCGCTTTTGTTCGGCAAAGTTTTCGGCATCAGCCTTCAACCGCTCAATCGCGGTGCTCAAAGCTTCGCGATCCGCCCGCACTTGCACCAGTTCAGCGCGCACCATTTGCGCATCGGCGGCCTGCTGCCGCGCAGTAGCAAGCGCCGGGGCCAATTCATCGCGATCACGGCGCACATCAGCCAGTTCAGCCGACAGCGCATCCATCGCCCGCAACCGCTCGCTCATCGCGGCAATATCCACGGTCATCGCCTTGACCGTGCCTTCCAGCGCCTTGGCCTCAACATCGCGCGAATCCGCCCGCGCCCGCCATTCGGCGACAGGCCGTGACCCAAGGAACCAGCCAAATGCGATTCCAGCCAGCAAAGCAATGATAACGAAAAGAATTAGACCAGTATCCACGCTTGTTCCTAAAAAGAACGAAGCATGAACCTAACGGCTATTCATGTTCGTGGCAACCAGCCTTCGCGGGTTATCCTCAAGCCACCTTGCGCAGTTTTTCCAGTTTGCGCAGTGCCATCTGGCGTTTGAGGCGCGAGAGGTGGTCGATGAACAGAATGCCTTCAAGGTGGTCCATTTCGTGCTGCAAACACGTGGCCATCAACCCGTCCATGTCCTGTTCGTGGTGGTTGCCATCAAGGTCCTGCCAGCGCGCGCGGATGCGTGAGGGGCGTTCCACATCGGCGTAAATTTCAGGCACCGAAAGGCACCCTTCCTGATAGAGCGTCTGCTCTTCGGAAGGATCAAGAATCTCCGGATTGATAAAGACTTGCGGTTCGCGCTTGGTGGGCTGGTGATGATGGGCATGGCCATCGTGCGCACAAGCCACCGGCTCTGCATCCGGATCATCGGGCTGAAGATCGATCACCAGTACGCGCAGCGGCACACCGACCTGGATTGCGGCAAGGCCGATGCCGGGCGCATCGTACATCGTCTCGAACATATCGGACACGAGCGTGCGAAGTTCGTCATCGAACTTTTCAACGGGAACCGAAACCTGCTTCAAACGCGGATCGGGAACTTCAAGGATTTCGAGAATGGCCATAAGCGCCAGATAAGGAAGATGACGCCGACTCGCAAGAGTGTGACTTGGTGGCAGTTAGCCCACCGGCCTTCTTGCCCGCAGCGCCTGTGCCAAAGTGCCTTCGTCCAAGTAATCCAGTTCACCGCCCACCGGCAGCCCGTGCGCCAGTTGCGTCACACGAACGGGGCTGCCCTCCAGCCGTTCTGCAATGTAGTGCGCAGTGGTCTGGCCTTCGAGCGTGGCATTCATCGCCAGCACCACTTCATCAACGCCGCCCTGGCCTATGCGGTCCAGCAACATACCGATGGTCAGGTCTTCGGGGCGCACGCCTTCCAGCGCGGATAGCCGCCCTCCCAACACATGGTATTTGCCGGTAAACAGCCGTGCGCGATCAAGCGCCCACAAATCGGCCACTTCCTCGACCACACAGATCGATCGCGCATCGCGGCGGGGGTCGGCGCAAATGCCGCAAGGGTTGGTGGTATCGACATTGCCGCACGTGTCGCATTCCACCAGCAGTTCCTGCACCTGCCGCAGGGCGTTCAGCAATTGCTCCAGCGCGGTTTCGCGCCGCTTGATCAGCCATAGCACCGCACGCCGTGCCGAACGCGGCCCAAGCCCCGGTAGCCGCGCCAACGCGCCTGAAAGTGCCTCGATCTCTTGCGATGCCATGCAGGGGGGGATAGGGACTGCGGCGGTTGCAGGAAAGTGTCTTTTCGTCATTGCGAGCGTAGCGAAGCAATCCAGTGGGCTGCGCGTGTGGCTCTGGATTGCTTCGCTACGCTCGCAATGACGATAACGGGGAACATACGCAGGTGCGCATCATCTTCATGGGAACCCCCGATTTCGCGGTGCCGACGCTGAACGCGCTGGTTGCTGCAGGGCATCAGGTTGTCGCCGCCTATAGCCAGCCGCCACGCCCCGCAGGCCGGGGCAAAAAGCTGCAGCCGTCGCCGGTGCAGTTTGCGGCAGAGGGGCACGGCATTGAAGTGCGCACCCCGGTTTCGCTGAAAGGTGCGGACGAACAGGCCGCATTGGCGGCGCTGGTGGCCGATATCGCGGTGGTGGCGGCTTATGGCCTGATCCTGCCGCAAGCCGTGCTGGATACGCCGAAGCTGGGCTGCCTCAACGTCCACGGCTCAATCCTGCCGCGCTGGCGCGGGGCGGCTCCGGTGCAGCGCGCAATTCTGGCGGGTGATGAGCAGACGGGCGTTACTATCATGCAAATGGAGCGCGGGCTTGATACCGGGCCGATGCTGGCGAAAATCGCAACGCCGGTTGCGTGCAAGACGGCGGGCGAATTGACCAGCGAACTGGCCGAAGCAGGCGCGGGCCTGATGGTGCAAGTGCTGGCCGATCTTGCGGCCTATCCGCCAGTCGTCCAGCCCGAGGAGGGCGTGACGTATGCCCACAAGATCGATAAGGCCGAAAGCCGCATCGATTTTACGCGTGCGGCGGTGGAGGTGGAGCGCCAGATCCGCGCGTTCGCCCCCGCACCGGGAGCCTTCTTCGAACTGGAGGGTGAGCGCTATCGCGTGCTGGCGGCAGATGTTGTCGAGGGTGTCGGCGCTGCGAGTGTGACGTTGGATGACGCGCTGACGATTGCCTGTGGTTCTGGCGCGATCCGTCCGACAATGATCCAGCGCGCAGGCAGGCCTGCAATGGATGCTGCTTCATTGTTGCGCGGGCGGGGGATTGGTGTGGGGACCATGCTGGGGTGATGACCCGCTTCGCCCTCACGCTCGAATGGAATGGCGCTGCTTACCAAGGCTTCCAGCGCCAATCGCATGGGCCATCGATACAGCAAGCGCTGGAAGAAGCGGCCTCTGGCGTCACCGGCGAGGATGTGCGCGTCCACGCATCCGGGCGTACCGATACGGGCGTTCATGCGCTTGGCATGCGCGCGCATTTCGATCTTTCGCGCAGCTTTGATCCGTTCCGTATGGCTGGCGCGCTCAATGCGCATCTCGGCATAGCCAAGCATGCCATTGCGGTGCTGGATTGCGTGGAAGTGCCAGAGGATTGGCATGCGCGGTTTTCCTGCATCGGTCGCGCTTATGAATACCGCATCATCAACCGCCGCGCGCAATTGACGCTGGATGCAGGCAAGGCATGGCGCATCACCCGCCCGCTGGACGCCGATGCGATGCACGATGCCGCGCAATGCCTGATCGGGCTGCATGATTTCACCACGTTCCGTTCGGTCCATTGCCAATCGGCCAGCCCTGTCAAAACGCTGGACCGGCTTGATGTGCGGCGCGAGGGTGAGCGCGTGATCATCGAGGCCGCCGCGCGCAGTTTCCTGCATCATCAGGTGCGTTCGATGGTCGGCTGTCTGGCGATGGTCGGGCAGGGGCAGTGGACGCGCGATGATCTGATCGATGCCTTGGAGGCAAAAGACCGTTGCAAATTGGGACTTAACGCCCCACCTGATGGACTGTATTTCGTTAAAGCAATCTATCCCGGAGAGTAAGATGACCCAGCTTCACGGCCAGCAAATCGTATCAAGGCTTGATGCAGATGGCACTCTTACCGTGGAGCTTGCCGATCACGATGTGCCTGCGCCTACAGGCACCCAAGTGGTGGTGCAGGTGGAAGCCGCGCCGATCAACCCTTCAGACCTTGGCTTGCTGTTCGGCCCGGCAGACATCGAAAACGCCACGTTCACTCGCGGTAAGATCGTGGCAAAGATGCCTGATCCGGCAGTGCGGGCGATGGCTGCGCGCCACGGTATGGCAATGCCTGTTGGCAATGAAGGCGCAGGCACGGTTGTTGCCGCCGGTGAAGCGCCAGAAGCGCAGGCGCTGCTGGGCAAGCTGGTCACCTGCTTCCCCGGCGCGATGTATGCGACTTATGCGGTGGCCGATGCGCGCATGTGCCTGCCGCTGGGCGATGGCATTACGGCAGAGCAAGGCGCTTCGGCATTCGTCAACCCGTTGACCGCATTGAGCTTTACCGAAACCATGCGCCATTATGGCCATAAGGCGCTGGTGCATACGGCGGCGGCATCGAATCTGGGCCAGATGCTGGTCAAGATTTGTCAGGCCGATGGCATTCCCTTGGTCAATGTCGTGCGCAGTGAAGCGCAAGTGGTGATCCTTAAGGGCATTGGCGCGGAACACGTGGTCGATAGTTCGAAGGACAGCTTCATCGAAGACCTGACAGCGGCGGTGCAGGCCACGCAAGCCACGATGGTGTTTGATGCGATTGGTGGTGGCAAGCTGGTCAGCCAGATCCTGACGGTGATCGAACAAGTCGCCAATTCCGGCGCTGCTTATAGCCGCTATGGCTCGAACAGCCCGAAACACGCGTTCATTTACGGCGCGCTTGACCTGTCGCCCACGATCCTCAATCGCAATTACGGCTTCGTCTGGGATGTGTCAGGCTGGCTGCTTACCCCGTGGATGGCCAAATTGGGGCCACAAATCGTTGAGAAAATGCGCAACCGCGTCGTGGCCGAACTGACCACCACCTTCGCCAGCAATTACAAAGCGCGCGTCAGTCTGGAACAGGCGTTGAGCCGCGTGGCCGCGACAGATTACAACAAGCGCCGCACCGGCGAAAAGTATCTGATCGTTCCGGGCGCGTAATGATTAAAAGCCCTCTCCCCTTCAGGGGAGAGGGTGGGGAGAGGGGGTGCCAAAAGCATCCCCAAACCAAAAGGCCCCTGGCAAACGCCAAGGGCCTTTTTCAATTCCGGCACAGCGCCAAGGAATTACCCCCGGTGCGCAACGCTTTCAGGCAGTTCCTTGCCGAACACGCGCTGGTAGTATTCTGCCACCAGTACCCGCTCGGTCTCGTCGCATTTGTTCAGGAATGACAGGCGGAAGGCAAAGCCGACGTCATTGAAAATCTTGCTGTTCTGCGCCCAGCTAATCACCGTGCGCGGGCTCATCACGGTTGAAATGTCGCCGTTGATGAAGCCTTGGCGCGAGAAGTTGGCCACGCGCACCATGTCGGTCACGATCTTGCGGTCCAGTTCGGGCATCTTCTTGGTGACGATTTCGACCTCGGTCGCCTCGGTCAGATAGTTCAACGCAACAACCAGATTCCAGCGGTCCATCTGGCCCTGGTTGATCGCCTGCGTACCGTGATAGAGCCCCGACGTATCGCCAAGGCCGACGGTGTTGGCAGTGGCAAACAAGCGGAAGTACGGGTTCGGGCGGATCACGCGGTTCTGGTCGAGCAGTGTGAGTTTGCCCTCGGTTTCCAGAACGCGCTGGATCACGAACATCACGTCCGGACGGCCCGCGTCGTATTCGTCAAACACCAGCGCGGTCGGCGTTTGCAGCGCCCAAGGCAACAGGCCTTCGCGGAATTCGGTCACTTGCAGGCCATCGCGCAGCACGATGGCATCACGCCCGACCAGGTCGATACGGCTGATGTGCGCATCAAGGTTGATGCGGATGCACGGCCAGTTCAACCGCGCCGCAACCTGTTCGATGTGAGTCGATTTGCCAGTGCCATGGAAGCCCTGCACCATCACGCGGCGGTTGTAGGCAAAGCCTGCAAGGATCGCTAATGTCGTGTCCGGATCAAACACATATGTGGCGTCAGTATCGGGCACGCGTTCATCCGCGCGAGAAAACGCGGGAACTTTCATGTCGATATCGATGCCGAAAGTTTCGCGGACATCAATTTGCGTGTCGGGCGCGCCAAGCAGGGTCGTCGCGTGGTTGTGGGGTATGTCGCTCATCGCTCAACCGCCTATACGGGCACGCGCGGCGCTGCAATAAGGTTTCAAGAAACCTGACCGTTCGAATGGGAGAAAATCGATGAAGCTTTATGGTGCATTGCTTTCACCATACGTGCGCAAGGTTGCGGTAATCTGCGAAGAAAAGGGCATTTCATGGGATTTGGCGCGCGGCGGCCCCGGCAGCACCGATCCCGAATTCCTCGCTGCCAGCCCTTTAGGGAAGATCCCCGCAATTGATGATGATGGCTTCACGTTGGCTGATTCGTCGGCCATCGCGTTTTACCTTGAAGCCAAGTACCCCGATCCGTGCCTGCTGCCTGCCGATCCGCAAGCGCGCGGCAAGACGGTGTTCTGGGATGAATTTGCCGATACCGTGCTGGGCACATCGGGCCTCAAGATCCTGTTCAATCGTCTGGTAGGGCCAAAACTGCTGAAAGTTGGCGGGGATGAGGCAATTGCACTCCAGGGTGAGGCAGAACTTCCGCGCTGGCTCGATTGGCTCGAAACACAAGTCCCTGCGCAAGGCTGGCTGTTGGGCGATGCGTTCACCTTGGCCGATATCGCGGTTGCCTCCACCATGCGCACGCTGGCCTATGTCGGCCACGGTGTTGATGCGGCGCAGCGCCCCCAGATCGCAGCCTGGTACGGCCGGGTCGTTGCACGTCCGGCATGGGCAGCGGTCGCCGAACGCGAAGACGTTGTCGCGAAGCGCATCATGGCCATGTAAAGTCGCTCCTGTCTCTGCACTGAAGGGTCCATCAAAGCAGGCAGCTGTTCGTCGGTAGGAATGGATGCTGAAACGAGTTCAGCATGACGGGTTTTGGACTATACCTTGCCGAAAGGAATGACTGCATGGTAAAATCAGCTATCGCCAAGAGAGGGTGCTCTAGCGGTCCGGCAGGGCGCTGCTAATATGCGTATTCTCTAAGGGGGATATACTATGAGCATGCTTGATTCGATTATCGGCCAAGTCACGGGTAACGTTGATTTAAAGGATCTCGCCGCAAAAGTCGGGCTTGATCCTGCGATGGCGGCAACCGCTATCGGCGCATTGACTGCCGGTCATCAGGCAGAGGGCGATACCATCACAACGGCTGCTGCCACGTCAGTTCTTGATGCTTCAAAACTTCAAGAAATCGTCGGCCAGCTTGGCGGCGAAGGCGGCCTCGGCAATCTGGCAGCCATGCTTGGCCAGGGTGATCCGATGAAGACCATCACCGGCATGCTCGACAAGGACGGCGACGGCAATCCCATCAATGACATCGCCGGTATGGCCAAGGGCCTGTTCGGCGGCTAACGCAACCGCATGTTAGACGCTGCGCTCTCTCTGCTTATGCTTGCTGCCATCGCGCTTGTCGGTGGGGCAGTGTTCCTTTTCCGGCGGGGAGAGCGCCAGCGTCCGGTGCTTATGCTGACACTGGCAGGGGTGATGATCATGAATCTGGTCATCTGGACCCTGCCCGACAAAACCGGCGATACGCTGGTCGGTGCGGCCCAATCAGGGCCACCCCAATAATTCAACCCAGTTCGATGCACCCGCCATCGACGCACAAATCCACGCCGTTGATGAAACTGGCCTCCTTGCTTGCCAAAAACAGCACGGCCCGCGCCACTTCTTCTGCCGTACCCATCCGGCCAATCGGCACAACCGATGATAGCATCTCGCGCATTCCGGCGATTTCTTCGGCGCTGGCATCGCGCTTGAAAATTTCGGTATTGGTGGGGCCGGGGCTGACCATGTTCACGCGGATGCCGCGCGGCAGCAATTCTTTACCCACGATCCGCGCCATGGCCCGCAAGCCCGCTTTGGCTGCGGCATAGACAACGTTGCCCGGCACCGCTGCCATCGATCCGATCGATCCGGTGATCACAATCGCCCCGCCATCGCGCATCAGCGGCAGGGCTTTCTGGATCGCAAAGAATGCGCCGCGCAAATTGATGCTGTGAAGCTCGTCCCAGAATAAAGGGGTCACTTCTGGAACCAGCGCAAAACCGCCGACGCCTGCGTTGACGAACAGGACGTCAATCCCGCCCAGCGCATCGGCAATTTCGGCCAGTGCGGCGTCAGTCTGGTCCAGATCGCCGATATCTGACCGGATGCACAGCGCGTCCAGTTCTTCGGCGACTGCGCGCAGGCTTTCGGCATTGCGGCCAGTGATCGCCAGTTTGGCACCCTCGTGGGCAAACATCCGTGCGGCGGCAAGGCCGATCCCGGCGTTGCCGCCAAGGATCGCCACGCATTTATCGGTGAAACGCATCGCCGGTCAGAACATCGTGTTCGTATTGGCGGCGGCTTCCGGCACGGGCGAAAGTACGTCCCAATGCTCCATCACCCGGCAGCCTTCCACGCGGAAGATATCGACGACAGCAAAACCGCGCTTGGCCGCAGCGTCACCGGTTTCATTCCAGCCGTGGCTGTGCACGGCAACCATGTTCCCATCGGCAATGATGCGGTGGATTTTGGTCTTCTGGCTGGGATTGTTCGCGACGAATGGCTCCAGAAAAGCAATCGCGGCATCCCGCCCCGTCGCGGCAAAAGGATTGTGCTGGATATAGCCGGGATCAACCCACTTCTCGAACGATGACCGGACTTTCTTCTGCATATAGAATTCGTCCATGAACTTGGTGACCACCTGCTTTGGAGTCATTTTGCAAGGCTTGGCCTGTGCGGCAGTCGTGGTGAGTGCGAGGGCAATAGCGAAAGAAACAAGGCGCATTGTCATCTCTCCTGTCAAAACATGCTGTTGGGGTTTACCGGATTGTCCGGCACCGGCTGGATCACGTCCCAGTGTTCCACGATCATGCCGCCCTCCACCCGGAAAATGTCGACTAAGGCCAGCCCTGGATCCCCCGGCCAGCGCACTACATGGGTATGTGTGATCACATGATCATCGTCCACAAAGCTGCGATACATGGTTTGCTGCGCATCGGGTGATTCGATGCGAACGCGGTCGAGAAAGCCTTTCAGCGCCTGCACAGATGGTTCTGCCAACGATGAATGCTGGACATATGCCGACGAAATATATCGATCGACAGCGCTGCTATCCATCGCGATCAAAACCTTGTGATACATCTCCAGAACAAGGTCATGATTGGCCTGTTCCGCAGCCGTGCGGGCCATTGTCGCTCTCCCCTTTATTTATAACATTTGGTAAGGTATGCCGTGAACGAAGAAGGCCGTCAAAGCCTCAATTTGAACCATGGGAGATTCGATGATCCGCGCTGAGCTGTATGCCGTGCTTGACCGCTTTCTGGCGGCATTGAACGCGCGCGATCCCCATGCGCTCGATTGGGCACCGGGCGCATATCACAGTGAAAACAACGTGATGCTCGAAATCGGCGATGGCGTGTGGGGCACGATTGACCGGCTGGGCGAATACCAATTGCGCTTTGCCGATGAGCAAACGGGGCAAGTCGGTTATTTCGGCACGATTATCGAACCCATCGAGGAATCGGCGTTCACGCTGCGTCTGGCGGTAAATCCCGCAGGCCAGATTGCCGAATGCGAAATGCTGATCGTCCGCCAGTCCGACAGCGGCATCAAGTTTGAAAACTGCCGTTATTGGGACAAGCCCATCCTGCACCGTGAAGTGGAAGCACCGGTCAGTCGCGCCGACATGATCCGCCTTTCTGACGGCTATTTCGATACGCTGCAACGCAATGAAGGCACCATCCACACCGTGTTCCACCCTGATTGCAACCGCGTGGAAAACGGCGTCCAGACCACCCGCAATCCTGATTTTGCCAAGATCGTGCCGGTTTCAGCTCTGGGCTGCGAAGCGCAGTTTCGCATGGGCAATTACCGCTATGATGATGATCTGCGCGCGCGCCGATTTCCCTTGGTCGATGAACAGCGCGGCCTTGTCCTTGCATTCGGTTTTATCGATCATTCGGGCCGCTTGCGTGAATTCCAGCTTACCGATGGCCGCACCGTCAAAAGCCCGGTTCTGCGCCCGCACAGCTTCTATATCTCGGAACTGTTCAAGATTGATCACGGCATGATCGAACAGATCGAAGCCAATTTCATCACCGTACCCTATCGCATGCCCAGCCCATGGGATTCCCTGTGATGCGCCACCTTTTTGCCAGCCTTTTGCTTGGCCTTGCCGCCTTTTCGCTCGGCGGTGCTACCGCGCTACAGCAAGGCGCAGGCTCGCAATGGACCAGCCCCGGCGGCGATGCGGGCAAAACCCATCACTCGCGCCTTACGCAGATCACGGCAGAAAACGCGGGCCAACTCGGCCTTGCATGGGCGGCTGATCTTGGCACCACACGCGGGCAAGAGGCTACACCGGTGGTCATTGATGGCGTGCTTTACACATCGGGCACCACAGGCCGCGCTTATGCTTTCGATGCCGCTACCGGCAAGGAACTGTGGCGCTTCGAACCCGAAGTCGACATGCAGGTGAACCGCACGGTCTGTTGCGATATGGTCAATCGCGGCCTCGCGGTGGCACGCGGCAAAGTCTATGTCGCGGCCCTCGATGGCTGGATGTACGCGCTTGACGCTAAAACCGGCGGTGTCGTGTGGAAGGCCGATTTTATCGAAGATCGCCGCCGTGGGGATAACTCCACCGGAGCGCCCGAAATTGCAGGTGATGTCGTCGTCGTCGGCATGTCCGGCGCGGAATACGATGTGCGTGGTTATGTCACCGCGCTCGATCTTGAAACCGGCAAGCTGCGCTGGCGCTGGCATGTGGTCCCGCACGATCCCAAGCTCGGCCCGCAGGAAACCCCCGAACTCGAAGCTGCGCTGAAAACGTGGGACCCGAACAGCCGCTGGGATATAGGCGGCGGCGGTTCCCCTTGGGATGCGATTAACTTCGATCCCGAAACCGGTCTTGTCCTCGTCGGCACCGGCAACGGCGGGCCATATGCCACATCCAAACGCTCACCCAGCGGCGGCGATAACCTCTACCTCGCCAGCCTTGTCGCGCTTGATCCCAAGACGGGGCGGATGAAGTGGCACTATCAGGAAACGCCGGGCGATAACTGGGACTTCACGGCCACTCAGCCAATGATCTTCACGCGCATGGATATTGACGGGCAAAATCGCCCCGTCGTCCTCCACGCACCCAAGAACGGCTATCTCTATATTCTGGACCGGTGCGATGGAAAGCTGCTGCGCGCCAATCCCATCGTCCGTACCAACTGGGCCAAGGGCATTGATCCCGCAACCGGCCGCCCGATCCTTGACCCGGAAGCTGCGGATTACACCACTGGACCCAAGATCGTATTCCCCGCCACCACCGGCGCGCGCAACTGGCACCCTGCCAGTTATGATCCCGCCACCGGCCTCTATATCGGCGCGGTGCTCGATATGGGCAATCTCATCTTCATGACGCCGGGCGCCAAGCCCTTCAAGGCGCGCGGGCTTAACAACGATGCCGCGCTGATCTTCACCCCCGATGTGAAAGAGGCGCTGGCTGCATTCCCGCCCGAATTCGGCGATGCGGTGCGCAAATTGCCCGCTTATCAGGAAGCCTTGCGCCAACCTGCCACGGCGCAAGTGCGCGCCATTGATCCGCTCACCGGCAAGACCGTATGGGCGGCTGATACCGCTGGCTGGCAGGACCGGGGCGGGGTGCTCACCACCGCCAGCGGCCTGACGATCTATGGCGGTGTCACCGGCAAGCTGTTCGTGCGCGAAACCGCCACCGGCAAGCTGCTCAAAGAAATCGACACCGGCACCGCAATCATGGCCGCGCCAATGACCTACGCGGTGAACGGCGTTCAATACATCGCAGTCATGGCGGGCTGGGGCGGGGGCGGCTATCCCTTCGTGCCGCGCTATTCGGCGGCCTATAGGCGCGAAAACACCAACCGCCTGCTGGTATTCAGGATCGGTGGCGCTCCCGTGCCCAAGCCCGATCTGCGCGCCCCCCTTGAGGTTGCACCCGAACCGCCTGCCCAGGCCGCAGGCGTTACCGCCCAAACTATCGTGCGCGGGCAGAGCCTGTTCTTCAGCAATTGCGCCATCTGCCACGCCAACCAGCCGCGCTCTATCACCCCCGATTTGCGCCGGATGCAGCCCGCCACGCATGATGCCTTCCGCCAGATCGTGCGCGCAGGCCTGCTCGTGCCCAATGGCATGCCACGCTGGGACGATCTCCTGTCAGTGGATGATACCGATGCGATCCACGCCTATCTCATTGATCTGCAAGCCACCACCCGCAAGGATGAACTGGCCAAACAGAAGGCCGGCAAGCCGCTTGACGGCCCCAGCCTGACGATCTTGTCGAATTATTGATGCCGCTCAACCCATCCCCACCCACCCTCGTCATTGCGAGGGGCGATGCCGCCGAAGCAATCCAGAGCCAGCGCAAACCGCTCTAGATTGCTTCACCCGGCTAACGCCGGGCTCGCAATGACGAAGGCGCGGTTAGATAGGCCCGATTAAGGAACACCTCATGGATTTCTCCACGCTCGACAATCCCCGCCTCGAATTTGCCTTCGCTTGCCGCTTGCGCTTCACGCGCGTGCAGATGGTACCTGATCTGCCCTCGGGCGGAATGCGCAGTGCGGTTTATGTGGATGAGGGCGAATTCGAAGGCCCGCGGCTGAAGGGCAAAGCAGTCCCCAATTCCGGCGGCGATTACGCTTTCTTCCGCCCCGATGACACCGCCTCGTTCGATGCGCGCTACATGCTCGAAGTCGATGACGGCACGCTGATCTACATGCAGAACAAGGGCTTCCTGTGGGGCCGTGAAGCCGGCACGATGGACCGGCTGCGGGCGTGGGCCTTTGCTGGAGGCGAACCTGTCCCTCACGCCGAATACTATCTGCGCGCCCAGCCCAGCTTCGAAGTGAGCAAAGGCAAGCACGATTGGCTCACCCGTCATGTGTTTGTAGGCATTGGCGAACGCAAACCTGACGGCAATTACGTGAAGTACTATGCGCTGACGTGATCAAAATACACTTCGTCATTGCGAGCGAAGCGAAGCAATCCAGAGCGTCCGCACAACTCTCTGGATTGCTTCGTCAGCTTCGCCTCCGCCCAATGACGATGCCTTTCAATGCGCTTGACGAAACCCGACCTGCCACGCATAACAGTAACAATTGATATAAAAACAAACGGGAGAATCTGACCGGTGAAGCTCCATCTGCCCCCGCGCGTCAGTCCAAAGCAGTTCCAGTCCGCTATGACAGCCTTTGCCGGTGTCGTCGGCAAATCTTGGGTTATGGATACCGACGCTGATCGTGACGCTTATGCGGACACATACGCTCCCGGATCGACCGAGGAATGGCCCGCATCCGCTGCCGTTGCGCCTGCCAGTGTTGATGAAGTGCGCGCTGTTGTGCGCCTTGCCAATGAGCACAAGGTCCCGCTTTGGCCGGTCGCGCGCGGCAAGAACCTTGGTTACGGCACCGCTGCTCCGCGCATGGAAGGCACCGTGGTGATGGACCTCGGGCGCATGAACAAGATACTCGAACTTGATCACAAGCTGGCCTATTGCGTGGTTGAACCCGGCGTTGGCTTCTTTGATCTACATGACCAGATCCAGCGCGAAAAGGCACCGTTGTGGCTGTCTGTCCCTGGCAATGCTTGGGGGTCTGTGTTGGGCAACGCGCTCGAACACGGCATTGGTTATACATCTTATGGCCTGCACGCGCGCAACTTGTGCGGGGTCGAAGCTGTGCTGCCCGATGGCGATCTGCTGCGCACCGGGATGGGGGCGATGAACAACAATCCCGCCTTCCACCTTTTCCCGATGAGCTATGGCCCCACTTGGGATCTGGCATTTTCGCAATCGAACTTGGGGATCGTAACAAAAGCAGGCGTCTGGCTTCAGCCCGCGCCCGAAACATCGCTGGAAATCGTTTGGGATATTCCCAATGCCGACGATATCGGCTGGGTGATAGATACAATCACGCCGCTCAAGATTTCAGGCCTCATTGATCAAAACGTGTTCATCCCGTCATGGCTCGGCAAAATGGTACTCAAAGGCCAGCGTCAGGATTTTTGGGATAAACCCTCGGCCATTCCTGAATGGCGCGTCGAAGAACTGCTGAAGCAATACAAGCTTGGCTACTGGCAGGTTGCGCTGCGCCTCTACGGCGAAGAGCCGGTGGTGAAAGCGCGCGCCGAAGTGGTCAAGGCCGCGATGAAGCGCAATCTCGCCGCAGCGCCGCAGGAACATTGGTGGCGACAGGGTGAACCGATCGGGCAATACGAAATCACCATGGGCGTGCCCTCGGCGGTGCCGCTGCAAATGTCCGACTGGGTTGGCGGACGCGGCGCGCATATGGGCTTTTCGCCCGTCGTCCCTGCCACCGGCAAACACGTGCTTGACCAGATGCATCGCAGCCGCAAAATCATCGCCGATTTCGATGTCGATTTCTACGCCAGCTTCACCATTGGCGGCCGCTTTGCCAACAACGTGAACATGCTGATGTATGATCGCGACAACGCAACCGAAGTGGCCAAGATGCGCAAGCTGTTCGACGCGCTGATCGTTGAAACCGCCAAGGCAGGCTATGCCGAATACCGCACGCATCTCGGCTGGATGGACCCGGTCATGGAGACGTTCGATTTCAATAATCACGCGCTGCGTCGCTTTGATGAAAAGGTCAAATCCGCGCTAGATCCCAATGGCGTGATCGCACCGGGCAAGCAGGGCGTATGGCCTGCCAACTACGCCAACATGCGCGGATCGGCCTACAAGGGAGGGCAATGACATGAAGCGCGTGATCCTTGTCGCTGGCGCTCTTGCTTTGAGTGCAGCTGCCTTTGCCCAAGCCCCTTCAGGCCCACCACCCATGCCACCTTACATGATGCGTGCAGCAGCGCCCGCAGGGGACCGCCTGGCCCCGGGACGCGATGGCCAATCGCTGTTCGAAGCACAGTGTGGTTATTGCCACCTGGCTGGCGGCATGGGCACGAATTTGTTGACCAAACAGCAGATGATGGCGGGCAATCCGCCACAAAAGGGTTTGCTGACAAACCGTGAAGACCTCACCGGCGATTACATCAAAACCGTGGTCCGCATGGGCAAGGGTGCGATGCCGCAACAGACCAAAGTCGACATTACCGATGCCGAACTTGACGCTGTTGCAAAGTATCTTGGAAAGGCCGGTTGATGCAGGTTTCACGGCGCGCGCTTCTTAAAGGCGGGGCATTGGCTACTTCGGCCATCGCCATGCCCGCCGTCGCAGCGGAAATGCAGGCCCGGCCGTTGGTCATATTTGACAGTCGCATCCCTGAATCTGTGGCGTTTTCTGCCACGCAAACGGGCCTTCGTACGCTCGATCTTGCCCATGGTACCGAAGCCATATGGCGCGCACTGGGCGCGCCAACACGCGTCACAGGCCTTACGCGCTGGAGCGATTGGACCGCCCTGCGCGGCGCTTTGGAAGAGCAAGGCTTGCGCGCGGCGCAGGAAGTGCGGACGAACGCACCGATCTCTGGTCGCGATCATTTGTTCCGTTGGACTATGACAAGTCGCTGAACACATTTGCGTAAACTTACGTCCTGCGTCGTTTCACGCGGTGAAATGCGGCAAATCCCGCAATGCGCAGACACGTGCATTGCCGCTACCCCAAAGGGTATGAATTAATCGGCCTCGCGGGCTTGACCCGCGCTCTCGCTGAATTAGTATGTGTTACTAACAATTCTGGCATGACTGGAATCGCGAGAGAGGCAAGCGGTCTTATGGACGAAGTGACGCTCTATCATTGGGAGCCGAACGCCAATTCGGGCAAGCCAATGTTGGCATTGATGGAAAAAGGCGTGCCTTTCGTCAGCCAATATCTTGATATGTTGCAGTTCGATCAACACAAGAGCGAATACCTTGCCATCAACCCGCAAGGCACGATCCCGGCGATGACCCATAACGCCAAGGACGGGATGCGTGTGCTGGTCGAAAGCACGGCAATCATGGAATATGTGAACGACCAGTTCGCCGGCCCAAACCTGATGCCAGCAGACCCGCAGGACAGCTGGCGGGTGCGTTGGTGGATGAAGTTCATGGACCAGTGGCTTGGCCCAAGCTTTTCGATGATCGGGTGGAGCGTGTTCGTAGGTCCGATGGTGCGCCAGCGCGACCCCGCTGAATTGTCCGCCGCGATTGACCGCATTCCTTTGCCCGAACGCCGCATTGCGTGGCGAAAGGCGATCAATGGCGATTTTTCCGACGTCGAGATGGCCGAAAGCCGCCGCCGCGTGGGATTGGGCATCGCCAAGCTGGAAGAGGAATTGGGCAAGCGGCCCTATGTCGGGTCAAACCAGTATTCCCTGGCCGATATCAACATCTTCAACAGCACCTATTCGCTGCCGCTGTCACAGCCGGACCTTGCGGGCAAAGACAAGACGCCAAACATCATGCGTTGGTTGAAGCGGGTCTATTCGCGTGATGCGGTGAAGAAAACGTGGGCTATGGGCAAAACAGACCTCGCTCATCGTTATGGCCTGATCATGGCGGAGATCGACGAATGAGCGCGGTGCTGTATCACGGTCAGCCCAACGGCGCCTCGTTAACGGTTCTCGCCGCTTTGGAAGAAGCGGGCCTTTCCGTTGAATGCCGCCCCGTCGATTTGCTCGCAGGAGAACGCCACGCATTGACCGGTGTGACCGAGGCGATTGCGCTTGATCTTGGGGTTGAGGGTGAAGGGCCGGTGCTGCTGGTTGACGGCGAAGCGATGACCGAATCTGTTTTTCTTGCGCAGTATTTCGATGAAGCCGCTGGTGGCGCTGGGCTGCAACCGGCTGACGCTTATGCGCGCTGGGAAATGATGATGTGGTGCCGCCAGATAACCGAGCGCCTTTCACCTGCTGCGGCATTGTTGGGCAATCTGGCAACATCACAGGCTGTTGTCGCGGCAATTCCCGATGACGATTTTAATGCTCTGGCTACACGCATCGTGTCGGACGATTTGCGTCATCGCTGGCAGGCATTGCATGATGGCGCCAGTGATTGCGCGCAGATTGCCGATAGCGAAACCAAGATCACCACCGCTATTGATCGCTGCGAAAAGCAGTTGGGCGACGGTCGCGATTGGCTGATGGGGTCATTTTCCATCGCGGATCTGGTGACATTTTCCTGGCTGGCGGGGATGCGTTTGCTTCGTCCGCAGGCATTTCAGGATGCGGCGCTGACGACTGCATGGCTTGACCGCGTCGCTGCCCGTCCATCTGTTCTCGCCGCGCTTGCGCGAGCGACCGTTGCCGAACCACTCCGCGCTTGGGCGCCGGGGCCAGAAATTAACCGTTGGGGATAACCAATGCGCGCTATCGATTATTTTGACCGTGGTCATGACCGTAATCCGCAACGTTTGGCCATCGTGGATACTGAGACGGGGCTGAAGCTTACGTATGCAGAAACCCGCGCCCAATCGATCCAGATTGCAGCGGCGTTGCAAAAGGGCGGGTTCGAAAATCAGGACCTGCTCGGCCTCTATGGCCCGAACGATGGCATGCTGCTCGTCGTCCTGCTGGCGATGTGGCGGGCCAACGGCAAATGGGTGCCGGTCAACACCCGCAACGCGATTGATGCCAACGCCGCCTATATCAATTATGTGCGCCTGAAATGGATGGTCTATCATTCGTCCAAGGCTGATGAGGTTGCGCAGCTCAAAGCCTTGTGTCCAACGCTGCAACACTTCGTCTGTCTCGATAAACGGATGGGTGATGACCCCAGCCTTGCAGAGTTCGTTGAAGGCGTATCCGAGGCTGACTTTGTCGAGCCCGAAGTCGACGCATTTGGCAACCTGATGGACATGGTCGGTATCTTCCCCACCGGCGGCACCACCGGCCCGTCAAAGGGGGCAAATGTCACCAACCTTGGCTGGGGCACGATGATCGAAACCGCTGCCGATGGCATGGGCGGACGCACCGATGATCCCGTTGCGCTCGTCTCGGCACCTATCACCCACGCCGCCGGTCCCATCGCGCTTTCCACGATGAGCCTTGGTGCAACGCAAGTGATCCTGCCGGGCTTTGATGCCGAAGCGGTCTTGCGCACCATCGCGGAATACAAAGTCACACACATGTACCTGCCGCCAACGGCCATGTACCAATTGCTCGCCTCGCCACAAATCGGCGATCACGATTACTCGTCGCTCAAGATTTTTATCCTCGTCGGATCGCCGTGCAGCCCCGAAAAGCTGCGGCAGGCGGTATCGATCTTCGGTCCCGCCATGTGCCAATCCTACGGTCAGGTGGAGTGCCCGATGATCGTCGCGTGGTTCCCGCCAGAGGATGTCGCGCGTTTTGCCGCCAGCGCCCCTGAAAAACTGGCGTCCTGCGGCAAACCCACGCGGTCGATCAAGGTCGCGCTGCTTGATGATGATGGCAATCAGGTGCCACTTGGCGAAGCTGGTGAAATCTGCGTGCGCGGCGCGCTGGTCACGCATTCCTACTTTGAAAAGCCTGAAGAAACCGCTGAAATCCGCAAGTTCGGCTGGCACCACACAGGCGACGTCGGCAAGTATGATGAAGACGGCTATCTCTATATCGTTGACCGCAAGAAGGACATGGTCGTCTCGGGCGGGTTCAATGTATTCACTTCTGAAGTCGAAGCGGCAGTGACTGAACTTGCCGCAGTCAAAGAGGCCTGCGTGTTCGGCATCCCGCATGAAAAGTGGGGCGAACAAGTTCACGCAGTTGTTGTGGCCGACGGCATCACCGGTGCAGAAATCATCGCTTATACCAAGGACCGGTTGGGCGGGGTAAAGGCACCCAAGTCGGTTGAGTTTGTCGATTCAATCCCGCGCACAGCAGCGGGCAAAATGGACAAAAAGGCGCTCCGCACCAAATACTGGGGCGACTCTCAGCGCATGGTAAACTAAACGGAATGGGTCGAACCGGGATCACCGGACGTCTGTGAGAGGATTGAGGATGCTTCGGAATCGCAAGTTGAATCTGGCGCTGGCAGGGACGCTGGTCATGGCGTTGCCATTGGCCGCATGCACCGTGAAAGATGCCGCCGTGGCAGGCGTATCAGGCGATGTCACAGCGCAAAGCCTGATGACCGCCGATGGCGCAAACTGGTTGTCCTATGGCCGCACCTATGACGAACAGCGCTACAGCCCGCTGAACCAGATCACACAAGCCAATGTCAGTGATTTGGGCCTTGCGTGGTATGCCGATATGGACACCGCGCGCGGGCAGGAAGCCACGCCGTTGGTGATCGATGGCAAGATCTATTTCAGCACCGCCTGGTCCAAGGCCAAGGCTTACGATGCGGTTTCGGGCAAGTTGCTGTGGGAATATGATCCCAAGGTTCCCGGCGAAACAGCGGTCAAGGCGTGTTGCGACGTCGTCAATCGCGGCATGGCGGCGTGGGGTGACAAGCTCTACATGGGCACGCTTGACGGGCGGCTGGTCGCGCTGGATCGCGCCACCGGCAAGGAAGTGTGGTCGGTCGTCACCGTTGACCAGACCAAGCCCTATACCATCACCGGCGCACCGCGCGCGATCAACGGCATGATCATGATCGGCAATGGCGGCGCGGAAATGGGCGTGCGCGGCTATGTCACCGCTTATGATGCGCAAACCGGCAAACAACTCTGGCGCTTCTACACCGTGCCCGACAAGCCCGGCAACAATGACGAGGAATACCTCAAGAAGGCAGAAGCCACCTGGAAGGGCGAATGGTGGAAGCAAGGCGGCGGCGGCACCGTCTGGGATGCCATGGCCTACGATCCCGAACTGGACCTGCTTTATATCGGCGTCGGCAATGGCAGCCCGTGGAATCAGGCTTATCGTTCACCCGGTGGCGGCGATAACCTCTATCTGTCATCCATCGTGGCCATCCGCGCCAAAACCGGGGAATATGTCTGGCATTACCAGCAGACGCCCGGCGAAACGTGGGATTTCACCGCAACACAGCACATTATCCTTGCCGACATGGAAATCGATGGAAAGCCGCGCAAGGTTCTGATGCAAGCGCCCAAGAACGGCTTCTTCTATGTGCTTGACCGAACCAACGGCCAGTTCATTTCCGGCAATGCCTATGCGCCGGTAAACTGGGCCAAGGGGCTTGATCCGGTAACCGGGCGACCCATCGAAAACCCCGAAGCACGCTACGACATTACCGGCAAGCCGTTCATCGGAACGCCGGGCGCTGGCGGTGCGCATAGCTGGCATCCGATGGCTTATGACCCCACCAATGGGTTGGTCTATATTCCAGCGCAATTTGCGGCCTATCCTTATTTCCCGTCGAAGGATTGGAAGGCGCAACCCGTCGGTTTCAACACCGGAATCGATGGTGCAGCAGGATCAATGCCTGCCAACCGCGAGGCACGCGAAGGCGCAAGGGCCGCAACGACAGGCGCCATTGTTGCGTGGGACCCTGTGGCAAAGAAAGAGCGCTGGCGTGTAAGCTTCCCCGGCCCATGGAATGGCGGGATGCTGGCAACCGCAGGGGGGCTTCTGTTCCAAGGCAATGCCAAAGGCATGTTCGCGGCCTATTCATCAAAAGACGGCAAAGAACTGTGGTCATTCCCCGCCCAAACCGGCGTCGTGGCAGCGCCCGTGACCTTCAAGGTTGGCAATGACCAATACGTGGCAGTTTTGGCTGGCTGGGGTGGCGTTTGGCCACTGGCGACGGGCGTTCTCGCCGACAAGTCTGGCCCCGTGCGCAACATCAGCCGCCTGCTGGTGTTCAAGATTGGCGGCAAAGCCAAATTGCCTGATGCACCGCCGTTCGAAGTACGCCCGCTTAACCCTCCAGCTTTGGTTGGTACGCCGCAAACAGTGGCAATGGGCAACAATCTCTATGGCCAATATTGCACCGTTTGCCACGGCGATGCGGCAATTGGCGGTCTGTTGCCGGATCTGCGGCACAGTGCATTGAACGCTGATCCTGACGCCTGGCAATCAGTCGTCCATGACGGTATCCTGAAGGACAACGGCATGATCGGCTGGGGCAAATACATGACCAAGGACCAGATCGAAGCCATCCGCCACTATGTCATCAAGCGCGCCCATGAAGACAAGGCGCTCGAAGCCAAGGGCGGCTGATTGCGCAAGGAAGCCTGATTCCTGTGCGGAATCAGGCTTCCTTATCGGCTGACAATTTGTATGCTGTGCATACAATTTATGTTATGAATCATTACAAGATTCAACCGGAGAGGAGTCGGCAATGAACGACATGACCACGATTTCGCGCACGCAACGTGAATATTCGGAAGCAGCAAAGGCTTTCCTCGCGCGCAAACCACAGCTTCTCATCAACAACGAATGGGTTGATAGCAGCCACGGCGCTGTGATCGAAGTGGAAGACCCGTCAAACGGCAAAGTCGTCGGCCATGTGGTCGATGCATCAGACAAGGATGTGGATCGCGCCGTCGCCGCAGCCCGCGCAGCCTTTGATGATGGGCGCTGGTCCAATCTGCCGCCGATGGTGCGTGATCGCACGATGAACCGCTTTGCCGATCTGCTCGAAGCCAACGCCGATCTGTTTGCCGAACTCGAAGCGATCGATAACGGTAAGCCCAAGGGCATGGCAGGCGCCATCGATATCCCCGGCGCGATCAGCCAGCTTCGTTTCATGGCAGGCTGGGCCAGCAAGGTTTCGGGCGAAACCACGCAGCCCTACACGATGCCCAACGGCACCGTGTTCAGCTATACCGTGAAAGAACCGGTTGGCGTCTGCGCCCAGATCGTGCCGTGGAATTTCCCGCTGCTGATGGCCTCGCTCAAGATTGCGCCAGCCCTTGCCGCCGGTTGCACGCTCGTGCTCAAACCTGCCGAACAAACCTCGCTTACCGCGCTCAAACTGGCTGACCTTGTGGTTGAAGCAGGCTTCCCCGCAGGCGTTGTCAATATCATCACCGGCAACGGCCACACCGCCGGTGATCGCATGGTCAAGCACCCCGACGTTGATAAGGTGGCCTTCACCGGATCGACCGAAATCGGCAAGCTTATCAACCGCAATGCCACCGCCACGATGAAGCGCGTTACGCTTGAACTGGGCGGCAAAAGCCCGGTGGTGGTCATGCCCGATGTCGATGTGGCGCAAACCGCTCCCGGCGTTGCAGGCGCTATCTTCTTCAACGCAGGCCAGGTCTGCGTTGCCGGATCGCGCCTTTATGCGCACCGTTCGGTCTATGATCAGGTACTTGAAGGGATGACGCAGACCGCGCCGTTCTGGGCGCCGCGCGCCTCGCTTGATCCCGAAGCCCACATGGGGCCACTGGTCAGCAAGGAACAGCATGACCGCGTCATGGGATACATTGACGCGGGCAAGCGAGATGGTGCCAGCGTGGTAATGGGCGGCGACGCCCCCGGCAGCGATGGCGGCTACTACGTCAACCCCACCATCCTTGCCAACGTGAACCCGCAAATGTCGGTCGTGCGCGAAGAAATCTTCGGTCCGGTCGTCGTGGCGCAACGCTTTGATGATCTTGATGAAGTGGCGCGGATGGCCAATGATACGTGCTTTGGTCTTGGCGCAGGCATCTGGACCCGCGATGTGGCTGTCATGCACAAATTGGCCGCGCGCATCAAGTCGGGCACAGTCTGGGGCAATTGCCACGCCATGATCGATACCGCCCTGCCATTTGGTGGCTACAAGGAATCGGGCATGGGCCGCGAACAGGGCAAGGCCGGTGTCGAGGCCTATCTCGAAACCAAGACAGTTATAATCCAGATGTAAAAACATCACTCTTCGTCATTGCGAGGAGGCGAAGCCGACGAAGCAATCCAGAGCCTCACAGCATCGCTCTGGATTGCCGCACCACCTCGGGTGGCTCGCAATGACGCAGTATTAGGAGAATACCCGTGCCCATCGACCTTACCAAGATCAAGGCAATCGACGTACACGTCCATGCCGAAGTATCATGTCACGATCCCGAAGATCCGGTGATGGGCAAGTTCTTCGATGCCGCCAGCGCCTATTTCAAGGCCCCGCGCGAACGGCCTAAGATGCCGGAAATCATTGATATCTATCGCGAACAGCAGATCGCCTTCTGCATGTTCACGGTTGATTGCGAAAGCGGCATCGGGGCCAAGCGCGTCTCGAACTACGAAATCGCCGAACTCGCCAACAAGAACGATGATATCTGCATTCCGTTTGCCTCGATTGATCCGCACAAGGGCAAGATGGGCGCGCGCGAAGCACGTGATCTGATCGAGAACCACGGCGTCAAAGGCTTCAAGTTCCATCACATCATGCAAAATATCGAACCGGGCAGCCAGATCGGCTATCCGATTTACGAAGTGATCAACGAATACAAACTGCCCGCCATCTTCCACACCGGCCATTCCGGCATGGGTACGGGCATGCGCGGCGGTGGCGGTGTCCGTCTGAAATATGGCCAGCCGATGCTGGTGGATGATGTCGCGGTGGATTTCCCCGACATGAAAATCATCCTTGCCCATCCGTCATGGCCATGGGTGGATGAAAGCCTGTCGATGGCACTGCACAAGGACAACGTTTTCATCGACTTGTCCGGCTGGTCACCAAAGTACTTCCAGCCGCAGATCATCCAGTACGCCAATACGCAGTTGCGCAAAAAGATGCTGTTCGGTTCCGACTTTCCGCTGATCCATCCGCAAAAGTGGCTCGATGCCGCGCGGCAAGTGGGTTTCAAGGATGAAATCCTGCCGGGCATCATGAAAGACAACGCTGCCCGCGTCCTTGGACTTGTCTGAACACGTGATCCCCGATCCGGTCGATATCCGTGCGTGGCAGCGCCTTGATGCTACTACCACCACGTCAGGCCGGATCGAGGACAAGGATGTGGCGCGCTTGGCGGCGCTGGGTGTTGCCCATGTCATCAACCTCGCGCTGGAAACCCATCCCGAAGCGCTTGAGGGTGAGGGTGAAAAGCTGCGCCAGCATGGTATCGCTTATACCCATATTCCGGTGCCGTTCGACGCGCCCACCGATGCACACTTTGCCGCATTCCGTGATGCCGTCGAAAGCGCCCAAGGCCCTGTCCATGTCCATTGCATCATGAACTGGCGCGTTTCGGCGTTCTTCTATCGCCTGAACCGCGACCATCGCGGCATGGCAGAAGCTGAAGCCCGCGCCCTCATGGAGCGCCAATGGTCACCCGATGGCGTTGACCGGCCTGAAGCAGACACTTGGGCCGATTTCATTGCACGGAAAATCCCATGACCGATCTGTCCGGCAAACACATCGTGATCACCGGCGCATCAACGGGCATTGGCCGCGCAAGCGCCACACGTTTCGTTGCAGCAGGTGCGACAGTTACCCTGATTGCGCGGCGGGCTGCACTATTGGAGCAAGCCGCGTCCGAGCTGGGCGGTGCCACTGCATGGGCCGTTGCCGACGTGGCCAACAAGGAACAACTTTTTGCAGCGCTTGATAATGCCGCAGCCTCCAATGGCCCGATTGACGGGCTGTTTTTGAATGCAGGCATCGGCGGCATGTTTGCGCCGATTGAGGACTATACCGACGAGGCCTTCGATGCGGTCATGGGCGTCAATGTCAAAGGCGTTTTTTGGGCAATCCAGCATGTTCTGCCGGCCATGAAGCAACGCCGCACCGGTTCAATCCTGATTACAGGCAGTTTGGCGAGCGAGCGCGGCATGCCGATGAACGCCGCTTATGTGGCCAGTAAACACGCAGCGCTTGGCCTGGCACGGGCGGTCGCCAATGAGGTGGCGGAGTTTGGCGTGCGCTGCAACTGTGTGCTGCCGGGCCTGATTGACACGCCCATGCTTGATGGTCTTCCACCAGAAGCAGCAGTGCAAATGGCCAAGGCCGTGCCGCAAGGGCGCACGGGCCAGCCCGAAGAACTTGCCGAAGTTGCCGCATTCCTGCTGTCCGATGCCGCCAGCCATGTGACCGCACAAGGTTGGGCGGTCGATGGTGGCATGCTCGGCACGATGCGGATCTGACATATCAATGCGCCAAAGCGCGCGAAGGGGAGGGCGTCATGGCCTTGAAGTATTATCATGCCGAACCGTTGGCGAATTCGCTCAAATCGATGGTCCCGCTCAAGGAAAAGGGCCTCGAATACGAAAGCGTCTATGTTGATCTGCACAAGTTTGAACAGCATTCGGACTGGTTCACCGCCATCAATCCCGAAGGCCAGGTTCCGGTGCTCGATCATGACGGCGCGATCATCACCCACACCACGGTCATCAACGAATACCTTGAAGACGCATTTCCCGATGCCCAGCCTGCCGATGCGCCGCTGCGCCCGCGCGACCCGCTGGGCGCGGCGCGGATGCGCTATTGGAACAAGTTCATTGACGAGCACGTGATGAACCATGTCTCGATGCATGGCTGGCACCGCATGGTCGGCGTGATCGCGCGAAATATCGCAAACGGGGAATTCGAGAAGCTGCTTGAAAGTATCCCGCTGCCCGATCAACGCAAGAAATGGGCGACTGCACGCTCCGGCTTTTCCGAGGCGGATCTTGCCAATGCCACCGCCAAAATCGAATATGCAGTAGACAAGATCGAAGCGCAATTGGGCCAGACAATATGGATTGCGGGCGACACTTACACACTGGCTGACATCAATTTTTATTCGCATTGTGGGGCTATGGTGGAGCGTATGTTTCCCGAAATGGAAATTGCGCGCCGTGCGCCCCGCTTGTGCGAATGGCGTGATCGGGTGATGGCACGGCCAGCCGTGGCTGAAGCGCTAAAGGGCGAAGACCGGACATTGCCGGGCCTGCGGGTCTGGTCAGGAGAAGTGCGCTAATGGCAGGTTTCGTTCTTATCCACGGGTCATGGCATGGTGGCTGGTGTTTTGATCCGGTGGCACAATTGCTGCGGGATCGCGGCCACACGGTCGTGGCACCAACGCTTCCCGGCATGGGAGGGACGGCGGATGAAATGGCCGCGGTCACGCTTGATGGATGGGGCGATTTTGCTGCGCAGCATTGCCGCGATCTGAAGCAGCAATTGAACGGCGCGCCTGTCGTTCTCGCAGGCCATTCGCGCGGCGGTCTGGTGATTTCAACCGCCGCCGAAGCTGATCCGCAAGCGATGGACGCGCTTGTCTATATCTGCGCCATGATGTTGCCTTCGGGCATGAGCCGCGCGCAATTCAAGGAACTGGAAGGCCCGAACCCCGCGTTCGATGGCATCATCAGCAAAGTCCACGGCGGCATCGCCACTGTTATCGACACAACCAACGCTGCCGAGGTTTTTGCGCAAATTTCCCCGCCCGAACTGGTTGCCGCAGTCCTCCCGCGCCTCTTGGCCGAACCCCACGCACCCCGCTCGCAAAAGCTGCATTTGACGCCCGAACGCTGGGGCCGTCTTCCGCGTACGTATGTCGAATGCACCCTCGATCGCACCATCCCCATCGACAGCCAGCGCCAGATGCAACGCTATTCCCCCGGCGCAAAGGTCGCTACTTTGGAAGCCGATCACAGCCCGTATCTGTCAAAGCCGGTTGAACTGGCCGATGCGCTAGAGGCTGCAATCCCGGCCTGAATCCAACCCCGTTCGTGTCGAGCGAAGTCGAGACACCTCAACACCGCGTTCGCCTGCGCTCGACACGAACGGATTAGGGGAGGGTTAATCCCCGAAGAAATTCAGCTCCAGCAACACGTTATTCGGATCAGCCGTGAATATCTGGCGAAGGCCAATCGCCTCGACCGTGTTGGTCTGGCAATCAAGGCCCAGCGCACCAATCCGCGCCATCATATCATCATACCCGCTGCAATTCAGCGCAACATGGTGGATTGCGCCAGTCAGTGAACCCGGCTCAACCGCGCGGTCATAAGTGCGCGGGCAATCCACTGCGTTGATGTGGATGATCGCGCGGCCTGCGCCATCAAACATCCACTGTGCGTTTTGCGGGGTCAGCGGCGGCGGCCCATCGCGGCGTTCCAGCCCCAACAACGCCTGATAGAACTGCGCGGTTTCATCAAGCTTGTCCGTGATGATGTTTACATGGTCCAAGGCATTGACGGTCATGGCATTTCTCCCGAACCGCAAGCGGCGGCATAAGCATAATGCCCCTGCCGCCGCCTGTCCTCAACTCTTGAAAACAACCGTCTTGGTGCCATTCACCAGCGCGCGGTCTTCCAGATGCAGCCGCACGGCTTCGGCCAGAACGCGGCGCTCCACATCGCGGCCCTTGCGCACCAGATCTTCGGGGCTGTCGGCATGCGTCACTGCTTCCACATCCTGATGGATGATCGGGCCTTCATCAAGGTCCGTCGTTACGTAGTGCCCCGTCGCGCCGATCATCTTCACCCCGCGCGCGTGTGCCTGATGATAGGGCTTTGCCCCCTTGAAGCTGGGCAAAAACGAATGGTGGATGTTGATGCAACGGCCCGAAAGGAACGTCGTCAGATCATCCGACAAGATTTGCATGTACCGCGCCAGCACGACCAGTTCTGCGCCGGTTTCGGTCACGATGCGCTTCACCTCGGCCTCTTGTTGCGGCTTGGTGTCCTTGGTGATTGGCAGGTGATAATAGGGAATGTCGCCAATTAGCGAGATGTTCAGCGCTTCCTTGGGGTGGTTGCCCAGAATCGCCACAATATCCATCGGCAATTCGCCAATGCGCGTGCGATAGAGCAAGTCGCCCAAGCAGTGATCAAACTTGCTGACCATCAGGATAACCTTGCGGTTCACCGATGTGTCGCGAATGTTCCACCGCATGGCGTATTGTTCGGCAATAGGGGCAAACGAAGTGCGAAATGCTGCAACGTCCAAATCGCCCGGATTGAACACCACGCGCATGAAGAACTGGCCGCTTTGCGGATCGTCAAATTGCTGCGCCTCGCTAATGTTGCCGCCAGCCTCAAAGAGGTTGCTGGTGACGCGCGCAACGATGCCCGGCTTGTCCTCGCACGATAGCGTCAAAATCAACGAAGCGCTCATGAACTTTCTCCCATTTGGTGCGCCTCATAGGGCGCAACATTTGCCATTGCGAATCTCACGTGAACTTGTATGTGTTGCATACAAATTATTCAACCAGCCATTTTTCGTCGGGAGAATTAGTGATGGCCGCAAAAAACCTTGAAGAGGTAATCAATCAGAATGGCAACGTGGTGGACATGCTGCGCAACTCGCAGCTTGGCGCTTACGTCTATCCGGTCGTAGCACCGGAATTTTCAAACTGGCGCAGCGAACAGTGGGCATGGCAGCACAGCGCCGTCCTGTTCGACCAGTCGCACCACATGGTGAACCTTTATATTCGTGGCAAGGATGCGGCCAAGCTGCTGTCCGACACGATGATCAACAGCTCGAAGGGCTGGTCGGTCAACAAGGCCAAGCAGTACGTTCCCACCACGCCCTATGGCCACGTCATCGGCGATGGCATCATCTTCTGGGAAGAAGAAGAAAGCTTCACTTACGTCGGCCGCGCGCCTGCTTCCAACTGGCTGCGCTACCACGCTGCAACCGGCGGCTACGATTGCGAAATCGAACTGGATGACCGTTCGCCCATGCGTCCGATGGGCAAGCCCGTCACGCGCAAGGAATGGCGCTTCCAGATCCAGGGGCCAAACGCCTGGGCCGTGATCGAAAAGCTGCACGGGGGCCCGCTGGAACAGCTCAAGTTCTTCAACATGTCCACGATGAACATCGCTGGCAAGACCGTGCGCACGCTGCGCCACGGCATGTCGGGCGCACCGGGCCTTGAAATCTGGGGTCCATATGCTGAACAGGAAGAAATCCGCGCCGCCATTCTGGAAGCGGGCAAGGAATTCGGCCTGATCGCTTGCGGCAGCCGCGCCTATCCTTCGAACACGCTGGAATCGGGCTGGATTCCATCGCCACTGCCCGCCATCTACACCGGCGAAAAGCTCAAGGGCTTTCGCGAATGGCTGGCGGCTGATAGCTATGAAGCCACCGGCTCCATCGGCGGCTCGTTCGTATCTGAAAACATCGAAGACTATTACCTCAACCCATGGGAACTGGGCTACGGCAACTTCGTGAAGTTCGACCACGATTTCCATGGCCGTGAAGCCTTGGAAGCCCTGAACCCTGCCGAACAGCGCAAGAAGGTGACGCTCGCTTGGCATCCTGAAGACATGGCCAAGATCATGGCTTCGATGTTCAACCCCGATGGCGAAGCGTACAAGTTCTTCGACGTTCCGCTCGCGAACTATGCCTCGTCGAACTACGACCGCGTCGTCGATGCAGGTGGCAAGACCGTTGGCCTCTCGATGTTCACCGGCTTTTCCTACAACGAAAAGCAGGCACTTTCGCTGGCCACGATCGATCCGGAAATCCCGTTCGGCACTGAACTCCACGTTGTGTGGGGCGAAGAAAACGGTGGAACCCGCAAGACCACGGTAGAGCCGCACAAGCAGCTCAACGTTCGCGTGATCGTCTCGCCGGTTCCTTACAGCCGCGTCGCCCGTGAAGCATACGCCGAAGGCTGGCGCACCGCCCGCTAAGCGGCACTTCCCCCCTCCCCATCAGGGGAGGGGCCGGGGGTGGGGGCTCTCCGGCAGCACAGCGTTTCAACCAAAGCCCCCAACCTAACCCCTCTGCTTAACACGAGGGGCTCTCTGGAGAGAGGATCCCGACCATGGCCACACCGGTAATTCACCCGAATTGGGACAAGGAGCCCGCCGGGATCACAGACGGTTTCTCGCTTGAGATGACCGCGAAGGACGAAGCATCCCTGCGCGATGCCGCTCCGCTCATTCCCGCTGAGACGCCCGTTGCGGTCACGTTCCTTCCCGGAGAAGACGTTGCCGCCCGCGTCGCCGCCACGGTTGCCGTGCGCGAACTCGGCTTCGAACCAATGCCCCATTTCTCCGCCCGCCGCATCACGTCCGAAGATGATTTCGAAGGCTACCTGCGCGCCGTGGTCGAAAAGGCCGGCGTCGAACGCTGCTTCATCGTCGCAGGTGATCCGCCCGAACCGGTCGGTCCCTATTTCGACACCTCCGCCCTGATTGCCACCGGCGCGTTCGAACGCGCCGGCATCAAGGCCATCGGCATCGGTGGCCATCCTGAAGGCCATCCCAACATGACCACGGCGGAATGCTGGGCCGTGCTCGAAAAGAAAGTGGCAGACATCACCGCGCGCGGCATGGCCCCGTTGATCGTCACCCAGTTCGGCTTTGATCCCGACGCTTTCCTTGCATGGCTGAAAGAATTGCGCGCACGCGGCATTGATGCGCCGGTGCGCATCGGTGTACCCGGACCTGCCGGAATCAAACGCCTGCTGTCTTTCGCCGCCCGCTGCGGCGTTGGCGCGTCCACATCGGTCCTCAAAAAGTACGGCATCTCGGTCACGAACCTGCTCGGCAGCGCCGGGCCAGACAAGCTGGTTGATGCCTTCGCCAAGGGCCTCGGCCCCGAACATGGCCGTGTGCGCTTGCATTTCTACCCGTTCGGCGGTCTTACCAAAACGCTGGAATGGCTGCACGCTTATAACAAGAAGCACGGCATCGGCGCATGACGGATTACGTTCTCGTCCACGGTGCATGGTGTGGCAGTTGGGTTTGGGCGCGGCATGAAGCTGAACTGGCAGCAGCCGGGCATCGCGTCGTAAACGCCAACCTCACCGGTCTTGGCAACCGCGTGGGCGAATTTCATCCGGGCATAACGCTCACCACGATAATCGATGATGTCTGCGCACAAATTGCAGCAGCAGGCCTCGATCACTTCGTACTGGCGGGCCATTCGTGGGGCGGCATGGTCATCACCGGCCTTGCTGCAAGGCTGGGCGCGCGCATTGATGCCATCGTCTATGTCGATGCCTTCGTGCCGCAAGATGGCCAGTCGCTGTGGGATCTGACCGGCGATTTTGAACACAATCATTATGTCGATAGCCAGAAGTTCCACCCCGGTGCGGTCGCCCCGCTGCCCGGTTTGGCATCCCCGATGCTGACGCCGCATCCGCTGTTGACCTTGTTGGAAGCCGTGCGCCTGACCGGCGAAGAGGTCAAAATCCCCCGCAGCATCTATGTCTTCGCCAACGATTGGCAGCCCACGCCCTTCGCCCAATTCAGCCGTGCCCTGAAGAACGATCCCGCGTGGGAATATCACGAAGCCAAATGCGGCCACTTCATCATGGCCGATCAGCCCGAACAACTCATGGAAATCCTGCTAAGCTGCGCTTGATTACACGGCCCGACCTGCGTCAGGTTAACCCGTCAACGTCAACGTCATCCCAACCCGCTATCGTTAGCCCAACCCACCCATCGTCATCCCCGCGCAGGCGGGGATCCAGCGCACAACGCCACCCCCGATTCCCGCCATCGCGCGAGTGACGAAGCAAAATGGTGCAGATACTGACCCGTCCTTCAAAACCCGCTCATCTCAAGCTGGTCGAAGGATGACGCGCAACCCTACCCCTGCGCCGCCAAGCTTTGCATGCGCTTCAAATACCGCGCCAGCACATCAATTTCCAGGTTCACCTTGTGGCCCGGCGACAGCATACCAATCGTCGTTACGTGCGCGGTGTGCGGAATGATGTTCAACATGAAATGGCACGCCCCGTCAGGCTGGTCTGCTACGTCATTCACCGTCAACGATACGCCGTTCAAGGTTATTGAACCCTTGGCCGCAATATAGGGCGCGAGTTCCTTTGGCGCGGCAATCACAAAGCGCAACGATCCGCCTTCGGGCATGATGCTGACAACTTCACCCACCGCATCGACATGGCCGGTCACAATATGTCCGCCCAACTCGTCGCCCAGCTTCAACGCCGGTTCAAGGTTCAGCGGCGCACCCACTACCCACTGCTGCGGGGCCGTGCAGTTGATCGTCTCGCCCGAAACGTCCACCGCAAACCAGCCCTCACCAGCAATGCCACCTTTATCCACTACGGTCAGGCACACACCCGAACAGGCGATGGATGCGCCGATGGCAATTTTGTCAGGGTCCATCGCGCACGAGATCGTGATGTGGCGATCACCCTTGTCCTCAATAGCGAGGATGTTGCCAACTTCGGTGACGATCCCGGTGAACATTGCAAATCTCCTTTAGCGGATGCGTTCGTAGACGTCGCAAACGTCGCTGCCAAGCGTCCGCCGGTCCATCATGCACCAACGCCCATGTGCATTGGCCAACCCGTCCAAACCGATATCGCCGATGCACGGCAGACCAGCGCCCACGATGATCGGTGCGCGATAGATCAGCAATCGGTCCACCATATCCGCCGCGATGAAACTGGCCGCCGTCTGCGCGCCACCCTCCACGAACAAATATTGCGCCTGCCCGAACGCACCGGGCGCAGTAATGTCGGTCACCGCATTCCAGCCATCGGGTACAGGTCGCTGCGTCAAAACCATGCGTTGCGGGCTGCGCCCTTCAAGCCCCGCCAATCGCACGTCAAGCTGCGGACTATCAGCGCGCAAAGTGCCACCGCCCACCAGTATCGCATCGGCCCGCGCCCGTTCAACATGGCAATGCGCGCGCGCCTCCGGTCCCGTAATCCACCGGCTCGATCCATCGGCCAGCGCAATCTTGCCATCCACAGACATCGCCAGTTTCAGCGTGATGTGGGGACGTCCCATATTGGTCAGAATAAGGTATCCCGCCAGCGATGCCCGCGCCGCAGGGCAGGGCAGCACTTCTGCCAAAACCCCCGCCGCCCGCAGTGCCGCAATCCCGCTGCCCGCCGTACGCGGATCAGGGTCTTCCACGCCGATCACCACGCGGGCAAGGCCGCTGCCCAAGACCAGCGATGTGCAAGAGGGGCCGCGCGCGCTGTCATGGGCACATGGCTCCAGCGTAACATACAGCGTGCCCCCGCGCGCAGCATCGCCCGCCATCGCCAGTGCTTCGGCCTCGGCATGTGGCCTTCCGCCCGCCCGCGTCCATCCGCGCCCGATCACGATGCCATCTTTGACAATCACCGCGCCCACCGCCGGGTTCGGACGGCTGAGCGGTCGCCCGCGCGCCGCCACTGCCGCAGCCGCCTCGAGCCAGCGCAGATCGTCGGCGCGGGTCATGGCGCTTTGGCCAGCCCCGCCTTCTTTGCTTCATCGAATACCGGATTGTCTATCAAATGCTTGTCGAGGATCGCCTCGCGCTCCGCCTCAAGCTTTGCCTTCTCTGCGGCGCGCTCGGCCTTGCCCTCGGCATAGGCCTTGGCCGTATCGACGCCGGTCGCATCGCCAACCGCTCTATACATCTGGCGCATCCTTTCCTGCCGCGCCTCTTCCTCGGCTTCCTCGGCCCGCACTTTGGCGGTGGCGGCAAAGTTTTCTGCAAGGATTTCAGCGTCCGTGCGGCCCTCGATCAGGCTTGGGAAATAGATCACCTTGGGCGGATCCGGCAGACCGCGCCCGCCCTCGCTCCCCAGCGCGACAAAAATGGTGCCGGTGATGATCGTGGCCAGCACAAGCGCGATCACGCGATAGTCGCTTGGCGTGCCCAGCACTTGCCAAAAGTCGATAACCGCGCGGCGCGGCGACACATTGCGGAAAAACGATTTCATGGGAGCCTAAATAGGACGTGTGCGCCGCTTATGCCAGCCATCAACCGAACGGCGCATAAAGCGAACGTCCATGCCGCTTCAGCCAACGGTTGGCCGCACCCACATCGCCTTCGAACAGCGTATCGAGATGCGCGTGGAAAGCAGGGCTGTGATCGAAATGCGCCATGTGCGCCACTTCATGCGCTACGACGGAGCGGCGCACGAAATCCGGAGCCATGATCAACCGCCAGTTGATCCGGATCGATCCATCCGACGCGCAACTGCCCCAGCGCCGTTGCGCCCGTGAAAGGGACAAACGCGGCACATCATGCCCCGTTTTTGCACAATAGTGCGCCAAATCGACACCAAAGTGCCACATCGCCTCGCTCTCAAGCCAGCGCTGCAAACGGCGGCTCAAAGACTCCTGCGGACCGCCGATAATCACCTGCCCATCGTCGATCACAGGCTTGCGCCGAGCCGCCTCGGCCCATTGAATTACCAGCGTTTCCCCTCTGAAATTCAACGATGCACCGGGAGCAATGTGCCGTGCTTCGGGAAGGTTTGCCAACTGCCCCGCCAGCCAGTCTGCCCGGTCCCGCGCAAAGGCTTCGGCATCACCCACGCGGCACCACGCCGGAATGGAAACGCGCGCCTCGCTGCCATCGGGCGCAAGCCGTAATGTCATCCGCCGGGCATGGCCTAACTTCTTGATAACAAGCGGCAATTCTCGCTCACCCACCACGATTACGCGGGGCGCAACTTTGCGCGGTGCCGGTGTCTCCTTGGCCCGCGTATCTGCGCGGCGCAGCCAATCAAGCACCGGTTTTGCCTTTGTTATCAAAGTAATCCGCCGGAACAACATGCTCCTCTAGCGGCCCCGAAACCGTCTCGCTAATCGCCTTGCCGCGCACGGATTGCCCCGCCGCATGCACCGCCTCGCGGTCGCCGCAAATCAGGTAATGCCAATCGGGCAGGGGATCACCATCCGCGCGCAGACGATAGGCGCAAGTATCTGGCAGCCATGGCAAATCCCGCGCCAGCTTGGGCGTCAGCCGCAGGCAATCGGGCACATAGACGCGGCGATGCTTGTAATCGCTGCAACGCCCGGTTTTCAAATCCAGCAGGCGGCAAGAAACGTTGGTGTGATAAACCTCGCCGGTAAGATCATCTTCCAACTTGTGCAGGCAGCACTTGCCGCACCCGTCGCACAGGGCTTCCCACTGTTCGCGGTTGAGAGTCTCGATCGGACGTTTCCAGAACTCGTCTGCGCTCATCGCGTTGTTAATGCACCCATTTTGCAAGTTCAGCCGCCACGGCCTTTGCATCCTTCTCGGCAGGCAACAAGGCAATCGGCTCACCCTTCGGCCCCATCAGATAGGCAGCACGGCTGTGGTCCATAAGGTAATCCCTGGGTGCTCCTCCATCACGTTTGCCAAAAAACACCGCCCACTGCTTGGCCACGGTCGCAATCTGTTCGGGTGATCCGGTGAGTCCGATCACCGAGGGCCCGAAGTTTGCGGCATATTTCCCCACAACTTCAGGTGTATCGCGCGCAGGATCAATCGTGATGAAGATCGGCTGTACCTTTGCCGCAGCTTCGGCATGATCCTTGGCAAAAAGCTTCAGCCCTTGCGCGATGTTCTGCAAATCCAGCGGGCAAACGTCTGGGCAAAACGTGTAGCCGAAATAGACGATGCGATATTTTCCGTTGAAATCAGCATAACGGACAGGCTTGCCGTCCTTGCCCGTCAACGTGAAATCGCCACCAATGGCCGCGCCTTCCAGCGGCGGGCTCTCGCTCGGCGCACCCCCGCCACATGCAGAAAGCGCGAAAGTGCAGGTTGCCGCAAGGGCTGTGAAAAGGGATCGGAGTTTGTGGGCCATAGCGTGGCGGTTCATGCTCTGCTAACCGTGTGCTTGCAAGAGGCTAGTCCGTCTTGTCCAACAGGGCATGGGCTTGCAACAGGAGGAATTGATGCTGTCGATCATGCGCAGGCCACTGGCCATTCTGGCGGTCTTGCTTGCCGCTGCGATATCTATCCCTGCGCAGGCCCAGTTTTCCGACAGTTACAAGTTCCTTGAAGCCGTCCGCAAGAAGGAAGGCGATAAGGTGACCGAGGCTTTGAACGAGCCCGGTACCCAGATTATCAACACCAAAGATTACACCACCGGACAATCTGCGCTGCACATCGTGGTAGCGCGTCGTGATCTCGTGTGGATTCAATTCCTTATCGCCAAGGGCGCGAACGTGAACGTGCGTGATAACAAGGGCATGTCGCCTCTGGTCCAGGCTTGCGAGCTTGGCTTTATCGAAGGCGTTGATGAACTGATCAAATCTGGCGCGCGGGTGGAAGATGCCAACAACACCGGTGAAACCCCGCTGATCAGCGCCGTTCACCGCCGCGATCTGGCGCTGGTTCGCCTGTTGATCAAAGCGGGTGCGAATCCTGACAGGCCTGACAATTCAGGCCGGTCCGCGCGCGATTATGCAGAACTTGAAGGCAAAAACAGCGCCGTGTTCGGCGAAATCGAACGCGCTTCGAAAGAGGCAAAGGGCGCTGGACCTAAGAAGACCTACGGCCCCTCCTTCTGATTTTGGCACATTGATATGACTGATGATCAAAGCCTTGATGCGCTTCGCCTCCGTCTCGCTCCTGCCATCGCCGAAGCGGCGGTGTTTGATGGCTGGACCGATGCCGCCGTTGCGGCTGCTGCTGCGGCAGAAGGGGTTGATCCCGCCCTCGCCAGGTTTGCCTTTGATGGCGGTGCTATGGCGATGATCACCGCATGGATTGCGCGGATCGATGCCGATATGGCTGAACAACTGCCGCAAGTGCAGCTTTCCAACCTGCCGATCCGTGAACGTATCCGCCGTCTTGTGCAATTCCGGCTTGATGCGCAGCTTGGCAAGGAAGAAGCGCTGCGCCGCGCCATGGCGATCATGGCCATGCCGCAAAACGTGGCCGTGGCAGCACGCCTTGGCTGGTCCAGCGCCGACAAGATGTGGCGGCTGGCAGGCGATACCGCCACTGATTACAACCACTATACCAAGCGCCTGACTTTGGGCGCTATTTATGCTGCCACGCTCTCGGTTTTTGCCAGCGATAGCAGCGATGACCACGCCGATGCCCGGGCTTTCCTTGATCGCCGGATTGATGGCGTGATGAAGTTTGAAAAAGCGAAGGCCAAGTGGACCAAGCGGAGCGATGAAGAGACGTTCTCGTTCACGCGGCTGCTCGGGCGGTTGCGCTACCCTGCTGCGTGAAAAAGGGTTTCGCGCAGGGACGCCGAGGATGCGGAGGGCGCAAAGGGGTAGCGCTTGCGGCAGGACCGCCTTTCGACCGTCACTTGGGGTAAGTACGACGGCTGCCGAAGTGTAGGGGCTTATCAGCCCAAAGCAACATCCCCGCGCTCTCTACTTCCTCTGCGTCTCTGCGCGAAACACTCTTCATTTTTGATCTAGCGCAATTCTATTGCGAATGACTTGCAAAGTCCCCCGCGCTATGGCAGCGCAAGGGCGTGACACTTGATCAACTCCCCCTTGGCACGCCCGCGCGAATCGCGTCTGTTGACTGGTCTGCGCTGGTTGCTGAAGAAGCGCAGCGATTGCAGGCACTTGGCCTTGATGCAGGTGCGCGGGTGACGCTTGCCTATCGCGGGGTGTTCGCAGGGCGTGATCCATTGGCGGTGGAAATTGGCCGCATGACGGTTGCGCTGCGTCGCGTGCATGCCCGCGCCATGATTGTTGAGCCTATTATCGAATCGGCCCGCGCATGAGCCGTATGCCAATTGTCGCAGCCCTTGTTGGCAACCCCAATGCAGGCAAAAGCGCGCTTTTCAATGCGTTGACTGGCGCGCGCCAGAAGATTGCCAATTACCCTGGCGTCACCGTTGAGCGCAAAGCTGGCCGGTTGATTTTGCCAACGGGCGAACCGGTGGAACTGGTTGATCTGCCCGGATCCTATGGTTTGGGTTCCACCAGCCCGGATGAAGAAGTGACCCGCAAGGTCATCATGGGGGAACAGACCGGCCAGGCCCAGCCCGATGTGATCGTGCTGGTGCTCGATAGCTCGAACCTCGAACAGCATCTGGTTTTTGCGCAGGAAGTGATCGAACTTGGCCGCCCTACCGTGGTGGCACTCAACATGGTCGATCTGGCAGAGCGCGATGGTTTGGTGATTGATCCGGCCGCGCTGGAAACCGCGTTGGGTGTGCCGGTTTTCGCCACAGTCGCCGTGCGCCGTCGGGGGCTGGCTGAACTTACCGCTGCGATTGGCGAGGCACGCGACCGCGCACAGGCCCACGAAGCCAATCCGCGCCCGCACGTCACTCTGCCCGAACGGCGCATGCTGGCACACGAAATTGCCAATGCAGCGATCATTTCGGAAACGGCCAAGCACCGCATCCATGCCAGGCTGGATAAGGCGCTGTTGCACCCGTGGGCCGGGCCGCCGATCCTGTTTGCGCTGCTGTTTGTGGTGTTTCAGGCGGTGTTTACATGGGCTACGCCCTTTGCCGATGGCTTGGAAGCGGTTGTTGGAGGCCTTGGCGATGCGGTGAAGGCCACGCTTCCCGACAGTCTGTTTCGTGATCTGATCACCGACGGGATCATCGCGGGCGTCGGATCGGTCGTGGTGTTCCTTCCGCAAATCGTGATCCTGTTCTTCTTCATCCTGACGATGGAGGCCACGGGTTATATGGCGCGCGCGGCCTTCCTGATGGACCGTATGATGGCCGGCGTTGGCCTATCGGGCCGCAGCTTCATCCCGCTGCTATCCAGCTTTGCCTGCGCCATTCCCGGCATCATGGCCACGCGTTCCATCACCGATCCCAAAGACCGGCTGACCACGATCCTGATCGCGCCGATGATGACCTGTTCGGCGCGGCTTCCGGTCTATGCGGTGATCATCGCCGCGTTCATTCCCAATAATAAGGTCGGCCCCGGCATCGGCCTGCAAGGATTGGTGCTGTTCGCGCTTTATGTCGCCGGGATTGTCGGCGCGATGCTGGTCGCGCTGGTCCTGCGCCGCTCGGTAACCAAGGGCGCGGCATCGGGCTTCATCATGGAACTGCCCAAGTATCAGCTGCCCACGGTCAAGGACCTGGCCATCGGCCTGTGGCAGCGCGCGTGGATTTTCCTGCGCCGTGCAGGGACGATGATCTTTACCGTCACCATCGCGCTGTGGATTTTGCTCAACTTCCCGCGCGCCGAACCGGGGCAGGACCAGATCAACGCCTCGGTCGCCGGAACGCTCGCCAACGGTCTTGCCGTCGTACTCGAACCCATCGGTTTCAACCGCGACATGAGCCTTGCGATCATCCCTGCCATGGCCGCGCGTGAAGTGGCGGTCAGCTCGCTAGCCACCACATATGCGGTTAGTGCCAGCGATGATGAGGACGCGCAGGCCATGGCGCTGGGCGATCAATTGAAGTCGCGTTGGACCTTGTCGATGGCGCTGTCGTTCCTCGCGTGGTTCGTATTTGCGCCGCAGTGCCTTTCGACTATCGCGGTTGCGCGGCGGGAAACCAATGGCTGGAAGTGGCCCGCGTTCATGCTCGCGTACCTGTTCGCGCTGGCTTACCTCGCGTCGTTCGCCACATTCTGGACCGCGACCGCTTTGGGGCTGGGGTAGCGCGCTCTGCCCTGTGGGAAATACGGTCGCCTGACTCGCGCCACCCCGCACCGATGCGCTAGGCAAGCGGTCAAATTCAAAGGGACATGATTCGATGGCAGGCAGCGTCAACAAGGTCATCATCGTTGGCAATTTGGGCCAGGACCCAGAGGTCAAGAGCTTCCAGAACGGCGGGCGCATTTGCAATCTGCGCATCGCCACCAGCGAAAGCTGGAAGGACAAGGCCACCGGTGAAAAGAAAGAGCGCACCGAATGGCACACGGTCGTGCTCCAGTCCGATGGGCTTGTCGGCGTGGCGGAACGCTATCTGAAAAAGGGCAGCAAGGTCTATATCGAAGGCAGCCTGCGCACGCGCAAGTGGCAGGACCAGAGCGGCAATGACCGTTACAATACGGAAATCACGGTCGGCATGGGCGGCGGCGTGCTGACCATGCTTGATGGGGCGCCCGGTGCAGGCGGCGGTGGCGGTGGTGGCCGTTCAGGCGGCTACAACGAAGGCGGATCTTCGGGCGGTGGTTCGCGCGGCGGCAGTGGTGGCGGCTGGAATCAAGGCGGCGGCGGCGGGTCATCAGGCGGCTTTGGCGGCAGCGGCGCGCCCGCAGGCGGCGGCTTCGGCGATGATCTGGACGATGACATCCCGTTCTGATGAAAACTTCCCCCTCCCGTTTACGGGAGGGGCTGGGGGAGGGCCTGTCAATTCAGCCGCTCAAGTTCCCCGCGTATCCCCGTACAAATGGATATGCAGGCGGTCGGTGAAGCGCCAACCGCGCTCAAGCGCCTCTTCGGCCAACCAGCGTGACCGTTCGCGCAACACGCCGCTGGCCGTTCCCTCTGGCATGACGAAAAGATGATCCGCTGCAATGCCATAACGGTGTTGCAGGCTGTCGATCTCGGCCAGGTCTGCCGGTGTTGATACCACGAATTTGAACCAGGCGCGCGGGTCCGTCGCCCACGCTCCCAGCCGCTCCGGGATCAGTGCAAGATCAGCCGCATTGCCTGAATGCGCCAGCTTGGGGCTGACGTTGTACTGGTCAATCAGGCCATCAAGCGAAGGGTGCGGCGCAACCGTCCCGTTGGTTTCCACCTCGATGTGCAGCGTTGGGCGCGCGTCTTTCAACAGTACAACCAGTTTCGCCAAAGCCGCGCCTTGTAACAGCGGTTCGCCCCCGGTGATGACCAACCGGTCTTCTGAATGGGCAAGGATCAGCGCGGCAATGTCGGCCTCGTCCAGCGAAAGTTGATTGTCCTCTCGCTCGAACGCCACTTCATCGCGGTGTGGGCGGTTATCGCCGCTGAAACGCCACGTATAGGCCGTATCGCACCATCTGCACGCCAGATTGCAGCGCGACAGCCGCACAAAGATCGATGGTCGGCCCATCGATGGCCCTTCGCCTTGGAGCGACGAAAAAATCTCCGGCTCACCGGGGTTTACGGTGGCAAGTGTTAGCACAGCAAGGCCCGTTCGTGTCGAGCGTAGTCAAGACACAGGGCGCTAGGTGTCTCGACTACGCTCGACACGAACAGGACCTTTCCCATTACCCCAACCGCTTTAACGCTGCGGCCAGACGCTCGGCCTCGGCGGCGTGCATGGCATGATCCGCGCGGGCCTTTTCAACCGCTTCGGGCTTGGCTTTTTCCACGAAAGAGGCGTTCGAAAGCCGCCCTTCGAGGGACTTGGCTTCCTTCTGTGAAACCGCCAGCGCCTTTTCCAGACGTGCCTTTTCGGCCGCGATGTCGATCACGCCTTCAAGCGGGACGATCAGGTTCGCGTCGCCTGCACCGATCTGCATGGCCGCGCCCGCAGGTGCGACTTCAAAGCGGATGGCCGTCAAGCGGGCGAGGCGCTCGATCACAGCGGGGTTAGCGTCGATGATAGCCCGTGTGGCGGGCGAAGGGTCAGGCAAGTACGCCTCCAGCCGCGCGCCCGGCGCAATGCCCAGTTCGTTCTTGGCGGTGCGCAGGGCTGAAACCAGCGCGATCAGCCATTCCACCTCGCGCTTGGCCGCTGCATCAACCGCTGCGTCTGGCGCGGGCCATGCGGCTACGATCAATTCGCCCTCACGATCCCCCAGCGCATGCCACAATTCTTCGGTGACGAACGGCATGAACGGGTGGAGCATGACGAGGATCTGGTCGAGTACCCAACCGGCGACTGCCTTGGTTTCGTCGTCGAAATTGCCTTTCACCAGTTCGATGTACCAATCGCAGAACTGGTCCCAGACGAAGTGGTAGACGGTGTTGGCCGCCGCATCGAAGCGCAGATCGGCCATCGCCTGATCGAGCGTAGCCAGCGTTTCCACCACCTCGCCGATGATCCACTTGTTCACCGCGCTGGTGGCAGCAGGCGCGGCAACCGATGTGCTGCCGGTGATGCCATTGCTCTGGCAGAACCGCGCGGCGTTCCACAGCTTCGTTGCGAAGTTGCGATAGCCCTCGACGCGGCGCTCATCCATCTTCACGTCGCGGCCCTGGCTTTCCATCGCGCACATAAAAAAGCGCAGCGCATCAGCGCCGTATTTGTCGATCAGCAGCAGCGGATCAACCACGTTGCCTTTGGACTTCGACATCTTCGCGCCATCGGCTGCGCGGACAAGACCGTGCAGGTAAAGCTTCTTCCACGGCACTTCCTTCATGAAGTGCAGGCCCTGCATGGCCATGCGCGCATCCCAGAAGAACAGGATGTCAAAGCCCGAAACGAGCAGGTCGTTGGGGTAGTGCTTCTTGAGCAGCGGCGCGTCAGCGTCTGGCCAGCCAAGCGTGGCGAAGGGCCAAAGGGCGGAGGAAAACCATGTGTCGAGGACGTCTTCCTCTCTATAGAGGTGAATTTTATCACGATGCAGTAGGTCGTCGGAAATTCCACTGGTTAGAGCAGAGTCCCACTCTAGATAAGCTTCCATCGTGTCGTGGATGAATAGGTCGGCCTCGGGTTGGTCGTAGTATTCCCGGACCTTTTTAAGCAGGTGGCTTTCGTCCTCAGCGACGAAGGCAACTTCTTCAAGTGACAATTCGAGTTCAGATTTTCCGACATCATTCGGTCCATCCGGTTTGATTTTTTGCCCATACCAAGCGGGGATTCGATGGCCCCACCACAATTGCCGTGAGACGCACCAAGGCTGAATGTTTTCCATCCAGTTGAAGAAGGTCTTTTCCCACGTCTTGGGCACTATCTCGATGGCGCCCGAACGCACCGCTTCCATCGGCGCTTTTGAGAGTTCAGCGGCATCGACGTACCACTGGTCGGTCAGCCACGGTTCAATCACCACGCCGCCACGGTCGCCAAACGGCGTCTGGATGGTACGGGGCTCGCAGTCGGCCGCGATTTCGTTGCCTTCTTTGTCCTTGGTCACGTGCGGGATCAGGAAGCCTGCTTCCTTCATCCGTTCGACGACAAGCTTGCGCGCATCGAACCGATCCAGCCCTAGGAACTCGGGGGGGACCAGCCCATCCTCGGTCTGCACGACCTTCGCTTCGGCATCGAACATGTTGAGCATGTCGGCGGCCTTGATTCCGGCGCGTTTGCCCACTTCAAAGTCGTTAAAGTCATGCCCCGGCGTGATCTTCACCGCGCCGCTGCCCAGTTCCGGATCGGCATGTTCATCGGCCACAATGCGGAAGCGGCGGCCTGTCAAAGGCTGGAGGATTTCCTTGCCGATGACAGACTTGTAGCGCGCATCATCGGGATGCACGGCAACGCACATGTCGGCCAGCATCGTTTCAGGCCGCGTCGTGGCAACCTCGATATAGTCCAGCCCATCATCGCGAATCACGCCGTCAGCCAGCGGGTATTTGAAGTGCCAGAAGCCGCCCTGCGTCTCGCGGGTTTCCACTTCAAGGTCCGAAATCGCGGTTTTCAGCTTGGGGTCCCAATTGACCAGACGCTTGTCGCGATAGATCAGGCCCTGCTTGTGCAGTTCCACGAACACCTTGACCACAGCCTTGGTGAAGTGCGGGTCCATCGTGAACTGCTCGCGGCTCCAGTCCATCGAGCAGCCCAGACGGCGCAACTGGCCGGTGATCGTCCCGCCGGACTCCGCCTTCCACTCCCAGACTTTGTCGATGAACTGATCGCGCGTGTAGTTTGAGCGCTTGTCGCCCTTGGTCTCCATCTGGCGTTCGACCACCATTTGCGTGGCAATCCCGGCGTGGTCCATGCCAACCACCCACAGGGCATCCTTGCCGCGCAACCGCTCATATCGGATCATCACGTCTTGCAGCGTGTTATCCAGCGCGTGGCCGATGTGGAGGCTGCCGGTCACGTTCGGCGGCGGGTTTACGATGGTATAGGGTGCCGCGTCAGGCCGCTCGGGGCGGAACAGGTTGTTCTGCTCCCAGTGGGCATACCACTTGGCCTCAAGGCCTGCTGGCTCAAAAGTCTTGGCGAGTTCTGCGGGATTTTGTGCGCTCATGGGGCCGCGCCTTGCCATTGCACAGGCCGCGCTGCAAGCATGCAAGCGGCCATAATCCGGAACCTTTGCCGAAGTTCCCGCGTTACGGCGTATGTGTTGCACTTGTCGCCCCGCCAGAATTACCGCATGAAGCGCACAACATGCGGGCACTGACCGACTTTCAACTTACGCCCGGGTCCGGGGACCAAGGGGCTGTGCTCGCTTTTAGCGGGCCTATGACTGTGTCGTCGCTCGGGCCGACTGACCGAAACTTGCGCGATTTCGATGATTCCTTGACGAAGATCGATGTTTCTGCTGTCACGGTGATGGATACGGTCGGCGCGTGGACGGTCTGGCGCTTGTCCCGCGATACCGGCGCCGAGATCATAGGCTGCAAAGCCGGGCCGCAAAAACTGATCGACGCCATCAGCAAAGCCGATTCCAACGCGCATTCGATCCGCGCACCGCGTTTGCCCTTGTTCCAGCGCGTTCCCGAACATGTCGGCGATGTGATGATCGGGCTGGGCCGGGGTTTCCTTCAGGTCATCGGCTTTCTGGGCCAGATCATATTATCGGTCGGCACTTTGGCGCGGCACCCGTCGCGGTTCCGGATCAAGGCGCTGGTCCACCAGATGGAATTGGTCGGCGTCAATTCGCTGGCGATCATCGGTTTGATGAGCTTCCTTGTCGGCATCGTCATTGCGCAGCAAGGCGCGGTCCAGTTGCGGCAATTCGGGGCCGAGATTTATACGGTCAACCTTGTCGGCCGCCTGACCTTGCGTGAATTGGGTGTGCTAATGACGGCGATCATGGTCGCGGGGCGTTCAGGCTCGGCCTTTGCCGCACAGCTTGGTACGATGAAATTGACCGAAGAGGTCGATGCCATGCGCACCATTGGCGTCTCGCCCATGGAAGCGCTGGTCGTGCCGCGCATTCTGGCAACGATGATCATGATGCCGTTGCTCGGCTTTTATTCAGCGTTCCTTGGCATTGTGGGTGGCGCGTTCTTGTCCACGGCCACGCTGGGCATTCCGTTCTTCACATTCCTTGCGCGCATTCAGGAAGTCGTGCCCCTGCACGATGTGTGGGTGGGCCTTACCAAAGCGCCGGTGTTCGGCCTGATTGTAGCTTTGGCCGGGTGTTATCAGGGCATGCAGGTGAAGAACAATGCCGAGGAAGTCGGCGCCCGCACGACGGCTGCGGTAGTCATGGCGATCTTTACGGTGATCGTGCTTGATGCATTTTTCGCCATCTTCTTTACCGAAATCGGGTGGGGCTGATGGCGCAAGCTGAAACCATTACTCCGGTCGCAGCGGACTTGCCCGAAATGGCCGCAGCGTTTGAGGGCGAATTCCCCATCCGTGTGCGCGGTATCCGCAATGTGTTTGGCGAACACGTCATTCACGATGGTCTTGATCTGGACGTCCGCAAGGGTGAGATCATTGGGGTGGTCGGGGGATCGGGTACGGGTAAATCGGTGCTGATGCGCACGATCATCGGCCTGCAAACACCCGAATCGGGTGATGTGGAGGTGCTTGGCCAATCCATCACCGATGCGCGTGACGATGCCGATATCGATATCCGCAGCCGTTGGGGCGTGCTGTTCCAAGGCGGGGCGCTATTCTCTACGCTGACCGTAGCCGAAAATGTCGAAGTGCCGTTGCGCGAATTCTATCCTGAAATCAGCAACGAATTGCGTCATGAAATTGCGCGATACAAAGTGCTACTTTCAGGCCTGCCAGCCGAGGCAACGAGCAAGTATCCGTCCGAACTTTCAGGCGGCATGCGCAAACGCGCCGGACTGGCGCGGGCCTTGTCGCTTGATCCCGAACTGCTGTTTCTGGATGAACCGACGGCGGGGCTTGATCCTATTGGCGCGGCGGCGTTCGACCAGTTGATCATGCAATTGCAGCAGACGCTGGGCCTTACCGTGTTCCTGATCACGCATGATCTTGATACTTTGTACGAGATTTGCGACCGGGTGGCAGTGATTGCCGACCGTAAAGTGATTGCGGTGGGCACCATTCCTGAATTGCTGGCGCTCGATCATCCGTGGATTCAGGAATACTTCAACGGCCCGCGCGGGCGGGCAGCACAAGATTCGCAGGCGCGGCATGATGCTGTGCGCGCCGATGTGGAGGGACAGAACGCTCCACCGCAAAATTCGCCAGCAACGGGCGAGGCATAAGGACAGGCCATGGAAACGCGGGCAAACCACATCTGGGTCGGTCTGGTCACTCTGGCATTGCTGGGCGCAGCCGCCATGCTGACCATCTGGATCGCGCGCCTCAATCAGGGCGAGTTGAACGAGTACGACATTTTCTTCAAGCAATCAGTCGATGGCCTTGCCAAAGGGTCTGAGGTGTCATTTTCGGGTGTGCCGTTTGGCCAGGTGAAAGACATCGAATTGTGGGAGCGCGATCCCGAATTCGTGCGCGTGCGCATTGCGGTTGATCGCAAAGTTCCGATCCTGCAGGGCACCACCGCCAGCTTGCAAGGCAGCTTCACCGGCGTTTCCACCATCCAGCTTTCGGGCGCACACAAGGGCGCCCCGCCAATCGAGTGCCCCGAACAGAACACGCGCGCGACATGCCCTGAAGGCGTTCCCGTGATCCCGACCAAGCGTTCCGGCCTTGGCGAGATTCTGTCAAACGCGCCGCTGCTGCTGGAGCGTCTGGCCACGCTGACTGAACGGTTGACGATGGTGCTTTCGGACAAGAACCAGAAGTCGTTCGAGAACATCCTGACCAACACGGACCGGTTGAGCGGCAATCTGGCAGAGGCCTCGCCTGACATCAAACGGACACTGGCCGAATTGCAAGCCACTCTGCGGCAAGCCAATTATTCGTTGGCAAGCTTTGAAAAGCTGACGAATTCTGCCGATGCGATGATCAATGATGAAGGCAACGGCATTGCCAAGCAATTGCGCCAGACGCTGAAATCCGCAGAAGGCGCGGCCAACGAGCTGCAAGCGACATTGGGCGAAGCGCGCCCCGCCGCCCGCCAATTGAACGAGCGCACCTTGCCTGCTGCAGAAGCTGCCATTCGTGATCTGCAAGCGACCACCAAGTCGCTGCGCGAGGTGACGGACCGTATCAATAATGATGGCATTGGCGGAATTGTCGGTGGCCCCAAACTGCCTGATTACAAGAACTAAGGAGGCGAGACGCATGTACGCCAAAACCCTGATTATGTTGGGCCTGTCTGCCGCGCTGGCAGGCTGCGTCAGCTTCGGTGCCAAAACGCCCGACACTTTGCTTTCGCTGCGCCCGACCAACGGACCTGCCGCCGGTGCCACCGCGAGCGGGACTGCGGAAACGGCTTTGATTGTGCTGGAACCGTCAGTCGATGCGCGGCTTGGCGTCACCCGCGTGCCCGTGCAGATTGACGATGCCAACGTGGCCTATCTGAAAGAGGCGATGTGGGTTGAACGTCCCTCGCGGCTTTTCCAGCGACTGCTGGCCGAAACGATCCGCGCCAAGGGCGCGCGTCTTGTGATCGAAAATGATCCGGGTTTCAGCGGCCCGCAGCTTTCTGGGCGCTTGCTGGACATGGGTTATGATGTGCGCACCGGCTCAGTCGTGGTGCGCTATGATGCGGTGAAACAAGCTGGCGGCAATATCGAAACCCGCCGCTTTGAAAGCGTGGTGCCGGTTACAGCGGCCGACGCAAAGTATGTCGGCCCGGCCTTGAACGAGGCTGCCAATGTGGTGGCGCAAGCTGTTGCGGATTGGGTGGGCTGAAAATTGCTCTAGGCTCAGGACTCATTGCGGCAGCCAGAAGATGACGATTGCGGCGATGCAGATAGCGGACATGAATGTGTGGGCGCAGCGGTCGTAGCGTGTGTGG